>NZ_FNCP01000045.1 GCF_900100785.1 Desulfosporosinus hippei DSM 8344 | reverse complement strand
AGCACTGAACAAGTTGCCAGGATATACGGCGGACTATGGAAGATCGAAGAGAGTTTTCGGATACTGAAGACTGATCTTAGAGCGCGTCCTGTCTTCGTATGGAATGATGAACACATAAAAGGTCATTTTGCTATGTGCTTTATTTCATTGTGTATGCTGCGCTATGCACAATACCTTCTTGAAGAGGTTGGCGGAAAGAGTGTCTCTGCTGCTCAGATCATGCAGGCCATTCAGGATCCACTAGTCCTAGTTCAGGGAGACTATCCCAACAATGTAGTCACACCAACACAGATATCCCAAGTATATTTAGATTTAGCCACGATCCTCATGCTTCCTCAACTGAAGACACACATGACACTAACTAAGTTTCGTTCATGCACAAAATTAGACTTAACAAAAAACCTAAAATAATAGGACATTTTTAAAATAGCCGAATCGCTTGTGCTCCAAGCGATTCGGCTATTTTTCCCCCCTCTAACTTCTAAAGTCAGGAGGAATACTTATCTGTTAGACAACACCGATTTAAGCATACAAATAGGAACAAAGCACACAATCACAAGAATATACATTACAGACCATCATAAAGTAATGATCCACTGGTAAAATAATGAGCATAAGTTCAAATCTAGAATTAATATTTCAAAACCTCATTTGGCAAATTAGACTTGTTATCACTCTACAATAATTTAATTGCTTTTACACCGAAAATCACACTGCAAGATGCGCATTTTTTTGCGTTTACCCTTAAATCTACTTTGAATGATAATGTAAAAGTGTACCATTTCAGCACCTTTTGACAGTTTATTAGTTTACCACCTGTCCTAAAAAAACCTGTAGAATAATATCAAATAATCCACGGGGAGAAATGAAAGGTGTGATCATTGAAGTGGACGTGTATTCAGCAATTGTACCCACTTTATCGATGGAGAATCCTTACGACCTATAGCAAAAAGCTTAAATATTTCAAGACCCACCGTTACAAAGTATTGTGAAGGATCCACTCATCCAGATGTTTGAAAAGTTTATCAGCGATAACCCGATGTAACCACTGATACATCAAATCGTTCATTCTGAGCTGCCTTAAAGAGATGAACAAGAAAATCTAAAAAAGCAAAAGCACACAGTTAAGCGTATTTATGATCGACTAGTCTCTGAGAGAGATTTCAATGGCTCTTATTCCACTGTACGTGCACCCGTTAGAAATCTTAAAGCAGAAAATACGTAAGCGTCAAATGGAACGCGTCTTAAAACCACCGCCTAGAAATGAGATAATGCTTTCAAATCAAAGTTTGGAGGTATTTATGAATATAGAGAATTAAAACGCGAACTATGGCAAGAACGTATTTGTGATTATCGGAATAGGTGGGCTGAACGCTCAGACCTGGTGTCAGCAAAACAAACACCCTTTCCAGCTTGCATTACTGGGTCAACAAATTAAATAAAGAATCTCTTGAGTCGAATAGCTGTTTTAATCATGAGTTTGTCCCGATCACTCAAGTGAAAATATCGGTGAGCCCATCGGCTCCCATAGTAACCTCCTGGCTTCTAATTTCACTGTTGTTAACAGAATACCAAAAGACAGAATGTTTTTACGAGCCGCTATCTGCCGCTCACATAAATTCAGTCTCTTACTCCAGGAAATAAGAAACTAACAATGAAAACCTTCCACTGTGCTGATAGACGAAAAAGACCGAAGGCTTCGGACTTTTTCGTCTATCAGCACAGTGGAAGGACACCACTATATAACTAGATGAAGAGCAGGGGAAGTAAAACCAATGTGGCAATCGAACCAAACGCAACTCCTGCGCCAAAACCTGGATAACCATACCAACCGTAGCTAAAGCCACCCAAATTTCTTGGCCTGATTTCTCCCAGAGCAGTGCCAATAAACTGATGCGTATCTTCAATGAGTACGGAGCCGAACAGCTTACCTCCTCAGATTGAGATCCGAATCCGAATCTGAACTACAGCCAGGCGGTGCTTCTTTTTAGGTATCCCAAAGGAGGAACGGGCGCAATTCATCATTAATATGAATATCGAAGGAATGACCAATCAGGAACTCAGGAAAGAAGGTTTTTTCTGTTTCTTCTATATCTACAACAGTACGATCATGGAAATTAACTTCTTCCAGCACACTGTTGTCTTGATCTTTAGATACTTCTTTAGAATATTTTCTATAGTCTTCTATTGTTTTCATCTTTAATTCTATATTGCCCTGACAAAATTGAGTCACTTCCTCTATAACTTGCCGTGTCGCTTTATGTAATACAAATATTCGTATATCAGCAATTTTTTTAAGTATCTCTTCAGGTAAGGTGTTTTTGATGCGACTTTGATTTTCTAAACATGATTGATAAAAATTTTCCGCTACTTTCTTTCTATTAACTAGTTCATATTTAATCTGACCTTCTTTAAGGGTTTGATACTTTAAGGCGATTTCCTCATGTACAATCTGCAATTCTTTTAATAATTCCTCAAATTTTTGCTTGTATAATTCTTGAAAGTATTCTTCAGAAATAGCTTCTGCTTGCTTATCTTTTTCTAACCCCGAATGAGCACTAGTCTCCAATTCATACCATTCTTTAGTAAAATAATGCACTTTGTATCACCTCTGACTCAATTTAACCAAGAAACAATCGTCAACCCAAGTACATAAATAATTCAATCATTCGCTTCTTATAATGTCACTTGCAGTACTCCATTGTTCTGGTTCCTTGATGAAAGACCATTTGCCACCTGCCATCGATGAACTTCCAAATTGAACTTCTTAATGAATTCCTCATTTCTTCTCTAGATTCATTGGTCTTAACTGCCCGATAGGTAGCTAGTACCACATCCGTCGCTAAGACTTTCACTTGAAAATCCTCAATAATCACTGGAACAGCAGGAGAATAAGGTAATTCCTCAACAACTTGTAATTTATAGAATGTGCGCCCGGAAACTCCAAATTCAATAAAATTTCAGCTAGAAGCATTGAAATTTCCTCTCTAGATCGACGAATCTCAGGTGTAACAGCCTATCTTCTAAATTATATATTTGTTCGTAGAGTGATACTTCCATTTTCAATGTCCACCTTTCATCATAAAAAAAACAATATAGTTTAGTCCGCATAGGCTTTGCCCTAAAAGAAAACCTCAGGAAATTATGCCTTCTCCCAAGGTTGAGGTCTCATGTTATTCAACTCTCGTGCCGCATGAATTATGCAGCCATTTCTTCAACTTCTTCATGTAAGTACGCTTTGCCTTCTTCGGCTACTTTTAAAGATAGTTCTATAGATGAAATTAGTGAAATAAGTTCCACAGAATAGGACAATCAGACCGTAAGAACTCTCGTAGTTTCGTCTTTCAGGAAATCTGTCAGTTCCTGACCTGTATACATTACGTTTATGCCCATATTCTCTAAAACTTCCGACACACCGTAACTATCGGCGCAAGCCTCTTACAGGCCAAAACCTCCACCCCGGCCTGTTTTATTTTCGCCGCATATTCCTGCAATTGCTGATCTTCCGTGAGAAGGAGGTCAATCAGAATGACAGTCTTTCCCTAGGCGCGGGCAGAAGCAACTATCTTCCCAATGTCTTCCGGATTTGCTGTATTTTTTTACCTTCCTCCAGCTATGTGAGCTGGTTGCATATTTTACAATCCATGGATATACTATTATAAAAGGACTGACGTGTTGAAATCACGCCAGTCCGGCAGATTGTCTAACCAAAGGTTAGTCAGATTTACAAGTTATAAGAAATAACCGCAATCCTTAGCAGGGGCGGTTATTTCTTTTTCGTGATCATAACAACGAGTGTAGCAAATGCAATCATAAGATACATCGCCTCAACCATTGAGATCATCCTACCACCCCCTTTCTAAAAGGGTGTGGCTAACCGTCCCACGACAATCTGTTGCAATTATCATAGCACAATCTTCCAGACATAAGCATGCACTTATCCATACTATTCCAGGGATCAGGCCGCCTCATAATACGAGACAAGCATTAAGGCGAGCTCATTTCCTATCTATCATGTCGTGATAAAGACCATAAAATAAACCTAACCCCGTAATTGAGTTGCCACTGGTTGGCAAGTGATTACTTACATCTTTAATTTCGAGTAAACGCATGTTAATAATTGTCTATTATCATGGATTTGCGTATAATAACTTAAGAGGTGAATCGCTTCGAAAACGAGTGTTATAAAGGGTAAAAGAAATCATAAAAGAGTAATTTCCGGTGTCAGAGCTTCAATGGCGATAGAAGGATTGCACCCAAGTTTACATGCTCAAGCACTTGGCAAACTGTACCTTGAAGATAAAATTACCGGCAGAGAAGCAATTGCAAGGATAAAGGAAAGACACTCTGCTAAATTCGGACTATAAAATGGGTAACGGCTTTTCAACTTATGACCCTAATGATTCGGCAATATTAACTTGAAAATGAGCAGACTGTAAAAGGTAAATTTGGTATTACCCATTTAATACGGATTCATAAATATATTTTTCAGGATGTTTATCCTTTTGCAGGAAAGCTGAGGAGGGAGTTTATCGCAAAGGGAAGTACCCCTTTTTGTGATAGTCCCCGGGTCTGCATCCTCCCTAAGAGAAGCACCGCCTGGCTGTAGTTCAAATTCGGATCCAGATCCGAATTTGAGGAAGTAGGCTGTCCGGCTCCGTAATCATTGAAGATACGCATCATCTTATTGGCCCTGCTCTGGGAGAAATCCACCGACTCCTCCAGCCACTTGCCCCACTCTCTATACTTGAGCAGGGCCTTGGGCCTACCGTTCGGTATTCGGCGGTTCATCAAATGTTACGAACTTCAAGATATCGGTCCATGAGGCTGATTAATCCGAGCTTTTGCCAGTATTCCTTGGTAGGATGGAATTCAAAAGTAAGGATGCAGCCCATGGGCCTTTTCGTTCAAAATAGCAAACGAGTGACCATTCGCAAGTCGGTCACTCGTTTACTTTGAATCACTAGCCCTTTAAGCCGTACAAAAAATCATCTGAAGCTCCTCTTTTTTGTACCTACATAAATCAAGAATACTATAGGTCATGCGGATCGTTCTCACAACATTAGAGGTGCTGAAGACATACATACCATTCGATAACTTCTCAAGTTTTACATTGTCAGGAAATATTGAGCTATCATAAGAAAAACGCTGTTTTCGACATGGGTATAAAGAATCAAGCTTATTAATAATATCCGGACGTAAAACCAGCAATTCTTCCAACACACTGGTTAAAATATCGGAGACTGTGTGTGGATGTATAATTTTATCCCGGAACTTGACTTGGGAAGGAGTATTTCTACCTAAACGCCTGACCAAGGGAATGGTATGGCCCTCTAGTTGCTCAACAAGATCTCGTTTATTTGAGGATGCCGGTTCCGTTTCTAATTGAACAACATCGCTAATCTCCGGACTTATTTCCGGCTCAATACCCCACTCCCGGCGAATTTCAGCAGCACGTCTAAAAACTTCCGTCTCTGGACACTCCGTTGATTGTATCGCAACCTCATCATTCTTCATCCCTGCGGCTGGAATTTCCAATGCGTGAAGCCGCTCAAAGACAGGCCTCATAGCTCTTTCAGGATCTCTAAAGAACTCACTGCCCCTGATACGGACAAAGCGCCAGCCAAGGCGTTCCAAGATAGCCTGACGTGCCTGTCTTCACCAAGGTTTTCTAAGGTGTGATAACGATCACCGTCACATTCTATGGCGAGGCGTTTACCGTTGCCTTCAACAACCATATCAATTCTAAAGGCACCAACCGGCCACTCAGGTATAACACGGTACCCCCTATGAACTAATTGCCTTAAAACCTGGCGTTCAAATTCAGACTCGGTCTTGGTTTCCTGCTGTTCAATCGCTTTTGTCACGGCATAGGGATCCTGAGCATGTTTAATCAGATCCCTGCGAATATCTCCTACTTTCAAATCCAAGTCAGGATCAAGGGAATAGACAACCCATAACTGATCACGTGCTCGGCTTGCTGCAACATTGAATCGTTTCTTATACATATCATGGGCACCTTCACGCCTGAGAGTCAGTGGGCCCTGCCCAGTCGGCCCATCGACAACAGACAGGAAAATGACGTCACGTTCATCCCCTTGGAAATTGGCAGGATTGCCGCATTGAATCCTTCGTCTGATATATTCTGAGGGGGATAAATTTGTTTGCAAGAGGCGATCAATCAACATGGCTTGTTCTTCCCCAACCAGAGAGATCACCCCCATTGAAGCGTCCTTATAGAGAGGGTTTTCAATACAAGCAAGGATTAACGAAACAATGGTCTGAGCCTCTTTCTCATTGGTCTTACCCCGGGAAGTCCCTCCCTCGACTCGATAGGCGACGGTAAAAGGTTTAAGTTTAACGTCACTTTCATCACGCAAGGGCTTAATTTTTCCATTGTAGGATAAGAAGTTACTGAATTGAATGATTGGCGATACACAACGGAAATGTTCTCGTAAGCAAATAGGATCAAAGGTTGTCATGCCTAAATTATAAATTGAGAACAAGCCATCGTAGAGCTGGCTGTTAGGAATACCCGGCAAATGTTCATCAATTAACTTCTGGATTTCATCTTGATTTTGTCCAACGCCTACAGGACTAACCTGTTCGTGGTCACCTACGATCACGACTTGGCTTCCTACATATAAGGTGGTTAAGGCCATGGCATCTGCCTGACTAGCTTCGTCGACGATGACCACGTCAAAACGGTTGGTCTTTGGATTAAAATTATCGATGACGCGGCTTAAGGGCATAATCCAGACAGGCACCGCCGATTGACAGATTGGCATTAGTTTACGCGCTTCGGCCAGGAACCGGGGCACACGTTTCCCTTTCCCCTTGCCAATACGATGCATGATTTCTTTCCAGCCCTGAAGTGCTTGACGTTGGGTTAGGGTCGTCCGTCTTACTTGAGCTGCCCAGGACTTTTTCTCAACGAGTATGGCCGTTGTTTGACGCAGGTCGTTAGAAAGTTGTGTGATACGCGCCTGTAATCCCTCCATGGAGGTCTTTCCCCGTTGTTCCAATTCTCCCTGCAGTTGACACCATAACCAGGCGTCTGTGGGATTGCCGGGAATTCTGCCTTGCCCATGTAAATCAGTCCGTGATCGGAGAGCACTTGACCAATTAGGCGCTGCCAACTCAAGTTTTGCTAACAACTTATTGCGCAGTTCAATATCCTGACGTTTGGAAGTGAGCTCGATCAAACGCTGATAGGCTTGGGTATAGCTAGAAGAACTTAGACTGGAGAGAGCGTCATAAAGGAAAGAAACCACTGCAGCCTGCTCGGCAGACTTAACGAGAGCCTTTAACTCCTCAAGTTTGTTCTGTAATTGTACTTTATGGCAATAGGTGGCATGGGCAATCAGCAGCGGAGATAGTTCACTCTTAACCAGATCGTGAATCCTCAACAAACGACCGTACTCACCACCACGAATCGGGACATTAGTCAGGAAAAGTTCCCACTCGAAACCCAAGCGTATCAGTTCCTCTAAGAGGGGATTCCATTGGGTAGCTGCCCAATCAAGACCTTGCCGAAGGGCATAAACTAACTGCTGACAGACATTTTCGGGAGTGTTCCCTAGTTCTTCACGACCGGGCCCACCTAAGACGGCAACCTGGCGTTGCCAGCGTTCAATAAGTTTAGTTCTGGCTTTGGTCAACTCAAGGGCAACCCTAAGAGCCTCAAAATGCTTTTTCTCTGAAGGGGGCCTGCCCTCAACACACGCATTTTCAATAAAAACCTTCCATTGCCGTTTTGTCCAAAGTTTAAAGCTCGTGAGCTTAGTACTTTGTTCCAAAAAATCCAGAATTTCGGCGAGAACCTTTTCCATCTCTTCAAAACTCATATGACTTGGCAAAGCAGGGCCCAATTCAAGCAAGAGTTCTTTGGCCTCCAGCGCTTGCCTGGACACTTTTTCAACCTGATTTATGAGGTTTTCCCAAGAATCACGAGCTGTGCCGCCATCTAATCCAGCCTCAAGAACATTGAGACGCCATTGCTCCTGAGTATTCAGAACTTCGGCAGCCTTAAGCAGTCGTTCACTCAAATTCTCCAGATCCTTTGGATTCGTCCTTTGGTCATTGGCAGACCACAGTTCCGGACGATCAGCAAGCTCTACACTATCCACAGTTTTTTTCTCAGCCGCAAACTGCTCAAATTCTGAAGGCGTTGGCAAATGCTCGGGCACAGGTAATGCGGTATTAAGTTCCCTTTCGTCCTCCGGAGTCAAGCTGACGTTCGTCCGATATAATTCTGCAAATTCAAGAGCTGATAGCGGTAAGGGCACCCCTAAGACAACCGGACCCGGAATCCAGTTATTAATATCTTGCGTTTCTTTGACCAGACGGGCAGCTTCTGAGGGGGCGTACTCTTTGCCATCCACTACGATGGAACGATATTCATCCTGACGAGCCAGAAGCAATTTATGCCGGTTTTCTCTTAACCGTCGGATAAGCTCCAGCCGCTGAGTCTGCAATTGTTCTGTTTCCCGTTCTAAGACCTCCGCATTAGACGTTGAAAGCCGCTCCGTGATTGCATCAATCGCCCGATCCATTTGGTCCCGGCTATCATCACTAATTTGACTGATGCATAGGGGCTGAAGTGGTTCAACAACCTTTTCACGCAGGACTTGCAAGGCCTTTGATGAATGACTGGTGACCAAAATACTTTTTCCTTGAGCCAATAAATGCCCAATCAGATTGGCAATGGTATGGGTTTTACCGGTCCCAGGGGGGCCTTGAACCAAAACAGCACCCTGGCGATCCAAGCGTTGGGCAATTTGTAATTGTTCCCCATTGGCTTCTTTGCTGAGCAGAATGAGTTCATCTTCTCCGTTAGGGTCTATACCAGTGGGGGTTCCCCCACCATCCACATCCCTTGATTTTTCAGTTATAATACCCACGATGTTTTTCAAAAAATCCGGCACATCGTCACGTTCCGGCAAATCTTCAATGATGGCTTCAAGGGCCTGGCTATAACCAAGTGTCCTTTTGCGCAAAAACAACAAAGGATTGCGCTGAATCGTTGGAATTTCCCGCTTATTTTTCGAGTTCGAGGTGGTTAGCTCACCGTAGGGAGAAAGTTGAATGACTAAGCGCTTAAGGAACTCGGACGTATCATCCCCACCCAGCGGATGCCAGCCACCATGATCTAAATCTTCTTGTAAAGCATTCATCGCCTTGGCAGTTACATCAGGAATAAGACGTAGTAACGCGCTATAAAGCTCGGTTGGTTTGTCCCCTTCAGACACTGTAAATTCGGGCAGAGCGGAGTCGAATTCAATGCGCAGCCGAAGTAATAGTATGGGATGATTGAGACTTCCGGCTGAGCTGTCCGGCCAATCTAATAGGCCATCACCCAAGACAAGTTCGACCTGCTCAGACTCACGTTCCAGGCGTGAATAAAGGTCGTAAAGTTTCGTAAAGATGGCCATTGCTTGACGGGCCGGGCGTTCCTTATGAACCCAGGTCTGGAGTTTCGGAGACCATTCATTAAGAAGTCTGGGACGTTCGAAGTCGTCCTCGAAACGTATGGTTATTATTTTCTCTGGCTCGAGGAGAGTTTTCTTGGTCTGAATTATGTCTTCACTAGTTTGCCAATCCGCTGTCAGCCAAGGAACAAGCTCAGTCGGCGGAGCCGGTTTGAAATTACTACCCTCAGCCTCAGCCTTCTCTGAGCCCTTTGTTTTCAGCCACTTTTCCCATTTTTCTCTCCACTCCGTATATAGTCTCTCCCGAATTGGATCTTCGTCAAAGCGAATTGTTCTGGCGGCGATTTTCTCTTGCTTTTCGGGAATAACTTTAACAGCCCCCTCAACCTCTTGCCACCCCTTCTCCAGCCAGGAAAGTAAGCGCACCGGCGGAGGGGGAGGGTCAGAAAGTTCAGGGCGTCCTACCTTTAAGATAAAGTCGTCAGCCGGACTTTCATCTTCTATGGCATAACCCGCTGGATTCCCACGACGGATTGCTGAATGCTCCGGCAGATCTTTAAACCACAGTAACCACGGTTGAGCATTAATATCCATGGGTACGGGGTTTTTAAGCTGGTCAAGGGCTTGGAGATAACGGAATACTTGGAGAAGAAGCTTTTTACCCTGTTCAAGATTCTCAGTATTATTCAAAGAAATGCATCACCCAACCAATAGATTTGACTCAGAGAGCCATGATTTTTTTTACCTACCTAAAGAATACTATTATGTTTAAGTATAACTCGTTGACACTAATTTAATTTCTCACAAGGTATTTTTCGACAAGATTATTGGGTAATCCTTTAATAATTCTCTACAAGATAATGGAAAAAATCAACAAGCGATGATAACTAGGCCAAAGCCAATAGCATGACACAAATCACTCCGAACTGACGGAACAAAAAA
The DNA here is from genome assembly GCF_900100785.1 of Desulfosporosinus hippei DSM 8344. Lineage (GTDB taxonomy): Bacteria > Bacillota > Desulfitobacteriia > Desulfitobacteriales > Desulfitobacteriaceae > Desulfosporosinus > Desulfosporosinus hippei. The sequence continues at coordinate 11,136 of NZ_FNCP01000045.1, read as the reverse complement.
TTCGAACCTGCCCCAATCCTTGTAGCATAATATCACAGACAAAATCGTGCATCTTATTTAGACTATTCCATGGCTCAGGCCGCCTCAAACTGAGGCGGCCTGATTTGTTTTCTTTAATCAACTATATTCATTTCACTTCCTGCGTAGCGAGACCAAACATAGCATTAAATTGCTATCATTGCGGCTACACCTTCGAGCTGCGTCTTAATTTCAGTCCATTCAGCACCTAGATCGAGTGTTTTGACACTTATCTGATTACCACCCATCAGATAGTCGTTATCGGGAGTAATGTCTTCATCGGTCTTCGCATATAAAAGCACACCACTTACGTTTCCGCTCCCAAGGAAATCTTTGTTTTTAACATAGGTGAATATTTGATACAAATTGCCCGAGATAATGGTGGTACTGTCATACCTTGTATTCCTTTGCATGGTTTGCCCATAATATTTCGTATCGATGATCAGTATTTTACTACCGTTGGTAAGCATAATGTCTGATTTCATGACTGGTAGAAAATCAAGCATACCATCGTCAACATTCCAGTCGATATAAGCTGCTCTGGCAGAATAGTGCGGATACTCTCGTTTGAAATAGCCGAGGACAAATTTCTCATACAACCTGTGCATTTGCTGATCATCTAAATACTTAGCCATCTTATATTCGCCGTTCTCGGTTGTCATCAAAAGCCCTTTAATGACTAGCCAACAGATATTGATCAACAATTTATAGGCTGAGTTGTTACGGTGATAGTTAAGAGCACTCCAATTAATATGAAAGGCATCGAGCATACTGACATTTTCAAAAAAGAGCAAAAGCTTGCGCAGTGCCTTACGATTTTCTGTTTTTACGTCCCCACAGCGTATTAACAGGTGCAGAGTGGTTTTTAATATTTGGTTGAGCAATGTATTTTCAGAGAACAAGTCATACTGACAGACCATGCGTCGTTGCAACATAGTCTGATGCTTAATAGAATTTGTGATGTCAATTTTGCCTCGTAAATTACCGAGAATTTCTGTCTGTCTGACAAAATCTCTATGCAAGCCCCGCTTTATTTGATTAGAAACACCGCGAATCAGAATCGCCGCCATTAAATCATGGACGTTTTCAAAGTCCTCGGATTTAATACTGCTGAATCCCTCTTCATTCAGTGTTTGATAGGCGTAAGCCAGCATATAATAAACATTTTTCATCCTGATCATGTAATAGCACCACGTAATTTTTGAGACCAGTGTTCCACCTTTGATGGTTCATCAAACCAGTATTCTTTGATCAGCGGTATAAGTTCATATTCCACTAAATCGGACAGCCACCCATCATTAATAACATCCCCAGTACAAAAATAGCTATGGCCAACACAGAAACCACTGCCAAGTGAGGCATCGCTGGCTATAACACGGTTCATCGCCTCAACAATTCCTATCAGACTATCTAAATTTTTATTCGCTGCTGTCGCCTGATAGCGTTTAAAACCTGCACTTGCGAAAGCCGGCTCGAATTCAAAAAAAGCAAAACGACGGCGAAGCGCATAGTCAATCATCGCCAGACTGCGATCCGCAGTATTCATCATGCCGATAATATAGACATTTTCCGGCACAGAGAATTGTTCGTCTGAATAGAGCAGACGTAACTCCTTGCCTCGTTTATCATTTTCAATCAACATTAACAACTCTCCGAAAATCCTGCTGAGGTTTCCTCGGTTAATTTCATCGATGATGAAAAAATATTCTCGATCATCCGGTTCAGCTTCTTTGCAAAAATCGTAGAACGGGCCTTTAGTTAAAGAAAAACCACTTTCAGTTGGACGATATCCCATAATAAAATCTTCGTAACTATAGCTCTGATGAAACTGAATAACCATCACTCTGCTGGTATCCTTTTCACCCATGATAGAATAAGCTAATCTCTCTGCCGCATAGGTTTTGCCAACGCCGGGTGCGCCCTGCAGGATAATATTCTTCTTTTTTAAAAGGAGATTTTTTAAGGTATTATATCGCTCCTCGGGCATGAATACCTCGGATAAAAAGTCATCTGCAGTGTATTCATCAAACTTAGACACAGCTACGACGTCAGGGATTAGTAGATCATCTGATGACACAGCGAACATATTTTCAAGTCGTTTATAGTAGTCAGTGTACGGGGTAATATTCGTAAGGGTTTTCATTACGATTTGACCTTCATGATCCCATTCGCCCTTATGCGTCCAATTTACAGTGCGAATATGGCGATACTCTTCTCTCGATTGATCAAATATATAATCCGACGTAACAACGCCGCGGCCGATAATCTTTTTTATGCCTTTCTTGACGAAAATGATGTCACCTTTTTTGATTTCATTAGCAAACTGCCAGGTTGCATGTCCAGCGTTCTTATAGGAGTATTCTTGGCCGTAAATGACTTTCATTTTCTCTTTCATGGATTCCTTAGTAGGGTATTGCTTAAAATCTCCCAATTCATCCCAGCCAATGCCCATAATACCATTGTCATAGAATTCATTCCACATATTGGAGCCTTCACCTGGAGCATACATCCAATAAAGCCTCTTGTCTGACTGGTTTTGCACAGTTGTAGGGTCTGGATTTCCTTCACGACGCTCCTTAAGAATATTAACCCATTTGAAGAAGATCTCACTAGCCATTTCATCTGTCAGTTCCATTTCCATACCTTTGGGAGTAAGTGTCCAGACTCCTCTGACGGACTTATCAATCAACTCTTCATAAGCTAAATAATTCCTAGCCCAAGCAACCTCATTGGCAAATTTTTTACCCCCTGTTTTTCCTCTTGTTTCAGCAATGACATCGCTTCCTAAATTGAGGTCTCGGGCAATTTGATCGCGAGCCTTCTCAGGAGTTGCCGAACCACCTAATTCTCTTAGAGCATTAATTAGCGGTGCAAACCACTGAATAAAGCTAGCTTTTGATACCTTTACTTCGTCCATTATTATTTACCTCTCTAATCGTACTCATTAAAGGCGTGCTCTCGCTACAATTGATCATCATCTTGATCGCTACCCTTCTCATCTGATCTAGAATCTGTAAGCAGAATAACCGGGCGCTCTTCTTTAGAATAATCGGCTTCTCCTTGCTGCTGCGCTTCTACAAGAATATCAACGGCATTTGCAACTTTGGCGGCAAGTTGAAAATACATTTCTTTATAATCTGGCATGCGAAATACACCCCTCTGCACAGTTAGTGTTATATAACTAATTATGACACATAATATATCTTAGTGCTATATCACTAACAAAATTTACTCTTCTTCTTTATGCTTTAATTAGTGATAACTCACTAGGAGGTGTATTCATGGATACGAGACAAGCAGTAGCGAATAGAATTGTTGAACTTTGCAAAGAACGGAATATAACGCCCAATGCTTTGAGCTATCGTGCCGCCGTACCACAATCGACTATAAAGAGCATTCTAAATAATGAGAGTCTGAACCCTGGTATAGTAACCATTAAAAAGTTATGTGATGGTTTAGAAATCTCATTGTCAGACTTTTTTAATACGGATATCTTTAGTAATTTAGAACAAGAACTAACATGAATAAAGATTATCCAATAGTAACAACAAGTCCCCGGCAAATGTTTGTCAGGGACTTCAATATCAAAACAAAGCAATTGCTCATTGACTATAGGCTTTAACTTCCGCTCCTCACGTCTTACGCATTCCTGATGTGTCTCTCAAAGTTTAATTTTTCCACTTGGAAACTCTCATTTACGAAATCCCCCTGGTGCCTTAGTGAAACAGGTCGGGATAAGAATAGAGTTTTTGACTATGCGTATTGCAGTGCCTCGATTTCTGCTTGTACAGTATTCGACCCCGCAAGTAAAGCAAATAATGCTGGTTTACGAATATAGCTTAAACCCAAGGTCTCATCTTGTTCAAATACTTCTATGTAGCATGCCTCTTTGGTTGAAATATCTAATTCGGATAATTTTGGACTTTTTATATAACTGAAATAGTGTTTATACCATTTGGTGATACGAGCACCTATGTATCCTTGGTACCGCTCCTCAATTGAGTAAATTGTTTTCCAAGATTCAATTTCATCATTTTTATTGTCGGGACTGCTAAAAATTAGTTCCCAATCTATTTTCTCTGTCTCAGGATTATCATTTCGTACCCTTACAACTAATGAAATACCTTTATGGCTATCATCATATGGGAAAAAGAGCTTTCCAGTTGATATTGCAATAGTATCCCTGTCTCCTTTTATTGCTAAGGAGTTGCAATCTATACAGCAGGGCACCAGATTGTAGAAATTTATTGAAGAAAAAGGGTACAATGATTTTGGCAGAAAATGATCATATTGATCTCGGGATTCATCCTGAGATTTTTTCAACTCCGAAATACCGCAGATGGGACATAAAGTAATGTCTTTATTTGCATTGCTAAACTGATTAAAATGATCTCGTAGAGTTGTATGAGCGTTTTCACGAAACGGCTCTCCATCAAGCACTTGATTATACAAATCAAGGAATAAATTCTTCATAATCTTATTTATGCCGGTCGGTTTGTCGGCAATAGCTTCTGGTCTATATTCTCCACGGCAAATTATTTCTATTTGATTGCTTTGAATAACTCTTTGACAAAATGACTGACGTTCAGCTGCCGACAGACTGGAAACATACTTGTATAATATCTTAAACCTTTCCACAAGTATTTTTCGATGACGTTTTACTATGGGAAGAAAGTCGGGTTCAAACAAATCATCTCTGAATCCATTTGTATCAACTTCTATCTTACGAAAAAATGCAAGTACATATTCATTTAGCCTGGTATGAATTGTGTCAACATACTTATATGCCCTTATCATTTTTTAGCTCACTTTCTTTTGTTATAAGGTATTTGAACAACAAAACCTTTTCTACAGATTCACCCAGAACTCTGGATGCTTCTTTTGCTGCTTGTATATCTTCTAAGGTCTCTAAAGGCATTTGACGTATTTCGTCAATTTTCTTTTTGGATAGCTCTGATATGGTATCGTCTTTGCCGAAAACGACATCTGAAAGGATATCGATAGATGTACCGAAGGTGTTTATGTCTGGTGACTTTGGCTGACTAACGGTTCCGTCAGGATTTCTTTGAAAAATGTAAACACACTCTCTTCTGCAGTCTGAAACTATATAGGGAGAATGTGTTGTAAGTATTATCTCTTGATCACGTTCTTTGTCAATTGATTCATTTGCCATATGAACAAATTTAGAGCGCCAATCTGGGTTGAAATGAGTATCAGGTTCATCCAAAAGAAATAAAGAGCCTGTAGTATCCATTAGCAATAGACTACCAAAAACCTGGAGTAGTTGATGTTCTCCATCAGAAAACTTTCTGTAATTTAAAAGCGCACTATTCTGTTTATAAAAACTAATACCCGATATTCTAAAAGCAAGATTGCTAGCCTCATGCTTTGGCAATTCATCAGAAAGATTATCATATGAACCTGCAGTGGCAGCTGCGACAGCTTTTCTAATATCTTGACTTATTAGATCAATATTAAGCAATTGCAAGAAGTAAAATACTCTAAATAAATCGTAGGCTGTTTTAAAGTAATACCTAAATGCTTCTTTTGTTGACTTATTGACCCAGTAGACAAGCTCAATATCAGTAAATATATCATTTTTTGTTTCTCTAGTAGATTCATTTATGAACGTAGCACATTTTTTAAGATTAGATAATGCGATATTTAGAGCCGAATGCAATGGCAAACTTTTTTTTAGTTTTAAATTGATCACAAAAGAATGAAGATCTTCGACGCAAAGTTCTCGTTTTATTACACTTAAATCAATGCCACCAAAGTCGGTAGCTTTTTGACCTTCAGTAAATGAAGACATGTCATAATCATCTGCATCAAACAAAAAATTACTGACAGCTATTAACTTGTTAGAGTCATAGTTTAAGAAGAACATACGATTCATAGCTAAAGAATCGTTTCCTGTTTTAGCTTTAAGATCCTCGAAATAATTAAAGTCCATTTTTATAAATGGATTACTCAGCAACTCATTCATTCCAGATGAATAGGCAACAATGCGTGCAGGTAGAAGCCCTTCGTTGCGATTATTGTCCTTATTCCTTAAGGTAAAAACTTTTTCATTAGCCATAACTGATATTTGAGGATACTCATTGATTTGTTTTTTGATCTTAATAATGGGATTAGTCCTAGAATTATCCAAATATGAGTTTAGTTCATCCCACGAAGTGCGAGCTGACATGACGAATACTCTCGGCAACTCATAGTCAATCTCAAATCCAAAACCAGTTTGAAATGACTTAAGTTTATCTTTTGGTGCCTTATGATAAGTCTCTATGTAGTAGAAAATCTCAGCAATAACTTCCAACACATTCGATTTACCGGAACCATTCAAACCGACAAAACAAATCGGAGTAATTCCTATTGAATTTCTCGCTTGTACGTCATTAAACAATATTTCATAACCCGCAGGCAGACCTCTAAAGGAAGTTAATATCTTAAGTCGTTTAATTTTCATAATTACCTCTGAATGCTATCTGTTTTTCATGGCCAATTTTATCAGCCTCAGATGAAAGAATATCAAATACCTGTTGTAAATTTTCTTTATCCGATTCTAACAAATCAATGATTTGTTCCTGGATACGATTTTTTAAAGGAATGTCTTTATCTGTTAGTGACTCAATCTCTATCCAAAGTTCATCAAAGCTGAATATCTTACCAGAAAATCTTTTTATCAAATCGACTAAATCTTTATCATTAAACTCTAATTCGTTTTTCAATCCCCCATCAAGTCTCCCTATTTCTGTAATTTCTGATTCTTCCGTTTCATTTTTGTAAACCAAGGGAACCTTGCTCAAATCCAGTTCTCCCTTAAATGCACGTTGGCTAAGTGAACCGTAGAGGTTTTCCAGTTCAATGAGGCTTTTGTTGTATCTTGCTTTGAGCACTTCGACTTTTTCAACGATGGAACCGAATTGGTTTTGGAGAGTTAGAGGAGGTTTAATTAGTGGGAAAGCTTTTAATTGTTTAGAGTTAATTGAGGCTATTCCAGTAGTTTGCTTTGCTGCTTTAAGAAAATAACTCTTACCGTAATTACTAGCCATAAGTGCGCTAAGAAAAACGGGATTAAGCGATTTATTTTTAACTCTTACTCTAAATATATGATTTTGATGGATGCATTCATCAATTTCATCATTCCAAACAGCACCACGCCCTAATTTGTCTGGATCACCGCCTTCTGTCAGTAAAAGATCGCCTTTTCTCAATTTGTATCGTTGTAGTTCGATTTCGGTTACTTCAATAGTCTTAATCTCTGAAAGATTAAGATGCCCATCTTGGACATTCGCAACCCTCATGTAAGGTACTTCTCTAAAAATACTGGTCTTGTATTTTTTCCCTTTTGTAACACCTGAAACAATATCAGTATTAGAACTTAAAGACTCTAATTCCCAATTCTTATCATCTAAATGATCTAAACTGAACATCTCAAGAAAAGTACTCTTCAAGAGTTCGTCCAACGCCTTGATGCTCTCTTTGCGTTTAGCAATCAGCTTTTCCGCCTGGGTAAGAACTGTAGCAATGCGGATTTGGTCGTCAAGAGGTGGAAGTGGTATTTTTATATCTTTGAGAAAATCTAATTTAATACCTTTAACTGTGGATCCTTTTCCTGCTTTTTCAAACACATTCGATATCGTTAATAAATATAAGCCAAGATATTCCAAATGAATTTTGCCTATATCCATTATTTGCAATGCCTTTATATCCTGGTTAATGGTTACAGGAATTTCATTTATCGCAATCTTTCCGAGTGCCATTCTTGTGGGCATTAATATTGATTTTGCAGGAATCATATTTGATGCGGAATTTTTAAGACCAATTGGAGTAATTTTTTCTTGCGCAGTGACTATTTTTTTAGAGGTAAAATCTTTTACAGTTACCCAAGGAATTTCGCCGCCCCAATACTCTGGATTTGCACGACTTGGAGTACCACCACCTGTTATTTGAACAAGTTCTCCAAGTTTCGTTTCAGCATATTTTTTCATCCCAACATCCCCTCAAGCTCACTCAATTCTTCACGAATCTCATCCTCCAAAGTTTTGAGCTTAACAAGAATCACCGCTGGTTTTTCATACATAACCTCTTCAAAAACATCCTCTTTATACTTACTCATGCTTAAATCATAGTTTTCTTCTACAATCTCACCTTTGGGCACAAAGAAAACCTTCTCTTTACGGTCGCTTTCTTTCCGCTGATCCCGCTTTTTAAACTGAGTTACAATATCCTGTAAATCTCCATACCCCTCGGGTAGTTTTGTCCGCCTGTCGTCAAGAGTATAACCATCGCTTTGCATATCGTAAAACCAGACATTCTCAGTCTCACCGCCCTTTGTAAAGATCAAAATGGCGGTACTAACTCCAGCGTAAGGTTTAAATACTCCGCTGGGCATAGTGATAACAGCCTTAAGTTCGCATTTTTCAACGAGAATTTTTCTTGCTTCAACAAAGGCTTTACCGCTGCCGAAAAGAACCCCTTGCGGCACAATCACGCCAGCTGTACCGCCCATTTTTAGCAGGTTGTAGATGTTTTCAACGAACAAGAGTTCGGTTTTGGTGGTTCCTAATTTAAGCGATTCGTTAATGTCGCTCTTATCGATACTGCCGGTAAACGGCGGGTTAGCCATAATAATATGATATTGATTGGACTCGGTAAACCCTTTGCTCAGGGTATCTTTGTAATCAATGTGCGGTGTGTCCACGCCGTGCATCATCAGATTCATCAGCGACAACCTCACCATGGTCACGTCTATATCGTAACCATACAAGCTGTTATTCAGAATATCGCTCACTTCTTTAGTTAAGAGACTGCTGACAGAATTACGGATAAATCCATCTTCGTCAGGCTCAAGATTCTTCTTATTTTTATCAAGCTGAGTCACCATATACTGATAAGCACCAAGTAAAAAGCCGCCGGTTCCACAAGCAGGGTCGGCAATAAGGTTACCCAATTGTGGTTCTACCAGTTCGGCAATAAGCTTGATGATATGTCGCGGAGTTCTAAACTGTCCGTTTTTTCCTGCTGAGGCGATTTCAGAGAGTAGCATTTCATAGACATCCCCTTGTATATCCTGAAACGCCTGTCCACCCTCGTTGGCATCCTTTTCAATCTCCGCAAAAATCTCTTCAATGGTTGACATTGCTTCTACTAGCAAGGTTGGTTTAGGGATAATAAAGACCGCATTCCTCATGTGATGAGAAAAAGGCGATTCATCCCCATTGAGCATTTTCAAGAAAGGGAAGACATTAAGTTGAATGTGTTGTAAACGTTCTTCCGCAGGCAAATGTCTGAAATGACTCCAGCAAAGAGTTGCTTTATTAACATAATTCTCTTCTTTGTCAGGCATCCCAGTCGGCAGCCATTTTCCCTCAAATTTTGAGGTGTAAAGTTCTCCGGTAAATTCGGCATCTGCCTTCCTCTTAAGGTCAAGATCATCCAACCGCTTCATAAAGAGCAGATAGGTAATCTGTTCAATGGCAGTAAGCGGATTAGATATACCGCCACTCCAGAATTTATCCCAAAGTTGGGCAATTTTACTTTTAAGTGCTGAATTGTTTTGTAACATATTATGCTGCCACCCTTTTTGTAAGTTCTAGAATTTCGTTGATTTCTGCAGGGGTAAACAAGCCACGGATTCCCTGGGGGTGCAATACTGTAAAGGGTGATTCTATCAGATCTCGCTTTTGCACGGTCTCTTTTTCCAGTATAAAATCCTGCAAAAGATCTAAAAAATCCAGTTGCCGGGAGCTAAGGTTCGTATGGGTATGGATAAATTGCTCAAATGCTTTGGTGACTGTTTCAGGAAAACTTTCCAAGATTTCGAGTCCTAAAATATGTCTGATGAACTGAATAAACTTTGCTTTGCGGTTTCGATAGACATTTTTAAGTAAATCTTCGGTGATATGAGGGTGCTCATCGTGCAACAGTGCAACAAGTTCCTGGACCTCATCTTCGGCAATCTCTTTCCCATCTTTGATCTTCTGCAGAATAGGGTTACTCTCTGTAAGTTCCATGATGAGCTTCTCTACCATTTCTCGATACTTAGAAACACTCACCGCCGAATGTTCTGGTCCAAACTCCACCATTTCTTTTGTTTTCAGCAAATCGGCAAAATCAAAACGAGCTGGTCCAAGTGCTTGAATATCACCATCACGGTATTTCATAAGTGGAGATAACTTTTCGGCAAGTTCATCAAATGTTCTGTCTGTTGCCTTGGCCCAATAGTTATTTGTTTGAGCAAGTCTTATAATAGACTCTTCCCTGGCAACAATATTGACCGAAAGCGGAAGTTCGCCAATCAGCTCAACGATATTATCCTTTAATGTCTCAAACTTCTCTTTCTCATTTGCCAATTTTGCCAATGATGTTTCAAGTAAATCTTTCTGAAAGCGCATCATCTTAAAATCAGTTTGAGAAACCGTTCTAAAAAGCGGCTTGATGGTCGTACGTAAATATTCAATCTTATCATGAGTCAATTTCGTCCAGAAATTGTCATCTTCGATCTTTAGTAAGTCTGTGGCTGACTCTTGAATAACCACCGAATTTTTTGGGAGTTCCTGAATCTGCTGTCGGAGTTTGATAATCTCTTTTTCGGCAATAGTATCGTTTTGAATGTCAATTGCTTTTTCTATTTTATCAAGCCTGATTCCGACAAAACGCACAGGGAGCGGAATCTGAACTGTTGTTTCTTTACCTTTGGGACTAAGTTTAAAGTATTCAAAATTGTCCCAGCAATCCAAAATAAGGAAGAGATCTTTTTCGGTACACCAAGGCTTTATTTTATGTGATTCCAAAAGGCGTGTACCACGTCCGATCATCTGCCAGAACTTGGTGTAAGAATAGACTGGCTTAGCAAAAACAAGATTAACCAATTCTCTAATGTCAATCCCGGTATCCAGCATATCGACACTGAGGGCAATACGCGGCATATCGTTGTTTGTAAACTGATCCAGTAGCCCACCCTTGCCATAAACCCGCGGATCGTCTGAAACCAAAACTTTTGCTAGTTCCCCCTTATACTCAATGTCATTAAGTTAAGCTCATGAGAAACCCCAGCGGTAGAAAAGTGATACCGCTGGGGTTGTCGCATACACGGAATAACATAGAAAAACACGG
>NZ_FNCP01000044.1 GCF_900100785.1 Desulfosporosinus hippei DSM 8344 | reverse complement strand
TTTTGTAATCCACCCCTAAAGATTTAGAGATGAAGGCGGTCAAAAAACCGATCAATTTGTGTCCAAAAAACGGTCATTTTACTTGACCGCTTACACATGTTTCTAGTTGAGCATGAACTTGACGAGTACGTAATGCAAGAATTGCTAAATCAAGATGGTCTATTGTGCAAAATTGGACTTGTAAACTAGATGAATCAAGGTGAAAGTAATACAGTAGCCGAGCAGAATGGATAAGACTGAATACATATTAAAGAAGGGTGAATCACCCCTTCTTTTTTCTTGCCCTCAAACACTTGTACACTAGCTACAATACGAGTGTGCTTTCTAGTGTACAGAGTAGAGTTAGGTATTATGCACTAAATACCTATAAAACAATCATTAAAACGTAAGCGTCCAATAAGACAGTGTGTAGAAACCTATTTGAAACTATGAAACAATACTCTAAATTAGAGTTTTGCAGTTTTTCGAGTTAGTGGAAAAACTGCAAAGGAGGTTTAGAGTTGGATACCAGAGAAGCAACCCGTAACTACCGATTAAATCATTGGACTGAGATTGTCCGTGAATGCCGGAGCAGTGGACAGACTGTCGCTGTTTACAGCATGATTGAAAGTGCTAAGGCCAATGGTCTGAATCCCTATAAATATCTTTGTTTCATTTTCAGAGAGTTACCCCGTGTGCAGTTTGGTCAATACCCGGAATTTCTTGAAGATTATCTGCCGTGGAGTCCAGACGTACAGGCTGTTTTAAATAGGGCAAAAACTTAGTTTATACTGGTTTTTGCCCTTTTTCTATCCACAGACTTATTTGACGCTTACGTTAAAATAAACGAAACTAGTCAATTGTATAAAGAAATATAATCCTAAACAATAATAATCATATAATTTTAAACTTAGTATTAAAATACTAAAATAAACAATTATGTAAAAAAAAGGGTATTTATATATTGAGTAGAATATATTCATATAACATTCTAAAACATTCAACTCGGAGGCTGAATTATTGATGAGAACAGAAGTTATACGTGATTATGAGAACAAAGTCTTTCCAAAAGGTCACATCAAGCAGTTTGCTTTTAATCTTGCTCAATTCGATAATATGTTACCATCTGTTCCTTGCATTCATTTAACCTACAATGACGATGGATTTGAAACAAGTACAATAGTCTCCCCTGACGATTTAGAGAATATATGTGAAGTTGTTCCTCCACTTAATTCAATAGGATTTAATTACGATTCTATCATTATCAATATTAGATTATTACGGCACTCGAAAAACTTGAGTATTATGTATGTAATTAGTGGTGATACAGAACGTGTTAAGAAATTAATCATCTTTGTAGAGAATACTTTGGAGCTTACAAGTCTCAATGAAGAAGAAATTAGTGAGTTGACCATAGATAATAACGAAATCATTGAGCAGACTCAAATGGACACGGATCACAGCAATAGTAAGGAGTCAACAAATTCTGTTGGAATTATATGGAAAAAGGCTTTAATTCAACTCCAGTCACTTTATTCAACTGAATCCTATCACACTTGGATCGCCCCATTAGTTCCAAGTGTAGATGGTAATCAATTATTATTGAATTGTCCTAACCGATTTGTAATAGACTGGATCGAAAGTCGTTATAAGAAGCAAATATTACAGGTAATACAATCCATCGAACCTTCAATAATGGAAGTTTGTATTCGAGTCCATGGCAATCAGGATGATGAATCCGATATAAATAAGCACCAAGAACTTATAAAGAAAATTCAAGGCAAAACCATTGATCATATTGTTGCCAATAAAAATTCAAATTCGGGCTTTGATATTGTTTTTACCGATGGTACGGTTCTTGAGTTATATGTAGACAAATTGGATTGGGTATTTGATGAAAATCCTAATGACTGAGAAAAGAAGGCTCGTAAAATAGATAAGTATATCTTCATTGATCAAGTCAATAACTTAAATGAGAGTATACTGTTCAGGGGCGGGATGCTCGCTTGATATGTATTCTAATCAAGCGATCCTGTTATTGCCAAGGGCTTATGGGTGGTGATAATTAATTAAATAAGGACTGGATTATATATTGCAAAAGCAATTAAGAGCAGATGAAGCTTGTCCATGTTTAACTACCATATTTAGAGAGCGATTTTACTTATGGCAAAAGCAAAAATAACTATCACAGGAGAAATCGAAAGAAAAGTTAATGAGGACTGTACTGTCAATGTTACTATTAAAGCTGACACTAGCAAGGGTGTCCCGAATGGTTTAAAAGAACTTGGATCATCCACCTACAACATTGCTTTTAAAAGGAGGATTATGGTTGAAAATGAAAAGTGAGCCACGTAAATTCATACCTTTCACAGTAGAGGGTGAAGATTTTCCATCATTCATGTTGCCAGAAGATAGTGATGCAGTTCAATTGCTACTTGATGTAGCTAATAAAACAGGTCGTGATCTAAGTGAGGTTCTCAACGAGTTGATTATTAAACATTTCACTAAGTTACTTGGTATGAAATATGAAGATATTCCTTTTGAAGATGAAGAAAAGTTGAAAGAACTATTAAGGAATAAACTACGTAGAAAGCTTTAAGTTATAAACGGCAACATTAGAACAAAATATGGAATTTTTATAATTGAATTTATAAAGAAAAATCAATGAAAATTTAGAGGGAGAATTCTCCGCTCTTCTTTGTTCTTAAATAAAAAGAGTGATGTAAAGTTTGACGATACAAGGAAGTTGAAGCAGGAACTGTAAAACCTTTTGAATGTATGAAGCAGTTAGGCAGGACTAAGCCAGTTTCTACAGATATGAGAAAAATTATGAGGCATTGTGCAGAGAGTGTAAATAAAGAGAAGAGTGCAGGAATTTCCTTGCCTCTTCTTTTTTATAAATCAGGCTAAACATCAATAACACATCTAAGTCTGTGAAAACACTAGCAAAAATTCAAACAGAGAGTGGGTAAATGGGTCATTTCAAGGGAGGTGGGCGGTATTTTACAACAATTAGATAAAGTGTGACAAGCTATAACCTGCGTAGTACATAAGCATCCATCGGCAAGTTATTGATGCTTTAACGCTCTCATGGGGAAAAGAAAGACGAGGTAGTGGGGCTAATTGTGTTTCCTAAGAACACTTAAATCCCCTAAATGAATACAAAACCGATAATGAACACCGATAACATTTATTGGCAAACAAAAAATGTTGTGTTTTTTTATAACCTTCTAGGACAGTTTTAAAACAATAAAGGAAAATATGATATGAGTGGAGAATACGCAGGATAGTGGAAAAATATCCCGTCGGTGAGGAGGAATTGTCTTGGAAAATGCAATTGTCATATCGGTTATTAACTATAAAGGCGGAGTCGGCAAAACAACTAGTACCTTTAATATTGGAGCAGGTTTGGCATATCTAGGTGGATTTAAGGTGTTAATGATTGATTTAGACCCTCAATGTTCGCTAACTAATGTGTGCTTAAAGGCTTATTCAAGGCTTCAACAGAAAGAATTAAAAATTGAAGACCTTAGTGTAGATGTAACCATAAACAATGTACTACGAGGTTATTTGAAGCAACAAACATTAGGAATGAAGCCTGATATTGACCTAGATAAACTCATATTTAAAAACTTTTACCAAGGTGAAATAAGTAAATTAGAAAACTTGGATTTCATTTCTGCCACGATGTTCGACCCAACGGACAAGACGTATTTAAAGGGCTTAGACGATTTGGAAATTGAAATGGCAATGCAATATGTCGGGCATGAAACTCGGTTGAGTCAACTTTCCTTAATCGCAAAATTCTTTACTGACTCTAGACTTCAACAAAAATACGATTTTATTATTTTTGATTGCCCCCCTGCAAATAACTTAATAACACAAAATGCCTTAATTGTATCGGATTATTATCTGATCCCAACCATTATGGATGATATGAGTTCAAATGGAATCGCTCATTTACATAGCTTAATTAAGAACACTATTTTTGGACAAATTGATAGGAGTTACAGAAATCTAATAGAAGAGAACCAAATTGATTATCTTAATTACTTTAAAAAGCCAAATCCTGAACTATTAGGAGTTTTTGAAACCTTAAAGAAAACAGGTTCGGATACAGATAGTTCTAGGTCTGCATTAGCATCTCTCCCTACATTTAAAGGGAAACTTTTCTCTCAAATTGTATACCATCATATTGATACTGCTAGGGCTACAGGACGTGGTCTTACGGTTTTTTCGGTCGATGTACAAAAGGATTTATATTCACCACATTTGTGTTATGGCAAGCTAATTTTGGAAATGCTATTAAGAGTAGGGGTTTCCATTGACGAAAAAGGTGCAAAGAAAAAAATGTCTGAATGGCTGTAGGAGGAAAAATGAAAGCGGCAGATGCTATAGAATTATTAAAGATATTTATGGAGCTTATGACTAAAACTGATGCGAAGAAAAGAAATATTGAAGTGCTAAATTGTTTAATAGAAGCCCTTCAGCCATTGGCTGAACTTGAGATAAAAAGAATACCCACTCTTATAGAAAAAAGTAAAAAACCAAAAAAGGAAATTAAAGAAAAAGCGATTAAATATTCAGAGAGTGATTTCATAGAATTAGCAAAACTACTGAATAGGGGGAAAAGCAAGGAATTATTAACAGAAGAGGAACAAAGAAATATTGATCGATTTATAGTTACTTATCCAAAAGTGGCGAACATAGTCAACTCAAATGTTAATGATTTATATAATGCTTTATATAGCATAGCCCCTTCCGATTGGACAATATCTGAATTAAGATTTTTACTTTACTTTTTTTTCAATATAAGAATAACAAGTAAGAAAAAAAAGAAAGAGATTTTCGATATAATAACAAACACAGCTTATCAGTATAACTATTCTAGAAGCCTAGATAAAAATAATTTTGAAACTTAGTTGAATATAACAATAAAAGACATCTGTGATGGGTGTCTTTTTATTGGGTAAACCACTATCATAATAAAAGGCGTATCTATCCGATCCGCATTTTAATGCGATAAAAGGCAATAATATAGGATAAAAGCGATACATATGGTTACAGGTCAATGGCATATTACGATGCAGTTCAGATAGTTGTCGTTACCAATCAAATTATACCGTCAAGCAAACAACTTGCGTCAAAGAATTAAGTAGAACTTTGGGAGAGAGATAAATTGATCAGTATGCTATGTAAAAAAGGAAGAACAACACCTAAGTGCAACCATAAGTTCCTGAAGATACCACAAATAAATCTGTGAGTTAGCCATCGATTGATCGTTGCTGTATGTGGCTAGACCATTACAAAAGGAATAGGAAAAAACAGATTGATTATTAAGAGGGAAGGATTTCCCCTTATGTAGGGAAGGGGATATTAAACAAATGCCTTAAAGACTAATACCACATAAAAGAGGGTGCAACTGAACAATTACCACATTGGACTAAAATTCAGGGATTAAAAAACCACCTCTAAGAGGTGGTCGTATGGATTTGAATTATATACCTTTGGCTATATCCATAAGAAGTTCATGGTAAATTCGTTCAAGGCAAATTTTTTCGTCTACATCTGTTATAACATATTGCACTTTATTAAATACTTCTAAGATAGTTAAAGTATTATTGATAAGATGCTTGTCGTATAAATCCTTAATATTATTCCTTGTAATTGTATCAAAATTATTCCTTGAAGTTGTTATGTTTTCTATAAGCTTATACAATACATCTGCTGATAGGGTTTTGCTATTTTTTAGCGAACTAATATATTCTAACATACTATTTTGTAATTGACTTATTTTTAACATACCGTTGATCCGATGCTCTATATTGTCGGGTTTTGTTATATGGTTGATGCTGAATACCGAATCAGTAAGTATACCTGCAAATGATTTTTCTTCATCATTTGGGTCTACGACCTTATACCTTAATTCGAGACTGAACTTTCTGTCGCGTATTTCACCATTCGAAAGTACTACACCAAAGTAAACCAACCCCACCTCATCAATTATAATTGGCTTGGTTTGCTCGAAGAATACTCGAATAGAAGAATCACTAATATCTGCGGATTCTACTCTAAATTCAATCTCTGTTTGAACGGTATACTTATGCAAGGCTAGGAGTGTAAGATAGAGTGCCAAATGGTTGTCATAATTATTATACTTGCTCGACGTTAGACCCCTAAGTAGATAGTCTTCGTTTATTCTTATGATTCTGTACTGGCGATATTCATCTTTCATTTTCAAAGATAGTTCGTCAAAATTGGTTCTTACTAAATCGTGTAAATCATTTTGTAAGCAGAATCTTGAATACTTTCCCATATCAAAAAGTTCCTCAAAGAATTCAAAGGTAAACTCATAGCAACCACGTGCAGTTATGTCATCACCGAAAAGTAAAATCACTTCATTTTTGTCATCAAAGCCTATAAGAGTGACTTCTCCGAGCTTTGTAAGTATGTCAATTTTTTCATCGTTTATTGAGTTAAAAGCATCTAATAGATTTTGCGACCCTCTTATAGTTAAATCGTCACTCAGACTACCAAAGCTAGTCAAGGGGAATTTATCCAAAATAGCCTTATCAATATCTCGCTCTCTAATTAGATGTTTTAAATCCCTAAGTTTTGCTAGTCCATCGAGAGGGGAGGTTAATTTTATATGTCTTAATCGCATAATGCAGAATCCTCCTAAAATTATTTTGGTCCAAAGCAGGAATTATCGATTTTTTGGTGAATAAACATATATAGTAAAGGACATTATATAGTTAAACCAATTGGCAGATTGGCTTAACCTTATAATACTTTCATTTGAACCACCTGCCCTTTTTAAAGTAAAGGTTTTCCAAATTTAAGTATACTATTTCTACTTAAATTTTCCAATTGCTTAAAAAGGCTGTAGTTGGTTATTTTCGTTTAATTTATCATATTTATTTGAATATTTCTTAACCATTCTTAGGATTGCTATTGATTTCCATTTTTGAATTTTTGTTAAGATAGAGTTAATAAAAAATATATAGAAAAAGACACCTATATTGGTGTCTTTTTTGTTGGGAATAAACCCTGTCTAAAATCTACCGTATAAAATCCAATCAAAAGGTAATAACAAATAATTGATGGTCGATTAACTAGGATGGTGATAAGATGTCTCGTAGATATAACTTTAGAACTTTTAATAGAACTAGAAAGAGATATGGAGTTAGGTTTAATAGTAAAAAAGGTCATGAGTTTCTTATAGTAATGGGTGTTATATTTGTTGGAGCATTGATAAACTACTTTTGGCAAATTTTAATCTTTGCTAGTTTGATTTTTACCATTTATCTTTATGAAAAGTGGTCAAAAAAACAAGTCATAAGGAAATCAGGAATTAACACCATTGATGGAATGGAAGGGATTGAATTTGAGGAACGATTAGAAATTTTATTAAGTGACTTAGGATACAAAGTTAAACGAACTCCAATTAACGATTTCGGTGCTGATTTGATAATAGATAAATATAAAGGGATGCGAACGGTTGTACAAGCTAAAAGATACAATAAACCTGTGGGCTTAAAAGCAATACAAGAGGTTATAGGTTCAATGGCATACTATAACGCATGTCACGCTATAGTCGTTACCAATCAAAGTTTTACACGCCAAGCGGAACAACTTGCATTAAAGAATAAAGTTGAACTATGGGAAAGGGATAAACTGATAAGTATGTTATGTAGCCCCAAGAAGAAATCTGAATCGGAACTAATTATGGATATTACTTAATTTAACAGGGTAATGAGGTTGGGTCATAAACCTTCATTGTTAAAAAGATATGACGTAATCCCCACAAGTTTTATAATATATCGATAGTTGTTGCGGAAATTATGTCCAAATCATGAATCAGTTATTGGTGAGATGGGTAGCTACAAAATAGGGTGTCGTACTAATTTCTCTTTAAAATTCCATATCATCTAATGGACTGTATTTTATTTGTCACATGACCAATATGAATATTTAGCTACCTCTCTATAGGAGGTTATTGTTGGAATCTGTATTTCTATACATTATAATAAGAGTGCAAGTTGAGTCATCTAAACCGTTAATCATGCAAAATTCTAAACCACTAACGCTTCTTTTTAATGCCAGACTCCCCTATGAGCTACTGCATAACATATCCTCAAGGATTGTTAACGAAGTAAAAGGTGTTAACCGTGGCGTTTATGACATTACGTCGAAACCTTTAGGTAAGAATATTTCATGTCTAAAATAAAACAATATTCAAAAGATTATTGACGGTTGTAATAAAAGGAGATATGATAAAATTTGCCTCATGTAATTGGACATGAGGGTCGGAGATTGTTGTCAACTGCTTTGAGATAATTATCACATCTAAGTGTCTCTCAAGTGTTGAACAGAGTTCATTGAGTATGATCAGTATCGCAAGATATAAAGTAATCATATCGATAGAACCAGCCTCCATAACTATTATCACATAGTTTACTATTAGGCGAATTTGGGTAGTTGGATTCACGACACAATTTAATTGCAGTAAATGAATACCAGTTTGAGTTATACCTGTCAACTAAGGGATGCTACCCCCCCTGTTGATGGGTATTACGCTTTTTGAGGAGAAAAGAAGTGGATATTAAGCAATGGAAAGCAAAAAATAATAACAGAAGGAATTATGCACATTTTGATAACAGAATTTCATTAGGGGATGTATGGAGTTATATTAATAATCCAAAGAACATAGAAAAACATAGTTTCTATCCGTTTATACACTATATACAGACATTTAATAAATATACTAAAAATAAAGGATTAGTGACGAAGGAGCGTGAACTATGCTATTCCGCACATATTGATAGATGTATATTTCAATTGTATGGGTATAAACTTAATCAGTTATATAATTTGAGGGTTGAACAAGATGGTATAGGGAAATCGGCTATTGCTTATAGAGATAATTTAGGAAAAAATAATATTCATTTCGCAAAGCAGGCAATAGATTATATAAGAGAAAAAGAGAGTTGCTTTATCATAATTGGTGACTTTACAAAATTCTTCGACAACTTAGATCATAAGTATTTGAAGAAAATGTTAGTTGATTTATTAGAAATAGTAGAACTTCCTTCAGATTATTATGCTGTATATAAAAATATAACCAAATTTTCTACATGGGATTTGAAAAGCATATTGGACATAAATGGATTACCTGAAAGCAATGATGGAATTAAAAAGCTAAATAAATTAGAGAGAGCATTGTCTTTAGACCAATTCAAGAAGTATAAAAAGTTGAATGTTAAAAAAAATGATCAAAAACATGGCATACCTCAAGGTTCACCTATAAGTGCTGTTTTATCAAATATCTATATGTTGGAATTTGATAAGATTTTAAATGATTTTATATGCC
This sequence comes from Desulfosporosinus hippei DSM 8344, assembly GCF_900100785.1. Lineage (GTDB taxonomy): Bacteria > Bacillota > Desulfitobacteriia > Desulfitobacteriales > Desulfitobacteriaceae > Desulfosporosinus > Desulfosporosinus hippei. The sequence goes on along the minus strand of NZ_FNCP01000044.1, from coordinate 13,477 downwards.
ATAGAGATGGTTTGTATATGCGATATTGTGATGATTTTTTAATTGTATTGCCTAAAAGTAGTAAGGATGTTTTCAAAGAACACTTTTCTATTATTAACAATATTATTAAATCAACCCCAAAATTGAATTTACAACCAGATAAAAGTCAGGTATTTAGATTTAAAGATAATTCAATAATTAATTGTAATAATCTTGTATTGGAAGGTATTGAAAATGGTAAAAATTTTTTGAATTACTTAGGTTTCACATTTGATGGAAGTCTTGTTGCAATTAGAGATAAAACTATATCAAAATATTATTATAGGATGTATCGAAAGCTAAAGACCGTAGAAAAAAATCATGGGCGTAGCAAATATGGTCATAAAATTAGTTGTAATAATATTTATGAAAAATACTCTATTAAAGGTGCTAATGTTGGAAAAGGCAATTTTATCTCGTATGTTAGAAGGGCTGAAATCATATTTGGAAAAAATGAAGCAATAAATAGAGCTACAAAGAATCATATGCAGAAAATTAGACGAAGATTAAATTTTGTCAAATAGGATTATTAACATTTTTTACTCACAAATGTTAACAAAGTGTGGGTAAGTGAAGTGTTAAAACTATACAGTCTAAAAGCCACTTGACGGGAATTACACACTAGTTTACAATTTATTTAATCGTACTGACTGATAAGTGGTACTAACTATGAACTCCTTGATTGAAGATAATCTAGGGGTATATGACGTTAAGTTCACCTTGGGGTGGTAGAGGTCGCACGTTCAAATCGTGTCGCTCCGACCAATTAAATAGATAGTATAACCGCAAACCTGCATCAGGCAAGGCTTTGCGGTATTGTTTTTTGGGGGGCGAATACAAAACATCCCAAAATACCGCTATAATTTTGATATAAGGCCATTCAGATTCGTCACCAGTGACGAATCTGAATGGCCTTCACTGTCGGGGGAGGTAAGCAGCTTTGGGTACAGTCAAGAATTCTTCGCAAATTTGTTTGTGCTTGGTATGAGAGCAAGGCCTATCACTTGGCCTATTCACTTTACCGCTTGAATTTCAGAAGTATATATGGTCTTATGAGGTTCGTGCTTTTTTAAAAAAGAGGAACTCAGAAACGTTGAGAGTTATTCTGAGTGGAATCAATTTGTTTTATCGGGGAACATTCATGAAAACCTAATGAGACGCTTCTTATGCAGGGAGTTAATAAATTCCTTCCTTGTAAAAGAGTATGTTCCTAAAGCCAACCAGATTAAACCAAAACTTATAAGGTCTACCCTCGTGAAGGGTTCTTTAAATAAGAAAATACCTAGTAATAGGCCTATGCTAGGAGACACATATTGGATGAATCCCAGGGTTGATAAGGGGACACATTTGGCACTCTGGGCAAATAATAAAAGAGGTGTGGCCGTGATAACTCCGGTCAAAACCACTAAGATCCAGATATTCAGCGGCAGAGCGCTTAATGAACTTGTGCCATCGACTTGTTTATAAATCATGTAGCCTAAAGCGAAGGGCGTAATCATCATTGTTTCCAAGGTAAGGCCAATGATGGAGGAGAGATTCGACAGCTTCTTAACCAATCCATAGAGGCCAAAGGTAACTGCCAGGGACAGAGCTACCCAGGGGATTTGTCCATATTGAAACGTAATGATCAGCACACCTAACAAGGCTAATAATAATGAGGTAATCTGCCAGCGATCGATTCTTTCTTTTAAAACGGTGACCCCTAACAGCACAGTAAGTAGCGGATTGATATAATAACCTAAACTTGTTTCGATGACATGATTACAATTCACCGCCCAGATATATATAAACCAATTAGCGCTGATTAAGAGCGAGCCCAAAAAGACCCCCAGTAAGGTTTTTGGAGTTGAAATAACCTGTTTAAGGTTCCTTAAGCCTCCAATAATTAGGATGATGAGCAAGAGAAATGCAAAGGACCATACAATTCGAGAAGCAAGTATTTCATCCGCATTAATTTGCCTTAAGGCTTTCCAATATAACGGAAGAACCCCCCATAACACATAAGACAAAATGGCATAGACAATTCCCTGACTTTGAGATTTTCCACTTAAAGCCTTCATCAGTCGATTAAGCAATTAGATATCCCCAATCCTCAATTTGTTTTGAAATGATAATTTTTTTGATATGGTATATCCAGATAATAAACTTTAAACTCTTCCACAGTTATTCTCAAAATCCTCCTAGGACCGTAAAAATATCTATACTCGGCGGGACATTGTGTACTTAAACGTGAGTGGAAAAGTGCTAATATTAGTTCCGGTAATAAGCATAACAAAATAAGAAAAGGCACCGATATGACCGATGCCTGAAGCCCTTGCTACTAACATCCCTTGAAATTCCTTCAAGGTCATAGGGGCTAGTGCAATTTTCGTCTACTTTACTTCAGAACTTATTGGGCGATCACTATGGTTAATTCCAGTACATGATTCTATGATACGGGATGCAAAGTCATGCTTCAGCTCTGATACCCCGGGGTATAGCAGTTGTACCCATTGAAAATACTCCGCTAAGTGATGTCTTGTCATACGCACATCACTTGAGCGGAGTATTTGTGTTTCACTATCGTATCTGTGCAAATAGCTAAAGTTCTTTAACTCTGGTGGATTTAATAAAGAACGAGATCATCAGACCGATAATTGCAATTATTAGACCAAAGATAAAGGCATCTTGAACACCGGCAGTTAATGAAGCTCCAACTTTCGAGGGATCCGATGGATTTGTAACACTCTTCATGTAAGTACTTTGGGAGGCTGACATGATTGTAATAGCGACAGAGGTACCGATCGCTCCAGATACTTGTTGTAACGTATTCATCAACGCAGTTCCGTCTGGATACAGGTTTTTGGGTAGTTGATTTAGCCCGTTGGTCTGAGCAGGCATCATCACCATAGACACACCAAGCATAAGCAATGAGTGCATAAAAATCACTCTTATAATCGATGTTTCGGTGGTGACATTGGATAAAAGCCATAGCATGACAATCATTATAATAAATCCAGGAAGAACGAGCCATCTTGGTCCATATTTATCAAACAGGCGACCTGTTACGGGAGACATAAGACCATTGAATACGCCACCTGGTAAAAGGACAAGTCCGGCCGAAAACGCAGCTAATCCGAGTCCTGCTTGTAAGTATAAGGGTAAAAGAATCATAGAAGACAAGATGACCATAAAGGTAAGGAATACGGCTAACAGCCCTAAAGTAAACATAGGATACTTTAGTATCTTCAAATCAATCATCGGTTTGTTCATTTTTAGTTGTCTAAGTGAGAACAAAGCTAGCGCTATAAGGCCAACGGCAATTGTAGACATGACGATCGTGCTTCCCCACCCATTTTCACCGGCGCTACTAAAGCCATAAACGATTCCGCCAAAACCAAGGGTGGACAAAATAATCGATAGAACATCAATTTTAGGTTTAGTAATTGTAGAAACATTTTGCATATAAATTATGCCTGAGAGTAAAGAGAGAGTAAAAAAAGGTAAACAGACCCAGAAGATCCAATGCCAGTTGAGATGCTCGATAATTAAGCCTGAAATTGTCGGTCCAATAGCTGGAGCAAACATGATGACTAACCCCATGAGCCCCATGGTTGCGCCTCGTTTATGAACCGGGAAAATCAACAGAACAGTATTAAACATAAGCGGCAATAATAAACCAGTTCCTATGGCCTGAATAACACGGGCTAGCAGTAAGACGCTGAAACTTGGCGCTAGCGCCGCGATGGTCGTCCCGATGATCGAAAACACCAAGGAGAAAATAAATAATTCCCGAGTATTGAACCACTGCATCAAGAGACCAGAAACCGGAACTAATATCCCCAGGGTCAAGAGATAACCCGTTGTCAGCCATTGAACCGTTGGAGAACTAACGTTAAATACCTGAATTAAATCTCCAAGTGCCATATTCAAGGCGGTCTCATTAAATAATCCGATAAACCCTGCCATTAAAAAGGATATCAAGATAGGGGTTGTTCGGATGGGTAGATTCTGCGGTTGTACTACCGTTGTTGACATGAGTAAAATTCCTCCTAAAACTGAATCGAATTAAGTGCATAATCTTAGGCTTATTTTTTAAGTAAGAATAATGGTATCTGTTCGGCAATGACTTGAAGGGGTTTAACAGTTTTTGTTGTTAACGATAACAGAATACCACCTTCTACCATAGCGTTAATGACGATACTCAAATCCTTTGACTGCTTTTCACTATATCCTGATGCAAGTAATTTTGTGATATATACAGCTTGCCAACTCTCGAAAGCTGATTGACAAGCAATTCTTATAGGCTCACTTGTCGAATACTTTTCACCGGCTATCGTTCCGATCGGCATGCCTAAAGGATCAAAATTTCCCATAAAATTCTCGGCCAACTCAAGTATGTGGGATTGAAATGCTTCAGTTGGATCTGCAAATCGATTAAATATCTCTTGAATTTGGCTTGTAACATCTTCTTTGGTATGGTTAATTGCCTCAATGGCTAGTTGCTCTTTACCTTTTGGAAAATAGTGATATAACGAGCCCTTGGGGATACCGCTTTCCTCAATAATGTCATTAAGTCCCACACCATCATAACCACGTATTCGGAAAAGTCGAGAAGCAACTTTAATTAGAACATCTTTAGATTTGTTTTTATTTAACATTGTCAATTGCACTCCTTAATTATAACAACCGGTCTATTATTAAGATAGAGCTAAATATTGGTTCTGTCAATGCTTACCACCGGAATTTCAATAAGAGGACAAAAAGACACCTTACCGGTATATATTTGATAATTGTCACAAAAGGTTAGTGAATTGAAGCGAGGGGAAGAATGGGGGAGAAGAGGGGGATATGAAACGAACCTTTCTTCGCATGTTAATCAGTATGAAGGACTTTCCGAGTAAGGTTTTTAATGATTCGAACCTCAAACTCGATCGAATGAATTTATATGAAGTATTTATTAATATTACATTTAAGAGGTTCTTGCCTTACTCAAAAAAGGGATCCGTTCTGCTTATCAGCCGATTGAAGAGAATCTATTTCTATCATAATAATTTTCGAGTTATAATGAAGTAACTTATTGAAATAAATAGACTTAAAGGATATTATGAATTTTGATTACTTTGTCCATAACTAGAAGAGGTTCCTGAATTCATTCAAGGGACTTTTTCTAGTTATGGACTTCTAAGCTGAACAAATTAATGAATGATTTGAGGGAGAGTGTTTAATATATGTTTATGGTTCTAGCTTATTTAACAGCTAATGTTTTAGCAAATTTATCGGTTGCTTATTTTGGCCCTGTCTCTACCCCCATAAATGCCTTTTTATTAATCGCCTTTGATCTCGTTTCTAGGGACGCATTGCACGAGCGGTGGAATCATAAGAATCTTTGGTTAAAGATGGCACTTTTGATATCTACAGGTGCTATAATCTCTTTTGTATTAAATCAAGGGGCGGGGCGAATTGCTATAGCATCTTTGATTGCTTTCCTGTTAACAGGCTTCACCGATACAGTAGTTTATCAATTATTAAAGAATCACTCGCGTTTCTTAAAAGTCAATGGTTCTAACGTTGTATCATCCGCTGTTGATTCAATTGCCTTTCCAACTATTGCCTTTGGCAGTTTCATACCTTGGATTGTATTAGGCCAATTTGTAGCAAAGGTATTCGGCGGGTATTTATGGTCTCTTGTCCTATTCAAAGGGAAGAAAAGGATCTCCTCGAATTAAGCCTATAATCCTATTACAGCTGCAACAGCAAAAAAGAGAGTAGTGAGCATAATTGAACTCCTATTCTCTTTTTTTATACTAACTCAAATTTCGGTTGCAACCAAGCATAGGGCGAGCGGAGGAAGGGCATCACGGCGCTTGAAGAGTTCACCAGCTGCGTGTACTCTCGCCAAGACTCGGCATTAAGTAGAGGTTTCTTTATTCAGTTTGTAAGTTTAAAGTTTATTATGCAGGAAAAGACTACCAGAGGTAGAACAATTACTCTAAACTACAAATTGAGGTGACAAAATGGGTAAGGCTGATCTTCAATATAAATTGATTAAGACTCTGGCCTTTGCACCGTGGGAGTATACCGTTAAAACCTTGGCAGATTTCTTGGGGGTTAGTCAAATCACTTTAAATCGTAATTTAACGGAGATGGAAAGACGAGGGTGTATTTTTACCTATGATAGTCAAGGACGCATCTTTTTGCATCAAACTGGTTGGGATGGTTTTAATATCAAAGAGGCAACTCTCCGGCAAATGGAAATTCTGCGATTTATCAGCGCCTATCCAAATGGGGTAAAGGTGACGGAGATTTACTCCCGCTTTAATGACCATAAAAATGAGAAAACAATAGGTCGAGATCTAAAAGAGCTGCTACAAAGACAGCTTATAAGTAATAGTCAAGGGAACTATGCATTTAACGCCAACTTCGTAATCCCGCCTATCCAATTAGACACAGGGGAGAAGAGCTTATTATTTGAACACATGGCTGTGCAGCAAGAGATGTCCCCTCTTAAGGATGAAGCTAAATCGTTAACAGCCAAGCTTCATATTTCTTTAAACATACCGAAAAATGATCAGGATACGGTTATTGTTCATGGTCGCAGGCCCATCGAAGATTTAAGGCGTAGCCATTTCTGTCAGCGGTTAGAGGAATGTGCCCGGTCTTGTAAAAGAATCTTGATACTTTATCGTAAAAAAGAGGGCGAAGTATCCGAGTTGGAACTAAATCCTCTCGGTATTATGTATCATTGGGGGTTAGATAACTGGTATTTAGCTGCCCAAGATAATGGTCAGGAAGGAAACATAAAAACTTACGCCGTTGATAAGATTCTTACGATCAAAGAACTAGGCGGAAATTTTTCAAGACCGATGGGTTTTGATTTAGTGGAGTGGTACAAGTACTCTTGGGGAGTTTACCGAAGCGGAAAACCAGCAAAAGTAGTCATCCGCTTTCATAATTACTATTCAACCATTAACCGAGTTAAGGCAGAACTTAGTTTCCGGGAAACCTGTGTTTTACGAGAAGATAATGATGGAATGATTATGGAAGATATGGTGGACGGGCTGGGGGAATTGGCTGTCTGGTTGAGAAGCTTTGGTCAAGGAGCAGAAGTTCTCGAACCACTTGAATTGCGTGAAGCAGTGATCAAAGATCTGGAGCAGATAATTGAAAATTATGGAGGGTGATTAAAATGGACCCCCATCTACACATGGAAAGAATTCTTGCTTTGATCGAGGCTGAGCCCGGTATTACCGGACAAAAAATTGCTGAGGCCTGTGCCGTGCCCTGGGCAATGATTAAAAACGATTTAGAAACTATCATGCTGGCTGCGGCGAATCATATTCCTCTTTATACAGATCAAGACGAGAACAGCGGGCCTGATGACTATCTGGATGACATAGACGGTGAAGTTGCTCCAGAGACCAAGTTTTATTTGGATACCTATAACAGAAAACATAGTCCTCTTCATTTGACGGTAGGTGAAGCCCTACAGATTCTAAGCTCGGTCGACGGCGAGGAAAAGCGTCCCAAGCTTCTCTCCTTAAGGCAAAAGATTCTCCACAGCCTTGATTTAGATAGCCAGGGAACATTCCGCTATGTTAAAGGAAATATGACGACCGCTGCCGAGGTCGTCAGTGAGGTATTAATTTTGCTCGAACAGGCGATTTCTAAGCATCTGCAAATCGGCTTTACTTATAATTCTCTTCCCATGACAGCAGCCCCCTTGGGTCTAGTGTATTATTCCCGCTTAAGGCAGTGGTATCTTGCGGCGGTCAATGACAGCCTTATCAAGACCTTTAATGTGAGTAAAATTAACGACATCGAGGAACTTTCTAAATCGTTCATTCATCCTGCGGATTTTTCTCTTAAAGACGAGTTAGCTCCTCGCTGGGGGATAGAATTTGGTGAGCCCTTTAAAGTTAAAGTTCGATTCCTCAACAGGTCTCAAACCTTTAACAAAGTGCGTAAGGATGTGGCCCATCGTCAGTGTAAATTAACGGTTGAAAATGACGGCACAAGCCTGTTATATGAGGATACTGTTATAGGAAGAAATGAGTTTTCTGTCTGGATTCTTGGTTTTGGCTCAACTGCAGCAGTATTGGAACCCCCGGACTTGAGAAATGAAATTCTCGCCAGGGTTAAAGCTGCATTAGGAAACTATAAGTAAATTACAAATTTTCGTCTCCGTGTTTTTATACTTTACATAAATGATCATGTAGAGCAAAACGAGGAGATGAATACGGCTGTAAATTAATTGTCAGGCGGGTAGCGGGTATAATTGAGCCAAATCAATAAAGAAAAATGGATCTTTCGGGAGCATTCAGTTCATGCCTTTGCGAGCAGATCCATTCTTTTTCTTTCAATGTCAGATTTAGGAATAGTGCTATGCGCTTACTTCTAATTGCTTGTCATATAATAGTTCAAGAATTTTATTAACCAGGGTATCCATATCGAAAGGTTTTTGTATGAAATATTTTGCCCCTAAATCAAGTGCTTGTTGAGTAATATTTTCATCTCCCATGGCTGATAGCATGATAAATTGTGGCTTTCTATTTATTTTTGCAGAATTTATTTTATTAATAACGCCAACCCCGTCAAGTTTAGGCATAATTATATCAAGCACAACAACGTCAGGTTCTTCCTTTATGATTAAGTCAACTGCATCAAGACCATTGAACGCAGTACCTACTACAATAATTTCATTTTGACAGTCAAGGTACTCACACAACAATTCATTAAAAGCCCTATTATCGTCTGCAATCAATACATTGATTTTGTTAATATTCATAAATACAAATACTCCTTTGTTGTAGGTTTATTGCCCATTTGTAATTATAAATATTAGACAACCTATTCTCAAGCTTTGGATTAAGACAAGGTTTTCTACATAAGAGGTATAAATGACAGGATTGTTCTGTTGAAAACCTAATATTCCTAGCAATTTATTGATTATTGTTGAAAAGCAACTTATTTTAAACAAATTTTGTATTTTAGTCTAAGTATAAATCAGAGAACTCTATTGCAATTGCTTTTAATACCCGGCTATCATCGGGTACAATAATTAGCTTTCCTTGTCCTTTGTCGTTTATTTGATTAATTGGCAATATAACTTTAAACGTACTGCCTTTGCCTATTTCACTAAAAACATTGATCTTACCGCCCATGCCTTTAACCAATGTTTTGACTAACGAGAGGCCGATTCCTGTGCCTTCGGCTTGTCTTGTAAGGGAATTATCTACCTGTCCGAAACGTTCAAATATTAGCTTCTGTTTATTTTTCGGGATGCCCACGCCCTCGTCTTTAACCATTATAACGGCCTTTTTATTTTGGCTTGAGATATTAACCCATATTGATTTCCCTCTGGGTGTAAACTTAATAGCGTTTGATAAAAGGTTTAAGAGAATACGTTCATATTTTTCCTCATCTATAGCCATTTCTAAGCAGTCGGTGTCTGTAGAAAATATTAATTGTATTCCTTTTTCCTTGGCTATACTCTCCACGGATTTAATAATCGCATTGGAAATAAAGATGATATCCCGGTTCTCTAAAGTCATTTTTAAATGACCGGCATTATACCTCGTGATGTCCAGAAGATTACTGACTAAACGCATTTGTCGGTAGGTATTAACTTTAATTTTTTTCAGGTGTTTTTTGACCTTATCATGTAAGTGATCACCATATAGATTTTCGATGACTTGTAAAGCAGCATTGATTACATTTAAGGGAGTCCTGAACTCATGGCTGATAGTTCCAAGAAACTCATCCTTCATCTTAATTGCCTTTTCAAGTGCTTCATTCTTCTCTCTTTCAACCTTTATCATGAGTTGCTGCTGGTTTCTTAATACTTCCTCTGTTCTTATTCTGTTCATTGAAATAGCAACCTGGTCAACAACCGCTTTCATAAGAGCAAGTTCATCTTCGTTGAAGCTATCTTTAGATTTTGTACCAAATGAAAGCGTACCAATAATCTTTTGCTGGTCCATAAGGGGATGACAAGCATATGCTCTTATTCCAAAGGACTTTACAAGTTCAGTCCTGATGTCAGGTGAGGACTGAATATTCTCCGCCACTATCCTGCATCCATCTCTTGCTACACAGCCACAGACTGCAACACCGTAATCCAGCCACTCAATTTCATGGGCCATCTCCTTTGGAATTCCGGCACAGGCATTAAGATGTAGACACATTTTTTCTTCATCAATTAGGTAATTGAAAAAAGTATCACACTTAAGAAACTTCATAATACGAAGACAAAGCTCCTCGACTATCTCCTGTGGCCGGTCACTAGCCAGAAGCTTTCCAGTTACTTCATAAAGGATTTCTGCTTTTTCTTTATTCCATCTGATTTTTTCTTCAGCCTGCTTTTGCTCAATTATGTCAGCTACCTGCCGTGCTAATACATCAAGATGTCTCAATTCACGTTCTGTTGGCTCATGAGAACCGTTCCAGTGAGTAGATATCATACCTATCAGTCTTCCGTTGCGTGAGCGCAAGGGAGTCGACTGGACAGCATTAATACCTGTTTGCAGATACATGGCTTGGTCCTTTGTACCAAGCATGAAACCGCATTCCTGTACATTTGGCACAATGATACGACGACCTGTACGCAAAGCTTCACAGCAAGTGGTGCAGGCAGATTTAGAGTCTAACAATTCCCACAGCTTTGCCGCTTCGGGCTTAAATCCACAGAAAGCCAACAGTTGAAGTTTATCACTATTACCCTGCCCAGGAAGCACCATCTGCAAACTGGCATATTGTGAATGCATTATTTGCATTGCGGCATCAATAATCTTCTCATACAGTGTCAAAACATTATCTTTACGGAGAAGTTCAATGCTCACACTTTGAAGAAGTTTGGTGTCAGATAATTCTACTTCAAGTAACTCTTTTTGCTCTTTTATCTTTTCTTCATATTGCATCATTTGTGAAATGTCACGGTGGGTTACTACTGCTAAAGTCAAGTTATTTTCATCATCAAAAACAGGAACTGCGTTAATTTCTACAAATATGCTCTTGTTAGGGTATTTTACGATTATTCTTTCATTTCTTATCCTTTCACCTTTAAATACTCTTCTTGTCGGAAGATTTTCTGCAGCTATAATGTTATTATCTAAATCAAAACACTCGAAGCCGTCGTGAATACTCTCATACTTAGTCTCTATGCTTAAATCAGGATACATTCTGCGAGCTTCCGCATTTCTTAAAATGCAGTTACCTTGGCCATCAAAGATAGCAATAGCGTCATTCATATTTTCAATGACGGCCTCAAGCATTTCCTTTTGTTCTTTAATTATGTTTTCATTTCTTACCTTTTCCGTTACATCACGGTTGTGAATGATGCCTAACCTTACTTCACCTGTGTCATCATCAAAAATGGGACTTGCATTAAAATCATAGTAAATGGTGTTACCACTACCACGTTTAATTATTACCCTTTGGTTTTCGACCTTTTCACCGTTGATTACTTTATACGCCGGAAAATCTTCAAGGGAAAGAGGGCTGCCAGCAGCATTATAATATTTTTCACCCATGTCTAATGATTGGCCAATACAATTTACTGTGTCTTTTAGAGTAGTTGATTTTTGTGTATACTCCTTAACTTTCTTATTAACTCTTATATAGTTGCCGTGTTTATCAACTACTGATAACCCTTCAGACATGTTATCAATGATTACTTCCAATTCTTCTTTCTGATTTTTCAATGCCTGCTCGGTTTTCTGGCTTGCTTCATATAGACTATCTAGTTGCTCCTTCTGCTGTTCAACCTCTTTTTTTTGTTTTATTAATTCGGTTATATTACGGCTGCTGATTACGCCATATAAAAAGTCTCCGTTTTTATCAAAGATAGGTGTTCCACTCATAATCGAGTAAAATTCCTGTCCATTCAACTTGAAGGTCAAAATCTCATCTTTTACTACTTCTCCACATTTTACGCGATAATTAGGTGTGTTTTCTAATGGAATTTTGTTTCCTTTCAAATCATAAAATTTGGTAACTTTACTACTATCACCAATTTTATCTAAAGAAGTTGAAAAGCGTTCTTTGGCAATTTTATTCATGATTATGTATTTGCCTTCCTTATCAAAGACGAATAGAGCTTCTTGCGTATTGTTCAGTATAGTTTCCCATTGATCTTTTTGCCTTTGGATTATTGTATTTTGGTCTTCTATTTGTTTGCTTTTCAAAACATCTTGTGTTACTTCTCTAACTGTTTCAACCAGAAACTCAACTTTACCATCTTCCAATATAGGCATAACCATTACATCCCAATAGGTAGTGCCTCTATTTAATCCTTCGTAAGCGAATTCCTTGTTAACCAGAGGTATTCCAGTATCGACAACTTTTTGCCATTCATCATTGGAATTGCTGCCGGACCAACCGATACATATCTGATGCAAACTCATACCAATGCTTGTTTCAGGTTTATTAAACGGCTCACCTTGAAAATCCAAGAAGAGTTGATTTGCTTTAAGTAGTAAAAAATCTTCAGCTTGAAAAATGGCAAAACCGCTAAGGTTGTACTTAAATTGCTGTTCAATATAGGGAAACCTTTGTTCAATTCTTGAACGAGGTTCTTCCTCGAAAATAAAGATTTTCTCAGTCCTGGTGGCATATCCGGTATGTATTGTTAACTTAACTTTTCTTGGTTCAAGATATTTTGTAAATATAAAAAAGCTCTTTTGGTTTTCATGCATATCGTCTAGATAAACGTTAAACCGCAAGAGGCTGTAAAGATAATCTATACCCTTGTTTACAATTTCAGACCTTCTGTATACTATAAGTTCTAAAAATCTCTCTCCTGCCTCCAAAATAATACTGTTACTTAATAAAATATAAGGTAAGCCCTCCAACTGACCAATATTAAAGCCTGCACTCATATTAGACACCTCAATTCATTGTGAAACTACAGTTGATTATATCATTTAATTCTATGAGAATTGAGAAAATATTTCCATACTAAAGTTTATTTATACTATAATTGACGGGATGTGATTTGTAACCAAGATAACCGCCGTGAGGAAGCTTAACCAGGATGTAAAGGTACCGAGTTTTCCAATTCTAAATGATGCCATTGCAAGGTTGGGTGAAGTAAGGGATACTGGATGTCTTGAAGTATGCTTGATTCCAGGAGGGGTGTGGCCAGATCAAACAGTGAATTAATCTTGGAACCCTTTTGCCTGGCTTTGTTAGTGACGACTATGCTCTTTTGGAGATTAAAAAGCGAGCCATTGATTTGAGATGCAAATTAGTTGTTGACAGCATAAGTTGAAGATGCTAATATGTACTTCCGGCCAAGAAACAGGCCGAACACTTAAACAACAAGTTCGAAATTAGTTATTGACAACGAGAGTTGATAATGCTAACATAAAATTCTGGCCTAAACAGGCAAAGAGAATCATAGAAACGAAAGGTACATAGAGTTTATACTCAGTGTTACTCGACTGAAAAAAGTATTGACAACGCAAGTTGAAAATGCTAA
>NZ_FNCP01000041.1 GCF_900100785.1 Desulfosporosinus hippei DSM 8344 | reverse complement strand
CATGTATGGAAGGGCGAGTTTGAATCTGCTTAGGGCTAAAATAATTTACTAGCTTTTTATTTCACCCCTTCATACTCAAATATGCGGAAGAACCTGATGAGAACCAGGGTTCCAGATTTTCAGAGCCACCCTGTCGAAGCGATAGCCACTCTTGGGGAGAGTTGACATGGAACCCTGCGTCAGATGCTTCATGGGTCGAGGAATGAGGCTCATAAGGATGTATTCCTCTTGGGAAGCCCCATCCTTTGGTTTAGGGCAGCATCCGACACCCCCATGTCAAGTCTTGCTCTTGGGTCAACGAAATAAGTGTGGCTCAGCTCACCGGAACGGTGGCTCATTTTTTAATGTATCTAAATATGATTGTGAATCAGTAGTTTTCTGTATATGCAACTCGTCAATGAAAGGGATTTTTGCTTTTTCTGAATTGAGTTGCTCTATTCTCTCTTCATCACTTTTAGTTAAAGGTGTTCTACGTGTTCTACTTTTAGTAGGCTTTCTTGTACCAATCCCAATGGGTTATGTTATGTGAGTTGACACAATTGCAAATGTGGAAGAAATCCATTTAGGAGTATTTTCAAATAGCAAAGAGAGTTTGTCGCTTCCTGAATCAAAAGGGAATACAAGCCACACAGATAAATCTGTGATTGGTGAAACAGACATTAGGAATAATAGCACACTGTCTATAGAAAATTCCTTTCTGATTTCCACATAAAATCACCCAAACAAATATATGTGATTTGACATGGCCTAATCTCTATGAATTGTTCTAAATCATTATGGGCAATCTAGAAATATGAAAAATCAACTTGCTTTTTTTCCTACCCCTTACGAAGATGAAGAATATAAAAGTTTGGTGTATCGTTACCACATTCGTTCCGGCAACATTAATATTATAAAAACAATTCAGGAACTTTTTAATATCAAGACCCACAGATTAGCAAATTTCCCCCGTAGTTTAAATTACTTGGTCGAAAGGCTTCCAGGTAATCTTTGCCTTACTTCGGACTACTTCATAGCGAACCATACGTTATTAGCGCTGTTTCTTCCCTTTCTTTCTGTTGATGAAAACGAGAAAATCCTTGGGCAATTCAGGTGTGCAAGTGAAAAGTCGGAGATTGGTACTCGATTGTTATCTCCAATAGTCTCAACCTTTGTTCGATATTGTCCTATCTGTTTAATGCAAGATTTTGAAAGACTCGGGGAATGTTATATCCACAGGGTGCATCAGTACAATTTTGTAACGGTTTGCCCAGATCATCGATTTAAACTGGTAACCCACTGTACTGAATGTAGTGCGCCATTGTCAGATAGTTATGGACGATTTATTTTAATGGAACCTGTATGTCCAAACGGACACCTTCTTGGAGATGTAACTAGCGTTGAACCTTCCGCAAGGATTCAATTTTTTCACGAGCAACTGGCAAGAGATACTAAATTTATCATAGATAATGTGAGCAAGCTAAACGTCGAGCTTTTTAAGGAAAGAATGCTAAGATTGTGCTCACATAAAGAGTACTTAACTTCGAAAGGGATGTACTTAAATAAAAGAATTTCGAAGGATTTGTTGGGCCTTTTTGACACGGAAATGTTAAAGACAGTAGGTATTAGTTCTATTTATCTGTCAAGTAGGACTGCTTTAAAACTTTTGAATTTCAATGGGTGTCTAAAAAATCCATTGTTATATATTTTGGGCATGGAATATATGGGTCAATCTGTCGAAGATTTTGTTACTAATGATACAATCTCACCTTTCGGTAAGGGCCCTTGGTTATGTATAAATACTTACTGCCCGGACTATAATACTATGATCATAAATCAATATAAACGTAAGACTTGCAGAACAACTCAGCAATTTATTGGCGAGTTTACTTGTCCTAGTTGCGGCATGATTTATTCTCAAACAGGTGCGGAATTCGAGGATCATAAACAAGAACAAAAAAGAGTCGTATTCATTGGATGGCGGGCAGCCGTAATAATATTAGAGGCCTACCTAAATAGGGTAACGCCTGACTATATTTTCGAGGAACTAAAGGTTAAACCAAGACAGTCTAAGATAATTGAGCAGAAAGTTAACTATATACTTGAATCGGCAAAAAAGAGTGTTCTAATAGATTTTTTATATAAATGTAGGCAAGCAAAGTCAATCGAAGATGTAATCAACTTGCCTGAAATTCACAATATATTTGTGGACTACCTTTCCAATCCATTCGGATGGATGTACGGGGATAAGGCTAAGTCGAGACTTGAAAAAGACAAAGCTAAACTTTCAGAGTGTCTAAAAAATTTAGATGATAGGGAATCAATTAGACGAAAAGTGGGAGAAAGTACTTATAACTGGTTGATGAAAAGAGATCCGCAGTGGATGAATTCAGTTCTTCCTCCAAGAGAATCTCATTTTAAATCTCTTGACTGGAAACAAATAGATGAAGAAATTGTGAAAACATTAGCTCAAGTTGTTTCAGAAACATATTTCATTCCGCCTAATACGCGCGTTCAAAAGTACACTATCTTAAATAAGTTAACAGTAAGGGACAAAGCAAGAATTGAACGTTTTCCTGAGAAACTTCCTAGAACTGTTAACTTCCTGGAAAAATCAATTGAATCAATAGAAGCGTATCAGACAAGAAGGATCCCTGATATGATCGAGCAGGTCAGAAAGAGTACATGGGCGTTAACTATAGATAATGTTTTGAAAACTCCTATTCTTCGAGGATGCTCTGAAAATGTTGTAGAAAAGGTTTCGCATGAGCTAATGAAGGATGAAAGTAGTAATTGAACAATACTTGATCATTCTAGGGGCTCCGTCAACGATGTTACATAACTTGGATTACTGTGACTATCGCAGACCGATAGTTACCGCCCATGTAGAGAGTAAAATCAACCTTATTTTCTTTGAATATAAGATTGGCTTAGGCTAACGACAAATTAAGCGAACAACATTTTGTTCTCATCCAACAGAAAGGTATTTATAGCTATAAAACACAGTCTGCAATTAATATGTTTGGCGTATCTAATCTTAAGAAGTGTTCCACTCCATTTTAAACAACCCCATGCTAATAGGTGAGCTTTCAATTAGTAATAAAGCCCACAATCCTTTAAAGGATTGTGGGCTTTATGGCTTCAGTTATTAAAAGAATACATTATCTATTTACAAAAGTTAATAGGTAATGTATTCTTTTAATAAGAAAAGTGAATAGTAGGTATTTTTATGGAAATAATAACCAGAGACAGTGTGCTGCAAGCTGTTGTAACTTCAAGTGAAGTGATAAAGATCCTTTGTATTAGCCGAGCTAGACTAAGTCAATTGGTTAAAAATAATAAGCTAACTCCACTTAAGAAAAATCTCTTTTTAATGGAAGATGTATTAAAACGAAAAACTGAACAAATAGAACTTCGGCGACTCTATTATAGGCCAAAGGGAGGCTAATAACATGGAATGGTTTAGAGTAACTGCAAAGTTAATTCTTGATTGGCAAAAGAGACAAGTATCAATGTGATACTTGTCTCTTTTTTTAAACTGCGATTATGAACATTACAGAAAATCCGATTTAGTTAAAGGAAGTTTTCATCAAGGAACTTGGAGAAAAATCGAACTTTACGATGTAGCAAATCATGCTAGGATACAATTAAAAAAATGTGAGCAGGAGGACGATTATGTCAGGAAAGAACCGTACGACCCCAAAAAGAAAGATAGAAGAACTTATTAAGAAGGGGTGGGGCCAAGGTGAAGGATTAACTTATCATCCATGGCTGGAAATTCAGGGTGTACCATCTAAAGGCGTAAGAACTAGAGAAAAGGGATGGAAAACAGGTAGGGTTCATCATGTTATGTCTAGGATTGAATTAATGTATTTATATCTTCTAGAATGGTCACGGATAGTTTTTGATATAAGAGAACAATACCCTTTGTTGCCGCAAGAGCGAACTTGGGAAATTGCTGAGGAATTAGGAATTGAACATCCTAAAGATCCATATTCACATGAAAATATTGTAATGACAACTGATTTCATGTTAACGATTAACCGTGGTAATGGTCGTGAACTATGTGCTAGAACCGTCAAGCCAGTTGTTAATTTGGGCAAAAGAGAACTTGAAAAGTTCAGGATAGAACAGAGATATTATCAGGAACAAGGAATTGATTGGGAGTTAGTAACCGATCAAGTCTTACCATTGACTTTGTCACGAAATATTGATTCGTTACATGATGATTATTATTTGGAAAAGCATGGAGGTCTCGATCAGAAAACGCTTGATATCGTTGCACCTAGAATTCTTAAGGCATATCAAGACAGTAGTCTTTCATTGTCAAATGAAGCTCTTAAACTAGATAAGGATTTTGGGTTTGAAGTGGGTACTTGCTTATTTATTACAAAACATTTACTTGCTCGCAAGATTTGGTTAACCGATATGGGTAAGGAGATAAATTATAACCATCGTATACGGTTAGAACTTGGTCAACAATCCTATCGAAGTGTGGGGTGAAGTAGATATGGATGATATATTTGTTAATTCAGTGATTGAGTGGCGAGACGAAGAAATGAAAATTACAACGGTAGAACGTGTCCTTTGGATCGCTTCCGATCGTTCTCAGCTTGTTATTATAGGTATCTGCGATGATTCGCAACTACCTGAGTACAAGTATTATATCGAAGTTGAAGAGGCATTGCGTCATGGTATTGCAAGAAAACTCAGAACTGATCCGTACTCTAAGTTCATGAAACCAAACGGGGATTTTTCTGAGAATAGCCTGAAAAACCGTGACAAAGCATGGAACATTATTTGCGACCTAGTGGAATTGGAACCGGAGATTTACGATGAACGCCAAAGAGGAAAATTAATACAACAGGTGTGCATGAAACAAAGTATTCACAAAAGAGTAGTGTATCGACATTTAAAACACTATTGGGTCAGAGGCAAGACTAAAAATGCACTTTTGCCGAATTTCGATAATTGTGGTGCTCCAGGCGAGGAAAAAAAACCCAAGTCTGATGTGAAATTAGGACGTCCTAGGAATGTAACACGAGAAGATCCAACTTTAGGCGGGGTAAATGTTAATTCTATCGATAAGAAAAACATTAACATAGCCATAAAACAATGGTACTTGAACACTGACGAAAATCCAATGACTTTTGCTTATCGCCAGATGTTGGAGAATCACTATAACACAAGTGTTTATTTTAAAAATGGGGTTCCAATACCTATTTTAAAGTCAAATGATGACGTAATTAGCTATGTACAGTTTCAGTATTGGGCCGATAAGGTACTCTCCGATTTAAAACACACGATGTTAAAGCGCTTTGGAGAGCGAAAATACAATCTATTAAAACGGCCATTATTAGGGAATGCAACAACTCGTTCGTTTGGGCCAGGTTCGGTGTTTGAAATTGATGCTACACCAGTGAATGTATATTTTGTCAGTGAATTTGACCGAAGCCGTATTATTGGCCGCGCTGTTCTTTACATAATAAAAGATGTGTTTAGTCGCTTGATTGTGGGGATTTATGTTGGGTTAGAGGGACCCAGTTGGCTTGGTGCCATGATGGCCCTGGAGAACGCAACGTCTAATAAGGTGGAATTTTGTGCGCAGTATGGTATTACAATCGACGAATCTGATTGGCCTTGCCACCATCTTCCGAAGTCCATAACTGGCGACGGCGGTGAAATGAAAAGCCACAAAGCAGACAATTTAACGGATTCATTAGGTGTAAGGACGGACATTGCTCCTCCTTATCGTGCGGATTTAAAAGGAATTGTAGAACAGAATTTTAGGATGGAGGATCGTAGAATAGCACCGTTTGTTCCAGGTTTAATTAGAAAGGAAATCCGTGAACGCGGAGAACCGGATTACAGGCTTAATGCCAGGCTAACAATAAAAGCTTTTACAAAAATTATTATCCTAACGGTACTCGAACACAATAAAAAAGAGTTGCATGACTATCCCCTCGATAGAGATATGACATCTGATGGAATTCCACCAATCCCCTTGGAACTTTGGAACTGGGGAATCGCTCACATTTCCGGCATACTCCATGAGAAGCCCCAAGATACAATCAGATTAAATCTCATGCCGAGGGCAGAGGCTTCAGTCACCCGTAAAGGAATCTACTTTGAAAAGATGTTCTATGGGTGTGATGTTGCACTTGCTGAGAGTTGGTACGAAAGAGCCTCAGTTAGTAGATTTAAGGTACCTATTGCGTATGACCCAAGAAACACCAACTATATTTATATCCCAAACAAAGATGGAACAGAGTGCATAAAGTGTCAACGCCTGAAACACCTAAGTCGTTTTGATGACATGAGGCTAGAAGAGGTCCAAGATCAACTTTTTTTTGAAGAAGTTGAATCTCACAGACGCAAAACGTCACAGAACCAAATTACTGCTGATGCTACTGCACAGATTAAGGCCATAGTTAAAGAGGAGAAAGAATTGACTGAAGAGGTTTGGCCAACAGATGCAAGTAAAGCAAGTATAGTTAAAAATATTAAGCCAAATCGCAAACAAGATAGGGAGGCTATCAGGCAACAAGAATCCTGGGAAATCGGAAAGGATACATCCGAAAATGAATATTCTGCTTCTGTTATACCGATTTCACGTGCAAAGGATGAGAAAGCGGATGATCCATTGATGACTTTGCTGCAACAACAGCGAGAAGAACGGAGAAAAAAATGAAAGCTTCAATTGAAGAGATCTTAGAGCATCCAATTTTATCCGGTTTTAAATGTATTGCGGAGTATAGTGACCAACAGATTTCTTCTTATAAAGGAAACCCATTAATTGAAGCTTTGCCGCCTATTTATGAATCTGCGCAGGTTACTAAGCTTCTAACAGATTTTCCTGATTACGATGACTCCCATAGGGAGTGGGGAGATGAGACTCGTAAGCATTGCGTCGAACAATTGAAGCATTTCATGCAACCACTTCCCTACAATAGTAGATTAGAAGGGTGTTTCTCCCGAATTATTCGCGATGGCTATGTGGTAAGGAATCCAACGTCTTCAATTTTTGCTCGTCAGTTCTCAGTTGGGTTTAGTAAGATACTCGAGGCCGGGTTAAATGGAGACGGGAAGAATATTACCGGGAATCGTCCTTCGGCGAGTGGTTTTGCAATAGTTGGGTTAAGTGGAATGGGAAAGACAACTGCTGTAGAACGCACACTGCTACTGTACCCTCAGGTAATACAGCATACCAGATATAATGGCAAGCTTTTTATATTAAAGCAGTTAGTATGGTTAAAGCTCGATTGTCCCGCGAGTGGGTCTCTTAAGGTTCTCTGCCAAAATTTTTTCCGCCAAGTAGACCTCATTCTAGGGACTAATTACTTTAAACAGCATGTGAACTCTAAATCAACTAAGGAGAATATGTTAGCACCTATGGCCCAGATCGCATCTCTTCATGGTCTGGGAGTTCTTGTTATTGATGAAATGCAACGATTGAAAAAGATAAAAAACAGCGGCGAATCGGAGATGTTGGATTTCTTAACTGAGCTTATTAATACTATTGGTATTCCAATTGTATTAGTCGGAACATATCAATCAATGTTCTTATTTGAGAGTGCTTTTGCAAATGCGCGGAGGGCAAGTGACCAAGGAGATCATATATTATCAAACATGGAAAATGGACCGGAATGGAAGTTTTTTTTGGAGTCTCTCTGGGATTTGCAGTGGACTAAAAAGATAAGCCCCTTATCTGACAAACTTAGGGCTGTCATGTATGAGGAATCCCTTGGAATAATTGATGTTGCTATTAAACTTTATAAGAATGCTCAGTGGGAAGCGATTTCCAATGGTACAGAAGAAGTTACGGTAGCTTTAATAAAAGATGTAGCTAAACGTTGCCTTAAACTGATAAGGCCAAGAATGCAGGATCTTAAAACCGGTAACCCAGATGCAATTAAGGCATTTGAAGATATGAAGCCAGAATGGCTAACCCTCAACGATTATATTAAGAATACGGAAGAAAAGGCATTAATACAAGGTAGAATTGCGGCCGAACATGAAAGGGCAATTCGAAAACAAGCAAAAAACGATATAATGGTCGATCTTGTTTCGACTGCAATAAGTCTGGGACTTTCGCCTTCAGAAGCTGAAGAAGCTGCTCTCGAAGTGATCAAATCGTCGGGGGGGATGGCAGAGCCAACAATAATGAGACAACAGGTTGCGAATATAGCGCTTAATCGAGCAACTAATGCATTTGAAGAATCTGAACAAATGAATACAAATAGAGATATGGTAAAGTCAAAGAAAAAAGTAAAACCATTAATTAATAAAGAGGATCCTTGGTGTGCAGTCTTTCAAACTTTAGAAAAGCGTGGGTGTGTCAGTGATACTCTTAAAGAGGTTGGTTTTCTGAAGTCTCCCGCTGACGATTTAATGTTAAATTACCAGGAACCGAGGACATAATTAGTTTACTTGCTTAAACTTCCTGTAGAGGAATTAATGCTTAATTAAGGTATGGAAACAATTTCTTCCTTTTGAGGCACATTGTAACGATTCACTCAAAGTATTCGTAGTTATTTTGTTAGTAATAAGTAGGGGATTAGCCGTATTCTTGGAAAGGTGTGATTAGCTTGGATAAGTTCTCGTTTTTTCCACCTATGTACCCGGATGAAGATATTAGGAGCATAATATATCGCTATCGAGCATGGCGATGTTCGACTGGTGTTAAAGTTGCTAGACTTGATTGGATAATGCAGGAGTTATTTAATACTTACAGTGGCACGATTCCGATAAATCCACCTAATCTTGAATATCTGATTTCAAAACTTCCCAAGGGGACAATAAATATCAAGCAATTAGTTGATCAACATACGTACTTTCCATTAGAACGATTAGTTTCGTCGAAAGAACGATCCACTAACTTATTAAATAATATAAAAAAACTTATGAGCAAGCCTAGTGAGAAGAGAAGTCATTCAAGTTTGATTATTGAGTCTGAGATGCGATATTGCCCTAAATGTTTAGAAGAAGATATGTTTAAGTATGGAGAAGGCTATATCCATAGAAGTCACCAACTTAAATACTTAAATGTGTGTAGTAAGCATGAACTGTATTTGTTTTCCAGATGCACTATATGTTTGGAACTTATAGCGACGAGCCGGGGAAGATTTGATTTGCATAGTGCCTATTGTAGCAATGGACATGATCTTCGAATAGTAGAAACAACATCAGTAAAAAGAAATAATCAACTTGAAAATATAAAATTGCAAGTTGTAAGAGATGCAGAGTTTATTCTTAACAATAATGATCAGAAAGACCACGATTTCCTTCGGGATATGTACAAGTATTATTTAATCAATGAAGGATTTGTTAATACTAATGGAAATTATCGAACTCAACAGTTCATTAATTTATTTCTGAAGAAATATCCACCCGACATGTTAAAAGTATTAGGGGTTCCTATATATAATGTAAGGAATTATTTGCCTCAAGGTTTGGTAGAGTTGCGTAAAGGATTATCGAATTTCTTGATCCTAAGCATTTTGATGATGAAATTTTTTGCTGATAGTACTAAGAACTTCTTTTTCACCAAGCCTCCAGCCTTGTTAAGTAAGATACCATTTGGGAATGGGCCGTGGAATTGTGAAAATAAGGTTTGTTCAAATTATCATGAATCAACTATTGTTTCCTGTGTTAGAGAGCCTTACAATTTTTATGATAGTAATAGCTTAAGAGCAACATTCAAATGCCCAGTCTGTGAATATACATATGCTAAATATTCACGGAATGGACAGGAAACACAGAAAGTCACGGTTCTAAGGTATGGAACACTATGGGAAAATAAGCTAATTGAAATATATTTAGATACTAAGGATTTTACTATTTCTGCAGAATTACTTGGCGTTAGTAAAGAGACAGTGGGTATTCAAGTTGCACGTTTATTGCCAAGCAATTTAGAAATTTATAGCGTTGGATGGCTTAAAGAACTAATGGAGGCATATGCTCGGAAACAAACGGTAGCTGCAGCCGCACGTCAATTTGGTATATCAAGTTGCCAAGTTAAAAAAATCAGATTTATGATCACTGAACGACAATCAAATGGTATGGAAAGTAGTCAGGCTATGGCAGAAGTAAGCGCAGCTTTACTGATTCCAAAAAGCCGTCAAGAAAAAGCAAGAAAGCAAATACTGACTATAGTTAGTGAAGATAAGCACATGACTCGAAGAACTATAAGGCAGAAATGCAGTAAAGACTATGACTGGATGATGAAATATGATCAAGAATGGATGACTTCGGTACTTCCGCCAATTCAACGTAAAGGGCGTCCGAGGAAGAATTGGACAGAAATTGATGATAATATGGCCATAAACGTTGCACAGGCGGGAAGGGATCTCTTGTATCAAAATCCCAGAAGGCAACTAACAGCCCACTTTATATGTAATGCTCTTCCAGCCTTGCAACGGAACTATATTTTTGGTCGCTCTGCGCAAGAAAGGTTCCCAAAAACGATGGAACAGTTGAATGCTATTGTAGAATCGAAAGAAGATTATCAAATTCGACTGTTATCTCGCGTAAATGAGATTCTTAAAGAGCAAGGAATGATCGTAAATGTTAAAAATATTCTAAATACAAGGCAATATAAAGGGTGCAGCGATTTCGTTAGGATGCATGTGGAAAAAATTTTTTCTTCATAGAGGTAATTGAATATGTTTAAGTACAATTTTTTTTAAGCTAGCTTTTATTTTTAGCAAGGAGTTTCGATTCTACCGATGCTTTTGAAAGTTGGTGCTAGAATATTTAAACCACGATTCAAGTGGGGCCGTACTGAAAACAAAGTTTCAGCACGAACCCACTTGACTTACCAGACTTGTAATCAAATCTGCTCGATACTATCCGTGCTTCTAGGATAAGATGAGACCTGAATAAGAAAAACCGTAAACAAACACCATAGCAAATTAACATGAGCGAGAGAAAAAATGGACGTTAGCTTTTCAAACAAAACACGCTCAGAAAGTGTAAATGTGATAGAAACGAAAACAGGCAAATCGACTGTAAGGGAGGAATTTGGACGAAAACGGGGAATTAGGGTTAAGTGAACTTGTCATAGTGACTCTTATAGAACCTAGGGAGCAATATAAAGGTAAATTATAAGCAATGAAAGAAAGTTGGGAAAATGGTGATTGTTATTTTAGATAGTAATATTCTTACTGCTGATTTTCGAATGTTAGGTAATAATTTCAAGTTGTTGTTGAATTTTTTAAACAGGACAGATAGTACTTTGGCTATTCCTAAAGTAGTAATGCTTGAAGTTAAAAACAACTTCTTGAGTGAATTACAGAAGGCACAAACTGCAGTAGAAAAAGAAATAGCTGGTTTGAAAGGACGAATTGGGAACATTACCTTAGCCAACCCACTTTCTGACGGTTGGCTAGAAAGGGAATACAAGCAGTACTCTGAAAGTCTGGATAAAAAGTTGATAAATATTGGTGCAGTAATTTTAGATCATCCTAATGTTTCACATCAAGCTGTGATTGAACGTGCAGTTCCTAAAAAGAAACCCTTTAAGCCCAATGGTGATGGTTACAGAGACACTTTGATCTGGGAATCAGTCCTTGAGGTGCTAGAGAGCAAACAAAAAGCTGTTGCCTTGGTTTCACGGAATTCGCATGATTTCTGTGTTAAGGGTAGAAATAGCATGTTCCTACATGATGACTTAAAAATGGATCTATTGCAACGCGAAATTCCCAATGAAAAATTGAAATTTTATGTTGACTTAAAAGATTTTTTAGAGGATCTGGTGCTTCCAAACTTTGAAAAGCATGAAGAACTTAGAGAAAAGATCATTCAACAACAATATCCTTTCGAAAATCTTAATACAATTATCCTTTCTAAGTTATCCAATGTTGTAAACGACAAGCATTCAGATGTTAATGAAATATACTTTGAAAATGAATTTGAGGGGCCTCGTTTCTTGGGAATGGACCATAAAGGAAAACTAGTAGTCAAGGACATTAGAGAAATATCAAAACAAGAATTGTATATTTCAATGGAAATGTTGAGTGTCGCTCATTTCGAAGGTGTTGTTAGAAAAATTAACTTCAGACAGAAGGAA
Organism: Desulfosporosinus hippei DSM 8344; assembly: GCF_900100785.1. Taxonomy (GTDB): domain Bacteria; phylum Bacillota; class Desulfitobacteriia; order Desulfitobacteriales; family Desulfitobacteriaceae; genus Desulfosporosinus; species Desulfosporosinus hippei. The sequence continues at coordinate 13,657 of NZ_FNCP01000041.1, read as the reverse complement.
GGCTACATTAATTTCTATCAATCAGAGGATAATATGCAATATTTTGAAGTAACTAAAATGGTAGTGATAAATACTCACTTTAACTTGATATTCTCGAATGTAACTAACGATATTACCACGGTTGAAATCGAAACTGTTCAAGAAATATGATGTATGCAAGCGCTGTACAACGCCTAATATTGTAGATTTACCAGGGGTGATTGACTTTGTCTTTAAGGAAAAGAATGGCGATTGGGTCATCGTGGATTATAGACGGATCGGGTTAAGTGGATGATGACTAAAAAACTCTTACAGAGTTTTACTCTTCACAGTTGAAATGTATTGTTTGGTTTGGAAGAAACTAGCCAGTGGGAATGTAGCTAAGGTGAAATCTATTTTGTAGAGAATCAATGGGTGATGCCCGTTAGCTTTCAAACATTCTTAACCCGCTTATTTTACCGAAATACAACAAAATTTCTGTTACGAAGCCTGGAACTGCAATGGAAAGTGCCCCATTGAGTTCTCGATAAAACCTTTATAAAACAACTAGTACAGGAGCTAATAACAGTATCCGCGACGTTACTTATGTTTTCTCAGCGTACAGTTCTTGGCCTTTAGAACTAGCAATGTTTAGGTCGGTTCACAAGTGAAAAAGACTTACAAATACACACAATTGGAGGATTAATACTTTAGAGATGATGTGGTAGATGCTTTTTCAAACAACCCTAAAACCAAATTTAATTGGGATTTCCAATTATTTTTTGGACTAGGGTGGGGGAGCATTCGACTTATCACATGGAAACGTAGAAAACGCTTTAGAGAAACGGCCTGTCGACAGTTCAGAAGTTCGGATCTGGTATATATAGGAATGGAGGAGGAGAGTATATATTTGAAGGGCCTTATAGAGAGTCATTAGCAGCGAACTATGATATTGATACAGCAGAAACTATGTTTCAATCTAGGGATATATCTATATGAGGAAATTCTTGGAGATGCATTGATAGAAGTAATGGAACCGATAGAAGCCCTAGCGTATTCGCCAGAGGAGTTCGAAAATGAACGTAATAAACAAGGCGGGTTTTTGAATCATGTTTTACAGCAGGCAGAAACCACAAATATGAGATTGTGAATTGACATTCTAGTTATTGATTTTTACAAAAGGCTAGTCCTATAAGGCGGAAAGAGAGTGATAGGAATGGAAGATAAAATTCTTCAGGCAATAGAAGCTTTGAATCAAAAAATCGATATGTCTGTAGAAGGGCTAAGAAACGACCTTAATCAAAAATTTACTGCCTTATCAAGTCTGGTTCAGGAAAAAGCACAGATTTTAGAGGCTTTGGAACATCTAAAACAGGTCAATAAAGCAGAGAATGATAAGATGACATTTGACTTAACGGAATTAAATGATGAAGTTAAATCTATACGGAGAAATTTATCCACTGTTGAGTTAGTTACAGCCAATAATTGGAGCGATATTATAAAACTTAAAGCTGGAAAATAGCTAAACAAAAACAACCCCACAGCGCTCTAGTCTCTATCACCAGTCAAACTATTGATTTCACTGATATTTTTACCGATTTCAAAAGTGTATTAAATTCGATTTTTAAAAGCTTTGTATGAGCTCTCCTTTTCCAGAAATCAGAGTAAGGAGAGCTATGATAAAAAAACTACTTTTCGAAATATAGTAAATTAAATGATGTTTAGTTTACAAACGTGGGTTGAGTCGAAAGATTACCATTTTATCCGACGTACACCTGCACTCGTAGGATCGTTACTTCGTGCCGGATATACTAATGTGACGCTTAACAGTATCATGGCTCATAGAAGTAACTATCGTGGGTGCTCACAAAGGGTTCGGAGTAAAATTATTATGATTCTCCGTAACATGGGTTTCCATGATGTTGAACATTGTATGAATATTTGTGATTACACATTGGAAAAATATGATCAAAATCCATTACTTGTTGAAAATTATAACACTGGCATTAACCTGTGAAACAAGCGACGAAAGTAACACAGCTGACAAAACAGTTGCTCCTTTGATATAACGAACATTTCTCCAATAAAGAAAATCTCGTAAGAACTTGCAATATGGATTATATTCGTAATGGAATCATAAATTCAGCATGTACCCCTATTTGGCTGAGTTGGTTCAGGCCATACTCAAGCTTTAAAATCGGCAGATACAAATAAGCTTAATTTACCGTCGTGGCTTTTGTTAAAGCTGAATGAACGCCTCTTTATGTAAGTATTACGGAGCTAATCATATGCTGTCAGATCATTTTCATTGAGTGTTCTCGTTGAAGATGGTGGCTCAATGCCAGTTAGGGATGTGAAGTTAGGTTTAGTAATATTTAAGCCTTTCCCACTGCTTCTATGTTTAAGACAATTTCAGAGAACAGGGAACTCAGCCCTAAGTGCTCGGACACTTCTCGTTGTTTAAATCCTTGGATGAAATAGGGCTACTATCCAAATGATAGTAGCCCTTACTAGGTCTGTAGTCAAGTCTTCTCGACACTATACATGCTCCGAGGATACGAAGAGACCCGAATAGGAAAACCGTAAACAAACGCTATAGTAAATTGACATGAGCGAGAGATAAACTTATTTGACCTTTCGAACAAAAACACGCCCAGAAAGTGCAAAAGTGATAGAAAAAAACAGGTGAATCGCGTCAGGGAGGAATATGGACGAAAACGGGAAATTAGGTTTTAGAGAACTTGTCATAGTGTGGGTTATCGGACCCAAATATAAAAAATGTAAATTATTAAGTCGGTTGTGTCCATACGTTGTCAATCAAAAATATACATTTTTTGAAGTAAATCATTTGCTTCGGATCTCATCAAATCTATAATGTTTGCCTGCCAATACTCGATAGAGCTGAATTTTCCATCAATAACTTTTAAACTTTCCCTAAAGCCATCACTCCAAGAACGGTAGAGGTATGCCTCCTCAAATTCTTTATTTAGGCAGTCATATGAGAGTTTTTTCGCCATTCGCTCTATAATGTTCCACCAGTTATCCCGCAGCAAGTCCTCAAACCTACTTGGAAATTTGGCTTTTACCTCATCGGTTTGGTCGGAATCATCTAAATAATCAAATGAGATTGAGAAATTATTAATAAGGTCGTTAACAGGAATAACATCTTTCAACCAACGAGATACCATGTTGGTTATGAAAAGTCGAAAGCTAGCATAGACAAAAGCTTGTGTTGCATGTCCTTCACCATAGCTGAGTTTGTTTCGGAAGCAGTTTACAGAACGGCCATGATAGACAGGAGATTCAGATGATTTGATGTATTGTCTGTATTGGTTGCCGTTTTGGCTGTTCTTCGCTGTTAACGCCAACGCAATCGTTTTCGCTAATGGGTGCGCGGTACAAATGACATTAAGGGGATAATGAGTCAAGTCTTTGCTTTGCAACCATGGTCTAGAACTACCGTCGGCATAAATACTATCAACCTGGTCAGAAATATTGAGCAATATTTCAAATATTCTCGTAGAACTAAGTTTGTCGCCAAGATGCTTGTTCATGTCTGAAGAAATATCTGGAGCCAAGGAAAGATATTCAATTTTTCTTCCGCCAACCTCTTTACCAATTTGCTCCTCGCCTAATGAAGGATTATTTATATACTCATCTGAAAAAGATCCAAATGCTTCGATTACATAGTCTTTATATTCTGGACTGTCTTTTAAGATTGCGTTTTTACCAGTGTTCTTACGCCAGTTGTTAACCATTATATTCCGGATGACAATGTCCGCTTTTGTGCGGCATATGGTAACGGGTTTTTTCTCTAGCTTTTTTTTCTTTTCGAGTAACAGTGAAATGCATGTTTCATACACGGAAGGCTGTTCATCCGAAGCGCAAAGAAATAGTAGCGCATTGCTTCTTCTGTTGAGTGTTTTGTCCATGTTGTCGCTGACAATTTCTCTATCTTGAGATGATTGTGTTAACCCGACAGTGTCAAGGATATTAAGTTTCACTGTTCTGCCAGGAAAGGCAGTATTCCGAGTTAAGTATGCTTTCTTAAAGTCTTCAGATGGACTTGTGGCATATCTTACCTCCTCGAAAACAAGCGAACATGCACTGCTTTGGCCATATAACTTCTCCATTAACTGCACTGCCAAGCTATTTTCTGAAATATTTTCTAGCAATGCATATTCTTCCCCATATGTCCATAACGGTTGCAAATCTGCTAATATTGTATCCATTAAATTTTCATACCACGACAGTAACCTATCGATACAATCCTTGTTATTAGATAAGCGTTCGTCTACCAATTGTTCATAGGCATCTTTCTTTTTTATGCTTTGATCTTTCAGTCTAAGCTGCTTATATAAGCTATCTGCAGCCTTGGAAAGTGGTTCTGGCGTTTCGATAATTGTTTGGCTAGCATCGTTCAGCAGTTCGATCAGTTTCTGGGTTAAATTTTCTTCTTTTGCAAATTGATATACGTGAAATGCTCGATTCACTGGATCAAGGATTCGTTTGATAGTACCTTCATTGATCGAAAAACTATCTAGTTCATCGCGCGCCTCGTAAAGGGAGTCAATAAGCACGGTTTTCAAACTATCCGATAAATCTGAATAGGCGGATTTACTTCGTGGAATACACTGAATGAGCGCCTCAGTTTCGTAAAAACTGCTATTAAGCATAAGTAGTGTGGGGATTAATGTAGTCTGAGCGGTTTCTCCAACATTTTTACTAAGAAGCTTGTTGCTGGTTGGCGGTAGTAGTTCTGTTGTAATGGTTGATTTGGCACTGCTGGTTGGCCCCATAAGAGTAGTTGTTCCGACGCTCTCTTGTCTTAGCATAAAGGCTCTAAATTTATCTTGACCACTCAGCATTTCTTTGAAATATGACGATTGCACCATTGTAAACCTCCTTAAAATAAAATTAAAAGGGTATGATCCACAGACAGATCATACCCAATACACTACTTTATAGGCATCACTGTCTGTACGAAGAGACATGTCAAATCCACTATCACTACGTTTTCGAAGTTCGCAGCCGATGGTATTTGACAGATATATTATTACATAGTAAATAATACGACAACAAGAAAATTTTGTCAATATATTTCCTTGAAAAAACTACTGAATATTACTGTACGTAATCTTCGTTATGGGACGCTAAAAGAAAATTATTATAATAGACGAAAACATATCAAACGCATATTATAATTTTTGGGGTTGGTTGATTATGGATAATTAAAAATGCTTTAAGACAGTTGGGGAAGTTTGAAGGGGTCTACTGTTCTGGTTTTTTTATCCCTGACCCGCTATGGTTACAGCAATGGCCCAAGTGTTCGATCTCATTTAGATACGAGAACCGATATACTTTATATCTTAATTCATAATATTTCATATTATTGCAGGAATATTAAGAAATCCTGTTGAATTCTAGGATTGAGAGCGATTTGGGGGTAGTACAAACCTTTAACACTGACGCAAAAGTATTGCTCGTTTGCGAAATAATAAGGGAGTGATATTAAAATTATCCGAATGTAACAAGTAGAAAAATTATAGCAAGTCTTTTGGGTCTGTTCTTTTATGTAAGCACTGTGAAGGATCATCAGCTACACCAGTATAGTTTAGGAAGGTGTTTTAATATGTCAGGTAGCATTACTAAATTTCAAATTATTGGTTTATATGGAAGAAGAACATATGATATCGAAATTAACGATAATACCCTTGTCCTTGTTGGTGAAAATGGAATGGGTAAAACAACCATACTAAAATTTTTATTTGGAACTTTAACGGGTGCTTTGAGATATATACCACAGTATAGATTTGATAGAATTATTATAACAATAGACAATAATGAATATGAATTGCTATATGATGAGATTGCAAAAGGAAACAAGGTTCCTATGAGTATCATAAAGGATTTGCCAACCCCTATTAGAAATGAATTAATGGATTTGCAAAATGGGAATGATGATGCCATTGAACTAGATGAGATCATTAGAGTATGTGATATGTTTGGATATCCATTTGAACGATTAAATCACGATATTAAAGTCCCAGTAGATAATACAGTTCTGAGTACTATTAACCAGATAAAGAAGAATTTAAATTCTCAAATACTATATCTACCTACATATAGAAGAATTGAAGAAGATTTATCTATGATACTAAGAGGGAAATGGTCTGCACAAAAGTCTATTAATAGTAGAAGAACGATGGTTAAAAAATTAGATAACCCTGACTACATTGAACTTGTAGAATTTGGAATGCAAGATGTAAAAGAAAAAATAGAAATGAAGCAAGACGAGTTAAGTCGTTTTTCTGAGATGAGTTTCAAAAATCTTACATATATGAATCTTGGTGATGTTATCGATCGGAAGTATCAGACTGATATTGAAAAATTGTCTAATGTTACGATTGAAGATATTAATAAGTTTAAACTTTGTTCTTCAAGAATTAGTAAAACTGTTCTTTCAAGTCAACAAATAAACAAAATAATAGATACGGTCTTAAATATATTACCTCCAGAAAGTTATGATCCTCATAGTCAAATAGTACTATACTATTTTAGGAAATTATTAGAGCTTCAGAGCGAACTGGAAGAAAAAGAACAAAGTATAAGAGATTTTTGCAACGTTTGTAACGATTATCTAGTTAACAATATGATCGAATATGATGATTCCTCATTCTCAGTAAGTGTGATCAGAAGAAATAGTAATCCAAAAGATACGATTGACATGAGTTTTTTATCTTCCGGCGAGAAACAAATTGTATCTCTATTTAGTCATTTATATTTATCAAAACAAAAGAAATTTTTTGTGTTAATTGATGAACCTGAGTTATCACTTTCTGTTCCTTGGCAAAAAACATTTCTTGAAGATATAAGAAATAGCAATTTATGTAGCGGGCTAATCGCTGTTACACATTCGCCATTTATCTATGATAATAGTTTAATGCAGTTTGCACACGGATTAGGAGAATTTATTACCGAACAATGAGGTGAAAGTATGTCAATGATTGAAATACATAAGTCCGCCTTAGAGGAAATAATTGTTCCGTACAATGAATTTCTTCGTGCTCAACATAAAATAAAAAAACAATTATTCGGTTTTGTTGAAGGAAAAGATGATCCTTCCTACTATCTAGGACACATTGAAAGCTGTATCTACAATGATGGATGGACGGTAAAACTTATTGAGGCTGGCAACCCAAATGGTAACAAAGATCGTGTACTTAGATTACTGGATATTATAGACTGGAGGCGTTATTCTACAAAACAAACCGCTTTTTTTGTGGATAGAGATTTGTCCGAATTTCTTAATGAAGAATTACCTGCTGCAGAGAATTTATATATAACTGATATGTATGCAATTGAAAACAATATTGTTTCCAACTATACTCTAAGACGAACATTAAGGGAGATGTATAATGTAAGTCTTCAAGAATATGAACTGACTATGATAGATAGACTATTTGAGGAAGGAATGAATGATATTAAAGAACTAATGTCATTCATTATTTCCTGGTATTTATATGTGCGTTCAAATGGTGGTAAACCTGATTTCAATAGCATAGATATGGACGATTTAGTGGTTGTTGAATCTTGTAAAGTTCAACTTAAGGATATCGATCTTAATGCATATGTTAAAAACAAATGGAGCCTAGAAAACGATCAAGTTGATTTGGCACCAATAATTAATGAATTTAAAGAAAAGGATGGACAAAATAAATTTGTGCGTGGTAAGAATTTAATGTGGTTCTTTATTACTTTTATTAATTCATTTTGTAATACTTGTAATGAGATTATCCCGAGTATAGAAACCCCAATAACAGGTTGTCGTACACTAAATATAAAAGACGCAGTAAAAGATTTAGGTCCAAGGACAAAAATCCCACAATCTTTAAAAGCATTTTTAGAACAGACATTTCTCGCTTACATAAAAGAAAGAGAAACAGGAGTTGCCTGAAACAAGCAACTCCTGTGGGCGGTATAAAACTACGATCGGGTCATGGCTAATTTTCTGACCTTGTTCCAGCTAGTTGCGATACTAAGATGCTGAAGTTTGTAAAAGTAGATTTACTAGCGTTTTTGAAACAGCTGAGGAACTAGATGTACAAAACCTTATCCTTCATTCCTGGTGGGCAAATAGTTACAAGTGAAGGCTTTTCTGTGGTGGCTTTGAAAAATTTGGAGTTGTAAGATAAATAGTGACAGAGTTTATTATATGTACAATCTTAATATGGATTATGTTAGTGACAAACATTAATACTTTTGAATCAAGTAATTAGACTATAGAACGCCTAATTATAGGCAACTAAAGTGACAGACTTTATTATCTGTTAACAAGTGGTGTTCACAGATAATAAAGTCTGACACTAAATAATAAAGTCGGACACTATTGGACAGCTGATATTGACTTTGAAAAGTTAATAATTATCAGGACTAACCAAAACGCATCTTAGCCAATAACTGAAATATTACGGTTATTGGCTTTTTGTTTTTATTATCTCTGTAGCAATTTTGTCTATTAGTAGAAGTTGGTGAGGTTTGTGGATCAGTTACAACTGAGTACTTTTAATTTTATATATTCTTAATGACTAAGAGAAGCTACCTGGCACACAGGAGATTGCTGAGTTACTTATTGTAAGACATGGGGTTAAATAAAAGGTAGAAAATTGAATGATACGGCAAAGGAGAGCCAAAATGGATGAAAACATAAAAAGTAAAAATGGTTATATGGATTTAGCGAGTCCGGTATCGGATGAGCTATCTCCTTATTCCGCTACATATCCCGTAGAGCTATTATCTAATGGTTTGAAGTTGAAGCTTGCTCAGGCAGAGAATATAGCCGAGAGTGTTTATAGAGCTGTAGCAAAAGCATCTCCGATGGTTGCACAGGTTCGTGAGGCAACTAAGAAAGGTTACAAATATGTTGTTGATGCTACTGAAAGTACGCTGGAAGCTATTGAAAGCGGCAAGATTAAATTAACAACAGAAAACTCTGGTGAAATGTACGCTCAGATCCGTGAGGCTAATGGCCACTACGGTTCGAAGTTGCCGATAAAGAAAGAAATGTTTGAAAAAGGCATTGATCCAATCCAGATGGCTAATGCACTGCAGATGAAAGTACTTCAAGAGCAAGTTCAGCAGATCGCTGACCAGATCGCGGTCATTGACCATAGTGTTAGAGAAGTAATACAGGGCCAGCAGAATGACAGAATTGGATTGTATTATAGCGGATTGACCTTGTACTTTGAGGCCAGAAAAATTAATGATTCAGAATTGAAAAAAGCCTTGATTGCACAATCTCTAAGAGCGCTTTCAGAGGCTACATTCCAACTTGGGCTTTCAATGCAGTCAGATATCAAATATCTTGCTGATGGTGAGTTTAAGATTGGTAAAGGAAAAAGTGTCGGCTTAATCGATAGTCGTATGTATAGCATTAATCAGTCGTTTGCGTTTATTCATCAGGCCACAATGCTTCGAGCTGGAATCTACTGCAACGAGGGTGAATTGACGGCTATGTCAACTGTCCTCAAAGAATATTCATATTTCATTGATGGTACCGTAGCGAAGAACGCAGGTTTACTTGCACAATGCGATACAACAGATACCGGAACCGAAAAGGGTGTATGGAAATCAAGAGCTAAGTTGAAACTCGATGTATCAGAGTTTAACAAAAAATTGAATGCGCCTGATAAGACGATCTATCTTGGCGTTTCAAAGGAGAACGAGTGATGGGAAAAATTAAAGGTTGTGGCAATGAGTCATGTGAGGCTCATAAGAAGAAAATCACTTACAAAGAATCAGAGGCATTCTGCTCAAAATGTGGAAGTCCGCTGGTTTATGTGTGCAAAGATTGTTATACCCAGTTGCCGGACTATACTGAGAAATACTGTGTAAGATGCCTTGCGAAGCATGAAGATAGAAAAAACAAAGCTAAGAAAGTTGGTGGCGGTGCCTTAGCAGTTGGTTGTGTTATTCTTACTTTCGGTAAAAAAGCACTTGATGTTGCAAAAAAAATCAAGGGTTGATTTGTTCCCGAGAACCATAAAATCTTTGATATGTTTCCATATACCGTGAAAGCGCTAATAAATGGTTGACCTGTTCACTAGAACCCCGACATCAATAATGGCAACTCGGGCCACTAATTCGCGGAAACATTTCAATTGGAAAACGCTATGATATGAACTACCGATTGGGCTAATAATGGCAAGTTGAAGTGTTTTTAATAAATACTAATTAGGGGCTGCTAATAGCAGAAAAATTATATAGATACTGGGTTCAAGACCATTTTTTCGGTATAGTACATGAAAATAGCAAATTTCCTCTCGAAATCCTTGCACTTGTAGTTTGTTTTAATATACGAAAATACTGAACAACAGATTACATTTTTACATGAGTTTTTATGCCATTTGGCGGTATTTATAAATTCTAAAAATATTAAATAAGGTAAAGAAAGTGTGATATAACATGAACATTTCTGAATATAATAGTTTACAAGGCGATATAAGAATGAAAAAAATAGAATTAGCAGAAGCTGAAAATATTTTAAAAAACTTTGATAAAAAATGGATATATATTAAATTGATATCTAATTCTTGGGAGAGTGAAGAAAATAGTCAAACTGTTATTTATTCGAAATTTAAAGTTCGTTACATTAGTATAGATAATCATGATATCTTAGTTTATGGTATAGAAGATGATGATAGATTAGTAATTAGTAAGAATATACTAGTACAATCTGAGTGTACATATGATGGCGATGAGATTAGATTTATACAAAAATCTAATAATAAATTATGTGACATTTATATTAAAGGATATTTACCAACATCGAATTTTAGATTAGATGAAATTACACACTCAAATAAAAATATAATTATTACAGAAGGAAAAACTGATTGGAAACATTTAAAAAATGCTTTATCTGAATTTAAAAAGGAAAATAAATATAAAGATTTTGGCTTTGAATTTTTTGAGTATGAAGATGATGTTCAAATGGGAAATTCCACGCTTTTAAATGTATGCAAATATCAAGCACTTTTTAAGAACGAGTATTTAAAAGTGTTTGTATTCGATTCAGATGATCCAGCCATAAATAATGAGCATGAAGGTGAGATATATAAATATTATGGAAATAATGTTTATTCTTTAATATTGCCTATACCACCACATAGGATAGATACACCTTTAATTAGCATAGAGAATTATTATACAGACGATGAAATAAAAATTTATGACGAGTATAGCAGAAGATTATATTTAGCGAAAGAATTCAACAGAGAAACAAGTCAACATTTAGAGATGCGTAATGTATATGCTTTGAATATTAAGAAAGATATTGAAGATAATCATATTATAGATAATAAAGTATATAAGATTAATAGTAATGAAAATATAGTGAAAAAAGATATTTATTTCTATAATGATAAAACAAATATAGCATTATCAAAAAATAATTTTGCGGAGTATATATTAAAGAAAGTTGAACCATTTGACAGAATTTCAATTAATTCATTTAGCCTTGTTTTTGATGTGCTTTCTGAAATACAAAACGATAGTAAAAAACTAAATGATGATTCAGTAGAAATAAGTAATGGGGTATATTTAACGAAATATGGTAATAAACGAGTGTTAGATATTAATATTTCGCTCAAAATGGAAAACGCACTTGAATTTAAGAATACAAATATTTTACAGTGTGTACCAACTGTATCTGACGATAGAACCACTTTATATTTAGAATTGTATACCGAAAAATATGGATTTAGAATTCCAATAACCATAAATAAGGAATTAATTGAATTTCTAGAATGCAAGTTAAACAATTCTAGTAATAGAATCGAATTACATGTTTTTGATGAAGATAATGAAGTAATATCCAATAAAGAATTGTTTCAAGGCGATAATTCGAGTGTAGGAATACATATTATTAGAAATAAGATATTTAGTTAATTGCTCGAACTCAGTTTTGCAACTTTTTATGAGTATGAGCAAAATTAGTATAGTGAAACCGGAACAAAAGGGCAATAATTTGGATTGTAAAATGAAATAATTCTTTTAGACTGACTGATGATGGGCTAATGTATCTACTGAAACAACAAGAAGGGAATATAAAAAAATTATCTTATTCAATAAAATAAAATATACTCATTAGGCTAAAAATGCGAAGTTACCCAGAATTTATTCAAGGACAATCGATATATAAGCAAATATGGATATGAGAGGAGGAGAATATGATTGAAATAGTATTCAGCGACAGTGCCTGTGGAAGTCTTAAAGTAGCACAGCGCTATGGCACTGGGCAATATCAAGGTGGATGTATGGGCGTTGTCATCAGTCACGCGGATGGAAACAAGCCGACCAAAGAGGAAGTTGAAGCTGTCCGACGAGAAGCAGAGGAAAAGGCACGCTTAGCATGGGAGAGTGCTGTCCCCTTAGGTGGAAATATAGCAGACATCTATGGCTTCAACTTGATGCTGAGCGTAGGAGATATTTCCGAGAATCAGCCCGGTATCAAGCGGAAACAGACTTTGGAACACTTATATAGCGTTTATCCGAATGACGAGGGGCATCAGGCGGCTCAGGAAATATTTAAAAGGGTAAAAGCAGATCTGAAAAGGGTTCAGGAACGGACAGCAGTGGGAGAATCTCTTCGAATCTGGTACAGCAATCAGCCTGATGAAATGTGTGGACTCTATTGGTTCATGGAGCAGTTGAATCAGTGGAAAGTGCATTGCAAACAGATTGCTATTGTCAAGCTCCCGGAATGGGATGCTGACGAAAAGGGAAATATCGTGCAGAAAAGCGGCTGGGGTGGTGTTGCTCCTGGAGAATGGCATCGGTTTCTTGCTTTGCAAAAGCCTGTGTTACCGGTATTTGAACAAAGCTGTGCATCTCATTGGCAAGAGCTTCAAAGGGAGAACGCACCTTTGCGGGCCACGCTGAATGGACAGTTGATCAGTGCACCGGAAACCCTTTATGATGACTTTATCTTTCGTGAAATCGCAGCGGAAGGTGAGGAATTTCAGGAGGCAAAGGTTATCGGGCGGGTGATTGGTAAATATCAACTTGGAATTGGTGATTCCTGGGTCGCACTCCGTATAGAAAAAATGATTCGTGAAGGAAAGCTTGAGGCTGTGTCTGCGGTTGCCGAAGATATGCCAATCTATCATCGAGTGTTGAAAAAGTGTACTTACAGATTATGAGCACACTGGACATTGAAAGAAAAAAGTGTCTTGCCTTCTTAGACGTCAAAGTAATCAGAACGGGAAGTTCGATCGAAAATTGTCAGTGGGATGAGTAATTTAAGTGTGAAAATATATAAGCAGTACCTGCGACCAATGAGTTGGATAATGATATATCGTACTAAAACGACGCGGTTAATTCAAATTCAGGGTTAACAGCGTCGTCTTTTTTCAAATCACCAGTCCTGAATTCAGAGGTTCAGCAATAATAGCCATCCAATTTAACTCCTTGTTTTATTAGCAGACCGGATATTCGGCTTGTCTTTGTAAACTTATAGTATTAATCTCCTGGAGGCTACAGCAGGTTAAAAAAATGGGGAAATCGAGCTATCATTGCAAAAATGTTACCGCCTAATAACCAGTTGTGAATGGTAAAATAAACTGATCGGTTTTCGGACAGGAAAACGGATCGGAATTTGGCCACAAACTGATCGCTTTCATCTTGAAATAATACAACT
>NZ_FNCP01000039.1 GCF_900100785.1 Desulfosporosinus hippei DSM 8344 | reverse complement strand
GGAAAGGTGTTTTTCCTGTCAATAAACTAAAATATTTTGTTCTAAGCTAGATAGATACAGGGTTAGAGGTAACTTTCGCTATGCGAAAGTTGAGTTAATAACTAATTATATTCTGTCTAATATCCAAATATTTATTTTCTCAAAATGCATGATAACCTTTATCTAGGACGGAGGGATCGCTTTCCATGCCTTTAATGTCCCTTTTCATCCCTAGTTAAGGCTTGTCAAGCTGCCCAAGTGCCTTCTTTATGTTAATTTTCCACGTTATAATAATCAATGATGTTGGTTAAATATAAGCCGTCAAAGAGAAAAACCGACTGGAAACAGCCGGTTATTATATTAACCTTCACATATTAATTAAAAGTAAGGAGTGTAATATGAATCTGTTCCTGACATGCCAGTAAACTCGGTATTTGTATAAAGTGTTGCTATTTTAGCTCTATAAGTCCCTGCTGTACTTTGCAACCAGCTATAACTTTTAGTCATACTTAGCACAGTAGTGATGCTTGTATCATATAAATGTCCCCGGATAGTTCCTGAAGAAAAATTACTAGGGGTTAAGGTGGATACAACAGTACCGCTAGAGTTAAGCATCTGTAAGTTCAACATTGAACCTTGTCCTCGCGGAATTTCAGGACTATAGGCTGAAACAATAAAGGAAAAGTAATCATGACCATCTACATACTGTTGTCCGGATTGTTCATACTGATTACCAACATAGCTTGTAGATACATTGTAGCTTTTGATTGCCCAATTAGGACTCCAACCTGTGTGAAGAGTATAGGAATTTACCGAAACATCAGTTGCAAAGGCATTACCTACTAGAACAACATTTAATAACAAAGTGGCAAGTACTATAGCAAAACGCTTTTTCATCTGATATACCTCCCTATAAATACAATTTTGAAGTGTCAATAGTAAATACACGATCAGAGTATTGCTTATTAATAGTTATTGATGCTTTGCTCTTCAGATCTGTTTTTATCTTCTTCCAATAATCCTGATACTCAGTATTGATCTGGGAAATTAGCTCGCCTTCGGTTAAAGGTTTTAATTCTCCCTTCGCTATCCCAATTTCGATAGCTTTATCATACGCTTTTTTGAAGGTTACAATGCGAAAAGCATTGTAGTATTCATAGGTATTCCAATACTCGTCAAAACTCATATTGGCGGATGAGCAAAAATCATCAACATACTTTTGAACAGTAGCATCTTGTTTGTAGAGTGACTTCTCAGATTCGATAAAACTATTAATCTCACTTTTCAATGGGAGAACACTATTTTTAATCGCATAACTCATAATGAGTTTTTCTTCAACTAAAGTATTGAAAACTGACTTATCATCCGCATCTCCCGTTTCGGCAACGTTCCTGAGACCTTCTCTAAATTCAATTTCTCCTATGGATATTGGCAACAAATCCACATTTGTAACGATTTCTTTTTCATTAAAAGACTTACTTGCTAAAGCGTCAAGCGATTTCGAAAGTAGCTCAGGATTATCTTTAATGTAACTACCCGCCAATTGGATATGCTCTTCAACGCTTTTCTTATCGTCAGCGTAGGAATTTTGGATTAGTACTCCAAAAAAATTTGCTATTAGCAAAAATAACAAAGTACCAATAATTAAGATTTTCTTTCTCATAATATTTCCTCCTTTTAATGTAATGTCTTTAATCAAGGACTTTTAAGAGGTTAGCGATCATTGGGATATGAGAGAGCCTTTTATTGTAGACGGCAACCATATATGCGCCATGGCCTGTCCACCTCCTTTGATTGGCATCTTACCAACTGGTTGATTAAACCATGTTACCCCCTTCTACTTATTAGACAATTAAGCCATGGAAAAAGCTTCATAAGTTTTGGGAAAAATAAAAAATAGGATAAAGGCCCTATGTAAAGAGGGCCTTGGACTCATTTTGGTTTAAAATTAATTCCCTAAAAAAGGATTCGACTGCAACAATCTTGAAGTAGACGACCAATGCATTTGAAGACAGGAGGTGTAGCAGTTGTTTTTCCCTAAGGATAAGAAGATTCAACTTGATGAAGAATTGTATGAACGCTGTTATCATAGGGTGTTTAATGCTCTTAATCTAATCATAAGGGACCCGGAATTGGCCAAAGACGCAGTTCAAGAAGGTTTTTATAAGGCGTTTTGCAATTTTAACCAACTGAGAGAACAAAATAAGTTTTGTGCATGGGTCATGAGCATTGCCATAAATCAAGCTAAAAATATGTTGCAGAAAAACTCTCGTCAGGTATTGACGAGCGAAACGGAGTTATCCAACCAGATTAATTCCAGCGGATACAACCCACCTGATCCAGTAAGCGATTTAGTATTACTTAAAGATGAAGTAGAAAATGTCCTAACCAAACTTAATGTTGCGGATCGGGAGATTCTTGTATTAAAGTATTTCTCGGATTACTCGACTGAAGAAATTGCAGCTATCCTTGAAATTTCAACTCAAAATGTGAATCAAAGACTTCGACGTGCTCGAGAAAGATACAGAATAAAAAATACACTTAATAAATCATCAGAGAGTTTAGAGGGGTGTGGACAATGAGTGATGAGTTTGAAGATAAAATAGGTCAACAAATTCGGAAATCCCTTTTGCTGGAAGCAAGTAAGATAGATGTACCCCCTGTTAAAGAGCAGTGGGAAGATTTTGTAAGGCGATATAGAGCTCCGAAAAAACGAACGAACCGGATTAGTAAAGTCACTCTCACAGCGGCAGCAGTAGTACTACTCGCTATTGCAGGTTCGTTTTTAAGGCCTTCAACAGCATCTGCTCTTGGTGAGAGGCTAATCGACTCCATAAAGGTTTTTCTTGGGGGAAGTCTTTACAACGTAAATACTGTGCAAAAAGGCAATTCGGATCCTCCCACAATTGAACGAAATGAGCTTCCGTCGGAGATGGAAGTTACGTTAGATGAGGTTGAGAAAATTGTTTACTTTAGTGTTGCCAAACCACATTATCTTCCTCAAGGTACTGAGCGGAAGAAAGTTTTTCTGACCCAAACAACCGGAGATACCTATTCTATTAAAATGGAGTATTCGTATAATAGCCAGCCATTTATGTTACTACAGAACAATTTAGTTGCAGGTCATAATGGGAGTTTCTTATATGACTCGGATGATGCACAGGTTAATAATATCGATATAAACGGAAATGAGGGACATTTGCTAAAGACTAAAGATGGAACATTAATACTGCGATGGGCGATGAGAGGGCTGGAGATAGAGTTGATTGGAAAAATCGAAGAAGATGATCTGATTAAAGTCGCAAGGTCGGTGACCTAAGATACTTAACGAAAAAATCATGTGAGCATTTGGTCGGAGTGCTCACATGATTTTCGTTAATGACATGATTATTCCGTGGAACTTTTCGTTTCGTTTAGGTTCCTGGTTCTATTTCTTAAACAAATTAACTAGATTGCTATGGCATGTATACTCCCGATGTATAAGTCCAGGCAGTCTCTTTAAAAGACCCGTCATAAGCATAGTGTTCAGTCGCAACCCTGTAGGTATATCCAGGAGTTACGGTGTAATCAACCATTGTAGTAAATAAATTTGTATCATATCCTTGTCGACTCACAGTGTCCATGGTAACCCACGAGCTATTATTGTAGTACTGGAGATAAAACTTCACACCAACAATGTCTGTGACCTTATAAGTCAATGTTTCACCATAGATACTAACATGATTGTTCCCGGCATTTTGAATACTGCTGTAGCCGCCTTGGATAAGCTGCAGTGCTTCAATGCCAATTCCTGATTCGATGGAGTTTGATTTAGATGATTCTGGGGATGCAAGTACGGGACTGGATCCAAACATCATTAAGGCAACGATTAGAAATGTTAGAGCTGGTTTTTTCATAATTTTCATCCTCCTTGTAATAATTCATTATCCTTATTACTTAGACAATTAAGAAGGTTGATTTTCTTCATTAAACTTTAAAAAAATTTAACACGCTAAAACGTGTTAAAAGGACCGTCCCCTTAACCCTTCTTGCTCCCTTCCCTAATATTTGCTATGATAGAGGTTAAAGCAACAATCAATCCAAGGAAGGTGAATAAGTTGTCAATTTCACGTGAAGACGTTGAATACGTGGCGGCATTGGCGCGCTTAGAGTTAACTGAGCAGGAAACACAAGAATACACCGAACAGCTTAACTCCATTTTAGGCTACGCGGCTATGTTGGAGAAATTAGATACAAGTGATGTGGTACCTACAGCACACGCTGTTCCTTTGCATAATGTTCTGCGGGAGGACCAAGTCAAACCTTCGATTAATCATGACAAAGCCCTCAGGAATGCCCCGGATGGGGAAGAGGGATTCTTTAGAGTTCCGAAAATCAGTTTGACTTAAGCTTATTTGACTTGGAAAGGAGACTGCGGAAGTTGGAATCAGTAACAATTGGGAAGTCAGTGAGTGAACTACATGAACTGCTTCTACATAAAGAGATAAGCTCCACGGAATTAACCAAAGCCTACATAGACCGCATCAAGTCTGTGGATCCTGCCTTGCAGGCCTATTTGACTGTCTTGGAAGAGGAAGCCTTAGCCCAAGCGGCTGATGTCGATGAAAAAATCTCTCAAGGACAAGCACTCAAACCTTTAGAAGGTATTCCCATGGCCCTCAAAGACAATATGTGCACAGAAGGAATTCGCACAAGCTGTGCTTCAAAAATGCTGGAGAATTTTTATCCGCCTTACAATGCCACAGTGACAGAGCGTCTGCGGGCGGCGGGAACCATCCTTTTGGGCAAACTGAACATGGACGAGTTTGCCATGGGATCCTCCACAGAGAATTCCTATTTTGCTAAGACTCGCAATCCCTGGAATTTAGAGTGTGTCCCGGGGGGATCTTCGGGAGGCTCAGCCGTAGCAGTAGCCGGGGATGAAGCAGCTTTTACTCTGGGCTCAGACACGGGGGGATCCATTCGCCAGCCTGCCGCTTTCTGTGGAGTGGTTGGAATGAAGCCCACCTATGGTGCGGTATCCCGCTTAGGTTTAATCGCGTTTGCCTCCTCCCTGGACCAGATTGGTCCCTTCACCAAAACAGTTCGGGACAATGCTCTGGTGATGAATGCCATTGCCGGACATGACCCCTTAGATTCCACATCCGTTCCTATTGAAGCTCCTGATTATACGAAGTTTCTGGTCAACGACATCAAAGGTCTGAAGATCGGGATTCCCCGGGAATACTTCGGCGCAGGAATTGACCCGGAGGTGGCCAAAGGGATTCAAGCCGGAATTCAAACTCTGATTGATTTAGGAGCAGAAGTAGCGGAGTGCTCCCTGCCTCATACGGAATACGCCATCCCGGCCTATTACCTGATTGCCACTGCTGAAGCCAGCTCCAACCTGGCCCGTTATGACGGCGTGCGCTACGGCTATCGGGCAGATGCTGACGATGTCTTAGGAATGTTCAAAAAGACTCGGGCTGAAGGATTTGGTCAGGAAGTAAAACGCAGAATCATGCTGGGCACCTATGCTCTGAGTTCCGGCTATTATGATGCCTACTATCTTAAAGCTCAAAAGGTCAGAACCCTGATTAAACAGGATTTCGATAAAGCCTTTGAGAAGTTTGACGTTTTACTTTCCCCAACCGCGCCCACATCGGCCTTTAAATTTGGGGAAAAATCCGCTGACCCCTTGGCCATGTATTTATCGGACATTACCACAGTCCCCATCAACCTGGCAGGTATTCCGGCAATTTCCATACCTGCCGGCTTCGTCAATGGTCTGCCCATTGGCATGCAATTAATGGGCAAAGCCTTCGGTGAAGGGTCATTGTACCGTGTAGCTTATACTTTTGAGCAAAACACGAATTATCACACCTTAAAACCAAATCTCTCCCGGGAGGTGCTGACCGGTGGTAGTCGCTAATAAATATGAAATGGTTTGTGGACTGGAAGTTCACGTAGAACTCCAGACCAAGACAAAGATTTTTTGCGGGTGTACAACAGAGTTCGGTGGAGACCAAAACACTCATGTCTGCCCCGTCTGCTTAGGCATGCCCGGTGCTCTTCCGGTACTAAATCGTGAAGTAGTGGATTACGCCATCAAAGCTGGCTTAGCCTTAAATTGCGAAATCGCCGAATTCTCCAAGTTTGACAGAAAGAACTATTTCTATCCCGACTTGTCCAAGAACTACCAAACCTCTCAGTTCGATTTACCCATTTGCGGTAAAGGAGGCTTAGAGATTGAAGTGGAGGGCGAGAAAAAATGGATTGGGATTACTCGGGCCCACATGGAGGAAGATGCAGGTAAGCTCGTTCATAGCGGAGATACCATCACAACCTCTAATGCTTCCTCCGTTGACTATAACCGAGCGGGAGTCCCCCTCTTGGAAATCGTATCCGAGCCGGATATGCGTTCAATCCCGGAAGTCCTGGCTTACCTGGAAAAATTAGTGCAAATCTTAGAGTATACGGAAGTCTCGGATTGTCGAATGGAACAAGGCTCCGTGCGCTTTGATATTAATGTTTCCTTGCGCCCCATTGGAGAGACAGCCTTCGGAACTCGTACAGAGACAAAGAACTTAAACTCTTTCAGCTCCGTACGGCGCTGTATGGAATATGAAATAGCCCGGCAAGCAAGAGTGTTAGATGCGGGTGAAAAAGTGGTCCAAGAGACAAGGACCTGGGATGAGGGTCAAGGGATAACCTTAGCCTTGCGCTCCAAGGAAGAAGCCCATGATTACCGCTATTTCCCTGAGCCTGATCTAACCCCGTTGATCATCGATCGAGAATGGGTGGAACGAATTCGCCAAACCCTGCCTGAGCTTCCGGCGGAACGACGCGCTCGGCTGCAGGGCATAGGATTGTCAGAATACGATGCCGGGGTAATCACCCAATCCAAATCCTTGTCGGACTTCTTTGATGCAGCACTTAAGAGCTTTGGCGATGCTAAGACCTTAGCTAACTGGGTGATGGGAGATGTTATGCGTCTGCTGAATTCCAACCAGTGTCCAGTCGAGGATTCTCCCATTTCTCCCAAGCAGTTAGCGGAATTATTAGAGCTGATCGAAAAAGGAACCATCAGCGGCAAAATTGCCAAGACAGTACTCGAAGAAATGTATGCCACCGGTAAGGACGCCCAGGTGATCGTTAAGGAAAAAGGGCTTGCTCAAATCAGTGATGAAGGGGCCTTGCTGGGAATTATCGACGGCGTACTTGCCGCTAATCCTCAATCCGTAGAGGACTACCGCGCCGGCAAAGATCGCGCCATTGGCTTTTTAGTCGGACAGATCATGAAAGCCACCAAAGGTCAGGCGAATCCGGGTCTAGTCAATCGATTGCTGAAGGAAAAACTATCTTAATTGTAACTCAGAGGCTTTTCCGAAAGGAGAGCCTCTTTTTGATAGATTGATTCTTTAAGTCTGGGGAATACTGAAGAGTAAGCTGACCTGTGAATAAATATACTGGTCATTAAATAAGTATACAGTATAAAGAACCCAGCATTCTTCAAACTCAAAGGAGATTGTGCTAGTATAAGGTATGTGATTTTAAAACCTGTTATATATTCCAGCTAATTAAGAGGGGTGAGTCTGAATGAGACATTTAACCATTGTAGACACTACATTGCGTGATGGAGAACAAACAGCTGGGGTTGTTTTTTCTAATCAAGAAAAATTGCGAATCGCCCGGTTGCTCGATGAACTTGGCGTTCATCAGATAGAAGCCGGAGTAGCGGTTATGGGCGGGGATGAAAAGAAGGCGATTAGTGAAATCGCCAAGTTAGGCTTAAAAGCAAGTATAATGGGCTGGAATCGGGCGGTTATTTCTGATATAGAAGCATCATTGGCCTGTGGTGTGGATGCCGTAGCAATTTCTATCTCCACCTCTGACATTCATATTGAA
The DNA here is from genome assembly GCF_900100785.1 of Desulfosporosinus hippei DSM 8344. Classification (GTDB taxonomy): domain Bacteria; phylum Bacillota; class Desulfitobacteriia; order Desulfitobacteriales; family Desulfitobacteriaceae; genus Desulfosporosinus; species Desulfosporosinus hippei. The sequence continues at coordinate 22,957 of NZ_FNCP01000039.1, read as the reverse complement.
CATAAACTTATGACCACTCGGGAAGATGTTTTAGAGCGGATGGTAAAGGCAACCACTTTTGCGAAAAAAGAAGGAATGTACATTTCCGTCAACGCGGAAGATGCTTCCCGGTCTGATATGGATTTTCTGGTTCAATTTGCGAAGGAAGCTAAAATCGCCGGTGCAGATCGCTTGCGCTATTGTGATACTGTAGGAATCTTAGACCCTTTTGCAACCTATGAAAAAATTATGACCCTAGTAGAAAAAGCGGGCATAGATGTGGAAATGCATACTCATGACGACTTCGGGATGGCCACGGCCAATGCCCTGGCCGGAGTAAAGGCCGGAGCAACCCATGTAGGTGTAACGGTTAACGGCTTAGGAGAGCGGGCCGGAAATGCTGCCTTAGAAGAAGTGGTTATGGCGTTGAAGCACTTATTAGATACGGATCTGAGCTTTGCGACGGAACGATTTGTCGAGGTTTCCGAATATGTCGCCCGAGCGTCAGGGCGGATGCTCCCACCTTGGAAGTCTATTGTGGGAAGCAACATGTTTGCCCATGAGTCGGGCATCCATGCCGACGGTGCCCTTAAAAATCCTCGGACTTATGAAGCCTTTAGTCCTGAGGACGTGGGCCTTGAACGTCAAATTGTCATTGGCAAACACTCCGGAACTGCATCCATCAAGGCAAAATTCCGCAATGAGTATGGCAAAGAGATTGCTGAAGAAGATGCAGCTGAGATGCTTAAAAGGGTCAGGGCAATAGCCGTGGATATGAAGAGATCACTTTTTGACAAGGAGTTAATGTATATTTACAGTGATATGCTGAAACAACGACAGTAATAGCCGATATTTCAATCCAGGCTTGTGAGGGGGTGTGTGAAAACTAGGCCCCCAAATTCAAAGCGCTTATTTCTATAACAAATACGGTCTCTTTCCACTTTCAAAGTAAAGTGGAAGGGATCGTTTTTGTTTACAGAAGTGAAATTTGGGGAGGTGAATCCAAGACTTACAAGTATTTTGGTCAGCCTCCCAATTATTTGCAAGTTACTTTGCAAAAAAACCTAAAAATCATTGTTAACTTTAAAAAAATAAACATATTTTGCCTACATTTTAATACATGTCTCAATTCGTTGACACATAAACTTCAACTAGCGCTGTAAGTGATTGTTAATGTTATACTCCCCCTAAGTGTTTACCATTGTAAGCACTTAGGGGAGTACTTTTATAGAGAACTTATTCTAAGTGAAAAGCGCAAATCCTTAGCATCAGCTGATTTCAGGTAGATACATACATAGAAACAGCAATTGGCACGTTAATTGCAAAACAATTCTGTACATTCAGAATATAAACAAGTATTCTGGATGGTGACTTATAGGGAGGTGAAAGGGTGAAAGAATTATAGCAGTATTACTTTTTTATTTTTATCAGTTGACCGGAATATTAAGGAGGAGTATCAATGTCAGATCACGGTTCAAAATCTCGCTGGGGTCAACCTTTAACAGGCCTTATCGCAACAGCTTCATTTTTACTCATTGCTCTGATCACATGGTTCATATTTGCATCTCCACAGGGGATTTTTAAGAACTATGAACACCCAATTCTGGAATTTTTGGCATGGATGCTTTTAGTCGGCATTTGGCAACATATCATGTTCGGAGACTGGCCATTCGCAAAGCTTAAACCATTGACCCGCGGGATTGTAGAGATATGCGTCAACATTGCCGTGGTCTATGTAATTATTTATGGAATTTTTCAAGGCTTTCTTGGCAAACTCATCCTCCCCATTTGGAGTGTAGAAGCCTTAGTAGCAAGAGGTATTGAGATCGAGCACGCCAGAGAATATGTTGGCGGAGCCCTTACAATGTTTGTCTTAATCGGTTTTGTCACTTATGCATTTTGGTCGATCCTTTTTAAAAAGTGGCCTTGGGGAGATAAACTGACGCAACCAGCCTTGGGATTCGCAGAATGGTGCTTGACGACGGTTGTTACACTCCTAGCCTATGGAGCCCTTATCTTCCCCTTTTATGTAAGTGTGGTGCTAAAACAACCGATTGCGGCAGCAGCCCCTTGGTGGGGAGCCATTGACGGTGTTTCGCATTTGAATTATGTCATAGGGGTTTGGGAATGGATGGTTGTCTATCTTTTCATGACAGCCAATATATGGTCAGGAAAACCATGGCACCTGGTAAAGAAACAACCTTGGAGCGGATTATTCGGTCTAATATCAATCATTATTCTGGCATTCCTTACCGTAAAACTAACGATTTTTGGAATGGATGCCGTCTGGGGAGCTGTAGATCCCAAAGCCACTGACGGAACCGCATCCTTGGCATGGCGCTATTATAATTCTGCCACACTCGCCGGCTTTACACTATTTCCGTTTTTAATCTGGAATCATTATTTTGACAACTGGCCACAAAAATGGGGAAGTGTTATCGGATGGTTTGTCCGTACAGGGATTGTTTTTGGTCTGGCAGCAATTCAGTTTATCATTTATTACTCAGTCTGTTTACCTTTGTTAGGGTTGAAACCTGAATTTTCGAATCACGCTAATAAGCCTTTGGTGTGGCTCTTCTGGGCAATTATCCCGCTGCTATTTAACGATTGGTTTATGTCAAAGGTTCCTTTCTATACGTCAGAGACAGAGCATGTTAATGTCGGCGGGTCGAAAAATACCTCCAGTTCCAGTTAATAATTGTTTTGGTGGGTTCCAAAATCTAAATATCTAACCGGAGTTCAAATTTACTTGACTGAATTAAGTGGATTTAGATCTCATGTCATTAGAGAAACACTTAAGCGGGCGGATATTCCGGGAAAGTTGGTTGATGTTCTCATGGGGATGTAATCCAGGTCGGAGCAGGACAGATTCCCTCGCGTCAAGCGAGTATCAAAGCCGGACTCCCATTGGTAGTAACCTCTGAGACGATCAATAAAGTATGTGCCTCGGGAATGCGAGCGGTGACTTTGGCGGAAACCATCATCCGAGCTGGAAATGCAGACGTTATTATTGCCGGGGGAATGGAAGTATGTCGAATGCACCGTTTGCCTAAAAATTATGAACCTCACCTGAAGGCATGCTATAAGTTAAGAAGTGCTTTGGGTTAGCTCTCTGATAACTGACTATTAATTCAAGCAGGATTTAGTTCATTTAGGTCGAATAGTTTGATTAATAGCAAATTTCAGGAGGGCTAACCTATGTTGGAGGAGGGACAAATCTTTTCGATCACCCTTGAAGAGATATTGGATAATACAAAAAATGCCATTATTGCTGTTGACCCTCAAGGTACTATTTTTTACGCCAATCGAGCTGTCTTCGATATCCTGAAAGTTCCCGAAAGCAACATTATCGGCGAATCAATAACCACTCACTTTCCGGAAACAGGCCTCTTGCGGGTTTTTGAAAATGGAGTTGCCGAGTTAGGCCAACAATTAAAACTAAATGACACCATCCTTCTAAGCAATCGGACTCCAATTTTTGTGCAGGGAGAATTGGTCGGTGCTGTAGCCGTGTTTCAGGATATTACAATTTTACAAAATTTCTTAGATAATTTGGTCATCGAACACGAAAAAACTAAACAACTTCAACGTACCTTAGAGGTCGTGTTAAACACTGCCTATGACGGGCTGATTGTGGTGAACAAGCAAGGAATTGTTACCATGACAAACCAGGCATTTTCTAGCTTTTTTGACCAAGCACCTGAGGATATGATTGGAAAACCCATTACCGAGATTTATGATAATCCGAAATTTACAGATGTCCTAGTCACCGCCCAACCGGTACATGGATATATACATGATTTAAATGGACATGAAATCATTGCCAGCAGAGTTCCGATAGTTCAGGATGGTAAAATTGTCGGCGCTTTAGGTAAAGTGGTTTTTAAAGATGTCAATGAGCTATATGCTTTGACAAAAAAGGTGGATTCTCTGCGTTCGGAACTTGACTACTACAAAAAGACTGTGTCTCAGAAAAACTCCTCGGCCCTTGAGCTGTTAAAGGGTAAAAGCCCTATCATGAGTTCTTTGATCCAGACCTCTCTACGGGTGGCAAAATCCGGTTCTACAGTGCTGCTGAGAGGAGAAAGCGGGACCGGCAAGGAATTATTCGCCCTGTTACTTCATGCCCAAAGCTCCCGCAACGATGGTCCCTTTATCAAGGTGAACTGTGCCGCAGTACCTGAAAATCTACTGGAATCTGAAATGTTCGGCTATGATGAAGGTGCATTTACAGGTGCGAGAAAAGGGGGGAAGATAGGGAAATTTGAACTGGCAGATGGAGGAACCTTGTTCCTGGATGAAATCGGAGACATGGAAATGAGCATGCAAGCTAAGCTGCTGCGAGTTATTCAGGAGCGAGAAGTAGAACGGTTAGGGAGCAACAAGTCTCGCAAAGTAGATGTTCGGCTGGTTGCCGCGACGAATCGCGATCTCGAAGGAATGATTCGCGATAAGCAATTTCGTGAGGACTTATATTATCGTTTGAATGTGGTAACCTTGACCATTCCACCATTACGGGAACGAATAGATGATATTGAAGATCTAATTAAGACATTTATCAAAAAGTTTAACTTGCAGTTTGCTCAATCAGTGACAGGAATTACTGCTGAAGCTGTTGACGTTCTGAAAAAACATCGTTGGCCAGGTAATATCCGCGAGCTTGAGAACATTATTGAGAGAGCCTTCAACATGGTTGATGGCACTGAAATCCAACTCAAGCATCTGCCGAACTATTTGCAAATTTTAGCAAGTCATGATAAAAGACCTTATATGGAAGGGTCCCTTGACAATATTCTTAAGGAGGTGGAAAGGGATGCACTGATTATTGCGCTTGAAACTGCCAATGGAAATAAAGTTCAAGCAGCAAAATCATTAGGCTTGTCAAGAGCCGGCTTGTACAAGAAGCTAATTAAGCATCAATTACACAAGTAGATTTAACCTAAATAATGTGAATTTTTTCATCAGTAAGATGTCTACAATTTGGTTAGCGTATCCAATCGTAGACACCACCCAATATTTAGTATTAATGGAGATTGCCGTGTTTACTGGCTTTTATGTGTAAACTAATGTGGACATCCCTGCAAAAGTGGATATTTTGAATCGACTGGACAAAAAACTTGGGGATGACTGATATTAGCCAGTGCAAGAATTATCCGAAGATACGGAATATTCCTTGGCATAGCAATTGCATGATTATTCCGCAAGATTCCAAATCACCTATTAAAAAGTCTTGTAATAACAGAAACAAAGGAGGATTTAGTTGTGAAGACGATTATGGTAATTGGAGCTGGACAGATGGGTGGTGGAATCGCCCAAGTAGCTGCCCAAGCAGGATATTCAGTAATCCTGAATGACATCAAAGAAGAATTTGTGAATCGGGGTTTCGGTATTATTGACAAAAATCTGAGCAGAAGTGTTGATAAAGGGAAACTAAAAGCTGAGGAAAAAGATCAGATTTTAGGTCTTATTACTAAATCCGTATCTCTGCAAGATGCAGTATCTGCCGACTTGGTCATTGAAGCTGCCGTGGAGAATATGGAGATTAAAGCTAAAATCTTTGCTCAGCTTGATGAGATATGTCCGGAACATACAATTCTTTCGACGAATACTTCCTCACTGCCTATCACTGAGATTGCCGCTTTTACTAAACGCCCGGATCGAGTCATCGGGATGCATTTCATGAATCCCGTGCCTGTTATGAAACTTGTAGAAGTTATTCGTGGCCTGGCTACCAGTGATGAAGTGTACAAAACCATCGAAGATCTTAGCATTAAGATGGGCAAAACTCCGGTTGAAGTTAATGATGCTCCCGGTTTTGTTGCTAATAGGGTCTTAATTCCGATGATTAATGAGGCTGTCTTTACCCTTAACGAAGGAATTGCTTCAGTTGAAGCGATTGATAATGTTATGAAATTAGGAATGAATCATCCAATGGGACCATTAGCATTAGGTGATTTAATTGGTCTGGATACAGTTCTGTCAATTATGGAAGTCCTTCATGAAGGATTAGGCGATAAATATCGCCCATGCCCATTACTTCGCAAATACGTAAAAGCGGGATGGCTTGGACGGAAATCCGGTCGTGGTTTTTATAAGTACGAAGCTTAAATCCAACAAGTAAGGAGGGCAAAAGTATGGAGTACACTAATCTGTTACTGGAAAAGAACGGTGCAGTTGCAGTGCTGACCATCAATCGCCCTAAAGCATTAAATGCCTTAAATAGTGACACAGTAACAGAACTGTCCACCGCCCTCGATGAGTTGGGGAGAGATTCCAGTGTCAAAGCAGTGATTTTAACTGGCAGTGGGGAAAAGGCTTTTATCGCTGGGGCTGATATTTCTCAGATGAAAGATTTTAATTGTATGCAAGCACGGCACTTTGCTCAACTGGGGCATGCGGTTTTTCGTAAAATTGAACTGATGCCACAACCTGTTATTGCGGCTATTAATGGCTTTGCTTTAGGTGGCGGATGCGAGTTAGCTATGGCTTGCGATATTCGGATTGCTGCTGAAAATGCCAAATTCGGTCAACCGGAAGTAACCCTGGGACTTACTGCAGGATTTGGAGGGACTCAACGCTTACCTCGTCTGATTGGTACAGGGTTAGCCAGTGAATTACTATTTACCGGGGACATCATAGATGTTAACGAAGCTTATCGCATTGGGTTAGTTAATAAGGTTTATCCCTTAGACACCCTGATGGAAGAGGCTATGAAGCTGGCTAAAAAAATCTCTTCTCGGGCACCCGTTGCAGTACAGCTAACTAAGAGTGCGATCCAACGTGGTTTGAATATGGATTTAGATAGTGCTCAAGCTTATGAAGCGGAAATCTTCGGATTGACCTTCAGCACCCAGGATAAAACCGAGGGATGCAGCGCCTTTTTGGAAAAGCGTAAGCCAGCCTTTGAAGGAAAATAAAACGGACTACCTAATTATGCAATTGCCTTGTAAAAAAAAATGCTATGTGTGGATTGCCGAAAGGCAAGTCTTGAAGGTGAGCAGAAAACTAGTCAAAAATGAGAGGATTGATTGATAATGATTTTTGATTTAACTGAAGACCATCTCATGATGCGTAAAATGGTTCGTGACTTTGCAGAAAAAGAATGTGGCCCCGGAGCGGAAGAACGGGATGAGAATGAAGAATTTTCAGTAGACTTATGGAAAAAAGCCGGCGAGCTTGGCCTCGCAGGGGTTACTTTTCCTGAAGAGTATGGCGGTGTTGGTGCCGACTACATCTCTTATGCAATCACCGTAGAAGAACTTTCTCGTGTCGATGCTTCAGTTGGGGTAACGATATCTGCTCATGCAAGTCTCTGTGCAAATCCTATCAATATGTTTGGTAACGAAGCGCAAAAGAAAAAATATTTGACACCCTTGGCTACCGGTGAGAAGCTGGGAGCATTTGGTTTAACTGAACCTATGGCTGGTTCCGATGCCTCAGGCACTCGCACCACCGCTGTTCGTGATGGAGATTTTTATATCCTTAATGGCAGCAAGATCTTTATAACGAATGCGTATTATGCAGATACCTACGTCGTTACAGCTCAAATGGATAAGAGCAAAGGAAATCGGGGGATTGCAGCCTTTATCGTTGAAAAGGGAATGCCTGGTTTCTCCTTCGGTAAAAAAGAGAAGAAGATGGGGATACGTTCATCAGCAACTTATGAATTAGTTTTTGAAGATGTACGCGTCCCTGCAGAAAATCTGCTTGGACAAGAAGGTCAAGGCTTTAAAGTTGCTATGCAAACCCTTGATTATGGTCGAATCGGCATCGCTTCCCAAGCCTTGGGAATTGCCCAAGGTGCCTATGAGCAAGCTATGAAATATACCAAAGAAAGAGTACAGTTTGGCAAAGCCATTTCTGAGTTCCAAAATACACAATTCAAACTAGCAGACATGGCCACACAAATTGAAGCTGCTCGCCTCCTTGTCTATCAAGCAGCCTACTTGGCATCCCAACATAAACCCGTTAGCAAAGCTGCTGCTATGGCCAAGCTATTTGCTTCCGAAACTGCAATGGCAGTTACCACAATGGGCGTTCAACTCCACGGAGGATATGGATATACACGTGAATACCCTGCAGAACGTATGATGCGGGATGCAAAAATCACAGAAATTTATGAAGGAACCAGTGAAGTTCAACGCATGGTTATTGCGGCTAGCATTCTAAAATAAGAAATTAATTGCTTGCTTTAGATTGAATAGCCAAAGAGAACAATCAACATTGTTATTAGCGAAGCACCTTTTGGTCTTCGCTAATAATAATCATAGAGAGTTTTTGAATTGCCATTCAGATATTTATCGTATAGGAGATGTTTGATATGAGAGACGTAGTTATCGTAAGTGCTGTACGTACACCTGTAGGTTCCTTTAGCGGCGCTTTAGGACAAATTCCTGCAGCTGAGTTAGGAGCAATTGCTATCAAAGAAGCAATTACGAGAGCAGGAATCACTCCTGACCAGGTTGATGAAGTCATATTAGGTAATGTACTCCAAGGAGGTCAAGGACAAAACCCGGCACGTCAAGCTGCTATTAAAGCAGGGGTTCCTCAGGAGATTCCTTCCTGGACTCTGAACAAATTATGCGGCTCAGGACTAAAATCCGTGGTTAGTGCTGCACAAGCCATCATGGTCGGAGACGCAGATATTATTGTTGCAGGTGGAATGGAGAGCATGTCACTTGCCCCCTATGCGCTGCCTAAGGCTCGTATGGGATATAGAATGGGTAATGAGACTATTGTCGATACCATGATCCTCGACGGACTAACTGATGCTTTCCATAACATTCATATGGGAATCACAGCAGAAAATGTTGCTACTCAATTTGACATTTCCCGGGAGGAACAAGATCAATATGCAGTGATCAGCCAGAACCGTGCAGAAGCTGCTATTAAGGCCGGAAAATTCAAAGATGAAATTGTTCCGGTTTCTATCCCCCAACGTAAAGGAGATCCCATCGTTGTTTCCCAAGATGAGTTCCCGCGTTTTGGTGTGACTTTAGAGGGGATTAATAAACTTCGTCCGGCATTTAAAAAGGACGGAAGCGTAACAGCCGCTAATGCTTCCGGAATTAACGATGGTGCAGGTGCTGTCGTTGTAATGGCTAAGGAGAAAGCCGAAGAACTTGGTTTAACTCCTTTAGCAACCATTAAATCATGGGCTTCTGCAGGGGTAGATCCCTTGATAATGGGAACAGGTCCGATCCCGGCAAGTCGCAAAGCGTTAGAAAAAGCAGGCTTGAAGATTGAAGATATCGACCTGGTCGAAGCTAATGAAGCCTTTGCTTCTCAGACCTTAGGAGTTGCTAAAGAACTCCAATTAGATCGAGAAAAAACAAACGTAAACGGTGGAGCAATTGCCTTGGGGCATCCTATTGGTGCCTCCGGAACGAGAATTCTGGTAACCCTGCTTCATGAAATGAAGAGAACCAATGCTCATCGCGGTTTAGCTACCCTGTGTATCGGTGGAGGTCAGGGAATCGCCTTAATTGTAGAACGCTAGTCTTTATTTAAATACTGCATTTATACTTCCAGAAAAATCTGTACCTTATTTGTTGCCTTATTTGAAGTTAGTAAAGAACTTAAAGGAAACTAAGTGCAAGCAAAAGGGGGATGTGCAATGTATAAGGAAGAGTATCGCAAAAAGTGCGTTTCAGCTGATGAAGCCGTCAAAGTAGTTCGTAGTGGAGATTGGGTAGAGTATGGGTTTGCGGCAAGTATGGCCAGTGTATTGGGTGAAGCTTTAGCTCGCCGTAAAGAAGAACTTCGCGAAGTGAATATGCGTGGCGGAGTAATCATGGGCCCCTTGGCAATGATTGACTGTGATCCTAGTGGTGAACATTTCATCTGGAATAGCTGGCATTTTGGAGGACGAGAGCGAAAATTAGGGCAGGCAGGATTAGCTTATTACATTCCGATTAAATATTCTGAGGTTCCACGCTACATTCGTGAGAACTTGCAAACAGATGTTGTCGTAATTCAGGTTGCACCCATGGATGACTATGGATATTTTAGCTTTGGGGTTACAGTATCTCACTATGCTGCGGCCATTGAAAAAGCTCGCAATGTTATTGTTGAAGTCAATGAAGATATGCCAAGGGTTCATGGAGGATATGATCATACAGTTCATATTTCAAAAGTCGACTATATTGTCGAGGCAGGACATAGAGGGCTGCCGCAGCTGCCTTCAGCAGCAGCTTCAGAATTGGATCAGAAAATAGCCTCATATATACTGCCGGAGATTAAAAATGGGGCATGTATTCAGTTGGGAATCGGTGGAATGCCAAATGCCTTAGGGCAAATGATAGCTGCTTCAGATCTTAAGGATCTGGGTATTCATACCGAAATGTTGGTAGACGGTTTTGTGGATATGGTTAAAGCAGGAAAAGTCACAGGAATGTGCAAACAGCAGGATCGTGGCAGGATTGTCTTTGCCTTTGCTGCAGGCACCCAGAAACTCTATGACTTTATGCAAAATAATCCATCTTTAGCAGCCTATCCTGTTGATTATACCAATCATCCCTTCATTGCCTCCAAAAACGATCAGTTAATATCTATCAACAGTGCTTTGGAAATTGATTTAGCAGGTCAGGTTTGCTCGGAGTCTGCCGGTTCAAACATGATTACCGGTTCCGGGGGACAACTGGACTTTGTGGAAGCAGCCTATAATTCTAAAGGCGGTAAGAGCTTTATTTGCTTACCTTCCACCTATACGGATAAAAGCGGGCAAGTTCAATCCCGTATTAAATCCGTAATGACCCTAGGTTCATTAATCACAGACACCAGAACCACTGTTCATTACGTTGTTACAGAATATGGGAAGGTTAATCTCAAAGGACTGTCATCATGGCAGCGTGCCGAAGCCTTAATATCCATTGCTCATCCTGATTTCAGAGAGAGCTTAATCGCTGAGGCTCAAAAACTGCGGATTTGGCGGAAGCGGGGGTAAGGGTTAGGTTTAAGATTAAGGGCTTTTAAATTAACTTAGAGCAGTTTAATAACTGTTAACTTAGAGCAGTTTAATAACTCCTAACTTAGAGTAGTTTAAATAACTTCTAACTTCTAAATCTTAACTCTTAATACTAATTTATAACTTTTTTGTTTCGATCGTATCAATTTACCTGTAACATTTATTAGAAGGGATTCCGCAAGGGCCCTTCTTTTTGTATTATTACTAATACAGACCCTCGCCTTGAAAGACAATACCATTGTTCAATGCTTATAATCGTTTGTTTCTTTGTATAAGTTATGAAAATCTAAACTATGATTCAAGCCTTGAGATTATTTCCGCGAAAATTGTCCCTTTAATGCCATTAAATAAGATATATTGCATAAGAAAGCCGATGTTTCTGTAGCAAGTGGACAAGACTTGTTCAAACAGTTAGAATTAAAAATGGTATAGAGATAATTTTGGTACTTAAGGATGAATGATATGTCAAAAAAAACTAAGCTTCAAATACCCCCTCGAAAACCAAAGTGGAATATTTGGCAAGGCTTGCTTCTAATAGCTATTATAACGATCATTGAATTTCCTTTGGGATGGTTGGAAAGTCCTCAGGATTTAGAGTCAGTACGTGGAATTCTTAATTTTGTAAAGGTAGGCTTAGGAGATTCCCTGCTTTATTTCGGTGTAATTATAGTATTCCTTAAATTAATCCGCCGCCCGTTATCAGACCTAGGATTTGTTAAATCCTCGCGAAGGTTTATTGTTTTAGGCTTCATTACGGGAATTGCCTTATTTATCGGAGTCGGTTTATTAGGCAATCTATTGACAAAAATATTTGGAACTCCGGCTCCCCAGAGCTTTGCGATAGCAGTCAAGGGTGCCAACTATACTTGGGAATTTATGCTGCTCACCTTTTTGGGGGGAGTCGTTGCTCCGATTAAAGAAGAAATGTTCTTCCGGGGGTTAATCTACCCACCACTGCGCCAAATTTTTGGAAGAGGTAAAGGGATTCTTTTGACAGGGCTCTTTTTTGCGGCACTGCATTTAGAAATAATTCGTTTTCTCCCCTTGTTTATCGGTGGTGTCGTCTTGACTTGGTTGTACGAACGTTCCTCAAGCATTTGGCCGGCAATCGTTGCTCATGGTACATGGAATGTCCTTATGGCCCTTGCCCTTTGGATTCAACGCTATTAGTATTGTGCAGAACATGAAACCGGGGAATCTAGATCTTCTGCCTCGGATGCTGTCTTCTTCACAAAGCAATATAAAGAGCCATCTAAATCATAAGCGTAGGGCATGAATCCAGCCGGAGGAGGTGATTCATGCCCTATGGTTATGCAGAGGGGTAGCAGTAGTAGTTGGACAGGACGGAGGTCTTGGTTTAGAATAAATGGGACTATGGTTGGGAGGTAAGAAGCGTGAAATCAAAGTATCCGGTTAAAGGGAAAACTAGCGCTGTCGGCGTTATTAATAGCGTAATTGATTTGGAAGGCCTCCGCCTTTCTTCGGAGGGAATGGCTGTGGGATATCATGAGGGCAAAGCCACCTTTGTGCCCGGCTTGCTGCCAGGAGAAATTGGCCAGGTTCAGATTGTGGAAGAGAAGAAAAACTGGCAACGAGGAAAATTGCTTAAAATCCTGAAAGCCTCTGGAGACAGAGTCGATCCGCCATGTACCGTATTTTCTGTTTGCGGCGGCTGCCAGCTGCAGCACCTGAAGTATGAGCAGACCTTGGTCTGGAAGAAGCAGTGGGTGGCAGACGCCCTGTCCAGAATCGGCAAAATACAGCTGGATTCTGTAACGATCCATCCCACCATCGGGATGGACCATCCCTGGCGCTACCGCAACAAAGCCAGGCTACACTGCGGGGAACAGGGTATCCTGGGCTATTATCAAGAAAAAAGTAAAGCACCGGTTCCCTTTGACGACTGTCTGCTGATCAGCGAAGGGATGAATCACTGGGTACGGGAAGCAGAAGGGTTTCTGAGCGAAGAGGGTAAGAACTCCTTTCCCCGGTTGACCTCGATTACCTTCCGGGAAAATTCCCAGGGAGAAGGTATGATGATTCTGGACTCCCTGCCGGATGCCTCTTTGCAGGATACTGACCAACAGGATACCTCCTTAAGGGATGCTCAGAGTTTGGGAGCATGGGCCAGGCTGGGCAAAGAAGATATAGGGTCAGGATCAATTGAGGGAACCGGCTCAGGAATCAGCTCGGTTTGGGGGATCACCCTTTCAGGAGAGCCGGAACGAATCGTCGGCGAAGGGGATTTCACAGAGAATGTGCTGAGAGCGGAATTCAAGATCTCCCCTCTGGCCTTCCTGCAAGTCAACCCGGCTCAGACCCGCAGGCTTTATAACACAGTGCTGGATTGGGCTGAGCTTTCCAAGGAGAAAGTGGTTTGGGATCTTTACTGTGGAATCGGGACTATCACCCTAGCCCTGGCGGCCAAAGCCCAAAAGGTCTGGGGAATCGAAGAAAATCCCTACGCCGTAGCAGACGCCAAGGAGAATGCTAAGCGCAACCAAATTGATAATGTAGAGTTTATCCCCGGCAAAGTGGAAGATACCTTCCGTCAAATCACTGACCATCCGGATATTGTAGTCCTCGATCCACCCCGGGCCGGAGCCCATAAGAGAGTGCTGGAGCGATTGCTGGAATTGAAGCCAGATCAGATCATCTATGTTTCTTGTGATCCAGGGACGTTGGCTCGGGATTTGGGGATACTGCAGAGCGGGGGATATCGGGTGGTTGAGGTGCAGCCGGTGGATATGTTTCCTTGGTCGGTGCACGTGGAGACGGTGTGCCTTTTATCTAGATAGGAAGCCCAGAACCTGACCTTGTTGTTATTGAAGCACTTAAGCGCTGCTTTGGATGCCAATGTAAAAAATATGAATTATTTACGAGCTGTGCTTACGGACTGGCGTAAAAATGGAATTTTAACCTTGGCTCACATTGAAGCGCGAGAAATTGAGCGTAAAAGTCAAAAAGATCACAAGCGCAAAAATAAAGACCCAGGAGACAAGCCTCCTGAGCCACCAAAGCCGGGAAAGTATGAGAATTGCTATTTGTGAAGGCCGCGGATCCAACAAATAAGCTGAACTCACTTAATGGTTAATGCGTGGAATACTTACTCGATGAGATACACTTTTACATTTTGGGCAGACATATTCAGGATTCTTAGCTGCGGAAAGAATATTCATTTTTAACGTTTTAGACGTGCATTTAACCCACTTGTTTAAGTGATCCGTGCTCTGACAATTAGGGCAACGCAATATCAATGTGCTTCACCTTCCTTAGGGTAGTTTATGTGCGACAGAGGACAAGTGTTACAAAGGGAGGAACGTGATATGGGTTACGAAAAATCGCCACGGATCAGAGATATAGCCGAGGAACTTATTGACGATCATCATAGCAGCCCTCATCGAAGCCTTGGCTTGGTTTGAGAACGGCAAAACCCACCCCTTGAGATTCAAGCTTGATGACAAAGAACTTTAAATTGATAAAGTAGTCACCGTGACTGAAGAAAAACTTGCCGGCAATCGCATGCTCATTTTCCGCTGTCAGTCTGAAATTAACGGGGAGTTGCGGCCCTTCGAGCTTAAATATGAACTGAATACGTGTAAGTGGTATCTGTGGAAGATGTAAACAGGGGAGAGTTGACAAAGCTCTCCCCCTATATCGAAAGGAGGCGTTACCATGGCCATGCCAGCAATACATACTATGCCAGATCGTCCAATAAGGTTACAAGCTTCCCTATCACTTTGATGGGGGCTTTTTTATTTGCCAAAGATCAAGTATATATCAAGGCCGACTTTGCACAGCCAACTCGAAGCCGGTTGTGGATTTATTTGTAATTAATCGATTTTATAATTTACTAAACTGCAACATAGAGGACGTTTTAAAGCCCAAAAAGACTCCGGCAATTAGCCGGCGCTTGTCACATCTTTTAAGATAGGGACATATAGTGTAGTGTGGGCGTGAGGAAAATGTTTTTTGAGATGAGCAGAAACCCGGTGTGTGTGGTGGCACCGGGCTTCTGCTTTTAAAGGTGAGCTTATTCGTCATCTTTTTTATCCGTTGGCATTGTCTACAGATTGCCTACAGTGAGGATGTTTTTGTATATTACGTTGAGTAACGATGAATAACGATAAAGCAAACAGTTTCCTTTAAAGCTTGGATACTACAGCATTATAGGTAATAATAAACAAGAGTAAGTTGCTTAAAACAAAATCGGTTCAAGATACGGTGCATTTGGAAGCGATAGTTCTGATGACATATTGTGGATTGAAGGAGGAAGGTTAGGCTTTGAACACAAGATGTTGTTGTTTGTGGGCGATTTTGGGGCGAGAAATGGACTTGAAAATTACGTTCTATGACTCGGAAAAAAGGGCAAAACATATGACATTGCAATTCAATAAATGATACCAGGTTTTGGTTCTTGATTCAGTATGCACTACGGGGAGGGAATTTCACATTGCCCAAAAATGATAATATGTTGGCGATTTTATGGATGCTGAGTTCAAGTAAAAAGATAACAGCTAAGCAAATTGCTGAAAAATTGGAACTTAATATTCGAACAGTTTACCGTTATATTGATTCTCTTAGCGCAAGTGGCGTACCAATTATTTCAGATTCCGGTCATAATGGTGGGTATTCTTTGATAAATGAATTTCATCAAGCACCTTTGGTTTTTGATATTGAAGAAAAAAAGCACTTCTCTATGCAACTACTCATGCAAAGGACTCAGGCTATCCGTTTAGTGATGTTCTAAGTAGTGCGATTGAAAAACTAAGATTGTATTCAACTGAGGAACAGGAGAGTATTCTTAATCGCCATATAGTTGGTTTTGAAGTTGCAAAGCAACATATTGTCCCAAGTCTTAAAGCTTTGCTAGAGGAATTAACAATTTCAATTGCTAATGAACAATCTATTGAAATTGAGTACCGGACTAGAAGTGAAGAGAAGCATCGCTCAAGAGTAATTGACCCCTATGGGATATTGTATTGGTGTAGTAAATGGTATATTATTGGATTTTGTCATTTAAGGGGTGAGATTAGAAATTTCAGAGTAGAACGGATTATTAAAATGACTCACACAGAAAGAGTATTTGTTCGTCCGAAGGATTTTTCAGCAAAAGAGTTTTTTTTAAGAAGCCTTATGCCTGATATCAATAATATACCGGCATTATTCCATTAGTCATAAGAGGTAGAGCAGAGGCGTTAGATGACTTATGCAATCATTGGTTCATGTCTTATCATTTGAACGAGAGGACTTTAAACCAAGCAGTATTTTTAATAGATAACAATGTTATTCACGGCTATGTAGCTCACTTTCTTCTACCCTATGGTAAGGCTATTCAAGTAATTGAACCAAAGAGCTGCAAAGAAAAACTGTATACAATAGCATTAGAGTTAATGGAATATTATCAAATATAACAACTTCCCTGACAGTAGCTGTCAGGGAAGTTGTTATATAATTTTAGCTGCATGATAAACATAGCACGTAAAAAGGAGGAATTTATTATGAATAGAACCGTGTTCGTTTATGTATTTGATACAATGGCAGATTGGGAGATAGGATTTTTGACTGCAGAGTTAAACTCAGGAAGGTATTTTAGGAAGGATGTATCACCAATTAAAGTAGTAACTTTAGGAGTTGAAAAGAATTATATTACTACAATGGGCGGGTTGAGAATACTACCTGATATCGATTTGAAAGAATGCAACATAAAAGAAACTGACGCTTTGATTTTACCTGGTGGTGAAACGTGGATGGAAACAAATCATCAACTAATAATAAGTTTAGTTAAACAATGTATAGAGAAGAATATTATTGTAGCGGCGATATGCGGTGCGACAATGGCACTTGCTCAAAATGGACTTCTAGATTCAAGAAGTCACACAAGTAATGATTTGGGATATCTTAAAATGATGTGTCCTAACTATACAGGAGAAAATCACTATATTCAACAATCTGCTATAACCGATGGAAAACTGATCACTGCTACTGGTATAGCCCCGTTAGAGTTTACTTTACATGTACTAAAAACACTGGATGTTATACTACCAGAAGCATTAGACGCTTGGTATAACCTTTATATAACACATGAACAAAAATATTTATATAAGCTTAATATAAGTTGAACATTTCTAGGGACAAAGCATATATTGAAATGCGTAATAGAATTATTTTTAGAAGCAGAACCCCGGTTCAAAGATCAAATGAACCGAGGTTCTGCTTCTCTGACGGATCCGGCAGGTCAAAATCGACACTGGTGTCGATTTTGACTTACACCTACCAGTACCCTTTCTAAAATTACAGCCATAATCTCTTTTGTACCTGGCTTGCATACTACTTGTAAAGGCTGGATCTGTCTGAATTGATCGTGATCATCAGCCGATGTCACAAACACGATGCTGCATACTGACATGGAAGCGGATTGCCGAATTTGTTTGGCGGTTTCGAGACCGGTCAGTTTTTTCATGCTATTGTCAAGAAAAAGGAGGTCGAAAATCATACCATGCTGATTAACTTCTTCGAGAAGCTCTTCACCACTGCCAAATTGGTGAATATCAAATAAAAGGTCCTTTTCTTCTTCATATAAATGAATGAACGCCTCCAATAACTCGCGAGACAATGGCCTGTCATCGCAAATGCCGATAGTTAGCAAAACATCTCCCTCCAAAAGCCAATTTAGATACAACTAAAATGGTAGGGGTAACTACCTGAAGAGTGGCCGATCGTAACGGATGTTTCCGTTGCTATTTTGTTATTTGTGCTGACACATAATCTGCCTGGCTGATCTGCACCTTGATTCTGTCTTGTTAAACTGTACACATTAACGATTATATCTTATTAAAAGCAACACGTCTAGCCAAATTGACGATCTAATTAGACATAATTACCTTATGTGCGGGATATAATCAGATGCAGGCGGTGATAAAGCATGAGTAACGATTTTTTCGGCGGACGGCTTACCCAGTTAAGAATGGCGAAAGGCGTATCGGCAAGGGATATGAGTTTATCCCTCGGTCAAAGCCCTGGATATATTAACACTATAGAAAATCGGAAGGGTTTGCCGTCTATGACGATGTTCTTCTACATCTGCGAATATCTTGGTATCTCCCCCAAAGAATTTTTTGATGACGGAAATCTCCATCCAACGTTGCAACGCGAATTGATTGAAGATTTGCAGGCGTTGGATGGAGAACAGCTTACCAATATTCATGCTATTGTTAAAGGACTTAAAAAAGCCAAAGAGACAAAATAGCGGGCTGGCGATATAAACCGTCAGCCTGTTTTCACAGTCAAAAGCATAGCTCATTGGCTATGCTTTTGACTGTTCAGGAGAAAGGGTTTATCGTCAAAATTGAGAAAATTCTTATTATCTATTTGCATTAGGGCTAATAATTGGAAGTTCCAATAAACCTAAATTACAGTACCATAAAGTAGGATAATCCCGCTAAACAAAGTCAATCACAAAATTTAAGAATATTAAACACAAACCTATCGATCTGGGGTCAGACTTGACATGGGAAGTTGACATTACAGACAATACTTGGGTTGGTCAAGATGGAGGAGACTGACTTAATGATTGGGTATGGTTGGATATAAAGGCTCCAAGAAGTCGCTGATTAGAAGAATTAATCCATAAACAGGGAAAGAGCAAGAACGTTTAGTTAGCGTTCCTGCTCTTGCTTTTTTGAAAATAGTGATTCATATTCCCTAGACAGAGTGTTTATTTATCATATATCGCTAAGTATTAAACAAGAAAGATTTCAAACCATTAACTAAGTAATTTTTTACGGTCAGGCGTTTCAGGCATTCTCTCTAGCCAACCGCATTCAATCATCAGCTCAGCCCCGTCTTTCGCAAAAGATTGAAGCTCGATCACGTATTTTGTGAAAACAGCTACCAAATCTCTTCTAGAAGTACTCGATAAAGCAAGTCCATATTGAGCGATGATAAATGAAATTGCAACGGTGACATGGCTCATAACCATTTTATCACTTTGTGGAGATTCAGTAGAATTGCTAACTGCATTGCCGAATGCAATTGTTAGTGGTAAATCTTCATCATCTAGAAATGAAGCTAATCCACTGAGTTGTTTATCTGCAATTTGTTTTGCCTGGGATACAAACTTCTTTACCACCTCAGACTTAACGACCTGACTATAGCCTAAATTTAAAGTTTTCAATAACTCCTTCGCCTCTATTAACGAAACAAGATGACTTATTTCCAGCGAATTAAGTGGCCTCTTATTTCCAAGATTTAAATAAGAGCCAAAATAATCTTTATCGTGAATAAAATCTACCCTGTCAGGAATCGCAATGCTGGGGGATTTTAATAATAACCCTTTTGCCAATAATACCTCGGTGGCTTTTTGATGTATCTCACATGAAGTAGTTATACATTCTAAAAAATAGGCACGGATATCTGATCGCGAAGATACTGTTAAGGCGCTACAATAATTAATTAAAACAAACTTGTGCATTAGCCTAGTATATTGAAGTTCAAACGTCTCATTAAATAGCTGCTTGGCATTGATATCGACATCCCTTTGACCGTAGGCTTCAGGGATGGGATGATTGAACGAATTATAGATGTTCTCAATGGTTATTACACGTTGACTTGAAATATCAAGCGCACGTTGCAAAACGGCGTGAATATCGGGGTCTTTAGATTTCGCCACATAGTATTTAAGAAAGCACACGGACATAGTCTCTGCTTGATAACTAGCCCAAAGGTTCCCGATTTCAGAAGCCGAAGGCATAATATCCGACAAATTATGTTGGACAACTCCGAAAGGAACTTGTTCAGTGTTAACTTGATTGTATTGTTGTTGTAACTCGCTCATATTCGACCTCCATTGTGTGATTAATTCTATTCTGATTATCTCCTCTTTCCTCAGCCTATAATCTGCAAATTCTTATGCGTACAATCTCTACTAAACTAAACTTTTGACATACACTAACATTAAACCGCCGGAAAAAAGCCGCTTGGCGTTGGGTTCCACCGCGGTAAGAAAGCGCGCTTAACATCCTTATCATAATCTACAATCGTTGAATTGTTACTTTAATCCATTAACTAATTTACATTTTAGTGACCACTTTGACTCAAATTATATGATTACCCGAAATATCCCCATCATAATTTGTATCCGAGTAAATCGGTTGCACTTTCTTACTTTGCGTATTTTGAGATGTTTTACTTTGATTATCTGGAAATGTTGTCGGTTCAGAAAGCGCAACTAATGCATGAGCAGTGGTGATTCCATAGACAAGGTGGTTTAATAGCTCAGCATAGTGTGTTTTTGTCAGGTGGGGTTTAGTCGTAAATAATCCATATTTTTGACCAATCCCGTAGACAACCTCCCAAGTCATTGTCCCAAAGAACGCTCCCTTCAATGCAAGGTGGTCTTTTCCTGTCTTTTTTAGCAAATAATTAAAAGGAATCGCGAGAACAGCACCAGTAAACTGGTGAGTTACTTGACCTAGCCAGAAATTTTTTCGCTGATTCGTTCTAAAGGGATTTACAAAAACTGAACCTGCCATATGTCCATGAAGAGCTTCCGTCCTCTTTAACCGCCAAAATGTAAAGTTTACCATATCCATTACTATTGTCCCTAAGAAGCCCGAAAGTAAGCTACGTGCGATGGAATCTTTAATTTTGAAAAATTTTTGTATCTTTTTCAAGAAATTTACCGCACTATTTGACGGTTCCATTTAATTAATCATCCCCAATCTATTCGTATGTTTATAAACTAAGATTAGAGTCTCCCACTTCAACGAAAACATGATGCCAATCATTACCAAGCGATTTCGAGAATTTTCTTGTGACTATCAACAAGATAAATAATGTTAATAATTGTTGAAGTGAATTATGTACTTCTTATAATAAGGGAGTGATGGAAGTTAGCTTAGACTCTTATCCTAATAACCTTTCCGATTCACGATTACCCCATCTCCTCCACACTCAGCCCGCTCCTCAATTCAAAAACAAAATGCGTTGATGTGAGTATTTCTATCTTGTCAACCAACGAATTAAATATTTCATCATCAAATTCGTCAAGCAGCGAATCCCTGCTGTTAATTGTCTTTATTTCGTCAAACCTTTGTTTCACCCCATCCTTTTCTTTTAAAGGGTTTTTAGATTAAATGGAGAAAGAGACAGTTATTTATTAAGTAAAATTTTTCATTTATCCTGATAGTTAGCGGGAAGAAAGGGTGTTGATTTCCATGCCAAGTGAGTTGATTCTAGTAGTGGATGATAATGCTGGAATTAGAGGTTTGCTCAAAGAAGTATTAGAGAGCAAAGGCTATAAGGTTGAGATAGCTCAAAATGGTAAAGAAGCAATTGAAAAATTCCACAAATGTGTACCTTCGGTTGTTTTACTAGATTCGAGGATGCCAGGGATGAACGGTGTAAAGGTAGCAGAAATATTAAAAGCTGTATCTCCTGAATTGCCTATAATAATGATTTCGAGTTATTCCGAACAAAGGGATATAAAAATTGCACAAGAAAAAGGCTTCGTCAGTTATAGCCTGACAAAACCTTTTGACATAAACGAGATTAATAAATTACTACATACATTTTTGTTCCATGAAGTTGACTAGGTTTCTTGTGAGCATTTCTAGCTCTGCACGAGCCTTAGTTATATAGGGGCGGGGGCTATCCTTTTCTGCGCTAAACTCCAAGTACCCCTTAATAACTGTAACATTATCAATTAAACTTTCACAAAACTCCAATACTTCATTTTTAACCACTTTTACACTTATCCTTTCTTTTACCTCATAAGTATAACATGGATTTCCACAAAACCTAATATCCTAGGACTTAGAAACCTTTTATTGTTACTGTTAGACAAAGGAACATTTGGATTGCCAAATTGCTGACATGAATTAGCTTAGCTAATGACCCATATTCTAAACGTATCTTTGAAGCTTTCAACTTCCAGTTATCCATATTTTAACTAGATTGAAATAGATTAGTTAGGCATTATGGAAGGCCAATATACTGTTTGTTAAGACCAAACATAGTTTAGATCAGAACTAATTCTGCAAATGGATTAAGTTCCGACAATTGATATTGTTGGTCTGCCAAACACGGCTGTTAGAGAGATCACGATTCATGACACCCCGCAGGCCAGATACTCATGCACACGAAATCCACTACCTCATTAAAATATAACTGCAACCGTTGCAACCCGATCCAAAAAATGCAGTATGATTAAGTACATGGCTAAATCTAAAAACCACAGAATCCGCCATATGACTGTATTCTGAGATTCGTCAGTATAGCTCAGGATATCTTTTAACTCACTCGTAAAGAGCGGGTATCCGGTTCGGTTAATCATTAATGTTAATTCACAAGCATGGTAGTCAAGAATAGTGATTTGTTATTCTGAAGTCATAGAAGTCAGCTGTTATCTTTGGACGCAGAATAGAAATTCTAAAATGCTGTTTTATATTGCAGGGTTTTATATAGTGTAAGGTCGCCTCCACCAAATAAGAACTCAATAATTGATACAATTCTAGAACATAAAAAGTCCAGTATTACTGGGCTTTACAGAGTTTTAGGGGAGATAGAGCATCGTTCAAAGCGGTGCTTTTTCGTTTTTGCACCGGAATCGTTAAAAAATGCCCCCCCCTGAAGGTGAAAACTAAAATATAGGCATCGTTAAAAGGTTTGAGGAATCATTGACGGTTTGGATCTTTGTTTCACACTTTTTTACAGTTTCACGATCGTGGCAGGAAATCGAAAAAAAACGCGGAAGGTTAGTAGGTAGAATATCTCGGGACTTAGAAATCGATGTCAGTGTTTAGTGACTGATTAGTTTCCTCGCGTGAATTACACACGGTATAATGCATGGCTAACTGCAAAGTTTTATCGTGCCACGAAACATCGAAATGGCAAAGAACCAGAAGACATTTAATTAAAGACCAGCTAATAAAAGTCAAGGGGTTAATTGATAATTTCTTTTGTTTTTCGATTCCGAACAATGGGTATTGCAAACTAAGCCACTGAAAAATC
>NZ_FNCP01000036.1 GCF_900100785.1 Desulfosporosinus hippei DSM 8344 | reverse complement strand
TTTAGTTGTTCCCGGTATGCGAGTATCTTCTCTGAACTGGACGACTCGGGCTTTGCCCGAGCCTGTAATAGCAACGTACATCGAGCCCTCCGAATTAAAGAAATTGTATAAATCCATTATACCATGAGTCGAGCAAAAAAGGAATGAAATAACAGGATATAACAGGACAAAATAATTTAACAATTTTAAGGGTAAAAATACCCCGAAATCCGCTATATTAAGCGATTCTCAGGGTTCAAATTCCTCTATTTTGTTAAGAAACTCCTAAAGTCAGGAAAAAGTTTCTAGGAAGAAGGATCTTGTACTATAGTCAAATGCACTACATGCAGTAGAAAAAGGACAGTAAGGAAACTAAAGTTTCTTACAGTCCTTTTCTACCTTCTATCCTTCTAATTTATCACTAGTTAGAGCTAAAAATTCGCATAGTAGCATACAGAAAGTATTGATAAATGATCTATAGAATTTTTATGTTTTATTTATGCATTACATATAAATATTTCGACAATTTTTATGGGGCTTAGAACTATAATAAGGCTGTAACGAACTATGCGACAATCGGTGGCCTTTCACGATAAGCAAATGGTTTTTAACAATGAGACTGGTGGAATGAGTCTGTTTGGAAAATAAAGTGAATTAAGCAGGATGATTTTTATGAAATGTGAGTTTAAGCTAAATTATCCAGGGGATAAAGTAATTGATATTAACGTATCCTTTTGGTCCGGGTCGGTTAATATCACTTCTGATGAGCTTAATATAATTCGGCAATCAAATCTTAATGAATACAAAATTCAAATTTCAAAGGATAGTTTTGGATTCTTAAAAATTAAACGACAGTTATTTGGACTCGATCCAATACCAAAAATCGTATTGGATTCAGTGGAATTTGATCTGGCTCAATCACTTAGCTGGTATGAATATCTCTTATGCTGCATTCCGCTAATATTGATATCTGGTGGGGCCATTGGAGGTTTTATTGGACTTATGGGGATGCGATCGAATCTTTGGTTAATAAGGATTAATAAATATCCGACATACATACGAATTTTTATGATATTTTTAATAGGTTGTTTGAGCCTTTTAGTATATAAGGAGCTATCAAGAGGTCTAGCAACTGCAGTAAGATTAATCAGATCTTGAATTTAAAATGATTACCTTTTAAAGCTCTTTATTCCTGCTTCAACCTCCGCTGATAGTATAAAAAAATCGGTAGAGGGATTACAATCCAACCAAAACTCTTAATCAGGCTATTCAAAGCACGCTCACGGGCTCGAATCTTTTCCTGACTAACAAGGATTTGATAATCTTTTTGTAATTCCTCTTCGCTTTTCTCTTCGACTTTTTGCTGAGGCTGTTTTGGATCGCTATACTCTTGAGGAGCAACATACCCTCTCTTATATTCCTCATATGTCATATAGTAACTTGGAGG
Organism: Desulfosporosinus hippei DSM 8344; assembly: GCF_900100785.1. Lineage (GTDB taxonomy): Bacteria > Bacillota > Desulfitobacteriia > Desulfitobacteriales > Desulfitobacteriaceae > Desulfosporosinus > Desulfosporosinus hippei. The sequence goes on along the minus strand of NZ_FNCP01000036.1, from coordinate 35,871 downwards.
TGAAACCAAGTCAGCCACTGCCATAAAGGAAGCGACACTTCCCCCAATGGTCATCATCAAGGTGGCAAACAAAATAAGATACGTATACACCATCTTAATCATCTTTTTTCCCCCTTCATCTTGATAGACAGGATCTATATTTTTTTGTCGTGACCGAACAGAAAGCACGACTGCAACAATCATAAGAAGTACCAAAACGAATAGAACAATTCCAAAAATGCCGATAAATCCTACTGCCAATTCCTCTCGCCTCCTTTAATCTATAGTTTGATAGAGATAGCTCTTCTATACGTTTAGACGTAGAAATTATTGTCTATCTGACATTTATTATAGCATAACAAAGAAGCCCTTCCGCCAAATAGAATATAGAAAACTGGCGGAAGCAAATGCTGTCTGCTTTGATAAATTAATACCCACTTTCAGCAAGCTAAAGTGTGAAGCACGTCACACCTTAGCCATTTAAATCGTAGTATAATGATTAAGGGTGTTTTTTATGAAGATTGGAATTTTAATACGTGAAGAAACCATGCAAATTTGTACGGGAAAGGGCTGTCTTAACGCTTTTTTTCAAAGAAAGGATTCCTTTGCCCGATATACTGAGGAACTAGAATTACTAACGTTTACTCACACTGGCGGCGATTTAAATCGTAAGATAAAGAATATGATTCAAGCCGGAATAGAATCTGTACACCTTTCTTCCTGCTTGAGAGCAAGGTCACCAGACTATGACTCGTTGATTGAAGGGCTATCTGAGCATTTTACTGTTGTGGGATATACCCACGGTCCAAAGGTAAGGACTAAAGATAAAAGCGATAATAATGGTAATGAACTTCAAGCTGACAGCTAAAAAGTTATTTGGAGTTCTATTTTTTTGTCCCCATATCCATTTTGATCACCATAAGGTAAAATACTAGAGGAAATTGAGACCAGCCTGGCTATATCCGTGTTAATCTGAAACTTTTATGGTATTATGAAAAAACATAGCAGGAGATAGGAATCTAATCCGTAGTAGATTTTTAATTATAGGAGGACATGTTATGAAAATTTCCAAGAAAGATGCCTTGACTTGGTTTGAATTCTTTGCAATATTGCCAGAGGATGAGGAAATTATGACCAAGCAACAGGAAATCATTTACGCAACCTTTGCCCAAATTGAGGCAGCCATCGATCATAGAAATGATATCTTAATGTCGGAAATCAAAGGCTTGAAAACTTTAGAAAACAGAACTTTTTTTGTGGGAAATGAAAGCAAATTCCCCAAAGGATGTCGTTCTTGTCTCTTGGGAACCGGTTTGAGTGCCATCAGGAAAACGAACAAATGTAACTTAGAGTGTAAGTTCTGCTATCATTATGGAGAGCTGGATGAAATCCCCCCGGTTGGCGAAGGTATGTGGGAAATCGGAGACACAAAGTTTTATGAGAAGGACATTGATTTACTTCTTTCCATTCAGCAGAAGCCCACGGGCATTTCCTATGTTTATTTAGAGCCATTCATGGAAATTGAAAAATACTATCCGATTATCAAGAAATTCAGTGCTGCAGGGATTCATCAACACCTCTATACAAATGGCACTTTAGCTAGGTCAGAGACCTTGAAAGCTTTAGGTGAAGCCGGTCTTGACGAGTTGCGTTTCAACCTGGGTGCCTCAAATTGTTCAGACAAAGTGATTGAAAATATGGCAATAGCGAAAAAATACATCAAAAATGTAGGTATTGAAACGCCAATGACTCCGGAGTACTTCGAAACCTTTTTCCGGAAGAAGCAAGCGATCTTAGAGACGAAACTTGATTTTATCAATTGTGCAGAGCTGCACCTAAATGCCAATAACATAGACAATTATGACGGGGAAAACATGTATATTTCCAGACATGGCTATATATCTCCGATTTGGAGTCGGGAATTAACTCTGAAATTCATGAAAACAGCCGTAGAAGAAAGCTGGGATTTAGCAGTTCATGATTGCTCAAACTATACGAAATTTGCCAGAGGTTTGAATTTTAGTGGCAATGAGGGTAGGTGGGTGGGATCCAGTAATTATACCTGTGCGTTTTTCAGGATACCTTACGAAGTATTTTTACCCATACTGCGTGATGACAGTTTCAAGTTTTTAAGTGAAGAGGAATTGCCTGTCGGCTATAGACCAGGAGAGCTGGTTTTTTAATGAGCTAAGATACCAAATGTATTACATTGATGTCCATGCTTTCAATACGAAATTAACAATATCCATGGGATGAGCTCAAGCCCTGCAAGAGACTTATTCGCTTAAGCATAATCACTCTTCTTTGGCCAAAGGGCTGGTATTTCTAAACAACCATGAAGCAAAACCCCACCAGCAAAGAAATATAAAATAACCCGGTACGGGGTAGAACCAGTAAACGAAATCGTATAGTCCAACATTACGTACGATATATCCGTAACCAAGGCTTATACTGGCCCAAGTTAAGATATAGGGATACCTGAAAGACTTTTTGGCGGGTAAAAAATAAAGAAAAACCATAACAGTAACCGTCCAACACAGTGGAGATAGGGCCATCATTTTCAAAACATAGAAGATGCTTAGGTTCTTAAACCACATAATACCTAGTATGTTTTGAAGTAAACCAACTGCTATTATATCACCTAATCCACCGATAATAATTCCATAGATTAAATATTCTTTATATTTATTTTTAGGAATAAAGATTAGTGTTAAGCAAAAGGTCATGACTAGGAATAAGGGGTAGAATAATAATGTTATCATTTTATCCATGCTTTCTTACCTCCAATTTTATAGGCGTTTTATTTATTTGCTTAATAAGTAATTTTCATTCGGCTTATACGGGTTATGTACACAATCAAGTGATTCTAAGCTTAGATGGAGTTTGCCTAAGAGGTTCTTCAAATTTAGTCTTGACAAATATAGCAATATATGAATATTCTTAATAAGAATTGATAGAGGTGCATCGTACAATCAGTACCCGAAGTTGTTAAGGTTTACGTAAGACCGTTGCTTTGGTGAAAGGTGTAGATGCCGAAGTCGGTCTCAATTACGTGGGGACAGGGCTGGTTGAACAAAATAAGATTTGTTTAACTGTCGCGTTTGCGGAGAGCTATCTATCTTACAGTATGATTGGAAAATCATATGGGTAATTTAGTGGCTGAATTCCGTATCAGCTATTTTTTTATAGAGGGAGACGGGGATAAACATGAAAAAGAAGACTGTTTTCAAAGGTATTGCCACTGCTCTCATAACTCCTCTGGACGAAACAGGAATTAATTATGAGCAGTTTGGCAAATTGATTGATTGGCAAATTGAAGAAAAAATTGATGCTCTGGTGATTTGTGGAACCACAGGTGAAGCTTCGACCTTGTCTGACGCTGAGCATAGAGCAGCAATTACCTTTGCTGTTCAGCAAGCTAAAGGCAGAGTGCCGATCATTGCAGGCACTGGCAGCAATGACATCGAATACGCCCATGACCTCACTAGTTTTGCCTGCGAAGCAGGTGCGGATGCAATGCTTGTAGTTACCCCATATTACAACAAGGCTACGCAAAAAGGCCTAACTAAAATGTTTACACAAATTGCCGACAAGAGCACAAAGCCCATCATTCTTTACAATGTGCCTTCAAGGACGGGAATTAATATTGAGTCTGCAACCTATGAGGCATTGGCTGAACACGAAAATATCGTAGGGATCAAAGAAGCAAATGGCAACATTTCAAAAATTGTTGAGACGATGGCGCGTGTCCACGGCAAGCTTGATTTGTATTCAGGCAATGACGATCAAATAGTTCCACTTATGGCCCTTGGTGGAGTTGGCTGCATTTCCGTGCTTTCCAACATTATGCCGGCACAGACACGTGAGATTTGCACCCGTTTCTTTAAGGGTGACATTGCCGGCAGTGCAGAGCAGCAATATAAGCTTTATGGTATTACAGAGGCCCTGTTTTGTGAAGTTAACCCTATTCCGGTCAAGGCTGCTATGGCAGCTATGGGTTTTTGCAAGGATTACCTAAGAATGCCTCTCACAACAATTGAGGATACAAACCGTGAAAAGTTGATCTCAGTTATGAGGGCATATGGATTAATCGTTTGATGAAGTTATAAGAAGAGAGACCATGCCAGTCATTACGACAATAGGGTAGTTTGCTTATCTTTTCCCCAAAAAGTAATAATAATTGCAGTTAATAAAGTAGCGCCAAACCTAGATGCGGCTATACTTCATTAAAAAACAAATCAAAAAACAAATCCTTATTTCGCACTTTAGTGGAGCGAAATAAGGATTTGTTTTTTGTGCTCGACCAAGAAAAAATCTATAGGGTGCAATAATTGTCATAGGGATACCGGCCACAAAAATGGGCTTGGGGTTGATTTGAAGTTTGAACCTTAGGCAAACTGCTATGATTGAGCAAATGATGACCTTGATTTCCAAAGGAAAAGCCCCTCGGCATGAGCATGAGGGGCTGATGTTTTTAAACTATATTCAAGCTAGGTCGAAACGGTCCGCGTTCATGACTTTGTTCCAGGCAGAAACAAAATCATGCAAGAACTTATCTTGAGAGTCGTCACAGGCATAGACTTCTGCGATGGCCCGGAGCTGGGAGTTTGAACCGAAGACGAGATCAACACGGGTGCCGGTCCATTTGAGTTCGCCCGTTGTGCGATCGCGACCCTCGAACACGTTTTCATCGTCAGATGTCGCTTGCCAGGTTGTGCTCATATCCAGGAGGTTGACGAAGAAGTCGTTGGTAAGGGCCTCGGATTTCCTGGTAAAGACACCGTGCTGAGACTGACTGTAATTAGTATTCAGTACTCGTAGTCCGCCTAACAAAACTGTCATTTCCGGAGCGGTCAAAGTCAAAAGTTGGGCACGGTCCAGCAAGAGTTCTTCTGCCCGTACGGAAAATTTAGACTTTAAGTAATTGCGGAACCCGTCTGCAGCAGGTTCGAGTACAGAGATTGAAGTAACGTCGGTCTGCTCCTGCTGGGCATCCGTGCGTCCCGGCTTAAAAGGAACGGATACAGTATGACCGGCATTCTTGGCAGCTTGCTCTATACCTGCACAGCCGCCCAGGACGATCAAGTCAGCGAGGGAAACCTTCTTTGAACCTGACTGGGCACTGTTGAACTCTGTTTGAATTTTTTCCAGAACCGTAAGTACCGCATTCAGCTGACTTGGCTGGTTGACTTCCCAATCCTTCTGAGGAGCAAGACGGATGCGTGCCCCGTTGGCCCCGCCGCGCTTATCCGAGCCGCGGAAGGTAGATGCCGAGGCCCAAGCTGTCCCGACAAGCTGGGAGACTGACAGGCCGGAAACCAAGATTTTACCCTTGAGATCCGCCATATCCTGTTCGTCAATCAATTCATGATCCACTGTCGGCACCGGATCCTGCCAGATTAGCTCCTCCTCAGGAACTTCGGGACCGAGATAGCGTGAACGGGGCCCCATATCCCGGTGGGTGAGCTTGAACCAAGCCCTGGCAAAGTCATCGGCGAATTTTTCGGGGTTTTGCTGGTAGCGCCGGGCGATGGGTTCGAAGATCGGGTCGAAGCGCAGAGAGAGGTCAGCCGTGGTCATCATGGGTCGGTGCTTCTTGGATGGGTCATGGGCATCAACCACCATGTCTTCTTCAGCTACATCCTTGGCCAGCCACTGATGCGCGCCGGCTGGGCTCTTGACCAGCTCCCACTCGTATTTGAAAAGCACATTCAGGTAGCCCATGTCCCATTTGGTCGGGTTCGGCTTCCAGGCACCCTCGATGCCGCTGCCAATGGTATCTCCGCCTTTGCCGCTGCCGAAGCTGCTCTTCCAGCCCAGGCCCTGTTCCTCAAGGCCGGCAGCTTCAGGTTCCGGACCGACATGGGCCGCATCCCCCGCACCGTGACACTTGCCGAAGGTGTGTCCGCCGGCGACGAGGGCGACAGTCTCTTCATCGTTCATAGCCATACGGGCAAAGGTCTCCCGAACGTCATGGCCGGAGGCCACAGGATCAGGGTTACCGTTTGGGCCTTCCGGGTTTACGTAGATCAGGCCCATTTGTACGGCGGCCAGAGGATTTTCCAGATCCCGTTCACCGGAGTAGCGCTTGTCGCCAAGCCACTCGGCTTCAGAGCCCCAATATATGTCCTCTTCCGGCTCCCAGACGTCCGCACGTCCGCCGGCGAAACCGAAAGTTTTAAGTCCCATTGACTCGATGGCGCAGGTACCGGCGAGGATCATCAGGTCCGCCCAGGAAATTTTCCTGCCGTATTTCTGTTTGATGGGCCAGAGCAGACGGCGAGCTTTGTCCAGGTTTACGTTGTCCGGCCAGCTGTTAAGGGGTGCAAAGCGTTGGGTGCCGGATCCCGCGCCGCCGCGGCCGTCATTGGTACGGTAGGTGCCTGCGCTGTGCCAAGCCATCCGGATGAAGAAAGGTCCGTAGTGACCATAATCCGCCGGCCACCAATCCTGAGAATCGGTCATCAAGGCATATAGGTCCTTCTTGAGGGCTTTCAGATCAAGCTTCTTGAATTCTTCGGCATAATTAAACTCTGGAGCCATGGGATTACTCAAGTTTGAGTTCTGATGAAGAATCTTGAGGTTCAGCTGGTTTGGCCACCAGTCCTTGTTGGAAGTGCCGCCCCCTGCCGTAGCACTTTTTGTATGGCCTGTTACCGGGCATCTGCTTTTTTCATCCATAAAGTTCCCTCCTCTTAAATTTCTTGAATAGGTGCATATCTTGATTATCAAAGGAAGAATGGAGATTTTCCACGCAAGTAGAAAAAACACCATCCAAACTTGACAACGATGCCGAAAATATAATGTTCAGCGGCTTGACAGTGTCATTTCGCTGTGAATAAAAAGGCTTCCTTATCTATTTGCTTTTGAGATTATATTCTCAAACAGCAAGCATCTCTGTTTGATGTCAATGGCTTTGACATTCTTGACAAGCTTGCCGCATTTTTATATCAGTGGGAAAGTTTGGCTTATTTTCTGTCTAATCACCTACAAACTTAAGAATTTATGTAAAATTGTAATGGTTACAAACTTAATTATATAGTATGATAAGAAAGATGACAACAAGAAAGTAAGAAAATTAAAAATGAAGTTATTTTGAAATACAATAATGTGCTACTTCTACTGAAAAGTATATTTACGGTATTTTAAAATTTCAGTATAATTAATATACTATTTGGAAAAGAAAGCGGCGAATATTCAATAGATTGGGAAATGGCAGGGATGAACTATGTTTGAACCTATGATTGCGTTATTAAAGAGGAAGCAGCGAAAGCTCGTTTTTACTGAGGGATCTGATCCGAGGATTCTTGAGGCAGCAAGTCGCCTGTATAAGGACGGTATTCTCGTGCCGGTACTTCTGGGCAATCGCTCTGAGGTAGAAGCTGCGGCCCAAGACATTGGTTGGCCGGTAGAAGGGAGTGAAATTATTGATCCCTCAACCTATGCTGGCATCGATAGAATGACTGCAGAGTTGTTTGCCCTGAGAAAGGGAAAAGTGGATGAGGCTGCTTGCCGTGCTCTTTTGGCAAAAGCCAATTATTTTGGCATCATGCTCGTAAAGATGGGTTATGCCGACGGTCTCCTGGGCGGAGCCACTTATTCCACGGCCGATACCGTTCGCCCCGCATTGCAGATTATTAAGACAAAGCCGGGCAATAAGCTTGTCTCAAGCTGTTTCGTTCTGCACCGCTCTACGCCGGATGGCGAAGAAACATATCTCATGGCTGATTGCGCTATCAACGTTAAACCCACAGAGGATGAGTTGGTTGAAATTGCTGTGGAAACAGCAAGAACAGCCAGGTGTTTTGCTGTAGACCCGAAGGTGGCTATGCTTTCCTACAGTACCTTAGGCTCCGGTCAAGGTGAGACTGTCGATATAATACGTAAGGCAGCGGAAAAATTAAAAGCCATGAGCCTTGATTTTCCAGTCGACGGCGAGCTGCAATTTGATGCAGCTTTCTCTCCTGATGTTGCTAAAACAAAAGCTTTTGATTCGCGAGTAGCGGGACAGGCCAACACCTTTATTTTCCCAGATCTTAATTCAGGGAACATCAGTTATAAAATAGCCCAGCGACTGGGAAAGTTTGATGCTTTCGGTCCGATTCTCCAGGGTCTGAACGCTCCCGTTAATGACCTTTCCAGGGGGTGCAATGCCGAAGAGGTTTACAGGATGGGTATAATCACGGCCGCTCTTAAGTAATGGCCAACTAAAAACAGGAAAATTAGCGATGATTGAAATTGTCAACTGCGGCTGGATTATCGAGATATTGCAGTTGGCCCTCCGGAAGAAGAAGCCATTGCCTTTAATTGGTCACCAATGGCAGCCAAGCCAAAGCCAATAACACTAATGATATTTCCTATTGTGGAATATTTTGCGCCCTTTAATGTTAACGGAGAAACATCACGATCGGCGGTTGCAATTTGGTTGTACCTGGCGATCACCACATAAGCTGAAATGATGCTTGCTATAAAGAATGACCAGCTTGCGGCTGCAATGGTATAGGCAGAATCATCCGGTAGGGATTCTTTATAAGATTCTTTAGAAATTATTTCCTTCTCAGCTTGGTAAGTTGAGATTAGGGCTATAATTGCAGCAATAAGAAAAAGAAAATCGCCTATTCGTTCATCTTTGATTAAGCTAAGAGTCAACTCATATTTATTATCGTTAGCGGTTCTATTATTTGTAGCAATCATTCTTAAGATTACCCCTCTGTTTTGATATTCCATAGTATGCTGAAAAAAGGGAGAATGTTTGAGGAAGACAACACGATTGACGAGTTTCTTGTGCCGCATGTGAAGCCCCTATCCCTTAGCCCTAGCTTCCCCTGAGAGTGTATAGAGGCCCATCCATCGTGCGGGGTGGTTGTGCAGAGAGCAGAAGTAAGCTGTGAACACACAAAACATTTGTGATATACTGTGGGATGGATAAAGCTTAATGGAGTAAACATGAATAACGGGCAGGAACAATTTTTAAGTTTCATTTTAGAAAGAGTAAAAGATGACAAGGTAGAGGAAGCAAAGGAATTACTAGTTGAAAACTTCAAGAAACTGACAGAAGGCAATTTTACACAAGAAGATATTATGCTGTTTTTGCCGAAAATGATTGCTTTGCTAAAGCCGGAAAAGCTGGAGGAAGTACAATCCGTTGTTATGCAGTTTGCTGAAAATTTTAGTCATTTGCTGCCTAACAGCAAACTTGGATAACTACCATACGTTCTATCTGTTCATAAAGCAAAGGGCATGAATCCAAGTCAAAGGAAGGGGTTCATGCTCTTTGGCTTTGCCCTTGACCCAATGGTCGAAGTGAGCAAATGAATTGGTAATTATCGTTTGATATAATATGATTATCGTACGGGGTGATTAGTTTTATGAACGATATAGGTAATAAGAAAGAGTGGATAGCCATGAAAAAGGTAACCCTGAAAAATGGTAGGGAATTACTGATCAGAAAAGCAACTGTAAATGATGTGGAAGAAATGGCAAAGTTTAAAATGTGTATAAGTGGGGAGTCGGACTTTCTTTCCTTTGGCAAAGGTGAGCTGGAAATAACCCCTGAAACGGAGAGGAAATCATTGACTTTGAAAACGGGACGGATAACTCCGTGATCATCATAGGCTTAACGGACGGCGAGATTGCAGGCTTTATTACTTTTGAAGGGGGAACCAGGGTCAGGAAAAGACATAGGGGAGAAATGGGGATCGCTGTCCTTAGGAAGTATTGGAGCCTGGGAATAGGGGGCCTTCTTCTGGAAGTCCTGATAGAGTGGGCCAAGGAAACCCAGATTGTGAGAAAAATTGATCTGGTAACTCGTGCCGATAATAAGACAGCCATTGCATTGTATGAAAGGTATGGGTTCAGAAAAGAAGGTGTTCTGACAAGGAATTTGTACATAGACGGCATATTTTTCGATGCTGTCAGCATGGGACTGGTAATCGATTGATTGTCAAATTTGAAGAGAGATGAGTTGAGAATCATTATAATGAATTTATGAAAGCCATTTAAAATCGACACCAGTGTCGATTTTGAATGGCTTTCACTGATACAAATGGCTCTTTTTCAAGAAAAAATTAAGCCGGAATATTTAGGACGAGTTTTTTCTCTTACCGGAAGCATCATTTCCCTCGCTATGCCTATGGGCTTAATCCTCTCGGGACTCTTTGCCGATAGAATTGGCGTAAACCATTGGTTTCTGATATCGGGGATTTTAATTATGGGGATTTCCATACTTTGTTCACTGATTCCGGTCATCAGACTATTAGATCAAAAAAACATTGAAGGTTAAAAAGGCATACAAAGGGATAGAATTAAAAAGTATTTATTTTGAAACAGAGGAGCAAGCACAAAATGTGTCTGCTCCGCTTGCCACGTGTAGTTGGTTATACATATAAAAATCATTAGCGAAGGTTTTGCAGTTAATGAAATCCTGCCAAAAGAAAGAGTAATAGCTGGGGCAGGAGCTATACCCGGTTTTACGTATGATGCATTGTGCTTTGGCCGCAAAGAAAGTCTTTATCATGTTGGCATCGAGTAACATGCTCCTGCCTGTAGATGATCCTAAAGAATTATTCAAAAAATCATCCTGATTTGATGTTGGAAAAAAAGAATACCGGCTCCTTTCGCTCTTTATACAGTTTGTTTAGTCGCATTGCAGCGTCTTTGACTAGACCAGTTTTCATAGTTCTGGCGTTTTGAGGACAGTTCTTAATGCAGGCACAACAGGTGATGCATTTTTCCTGATCAATCAAATGACTATTTTCGGAATCGATAGCCCCTACAGGACACCCTTCTGCACAAATTCCGCATTGCGTACACTCATTACTAATTGCTATGAAATCAACACTCCATAGCTTGGAATCTCCTCTATAAGGATAGTTGCCAGGTATATTTAGATCGGAAATGTGATCGACTGATGAAACAGATAGCAGTTTTTCCTTTATTTTAACTCCAAATAATTCTGCGTGATTTAAGTCACTTGCATCAGGACGGGCTTCGGCTATCGGTGTTTCGGAACTAGAAAAGGAGTGTTCTCCAATATAGGCAGCACAGGCGATCGGCATACATCCGCGTTTTGTCAGAATATCTTTAAGCTCAAGTAAGGCATCGTCATACACACGATTACCATAAACGACAATACATATAACAGGCGTATTACGAGCTTTAATCTCATGCAGCCATTCAATTAAAATTAATGGCACTCTTCCCATATAAACTGGCACAGCAACAACAAGTAATTCATTTTCTGATGTTTGTAATTGGTGTTTTCTCGCAGCTGGTTTGGTAATATCTATTAGTTCAACAGTGCTATGATTAATTCCGCGGGCAATACCTTGAACAATCTTTAGTTGTCCCCGTAGGTGAAAAACAAACCAGTTTCAGCGATTGTATTTTCATGAGACCCCTCCTTCAATTCTTTAGACTTTCTGCAGTTAAGAAAACATTTTTATTCGTTTTACAAATTCTTCATGAATTAATGTAATACAGATCTTATAATGTTACTAGGAGTGAGATTATACTGGTATAAATTATACTAGTTAGGATTGATGACGAGTTTGAATAATGAGAAACATCGCTATAAAGAGCTAGCCGATTTTTTAAAAACGAGAAGAGCGAGAACGTTACCATCACAAGTGGGACTTTCATCAGCAACGCGCCGACGTACTCCCGGCTTGAGAAGAGAGGAAGTAGCCCAGTTAGCCGGGATTGGTTTGACTTGGTATACATGGCTTGAACAAGGAAGACCTATTCATGTTTCAACTCAAGTAATAGAAAGCTTAGCTAGAGTTTTATTGCTTAATAAACAAGAACGCATTCATCTGTACCTTTTAGCGAATCAGCCCCTTCCGGCAGATATACCGGGCTGCCAAGGAACAGTAAGTCCCATACTTCAGCATGTTCTGGATAGTTTAATACTCTGCCCATCTCTTGTCATGGATCAGAAGTGGAATGTTATTGCTTGGAACAAGGCAGCATGTTTAATCTTTGGAGATTTTCATGAAATGAACCTTCGAGAACGAAATATAGTTTGGGCAATGTTTACAGATCATAAATATAAACAGTTATATGGCGACTGGAATTTGTATGCCAAGGGTCTGGTGGGCCGATTTCGTTCAATGTGTGGGCAGTACATTGAAGATTCATGGCTTACTCAGTTTATTGATGATCTTAAAATGCAAAGCACAGAATTTAATTTGTGGTGGTCTTTACATGAAATTGAGAGTAATAAAGAAATTTACAAGCAATTGAATCATCCTGTTGCGGGAATATTAGATTTTGAAGTTAGTAATTTTGATGTTTCAGACAATTCTGGCTTAAAATTGATTGTACATGTACCTTTATCAGAAACGGATACTGCTACAAAAATGAAATTATTGTTGGATGAGTAGTTCCATTGACCTAACGGATTTGGCTTTGCTCCAACGTCAACCTGATCACCTTAGTGGCTGTGACTGTGCAACATCAATTATAAAAGATCACTGCAGAAGGACTCCTCTGCAGTGATCTTTTATAATTGGTAAGAATTTTATACGATTAGTTATACGTGATGTTCTTCAGCAACCTCTTTTGTTTTATGAACAGTGCCGTGCGGATGTTGAGGCGGTGCATAGATAGAGTACAATTTAAGCGGTACGCAGCCAGTATTTATCAGATTATGCCATTTACCGGCCGGTATTAATATGACATAATTATCACTCACTCTTTGCTGGTAATTAAGCCTATCTCTGCTGTCTCCCATTATAACAAGGCCTTGACCTTGTTCAAGGCGAATAAACTGATCGACATCAGGATGCATTTCTAATCCGATGCTATCTCCTACATTGATGCTCATTAAGGTAAGCTGTAAATAATTGCCGGTCCACAAAGCGGTACGGAAGGTATTGTTTTGGAGTGTAGTCTCTTTGATATTTATTACAAAGGGGTTTGGTCCGTAGTCCCTTAAAGGAAGCACCCTCCCTGGATACATTGGTGCTTCAGCCCTGGGAGGGCAGGGATAATTATAGGGGTTAGAAATTGGCGTGTTATCAAAATAGGGTCGTAGATAGGAGTTATATCCATTATACATTTTACTCCACCCTTTCATATCTTTCAAAATTTATAAACGTGTCAATGAAGCTATTCTCTCACTTGTGTAGCATTCCGGATAACCGATCCACTAACATCCTCCAACACTACTGGTAAAGTTGGAAAAATTTGTATATGGTACGATATGAAGTCTCATCGCCCAGAGTGTATGGCCTAAATAGTTGTTGAGTTAATTAGGTGAAAGCTTACAATTAAAAGGGGGTGCCGCATTACTATTAAGAAGTAATTTGCGCCCCCCCTAATCAAGAGAACCTTTATGATGCGGCTATTCAAAGGATTTAGTCAACTGGCTAAATGAATGAGTTTATTATTTTTCCTGAACTAGGTGCTTGGCGTAAATTTTTAGCATTTCCATCGCTTCACAATTTGGACAGACATTAATTTCTCCTCCAGAATTCGCATTATCATATTCCTGCTCGCATTTCGGGCATATAGGGCATTTTTGATCAGCACTCATTACACATTCCCACTTTCTTATTTCTTAAATAACTGCACATGTATATCCAGAATCATGTTCTATAACTTAGGAAGCTATTTGATCCTCTAAATATTGTATGCATCAATAAGTGATTCAAGCATTGGACAAACAGACTAAAGAATTGAAAATTGAGTTAAAGCGGTTCATTCGGTTCCAGGTGAATAATAATATTGAGCTGGATTTTTTTATCTAAACGGTCTGGCTTTTTTGTGTATTATTGGGTTATTTTTACTTAGAAGAAGGATGCGAGGAAATAGAGTAGAAATATTAGAGTGGAATGATTTAGCTGTTCCCGGCACTTAGAGGATAAAATGCGAGGGTTGTAAATTTCATTTGAGTAATCAATAGGGGTTGGGCATTATGATTACAAACCAATGGGTAAATCAAAGTATTGATTATATCATGCGACATTTAGACGAGGAGATTTCTGTTGAAGATGTTGCAGATCACTGTCATTTTTCAAAATATTACTTTAGTAGAGTCTTTAAGGAAAAAACAGGGGAGAGTATCTATGCCTTTATCAAACGCTTAAAAATGGAACACAGTGCTGTAAGACTTAAGACTGAAAAAGACAAATCTATTACTGACATTGGATCTGATTATGGATATAGTCCATCAAATTACTGTTCGGCGTTTAGGAAACACCATAATATTTCACCAACGGAATTTCGAAAGGATTCGAATACAACATGTGTACCCCATCCCTTTTACCCGGACAAGATTGCCAGATTTCAATCGTTTGCAGAATATGATCAACATATCCTGATCCAGGAACTGGATGACTTCCTGGTTATCTATGAAAGACATATTGGAAACTATATAGAACTAGGGAAAAATTGGCACGACTTCACAGAAAAATATAAAGAATATCTTAAGGAAGACACGCTTTTGATTGAAAGGTCCTATCATGATCCTAGTATTACAAATGTCGATCAATGTTTATACGATATTTGCATGACCGTGGATGAAAACTGTTCTCTCGATAATGTTACAACAATTCAAGGGGGCAAATTTGCGGTTTACCGTTTTGATGGTTTGATAGAAGATATTTTTGTCACTTTTCAGGGCATATTCAATATTTGGCTGGCCTATAGCGATTATGTAATGGATGAAAGATATGGATTAGATATCTATCGGAATGTTGACAGAGAAAACAGGCATGTCGTAATGGATCTATGCATACCGATTAAATAGAGCAAGAATTCAGAAGTAAATAAACAGACTTCTTACTATAATGAGAACTGTTCCAGGGAAATAGTTCGATTTGCAAGGAGTCTGTTTTTTATTTATTAGAAGTAATAGAAACAAAAATGGAGGGTGTTAATATGTTTGATATAAGAAAAATTCAGGAACAGGTAATCTATGGAGCTGTCGAAAGGGCGAGCAATGCTGAAACAGCAAGAGAAATAGTCTATGGAAGCGATGAGTTGGCAAGGGCAGAGAATAATCCGGCTTGGGTGAAATCTACAATGAAGAGATTAGAAAACCATTTTGATAAGTCGGCTGTTAAACACATTAGAATGAACTGTCAGTGCGGATATGGCATGGATGAGAAATTAGCGCTGGTGAAAGAACTGGCAGCATTATCTTCAAGTATGGAGGAGTTTGGAAATTTGGACAAAGCAAAAGCAGCAGGACTGTTTTGTGTAAATGGAGAACTATATCTGCAATTTCCGTTCTGCCCCTGTCCAATGCTCGCTGATGTGGATAGATTAGATACAGATACCTGGTGTCAATGTACGACCGGCTATAGTAAAGTCCTTTTTGAACAAGCTTTTGAGTGTAAAGTAGATGTGGAGTTGTTAAAAAGTATAAAAATGGGTGATGAGATATGCCTGATGAAAATAATTCCCCAAGGAGCTATGTAGTGAGAGAAGGCAAGTTGTCTCACTAAGGCAGGAGGGATTGGCCATAAATGCAATATTGATAAAAAAGTCCTATTAATAATAGTACAAAAGGCCTATTCCTATGGTATAATTGACCCAATATATATACCTGTGACGACATTAGCAAACTTGAGCGAAAGCCAAGGACGCAAAGCCATGGGTCTTCCAGTTGTATAACTGATGATTGCCAGGTTACCGAATCACTTAAACGTACAGTCGTCACAGCCAAGAAGGTGTGGCGATTTTTCTGTGAATATGAAGAAGTTATCTGATTATATTTCGTGGCTTTTGGAAACGAAGTGGGGGGGGTTAAAGTGCCAATAATATCGGTTATTTGCTATCTTTGTACTCTAATGTTTTATACCATGGGATATCTAAAAGTGTTGGAGCTCAATGCAGGTCACGTGAGTACTCATGTTTCTACTACTTATGTATCTCAAGCAACGAGTTATTTTGTTTTAACAATCTTCTTTGCTTTATCCGGTTCCCTTTTATTCTACGTTAAGACTATTAAGGATAAAGAGATAAAAATAATGACGCCGAATTTAGACTTAAAGTACCCTAAAGAAACGGACATTAGAAGACGAGCAAGCTGATACAAAAGCACAGATTCAAAATCATGTCATCAAACGAAGGCCCGTTGAGCGCTCATAGCCTGAGAGCTCAACGGGCCTTTGTTAAGTAGCGCAATGACATTCTGTGAATAAGAAAAACCAGCTATTTTGCTGGTCATTGTTTTTTATGCGTTCTTATTGGCATTATATTACGTATTTGTTTACATTATTTTAGCATAGGAGTATCATATTCAACAGTTTCATCAAAGATTGATTCCATCGGCAAGTCAACCACTAACCTAGCTTAGAAGCGGTATTGAAAGGAATGTCGGACTTGTGAGACGATAGGCAGAAGGTTTGTTTTACGTATTAATATGAGAGTTTTTATCATGAACAGGGCATTCTAAATTAAGCATCTATTAGGTGGTGTTGAAAAATGAAATATGCATTTAAACGTTATTTAATTGGCCGTCCTTTAAGATCTACTGAAATAGGAGAACAGAAACTTAACAAGAAAAAAGCATTAGCGATTCTTTCATCTGATGCTCTATCCTCCGTAGCGTATGGCCCAGAACAAATATTGATTGTACTGGTAACGATTGGTGCCACGGCCATTTGGTATTCAATTCCGATAGCAATGGGAGTCCTTGTTTTATTAGCCGCGTTAATTTTATCTTATAGGCAAGTTATCTTTGCTTATCCACATGGTGGTGGAGCATATGTTGTATCAAAAAATAATTTGGGAGTTAATTTTGGACTGATCGCAGGCGGTTCTTTGTTGGTAGATTATATTTTAACAGTTGCAGTCAGTGTTTCTGCGGGTACTGATGCAATTACCTCCGCGTTTCCAACCTTACATAATCATAATGTCAGTATTGCCATTTTTTTTGTTGTTTGTATTACACTTCTTAATTTGAGAGGAGTAACAGAATCCGCTTCTATCTTAGCCTATCCGGTTTATTTGTTTGTTGTAGCCTTAGTAATATTAATTGGTGTTGGTTTATATAACATCTTTACCGGCCAAGTACAACCTGGACTGCATACGCCCATAGGAACCCCAGTGGCTGGAATTAGTTTGTTTTTACTCCTAAAAGCCTTCGCTTCGGGAAGTTCTGCATTAACAGGTGTTGAAGCCATTTCGAATGCTATCCCTAACTTCAAAGACCCTGCGCCCAATAATGCAGCCAAAACCTTAGTCGCAATGGGAACACTGCTGGCGATATTATTCTCTGGAATTGTTTACTTAGCCTATTATTACGGAATAACCCCTGTAGTAGAACAAACGGTTGTATCCCAAATTGCTGAGACTATCTTTGGGCGTAACTGGATGTATTACTTTATTCAGGGTACTACCGCGTTAATTTTAATCCTTGCAGCGAATACAGGATATACAGCTTTTCCATTACTGGCTGTCAATCTTGCCAAAGACAAATTTATAGCAAGAATGTTTACCGTACGAGGAGACCGTCTGGGATACTCGAATGGGATCATTATCCTGGGATTGTTTTCGATTATTTTAATTATTGTATTCGAAGGGGAAACAGAACATCTTATCCCACTTTATGCTATTGGGGTTTTTATTCCTTTTACTCTAGCTCAGTTAGGAATGATGATTAAATGGATTCGTGAGAAGCCAAAAGATTGGACTTCAAAACTTATTATTAATTCGTTAGGTGCTCTTATTAGCCTCATTGTAACGGTAATGTTTTTCTTAACGAAATTCCTACAGGTATGGCCAGTCCTAGTCTTCTTACCGATTATTATTTATCTGTTTCATAGTATTCATAGGCACTACGAAAAAATCGCCGATCAATTGCGTATTTCGCCCAATGAAGCAACCATTCCAATTGAAGGGAACGTGATCATTGTCCCTGTTGCGGGAATTACCCGGGTGGTAGAAAAGTCCTTAAACTATGCAAAATCCTTATCTGCTCAGCAAATTATTGCGGTTTATGTATCATTTGATAGAGAAGATGAAAAGAAGTTAGAACAGAAGTGGGATAAGTGGCAGACTGGCGTTCGCTTAGTCACATTACATTCTCAATATAGAAGTATTATTCAACCGCTATTTAAATTTATGGATACCGTCGAGCATAAAGCTAAAGAATTTAATTATCAAGTTACAGTGATTATCCCGCAATTTATTCCCAAAAAGGGTTGGCACAATATTCTTCATAACCAATCGAGTTTACTTATCCGGGCTTTCTTACTTTTTAGAACGGATTTAGTTGTTATCACAGTTCCCTATCATCTAAAAGAATAGTTTTAAAAAGGACGCTTAACTTCAAAGAGGTAGGTCTGAATACCTCTGAATGATTGTAAAGCTTCTATATTGTGACAAAATTGAAGAACAGCATTCTTTTATTGGTGCTATATACCTCACGCTTTTCTGGGGCACGGCATATCCTATAGCGGTATCTGAAAAGACATTCCGTAAAAGGATGGCAGCCGGTATGAGAATGGAAAATTCTAACAGGACGCTTGAGCAAATCGCGTCCGAGATTAACTTTATCAAGGAGGAAAGCGGCAAAATGCTGCTTAACAACGCCGTTGAGATCGGAAGGTGTCTGACGGAAGCCAAAGAGCTGGTACCCCATGGTGAGTGGCTCAAATGGCTGACTGAATCAGTGAGTTACTCCCGAAGCACAGCCAGCAGATTGATGAAGACCTTTCGGGAGTACGGACCTATACTCTCCTCTCCCGATGGAAAAGAGAGGCCAAATGGTGCACCGGTGCACCATTTGAACTACACCCAAGGGCTTATCCTTTTTGGAATTCCAGTAGAGGACCGGGATCAATTTATAGCGGATAATGATGTTGGGAACATGAGCAAGCGGGAGCTGCGGCAGACAATTAATGAAAGGGTTCGAAAGCCTCAGGAAGAAGACCTTCAAGAGCCGGAAAATCTGATGAAGCAAAAGCAAGGAAGTGCAGCGGAAGAGGCATCGGCAGCGGAAAAGGAAAATGTAATAGATAAACCTATAGATATACCTTTGGATAAACCAATGGAACTGATCCCGGTGGAACGAAAAATCATCAAGCCGAAAACTCTGCAAACTGTGCCGGGGGCAGAGAATGCCAATACCGACAGCATGATATACGACGCCCAATACGCCATGCACCGCGACGCCATGCTCAGCGCCTATGGGGAGCTCCTGAAGACTCTCGTTGACTTAGACAGAGTAGACCCGGTAAAGAAGGAAGTAAACAGGAAAGAAGCGTTAAAGATAGCGACAAACATGGTGGAGACGCTGAAAAAATATCCTCCTGGGATTAAAACGAATTTGAATATTAAAAAGGATCGAGACTAGCGCACAAAAAGATGCCGGAAGCGGCATCTTTTTGGTATCTTCAAGGCACTTAGAGACCATAATTCTGTTGACTGGTAGTGCAAAAACATTAGAGACATTAAATATCTATGAGTCCTGCTGAGGCAAGAAAAATTTTGCCATATTGAATTTAAAATTCGATTATTAGCAATATGTGATGGAAGCTGTTCTTTTAATCAAAAAAATACGATATCACATTAGGATAATTTTTCATAGATACGAGGGAAAAAATGGATAGTAGATTTCTTCTGGATACAAAGCTACATATGCCGTCTGTCAGACTGAACCATATACGCAGGGATATTCTGAATAAAAAGCTCGATGAGGGACTGGATAAAGAGCATAAACTATTTATTGTTTCCGCTCCGGCGGGATACGGTAAAACAACGCTTATTTCCGGATGGCTAAGCCGGTTGGACTACAATTACACTTGGTTATCTCTGGATGAATATGATAACGATCCTTTAAAGTTCATAAGCTATCTGCTCGCGACAGTCCGAAAGATAAATAAAAGGTTCGGAACAATGATAGAAGATTTGTTGGCTGCACCAAAGCTGCCGAGTGTGGAAACTGTTAGTTTATATATGGCAAGAGAGCTGGAACAGGTTCAAGAGCCTTTCATTCTGGTTTTTGATGATTATCATGTTATTAATAACGCCTACATCAATGAACTGTTACAAAAACTGCTTGATTCCATAGCCCCAAGGCTTGTTTTAATTACTCGCAAGGAACCATCTCTGGCCTTTTCAAGGTGGAGAGTCGAAGATAAAATAACCGAGCTGAATTCCACGGATTTAAAATTCACAAGTCCAGAGATCAGCGGTTTCTTTAGCAGATATTTCAACTTGGATTTTGACGATGATATGCTGAAAATCGTTGAAAAGCAGACGGAAGGCTGGGCCGCGGGCATGCAATTGACCGGTTTGTCCATAAAAAATATGGAAAAAGCCCGGGCAAAAAGCTTTATGAAAGAACTTAACGGTAATAACCGGTTTATTGCAGACTACCTAATGGATGAGGTGCTGAAAAGCCAGGAGGAGCAAATCCGTATTTTTCTGAACAGGACCTGTACGTTGAAAAAATTTAACGGAGAGCTCTGTGAAGCTGTAACGGGCATCAAGGACAGCAGAAAAATCATAAAACAGTTGGAAAAGGATAATCTCTTTATCGTACCCTTGGATGACACGTATACTTGGTATAGATACCATCATCTATTCTCTGAATTTTTAAGAATGGGCCTGAATGAGGACCTGAAGGCAGAAATGTGCAGAAAGGCCAGTCTGTGGTGCAGGGAGAACGGATTTACCGAAGCGGCTCTGGAATACGCCTTGGAGGCGAGAGACGGAGAGGCGGCGGCAAATCTGGTTAAAGATAAGGCAATGGAGCTTTTTCAAAAAGGTGAGTTAAAAACCCTGCTTTCATGGTTGAATTCAGTATCGGCAATAAAGAAGGAAAAGGAAGGTATTCTGGAAGTATATAGGGCCTGGTGCCTGTTGATTACAGGAGAAATTAATGAAGCAAACCAAGTGATCGATAGTTTGGAATATATAGAGGAAAGCAGCAATGATCCGATAATCCTAGGGATGGCAAAGGCATCCGCGCCTTTCAGATATAAAAGTGAAGATAAAGAGCAGGCCTTGAAGGATGCAGAAGAAGGCCTTTCACTCGTGAAGGACAAGCAGGAGCTTTTCTATTATGGAGGGTTAATTGCTCTGGGACACGCAAATGGTCTGAACGGGCATACCCGCAAAGCGGAAGCCTTGCATGCCAAAGTCTATGAAGGAGCCCGCAGAAAGGGTTACCGTTTCCTGGAGGTGACTTCTCTTCACGATGTGGCATTTTATCTTAATTGTATGGGGAAGAGAAGAGAAGCCCTCACATTATGTGAAAGAACCCTGGAAAGATTAACGGATCATGGCGGGAATCACTTGCCGATGGCCAAAATTGTCTATTTGCCTGTGGGGATGCTGTTGTATTGCGCCAATAAGCTGGAAGAAGCGCAAAAGTATCTGGAGGAAGGGATTGCTTCTTATCAGGAAGTGGGATTTGCTCATTTGGGAGGGCTGGGAGAATGGTATTTAGTATTGTTGCTTTATAGTACGGGAGAAAAGGAAAAGGCTTTCGAAATGGCATATCGATTAAAAGCTTATTACAAAGATTTTATAGCCTATAGGATCACCGTATTTTTTGAAGCATTGGAAATGGAGCTGTTTCTTAGGGAAGGTAATATTGAGAGGGTTTCCATGTGGCTGAAGGAACCGGGAATCACCTTTGATAAGATATCGGGGATATCGGACATAAACCCCTATTTTACCTACATAAGGGCTTTGATTGCGCAGAAAGATTGCCTCAAAGCTCAGACAGCTCTTGAAGAGAAAGAAGAACTTGTCAGAAAAGAAGGCAGGTATGGAGAGTTAATTACAGTCCTGCTGCTGTCAGCTCTGGTCAAGAAACACTTGGGGAGGGAGGCCGAAGCTCTGGTCTATGTCAGAGAAGCAGTGACACTAGCCGCCCCTGAAGGCTATGCAAGATATTTTATTGATGAGGGAAGCGAGCTGCTGGAACTGGCTTCTAAAGTGAGAGATATGGCTCCGGAATTTATTGATAAATTATTCGGGAAAGAGACAAAAAAAATTTACGGACAGACAGATCTTCTCAGGAAAAGGGAAATAGAGATTCTCCTGCTTATAGCCGAAGGTCTGTCCAATGATGAGATCGCTGTAAAGCTATTCATTACAACCGGGACTGCCAAATGGCATATCAACAACATATTTTCTAAGCTGGAAGTGAATAAGCGCACTCAGGCAGTAGACAAGGCAAGACGTCTTAATATAATCAGCTAAGTTTTAAAATATTTCATAAAACTGAAAAAGCCCTACTTTTACCTAACTTTCGATAGGTTAAATGGTGGGCTTTTTTATTTACAATGAAAATAATCGAGAAAATTGTAGAAATTTATATTACTCGATTGAAATTAAACTAAAGGGGAGAGGAGATATCATGACAAAATTTTCACGCCCATCAAGATGTTTACTCATCTTGGCAATTATCACATTAGTTTTTTCTATGATTGGTTGCACGAATACTGAGTTTCCAAAGGCGGAAGAAAGCGTAAATGGGTTTTTCAAATCATTAAGCGAAGCTGATTTGAAAAAGGCAGAGTCATATTGTGCCTCTGATACCGGTAATTTTACATTTGCTGACCCAAAAGAAGAAAAGCTTGCAAAATTAATATTTTCAAAAGCGAAACATGAAATCGTCTCTTCAGCAGAAGAAGGAGAGACGGCAACTGTTAAAGTCAAGCTAACAAATCTAGACCTCCAGAAAATTTTTGAAGAGATATTGGGGAAAGTCATGGATGAAGCGTTTAATTCCGCTTTCGCAGGCGAAGAAATTTCTGATGAAAAAATGGAAGAAAACTTGATGAAGCATCTGGAGGAAAGTATATCAAAGCCGGATGCTCCCGTTCTGACAAATGAACTTGAGATTACCTTGAATAAAGATAAGGCAAAAAAAATGTGGGTGATCCAGGATAACGATACTTTTGTCAATAACCTTACCGGGAATCTTAATGAGATGCTTAGTCAATAAAATATTCCGCCAAGGCCCACTGGGTTAGTTTTTCTCTTCAAAGGGCTGCGTGAAACTAAAGTTTCGACACAGCCCCATCCAAGAGTGAGAGGGTGTTATTCTTCTGGTTCTTCCACTAACTCCGTACTATCACGCAAAATCACGGCATTGAGCGGGTTTTCCGAGAGGCTGAATAGGGCGGCAGCAACTTCGTGAAGGGCTTCATGATCAGCATCGGGCCTCACGTAGTTTAAGCTTTTTTGCTTGATTTGGGGACCGCCGGCTGGTGCCACCCCGTCTTCATATTTCAACACTAAGGTTGAAGTCAACGGCTTATCAATGATAGGCATCTCTTTTCCCTCCCCTCTTGATCCAGAGGCCGCTAGCTTCGGCATGGTTGTATATAATATGAATTTGCTTGTACTATGGTTACTATAAGGAAGCATTTTTGTCCAAAACCCATTCTTTTATGGGCGCTTGAGCCCTCACCCTTGTCTGGAGCTCGGCATATCCTATAGTGGTATTGCCTAAACTCTCATCCCCTGCCTGAGAAGAGAGTTCAAATAGTGCATCGATGCAGCATTTGAACTACACCCAAGGATCAACTTTATTTATTCCGTCAATATATAGGGTTAAATTTGAGGGGTGTATTAGCTCCTCTTTTGTTATTATTAGGTTACGTTTTAAAGATGAATCATAAAAAGTTTTTTCAGGGATACAGGATAAATAGATTGGTGTGTTAACCTATACTTAGAGGTGAAAAAATGAAAGGAAAGTGCTTGAATTTTGAATATATCGGACAAGGATTATCTGAGTGGTCTTGAACAAGACAGACATATGGAATTTAGCAGAAGTATTATTGAAGGCGTGGAAATCAAGCGGTGTAGAAACAACCCCCATGCTTATAAGTCCCATGTCCATAATGAGCTTTCCTTAGGGTATATCCTAGAAGGATCCACTGATTTGTCACTGAACGAAAGGACTATTCATTATGAATCAGGAGATGGTGTCATTATTCCACCATTGATGACTCACAGATGTGCACCGAAAGATATCAATCACTGGGCATATGTTATGTTATTTGTTGATCCCAGTTACTACAGAGATTTAGTAAGCTTTAGTCAAGCAAAAAAGCTGAAAGGGGATCAAGTCCGGAAAATAATAGGCTTTATTGAACAACTGCTAATAGAAAAGATTCCAGACACCTTGGAAAATATCCTAATTGAATTATTGTTAGAGTTTGGAGATAAAGAGATTTCGGAAATTACTTCTACAGATACCAGTGAGATGGTCAAAACCATCCATGATTACATCTTAACTCACGTGAATGATGTTATTACATTAGATAAACTTCAGCAGATATCCGGGTTAAATAAATTCACTATAATCAGGAATTTCAAGAAATTATATGTCACCACACCTGCGGCCTACCATTTACAATATCGAGTAGCTGAAGCAAAGAGGCTATTAAGTAAAGGTGTAGACGTGTTTGATATTTGTGAGGAATTGAGCTTTTATGATCAAGCCCATTTGATACGAGAATTTAAGAAAATGTATGGTATTACGCCGGCAACCTATACACAGCAAATGAAAGGATAGTGTCAATTTTATACAATACAGCTCCTTATTATTTAGCTAATCTAAACTTAGCAAAGATAAGGAGTGTGGCAATGAATAGAATTAAATTAGTACTTGTTATGATTATCTGGGGGAGTCTGGGTGTATTTACGAGATCCATCCCCTTATCCGCTTTAAGCTTAGCTTTTCTGAGGGCCTTAATTGCTCTGCCGGTTCTTTTTGTAGTAATGAAAATGAAAAAATCGGATCAGGTGAAATGGCCGCTGTTAAAACCCTATCTTATTTCAGGTGTATTACTGGGTTTTGGCTGGTTAACTTTGTTCTATGGGTTCAAACATACCAGTATTTCATCTGCCGTTATGATCTACAATATGTGTCCGGCATATGTCATGATTGCAGCACCGCTGTTATTGAAAGAGACTATCTCAAAGATTCAAATTGCGGTTATTTTTATCTCCTTTCTGGGCCTCTGTCTGATTGTTGGAGATAATTTATCAGAAGGTTACGGATACATGGGGCTGGCACTTAGTGCTATTTCAGGGATGCTTTACGCAACCATTGTGTTGATTAACCGCAGTATTAAAGTCAGGGTGGATAATCAAACTGCGACCTTTGTGCAAATATTTACAGCGATGATTGTTTTACTGCCCTTCGTATTGCTTGATGGAAATATTTTATCGGTTGTAGACTTGGATGCTAAGGCAGTAACTTATACCATTCTACTGGGTATATTACATACAAGTGTGGCCTATACCCTGTTCTTTTCCCTCTATACACATATGAAATCGGTTGAAATAGTGTCCTACAGTTATCTGGAACCTTTATTTGGTATTTTATTCAGTGTGATCTTTGTCGGAGAGACATTAACACTCCCTCAGATTATGGGCGGGATTTTGATATTGGGTTCAACCTATATTGGGGAAATCCTTAAGGATGGAAGATTTTTAAAGAATAAGAGTACAATTAATCGGAGCCCAAACAAAAAAAAATCCTTTGATGTATCCTCATCAAAAGATTAAGTATAAGGAGACAGATAAGCTTATCTCTTGATCGGAAGCTGAGGTGTAATAAGTGAACCAGAAAAAAGCAGCTGTTTATGTGAAGGCTGCTTTTTTTGGAGTGCAAGTTCCTATACTTAGCATAATGAGTTTTTAGTTCTCTCTAAATCAGTGGTTGAAGTATTTCACGGAATTCGAATCATCAACATACTATGTCATATAAGAAACAAGCATTAACAGCTTGTGAAGGAATGTCAAGCTTTGGCTAGGTTTAAGGGCATCAACAAATGGTCTATAAACGTGCGATAAGTTCCATGTCTCAATAACCGTAGAGGGAGCTTGTTGTTGGTAGCAACAAAGAAGAGGTGGGGCTATGGTGGAGGAAAAATTAGTCACGGAACAATTATGTGAAAGAACCCATAAGGGAGTAGATAAGCAGTTGGAAGTCGCTGAGCGAAGATTGAATGCACATAGTGAGACAATAATCGATTTAAAGATTATTATTACTCAGCTCACTCAGCTTTTGGAGACAAGCTCAAAGACATTAGAAACTATGGAAAAGCGGATTTCAACCTTGGAGACATTTCATGAAGAAGCAACAAAGGAAACTGGCTTTTGGCAAACCCCAGGTGGGCAATGGATCATCAAAGGTTTTGTTATCCTAGCCATTATTATCACCCTTGCTGCGATTGGCCAGAACGTTAATCCTGAGTTTCTATCAAGTATATTTGGAAAGTGAGGTTAAAGACTTTTTTATTTCAGTAATCTTTCAGCTAGTCCTCAGGTTTATTTCAGACTATTATTGCATAATGATATTGTCGTCAAACGGTTTTTAATCTTTTCTCAAAACTACCTCCTTCTTTTACCCCTCGTACGAGGGGTTTTTTTTATTTATTGATTTACTTGAATATTAAGGACTTGCAGAGCCGGTAGTTGACATTACTTCTACCATGCACTACAATATAGCCAATCTACTATGTATCGCAATGTAGATGGCACGAAGAAAGCAGGAGGAATTATGTTTGATAAATCGCAGCTGATGCGCGGAACTTTAGAGGGCTGTATCTTAAAGATTATCAGTTTAGAGGTAACCTATGGTTATGAAATCATGATAAAACTGACGGGCTATGGTTTTGTCGACATACGTGAAGGTACAATCTATCCTTTGCTTGTGAGGTTGGAAAAGAAAGATCTTATCTCTGGGGAGTTTAGACCTTCTCCCTTAGGACCAAGCAGAAAATATTATTTTATAACTAAAGGTGGCAGAGAAGCATTGAATTCTTTTGAAGCATATTGGCAGAGCATTTCTGTAACGGTAAGCAAGATTTTAAGTTTGGAGGTAGAGTAATGGCTAATCAGTTAGAGCAGCTACGTAAAGAAAATAATGTGTTGGATAAACAATTATCAAAAGAAAACAATACCATTATGATGGATATGGTGTGCTATCTCAGGTCTTCCAACTTATGTGAATATGATATCGAAATCATTCGTAAAGAGCTTACAGGTATGGCCCTGGAAGCCCAATTAAGGAACGAAAAATTTAATGATGTTGTCGGAGATGACTATAAAGCATTATGCGACGAGCTGATGAAAAACGGTAGAAAGAAAACACTCTATGAAAAAACATTGGAAATTTTGTACGTCCTGGTTTTTGGCATAGGGACATTGTATCTGGTCGAGATTCTTTTTTCCTCAACCATCATCAATATAGTTAAGTTTGGTCAATTCGCTTTGCCAATTACGTCAGGATTCCTCGTTTCAACCTTTTTTGCTGTGGTAATGGCATTTAGTGTTTATAACTATTTCACTAAAAATTCCTTCGAATTATCAAATCATAATCGCAAAACCCAAATAATATTTATCATAGCTTTTACGGCTGTGTGGACAGCAGTACTGTTAATAAGAGTGTATATGGGGAATACAGTTTTATGGTCTGTAAATTGTCTGTATCCCACCCTGTTCCTGGCAATTGCTTTTGTTCTGGTAAAATCGTTGGGAGACCGACATGCAAACAATTTGATTAAAACTTATAGATAACTTTGACCACCAATAAGTAGTGAGTCATTGCCGAATTTGGGAAGGTTTTTGCTTTCAATCTTCCGATAATGAAATGAATAGTTATAATTA
This sequence comes from Desulfosporosinus hippei DSM 8344, assembly GCF_900100785.1. Classification (GTDB taxonomy): domain Bacteria; phylum Bacillota; class Desulfitobacteriia; order Desulfitobacteriales; family Desulfitobacteriaceae; genus Desulfosporosinus; species Desulfosporosinus hippei. The sequence continues at coordinate 8,292 of NZ_FNCP01000036.1, read as the reverse complement.
CAGAGTTCATTTCCTAATATTACAATAAAGCTGAGGAAGGTATTGATGGCATAGCATAAAAAAGGCACTGAAAAAATCAGTGTCTTTTTTGCTCAAAATTACGGAAAGAGGATTTAACCAGTAGGGAATTAAGGTTGCAATAAAGGCACAATAGGAAGAAGGTATGTAACAAGAACTTAGAGATTGTCTTTAACACAAATAGGCTGTTGTCCATAGAATACATAAAGTCTTAATGTTTATGATCTATGAGGGGGGAAGTTGTGATCGTCGCCCCCATTTTGAGGAGGGACATTCTACAATGTCTTATCACACAATCATCTTCAGTCTAATCAGAGCCTAAATGTTTAGTTGATGCTGATATCACAGGATTTTTAATGTTTGAATCATGAATCCTAGAATTCGGAAAACACTGTGCATTTTTGCAGGTGTTGAAGGAGGTAGTGTTGTAACTACCAATCAATAGTGAAAAATAATTCAATCTTATGGGTAATCCCAATCGTTGGAAGGAGAAGTGTCAATGGTTTTATTAACAACCGGATTGATTGATAATCCAGTGGTATCAATACCAGCAGCCTCTGTAATATGTTTAGGGGATATGCTGAAAATATCAAGGCCTTCAACAACTGTAACGATCTTAATAACCAATGACGACTCAGTTGCTGTTGAAGTGCAAATTTTTGGTTTTTACGTGGTTGAGAATAGCAAAATATTGTACGTTGCTGAAGAAGTGAGTATATCCCCTGGAAGTGTAGTTACCAGAAATTATTACGCTCAATTTAGTTCTTTTGAATTTCAATTTGTAACTAACTCGTGTGCTACAGAAATTTCTGTTTGGGGGACAGATCAAAACGGAAAGCCGAGGGCTGTGCATCGTCTTGTGCCAGCAGAACTAAATTCAATTGGGCCTTCACAATGCAACATCGGAGCGACCGGTTCGACAGGGGCAACCGGATCTGATGGAGCGATCGGGTCGACTGGAGCAACTGGGGCAGATGGAGCGACCGGGTCGACTGGAGCAACCGGGGCAGATGGAGCGACGGGTTCGACAGGGGCAACCGGATCTGATGGAGCGACCGGTTCGACAGGGGCAACCGGATCTGATGGAGCGATCGGGTCGACTGGAGCAACCGGGGCAGATGGAGCGACCGGGTCGACTGGGGCAACCGGGGCAGATGGAGCGACCGGGTCGACTGGGGCAACCGGGTCAGATGGAGCGACCGGGTCGACTGGGGCAACCGGGTCAGATGGAGCGACCGGTTCGACTGGGGCAACCGGATCTGATGGAGCGACCGGTTCGACTGGAGCAACCGGGGCAGATGGAGCGACGGGTTCGACAGGTGCAACCGGGGCAGATGGAGCGACGGGTTCGACAGGGGCAACCGGATCAGATGGAGCGACGGGTTCGACAGGGGCAACCGGATCAGATGGAGCGACGGGTTCGACAGGGGCAACCGGAGCAGATGGAGCGACGGGTTCGACAGGGGCAACCGGGGCAGATGGAGCGACGGGTTCGACAGGGGCAACCGGATCAGATGGAGCGACGGGTTCGACAGGGGCAACCGGATCAGATGGAGCGACGGGTTCGACAGGGGCAACCGGATCAGATGGAGCGACGGGTTCGACAGGGGCAACCGGGGTAGATGGAGCGATCGGGTCGACAGGGGCAACCGGATCTGATGGAGCGACGGGTTCGACTGGGGCAACCGGATCTGATGGAGCGACCGGTTCGACTGGAGCAACCGGGGCAGATGGAGCGACCGGTTCGACAGGGGCGACCGGATCTGATGGAGCGACCGGAGCAACAGGGACTGGAGTGGCTGGGTCTACCGGAGCAACCGGGGCTGGCTCGCCGTTTATTGAGACCGTGGAGATAGGTGACATTAATGCATTAATTGCTTTTAATGCTGGTGGTGGAAATAACGAAGCCGTTGGGGCTCTTGCTTTTAGTGGAGAAACAACTATCAGTAGACTTGCAGCCTATGTTATTCAAGTAGGTGCTGGCACAGGTAACTTTCAGATGGCAGTGCTACAACCAGTCACACAGACGACAGCTACAGTTATCGCTGTGACTACTGTAGCCACGTCTATAACAGGAGGTCTCTTTATTTTGCCGTTAACAGCACCTGTTACGCTTTCAGGTAATACTGTTTATTATCTTGCTGTATACAACCAAGTTAACGGGTCGGATATAGGTGGTCGCAGCACGGGATTAAGCTCACCACTCAATGCCTTTCCAATAAATTTTAGAGCTCAAAATCTCCCGGTATTTGTAGTTGGCCAGGTAATAAACACTGGTGATTCAAGTTTGCTTTTATCCCCATATGTCGCTGGATTAGTATAGTTAGCTTTACAGGATTGCTTTTCGCAAGTTAAGTTTTTTGCAAGTCCCTTGTTCGTGAAGAAGAGTCCTTTGGCATTACAAGGGACTCTTTGTATTTGAGAGCGTAGACATTGGTGCCTATGACCTGTACCCATGGCTGCACCTATTGTTATGCTACGTCAAGTCAGAAAACAGCCCAACGGCGTGTGGCTGTGCATGACCAAAAAGCCCCGATGATTACCGGCTATCCGCGGGCAACGAAATCATAACGATCGCACAACACCGTCCCAAATACTTAGCCAACTTAGTATGTTTTAGGCGGACTTCATGACAAAGTAAGGAGTGTGATGTTCCGCGGATCCAAGTTTGGATAGGCATTTTATAGAGGCTCAATCCCACTCCAGAGTCTGGTCACATAGTCTGTGCCAGGCAGTATTGAATGATTCATCACAATTTGTCTAAATAATGAACCAAAGGACTGGGGTTTAGAGAATAAAATGTGTTATAATATAGAAAATTCAGTTTAAAAGTCGTAGGCGCGAAAGTGAGCTGGTTCACAAGGAAGATAAACCTAATAAGGATGGTTGCTGAAATCTAAGAATATTAGGAGGAGAGATTGCCTTGATAGCATTAACTGGTGTAGAGTCATGTAAATCATTAGCAGAATATTTAGCGAATTTGATACCTGGCGGAGTGGTGTTTGGGTTAGTAGAGAAAGACACCTTTGTATGGGTGAAATCGTCAGAATCCTTTACTCTGGACATTTTTAAGGTCGGCAACAAGCTAAATGACGATACAACAACGATTCAAGCAATACGTGAAAAAAAGGTTCTGGTTAAGAATATTCCCCGCACGGTATATGGTATAAGAGTTTCAATTGTCTCTATTCCTGTGCTGGATGACAATGGCAACTCAGTGGGCGCGTTTTCTATTGCTATGCCCAAACTGCACCCTGTCGCAGCTGCCTTTGGGGATTTTGCCCCAATTATCGCGGAAATGTTTCCTGAAGGGTCTTACATATATATGTCCGATTTGACTAAAATTGCTTATGCACAGCCATCAAAGAAATTTGACATGCCAACCCTCCCAGTAGGGTACGAATTGCAAGAAACAGACATTTCTCATCGGGTAATCCAATTAAAAAAACCGATTATCGAAGAAGTTGATGCCTTGAAATACGGTGAGCCCCTTACTATAGCTAATTATCCATTATATGATGATGCAAATAAAAACATTGTCGCTACCTTGGGTATAATTACTCCCAAAAACGCAGCAGTTGCCCTTCGCGGAATGGCGGGCAACCTTGAAAATAGTTTGGAAGGTATTGCTGCGGCCATAGAAGAACTGGCGGCATCTGCTTCAGAAATACATTCTAATGAAGGATCTCTTAATTCAACAATCAATGATATTATCAAGATAACTGATGAAATAAATGATGTATCAGCATTCATAAAATTGATAGCTGAGGAAACCAAGATGCTGGGAATAAATGCAGCCATTGAGGCTGCCAGAGCGGGCGATGCTGGACGAGGGTTCGGAGTTGTTGCAGGAGAAATCAGAAAACTCTCTGATCAATCAAAGAGTACCGTGCCAAAGATAAAACAACTGACAGAAACCATTAAACAAAAAGTTGATGAGGCCAGCCGTAAAAGCGATCTCTCCTTAGATGCAAGTCAGGGACAAGCGGCTGCGGCAGAAGAAATTTCGGCGAGCATTGAAGAAATAACTTCAATGTCAGAGGAACTGAACAGACTGGCAAGAACTTTGTAGGGTTAACTCGATGATTTTCCAAGCAGCAAGTTTCATTCAAAAAAGTAAAGGACAACAGCTTGGGCCTCATATCCCCATACTTTCCTGGTCTTGCATTGAAAATCCATCTCTTTTGACATCACTCATATTCAACGAATCATCTTTCATTACAATATTCTTCAGTTTTTTAACTGCCCCATAAGCTTCTTTTAAGGAAAGCTTATCCCCTTTCCCGGAAATAACCCATAAGGTTTTATATCCCCTAGGTATTGTCAGAAGCTTTTCTTCACCTTTGCCATCCGTGAAATAGACCAGTAAATTAACCTTATGCTGATTAGCATATTCAAAAACCGGGCTGAATTTGGTACCTCCACTGATATTAATTCGATCTTTGATATCCTTTGCCGATTTGACGGTATACACTCGTCTGATTTCATTGTCACATTCGATAATCGTAATTTCATGATTATAATTTTTAACGATCTCCAGGACTTCTCGAAGGGCATGCTTAAATTCCTGATCACTAATGCTGCCGCTAATATCCAGGGCAACAACAATCTTGGCTTTATGACTCCTCAGTTGACCTCTTAAATCTAAGCGCTCGGGCTGTCTTCGGTTTCTTCTGGTTATCGTCTTCTTTTTATTGCTTTCAACCGTCCCCAGCAGTCGCTTAAGATATAAATTCCAAGGCAATTCCCCCTTGCTGTTTTTAAGGGATGAGATCATACTTTCCAAATAATTGGGAAGGCTGCCTTTTTGAGCATTATCAATAAACTTCTCAGTAAATTCTTGCAGGGTTTTTTCATCGATATCATCGGATTCAGCCCAAAGATCGTGGGTTTTTTCCGGATTATACTCTGTTTCTATTATTTCGTCCTGATCATGATCTGTGGCATCCTGAGCATTATCAGCTTCATCTTTGCTTTCATCAGCTGTATCCTCATCCGCTTCCAGCAAGTCCAGGGCGGTTTGAATCTCTTCTACATAATATTCAAAGGGTTTGAAGGGCAGGAGGTTTAAGGAATAATTTACATTAACCCATTCTAAGGTCACAGAATAGGGGGGGAGATGATCTAAATAGGTATTGACGACGATATTCATGGCCAGATTGATGGCTAATGTGCTGTAGCCATCTTTAAATTCTTTGGCTCTGAACAAATGCCTGGATAAGATGTGGAGAATTTCATGTTTAATGGTACTTTCCATCTGCTTAATATTAAGATTTAAAAAAATGATGGGATTAAAATAGATAACATACCTTGCCCCTTTAAAATTCACAGCAGTTGGGCTGCTGATATCAAAGCGTATGTCTTTAGACATTTGCAACAAAAAATAGCCATAGAAGTTATCTTTATCTTCCATAAGACTTAAGTTAACTTTATCGACAAGGCTAAAAAATTCATCCTTGAACTCTTGGGGTATATAAAGCTCAGAATGACCATCTTTGCGTTTTGCCATGAAAAAACTATTTATAATATTATCTGCTTTTGCATAAAGCTCTTTAACTTGGTGCTCAAAAAAAGTTTCCATATTTATCACCTGATTAAACGATAAGATTCAAAATATGATTCGATAAAAGCCTCATTTTCTAGAGCTAGTTTGTAAACTTCAGGATAACTGTTCTTAATATCTTTCATAATTCCTATCATTAAGTCCACAGGATATAGGTTTAAAAACTCAATCAACCTGTCTATATAAAAACTAGAATCACGTTGGTTTAAGATGGTTGCTTCTAAGCTTTTGAGAATATTCTTGGCAGCTAGATAAAGCCGGGTATGGCTTTCTTTTTTTATGCTTTCTTTGATGGATTCAGGCAGAGAAGGTTCTGAAAAAACCTCTTCATAGGTGATGAGGGAAGGGTAATCGGATTCCACAAAGCTTACAAATTCTTCGGCTATTAAGCGCCCCACATTTCCTTTGACAACATTTAAAAACACGGATCTGGGTATGGAATCTTTGTTCTCCATATAAATTTTATAACTACTGGAAATTCGCTCATAGCTTCTGGGGGTGGCTCTTAAATCATCTTCATTGATCTTATGCAAATAATCGGGGAAAGTGGAGATAAACTCGACAACCTTATCCTCAATTCCGGCCTCTAGGGCCCAATCCATCCACTGCTGATAATCTGGCTCCATAGATAACCAGACAAAGCGATTTTCTTGGGCGGCATCCATATCGACAACCTGGTAATCAAAATCCGAACCATATTTACTGGAAGGATTCATGGCGGCTAAGATTTTTACACCCTCAGGTAACTTGTAGCCATTGATTTCCCGATTTAAGATTAAATTCATTAGTTCCTGTTGGACGGTATGTTCACAGCGATTGATCTCGTCGATAAATAAAAGAACAGTTTTGCCCTGAGCTATTTCTTCATCGATTTCCCTAAGCTTGTGATGAACGGCATAGACGGTTGCTTTCTTTTCCCTCGGATCTGCATTACCATTAACCCCCTGATAAGATTCTATCGTTGGCAGACCGCCAATTTCCCCTTCTTTGAGGAGATTCCCATTAATAACAATCAAACTCCACTGATTTTTCTGCGCAATTTCCTGGGCTAAGGCCGTTTTGCCGATCCCGCTTTCCCCAACGATTAAAGGGACTTCCCCTGTGGATAGTACTAAGTCAACACTTTTTAAGGTGTCTGTAAAATTCATGGTGTCTCACTCCTATAGCATCTTCAGCTTCTCATCGACAGCTATTTTTTTGGCCTGTTTACTGCCATATTTATAAATAAACATGATCTTGTCCAGGGGCATCAGGTCGCTGCTTTTGTGGATATAACTGCAATTTAAAAAATCTCTTACATATTTTTCGTCAATATCTTCAGTGGCTAAGGACTTTTTTAACACTTGTTCTAATTCAGCTTTAGAGATTTTGTCCATAACGTATTTAATGACTAAAATATTGACTTGCAGAAATTCTAAGATTTTAGGTTGATCTAAATCCTTAATAAAGGTAATAGCCCTCTCATTATTCTTGATCGCCATAAGTTCTGCCTGATGGGTAGGTGAATTGATATATCTTAAGGCATCATAATTAATTTTTACAGCCTCTTCTTGAACACTTTCGCAGGGTTTTTTAATAAATTTCATGGAATCGTAATTTTTTTGAATAGCTAATAATTGCAATTCCTCACTGGGATTTGGAACATATTTAATAGCCCAGCCGGCTTGGTTGATGGCTAATTTAATTAACTGATCGCTTGGATTTTTAATGTATTCCAAGTTAACCCAGCCATCCTTGATCGCTTTGATCTGCATTTCTTCGGTAGGGTCATCAATAAATTGAATAGCTCGGCCATTATTGTCTAGAGCGGATTCTTGCATCTCTCTGGTCGGATTATTAATAAATTTCAAGGCCAGACCATTTTTTTGAACAGCCAATAACTTGATCTCATCGGTGGGATTAGGGATATAGGCTATGGCATTAGGATTATTCTTGATCATTTCAATCAGCGTTGCATTTTCCATGTGTTATGTTCCTTTTATGATTATTTTCAGCATTACTATGTGTGATAGATACTTTTTAAGTTACCCTAAATAAGGTGATTATACCACCAGATAAAAAAAGGGTCTATCAAACACGTTCATAAACCCCACCGTAAGTACTTAGCACTTGAATGAAAAGGAAGCCCAGTATGACTGAACTTCCTTGTTAAGAATCTTGACTGGTAATTTCCTCAGTCCCTGACCCACTTGGCCACCACAAACCCAGGATTTCCTGCTCTTTTCTCCTCCATGGCCAGGGCCTCTGCTGTGGTTTGAACATTGGGTGGGAAGAAAAGACATTCTCCAATTTCCGCATGTACTCCAATTTGCCAGGAACCTATTTCCTCTTTGCTATAAAGAGCAGCACGAGCGAAGACAGAAGTGGGGTTGTTACGAGCTGCCTCAGCATAGTATTCACTCCAGGCACTCCTGCCGGCGATGAGTCCGATCGTCATACAGCCCCCGGGCTTTAAACGACTAAATAGTTTTTGCAGGACTTTTTCTGGTTCAGGGACGAATTCAAAGGCAGTCATGGAAAAAATCCCATCATAGGTTTCCAATTGATCCAGAATTTCTATAATATCGGCCTGCCACCAGTGAACAGGCTTAGCTTTTGCAGTGTTCCCCTCAAGGGCAATGTCATTAAGTTAAGCTCATGAGAAACCCCAGCGGTAGAAAAGTGATACCGCTGGGGTTGTCGCATACACGGAATAACATAGAAAAACACGG
>NZ_FNCP01000033.1 GCF_900100785.1 Desulfosporosinus hippei DSM 8344 | reverse complement strand
AGTTGTATTATTTCAAGATGAAAGCGATCAGTTTGTGGCCAAATTCCGATCCGTTTTCCTGTCCGAAAACCGATCAGTTTATTTTACCATTCACAGGGGTTCTACCCTTAGTAAATTGCTAATATAGATTACGACCACATTTGTGGCGAAACCCTGAAGATCTGAATATTCTAGAATATATTACCTATTATGGTATGATGTGGAGATGATATTATGTCTTATGATAGAATAAACCCATTTTGGAATCAACAATCCCTGCCCCAACAAAATCCAGGTTACCAACCTATGCCAATGGGGCAATTCAATCCTAATAACCAGACATGGAGGCCAGATCAGAGCTTTCAGCGATTTCCCTCGACAGGCAGAGGACAAAGTGGCGGAAATCCTAATTGGAGAAACAATCCACAAAACCCAGGTGGTCAAGGCTACTCGACACCTGGATACCCTCCTCAAGGATTTGGTACACTACAACGATCTCCTATACCTGGGATGCAAGGCCAGCAACTTCAAGGATATTCACCCTCACCCCAGAGATTTAAACAAGGGCATTATCCAGACCAACGCGGACAACTCCCTTTACAGCCACAGCCAGCCTGGGAAGAACCTAAAAAAGGTGGAATTAAAGGATTTATCAGCAATCTTATGGCAAAAAGAAAAAGATAATTTAGTACTATAAAAGAGCGGGGCGAGATACTAATCTCGCCCCGTTCAATCAAAAGCCAACCCCAGATACCCTAAGTCTTTCGGTGAAATTCTTACATCCGCTTCGTTATTTGATTTAATCAGTCCAAATAGACGTAAAGAACCTCCTAATTGTTCACCTAAGTAAGCGGGGGTGCGCAGTATATATTCCTTTGCTGTAATTTGTTGGACAATCCGCTTGATTGCTGGGTTTAGCAACTCTTCAGGAAGCAAGAATTCTTTGATCAAGACAACATCTGAAGAAACTCTTTCAACAGCAAAACATCCTTCAATTCCTTGTAAGTTAATAGCATAAATGTCAGCGCCGGAGTACTGGGATAGTTTTTTTTGGTAGACAATGTCTTGATCAAGATAAGAAATATAAAGTCGGCCTTTTAGCTGTCTATTCCTTATTCGATTATAGTTTTCCGGAGTTGCCGATCGTATTTCACAATTTAATTGCTTTTCGATTGGCAAGCAATCTACATCAGTCCGATTAAGAAAAGTCTCCCTAATGTAAAATCCATCTTGATAGCCACGCCTACGATAGTAAGCAAATAGCTCTTTTTTGGCCGGTACTAAAATAGAAAGTCCATATTTGTTCGCCCTAAGATATTGGTTACTAAAATCCATTAATTGAGTAGCAAAACCTTTGTTTTGGTAGCTTGGGTGGGTTCCAATAGCATATAACATAGCTGTATCAGTACTGCAATGATCCTTGAACACAGTTTTGACAGGCAACATAGTCAGCATTGCCGAAATGTCATTGTTTTTGAGCAAGATACAGGTATCTTCATTCTTATAACGATTGGCAAAGTATAAATCAATATAGTCTTCAGGATCACCGAAGCAAAGTCTCCATAACTCTTTAAGCTGATCAATCTCACCAGTCTGGGCTAGCCTTGTTTCAAGCATTTCTTGTATTAATCTCCATCTGCTTATTATTGGGTAAAACATGCTTCAATAAACGTAGGTCATCATCTGAACAATGATCTTAAGCCTCAAAATAAGTGGCAAAGTGTTTTTCTTCTAGGAATTCAGGATGGTAAGATGACTTGGCTTTTCTCAATCCTTCAATCCCCATATCTTCCTCGCGGTTTACATATACGAGCTCAGGATAGTTTTGCTGGATAAATGCAGCAAATTCACGGTTTACGATTTGATAGGCACCAGCTATCTCACCAAAGGCTTTTTCTATATGGATAACATAAGTATCAGAATTTAGTCTCTCCCCCATCGTGTAGGCAATTACTCTACCTTGTACACGAATTAGTCCTCCATCTAAACCCAGATCGGTATAATTCTCAAAACAACGTCGGACAGCACAACATTCTTTAGCGATCTCATCTTGCTCATGATCGCTATTTAGTTTACACCACTCTAAGTTCATCTCCCAGCACTCCGCAATATTTTCCGACGATATTTGTTCAAAACTCCAGTCAGGGTTTTCCTTAATAAATCGGTTGATGTGATTTCGCTTAGAATGTAGTTTATTACCGGTTAACTTCACTAACTTGTCCAATAAATATACATAATCGTAGCTTTCGCGCATCGGCTTATATTCGAAGTGTTCCGGAAACACCCTATTCATAATTGCCATGTTTTCGGGAGATACGCCTGCTAATACAAATTCATGACCGCAAGTAGCAGCGTCTTGCTTCATTGCTTCAAATACTGACAAAATATCATCTGACCCGGCCGGAAAAAAATAATAGGGGGAATCATTGATAACCCCTTTGACCACCAGGTGATGATTGACCTCGGCAATACGATAGTTATAGATTTTTGACCAGGCAAATATGTTTGTGTAGTTTTGATGACAACCACGACTATCTGAAGTGACAAGAAGAGGTTCCATCCACTTCTTATCAGCTAATTCTATTTCTTTAAACTCGATCATTTTATCACTCCAACACTTAACCTATTTTTGACTACTACTTAATATTTTGCTGCTTATTATAATTCGTATTCATAATTGCATAAGTTCTTATTGCCTAAAAATGTAGAAGTTTGAGTAGCTTAATTTATTTCAAGCGTTTGCCGACTCGATAATAATCATTCATTTCCCATGCCGGTACCATTTTACCGCCAGTTGCCCAGATAATATGCGAGGCATTCTGAATTCTATCTTGCAGTCCATTAGACTCAATGTATTTTTGACCAGCATCTGAGCCCAACAAATTAAAGATACCTGGGGCACCTGCCAGAGCAGAAGGTTCCAGAAATATCCCTTCTGTATCGACCATATTACTTAACAATCTATACAGAACTTGATCATTGACAGTGTAAATACCACTTAATAAATTTTCGATGGTTTTGCCCACAAATCTTGATGCTCTCCCGACAGCCAGCCCATCAGCATCAGTAAGGTTATCAATCCCAAAATCTTGTACACATAGGTTATCATGTTCCCCTGTCATACAGCCTAATAACATGCAAGGAGAATGAGTAGGCTCAGCAAAAAAGCAATGTACATTATCTTTGTAAATCAGTTTAAGCCCAAAAGATACCCCACCGGGTCCACCGCCAACACCACAAGGCAAGTAAACGAATAACGGGTGGGCATCATCGACAATAATATTTAGATGATTGAGTTGTTCTTTTACTCTTAATGCAGCCACAGCGTACCCTAAAAACAAGGTGGTTGAATTCTCATCATCAACAAAATAACTATTAGGAGTCATTTCAGCCTGTCTTCTACCCACCTCAACTGCTTTACTATAGTCCGACAGATGTTCAATTACGTTAACACCTTTACTCTTTAGAAGATCTTTCTTCCATTGTTTTGCCTCAGCAGACATATGTACAGTAACCTTAAAGCCTAATTTTGCACTGATAATACCGATACTGAGGCCCAAATTACCCGTTGAACCAACCACAATAGAGTATTTGGAAAAGAACTCCCGAAATTTATCGCTGTCAAAAATTACATAATCGTCTTCTCTTGATAATATCCCAAATTCCAGTGCTAATTTTTCAGCATAGTTGAGCACCTCATAAATGCCTCCTCTAGCCTTAATTGACCCTGAGATAGGCAGATGACTGTCACACTTAAGCAATAAGTTTTTGCAGACAACTGGTTTGTTGAATAAACTCTCCATTTTCTCTTTCATTCGAGGAATAGAAATTAGCGGAGACTCGATAATCCCAGCATTTTCTTTTGTTTCAGGAAATACTTGGGCAATATAAGGAGCGAATTTTCGCAAACGTTCTTCCGCATCCCTCACATCAGCTTCAGTCAAAGGAATCTTAGCAACTGCACTTTCATAATTTAGATAGTTTGGATTTAACCAGAATACCTCATTAGTCTTGAGCATTTCTATCAGAAGCGGATATTCCCGCTGCCATTCCTCTAAAGATTTACCTAAAATCATAGCTTACCTCCCACTAGCCGCTGCTATAAGACGTAATCATCAATCATTTTCCTTACGCATTCTTCACAATTCTTAATCTCAATCGAGTTTGGCAGTTTACTCTTTACAGTACAGTCTGGATGATACTGCTCGCAGGCAGCTCCGCCCACTGTGCCTCTGGATGATTTCATTAAAGTGATTCCTCTATAGAGGATCTCACATCCAGCTATACTTCTCGTTTCTTGAGTCCAATCATCAAAATCTGAAAGTGCTTCTTCAATTGAGTTATATTGATTATATTCTGGATTTCTGGCTCGTATAGGGCTAACAACCACCCATATTTTATTTGGATTATCTTTCATTTGATTACACCCTTCCATTTCTACATCTATTAATACAGTAATTCTAGAAAATAATCATCAACATTAGTTATCGTTAAATTTATTTCGTTGAACTAAGAGTTTAGAGCAGTATTCTATCATTTCTCGACGACGTACAATACCAATGAAAACTTCTTGATCGTCAACTACAGGCACAAAGTTCTGAACAACGGCTCTGGAAATTAAATCCTCCATTTGGGCATTAATCGTAACAGGTATATTTTGAACATGTTGCTTAACTTCGCTCAAACGAATATCCTCAGTATTTTGGAAAGTCAGACCGGGAGTATTTTTCAACTTCCAGAGTAGATCCCCTTCAGTTATTGTTCCAACGTATTTCCCTTCGTCATTAATAAGTGGAACAGCAGAATAACTATGATATTCCATTCTCTCTAAAGCCTGGCGCATGGTGGCACCTTCTTTAAGAAAGACGATATTCTTTTTGGGTATCAGAAAAAAAGCCACATTCATTCCTAAGCTCTCTCCATTTCCATGCAATACTACTACTAGTTTACTACGCACTAACATTAAGATTATATACTACGGCTTGTAAATTCGGTAAGGAAAACAATGGTTGAAGTATTTAGATATGATAACATCTTCAATCTATGGGTTAGTGCTGGCAAACTAACTAAAACAGCCACAAATTAAGCTTGTTCGTGAATAATAATAGCACTGAACATGCAAAAATAGCGTCAGTGCTACCATACATTGGTCTTACTAAGCTTTCGGTCAACATAGGATACCTACATCTTTATACACCATTTCCTATGTTTTTTCAAATGTAGGATAGGGTTTGTTAATGATTATGAATTAAAAAGATTTCTATTAACTAATTATACTACGTAATTATAATACTACAAAATAATAGTGAGTCTTTTTAGTTTTGAGACTCTCACTTCTTCAAGCGGTCATCAGCCCTTCCTTAACAATAGCTTTTAGCTGGCTACTATAACCTTCCACATAAAAATAGGGACTAGATGTACTCACACGAAACATCTGTCCCTAGATTATTTTATTTGTTGGTACTATGTTGTTTATTGGGGAGTTTCCGATCCGGATTTCCTTCACCTTGATTCTGATTATTCTTTAGAGTTTTCTCTTGAGATTTCTGCAATTTCTTTAAATCATCCATTTATTTTTCCTCCCTATATTTAAACCTTGTGTTACTTTAACCAAACCTTCCCCAAAAAATCCTTCATTTGTGAGGTTTTAATCTCGCTATATGAATACTTAGAATTTTACCGATTGCAAGAGTAAAAACCCTCTTGAAACTTTAACGAAAGGATGTATGCTAACTATTTCCTAAGAATGTCATTGACTTTTAGGCGATTATTCTGTAATATGTAAATCGTCTCTGCAATATCAATGGGCCATTAGCTCAGTCGGCTAGAGCACCTGACTTTTAATCAGGGTGTCCCGCGTTCGAGTCGCGGATGGCCCACCAAAAAACATCCTCTAATTAAAATGCCGATGTGGCGTAACTGGCAGACGCACGGGACTTAAAATCCCGCGGACTTAACATCCGTACCGGTTCGATTCCGGTCATCGGCACCAACATATTTTCATACATAGTATTTCAGTTTAAACTATTGACCAGCTCAATGGTTTTTTTGTTTATAGATCACTTCCTGAGTTTATCCGATGACTACCAGCCCTTATCTTATCTCCCATCCTCTACAAGTAGGAGATAAGGGCTGCAACGTCCCTGGATAAGTTCTTCTAAGCCTCAGATGGAGTATGTATTCCTATTAGGAAAACTCCATCTGAGGCTTAGAATCACTTGATCTTTTGCTTATAAATTGACAATTTCATAATTTTCAGTTGTTCGTATTTGAAAGCCCCAGCGAATATTATCTGGAGTTGTAACCTTTTTTCCCATGAGCAACTTGATACCTAGATCTAATAAGTTCACCCCTGTAAAACAGGATTTGTGAATGCCGGCTGACATGCGGGTATTAATTTCTATTAAATAAGCTTTTCCTCTATGGTATTTGATTTGAATATTAAATAAATAACTTAGGGAGAATTCTTTAGCGAGCTTTTGAGCCAGCTCAATGAGATCTTCTCGATATTCAATGTTCTGCCGATATAGGTCTAGCTTTCTGCGGGGAATTGCTATGATCAGTTCCCCCCTGTTTGCTAAACAATCAATAGAGTACTCGTCACCTTCTAAGTATTCCATTACCATAAATGGTTTTAGATTATTCGAATTCTTTAATATCCTAACGATTCTATCTTTAACAATTGTCGAACTTGTCGTTTTATAAAGTTCATCCTCTTCTGACATAGTGTCTATGATAAGTTTGAAGCCATCTCCTCCTATTCCAGAGATTGGCTTCAAACAAGTATTTCCGATTTTAGATATTTGATCTTCGGCCATCTGAAAATCCAGGTAATTTCTAACAGAAAAAGATTTCGGAATTCCTAAAATATCTTTGTTATTTAAAGCCTCATAAGTTTTCAATTTATTATCAAGAAGTTGATAAGTTTCACTGTTCCCCACAAACATTACTTTAACCCCAAGATTTTCAAAGCGATCCTTAAACTTAATCAATGTCGAAACATTATACCTGGGTATAAAAACATTAATATTGTGTTTCTGACAAAAGTCCAAACAATAGTTTGTATAGTCCTTTCCATCGATAACTGGCTCAACTTCAAAATAATCAGCGACTTCTTCCAAATAGCTATTGGGTGACACGTGTGAAATATAAAGTTCATACTTTTTGGAATCATTGTCTGCTAAAAACCTTTGGATAATTTTGTGAGTTGATGAAAAACAACGATTGAAATAGATTCTTGTTGTGGTTTCCTCCGAGTTTGTCTTTAAAGCTTGATTATTCATTGTAAAATGTTTACCTCCTATAAGCCCCTATAGGATTGGCAAAATACTCATATTCCATACATTTTCTTAATTAATTAATGCTTAAATACTACTTAGCACTGCTAGATTTTTTCTAAATATTACTTTTCGTACCCAATCTTTAAATCCCAATTTTACTGGCGTAGGTTTTCGTCCGTAAATTAGACCAAATCCGAAGTAACTCCGGTTACGCTTCATAAAGCCTGCATTCTTTTGCAATCTAGGCAAAAGAGTGGGCTGTCTTTTGATTTTATTGGTGAGATCCTTAATTAAAACCCAATCTTTTTTGAGCTCATTCATAACAATATTGCCATTATCCTTTAAGGCTTGGGGGTTCTTAATTTCCACATCCTGAAATCCGGCTTCTGCTAAACAGTTATGCCACTCTTCAAAAGATAACGGATTGGTTCCTGCACCAAAACAATCTTCCATTTGATGCCTAAGATTAACCGGCAATTCCTTTAGTAAGGCCATTTCCAAGTCAGCTATTCTTCCCTCAGGCTTTAGTACTCTAAAGAATTCTCGATAAACCTTTACTTTATCTAAAAATACTGTAATTGACTCTCCTATCACAATATCAAATTTATTGTCTGCAAAGGGTAGTTCATAAACATTGGCAATATTGAACTCGACCAAATGAGATACTCCCTCTTTTTCGGCCCTGATGCGCGCTTTTTCAATCATTTGAGAATTTATATCTATTCCCATAACTTTGCAGCCAATTGTTTTAGCTAAATAACATGCGGTGAGACCACTGCCACATCCAGCATCAAGCACATAATCATTGGGCAAGATTTGCAGGACAGCTAGATTTTGTTTGGTGGCAGGAAAGCCTCCTGGATGAGAACTGCCTATACCAAGCCAAGCAATTAATTCGAAATAGTTCATATCAGCCACGCGTTTGTTTTGACTTAACTCCATAGTGGCCCTCCTTCTGAGAATATATGGTATTATATTCCTGGAGCAAGCCTGCTTGAAACTTGTTCTTTCCTTTATTAAGGATCAGAAAACTAATTTGAGAACAGAAATACATGTCCACAAAAATACCATATAGGCTAAAAAACATATCCTAGATTCTTGATCCCTATTTGTTACTAAATCTCTGCAAAAGACTAATCCTAAGCCTGAAATTGTTAAATCCATTAGTACGGATATTATGTAATTTACTAAGGTGTCACCACTTAAATAAGCGAGCATAAGGTCTAGAGCGGTTAGTATTGACATGGAGATTAAAAAAGTATTTGCTAGTACTGGCCATTTTTGCGTTCCCCGCGAACTACTTCTTTTTCCAAACTCACCTAAACCGACTCTTGAAACTGCCATAATAGATACCTTCTTTCCATATAATAATGCTGCTATGTCTTAATCATTTATTTTATAGGTTTAACTCTAACACGAGGAAAAGACAAAAAAATGTTCAGCGAGATTATCGACCCCCGTAATAAAAAAGCCGGATAGATCAACTTTCGTTGACCTATCCGGCTACTGTTATCAAGCTTGCCTAAGGTATTATCGCTTACGCTATTTAGGAAATTTTTTTAGATTAATGGTTTCATGAACCTCTTCTGATCTTATATCGATAACTTCTCCAAAGGTATACATCTGGGATCTTGTACTATGTTTAGGAAATTTCTTTTTCGGGAAGTAATGTCGATATAATCCATATAGGCTCAGGGTGACTGCACCGACAATAAGGACTCCAAAGGAAAAAACAATCGTTGTGCTAACAATTAACAGAATCGCAAGGGACCAAATTATTCTACTGAATTTTGACATATCAAGACCTCCTTACTCCTCACTCTAATTGTATCACAAGTCCTAAGAGTTTAGAAATCATCTATTTCTATGAGTTCTCCGTCTTCAAAATTAATGTAAAAACTAGCTTGACGTGTACAACCCTGCACACCACAGGTTCCACTTCAAACGGGTTCCAGCATACTGCGGTTAATTTTATAGTTAGATACACAAATTCTACACACTTGGCTCCATGCTTTAGTACCATCGGAATGCTTTGGATTAGCATTTTTAAACTTAATGCCCTTATACTCGTACACTAGGATCCCTCTTTCTTAAAGATTACTCGGTTCACTTCATATTCCTATTCAGGATATCACGATCTCATTGGCATTTTTGTATAATAAGCAATTCCGATTGCACCGGGCCCGACGTGCAGACCGATGACTGGTCCAATATCCAATACTTCAGGATCTACGTTGATTTTTTCCTTAATCACTCTGGCAAGTTCCCTTGCTTCTGTCTGGCAATTGATATGGTGAACGATAATTTCTCCTAAACCATATTCTTTTATATCCTGCATCATCTTTTCAACCATAGCCAGAACAGCATTACCTTTAGTTCTAACTTTCATAAGTATATTTGTCTTGCCATTTTCTACTGTCAAGATAGGAATTATTTTAAAAAGGTTGCCAATTAAAGCACTAGCCCCTCCAATTCTGCCACCTTTTTTTAAATACTCTAGGTTATCCGGAATAAATATGAACCTGCTTTTTCTAATATTATCTAAGGCAGCTTCCTTAACTTGCTCAAGCGATTCTCCTGCTTGCGCGGCTCTTGCTGCTAACAGCACTGCAAAGCCAAGTTGCATGCAGTTTGATCTGGAATCAATAATCTCTATCTGGGCATCTTTATGCTTTTCTAATACCATAGCCTTGACAATTTGACCTGTTGAGAAAGTACCACTCATCTCTGCAGACAGAAAAATGCAGCATAGACTATCCCCCGTCTCTACGACACTTTTCATTTCCTGATAGAGTTCGCCAATTGAAGGCTGGGAAGATATGGGGATCCCTTTCGCAGACATCATTGGATAAAAAGTCTGGTTATCTATATCAACTTCTCTAAGACTGTCAGTTCCAAAGGTAAGATTTAAAGACACTGATCTTATATTGAATTCTTTTCTGGTGGCTTCAGGTAAGTAGCTTGTACTATCTGTTAATATCTGTACTGCCATTGTTTAGCTCTCTTTCATAATTATTCAGATCCGTTTATAGGCAGGTAGTTTCCGTAACTATGCTGCGGTCAATAGGCTTGATTCTAATTTATATTATACCCTTTCTTGAAGAGCAATGTGTAATATAAATATTGATTTTATCTTGCTTACTCCAGAGAGTAGTGGCTGGGGAGTCAAATATATCAAAAAAGCCCCGACGATGCGGTCATTATGATTCCGCTGTCGGGGCTTTCCGATCTATAAAAAGGATCTTTATCAAACTAAGCTAACATATAGACCTATGTTACTCTGCTGCCGGAGCCTCAGGAGCATCATCAGGCACTAAAGCATTCTCTATAAGAGTACTGAGATGGTGCATCTTCATACCCAGCTTATAGAATTTATTCATGTCATTAAACTGGTCAATACAGTTGTGGCAAGGGATACATCCGATTTTAGCACCGGTTGCCACTAATTGATCGACTTTTGGTTTAGCCTTAGCCATACGCTGTTGCTTTGTAGCTGCAACCGCTAAAGCTCCGCCTCCTGCTCCACAACAAATATTATACTTGCCCTCTGGATTCATTTCGCGATAATCTTCGACGACATGTTTAATAACATAGCGCTGTGGTTCATAGACTCCTTCTTTTCGAACCGTATTACAAGGATCATGAAGGGTCACTGGTAGAGGATTCTTGCTCTTATCCAGTTTCAGTCTGCCTTCCTTGATCCAATCAGCGTAAATTTCAACTATATGGCGTACAGGGAATTGTTTTCCCTTCCAGAAGCTGCGCTGAAACATTTTACTCGAGCGGAATGCGTGACCACATTCTGTAACGATTAATTCCTTAGCATTTAAACGTTCAACTTCTTCAAAAAGCGGACGGGAAATTTCTTGGAACTCATCGTTTTTACCTGTAAACAGGCAGATATTAGTAGCATCCCAACGCTTGCTGCTCAGGGTATAATTTGCTTTAGCTGCGTAGAAGACATGGAGGATCGTTTGCAGTTCGTGTGGGTAATGCTTGACCTCTCTGGCATTGAAGCCAAACATGAAATCTGCATCCGGCTTGTCGATAGGAATTTTGTAGTTTGGATCATTTAATTCTTTTTGGAGTTCCTCTTCGAGCCATTCTAGAGTTTCATCATAATCAAGTTGTTCGACTGCCATTTGGTTACCTGTACGTATATGGTCATCGGCAATGTGTTGTAAGTGACCCGGAGGCATAGCAGTTTTTCCACGGAAAGCTCTTGTGAGAGCTGCAATATTGACGCCCATTGGGCATTCAACAGTACATCGCTCACACATATTGCAGCTCCAGACAAAAGGATCATTTTCCACTTCTTCACGTAATCCTAGAGCAACTTTACGAATAAACTTACGTGGGTCATTATCCTCAACTAAATCACTGTACTTACATCCAGCCGTACACATACCGCAAGTAAGGCAGTTAGAGAAATCATATCCTTTTAATAATCCAGCCACTTCTTCTCTAAGGGTAGGATCTAAATCTTTAACTCTAATGGGTTCAGCCATTCTTACTATCACCTCCGACTTGATTAATATTCATTAGGCAGTTCTTTTAATTGAGCCATGGAGAAAACAGGGCCGTCTTTACAGACATATTCTGTACCGATATTACAACGTCCGCAGATTCCCAACCCGCATTTCATACGCATTTCTAAAGAAGTGTAGATTCGCTCGGGAGGGAAGTTTAATTTCTCTAAAACAGGTAAAGTAAATTTGATCATAGCCGGTGGTCCGCAGACAACAGCATAGGTGTCTACGGAAGAGGGAGCAATTTGTTCAGTTATACTGGGAATAAAACCTACGTGCTTAGTCCATCCTTCAGCCGGTCTGTCAATGGTAGTGACTAAGTTGATGTTGGGATTGTTTTCCCACTCTGCTAATTCTTCTTTGTAGAGCAATAAGCCGGGGTTTCTGGCACCGTAAATAACGGTAATATCGCCATAATCTCCGCGATGCTTATCATCAAGCATGTATTTTGCCAGGGAACGCAGGGTGGTAAAAGCAAAACCTCCACCAATGATAACGACATTTTTGCCTTTAAACTGTTCGATAGGATAATAGTTACCCATGGGGCCTCTAACCCCAACCATAGTTCCTTCTTCCATGAGGTGAAGAGCATTGGAGACACAGCCTACCTTAGCTACCGAGAATTTTAAAATTCCAGGCTCGGTGGGTGAGGTTGCGATTCCGAAAGGAGCTTCGCCATGGCCATAGGCACTAAGTTCTGCAAACTGGCCAGGCATGTATTTGAAGTTTTCTTCATCTTGTTTGTTCATAAATTCTAGGGTAAAGGTATTGATGAGTCTATCTTCAGTTTCCACTAAATTCTTAACTAGTTTCATGGTTATTGGGAGATATGGATTCTGTTGCATCATTCCACCACCAATTCTGCTTTGTTAGCCCCATCAACGACTTGTCGGATATCCATATTGACTGGGCAACTTTTTATGCAGCGACCACAGCCTACGCAGGACATAGACCCATTGTTGTGGACAAAATAGTTGAACTTATGCATCAATCTTTGACGCCAACGGGTTTTTTTGTTATCCCGCGGGTTATGACCCGATCCATGAAGTGTAAAGAGCGGAGCCATGCAAGCATCCCAAGTTCGTACTCTGGTACCTTCATTCTTGCGTACTTCCTCAGAAATATCGAAGCAATGGCAGGTAGGACAGGAGAAGGAACAAACATTACACCCCAGGCACTTTTCTTGCAGTGTATCCCAGTAAGGACTGTTAAACATTTTGTCAAGCTTACTGGTAGTGTTGGAAACATCAATCTTACTGGGGGTTTCAGCACTCTTGATTTTATCGACCAAGGCTTGCTCATCAGCAGTTAGTTCAGCAAGAGCTAAACGGTCAGCCAAAGCTTTCCCTTTCTCAGTAACAACCTCTACCTCATAGGAATCGCCGAGATCGATCAAAAACAGATCCGATCCTTCACTTCCTGCAGGAGAAATTTCAAAAGAAGAGCAGAAACAAGTAGGAGCTATCTTAGTGCAACCCAGCCCAATAATTACAGCTTTCTCACGACGCTCATAATAATATGGGTCTGTATACTGATCATTTTTAAATACTTTATCTAAGAGCAGCATTCCTTTGGCATCACAAGGTCTTATGCCAAAAAGGATGGTGTTCTCAACCTTCAGTTCGCTCTTAACGGTGACATCCTTACCCTCTTTCTTATAGGACATGAGTTTTTCATGTTGAGGAAAGAAAAAGGCTTTGGGAGGAAGTTTAGAATTTAGATAATCTTGCTTGACGTCTGAGAAGCTTTTGACTTCTGTGAAAGCAATTCCGCTGCCATCACTAACAGGAGCAATTACTTTATAATCAGCGACCAAAGCATCAAAGGCCTGGCCAAATTTTTCTTTACTTATCTTCATTATCTTCACCTCACTCCTTTACCAAGAACTGTTCTGGATCATTGGTTGTGTATTCGTTAAGAGCAGGTTTACCGTCTTCGCTGATACCGGCTTCATGATTATACATGGTGTATACATCTTTGGTCATTTTGCGGTTCAAGGCCCGAATGTCCACGCCTTGGGGACAAGCGCGAGTACAAGCGCCACAATCAACACATCGGCCTGCTAAGTGCAAGACACGTCCGGCTTGGAAGAAGAGATTTTCCGCACGATTTACGCCACCGGTAAGCCATCTGGGGGAGTTGCAATCCACAAAGCATTCTTGGCAATAGCACAAAGGACAGGCATTGCGGCAGGCATAACAACGGATGCACTTGCTCATTTGCTCTTTGAAATAATCTTGGCGCTCGCCAGCAGATTGTTCTTCCAAGGCTATAACATCTGCAAAGGCAGGTGCTTCTTGAGAAACAGCAATGGTTTCTCCAAGGTGAACATCTTCTAAGACCGGGTTAGGATAACGACAGGTTTGGCAGGTAGCATCTTTTAATTCAGCGAAGAGATACTCTTTGTCCCCAGCCATTCCTTTAACGGAAATTTTACCGTCATTGATGCCGGCTTCTAGGATTTCTCCCACCTCAGCGACAATTTTTCGTTGGTCGATAACACCGGTACAGGAAACCCCGATAATATATAAGTCATCTCTGACTAATTGGTTTTCTTGTAAGAGAACTGCTAAGGCACGACTGTCACAGCCTTTAGCCACAATAGCTTTTTTTCCGGGAGTCTTAGCAACATAAGTGGCTAAGTTATTCTCGCAGGTTTCATCCCAAATCAATGAGTCGACCTCGGCCGGAGAATGGGCGAAGAATGGTGTGGCCTTAAGAGGCAGGGAACCTTTTTCGTATCCAATAACTACGTCAACTTTGCCTTCTGCCAGCAACTGACGGGCTTTATCTCGGATATCGTTAATGATATTATTCATCCGCTGCTGCACCCCCGTCATCAACTACTTTAAATATTCCATTATTAGGGCCGAGGGCACTAACACGCTCGGTAACTCCTTTTACGACTTCTGCAAAGCGGATACCTTCCGCTGCTGATACCCAGGAAAAACTGATTCGGTCTTCCTCTAGCCCAACGTGGTTAAGCAGGGACTTAATGAGGGCAAATTTTCGGCGTGCTACATAGTTGCCGCTGATATAATGGCAATCTCCCGGGTGGCATCCGGAAACTAAGACTCCGTCAGCTCCATTGGCCATTGCTTTTAGTACATATAAGGGGTTGATTCTGCCGGAACATGGGACTCTGATAGTCCTAATGGTTGCCGGATATTGTACTCTACCAACCCCGGCTAAATCTGCTCCTGCGTAACTACACCAGTTACACAAGAAAGCTGCAATTTTAGGTTCATACTTTTTATTTTCAGCTTCTACCTGAATTTCTCCCATAATCATCTACCTTTCCCTAGTTATTCGGTGCCTAAAAATTTATAGGGAGTTTAACATCTCGACAATTTGCTCGTTGGTACATCCTCTGAGGCTTAAGGCTCCGCAACGGCAACTAGAAGCACAAGCTCCGCAGCCTTTACAGAGAGCATCATTGACAACTGCAACGCGATTTACTTGGTCAACTGTGATAGCTTTAGCTGAGCAAACAGCTTCACATGTTCCGCAAGCGGTACACTTACGTTTATTAACAAAGGCATTTAGACCCGCTGATTCTACTTGATCTTTAGACAGGGCTACTCCCGCACGTCCTGCAGCAGCCTTAGCTTGAGCTATGACTTCTTCCATGTTTTTCGGACTGTGAGCGATACCTGCCATAAATACTCCATCAGTACTGAAGTCAACAGGACGCAATTTCATATGTGCTTCTAAGAAGAAGCCTTCGGCATTTAAGGGGATTTTGAACCATTTAGAGAGTTTTTTACCATCGGCAGGAGCCTTGATAGCTGCTGCTAGGCAAAGGACATCAGTTTCTATTTCAATAGGTCTGTCTAAGACATGATCATTAACTGTAACAAGAAGTGTATCCCCTTCTTTGCTGACGACAGGTTTGGCGTTTTCACTATAGCGAACAAAGATGATTCCAATTCTTCTTGCTTCCTCATAGTCCTCTTCAAAGTAGCTATAAGTTCTCATATCTCTGTACAGAACAAAGACATTGGCAGCAGGATTTTTCTTTTTCATCTTCAGCGCTAATTTAACGGATTTAGTACAGCAAGTACGGCTGCAGTATGGATTTTCTACAGTACGTGAGCCTACACATTGAATGAAGACAAAGTTCTTGGCCCCTTCAACCTTGGGATCATGGTTGTAAATGGCTTCATCCATTTCGATTTGGGTCATGACGCGCTCGTCTTGACCATAGAGATATTCATTGGGCTTATACTCTTGACCGCCAATAGTGAGGAGTGCCACACCATGAGCGATTTGTTCGCCGTTTTCTAAGGTAGTGGTAAAGTTGCCTAAGAAACCGCCCACATCTTTAATTCCTACACCTACATGAAGCTTGATGTTGGCATGATTGCTGACCTTTTCGATAAGCTCCGCAACAAAGGCTTTCATGTCTTCTCCTCGGAAGCCGGTGGAGAATCTTCTGGCGACGCCGCCTAAAGCACTGTCTTTTTCTACTAAGTGAACTTCATACCCTTGATCGGCTAGGGACAGGGCACTGGTCATACCGGCAACTCCGCCGCCGATTACCATGGCTGCATGGTTCATGTCCATGAAGATCGGTTGGGTTTGTTGCTGCATGGAGGCCCGGACAATCGCTAATTTTGTGAGATCTTTCGCTTTCTCCGTCGCTTGTTCCGGTTGATTCATGTGAACCCAGGAACATTGGTCACGAATGTTAGCCATATCGAACAGGTGAGCATTCAAACCTGCTTCTTTTAAGGTTTCTTGGAACAAAGGCTCGTGTGTTCTTGGGCTGCAGGAGGAAACAACAATTCTGTTTAATTTTTGTTCACTGATTAAGGCTTTGATGGATGCTTGAGCATCTTGGGAACAGGCATAGATCTTATCCGTAGCATATGCTACAGTGGGCAGGGTTTTAGCATATTCAACGACGCTGGGCACATTAACAACACTGCCGATATTGACGCCACAGTGACAAATAAAGACTCCTGTGCGAATAATATCGCCGGCAACATCCATTTCCGGTGGATATTCTTTTTCACTGACTAAAGTTCCCCGTTCTTCCGCTAATAAAGCAGAGGCAGAACCGGCTGCGGCACTGGCTTGCATAACGGTTTCAGGGATATCTCTTGGTCCACTGAAAGCTCCTGCAGCAAAAATCCCTTCTTTAGAGGTGTTAACCCCACTCAAAGGCTCAAGCTCAGCGAAGCCATACTTATTGACTTTAAGGTCTAGAAGTTTAGCTAATTCCTTAGAGCTATCTCCTGGCTCTAAGCCGACAGACAGTACCACTAAATCAAATTGATCGGTTAAAATTTGGCCGTCTTCTGTGGAGTATCTGATAACTGCATCACCGGAATCATCCTTAGCTTCAGTGACCTCATATACTCTGGAACGGATGAAATTGACACCTTGTTGATTCTTGGCATTGTTATAATATTTTTCAAAATCTTTTCCGGGGGTTCTCATATCCATATAGAAAATAGTTGTGTCTACAGGAATATGACTGTGCTCTTTGGCAATTACAGCTTCCTTAATTGCATACATACAGCACACACCGGAACAGTAGTTATTTCCGATTTTTGCATTTCTGGATCCTACACACTGAATCCAGGCGATTTTTTGAGGTTCCTTTTTGTCAAAAGGTCTCACTAAATGCCCGTCGAAGGGTCCGGATGCGCTGAGCAGTCGCTCAAATTCTAAACTTGTGATGACACTTTTGATTTTTCCATAGCCGTAATAATCCAAGGAAGCGGCATCAAATATTTTGAAGCCAGGATTAAGAATCATTGATCCTACTTCGACTTCAAATTCCTTGTCTTCCATATGATGGTCGATGGCACCGGCTTGACATGCTTTAACACATTTCAGGCAGATGTCTTTCCCCTTGGCTTTTCCTCGGGTTTGATACAAGCAATTTTGTTCGTCAATGCCATAAGCATTAGGGAAAGCTTGGGAATACTGTTTGAAGGCAGCTTTACGCTTTCCTAAGCCTTGGTTGAACTCATCATCGACTTTGACTGGACATGCTTCAGCGCACGCTCCGCAACCTGTGCATTTTTCCAGGTCGATGTAACGTGCTTTTTGTTTAATGATGACTTTGAAATTTCCAGCTTCTCCTTCAGTTCTGACAACTTGTGAGTTGGTGTAGGTTCTGACATTCAGATGGCGTCCGCATTCAACTAGCTTTGGAGACAAAATACACATGGAGCAATCATTGGTTGGGAAGGTCTTATCCAACATCGGCATAGTACCGCCAATAGCTGACGATTCTTCTACCAGATGAACTAAGTATCCCGACTCTGCCAAATCCAGTGCTGCTTGAATCCCTGCAATCCCTGCGCCAACAATCAAAACAGAACCTATTTTATTTTGACTCATTACAACCCCTCTTTCATCCTTACTCCTTATTAAAGATAGTTACAACAATCACAAGGAATAGTAACTATGTTCGCCAAGAAATTAAAAAATCCTCTTTTAAAAAGACGAAATATTATGGAATTAAATAATTTTATAGCTAATTTGTTGATCCTTGACATATGTTCAATAAACCAATCCCCAAATGCCTGAATGATTTACCGCTCATCAAGACCCCCGCTTTATTAAAGCAGGGGATTTTAGTGCAAGTTGGTGGTTGAACAGCCATCATTCAACTACTTCTTTTGAGGTAATGTAACATTTCACATATTCTTAAAATTAGACTATCACTTTTGAACTTAATAATCAATAATTAATTAAATAGAATATTAATTATTATCAGAAAGGCAATACCTCATCCAAAGCGCTCTTCCGAAGTTCCCGAATGGCTACCTCCCGGCCAAGAGCAAATGAATAGAGGGTACAGCGTTGAACATCGATTTTAATTAAGCGCTCAATTGCTTGGGCATAGAGTGAAAGTTGAAGGGTATAGCGTTCTCTAAGAATCTGCTCAGGATCACTGTCTTCATCTTCAGGAAGCGAGTCCGTCTTATAGTCGAGAATTTCTGCTGAACTATTATCATGTTCATCCTTGTAGATAAGAACAACATCAATGACGCCCTGGACCAAAACTTTTGTCATGCTCTCTGATGGGAAGGTCAGAGTAAAGGGTACTTCCCTGAGAATCTGATTGGCCTTGAAAAATCTCTGCCCTAAAGGAGTGCCTAAAAAATGAACAATCTGTTCAGGCTGAATGATCATACGCTGTTCATAATTTAAAATTTCAGCTTGTTCAAGTTTATGCACAAATTCACTTATCTCATTAATTTGATCCTGATAAGACATTGTTGCCCAGATTTCAGCTAATTCTTTAAAGAGGAGATGTTGCATCACTGTATGCATTGCAGTCCCTCGTTCTGCAGCCGTTAAATGTTGGGCCGCTTGCATAAATTTCGGCCTCAGTACGGTATTTGATTGTTTCTTAAGAGTGGGCATGGCAGACGCCTGGTTATCCACGTGCCAGGTCTGCTGCCGTTTTAATTCACTGACGCTTGTTTTGGCCACTTGTCGAACTGATTTTGCATGAGGATACTGCCAGCTTAAGCGTCGGCTAACTTCAGTATACCACTCCTCTACAGACACAACTTCAGATGCCTCTTTGCAACTGCTTTCCTCTAATCCTTCTGTTGGCATGGATTCTCGGCAGTCCTCACGAGTTTCTTCGACACTATTATGAAGAAGAATTTTCCATTGTGAACTTGACTCCGGCAAAGTACAAGTCGTTTGAGGACTTGTTTCACCGAAGAGTTGAGCAGGATGACGTACTAAGGCTGGACCGATCCAATCCAGAAAGCACTTAGCGCTTCTTAGTTGACCCGTCGGTAAGGGTATATCCTGCCAGTCAAAGCTGCGAAACCATTTCTTAAGAGTTGTATCACAGTTATCCAGGCAGCCATAAAGAAACAGACGCTCCTTGGCCCTAGTAAGTGCTACATAAAGAATACGCAGTTCTTCGGCCAAAGATTCCTGAGCTAAGCGTTGTTTTACAGCATATTGAATCAACGACGGATAGCGCACATTGTTTTCCACATCAATAATCGGCATCCCCACGCCTAATTTAGAATGTAAAAGCATCTTCCCTTTGAGGCTTTGGGTGTTAAACGTCCTTCCCAGACCAACGACAAATACCACGGGAAATTCTAATCCTTTACTGGCATGAACTGTAATTAAGCGAACCACATCTTCATTTTCCCCTAAGGCTCGTGCACTTCCCAAGTCTTTACCTTGTCCCCGGAAGCGCTCTAAGAAGCGAAGGAAACGAAATAACCCCCGATAACGGGTTGCTTCATAACGACGTGCTCGGTCATATAGCACACGCAAGTTAGCCTGACGCTGTACGCCTGCCGGCAAGGTGCCCACATAGGCTAAGTACCCGGTTTCTTCATAGAGTGACCACAGCAAATCGGCAAGGGATGTTCGTCTGGATTTTGTGCGCCAGCCCTGGAGATTATGCCAAAAAGCCAAGGTTTTATCCTTTAACTGGGGAGCGCTTTCAAAAATCTGACGTGCCTGTAAAAGCTTTTCCGGCAGTGCATCCTCATAGAGGCCCAATATATCTCTGAAATCATTCTCTTGCTCAGACTTAAGGTTTTCAGCGCCAAACCCAGCCCATACCGCCATGGTTAAGGCTTCGTAGAAATCCCCTTCGGGAAGCATCATTCGGATTTTACCCAACTCGCTTCCATTGAGGCCGACTAAGGGAGAGCGAAGTACTGCTGCCAAAGGAATATCCAGATGAGGATTATCGATGATTTTAAGCAGGGATAATATGGTCTCTACTTCACTGGCGCCAAAATAGCCGCTGGTTGTTTCCGCGTAGACCGGAATGCTCCTGCTTTGAAATTCTTCGATATAAATTGGGGCAACTGCCGAGTAGGATCGCATCAAGACCACAATATCCGAATATCGAACAGGACGAAAATCCCCAATCTGCTTATCATAAATCTGAAATTCTGCTCCTTGAACAATACCTTGAATTCTCATTGCGACAAAACGGGCTTCCAGGCGGGCTTTATCCATGTCCTCTGTCGATATAGTTTCTTCTGAGTCCCTTTCGTTTTCCGTAGAGTTGCTGCTTTCTGCGCCTTCAGCTTGTCGCTGATCTTCGTTTGCCACAACGTCTTTTGTTCCCTCATCAAAGTATGTAGACAACTCGCCTTTTATGCTTTTCGAGTCAATTAAATGAACTTCAATAGGCCCTTCAGCTGAACTAATTTGATTCTGACCCGCAACAAAGGATGCACCATATTGTAAAGCTGCTTGATCATCATAGACTATTTCTCCGGCACTCAAGGTCATGATCTGGCGAAAAAGATAATTCACTCCCTTTACGACTTCAACCCGACTGCGAAAGTTGCGGTTTAGATCAATGACCATTGTCTTTGCCTCATTTGTCGGGTCAGTTATCTGGTCAGTCTGCCAATGAGGAAGGGTATTATATTTGGCAATAAAAAGGTTGGGGTCAGCCATACGAAAACGATAAATGCTTTGCTTTACATCTCCCACCATAAATAAATTAGGCGACTCCCCTTGTCTGGATACCTGATGTAAAATGCGTTCCTGAACCGGATTGATATCCTGATATTCATCCACCAATACTTCAGCAAAGAACTCCTTTAATCCTTGAGCGATCAAAGATGCTTCTCCCTCTTCTTCCAGCAAATTCAGCGCAAAATGCTCGAGATCCGAAAAGTCCACAATGTTACGCTGTCCTTTAGCCGTCAAATAGGCCCGTGAAAATTCAATGACCAATTCTCCCAGCGTCCCAGCCATCCCCCCCATCTCTTTCAAGGCAGGAAGCTGGGTCTCAAGGGGATAAGCGAATACTGCGTCTTTTATTGAATTAAGTTTCTTTTTAGCATCATCTCTTAATTTCTTACACTCTTCCTGCAATTCCTTTTGTGCGGATTCATCAACTATTGGTTGTTCAGGAGTATCGGCGGTGGTCTTCTTGGATTTAGAACGTATCGCCGGCAGTTTGGGGAAATTGATCGCAGAGTAATACTCCGCTTCTACCTGAGCCCACTCCCCTTTTTTTAAGGCACGGTCAAGTAAGCCTGCGCGGTTAAGATCATCCTGCAAAGCTAAAGCATAAGGCAGCGGTCCACCGGGAGATTGGCAGAGCTGTTCAGCTCTTTCGAACAAATTTAAACTTTCACTGACAAGATCAGAGAGTCCTTGGCGAATAGCTTGACCCCATTGGCTTTGCATCAAATTTTCTATATTTTCCCAGTTGTATCCCCCGGAAAGATCACTTAACCAGGCCTTAGGCTGGGGCTGACTATAGGCAAAGGAATAAAGACTCAGTACATACTCCATTAAGGGTTGGTCATCACGATCCGTGCCAAAGGCTTCAACCAGTTTAAGAAAGTCAGCGTCCTGTGCAGCATACCTAGCTTCAAAAAGATCTTCAATAACATCCTGACGAAGTAAGTCTGCCTCTGCTTGATCGGCTACTCGAAAAGCAGGATCCAATTCCAGTTGGTAAAAGTACTTACGGATTAATTCCAGACAGAAAGAATGCAAGGTAGTAATACTGGCTTGGTGAAGCAGGTTGCGTTGTTTGAGAATACGCTCAATTTCCCTGGGGTCTGGTTCCTGAAATAAAGCATCGTCTAAGGCTTTGCCGATACGCTCCCTCATTTCATTGGCCGCTGCTTTAGTAAATGTAACAACCAAAAACCGATCAACATCGACGGGGTCTTCAGTATTTAAAATTCTATGGATTAGACGTTCAACAAGTACAGCAGTTTTCCCTGAACCTGCAGCAGCAGCTACTAAGAGTTCCCCTTGCAACCTGATGGCGGCTGTTTGTTCTTGTGTCCATTTTGGTTTACTCACTTAGATGACCGCCTTTCTTCTTAGTAGATACTTGCTTTTGCACTTTCTTGAGAGAGTCTGTTGTTGCTTCGCCAAGCCAGTTTAAGACTCCATCCTTAGAATCCTTGGTTTCTAACTCTTGTTCTTGCTCTTGCAAAAGGTCATCTGAATTATCGGCCTTTAACCCTTCCAATCGTTCCCAGATTTCTTCAGGTTTCATAGCCGACAAGTCCCGATATTGATTTTCCGGCAGGTAGGGATCAAAGTGGCACACGGGCTTATAACTGCAGTACTGGCAGCCGGTACTCTTTCCTCGCCGATAAGGAGAAAGGGAAATATCACCGTCTAATATTTCTTCACCCTTCTGCCGAAACCACTGCTGAAGATAATTGCTTAGCAAAGAGAATTGATCCTCTGTAAGGACGTTTGTGCCTTTCTTAAAGGTTCCGTCTTTTTTTAACTTTAGTCCCAATAATTCAGATTGCCCGGTTGAAAATGTTGAATCCATGGCTTCTAAAACCTTTGGGTTGGCTAATAAATAGCCACTTACCTTAACTGCTTTGACACGGCGTTGATCTAACTCTTCTGAACTGAGGGGGAGTTTCTCTTCGAGCTGAGGTTCCAGTACGGGAAAATATAGAAAGCCCGCCGGAATCTTCTCCGGAAAGGGGTTATCCCTGCCGACAGCAATCTCACTAAAGGTGTTTTCCGAATCTGCTTCTTCAGAATCGGTTATCACTGTAGGAGTATTCAACAAGACTTCTGCTCCCTGTAAGGCCACGTGTAGATAAGTCAACAATTGAAGATTTAAGCCATAGTAAATCGAGTCTAGGGATAAGGACAATTCACGAGATTTATAATCCAGGATTCGCAAATAGACTTGTCCGTCTAAAAAGGCAGCATCGACTCGGTCGATTTGCCCGCAGAGCAACAGCGAATCGCTGTCGGTTAACGGGATCTCTACGCCGGGCAGTTTCTCCTGTGGCCCAAAACCAACTTCAAGTTGGATGGGAATGAACACCCCTTTGCGGGCATGCTCCCCCAGCACTCGTACTGCGTGATGAACCGTTCGTTTTAGCTTATGAGTCAAATAACGATATCGGGCGTTGCTGAGCAGTATTTCATGCTGCAGACTTGGGGCAATCTGATCCGCCAGTTCATTAATTAATGTCCACGATTCTTCCTTAGTCAATTTTCCCCAATCCAAACCCTTAGCCTTGAGCTGCTGAGCAAAATCATGCAAAAGGGTGTGAAAGAATTCTCCCATATTTGGACTGGACAATTGATAAGTCGATCTTTCGCGGAGTTTCAAACCATAACGAGCATAATGTCCGAAAGGGCATTTAGCGAATTGTTCCAAACGAGAGACACTAGCCATTAAGCGTTTACCATATAAACGTCGGGCTAGGGGACGTTGCAGTTTATCCTCTTGATTCTGGTTGGTAAGACTTTCTTGAAGTCTATCAACTTTACTCTTCCGAAGGGGATCTTGACTTAGCCACTTTTCAGCAGCCTCCCATAAAGGAGAAAGAGGTTCCCCTTGGCGGAGGAGACGAAGCTGTTCAGCATAGTTTTGTAAAGTTGAATCCGGTTGGCTAATTTGGTGGATATCCTCTTGGTTTCCTAAAAAATATCCGCTAAGCATCGGAAAAAGATGAGTCAGCCGGGTAACAAC
The DNA here is from genome assembly GCF_900100785.1 of Desulfosporosinus hippei DSM 8344. GTDB lineage: Bacteria > Bacillota > Desulfitobacteriia > Desulfitobacteriales > Desulfitobacteriaceae > Desulfosporosinus > Desulfosporosinus hippei. Next base: position 24,340 of record NZ_FNCP01000033.1, on the reverse strand, counting down.
CGGAGAAACCGTCAGTCCTTTCCCCTCTTCATCCGTCAAAGGATAACAAACTATTAGCCTTTCAACGGCGCGAGTAAGTGCGGTATAGATAAAGAATTGTTCTTCAAAGGTCTGAGCCTTGCCTTTTGGAGCAAGGGCAACTCCGGCTTTTTCTAATTGTTCTCTTTCTTCAGCGTCAAGCACCCCATCAGAAACTGGGCGTGCCGGAAGTATTCCTTCATTAGCTCCTAAGATAAAGAGCACTCTAACTTCCGGATTGCGTGAGCGATCTAGGGATCCGACTAACACTTGGTCGAGTCCGGGAGGAATCAGACCCAACTCGATTCCTTCAATACCGGAAGAAAGAATTAGGGCATAGTCCTCAAGTTCTAAGTTCTCTTCCCCTAAACCAACAACGATTTCATCGAGGACCTGGACAACCGATTCCCAGATTTGCTCATGCAGCCTAGCCTCAGCAAGATCCCCTTCCTCTTGAGCTTTTTGCGACCACAACCTTAAGGTGCCGGGGACATCTAAGCCTTCAAGAAAATAATACAAGGCTTCTGTGACAATTCGTACATTCATAGCTCCCAATTGGTTTAATTCAGCCAAGGGCGCAATAATATCATACACAGTTTGGCGAGAGGAATTAAGTTCAGTCTGAAACTTAAGCTCTGAAGCTCGTTGTTCTTCCTTTTGTCCTAAAGTCCATTGTCGATGATATATCCAAGGCTGATTCCTCGTCCAACCATCACCATGAATGCCATATTCCAGAACATAATTTTCCAGGCGATCAACGGCGTCCCTTTGCAGAGGAAAAAAGTCGGTCTTTAAACAGCGAAATAAGGGTTCATATCCCCAATTGCTCTTGATTGCTTCTAAAATCGATTGCAGGAGTTCGATTAAGGGATGATGAAGGACAGGGCGTTTATAATCTAGGAAGTGCGGTATTTCATAAGCTGTAAACACTTGAGCAATCAGTTCGGCATAACCCGTAAGGTCACGACTTGTGACGGCCATTTCGTTCCAGCTATGACCCTCGTCTCTAGCCAAGCGCCTTAGTTCTCTCGCTGCACCTTCTACTTCAGCTCTGCGATTGACAGCCGAGAAGACCTGAATTCCATTGGTCAGGCTACCTGCTGTGGGAGAATTATTGCCTGCCTGAAGAGTAGCGAAAGCAACCGTAGGATAAGTAGAATAATACTTTTCCAGATGCCAGAGCCAAGGATGCTTATAGCGCTTAGAACCTAAGAGTATGGTTGGGGGATGTATCTGTACGCCTGTTTCTAAGACAATACGCTGCAAGTCTTGATAGGTTTTCCAAGGCCCGGTAAACATCTCATCTCCCGCTTGGAAAATCCCCGCCCCAGTCAGGCGTTCCTCCGTAAGGAAAACCGGATCTAAAGTAGAGGTTATGACAACTTCCTGAGCGGTTGACACCAGCCTCTTTAAAACCTCTAATTCTTGCGGGGTGAATCCTGTAAATCCATCAACCCATACTTTCGCCCCCTGAATGAGGGGAGCAGCGGGAATCTTTTCAGCCAAAACAGACAGCTCATCATCCGGGTCACGAATTCCCAGGCCTAAGGCTGCCTGAAATTCTTCGTAAATTAAGGCTAAATCACTAAGCTTATCTTCTAATAGACTACTTGTTGTTTTGACCTTAAGTAAATCATTGGGGCCGACGCAATAGATCTTGAACTCTCCAATGGCTTGAGCGAGAAGTTCAGCCATACCGGGACGAGTAGCAGATCGGGCAAATGCTTTGAGATCAAGGCGATGTTTTAAAAGAATTTTACGCAGAAGCATTCGTTTTCCTATCGGACCGATCAGCACCTTTTGCCCTCCACCGGTCTCAGAAAAAATTCTCCAGCCTAGACGACGAAAGCTTAAGACCTGGGCACGCAAGCTGCCACCGAGATCGGGAGTATCTGCTAAAGCAACCTCCATCTGATAAGTGGCCTGCTCCGGAACAAGAAGGATAAGAGGGGCTCCTCCGGGTTCTGTGCGGAGCTCATTCCGGATTTCTTCTAAGCATAATGTGCTCTTGCCGCTGCCTGCTCTTCCAAATACAAAACGGAAACCCAAAATCTATCCCTACCTTCTTTAAGTATTCGTTGCCCCCTGCTTCCGAGGGTCACTCGATAATATTTACGGTTACTTGAGGTTATAAAATGAACCGCAGAACCAGCAGAAGATGATTACTCGGGTCGGGCAGCTTTGTAGGCATAACCGTCTCTCCATGCAAAGGGTTCACTCCAGTGGATCGAAGCCACCCTGTCTCTCCGGTCTATTATGTTAAAAATGTTTTTGGGCTTTGATTTTTCAGAGTGGTTTTAGAGGAATGTAATTTGTTATTTATCCATAGGTATTAAAGAAGCAACTTGGGGGTGAAGGACATTTGCGTATCTATTTTTTAGCTCGCCGTAAACTTATTCTATTACTTATGTTCCTAATTACTATAGGAGGCTTACTGACAATTAATTTACTGACACTAACTATTCCCTCACTGGTACGAACTCCCGGAACTTACTATATGGCCAAAACCCAGGAAAAAGTCGTGGCTCTAACCTTTGACGATGGGCCTGATCCCGTCGATACACCGGATATTCTAAATATCCTAAAGGAAAAGGACGTAAGAGCCACCTTTTTTGTTTTAGGAAAGGCTGCAGAATCAAATCCTGCTTTACTTAAGCGTTTAGTCAAGGAAGGTCATGAAATAGGAAATCATGGTTTCACCCATGATTATCAACAACGCAAATTAGTAGAAGAAATGAATCAAACGAATCAAGTCGTCTTTAATTCAACAGGGAATCACACGTACTTCTACCGTCCACCAGGTGGACTGGTATCAAAAACTCAAATGGAAGCCACTAAAAGAAATGGTCATGTGGTAGCACTATGGAGCGTCGACAGCAAAGACTGGAGAAATCCGGGAGTCAAACAAATTATTGATAATGTTACTAAAAACGTCTTCCCAGGTGCAATAATTCTCATGCATGATGGAGGGTATCAACGTACTCAAACCGTGAAATCCCTGGTGCCTATCCTTAATGCCCTAAAGACTTCCGGGTATCGTTTCGTCACCTTGAGTGAACTTAGAACCCTCGATTCGGATCTCAAATAGAGATTACTTACTCATTGGAAAAACCACTGCCGAAAACCTCTCCGGCATTTTGAATAATCATAAAAGCTTGGGGGTCTACTTCCCGCACAGCTCGTTTTAAGCGCCCGATTTCAGGTAAGCTCACTACACAGATAATAACATCTTTGGGTTCACAAGAGTATGCTCCACGGCCATGCAAAAATGTTGCACCTCGACCTAGATCACCCATAATTCGTTCAACTAATGCTTCAGAATGATCGGAAATAATGGTAATTGATTTTGCCGGAACTCCACTCTGGATTAAATCCAGTACTCGCCCAAAAACAAATAGCATAACCAAGGTGTAAAGAGCGGCTTTTGAGCCAAGAACAGCCCAGGATATTAAGATAATAACTCCATTGATCGCCAGAGCAGAGGTTCCCATGGGCACACCATACCTCTGTTGAATGATTTTCGAAATTATATCCGTGCCACCTAAACTACCGCCAAAGTGGAAAACAATTGCTGATGAAACTCCGGAAATGAGCCCTCCGTAGAGCGCCCCTAAGAAAATATCACTGAAATCCAATGGGCGGACTCCATTAAATAAATCTAAGAAGACTGAAAAAACAGCGATACCCCAAATAGTCTTAAAAACGAACCCCTTATCGATTTCTTTCCAACCTAAGACCAGTAAAGGCACATTAAATAAAAAGGTCATAACTCCAATTGGAAGATTTAAGGTGTAGTAGAGGAGTAAAGCAATCCCGCCGACTCCGCCGCCACTCAAACCGGAATAGACAATAAAGCCCTGAATTCCATAGGCAGCCAGGATAGCACCGATAGCTATTCCTATAATCCCGCCAATAGACTTTGCTCGTTTTGAAAGTTTCAAATAAATGCCCCCCACTTAATTGGTGAAGTTATATTTACTAATTATACAGAGATATATAGTCGGCGTAAAGTTGAGGGGCGGAAACGTAGCCTTGACCTTGTGGAGTATGTAATGGAGCTTACATTAGGAGGTATTTTAAGCCGACATGTAAAAAGGGCTTAGACAAAAGCATAGTAAAATGCTGTCTAACCCCTAACCATTTTTGTCTATTCCTGACACCCATTTTCTAAGTGGGTGTTCTTTATTTTTCTTCGAGGTGCGTTTCCCCCGGAGTCTTAATGTTCAACTGATCATGATCAAAATCTGCTAACTGGCCCTTTTTCTCCATAGTCTATAAATACTCCAACCCAGAGCTCCTACTAAAAGATACGGTGAGGCATAGCCTATTCCGACAACTAAATAATTCAGTCCATTCCAGGTACTGCTCAAAGTTTTCAGCACCGCGTCCCCGGCAGCTTTCCAGGTTTCAGTCCAAGATATGGGTTGCCAGGGGTTTGTGACATTGAGATTTGGGCTTTGACGAGTCACGATTTGAATAGTCACTGTGGAGTAATCGACTTGGTGGTTCCAAAGCTTTAGCTGACCCTTTAATTGTTCAATTTGTTGGCGAGCGTTGCTTAGGGCACCTTCCACTTTAAGCACATCGTCAACCGTCACCGCCTGAGCCAGAATTTCGAGATAACGTTTCTCTTCAGCCTCAAGAATTGTCAAACGAGCTTGGGAATCGTAGTATTCATTCGTAATATCATTAGCCTGTAAGCGTTGATCAAGCACCTTACCCCAAGCAGAGAAGGAATCTTGCAGGCCGCTAATTTTATCGGAAGGGATTTTAACAGTTAAATTGGCGGAGGAGTAATGATCTGATTCACTTTGTTGAGATGTGACCACATACCCTCCTAGTTGTTGTACCTCCTGGCTAATCTGATTAACAGAGTCCTTGATGGCTGCGACTTCCAAGGTTAGATCTAAATTATGAGTTATCTTCCGTGCTAGCTCGGCATCCGCCGGCGGAGCATCTGTTTGATCCGGTGGAACCGGAAGAACTTCTTTGTTTTGGGCTGCTGAGGTGCTATCCATACTGAACTGCATCTCTGCCTGAGGTGCTGTACCTTCCTCCCCGTTATTGCTAGGCATTTTCCCTTTAGCCCTAATCTCTTGGTTCATATTCTTTGAATCTTGTAGAGCGAGATTAAAATTCCCATCCTGGGGAGAGCTACCCGCAGATTGAGTCGATTTTTCCATACTGCTCCCCATACGTGGAAGGATGTTCCCTGAGCCGTTCATAGCTTCCTGCCCAATAATCACAAAGAGCGCTAAGGCAGCCACAGAAATGCCGAGTTTCCAATGACCAAAATTGCTCATGGAAAGCAAACTTGTACGTATTCTCTGAAAAAGAGTTGCTTTTTGGCTAATAACCTTTTCCTGATCAAAAATATTTATTTGGGACTCTCTTGAATCCCCCAGTCCAGACATTTTTTCTAGGGCCTTTTGCTTTACACTAAGTTTGATTTTTTCATTAGCAGCAGAGTCAGCCTCAATCGATTGGAAGAATGTTTTCATACGCTGTAAATCACCATCCTCTTCCCAGAGAGCGGTGAGATCCGTCTTTTTGTCAAAAAACCTTTTCATCGGACTCTGCCTCCTCTGTCCAGGTTCCCCTGGTAGATTTTTCGGAACCCTTTCTTAGCCCGGTATAAAAGGCTGTCTACTGCTTGCTGAGTCGTACCTAGGATCTCCGCCACTTCTCCGGCACTAAACCCTTCAATTAACCGGAGTTGAATAACACTGACCTGTTGTGGAGAGAGTTTAGCTAAGGTCTCCTTAACACTTAATAGAGTAGCCCACGATTCACTTTGATCTAATTGCTCATGTGGGGGTAACGGGGTTTCTTCCAAAGGCATCATGGGAGTACGTTTATTACTTCTATAATAGTCTGCAATCTGATGGGCAGCAATTGTTAGGGCCCAAGACTTAAGCGCTGTCTTCTTTTCCATGGTAGGTAAACCGCGCCACACTTTCACGATAATTTCAGCGGTCACATCTTCTACATCTGCTTTAGGTATCCGAATCGAAACATATCGGTAGACTACCGGGAACAATAGTTCATAGGTCTCATCAAAGGACGAATTGGCCTCCACCTCGTCGTCAGCCTCCTGCCTTCTCTCTTTATATTTAATTCTGTATGTCCATTTTAGCTTAATCTATCTTAACATATATCTTAATCTATATTATTAACATATATATCGCAACCTAAAGTAACACTACTTATTATGAAGACGTATGCTTCCGGCAATTTCTGACGCGCAAATGAAAAAATTAAGATACGGGGACTTCTCCTGAATATAACTCAGACAGGAGAACCTTCCCGTATCTATAATAGTGGTGAGAACAAGCGAGCACAGGACTCTTTAAGTCGCTCTGTAAATGAGCGACTCTGTACCTCCTCCAGTGTAACTTCACTGCAGTCCTTTAGATCCTGCTCAAAGGATTCACTTAGATGCTCCGTCGTCGTCTCGTCATAGATATAGGCGCTGATCTCAAAATCTAAAAGAAAACTTCGCATATCCATATTGGCAGATCCTACTAAAGCTTGATTATCATCGACGATTAGGATCTTGGCATGCAGAGTCCCTTTCATATACTGATAGATTTTAACACCGGCCTGAAGTAATTCCTCGAAGTATGAATTCATTGCCAAGAACGTCAGTTGATGTTCCGGAATTCCTTGGACAATAAGACGCACATCTATACCGCTGAGAGCTGCTGTTTTAAGGGCCATAATCAGACCTTGATCCGGAATAAAGTATGGTGTTTCTATGTAGACTCTGTGTTGAGCCATGGTAATCGAGCTGAAGAAGCTATGTAAGATTGATTTCCATTTTGAATCAGGTCCACTCGCCAGGATTTGAATAGGTAGATTTTGAGAAATCCCAGTTTCGGGGTAATATTGTTCTCCGTTAATCTCCTGACGTGTGACGAAAAACCAATCATTGAGAAAAGTCCCTTGAAGAGTCTGTACTGCTTCTCCTTCAATTTTTAAATGGGTGTCCCGCCAAAAACCCAATTTGGAATCCCGGGATAAATACTCGTCTCCAATATTTAACCCCCCTAGAAAGCCGGTACTGCCGTCAACTACGACTATTTTCCGATGATAGCGCAGATTCAATTTAGCCGTTAGATAGGGAAATCGTAAGGGGAAAAACCAATTGGCCTGAATACCTGCTTTCCTCATACTTTTCATAAAGCTTCCGGAAATTGAAATACTACCCAGTCCATCAAGAATGACTCGCACCTCCACCCCCTCAGTTACTTTACGTGCTAGAATCTTTAAGACATCTTCACCAATTTCATCGTCATTAAAAATAAAATAACTGAGGTGTATATGATGGACGGCCTTTTCTAAAGCATTAAATAACTCTTGAAATTTCTCCCCGCCGTTCAGAAGTATTTCTACTTGATTATGCTGGGTTAAGGGAGCAAAGCCTGAGTTAATATGTAGATTGACCAATTTCAATTCAGAACCAGTATTAAGGCTCGGTTTCAATTCTTCACTGTTAGAGTAAGTTTGATGATCTCTGACCCATGGCCTTAACGGGGTGTCTTGAATATGTTTATTTCGAAAGATCTCCCCTCGAGTCTTCTTACCAAAAACGATATATAAAATGAATCCTAACCCCGGAAAGAGAGTGAGTATAAAGATCCAAGTCATTGTGTTACCCGGGGAACGATTTTCCAGGAGAATTATCGTTCCAATTAAAATAACCTGAAGAAGGTTAATTAAGAATATGAAATACCAAAGCAGGTTATATCCCTCCCTCTCAGTTAATTTTCAATTTCTTCACAGAATCTAGTTATTACCCAAAAGAGTCGTTAGTAGTCTGATTGTCTTAGATTACAAGGAAGAAGGACACTACTCATTAGTCAATGTCCTTCTCTCATATTTTTTCACTCGATAATTTGGACTTTCGCACCGGCAATATAACAATACTTGTGAACTTAAGATAATCTAAACACTGACCAGACGATGCCCGGTGCACCCGCACCGCCTAGATCAAGGGGTACTGTTAAGCCGTTTGCTTCGTAGAACAAACCTACAACATCGCCTGCAGTTAATTCAACGGAACCACTCAATGTTACGGTACCGTCGCCAAGGATGGTTCGCAAAGTTAATACAAGCGCAACGTTAACGTTTAAGATAGGGAAAAGCCCGCTTAATAAATCTGTTACGATGGGTGAAGTTCTGCGTACAACAAATGAGGGGGTAACTCCTGCGCCAAGGGATATTGTAATTGCTGCAGTCGTGGAATAATTAATTGTGGCCTCAATGGCGTAGGTTCCCGTCGCAGGGACAGTGTAGTTACCTGTAACTTCATCAAAGGTAGCACTGTCATAATAAGGCGAAGTTACCGTCCAACCTGACAACTGGGTACTCGCAGCCGTACTGACTGCCGGCAGAAAAGCCGCAAATCCTTCCGCCGACAAAGCCGAACCGGTTGCTCCCGTTGCTCCTGCATCCCCGGTTGCACCGGTTGCCCCCGTTGCTCCTGCATCCCCGGTTGCTCCTGTTGCTCCTATTGCTCCTGCATCCCCGGTTGCTCCTGTTGCCCCCGTTGCTCCTGCGTCTCCGGTTGCACCCGTTGCCCCCGTTGCTCCTGCATCCCCGGTTGCACCCGTTGCTCCTATTGCTCCTGCATCCCCGGTTGCTCCTGTTGCTCCCGTTGCTCCTGCATCTCCGGTTGCTCCTGTTGCCCCCGTTGCTCCTGCATCCCCGGTTGCTCCTGTTGCTCCCGTTGCTCCTGCATCTCCGGTTGCTCCTGTTGCCCCCGTTGCTCCTGCATCCCCGGTTGCACCTATTGCTCCTGCATCCCCGGTTGCTCCTGTTGCCCCCGTTGCTCCTGCATCCCCGGTTGCACCCGTTGCCCCCGTTGCTCCTGCATCTCCGGTTGCACCCGTTGCTCCTATTGCTCCTGCATCCCCGGTTGCACCTGTTGCTCCTGCATCTCCGGTTGCACCTGTTGCCCCCGTTGCTCCTGCATCCCCGGTTGCTCCTGTTGCCCCCGTTGCTCCTGCATCCCCGGTTGCTCCTGTTGCTCCTGCGTCTCCGGTTGCACCGGTTGCTCCCGTTGCTCCTGCGTCTCCGGTTGCACCGGTTGCTCCCGTTGCTCCTGCGTCTCCGGTTGCACCGGTTGCTCCCGTTGCTCCTGCATCCCCTGTTGCTCCCGTTGCTCCCGTTGCTCCTAATATGCCTTCTAACGGATCTAACTCAGCTGGTAACACACGATGCGCTGCGACTAAATTCCCTGCTGAATCCTTTCCCCACGCAGATACCTTTATTGCATTAGAACTTGTAATAAACTGAAACTCGAATGCATCTAGATGAGCATAATAATTTCTAGTCGCAACGTCACCAGTTGCTAAAACAAATTCTTCTAGTACATACATTATCTTAATTGTCCCGGAGATAAAAAAACCAACAATCTGAATGTTACCTTCGACTGTATCATCATTCGATATTTTCACTATGAAGGTAGTTGTCTTTCTTAGATCGCTGATTAAGGAATTTTCTATAATTCCAGTTGTTAGCTCAGCCACTTTATCTCTCCTCCGCCTCAAATATAACCATTTACTGGTACAATTGCTTCAACCTATAAAAAGGAACTTTGAATTATTCTATTGCATATTACATATTTTGTTAATAATTAACCAAAAACAATCTTTAACAGATATGGGAACGGTTCCTTGCTTGACCAATTGCGCAGGGCGACATAAGAGTTGATACTTTAGTACCAACACACTCATTTAAACTCACGACCTGCGTGAGTACGATTCTGTTGTTTTTGACTGTGCTATAAATGCTATTCTATTATCTCTAATCTTGTATATTTCTGTTACTCAAAAATGCATTAGGATACTCTTCATTTCGTAAAGTTTTTGAGACTTTATTACAAGTGTTGCGCTTCCTTGAGATTTCACCTCACGGTGAACACCCTTGACTTGTCCCAATGGTTGGCGCTACATACCCCCATAACGAACTTTCACCGTCTAGTTAATCGCCATGCGTGGCGCATGTTAAAAATCAAATGGTGCATCGATGCACCATTTGGCTTCTTTTCACCGACAGGGGTACCAACTCTTTGATTTCCGTCAAACGCCGTCCGCTTAGGCGTCCTGTTTGGAAATTCCATCCTGTAATATAGTAAGTACAACAATCCTTTTATTACCGCAAAATCATCGTCCAAAAGGAAACAATATTGCTAACTTTTCCCCTACCAAAGGAATTCTAAGGATATCCTTGCGTCGAATCACCTGAATATAAATTAGTATTATAAAATATATCCAGATTGAAAATATAAAGGTTAACATGACTGCTATCCCTAACTTCAGCTCGCTATCATTCAAATAAACGAATACAAGCTTTCCCACTAAACCCATGGAAATTCCCGCCACTAAGATCTTAATCATATCGTAATAATTCACATCAAATCCTATTAATTTAATTACGGAGAAAATGTGCAATAAAGTTTCTAAGATGACCCCTATACTTATCGCTAAGATTACTCCATAGATTCCCAGCTTAAGGTTCGCCGACAAAGGATAAATCAGAAGAAGGGTCGTTCCTTTAGAGATCATATTATTAAGCATGGCCGCTTTCGCATACCCTAATCCTACTAAAGCAGACTGCAGAGGAGTTTGCAGATAGTGAAATAAAAAAAATGGTGCAATGAATTTCAAGAAAGGTGCTGCCTGGGGAGATTTATAGATCACCGTCATCAATTCCTGGGCAAACAGATACAAGAGCGCTGTACTAGGAACCCCAACGCCGAGAGCGACACATATTGCTTGAGATAATCTACGCTGAATTAACTTTAGATGATTTTTAGCCTTCGCTTCACTAATGGCGGGAACTAAAGTAACTCCTAAAGACTGGTTGATAAAACCAGGGAAAAACAACAGAGGCATGACAAAGCCTGATAACATTCCATAGTCTTTAGCAATCATCATAGAGGTAAATCCTGCTATAGCTAAACTCTTAGTAATAATAATAGGTTGAATTGCTTTGGATACGGAAAATATCAATCCGTTGCCTGTAGTAGGAAGAGCTGTCGCTAATAATTCAATGAATATATCTCTTCCCTTCATCACTTTCTTCCAAAGAGGAAAACGAAATTTAGTTTGATGTGACAGTCTAAAGGAAATCATTAAAAATACTAGAGAGAGTGCTTCTCCGAGCACACTGCTAAGAACTGCTCCGGCTGCAGCAAACTCAATACCAAAAGGAATCAAGCGCTGAACCAAGTAATAGGTAAAACCAATTCGGGCAATCTGCTCAATAACTTGAGATAAGGCAAGAGGATTCATTGTCTGCATTCCTCTAAAATACCCTTTGAGGACACCAGAAACTGCAACAATGGGAATGATGGGAATCAAAGCCATGAATGAATAATAAGAGCGCTGATCCGTTAAAAAATATGCGGAACATACCTGGCCCAAGAAAACGGATAGACAGACAACTACAATGCTTAGGCTTCCTGTTATAGCACAAGCCACAATCAGGATTTTCTTAACCTTAGCTCCATTTCCTTGAGCATCGGCTTCCGCCACTAACCTAGAAATAGCAATAGGTAACCCTATTGTTGTCAGTGTAATCATCAATCCCATTAATGGCATAACCATCATTTTTATGCCTATTCCTTCAGACCCAAGAACTCTGGATTGAACAATTGAATTAACAAGTACTAATATTTTCGTAACGAAGGCAGCTAGGGTTAGAACAAATGCTCCTTTTACCAAACTTTGTTTCTTCATATGCATAAACCTTCCTGAATTAGGATTAGGTTTAATGTATATTCAATTGTCCCGTCATTAACACTTTATAAGTAAAGGCTTCCACACAAAAAAGCTAGGTTTTCTTACTTTCCAAGTAAGAAACCTAGCTGTCTTCATAAGCACAATCAACCAATTAGGGATTGTATTATTTACTGTTTCTTCTCATCAGGATGAGGATCTGGCAGTAAATGACACTCCCAACAATTCGGTTTTACAGCTGCGTAATTATGGCATGAAACACAGAATTGATCAGAGGTTTTTACTCCGGGGTTATAATGACAGTTCAAGCACGTTTGAAAGCTAAGTCTGTATGCCTTCCCTTTACTATTAATATACTCCGTTTTTCCATCACGCACGCCCTCTTCTCGCCATTGGTACAGAAGCTTCATGTGATTAGCCTTCATGAATTCCGTTGACTCTATACACTCCTTAACCTCTAGCTGCCTGATTGCTGGAGTATCCAAATTTATGACAGGCGCCTTGTTAGGCTTCCCTAAATTATAGAAGAAAGGTATGCTCAGTAAAGCAACACCGATAATAAGCCCTGCTATAATTTTACCGCCTTTGAACATTATCCATACCCTCCTTTAGCGGTGGGGATACCTTGGCCCATTACTCAGATTTCTCAAGGAACCCAGGACTAAGTCTTTAACATCTTCAATCTATTATCTCTAAATGTGGACTTTATTATGTAGCTGAGTTGGTTCAGGGATCGGCATACCTTACTCAGTTAGCATGAAAGCGACTAAGGGACAATCCTTAGCCGCTTTTAGAACTTTACTGCGCATACCAGCCTTCTTTACGGTAAATTTAACTCATAGGTATGTTCAATCAAGTTCTTTCCCCACACCTTATTTTCGTGTTCCGCCACTTTCCTAAACCCAATTTTCGTATACATTTTGATCGCAATTTCTTGGTCATCCGTAGTCACCAGAAATACCTGCTTATATCCTTTCTCCTTGCAGTATTTCATAGCTTCATTTACCAGGGTGTTTCCTAAGCCAATTCCTCTGAATAATGGATGGAGAATGAACCATCTTAACTGAGCCCGACTCGCAGATTGTCCAACAATAGCAATAGCACCTATTATTTCTCCATTCGCTTCTGCAAACCAGAATCTATCCTTTTCTACGTTGTAATTATTAAACAAATCAAAAATGGTTTTGCAGACATAGCCTTCAAACATATAGTTAAATTTACATTCTTGAGCATAAATCCAGCCATGCAGATGAATTAAAAAGCCCACATCTCCCGGTCTCAATTCATTGCGGATTATAATTTCATCTTTAATTTTGATAGGTTTTTCTGAGAGCGCGTTTTCGATAGTTTTCATACTTTCTACGACGCTTTTTTTATCTTGTTCCGGCAGACTGCTGATCATTTTATAGATTTGATCGTTTGACAGATCATCCAACTTGGAAAGAGTATCTTGTCCTTTATCTGTAAGGTAAAGATAATATAACCGACCATCCTCCTGGGACTGTACTCTGTATATAAGGTTATCCTTTTCAAAGCGTTTTATTATTCTGCTTAGATAGCCTGGGTCCATTTTTAGCTCTTCTATCAATTTCTTAGCTGTACAAACTTCCGTATGTCCAATATCGTATAATACCCGAACTTCCGCAAGCGAAAATTCGCTTTCATATATATGCTTATCCAGTAATCCCAAAATATTAATGTAGAACCGATTGAATCTTCGAATAGTATTTATCAAAGTAATGTATCGGGAACTCAAGATAGACCATCCTCCTCAATTTGCACTATATAATTATAATATATTGTATTTTATTTGACTTTGTCAACTATTTTAGCAAGCAAGTACCGTAATATTCACTCCGCGATTTTGGAATAAGTCTGTTCCTTTCCAAAGGTTTTGAATGTCAGACATAGCCGACATTCAAAACCTCAGAGGTCAATCTTCTCTATTGACTTTCCAAACCATTGAATTAATCCACACCTAGTACATACTAAAATCATTGCAGATTTGTTTAACCAATCTAGGTTTAAGAAGCTAGCACCAGCTGTATTCAATTGAGCAGATCCTTCTTCAAAAATATCATTTTGACAATGAGGGCAAATAATTTTGATATTAGCAGCCTTATATCGGCTGGGACCCAAAGAGCTTTTAAAGGCTATTGCGCCTCGCTTTATGCCTTCTAAGAAATCTGACATTTCCACGCCACCCTTCTAATAACCAATATACTATATTTTTATTATCTCGGATTCTTCAAATTACAAGTTATTTACTCGAAGTTCCAGACTTTAACCAGGCCATATGTCGTACAAATCAGGAAACAGCTATTTATTGAGCTGGTCAAAATTACGATAGAATCTACTTGCAATCTTAAAGTCTTAGGACTTTTTCTTTTATAATGAAATTTCCGTTCTTAATCTATTTCGTTATATTCATATTAACCTGATATTCAATGTATTGAAATAAGAAGTAGGTCACTATACTAAAACTTACGATTAAAACCAAGAAAAGAATAACCCTATGCCTATCGCTAACCCCTATCTTCCTTACTATTTTATAAAATACCAGTAATGGTATTACAAAATATATTGCTACCGCAATTGGTAATCCCATTTAACACACCCCCCAACCCACAAAAACAAAATAACTAGGAGGTCCCCTACAGTCTATGTAAAGATTCTCCTAGCTCTATACTAAGCACATATCGTAATATCCGATAAGCACCATTTATTCAATAATTACTGTACAAGCTGTAATGCTAAATCAACAGCTTTAAACACATCTCCTGCATACCCATCTGCTTTAATTGCCTGGGCAAAATCCTGGGTCGCAGGATTACCGCCAATTATTATTTTAACACTATCGCGAAGCTTATGACGTTCTAGCTCTCTGATTGTTTCAGGTATCATAGGTAACGTCGTCGTGAGCATTGCAGACATGGCCAAAATATCCGGTTGATGTTCGTTTACTGCTTCTACAAACTCCTCTGTTTGAACGTCTATACCCAAATCAATTACTTCTAACCCCGCGCCGCGAAACATCATGACAATTAAATTCTTGCCAATATCGTGCAGATCTCCTGCTACGGTCCCTATAACCACTTTACCAAGTGAGGAGTGCTGTGATTCTGAAAAAATAGGTTTTAAAACATGCAAGCCTGCATGCATTGCCCTGGAAGCTATAAGTACATCAGAAATATAGATTGTATTGTCTCTAAATTGACTGCCTTTGTTTGCATACCAGGCAGTAGGGCATGTTGAAAAATTCTTTGTGGATTGACACCATTTTCAATAGCCAAAAGAGTCAGGGTCTTAACTCGGTTGGCTTGCCCTTTAATCAAAGCTTTGGTGATTGATTCTAATTCCAATTCTGACCTTACCATACTCCCTCACTCTCCTTGGTATGTTAGTCATCAAGTGTTTTTATAAAGCATGTTGTTTAAACCGACTGGGTGTAACTCCCTCAAGCTTCTTGAATACTCTGGTAAAGTAGCCGGGATCTTCGAACCCGCTTTCTTCAGCAACTTGCATCACGTTATATTTCGGGTTCTTTAGCATAGTTTTTGCTTCCTCCACCCGCACCTGGGTTAGATATTCCATTAACGTACAACCTAAACCTTGTTTAAAGATTCTACTTACATAGCAGGGGCTTAAATAAACAGCCTGAGCAATATCATCGATTGTCAGTTTATTGCGAAAATTATTCCGAATATACTCTGCCGCCTTCTGGATTGCTTGCAAGTTCTTTTTATTTTTATTGCTCTCTAAGTAGCTCAGATAAGACTCTAACATTTTTTGGGTCCACAGGCACAGTTCATCTGATGAAGGTATATCATGTAATTCTTGATAGAATATGGCGTTTAGCTGCAGCACCTCACTTAGTTCAGCTCCCCCATCCACTGTTGCCCTCGATATTATAACGACGAGTTCCATAACTCTTGTCTTAAGTGTATCAAGATGATCGGAGTTTTTGGCGAATATATCTACCAATATTTTTTCTAGAAGTTTTTCAGCTGCTCGTTTTTCTCCATTTCGCACCATGGTTCTAAGTTCTTGCTCTTTCTCTAAGGAATTTATCCTGTTGGATCTAGATTCAATCGTACTCATAGCAACTTCTGCCCGTTTGCGAGCTTGGATTTCTTCAGCTAGTCTGGCTTGCTGAGCAGCAATTTCCCTTCGTTGCTCTAAGACAGTCATTCCGCTTTGCATGACTTGGTTAGCTACAACGAACAACAAGTCTGCCGCCGCTTGCACCTTGTCACTAGACATAATCTCCAGTTGAGAGGCTGCCCATTTGACCGCCGCTATATCTATATGGAGCCCCTTTACCATTTCCTCTATCTCTTCCAGAAAATAGTCCTCTGGTTCCCACATAAGAACCTGTCCGCAAATTATCGATCCTACGTATCCATCTAATAAAATAGGTGCTGCCCACATGATCAGACCTGCGTGACACCGAAAAATATAGGGTTCTCCATATTTCGAGGCCTCAATACAAGCTCGGGCATAAGAGCGCTGGCACTTTTTAGCACCATTGCTATCCGATTTTATCATTTGGCAAAAATCGCAGTCTTTGATAGCATGATCGGTAGAGATAAGTGTATTTCCTTTGTTGTCAACAAGAATTGCTTTTAATCCCGTTGACTTGGAAAATGAACACAGCATTTTGTCTAAAAGATCTCGCCCAACTAATTGTTCAAGCCATTGTACCTTTTTGTCTTGATTCACATCACTATGATTCACATTACCACCTCCAAATCCAGTTTACACGTATCTGAGCAAATACTTATTCATTCAACTCTTGAATACAAGTTTTTTGGAAGATAATGCGGATTAAGCTAAATATTCTATTAATATTATAACACAAGTAAAGATTTCCTTTTACCTTTAATTAAATAAACTCAAAGGGGCACTCTTATCTTCGGTACAAAAGGTAAATACGCAAAGATAAGGGCGCCATTAACTATTTAATCTCTTAGCGATTCATATCTAGCAAAAAATTTGTAACGACGGACTTGCCAGCAAGTTATTTTGCTGCAGAGTCGATGTTAAAATCGTACTTTGCTGGATCAAATTTATCAATAGTGTTATTTTTCAGCATCATTTTTGTAAATTCAGCTTCATCATCAGGAATAGATTTTAATTGTTTTTCCAATATATCTAAGTATTTTAATTCTTTAGCATCTAATTGCAGTAAACCATCTTGGAAAGCAGCGCGCAATTCTTTAATAGTCGCAGAAGCAGCAATTTTTGTCCGTTCAAAGTGAGTTTTTCCTTGGACAATCTCTTGGCTGATCCTTAGCACCACCCTTGGATCCAAGATGTAAGCTTGGGGATCAAACATTCTATCCGATTCTGCTAAAATATCTCGCATTTCCAGAGCTGACCCGCGGGAAGCTGCCACGTTCATTATCCGACAATCGTAGATAAGCTGCTCAATGTAGACAGTAGGAGCCATTCCGCCCAACAATCTTACATTTTCTACAGACTCATTACTCCAGCAGTCCGCTAAGCAAGCAGCAATATTTCCAACTGAACTTGAGTGAGCACAAGCCGCCGTTCTTCCTTCCATAGAAATGGGTGTTCCTGTGATTGCCTTGAGGTAGACACCTTCATAGCCACAATCCTTATCAGGTCCGATAGCACCACGCTCTACGGCAACTAAAGTTCTGACAGCACACATAACCCTGTCAATGGCTGCAAAGACCTTCGGGATAAAATTCTTGTGGGCCATGACCATGGAAGTATTAGCAAAGCCGCAAGCTGTATCACCCGAGGGAATGCAATTTGTTTCAGCAGCGATCTTGACAATTTCATCCCATAAAGTAATCATATCTCGGCATCCTACTACCCCTAAAGAAAATAAAGCTTTAGGCAGGTCACAGTTCATAACTGCCTCATCGTGGAGGTGCTTTCCACCAATGGATTCAATGGCCAAGAAGTCAGCCCCGGCTTCAGCACACCCTCTGAAGGTATTAACAACATTATCCCAGTGTTCTCCCTTGTACATATGAGTAAGGGTCTTTCCTTCACGAACATCAACAACAGTCATCCTCAGGAGACTTTTCAGGCCGAACTTAGTATAATACTCGTTCATGACACCTTTAACAACCTTAGTGACATCAATCCCCCATTGTGGATTAAAGGTACACGGAGGAAGCAGTTCTATCTCAATGATAATCCCTGGCGAAAGAAGCTCATGGGCTTTTGAGCAAATCCCGTGAATCATCTCTTCGTACTGGGATAATACTTTAGGCATAGTTTCTTCATCAATTAACATGGTCGGCAAGGTAAGATTTACCTCCGGATAGACAGTACCTCCACCTATGACCATACCATTACTGCAAACGACAGGCTTTTTAGCCTGACCATATATAAATTCATTCAAGTCAGTATATGCAAGTTCAGTAAATTGAAGATTAGCCACAATATTCCCTCCCCTTGATAATATTAAGACGCTAATAATTTAGCGACTAGTTCTACTGCAGCAGCAGCATCCCCGGCATATCCATCTGCACCAATTTGATCGGAAAACTCTTGAGAAATAGGTGCACCACCAATAATTACTTTAATGTCATTGCGCATACCTTGAGCAACACATTCTTCGATGGTTGATTTCATGGACAACATTGTGGTTGTTAACAAGGCGGAAAGCGCTAATACCTTACCGTCATTTTCTTTAATGGCCTGAATAAATTCTTCAGGGGAAATATCAACGCCTAAATCAACCACTTTAAATCCTGAGCATTCGAGCATCATACCGACTAAGCTCTTGCCTATATCATGCAGATCTCCTTTTACAGTTCCAATAATAACTGTACCCCTATTGGTCATTTCACCACCTGCCAGTAATGGCTTAACCAATTCGATACCATCATTCATGGCGCGAGCCGACATCAATACTTCTGGTACAAACATATCATTAACCTTAAAGCGTTGTCCAACGACATTCATACCACCGATAAGTCCTTGATTAATGATGACTAAGGGGTCAACCCTTGCACTAATGGCTTCATTAACTTTTGTCTGTACTTGGTCACTGTCACCTTCAATGACTGCATTGCTTAATCCAGAAAAATCAAACATTATATATCCTCCTCTGTATACGTTTCTTCACTATTGGTTTAGACTCATGGTTCAGTCAGTTAAGCTTTCAATAGGAGATTACCAAGTCACTAATTAAATAGTTGATTCCTTTCACCTCGCTCTTATTCTCACTCCAGAATAATTTTAGATGTTTGAATGTTCTAAATGTTTTGACTGTTGTCATGTTATTATTGTAGTCTTTTCAGGACTTCCTTTACCATGGACTATTTTGTTATATCTTGATAAATCTTTCCCTGTTCCCTTGTGATTGTTTTAAGGAAAACTAAGAAAATGGGACTATCTAACCCTATAAATCTAATCGAAAAGTCCCCATTAATACAGAATAATCCATGGTATAGTTGTGCAATTATCATTACGCTTACATCAATGATAACTTAGTGCTATTTTTGGATTATAGGGGGATAGGATAAATGGTTAAATTTGATATTGTTTCTGGATTTTTAGGAGCCGGTAAAACAACTTTAGTAAAAAAGATCCTACATTCACTGGATACCTGTGAAAAAATGGTCCTTATAGAAAACGATTTTGGTGAAATCAACGTAGATCGAGAGCTGCTGGAAATCGAAGGGTTCGAAGTTTACGAATTATCCAATGGCTGTGTCTGCTGTAAGCTTAAGGGAGATTTTCTGCTTACTCTCAAAAATCTATTGAGTCAGAAGATCGATCGGATTATTTTCGAACCCTCCGGGATCTTTATTTTGGAGGAAATCTTTGATGTGTTTAAGGACTCGGAAATCTCCGGCAAATGTTTTATAAACTCACTCACTACTGTGGTTGATGTCCAAAACTTTTCAAAGAATATCCAGGGATATTCAGAATTCTTTAAGAACCAAATCCGGCATGCCTCATCCTTAGTCCTAAGCAAAGTACAATTTGTAAATGACTATGATCTTATTCACGTTGAGAACTCATTAAAATCACTCAACGAGACCGCCCACCTTGTCACTAAAGATTGGGCACAATTATCGACAACAGATATAAAAGAATTAATCAATGGTAGTTATAATTGTGTATCAAACCGTCCTAAACAATATTTAAGCCATAACTTTGATTCCTTAGGACTTAAAACTTCGAAAAACCTAAGCCTGGACCAATTGAAAAACATCTTAGAGAAGTGTAAAAAGGGCCATTTTGGAGCTCTTATACGAGGAAAAGGTATTATAAATTCGGGGAGTCAGTACCTCGAGTTTAATTATGTTGCCGGTGAATATTCAATCATGGAAGGGAGTGAAGTTGCAGAGGGAATGGTAAGTTTTATTGGTAAGGGTATAGCAAAAGAAGCTTTGGCTTCGGCTTTTGTTTAACTTGATTAGCTGGAGGAGTTCGCTTTCGCCAACAAGACTGAAAGAAATGGGCCGTCAACAAATTCAATTTTGTTACAGCCCATCAAATCTTTTTAAATTATCACGCAAAACTAACCTAAGAAATCGAATTTCTTATTGCGATAGGCCTTGAGATAATTAACACTGTAGTTATCTCTGCCTGCCAGGGCCTCTGCCGTAACCAAACTGGCCATCATCATCTTATCCAAGGGGTTGATTATTAAACCATCTAAGCCTTTACCAATGGCCATAATGGCAAAGGCTTGGTTCATGAATTTCCGAACCGGCAGCCCATAGGATACATTGGATAATCCACACATGGTATGTACCCCTTTAAAGCGTGTCATAATTGCTTCAACTGAATTAATAAATTCTACAGCAAAGGTATTGTTCACCGAGATTGGCTGCACTAGGGGATCAACATAAATATTGTTTAAGGGAACATTGTTTTTAACGAGTCCTTCAATTAATTTCTCTGCTATTTTCAACCGAGCATCCATGGTTTCAGGCATTCCTTCATCGCTCATACATAGTGCCACAACCTTTAAGTCTGTTCCGGCAACTACCGGGATTAAAGCATCATATCGTTCCTTCTCCAGGGAGATTGAATTAATCATAGCCACTCCTTTGTGCACAGACAAAGCAGCATCAATGGCTTTGGGATCAGGACTGTCGATACAGCAAGGTGCATTGACAACCTCCTGTACTGTTTTAACCAACCACTGCAGGTATTCAGGCTCTTTGCCGACAAAAATCCCCGCATTCACATCAATATAATCTGCTCCTGCTTCAAACTCGTCTATTGCTATCTTCTGGATATAAGCAGCATCTTGAGCTCTGATCGCCTCCCCTATGGCCTTGCGACTAGCATTAATTAACTCGCCAACAACTAGCATTTTAGTTCCTCCTCGTCTTTGTTTAGCATCCCGTTGACCGGTACATGCTTAGAATTACTTTTTCACACCCAAAACTCCAATTAGACTCTTTTGAATTTTGTTGGTTTTTTTAATTTTAGTCATTAATTGTGCATTATGACAGGGATTTTTTTGCTTATTGTTGAGCTATTCTAACTAATATGTCTAAATCCCCATTTACATCTTTATAATGATTTCTTCATTTCCTATGACGTTTTCCACCGTCATACACTGGATTTGGTAGCAGAAGGTCTTATATTCTTTCATGGTTTACATCCCTTCATTGCATTTCTATACCATTGAAAACATCGAAGTAAAAGCGGTCTTTTCCACTCTCGACAGTGAAAAAAGACCGCTTTTATATAGAAATAACCATTTTTGAATTTTTGGAGCCAAGTTTTCATACGGCCCCTTTGAGAAAAAGTAACAATATCATGTAATCGACCTTACAATTTAAACATAGCAACACTTGTTTGAAATTCCATCGCCATTTTAGCTAGTTCACTAGATGCCCTTCTAATTTCCTCCATAGAAATACTTTGCTCTTCTGCCCCGGCTACGACGCCCTCTAAATTACTAGCGATCTCTTTAGGGATATTCGCTACATCCATGACTGAATCTACAATTGCTTCAGTACTTGTACTAACTTCACGTACTACATCTACTACAGCGTTGGTCAACATTGAAAAATCATTGACACCTTGTACAATGTCTTTGAATGCTTCCCCGGCGGAATTAACCATAGAAATACCTTCATTGACTGCTATAGAACCATCGTGCATAGTCTGTACAGCGTTAGTCGTCTCGTGTTGAATCTCATCGACTAGACTACGAATTTTACCTGCTGCATCACTGGATTGCTCCGCCAACTTACGTACTTCGTCGGCAACTACTGCAAACCCCCTACCTTGTTCGCCTGCTCTGGCTGCTTCGATGGCAGCGTTTAGAGCTAACAAGTTAGTTTGCGAGGCAATATTTGTGATTAGCGATACTATTTGCCCAATTTCATCCGATTTGCCACCTAACTCATTAACTACCTTTGAAGCTTCGGTTACTTTAGTACCTACTGACTGCATCTGATTGATAGCTTTTTTAACGACGTTATCTCCTGCAGCTGCTATTTCAGAGGTTCTAAGCGACCCTTCAGTTACTTTTTGTATATCCCTAGTTATTTTTTCCATATGCATAGAAACTTGTTTAGCTGAACCAGCTGTGGCTTCTACCCCGGATAATTTATTGTTTACCCCATCGGAGACTTCTTGAACTGAAGATGCCATTTGTTCAGTTGATGCACTAACTGAATCTGCACTGGCGGTTAACTCTTCCGCTGAAGCAGCTAATTGTTGAGAGTTATTAACTATTCCTACTAGGATCACTTTGAAATTCCTCACCATAACATTAAACGTATCGGCAAGTTGGGAACTCTCATCTTTCCCCACAACCTCGATCTCAACGGTCAAATCACCCTCTGCCACTGATTTGGCCTTATTATTTAGAGTTTCTAATGGTCTTGTTATTTTACGAGCCATTAGAAATGTCACGCCAACTACAAGCAGGACTAAAACCGATGTTAAAATACTAAACAGCAATCTTAAATCTGCTAAAGGTTTATTAATCACATCAACTGGTATTGATATAGCTAGTGTCCAACCCGTTGAAGGTACAACATCATACACAAGCAGCATATCTTGCCCTTGGTAAGTATAGTTTTTTATTCCTAGCTTTTCCCCCAAAACATCTTTTAGAACCACAGACATATCTTTCAGCTTAGGATTCTCAAAAATGTTTGTCGATACCGCCTCTACATCGGGATAGGCTAATAAAAACCCCTTCTTATCTACTAAAAGGGCATTCCCTTCACCATTCAAATTTAAAGCACTAACGTTTGCCACCAGAGTTTTTAATAGTATATCCTGACTGATTACACCACTTGTTTTTCCTGTAGTATCTTTTATTGGCATCGCAACAGCCACAGCCATCTCTTTTGTTACTTGATCTAAATAAGGGTCTGTAAAGACTAACTTGTCTTCTTGAGTCGCGCTCTTATACCATGCTCTTGCACGAGGATCGTAATCTTTCGGTGCCACCCAACCGCTGCCGTCGATCAACTTGCCAGATTCCGTTCCTACATACACATCAGATAGTTCTTTATCAGCAACTTTAAATCCAGCTAAATTGTTAACAGATGGCTCTTGTTCTCCAAGTGAACTCTTGAGTGTAGCAGCCGTCATTTCCAGCATCTTAGCCTTGCTTATCAACCATCCATCTAATTTGTTAATCCCAGAAGTCTCTGTTGCCTTCAATTCATTTTGAATACTCTGCTCAACCTGTTTCTTTGTGAAAGTGTAACCTGCAACTGATGATACGGCAAGAATAATAACCGATAATAACGAAAAAATTGCGATTAGCTTAGTTTTTAGACCCATAAACAAGAGCCCCTCTTTCTGATTCTCACTTTACACGTGCTAGAGATAATTAAATTAAATTTTGCACCTAAACTTCTCATATGTCGATTTGTGAATATTAGTAAGTTAATATTTAAAATGAAATAAATAATGCCTTTTAATAAAACCTTATGAAAGTTTAAAGGTATAGAAATTACAAATAAGTTCCTTACTAGTCTGATATAAACATATCTCTCTACTTGTTAAGGTCTAATTTTAACGTTATATCAAAAAACTACCCCCCTCATGCGCAATATAATTAAAATTAGCCCTTCATAACATCCCAATAATATCCGGCATGTTGATGAAGAGCTTCATTGCCCAAGTTACTAAAAAATTATATTATAGCTTTTTTTCCTCGAGGAGATAGTCGGGCTTCAGTTATCCAGTACTTACTATATTTCATTTCCTAAAGGCACTTTCAACTATGTTCCGCTATATACCATTATATCCTCATTGTTTGTAGTTATATTAATTCGACATACTTCGCTAATTTCCTTGTAAGTATAGAAATATAGAAGTTCATTTTTAAATTTAGAGGACAAAGCTAGTCTGTTATTTATATTCCGACTACATTCACTATTTTTCGTTTAGAAGTTTTTCCGATGTTGTGCTCTCTACTCACTCTCTACTAAAACCAAAATGCTTTGGCGAACGCCGCAAAAAACACTCCCATTTGGAAGTGTTTTTACGAATTTTTTTCTTACGAAAATACTCTCACTTTGGGTTCTGAGGCCAAGATCGAGTATCTCAGCGTAAAGTCTCAACTACAATAGGATGCCCGAGAGCCATTT
>NZ_FNCP01000042.1 GCF_900100785.1 Desulfosporosinus hippei DSM 8344 | reverse complement strand
TCAATCCTGCCCGCCATCGGAAGAGCGAACGCTCTAAAGGATATTAAGGCCTTAGGCATCATAGAAACCTTTACCGTTGCCTCCCTCATCGAAGCGGCAGATGCGGCAGTCAAAGCCGGAGATGTGGAGCCGCTGCTCTTACATCTCGCTTTTGGAATTGGGGGTAAAAGCTACACCCTCCTCACCGGAGAAGTTGCTTCCGTCGAAGCCGCCGTGGAAGAAGGAAGCACCCTGGCCAGTGAAAAGGGGCTCCTTATCCGTCAAGTTGTCATCCCCAGGCCTGCGAAGCAGCTTATTGAAAGCTTGGTTTGATCGAGGCACGAGGCACGAGGTTCGAAAAAGATGCTGAACTGGATGTGAGAACAAGTCGGAGCATGAGGCACGAAGCCCAGAAAGCATTAAGGAACTGAATTCAGCACAGAGCTCAGAGTAGGTTTGCGAGAATTATGGAAACGAGTATCCAGTCGTAAAATCGACCAGGACTATTGATCCTTTAGTACATAAGCACTAAAGGAAGAACCAAAAAGGAAAAACGAGGCGCAGAGCGCTAAGTTTAAGCCCAAATACTAATAACGAAAACTAAAAAAATCGAGCATCGAGCATCGAACCTCGAGCCTCGACTAAGGAGGTGTACTATGGGACGATTTATCTCGGCAGCCGTTCTGCGGGACATGGCCAAATTAGGAAAAAATATCGTTTTAGAAGAAGACAGTGTCCTAACCCCATCAGCTAAGGATCTTGCTAAAGAACTGGGGATTACCATTAGCAAAGGCAGAGAAGAAATCATCAGTCGCAATGTTGTAGGGCAAGCAGGTGTACAACTCATCAATTCACAGTCTCGTACTACAGACACAAAGGATGCGGACTTAAAACAGGCCGTACAAAAAATTTTGGGAGAGGTTCTTAAACCCGCCTGTGCAAACCCGAAAGCGACCCATGTCAAAGGAGAAACGGTTGTAATTCAGCCATTTCCGGAAGCGCCTCCCGGACAAAAAGTAGGGCTGGTAGACGTAATTGACTCTCGGGTGGGAAATCTGGCCTCAGGTTTCATGACCTTTGATCATTCTCAGCTGCCTTGGTTTTTAAACTACGATGAAGTCGATTACGTCATCGAAGGAGAATTCGTTCTTGAAGTAGAAGGGCAAGTCTTCCGAGCTAAACCTGGAGATGTAGTGTACATTCCTAAGGGAAGCCAGGTCGTCTTTTCCTCGCCAACGTTTTGTAAAGTTTTCTATTGTACCTATCCGGCTAACTGGGCTGATTTTTGCGAATAAGGACATTATGTCAGATTGGGGGATCGTTGAATGATTTTAAAGGCAAAAGTTTACAATAAAATTTTTGCGTTCCAGAGTCTTAAAGAGGTTATGTCTAAAGCCAATGAAGAAAAATCTGGTGATGAATTAGTTGGTATTGCTGCGAAATCAGCATCCGAACGTGTTGCAGCTAAACTGGTTCTCAGTAACCTTACTCTGGAGGATATTTATAATAACCCGGTCATTCCCTATGAAGAGGATGAAGTTACCCGAGCAATTTATGATGGACTAAACCTGAGAATCTATCAAGAAATCAAAAGCTGGACGGTTGGCTATTTAAGAGAATATATCTTAGACCACAAAACAACAGGAGAAAACCTGCTTCATATCAGCCGCGGACTGACAAGTGAAATGATCGCTGCAGTCGCTAAGTTAATGTCGACTATGGATTTGGTTTGTGGTTCTAAAAAGCTGCGCGTTCAATCTCACTGTAATACCACACTAGGTATACCCGGAACTCTGGCTTTTCGTTGTCAGCCTAATCATCCGACAGACAGTGTCGAAGGGATGCTAGCTTCTCTAAAGGAAGGGTTAGCTTATGGTTCGGGGGATGCCGTGATTGGAATTAATCCCGTGGAAGACAATGTTGAGACAGTATCCCGTCTCTTAGATACAGTCAAGAACTTCATGATAAAATGGGAAATTCCAACTCAGAACTGTGTACTGGCTCATGTGACAACACAAATGAAAGCAATCGAAAAAGGAGCACCCGTTGATCTTGTTTTTCAGAGTATAGCCGGAACTCATAAGGCTAATGATGCCTTCGGTGTTAGCGCTGCTATTCTAGATGAGGCTTTTGCATTGGCTCAGCGTAAGGGATCGGCCACCGGCCCCAATCTTATGTATTTTGAAACCGGACAAGGTTCTGAGGTTTCACTTGATGCTCATTTAGGTGTCGATATGATGACCTTAGAAGCCAGGACCTATGGATTTGCCCGGGGCTATCGTCCATTCATGACCAATAACGTTTCCGGATTTATTGGGCCTGAGACCATTTATTCAGGTCGTGAAGTAATCCGAGCTGACTTAGAAGATTTATTTATGGGTAAACTGCATGGATTGCCCATGGGGATTGCCCCCTGTTATACAAACCATATGAAAGCAGATCAAAATGATCAGGAGATGGGAACCCTCCTTTGTGCCATGGCTGGTTCAAACTTCTTCATGGGAGTTCCGGGCGGCGACGATGTTATGTTGAGTTATCAAGATACAAGTTACCATGATGATGCAAGTACCCGCGAAATCTTAGGGTTACGACCGCTTCCTGAGTTTGAGCAGTGGCTGGAGAAAATGGGAATTTTAGAGAACGGCAAACTTACTGAGAGAGCCGGAGACCCATCCATATTTGATAAATAGGGAGGCGAATCAGGTGGGAGTCGAGAACAACGAATTAGAGAAAGTTATTATCCAAAGTGTAATGGAAGAACTGGCTAGGAAGGGGCTGCTTTCACAAAAAGGGAAAGACCATATGATGTCAGCAGCAATGATGGATACTCCTATCGTCCCTAACCTGCAATCTGAGGAGATGGTTACTTTTCCTCCCCAAGAAGAAATGCAAATTGCCAATCCCTTTAATGCAGACGCAGTAAGGGCTATGAAGAAGCTGACCCCGGCTCGGATTGGAATTGGCAGAGCCGGAACACGTCCAAAAACAATGTCATTGTTGCGGTTTCTGGCAGATCATGCCGTCGCTCAGGATGCAGTATTCCTCGACGTTTCTGAGGAGTTTCTCCAACGGATGAACATGATGTCTGTCCAAAGTGCTGCTGCCAGTAAGGATGAATTTCTCCAACGGCCCGAGTTAGGACGCCGTTTATCGGAAGAGGCAGCCAAATCAATTGCAGAGAAATGTGAGAAAAATGTTCAAGTTCAGATCTTAATCGTCGATGGTTTAAGTTCAAGTGCCATTGAGGCTAATATCCCGGATTTATTGCCTGCATTGATGCAAGGGTTAAAATCGTCAGGCATCAAAGTAGGGGCCCCCTTTTTCATCAAAAACGGCAGGGTATGGGTACAAGACCATGTTGCTTCAATTGTCAATTGTGATGTGGTCATCTCTTTGATAGGAGAGCGTCCGGGGCTTGGAACAGCTGAGAGCCTCAGTGCTTATATGATCTATCGACCTGATGAAAACACTGTAGAAGCAGATCGTACAGTTATTTCGAATATTCATAAAGGGGGCATCCCGCCGGCTGAGGCAGGTGCACATCTTACCGATGTTATCAAACAGATCCTTTCTGCCAAAGCAAGTGGCGTTAAACTAAACCAGCAGAAATAAGGGTGGTGATAAAATGCCCGAGTCGAATAATCAAAGGATCACGAGCGTGGGCATTGATATTGGAACCACAACTACCCAACTGGTGATTAGTCAATTAACCATCGAAAACACTGCTTCGGGCAGCTTAGTTCCACATGTAGAAATTACGGATAAAGAAGTCATTCATCGCAGTCAGATTTATTTCACTCCCCTTATAGACCGTGATTTAGTAAATGCTGTTGCAATCTCTAAGATTTTAGAGAGTGAATATAAGGCAGCAGGACTTAGCCCTGAGATGATCGACACTGGTGCGGTGATCATTACTGGAGAAACAGCAAAGAAGGAAAATGCCAAAGCTATCATTGATGCTTTGGCCGGATTTGCAGGCGACTTTGTGGTAGCAACTGCAGGCGCCAATTTAGAGGCGATCTTTGCTGGTAAAGGATCGGGAGCTGCTTTATATTCCTCCGAGAGACATCAAGTTGTTGTCAATATCGATGTAGGTGGCGGAACCTCCAATTATGCTACGTTTTTTGAAGGCAAGGCCGTGGATTCTTCCTGCATAAATGTTGGTGGACATTTAATCGAGTTTGAGCGTCATGGAGATCGCATAACTTATATTTCTGAGCCGGCAAAGATCGCTTTACAGATTACTGGACAAAGATTGCAGGTAGGGGAGCGGGTAACTCTTCCTCAGCTTCGCCCCGTTGTCCAAGCAATGGCGGCAAGTGTTGTTGAAGTTTTAAAAACACCTTTACACTCTGATTTAACCCAAAAACTGCTGATGACTCCTCCATTGCAGTTAGGGCACCAAATTCGAAAAGTGATGATTTCCGGTGGGGTTGCAGATTATGTTTATGCTGAAAATCAACCAACGACAATGACAGAAGTGACTGCCTTTGGAGATTTCGGGCCTCTTCTGGGCTGGGAACTTAAAGCGAGCCTGAAGAGCGCAGGATTTGTATTGGAGAAGCCTAATGAAACTGTTAGAGCAACTGTCATTGGCACAGGAACACAGTCGGTTAATTTAAGTGGCAGTACGATTCATCTTCAGGAAACTACCTTGCCGCTGCGTAATGTAATGGTTGTTTCTCCATTTTCAGCGATAATTCCCGAGACACCCCTGAAGATAGCAGAAATTATCAGGAACGAGATTATCAGACTTCAGATGGATCACTCGGAGGGTGTAGTAGCCATAGCTATGAAAGGGCCTCGAACCATGTCCTTCTCTGACATTAATAGCTTGGCTCAAGGTCTGCTTTTAGGTTTACAGGATTATATAGTAAAGGACAAACCCCTAATTCTTGTTATAGAGGCTGACTGTGGGAAAGTTTTAGGGCAGTGTGTCCATGCTTCAGCAAATCGACTTTTAGAGGTCATTTGTATTGATCAGATTGAAGTTGATAATTGTGATTATATCGATATCGGTAAGCCTCTGATGGGTGGCAGAGTTGTGCCGGTGGTTCTAAAGACCTTAGTATTTAATCGTTAATTTTACATTAGCTCGTAGGTAATGAGATTATCTGGATTAGCGATTGGAGGAAAGCACTTTTTCAGTTGCTTTATCATTAATTTCTTTGTAATTAACTATTAAAAAAAAGGATTTTGATTAATCTTTGACGAAATAATTGGAAAATTAGTTAACTAAATATTCATAGTATCTGAAAAACTTTAGGTATTTTATTAATATGTTTAAGAAACCCTAAGAAACCTCTGATGGAAGGATGAGTTCAATGCTCCAAACATTAGATTCTAACCTTCTAGATCCTAATTATTTGGAAGAAAGCTTAGGCAGCTTTCATAACGCAACCGGACTACATATCGAGGCAATTAATAACCAAGGAGTCACAGTATCTTTGCTAGGGAATATCGAACGGAGTGAATTCTGCCGTTACATCCGCTCCCAGCCTGAAGGGGAAAGAAAATGTCAGGACTCCTATAAGCGTGCTAATTTTGAAGCTGCCAAGTGGGAAGAACCCTATTTCTTTCGTTGTCATGCCGGGCTAGTTATCTGGGCTGTTCCGATTATGATTCAGGGAGTTTCTCGAGGAAGTATTATTTGTGGGCAAGTTCTTATGTGGGAACCCGACCATTTTTTCTATCAGGAGTTAAAGAAACTTAATGCGGGAATAGAGAATTTTGAGCGGCTAAAAAATATGGCTTGTAAGCTTGAAGTTGTTTCTCCGCTGCGCTCACAAGCTGCTGCGGATATGCTTTTTGTGGTTGTAAACCATATGATTAAACGCAATATTAATAGCTTAGAAGAAATTAATGCTACTCGATTGCAACAGCAACAAATTCGCCATGAAATAGAGGAACGGAAGAAAAATAATTTACCGGAACTTAGTGATTATGATGTTTATTTGAAAAAGGAACGGAAGTTCTTGCGCTACATCCGTCTCGGCGATAGAACAAGGGCGAATCAAACTTTGCAAAGTCTTTTGACAGACCTTCAATCAAAAACTTTAGGAGATCTTGAAACGATTAAGGTCAGGATTATAGAATTAGCGACATTGACCTCAAGAGCTGCCGTTGAAGGCGGCGCAAATGCTGAGCGAATTATGAAGCTCCTCAAAGATTTCAATAAAGAAATGGAAGGATTTGAACGAGTCGAAAAGTATTTCTATACAATTCAACGGATTGTGGAGACTTTTTTAGAGAGTATTTTCACTTTAGCAGATAAGAAGCATATTGCCATAGTCAAGAATGCTCGAGATTTTATCATGGAGAATTATGCCTTGCCTCTTACCGTTAACGATGTTGCTCAGCACCTTTTTATCAGTCCTTCCCATCTTTCAAGACTGTTTCGTGAAGAATTAGACTGTACAATTAATGACTATTTAACCAGAGTCAGAGTAGAGCAAGCAGTTGAAATAATGAAGAAACCAGAATTTAGTGTTGCTCAAGTCTCAAAAGCTGTAGGGTTTCAAAACCAAAGCTATTTTTCGAAAGTCTTTAGGAAGTATATTGGGGTTACTCCCTTAACTTATAAAAACAGCTTGTATTAGAAGGTGAATAGTTGTGCTCTTTCAAGCAATCATTAAATCCATAGCCACTGGAGATGCTGAACAAAGCATGGCCTTGACCCAACGAGCTTTAGCACAGGGTTTTTCTGCGGAGTCAGTTCTCGAAAAGGGCTTAATCGCTGGAATGGATCGAGTAGCTGAAAAGTTCCGCAAGCAGCGGGTAATGGTTCCTGAAGTCCTCATGGCATCTCGGGCAATGCATGCTGGTTTAAGCCTCGTCGAGCCATTGCTTGAAAGTACTAAGAAGATTTGTACCGGAAAAATTGTCATGGGCACCGTCGCCGGGGATCTCCATGATATCGGGTTAAGCTTAGTAAAAATGCTGGTTATGTCCACGGGCACCGAGATTATTAACTTAGGAGTAGATGTTACTCCGAAAAAGTTTGCAGCGGTTGTAAAAAAAGAAAAACCTCACATATTAATGATGTCGGCTTTGCTAACTACCACAATGTCAGCAATGAAGGAAGTAATTGACGAATTAGAGTCATTAGGAATTCGCAAAAACCTCATTATCATTGTCGGAGGTGCACCAATTGATGCAAGCTTTGCCAAGCGAATAGGTGCTGATTATTACTTTGAAGATGCATTTGAAGTGCGTTCATTCTTGGAGGACAACCTGACCAAATTAATCTCCAAAAAATTGAAATAGAAACAAAGACGTTAGAGGTAGATAATTTACTCAAGTGAATTATCTACCTCTTAACGTACTAGGAGCACAGTATCCGAGACAGGCGTTCTGATTATGTTCGACAAAGAACATCAGTATCTGCGAAATAGTGGGAATATTCAATTGGTAGTAATGCGTCAAAACGAGCAGAAATGTGTTAGTAAAAAAAATTTTTTTAATGCTATGATTAATAATAGTAAGACCTTTCACTCAATTCTTTCAACGCAATCCATGAGAATTTAAAATAGGAGGATTAACATGAATACAAGTAAGATGAGACTTCTTGATGCATTAAGTGTTAACCAAACGTTTTCCATGTTCACACAAAGTGAAGATCTCAAAAGAATCGCTGCTCATTTCTTTGAATCTATGGAATCGATCTTGATTCGAAATCAAATTGTCGATGCGCTGAGAGATTACGATCTGGGGAAAGTTACTGAGGTTTACGAAATATTTGGCGGATATGTCAATCGAAGTTTCGGTATATATACTGAAAAGGACGGAAAGAGAAACGAATACTTTGTAAGAAAGTATAAATATGGAATTACAGAACCGGAAATTGTCTTTGAACATTTAATGATTGATTACTCTAAGGCTCACGGTTTAGATATTGCAGCTGGATTAATTCGTACGAAAGATGGTTTAACCTTCGTCAAAAAAACCGAAGGAGTCAATGAAAATGCCACAGATATCTTTTTCGCTGTATATGAGTTCTTAGCAGGAGAGGACTTATATACCTGGGATACTCCGAATCTAACGGATGAAGAGTATGCAAGTGCAGCTGAAGTACTGGCATCATTCCACAATGCAGCCAAGGACTTTGACCCACAAGGCTTAAAACGTGTAGAACCAAAGATTATGGATTTCCTTCCAACACTTCCGGAAAAATACAAGTCTTTGGCACAAAAAGATATTGATACTAGGTTCCATAGATATTACACGAGTAAACTTAACTCGATATTAGAGGTTATCGGAAGATCACAAATCTCAGAGGATTCACTAAAAGGAATGCCTTCAACACCATGCCATAATGACTTTCATGCCGGCAACCTGAAGTATTTAAATAACAAGGTTGTAGGAATCTTTGATTTTGACTGGTCGAAGATTGATTATCGTCTCTTTGATGTTTGTCTGGCCTTGGACTATTGCTGCAGTTCATGGACGGATGAACAGGATGGAGTCTTGCTCATTGATAAATGTGTCATCTTTCTCAAGGCCTATCAACGCAAATTGATTGAATTAGGAGAACTTGAACCCCTTAATTCAGTAGAGCTTGAGAATTTTCCAACAATGATGGCTGCAGCTAACGTCTATTTGATTAACTGGGATGTCGTAGCCTATTATGCCGGAAAGAATTTAAATGAGTACGAGTATATTGCATATTTGCAACATCATGTCCGCCTAATGAATTGGATAGAAAACCACAAAGCTGAGATTGCCGACCTTGCAAAATCACTATAATGGCTTGCAACCAGTTAGGTTATTAAAGATTATTTAGAATTGGAAAGGGGACAGAATTGTGGAATTCACAAAGATATTTAGTCAAGCAGAAGTAGAGCGAGTTCATGAAGCTTCCTTAGAAATCCTCGAAAATGTAGGGATGTTGGTACGTAACCAAAAGGCCCTGGAAATCTTCGCCCAAAATGGCTGCAAAGTTGATACGGAGTCAATGATGGTTAAATTCCCTAGAGAGGTTGTCGAGAAAGCCCGAGAAACCTTTGTGCCAACCTATACCTTTACAGCTCAAGATCCCAAGTTTGATATAACTATGCCTGGAGATCGTCCAGTCGTCGTAACGGGAAGCTCTGCACCCAATATTATCGATCCTAAAACAGGGGAAGAACGACGGGCAACCTCCGATGATATAGCCAATATTGCCTATTTAATTAACGAGTTGCCGGGATTTGACGTGTTCTCAATCTCCACGTTAGCTGATGATGCTCCGGAAGGACAGTTTAGTCTTTCGCGATTTTATCCGGCTTTGAAAAATTGTAAAAAACCCGTCCGCAGTAATACTCCTAACATGGAGGATCTTAAAGATGTATTGGAGCTAGGGTATTTGATAGCCGGAGGGGAAGAAGAGTATCGTAAACGCCCGTTTATCAACCATCATTACTGTCCGGTTGTCTCTCCATTGACCTTTGATGTGGAATCTACTGAAGCGGTTATTTACTTAATCGAACAAGGATTACCGGTCTACGGAACCATAGTTCCTAATGCAGGCATGACGTCACCCCTTAGTTTAATGGGGACGCTGACGCTTGGTAATGCTGAATTCTTAGGTCTAGCTACTTTAACCCAGATGATTCGTCCGGGGGCCCCAATGATCTACGCAGTATTGTCAACAGTCGCTGATATGAGGACAGGCGCCTATGCACCGGGTGCAATTGAAACGGGTATGCTGCAAATGGCCCACACAGAGATGGCCAGATTCTACAATGTTCCCTCCGGCGGATACATTGGCTTAACCAATGCTCACACGAATGATGCTCAATCCGGTTATGAAACAGGGATGAACACCACGGGAGCGTTACTTGCTGGGGCAGATTTATTTAATATGGGTGGTCTACTGGGAAGTTTAATGGCTTTTGACTTCGGTAAAGCCGTAATTGATAACGAAGTAGCACTGATGCTCAAACGAATCAAAAAGGGCTATGAGTACAGTGAAGAAAATTTGTGCTTAGATCTGATAGCTAAAGTCGGACCTGGCGGCAGCTACATGGACGCAGATCATACGCTGAAAAATATGCGTACCATAGCTGTCCTACCGAAAGTTGCCACCAGAGAAATGCGTCGTCGTTGGGAAGATCAAGGCAAACCTGATGCTCACGCTCGTGCCATGAAAGAGGCTAATAAAATATTGAGCAAACCAAATAAGGGGCGTTTTTCTGAGGAATTAGATGCTAAAATTCGTGAGCAATTCAAGGGACTTGTTGCCGGAGATGCTAAGTGGAGCCTTTGATAGGGAAGGAAAAAATAGCTGAAAAATTCAAGATAAAGGTTGAATGATTGAACAGAAAAGGAGATAATAAAATGAGTGTACAAGATATTTATGATGCAGTTGTAGAATTTAGTGTTGATAAAGTAGTATCACTTGTTGATGCCGAGGTAAAAAGCGGAACAGATGTCTCAGAGATTTTAAGCAATGGTCTGATTGCGGCAATGGATGAAGTTGGGCAACGCTATTCTGAAGGAGAGTTCTTTGTTCCGGAAATGTTGATGGCAGCCAAAGCTATGAAAGGTGGACTTGAGGTATTAAAGCCTTTACTGTCTCAAGGGGATAGTGATAAAAAAGGTACTATTATTATTGGAACTGTTAAAGGCGACTTGCATGATATCGGGAAGAACTTAGTATCGATGATGATGGAAGGAGCCGGGTTTGAGGTTTATGACCTTGGTGTAGATGTGGATACAGATAAGTTTATTGCTACTGCTAAAGAAAAAAACGCTGACGTTATATGTATGTCTGCTCTATTAACAACGACAATGCCTTTTATGGAAGTTACAGTTAAAGCAATACGGGAACAGGGTTTAAGCATTAAGACTATGGTGGGCGGTGCTCCTGTTTCAGAAGACTTCGCTAACAAAATTGGGGCAGATGGTTGGAGTACAGATGCTCCCGGCGCAGTAGAAACTGCCCGTAGGCTCACAGCTAAATAAGCTCCTATTCTTAAGGAGAATGAGTACTTTTAAGTCAGATAAGTCAAACATTCCAGATATAAAGCAGCTAAACTTGAAGGCTGAAATTTTGACTACAAAACTGACTCTGAATTATGAGTCTAATTGACTTGATTTTAAAGTCAGTTCCTTAGACTTGAAGTCAAGAATGACTTGATTAAGTTCGTTAATTACTGTTTACATTTATAATATAAGACTTACCTAAGAAGAATCCATTGATAATCGAGTAAATCAGAATAATCTGAGTCAGAGGTTTTTGGCATGAAATTTGCTATATATATTTGCAGCACCATCTAGATTAAGTAATTATGAGGAGGAACTATCAATGTTAGTAGTTGGAGAATTAATTAACGCAAGTCGTAAGGCTATCGGGGAAGCCATCAAAGCCCAAGATGCTGAATATATCAAAAAGGTGGCTAAGGATGAGCGTGAAGCTGGGGCAGATTTTATCGATGTTAATGCTGGTATCTTCGTCGGCAAAGAAGCAGAATACTTAAAATGGCTCGTAACAACCGTACAAGAAGCAGTTGATGCACCTTGCTGTATTGACAGCCCAGATCCTAAAGCCATTGAAGCAGCTTTGTCAGTACATAAAGGAATTGCCATGATCAATTCCATCTCATTGGAAAAGGATCGTTACGATGCCTTGATTCCAGTGATTGCCGGAACTGATTTAAAAGTAGTTGCTTTGTGTATGAGTGATGAGGGTATGCCTGAAACTATGGATGCACGACTCAAAATTGCTGAAAGACTGATCGATGGACTGGTCAAAAACAATGTTCCGCTAGAAAATATTTATGTAGATCCCTTGGTTCAACCAGTCTCAACTAATAATACCTTCGCTGTGGAGTTTATTAATTCCGTAGAAGCAATTATGACTCGCTTTAAAGGAGTCCACACAATTTGTGGTCTGTCAAACGTATCCTATGGGCTTCCTGTCCGTAAATTCATGAACCAGGCCTTCGCAATTATGGCTATTGGTAAAGGTTTAGATGGTCTTATTATCAACCCTCTCGATAAAATGATGATGGCAAGCTTAGTCACAGCCGAAGCTCTTGCTGGACGAGATGACTATTGCGTTAATTACCTCAAAGCTTTCCGTAACAACCAATTTGACTTCTTAGGATAATAGTATCTTGACTTATAGAGACATTGATTCGGACAAATTTAATAGCGGCAGTGCTATAAGCAAGTTTTAGTATAAGATCCCCTTCTCTAAAAAGAGTTGGGGATCTTATATAATAGAATTCTTTTGTACATAGTTATTCTTTTGTACATAGTTAGTTAGGGTTGTAGGAGGTAAAAATGTGGCACTTGTAATGTTTGATTATGATGGTGTTATAGTTGATTCGTTAGATGTTTTTATTTCCCGTTTTTCTCAGGCTTGTTTAGAGAATGGATTTCAAGGAATCAATGAGCCGAAAGACGTTATTTCACTTTTCGAGGGTAATGTTTACGAGACAATGATTAGTCGAGGAATTACGGAATCTACCATAGATAAGATTCTTAAGCGGTATGAACTATTACAAAATGAGCAACTAACTCATCTTGAGCTTTTTAATGGTATCGGCAAAGCGCTTAACAAAATCGCAGAAAAACACCATGTATATGTTATTACATCAAACCTTTCCGAGGCCACTAAACAAATCTTAAATTCTAATGGGATTGACTGTTTTAAAGATGTCATTGGTGCTGAGAAGGAAAAGAGCAAGATAAAAAAGATCCTCAGTGTAATATCCTTATATCCCGGTATTCCTGCCTATTATGTTGGGGATACAAAAGGGGATATGATAGAAGGTAAACATGCCGGTACAAAAACTATAGGAGTTACCTGGGGATGGCATACACCTGAAAAAATTAATGAAGGCAACCCGGATTTTCTTGTCAATTCTCCGGAAGAACTTGCGGACTTCCTAGTTAGGGTGTAATTAAGAAGGAAAAGCTGGGCTATAGAGCGAATATTCATATATCGGAAAAGTTTCTAACAATGATCGCCGTTTTACTGCTTGAATAGAATTATCAAATCGTCTAAAGGAGGACAATATGGAAATCAAGATACTCCCTAACCGAGTCATCCAGACTGAGAATAATGAAACCTTAATGGGTGCCCTTATCCGTCATCAACTGCCTGTGGAGAATGTTTGTAATGGTCAGGGAACCTGCGGGAAATGCAAAGTTCGCATGCTTGGGAATCTTCCAGAGCCAAGTGTTCAGGATTTAAAACATCTTAATGAAGTAGAAATTCAGGCAGGATTTCGTCTGGCCTGTACAGTTGTTCCTGAAGAGGGAATGGTCATTGAATTAAATTTCGTAGAAAGCCAAGATCGCAAAGAAAGTGCTCTTCTAGGACTAAAGTTAAATGCTGTTGATTCACGAGTCGAAAAGATTTGCTTAACCATGGATAAGCCTTCCTTACAGGATGAGAGGGGAGACTGGGATCGCGTGGTAGATGCTCTCAGCGCTGTTACCGGTAGGAGTTACACTTACCCAAGTTTACATGTCCTTAGGAAAGTTTCAGAGGTCTTAAGATCAGAAAAATATGTCTTAACCGTAACCTTGTTTGAAAATGAGATATTGGAGATTGAACCCGGAGACACCTCAAAGCGAT
Organism: Desulfosporosinus hippei DSM 8344; assembly: GCF_900100785.1. Lineage (GTDB taxonomy): Bacteria > Bacillota > Desulfitobacteriia > Desulfitobacteriales > Desulfitobacteriaceae > Desulfosporosinus > Desulfosporosinus hippei. Next base: position 10,805 of record NZ_FNCP01000042.1, on the reverse strand, counting down.
TGTACGGAGTGGCTGTCGATATTGGGACAACCAGCGTAGGAGTGGCCTTATACGATTTAATCACCGGTAACCTCATGAAGGTCGTCTCAATCGAGAATGAACAGACAGCTTATGGTGCAGATGTAATTTCTCGTATTTCATTTGCAAAAGAGAGTAAAGAAAATGCACTAGCCTTGCAGAGTGCTGTTAAGAGAACCATTAATCATTTGTTAAAAGAAATTAAATCCAAGGTGGCTATTCACAAGGATGAGATTGTCAAAATGGCCATTGTTGGTAACACCACCATGCATCATCTCTTACTGGGATTAGAGGTCTCTCACTTAGCGGTTTCGCCCTTTGTCTCGGTTTGTAACCGACCATTAGATCTTACTGCCCATGAATTGGGACTGGAAATTAATCCGCGAGGGAAGATATTCCTGCTCCCTAACATCGGGAGCTTTGTTGGCGGTGATACAGTAGGGGCAATTGTCGGAGCTCCGGAAGTATTGGAGCGGGGGAATCACTTGCTGATCGACTTAGGTACTAATTGTGAATTGTTTTTAAAGACAGACAAGATAATGATGGCTTGTTCTACTGCAGCAGGTCCTGCTTTTGAGGGTGCCGGAATAGCATATGGTATGAGAGCAAAACAAGGCGCTATTGAAGGGGTAAGCATTACGGAAAGTGGTGTGCACTGTGAAGTAATCGGTGGCCAAGAACCTATCGGAATTTGCGGTTCAGGTCTTATTGAGGCAATTGACGAGATGAAAAGAGCCGGAGTGATTAATAAACAAGGAAAAATTGCCGTTCCTGAAACAGCTGACAATCTTTCTGAAGAACTCAGGAATCGCATACGTCCTGCTGAAAAAGCTCGTGAATTTATCCTAGCCTATGGTACAGGCCAACGATCCGACGTAACCATTAGTCAAAAAGATGTTGGAGAATTACAATTGGCCAAGGGAGCGGTATGCGCTGGAATAAAGACATTGGTTGAAATGGCCGGCATAAGTGTTGCAGATCTTGATTCCGTCATTCTATCGGGAACCTTCGCGACGTATCTAAAAGCCAAGAACATTTTAAGTATTGGTCTTGTTCCAGATATTCCACCGGAAAAGATAAAAATGGTTGGCAATGCCGCTCATGTTGGGGCAATACGAACACTTCTGAATCATGAGGAGATGATGATGACCGAGGAACTTTATAAGAAAATTGGTCATATAGAACTTGGTGGCAGCGCCACATTTTCAAACTATTTCATGAATAGCCTCTATTTAGAAAAATTAAGTTAATCAAAAGTTGAGAAAAAACTGAAAACACCTTAAATAATTGTCCCAGAAGAGTTATAATGATTAGAGAATAAATGGACAATGTGCCCAGAGAACATTTTTGTAATAAGGAGAGGAACAAAGGAATGGAGAACAAATTCAAAGAATCGTTACTCGACAAGAATACGTTATCTGTGACATGGGAACTGGTTCCAGGAAGAGGCGCCAATGAAAAGGCTCAACAAACTGCCATTGCCTCGGCAGAACAGGCTGCAAAAGGTGGAAGGGTGCACGCGCTAACCATCACGGATAATCCGGGAGGAAATCCGGCAATCTTAGCTGATTATTTGGGAATGGAAATCATCAAGTTGGGAATTGAGCCACTTGTACATTTTACCTGTAAGGACAAGAACCGCAACCAAATGGAGAGTCAATTATATGCACTCGATCGTGCAAACGTACGTAACCTCTTAGTCATGACCGGGGATTATACTTATTCCGGGTTCAAGGGACGACCTAAGCCAGTCTTTGACCTAGATCCCTCGAATACGCTACAACTTATCACAGAGATGAATAAAGGCTTAGAAGTGCCAGGTATGAAGGGGCCAACCTATCACGCCCCCAGTGACTTTTTTGCTGGAGCGGCTGTTTCCCCATTTAAGTCGACAGAGGCTGAGCTGATGATTCAGTATTATAAAATGAAAAAGAAAATCCAAGGTGGGGCACAATTTATTGTTACTCAGTTGGGTTATGATGCTCGCAAGTGTCATGAAGTCCTCCAATTCTTAAAGGTAAACAACCTGGATGTACCGGTTGTAGGAAATATTTACGTCCTCCCCTATGGAGCGGCAAATGTCATGAATCAAAATAAATTACCGGGCTGCGTCGTAACAGACAAACTCTTGGCTGAACTGAATACTGAAAAGACTGCTGAGGATAAAGGTGTCGGGCAACGTATGCTGAGAGCTGCTAAGATGTATGCCTTTATGAAGGGAATGGGCTTTGCCGGAGTACACATTGGCGGGCACAACCTTAAATACGAACAAGTTGAATACATCATTGATAAAGGTGAGGAACTCAGCCCTAATTGGCAGGACTATATTAAGGAATTTGATTATCCTCAAAATAATGGTTTCTACTATTTTGAAAAAGACGAGAAGACGGGGCTAAACACGGATCGTCCCACAAATCGTGCTAATCGCCCCTTAGATGCGCCTGCGGGAGCAATGAACTCAATGATGAGAGGGATGCACAGTCTCATGTTCACCCCAGATAAAAAGCTTTTCCCAGTATTGCGCAGTATGTATCATGCTGCAGAAGGTAAGAAGAAAGCCGAAAAGAGACTTCACGCCGTTGAACATATTGCCAAAGTTGTCATGCTTGACTGTAAGGATTGCGGCGACTGTGCTATATTAGACATAGGGTATCTATGCCCAATGTCTCAATGTCCGAAAAATCAACGTAACGGTGCTTGTGGCGGAAGCTTAGATGGTTGGTGCGAAGTCTTCCCTAAAGAAAAGAAATGTGTATGGGTCAGAGCTTATGCCAGACTGAAGAAATACGGGGAAGAAGCAACCTTAGACGTTCCCCCGGTACCCCCGGCTAACTGGGATTTATACCAGACTTCTTCATGGTCAAATTTCTATCTAGGAAAAGATCACTCGGCACCTGTTTTAGGTATTAAACGCCCGGAAAGCAAAATTAAGAAGTAGCCCATCACACAATACATGAAAATTCATAGTTGGAGGTGCATATTCATGGCAACAGGAGTTATTAAGGCCGGAGCATGTGGTTTTACCATCAATGTTAAAGCTACTAGTGGTGATAATCATAAAGTAAAACTTGAAATCACCAGTGATTGTCCGAATTACCAAAAAATCGCGGCAGAACTTGACGAAGTAGATGCCTTCCAAGAGATTTTTCAAAAACTCCATACTGGGAAAGTGTACGAAATATTTGCTAAGCACAGCCCCCATCCCAGCTGTCCAGGCTTATCTGGGATGATGAAATCTGTTGAGGTAGCAGCAGGTTTGGCTCTGCCTCAGAATGCAAGTATTACAGTAACTAAAGAGTAGCAAATAGAATAATAACGTGAGGCCCATAGTCGATTGCAAGATCAACTTATGGGCCTTTTTATTTTAGACGATCTCTGAATAGGCTCAGAATACTATAGAATTAACCCGAAATTCTCAATGACTATTTCCTTACTGAAAGTTTCAATCAGAGGGTTATTTCTATTGATTTCCGCAATCATGGTGCTAACGGTTTGAGAATATTCCAGGATGAAGTTATGGAGTCCGGAATTAGTAACTCCCATTTCTAAGGTGAGTTTACTATTTAAGTAGATATTTAGGTTGTATTCCTCGCTTGATAAATATTCATTAAATCTATCGTCGAGTATTGGGGGGCCAAAAACGGCGGCCTCTCGGCAAATATATAGGCGGCACACCGGAGGCAAGGCATCCTTTGGCAAAGTACAACCCAATTCACTGGCGAAGGGGCAATGATTCAAGCCAACTTTCATTTCTATCATAATACCGTTAAAGCCCATTATAATTGAACCTTTTTCTAAGATGAGCTTATAAATATCCGGGTAATGCAGATAGATAAAAACTAAATCAAAAAGACAAAATTCCGGTTCATAGGAACAGCAGCCAATTTTCTTACCTTCATTTGTATTTCTGTAACAAACCGAACAAAGATTTGTACAAATACTGGGACGCAGGGGATCATTAATAATTTTAAACTCTGCTAGCATAAGATTTTGCTCCTTCGTCATTTTTCTTGCGGATGCCAGTAACCTGGCTCGTATGCAGCGATTTTGCATGGAGTTGCCCGCTCTACCGGAATGATGTACTCAAGCCTGTCGGGTGTGGCATTTCAGTGATGTCTTTGAGACGGCTTGCTCTAAATATGGCATCTATTGATACATAGTGTAAAATTATTGTATACTGATTTTGCAAAGATAAAAACACAGTTCCGGTTGGTAGTCCGGACGCAGCGGAACATGCTGTCAGTAACCTGCCCTCCTGGGTTGTCCATTCTTTGTAAGTTTGTACCTTCAGGAGGTGGCTTATTGTGTCTATAAAATCATACGTGACGGTTTTCTTTGAAGATCCTTATTGGGTAGCTGTTTGTGAAAGGGTATACAATGACAAGTTGGAAGTTGCTAGAATCGTGTTTGGAGGAGAGCCTAAGGATTATGAAATATACGAGTTCCTTCTCCATAACTGGTCTAATTTGAAGTTTAGCCTCCCTATTGTGGCGGAGAAGGTGGCTGAGAGACGTGTTAATCCTAAAAGAGTTCAAAAGTTGATTAATAAGCAGGTTTCCAATAATGGTGTTGGAACAAAAGCTCAGCAGGCACTTAAACTTCAACACGAAGAGGCTAAAATTGAGCGACGTGGAAACAACAGTGAAAAATGGAAAGCCGAGGAACAGATGAAATTTAAGCTTCGACAAGAAAAGAAAAAAGAAAAGCACAAAGGTAGATAACTTATTATTTAAAAGGCAACTCGCAAATGCAGTTGCCTTTATTTTATAACACCTTAAATAATTCAAGGAACTAAACCCTGAAATTACTTACAAAAATTAAATAAACTGACTGCGCCCAACTAAAAAAATGGGGAGATGGGGGATTCAATTAATTAAGCAAAGGTGATGTATTCATGGTATCTGTGTTTTACTTCAGCATCGGATTCAAACGGTAATGTTTACAGGCAATATGTCTATGATCCGTATGGGAATATTATTAGTATCAAGGATGGTAGTGGAACTGCTGTCGATATCAGTATAACCCGGGAGTCAATCATGCTTACACGGGAGCGGGCTTGTACCAAGAATCTTATGTGCGTAAGATTCTTGGTACAAGAGGAGAAGTCCCCCACCCTTGTCGGGATGCCCATAGTCTCAGTTGGATATTGGGGCGAAAAAATCAAAGGATTCCTGCCTAAGAGGAAAAAAGCGGTTTGGTTTGGTAAGCAGCCCTAACTAGAAATGTCAGACAATACTATCATTATGTCGCTAAAGAGGCTAGTGAAGGATTGAAAATTGCTCCTACATTAGTGTAACTCGCCTCGACAAATGATGTCTAATGGCTTGGTAAGTCAGAAATGATAGAACGCTAGGGCCTGGAGGAATTGATTGATTTTTCTAAATTCGTATTGTAAGAATCTTCCTAACTTTATATAATGGAGATAGCCATAGTTGTCTTGAGATATATCCGTCATTATTTTTGAAATACTATCATTGGCGATAAGGTAGAGTTAGGAAATCTTATTAAGCCATTGGCATTATGTTTTCTGGAAGAAAAAAGATGAGTTAGCTAATTTACATAAAAATGAGGAGGGAAAAACGTGAATAATTCATATCTTTCCTTGGAAGGAAAAGTTGCCCTAGTAACCGGAGGGAGCAGAGGTATCGGCAAAGCTATTGCCTTAACTTTGGCCGACGCAGGCGCTGATGTGGTGGTTAGCAGTCGAAAACTTGAGGATTTGAAATTAGTGGCCAATGAAATCCGCGGAATGGGTAGACGAGCGCTGGCAGTAACAGCTCATGGTCGTGAAAGTGAAGATATTCGTAATCTAGTAGAAACCATTAAGAATGAGTTTGGCAGAATTGATATTTTGGTGAATAATGCAGCAACTAATCCAGCCATGGGCCCCATTGTGGATATGGAAGAGAGGATGTATGATCAAATCATGGATACAAATCTTAAAGGCTATACCCTCCTTAGCCAGTTAGCAGCAAAATCAATGATTAGCCAGGGTGGGGGGGCCATCGTGAATATTGCTTCCATTCTTGGAGTAACTCCTGGGTACGGGTTGGGATTATACAGTATCAGCAAGGCTGCAATTATCATGCTGACAAAGTCTATGGCTAAGGAGCTGGGAGAACATAATATTCGAGTCAATGGAATCGCCCCGGGATATGTTCAAACCACTTTCAGTAAGGCATTATGGAGTAATGAAGCAATGATGAAGGAGAAACTTAAGGATATCCCCTTGAAAAGAATCGCTCAGCCGGAAGAAGTGGGCAGAACAGTTCTTTTTTTGGTCTCCGAAGCGTCTGCTTATGTGACAGGCCAAACCATCATCATGGATGGTGGAGCGTCTATTTAGCAACGATACAAAGCAGATTTTAGACGCCATAGCTGTTCGTGTAGATGGTGAGGAAGAAGAACTCTTTAAAACTATTATGTAGTAGGATTAAACGAAGGAGTAAATCCTAAGAAATCCCATCTTTTAGTTGTGTGAAGATTATAATCAGAACGAATGGTCGTATGGAGAAAATTAGGGGCTGTACTATGAAGTACAGCCCCTAATTAAGCATTAACATACTATGATGTTTTTAGTTGGAGTAAAGGCCCTATTAGAGCATAAATAGCATTTCAGCATAAGTGGGGAGAGGCCAGAGTTCAGCATCAACAAGTGCCTCCAGTTTATCTCCGTCAACTCTTAGTGCTCCCATAGCTTTAAAGACAACATCTCGATAATATACTGCTTGCTCATAGGCTTCGGAAAGATTTGTTGCTTCTAAAGTAACGCTTTCAAGAGCGCTTAAATTGGCATTAAAGGATACCAAGGTTGAGCATAGTCCAATGAGGAGGTTTTCTTGGACAGAGACATCGACAGCACTGGAAGCAGCTTTAATAGCATTAATTGAATTTGCCAGTTCTGTGGAATATTTGACGGCAGCAGGAATGATCTTATGTTTAGCCATATCAATCATTGTCAGTGCCTCAATGTTAATCTGCTTTGAATACTGTTCTAAGTTAATTTCATAGCGCGATTCTAATTCAGTTTTATTTAATACTTCGTGCTTTCCATACAATTCAACGGTAGATTCACGAAGCAAAACCAGTGCGGCATCAACGGTAGAGGTAATATTAGGAAGACCACGTTTAGCTGCTTCTGCTACCCACTCGTCAGAATAGCCGTTGCCATCAAAGAGGATCCGACTATGATTCATGGCTGTTTCCTTAAGAAGTTGCTGTAAAGTTTGATCAAAGTTCTCAGCATTTTCTAAGCGATCTGCAAATTGCGAGAAGACTTCAGCAAAGATTGTATTGAGTACTACGTTAGGTCCGGAAATGGATTGTGAAGATGCTACCATTCTGAATTCGAATTTATTACCGGTAAAGGCGAAGGGGGAAGTGCGATTTCGATCAGTTGAGTCTTTCTTGAAGGCAGGCAGTGTACTTACACCGCTGGCTAATTTCTCCCCTTGAAGTGACCTTGTGACTCCACCATTTTGCAGCTGTTTGAAAATATCCGAAAGCTGGTCGCCGAGGAAAATCGAAATGATAGCAGGTGGTGCTTCATTTGCTCCGAGACGGTGGTCATTTCCGGGGGTAGCAGCGGATAGTCTGAGAAGTTCCGCATAATCATCGACGGCTTTAATAATGGCACATAAGAATGTGAGGAACTGGAGGTTTTCATGAGGGGTATTGCCGGGTTCTAAGAGATTAAGCCCATCGTTTGTAGACATTGACCAGTTGTTATGCTTTCCGGATCCGTTAACGCCTGCAAAGGGTTTTTCGTGAAGCAAGCAAACCATATCATGACGCAAGGCGATTTTTTTCATAGTGTCCATAACAAGTTGATTGTGGTCAGTGGCAATATTTGTAGTGCCAAAGATGGGAGCTAACTCAAATTGTCCTGGTGCCACTTCGTTATGTTGAGTTTTGGCGAGAACGCCCAGCTTCCACAATTCAATATTGAGGTCGTGCATAAATGCGGCTACTCGAGTTTTTAAACTTCCAAAGTAGTGATCTTCAAGTTCTTGACCCTTTGCTGACATGGCTCCGAATAAAGTCCGGCCGGTAAGCATGAGATCCATACGTTGGTCAAAGAATTTCTTGTCTACGAGGAAATATTCCTGCTCTGCACCTACGGTACTGGTAACAGATGTAGATGTAGTATTGCCAAAAAGTTTCAGTATGCGCAAGGCTTGTTTGGAAAGAGCTTGCATTGATCGTAAGAGAGGAGTCTTTTTGTCCAGGGCTTCCCCTGTATAAGAGCAAAAAGCTGTAGGGATACATAGAGTTAAGACACCGCCATCTTCCTTGAGAAAAGCTGGAGATGTACAGTCCCAAGCAGTATAGCCTCTTGCTTCGAAGGTTGCACGGATACCCCCGCTTGGGAAAGAGGACGCATCAGGCTCACCTTTAATTAATTCTTTACCGGAAAACTCCATAACAACTCGGCCGTCACTGGTTGGAGAGATGAAGGAATCATGTTTTTCCGCAGTAATGCCGGTCATTGGTTGAAACCAATGGGTAAAATGGGTTGCTCCTTTTTCAATGGCCCAATCCTTCATACTATTGGCCACGACTTCAGCTACCTCAGGGTCAAGAGGAAGTCCCTCTACAATTGTTTTGTGCAAAGATTTGTAAGTAGCTTTTGGTAGACGCTCTCTCATCACCGCGTCATTAAAGACGTTTTCCCCAAAAATATCCATTGATTATTGCCTCCTTTTAAGTTTAGCTTTTTTGAAAAAAAACAAAAAAACGCTCCCCTAAAGATTATACAATAAATCTTCAAAGAGCGTCATTGCTCCATTTGAATCTGGTATAAACTTAACATTTTATTTACCCGTTGACAAGAGAAAATTTTATATGTATACAGTATAAAATTTGATGGGAATTAACGGTATTAATTAGAAGGTATTTTAATAGAATTAACGAATTATAAGTATATTCTGACATATCGGGGAGGAGTAGTAGTTGAAAAGGCCCCATTTCAAATTGGGAACAAAAATTGCTATTCTCTCCTTTGGCTTAGTTAAGTTGAATTTGAATACATAAAATTAGAGTTACAAATATTGGGGGGAGAGATAAGCGATAAGTTTACCCCCTATTGGAAATTGTTATATGGATTGAAACAATATATTTAACAAAAATAAATGAATTGTGTTAAAATACTGTACAGGATGTTGCTAATTTAGAATTAGCAACATCCTGATTATACTAGTGTTAAAAGATAGAAAGGAAGTATTAAATCACAATGCATTCTACTCTCGCATTAATTATTTTTTGTCTGACTTATGCATTAATTATTTCGGAAAAATTTCATCGTACTGTTGTCGCTCTGCTTGGAGGTATGATCTTAGTTGCAGCGGGAGTTTTAGCTCAAGAAACTGCCATCGAGCACATCGATTGGAATACCTTAGGCTTATTGGTAGGAATGATGATAGTAGTAGGAATTACTAGGAGAACAGGAGTTTTCCAGTATCTTGGTCTACTGGCAGTACGATTTGCAAAAGGAGAACCTATACGGATATTAATTGCTTTGGCCTCAGTCACGGCTTTACTTTCAGCTCTGTTAGACAATGTAACTACCGTCTTACTGATTGTACCGATAACCTTTACCATATGCGATAAGCTTAATCTAAATCCTGTACCCTTTCTTTTGAGTCAAATATTTGCCAGTAATATTGGTGGAACCTCAACTTTAATAGGAGATCCCCCTAATATTATGATTGGCAGCCAGACTCATCTTGGCTTTGTTGACTTTGCAGTTAATTTGGTTCCGGTAATTTTAGTTATTTTCATAGCAACAATGAGTGTCTTCTATGTGTTGTATAAAAAGAAACTTAATGTGAACGAAGATCTTAAGAAGAGCCTGATTGAACTGAATCCCGTTGATCAAATAAAAGATTATGGACTGTTAAAGAAATGTATGGTTATTCTAATTTTAATATTGGGCGGATTCATTTTGCATCAGTCCTTGAACATGGAATCTGCAACGGTTGCTTTAACCGGTGCAGCAATACTAATGTTTATAACTCGTGAAGAACCTGAAGAAATCTTACTAAGCGTAGAGTGGCCAACGATTTTCTTCTTTATTGGTCTCTTTATCCTAGTTGGAGGTTTAGTAGAAACGGGATGGATTAATAGCTTAGCACAATGGGCATTTAATGTAACTGAGGGTAATTTTAAACTTACTGCCATGCTGATTTTATGGCTGTCGGCCATTGCATCCGCTTTTGTTGATAATATACCTTTTACAGCAACGATGATTCCCTTGATTCACCAAATGGGCAATTTAGGTGGAATATCTCAGGAGGGACTTGAGCCGCTGTGGTGGGCATTGTCATTAGGGGCCTGTTTAGGAGGTAATGGAACCCTGATTGGGGCATCTGCCAATGTTATTGTTGCAGGGTTAGCTGAAAAGAATGGTATTCCCATTAAATTTATTCAGTTTATGAAATTAGCTTTTCCCCTGATGCTTTTGTCTATCGTTATTTCTTCGATCTATCTATTAGTTTTTTATCTATAAAGCTAATAAAACAAAGGGCTGTTGCAAAACAGCTTTGGAAAATGATCCACACAAAAAATCAGCCCGAGAGGACGCTTGAAGCCTTTGGGGCTGATTTGCTTTTGGCAATCCCGCTCAAGGGTGCGATCCTTCTCTTCGGCTTGTACCAAGAATCTTACGCGCGTAAGATTCTTTTTGTTTATTATTTACTCAACTTTCGCATAGCGAAAGTTACCTCTAACCCTGTATCTATCTAGCTTAGAACAAAATATTTTAGTTTATTGACAGGAAAAACACCTTT
>NZ_FNCP01000040.1 GCF_900100785.1 Desulfosporosinus hippei DSM 8344 | reverse complement strand
TACGAATCACTTAGTCAACTACACAACTGGATCAGTGCATTGCCCAGTTATATCAAGGCTTTATTCGCACAATTACGGTGCGAAAGTTGAGTAATTAACAAAGCAACCAGCAGGTATTTATTGTATTACAGCTTAGTCTTTGCTTATAATTAAGAAACAACCTAATGAGAGGGGTGTGCTGTAATATTAGTATGAAAAACAAAATAGCCCGCTGCCTGATATTAGTCGCAATCATTGGGATAATGAAATTCGTTGTCATCCCAATATTTATTGATCCATATATACCGATACATACCGGCAATGGAAGTAGTAAGATTGGTGATACCGTGATCATTGACAACCTAGAATACACCATTAACGGAGCCAAATCTGATACTTATTCTGGTGGAACTTTATCCTATATTTTAGGAACTGGTAAGAAAACAGTGCACGTCTCTGTCACAATTAAAAACCCCACTAAAAATGATTATATTTTTGACCCAGATTGCCATTTTGTAGTTATTGCCTCTAAGGCACAAAGCTTCTCAATTCCTTTATCTACCAAGGATTTAAATAAAACAATTCCAGCTGGAGAAACTATTCAAGGCGAATTTTTTTATAAAGCCCAGTCTAACCACAGATATTTCATTATGAATATCTGGAAGGACATAAATGATAAATTTGATCCTTCAGCGGAAATAGCCCTAATTGATTTAATAGCCCCCTAGGTATAGGAAAAGAGCTAGTTTATAAACTGGGCATGGTGAAAATTTGACACCAAAGCTTTAGAACAATTGAGGTCGTCAGACTTATGAGTGTGACAGACCTCAATTAAACGGACTGGCCCAAAATCGGAAACGTTTCCGATTTTGGGCCAGCAACAACCTTAAATTACGTTGCCCTGATGCCTGATCTCCTAACCTTAGGACAACCTGTTCCTTTTCCAAGGCCAAGGTTACTAACCCTGATCATTACAGACTACATCGTCCTATAGCTCCTTGGCTCTTTCTCTCCTATGAGACTTCTTCGCATAGTTAAATAGGATATTAGACACATTATTTAGTAACAAATTTTTAAACGGAGATATAATATGGAACATAAATGTATCGAAATAGTAGGTGCACGTGCCAATAACTTAAAAAATATCAGTTTAAAAATTCCCAAAAAGAAGATAACAATTTTTACCGGAGTGTCAGGGTCGGGCAAATCGTCGATCGTCTTTGAAACGATTGCCCAGGAAGCCGGTCGGCAATTGAATGAAACCTTCAGCAAATTTGTTCAAGGTTTTTTACCTAAGTATGGTCATCCGGATGTTGATGCCATTGAAAACCTGTCCTTAGCGATTATTGTTGATCAAAAAAGGATAGGCGGGAACTCCCGGTCAACTCTCGGAACAATAACAGATATTAACCCATTAATCCGGCTGCTGTTTTCTCGAATTGGACAGCCGCAGATTGGCCCTTCCCATTATTTTTCCTTTAATGACCCAAATGGAATGTGCAAGACTTGTGAGGGTATCGGCAGGATTGTAACGCTTGATCTTGACAAAGCTTTGGATAAAGAAAAGTCGCTAAACGAAGGGGCGATTTTGTTGCCGGGCTATAAATCCGGTAATTGGCAGTGGAAAATGTATGCCTCAACAGGCTTTTTTGATTGTGACAAAAAAATCAAGGATTATTCGAAAGAGGAATACGACAAGCTTGCCTATTCTAAACCGGTAAAAATCAATTCGGCCATCGTTGAAGGAATGAACTCCACTTATGCAGGTCTTGTTGAGAGATTCATAAGTCAGAACATCAAAACCGAGTTTGAAAAATCGGAGGCGTCAAGGAAGAAAATTGAGCCATTCGTCACTGAACAGCAGTGCCCTAATTGCGGGGGCAAACGCTATGACGAAAGTATTTTAGCCTCGAGAATCATGGGCTATTCAATAGCGGATTTTACGGCTCTGCAGGTAGATGAGCTCCTGGAATTATTCCAAAAAATTACTGATAATAACGTAAAACCTATTATCAAAAATCTGACTGAGCGCTTGAAGGATTTAATTCAAATAGGGCTTGATTATGTAAGCTTGGATAGGGAAACTTCCACATTATCCGGCGGCGAATCCCAACGTGTTAAAATGGTCAAGCACCTGACCAGCAGCTTGACGGATGTAATGTATATTTTCGATGAGCCAAGTATCGGATTACACCCCAGAGATGTGCACAGGCTTAACGAACTGTTGCTAAAATTGCGGGATAAAGGCAATACGGTGATAGTGGTTGAGCATGACCCTGATGTGATAAAGGTTGCCGATTATATTGTTGATGTTGGGCCCCAAGCCGGTGCCAACGGCGGTCGGATCATGTTTGAGGGCAGCTATAGCGACCTTCTGACAGCCAAGACACTTACTGGAGAATACATCGGCAGGAGTCTGCCGATTAAGAGTAAGCCAAGGACAAGCAATGATTTCTTAGAAACGAAAAAGAGTAGTTTACACAATTTGAAAAATGTCAGCCTAAGAATACCTAAAGGAATCTTCACCGTGGTTACTGGAGTTGCCGGTTCCGGCAAGTCTACCCTTGTTAATGGTGTCTTTGCAAAGGAATATAAAGATGCTATCATTATCGACCAGTCCGCAGTCAGTGCAAATTTGCGTTCCAATCCGGCCACCTTTACCGGAATAATGGATCAAATTCGTAAATTATTTGCCGATGAAAACAAAGTAAGCGCCGGATTGTTCAGTTATAATTCAGAGGGTGCCTGTGAGGCATGCAAAGGGCGGGGTTATATAGAAACAGATCTTTCCTTTATGGATTCAGTTGAAACCCTCTGTGAGGAATGCGGCGGCAAACGGTATAAGCATGAGGTACTAGCGTATAAGTATAATGGCCGGTCGATTGTTGAAGTGCTTGAAATGACCATTGCCGAAGCCGTGAACTTTTTTAGCCAAAAAGAAATCAAAAACAAGCTGAAGTATATAGTTGATGTGGGTCTTCATTACATGACCCTGGGCCAGCCCTTAGACACCCTTTCCGGTGGAGAATGTCAACGCTTAAAGCTTGCCAAGGAATTAAGCAAAAAGGGCAATATTTATATAATGGATGAGCCTACAACCGGTTTGCATATGTCCGATATCACCGGCATTTTGACTCTTATTGACCGTCTTGTTGAGAAGGGCAACACCGTTATTGTCATAGAACATAACCTGGATGTCATTCGTAATGCCGATTGGATTATTGATGTAGGTATTGAGGGCGGCAGCAAAGGCGGACAAATTCTCTTTGAAGGAACCCCTGGGGACTTGAGAAACTGTAAGGAATCGATTACTGCAAAATACTTATAGCCGGTGGGAGTAACATATTATTTCAAGCCTTATCGATACTCATAACCGAATAGTTTCCCACCGTTATTGCATCAACGACTGTATTAATCTCATGCCTTTAAAGGCAAAGCTAGGTTTGACTATAATCAAATATACACTGACTGAAATCCATACTTCTTAGATTATCTTCTTCAATATAAACGCACTGAACTCCTGTTCCTAAAAAATCCGAACCTACTTGCAGTAATAAAATTTTATTCTTCATCATTTTCTTTATTTCATTCTCTGTAGCTTGAACATTTGTAAATATCCCATATATCTTTGATGTTTCTTCGCCAGCCAATTCATCCCATACTGTTAATCCATTATCATCGATTTTGTATCTTGATGATATTAACTCATTTTCAAACCAAATATCCCCTATTATCCTACCGGCAAAATACCAATCTTCATGCTCTTTGTTAATCCTTTTCAATTTGTCCTTTTCCACATTTTCATAAAATACCAACCCTTTATCTCCGTCTTTTACAAAAAAATATAAGTAGCCACGGTCGGGCAACAGACCTAACTTATCGTGTTTTGAGAATAATGCAAGATCAATCTGAGCTAAAAAGGAATATCCTTCAGGATATTTCAGGTTTTCTGGTAAATCAACAACCGGTCCCCCAATCCTGGAAATTCCAATAGGAATATCTATTTTTTTATAATCGTCGTATTCAGACTCCAACTCAGATTTCATTTGGTATAGGGGTTTATCGATAGAATATTCTTTATAGAGTTGTTCATGATACGCTTCATCCCAAGCCTGGTGATATTCCTTGCCTAATGGACTAAATCGAATAACGCAGTACTTTTCTTCTTTCGTTGTTATAACTTTGGCTTTTTTTTCAATTAAGGATGTGCTTTGGGATAAAGCTTTTTCATAAAATCTCTTTTGTTTCTCAACATACCCTTTTCTCGTAATATAAACAGTCAGAATCTTACCAAAGTTTAAGGTGATAAATATCTCGCTTTTATGAGAAACAAAACAGTGGTCGGAAATTTCGTAATCCTTGAATTTAAGCTTAAATAAATCTTCAACCTTTCCCGCTTCTTCCCCAATTAATTGAATATTATCTAGAAACACGGATGGCGCAGAAAAACGGAAAGCTGCACTTACTATTTGGCCATCTTCTGATGCTTCATAATGAACTTGACAAATATCGTTGTAATTTTCAATTTGATATAAAGCTACTTCAGATTCTTTAAAAAATGTAGATTTGATTTTTAATATAGATTGTATTTCTTCACTTGTCATACCAAATTTTATACTATCTGTTCCCTCGAAAATTTTTAAATTAAAATTCATAATAAGCTCCATTCCGCCGTTGCCATTGGAGAAGTTTTCTACGTAAGCCTCAATACCTCTTCAACTTTACCAAAGGTTCGCCTGTAACAATCAGCTGAAAGATTAAACTTCCAGTTATCCTAACTGATGATGCCGTCCTATGCTTATAGAGATAGGGCGTTGTTTTAACTCAAGGGTTTAAGAATTAGCGGAAACCTTGGTACCTAGGGTTTGCAAGAGCTGGGCCCTTTTTGTATCTACAAACCAATATTATGGGGTATAATTGAGCAGCACACTGTGACTCATTGATATTACCAATGGGAAGTAATGAATTATAATAAAATGTGTGTTAATGAGTCTTAAACTGTAACGCATTCGTAGGATGATGCGAATTAAGATTATTCTTATATTGTTTCGTAGTGTAGAAAGATGTGTCTTATAAACAATATAGTGTAGTTACTGTTATAGTATATTGATGGTGGTGTAATTCTTACTTACGGTAAAAAAGGATTTTATGTTGCAAAAAAATCAAGGTTGATACGTTACCACTAACCTCGAAACATAAGGAGATAAGATGTCAAATATCATTGAGATAAGCGATTTTTCATCGTCCAATTTGGATGTCTTTGCTCGCCTGACGGAAACGCAGCTGCGCAACCGGTTGGAGCCGGAGATGGGCATATTTATTGCGGAGAGTACCAAGGTAATTGGACTTGCCCTCGACGCTGGATGCGAGCCTATTTCACTTTTAATGGAGCGCAAATACATTGCAGGGCAGGCGCACGGTATAATCACCCGCTGCGGAGATGTCCCCGTCTATACTGCCGATAGCAACCTGCTAGCAGGGCTGACTGGCTTTCAGCTGACCCGCGGTGTGCTGTGTGCCATGCGGCGTCCTCATCTACCCAGCGTTGAGGAGGCGTGTGCCGGTGCAAGTCGAGTGGCTGTGCTTGAAGGTATTGCGGACTCTACCAACGTCGGTGCCATTTTTCGCTCGGCTGCGGCGCTAGGCATCGATACCGTGTTGCTTACCCCCTCATGCTGTGACCCACTGTGCCGGCGTGCGGTGAGGGTGAGCATGGGTACCATCTTCCAAGTGCCATGGGCCCGTATTGGCAGCGAGCCCTCGCAGTGGCCGCAGCAGGGCATGAAGAGTCTGCGCAAGCTGGGCTTTAAGACCGTTGCCATGGCTTTAAATGATAACGCTGTCAGCATAGACGATCCGCAGCTCATGGCAGAGGAAAAGCTTGCTATCGTATTGGGTTCAGAAGGTAATGGACTGGCGCCCTGCACGATTGCTGACTGCGATTACACCGCGTGCATCCCCATGTCCCATAACGTGGACTCTCTGAACGTTGCTGCAGCCAGCGCCGTGGCCTTTTGGCAACTCAGGGTCCGGTAAGCTTTTATACTCACATAGTCAATTTAATCGTTTCAGATTCGGGAATCCATCCCTTAAAATTAATAAAAATGTCATATACTGGCACAGATACATATAACCACAGTTGTTGATCTTGGCATTGGGCAGAATCTACTACTTGGATAACAGTGTTAGCTTCTATTGAATTCAATTTTCTGAACGGTTATAGAAAAAGGAATAGAACGTAACTTTTTGAGCATTCAACTTTCTCTTTAAAACTCCTCTGAATAAACTTATTCCCCAGAGTCTACTTAATCAAACGTTTTCGAAAGAATATAATTAACGAAACTATTAAAATTAATACAATGGACACGGCGATAAAAGTTTGGTGATTACTCCAAAACCAACTCCCTCCCAAGATTTGCTCTGCTGTTGTAGGAAGTACCACTAAGCTACTTCCTACAATATATTTTTCAAATTCTATTTTCTCCTGCTGTGAAATTCTGTTGTCGTTTATACAAAACTCTTTCTGTATTAATTGACCACTAAGCTGATCGTCTGGTTGACGTTGATACTGTGTAGTATTTAGAATTACAACCCCTTTTGGTGTAATAGGTTGGTAGTTATCTTCGCTTTTTCGCAAAAAGAGCAGCACGGTTTTGCCCCACTCATCTAGTCGATAATCGATTGACGATTTAACGGAACTGCTCTGAGCCCCAGGGGTAGCTACAATAAACTCATGTGACTCCTTATCACCCTTCAGATAATAACGGACATTAACTTTCCAATGTGTATAACCTGAGGTTCTGAACCTTTCGAGTATGCCCAATTTTTCACCAGTTGGACCAGAGATTTCACCTATAAGAATGACATCTGAATCTTGAACAAGTTGCTGAGGGGTAAATGAAACCCATGATGCAGAGACAGTACCCAAGAATGTATTAAGCATTAGTAAAATCGCAAAAATCACCGCTAATTGTTTTACCTTCAATAATTTTACCCCCACATAAGAATTCCATTCATTTTCCGGAATATCACATAACGTTTTTATACGAACTTCGTTGATTATCTGTTTAAATTGGCTAATGCAAGCCTGTTCGTATATTTTACCTTTGCTTGACCAATGTCTAATCTTATTAAATATATTCTTCATTAACTTCCCATTTCCTACTGATGTGTCACGGTGTAAGAATAATGTTCTTTATAGTACTTCTGCAATAATCACTGCACTTTTCCCTATGTTAAGTCAACTTTTATTTTGCAAATTGAGTTCCAAATAAGAATTATGGGAAATAAAAAAAGTATTTGTAATACCGCCTGCAAGTACCTTCAGCGCAGGTATGTAAGAGCGAGAGACGGAATGTTGAGGCTTGCTGTTTATACTGAAGGGCTGTTACCTCTTGGTACAAACCCAATGTTCTGGATACTAAAAAGTCCAGATATAACTACTTTGCTCCACCTAATAGACGATGTCAGAACCTATTATCTTACTCAAAGTTCTTTTTAATTATCTCTAAACATTTATCTAAAGAAGTATTTTCAGTGTCTAATATACAAGTTAAACATCATTTTCACTGCTTAATTTATAAAAGCCGCCCTCATTGCTGAGAGCGGCTTCGTGACTTTACATCTTGTCTCTAGCCTTCTACTTCAACTTGAAAACCGCCATAAGCCATTTGCTTCATGTCAAAAGGCATCGACATGTCTTTATGTCCTTCCATCTGCTTATTCATTTCTTCCATTACTTTAGCATTGACCTCATCTCTATGTTTTTTGGATTTAAAGACTATATATGAAAACCAAACGGTATCACTACTTGTTGCTCCAGTCATTTCAGTAAATGCACGCGCTTTCTCACCACCCATTTCCTGTGGGATAAGGTCATCGCCACGACATTCATAGTATTCAAGCGCACCACACTTCATCCACGTATCACGGCCACTTTCTGCCATTTTCTTGTATTCCTCAGCTTTGTTTTTTGGCACTACAAGCACAAATCCGTCTACATATTTTGCCATAATTTATTCACCCCTTTTTTTTTCTAACAATTTTCAAGTATTATGCCACATACCGGCTCTTTTTATATATATCGTATTTGTCTTTATACTTCCCATCCTACTAACTATAACTTAGCCAAAGCTAATCTCAAACTGCCCATTATAGACAAACCTACAGGGTTATGGATTTTGTGAAATTAACATCGCCTTATTTCTTTGTGTAATTCTCCAAATATTCAACTAAGGTTGATATAATTAAGATGCTCGGTATTACTACTGGACTTCTAGGGTTTTAGAGTAGTTTATGTATGGCTGAGAAATAAAAAGGATGTGAACGGAAAATGGGCTACAGGGGGATTGAGATGGAATCCAATTACCGTGTTGTTTATGATAAATTTTGGCAGGATATTAAGAAACGCGATCCTAAAGAGATAACGGCGGCACGCGCTCTTTCGTACAGTAGCTATACCCGTCAGTTTGTTGTGATGTTCTTTAACGAGGAGTATATCGTGGACAGCGAAAAGGAGACAATCTGCCGGAAAGCAGACGGATATGTTCCTGATGTGGTGGCTACAATCATTATCCTCAATTACTTAGCCTATGCGCAGCCGTTGCCGGAATCTGCCCCAAACTGGGTGAGCATTAAAGAGATACCGGGTGGAATGATATTTTATTCCGCGTTTCATAAAACGGCTATCTCAGTGCTGATCGAAGCGTTCGGACATCAGCCCAGCCGGTTAATGACGGCTGCACGCTCTTTGGGCGGTCAAGCCGGTCCCTTCGGTGATGCATCCGTGGTTTTCAGGGCATTTCCTGAAATTCCTTTGTGTGTGATAGTTTGGCAAGGGGATGAAGAAGTCAGGGCCAATGCCACCATTCTTTATGATCCTTCCATAGAGCTCATGCTGCGCAGCGCGATCAGCATCGATCTTGGCATATACCTTGCGGGTCAGCTGAAGAGGCTGGCCGTCGCGCATTATGATTAATTCAGGTGATAGTATGCCAAACGCGAGGTCTTCATCTCCAGTGCCCAAGCCTTTGGTACCCTGATCCTCTGAATATCACATTATTAGCCTATTATAACTTATGCAAGCCCCTTCCGACTTCTGGTTATGAGCACTTGTTGTCTTCTGCAAATTAAGTCAATACTATTTGCAAGGAGATGATTAGCAAATGCCATCTAATAAAACTTGTCCACTTGTTGAACAGTACCTAGGATATCTTGCCGTTATAAAAGGCAGATCAGAAAACACAGTTAATGAATACCGAACCGATTTACTGATGTTTTCAGCTTTGTAATGGCATCCCGTAACAAACTCTTTGTAGAGGTTACTTGAAATTCATAAAAACAATAACTCTTAACGATATGTTTACATTCATTGCCTATTGTCAAACTGAACTTCATGCTTCGGCTGGCAATTTTGCGAAGATTCGCTTCAGCCGTGTTGGGGCCACCCCAAAGGATACAGAAAAGCCGATAGATGCTCGGTTGAAATCAGAAAGAATAAATGATGAGAGATTGTATTAATTTATTCTCTGTTTACATTGGCGGCTTATAATATCAGACAGGTGGTGATAGAAATTGAATAAAATTCTATTGGTGGATGATGACCAAAACATCCGTGAACTTGTATGTACTGTATTGAAAAACGAGGGGTTCCTCGCCTTTGAAGCATCTGACGGGCGGGAGGCACTTAAAAAAATGACCGAAGTGAATCCAGAGCTTTGCATTATTGACCTTATGATGCCCAATATGGATGGGTTTGAGCTATGCCGCCATCTTCGGCAGTCTTATGAAGATATGCCAATCCTTATGCTGACCGCGATGGACGACATAATGCAAAAAGTTAAAGGGTATGAGCTTGGAACAGACGATTACCTCACCAAGCCGTTTGAAGCGGTGGAGCTTATCATTAGAGTAAAAGCATTGCTGCGGCGCTATAAAATTCCAGCGTCGGAAATTATACAAATAGGCAATCTGACAATTGATAAGGGTAGCCACACAATTCATGTGGATAACAGCTGTATAGGTGATATACCCATGAAAGAATTTGTGCTTCTCTATAAACTGGCCCGCTCACGAGGTAAAATACTTTCTCGCGGGGATCTTATAGAGGATATTTGGGGCTATGACTTTGAGGGTAACGAACGCACACTGGATGTTCATGTCAACCGTCTGCGTGACCGCTTCCCGCCGGACCGGCATCATTTCAAAATCACAGCCGTGCGTGGTTTGGGATATCGACTGGAAGTGGTTTCATGATAAAGGGCTTGAAGGCAAAATTACACTTCGCTTTGAATGCCTTTATCCTCATTGCCTGCGCTTTTACCGTTGGCTATTTTATAGCCGCACTATTTTTCAAGGTAACGGGGCAGCCGCCTGAATTATTACGGTATATCATTTCCGGATTCACCGGACTATTATTTCTTTGGGCAGCCGTTTCGCTCAAGCCTTATAAAGAAGACAAATGGATAGCTGGCATGTTCGATGCTCTGGAAAATATAGCCCAGGGAAATTTTAATGTGCAAATTGAAAAAGACAATCATGGATTGTTAGATGAACTTACCGCACGCATCAATAAAATCGCGCAAGGTTTGGGGTCTATGGAAACATTAAGGCAAAATTTTGTCGCCGATGTTTCCCATGAGATACAGTCCCCCCTAACGTCTATCAGCGGATATGCGGCGCTTTTGGAAAACGAGGCCCTCACCCACGCCGAACGAATGCATTACATCCAAATCATCCAAGTGGAAAGCAAACGGCTGTCTAAGCTCTCCGCTAATCTGTTAAAACTTTCTTCATTAGACATCGGCGTCACTTCCCTCTCGCTGACAAAATTTCGCTTAGACAAACAACTACAAAACATCTCTATTTTACTTGAACCGCAATGGTCGAAAAAAAACTTGCTACTTGATGCTGAGCTTGACAAGGTAACTATTTACGCAGATGAGGAACTTCTTTCGCAAGTGTGGATTAACCTTATGCACAATGCCATCAAGTTTACAACCGAGGGCGGCACAATTCACATTGTACTGACGAGAGACACGGAAAAAATATCCTGTACGATAGCCGATACCGGCCTGGGAATCGCGCCGGAAGATCAACTCCATATTTTTGAACGTTTTTACAAGGTAGATAAATCCCGCGACCGTACCATCGGCGGGAATGGTCTTGGCTTGTCGATGGTGCGGAAGATTGTGGAGCTGCATGGCGGCAAAGTGACGCTGGAAAGCGAAATTGGGAAAGGATCGACGTTTACGATTAGCCTCCCTGTTACAGACTGAGTTTACATTAGTTTATATTCAATTTATCCCCCGTTTATTTTACGTTGGTACAATGACGTAGAAATGAACGAGGGATATTTTCGTTCACCAACCAACGTGAAGAATCAGGGCTTCGAGAGCGTATTGCGGAAAGGCTTAGATAGAATGGACCCGGAGGTTGAGGCCCATTTCTAATATCTTGGTTAACATATGGTACAGCGGGAAAGTCCGTTGCGCCATCTGTTTTTTGCAAAACAACTCGTTCACTCCTTGGCAAACACCCTACTGTATTGTGGTGTATCGTATGGCACAGTTTCGCAAAGCTGGATTTTTGTTGACGATGGAACAAAACCGTGATACATTATTGTTGCACCGTCAACAAAAAAGAGGGATCGTATGAATCAAGCACTGAAAATTTTAGACATTTTTATAAAAATACAGGAGAACTCGGACGTATTCCGGCATAAAGGAGAGGGTCTGTTGGATGAAATCAGCCTTGCGGAAGTCCACTGTATTGACTGGATTGGTATGATTGACCATCCGAATGTCACGAAAATTTCCGAAAAAATGGGCCTGACGCGGGGAGGCATCAGTAGAATCAGCAAAAGGTTACTGGGTAAGGGCTTAATAGAGAGTTACCAGGAGCCGGACAATAACAAAGAAATTTATTTTCAACTGACTGAGAGCGGACAGTCTGTCTATGACGAGCATAAAAAAATCCATAACCAAGCCAGACAAGAGTGGTTGGTCTTTTTCAAACACTACAGCGACGATGAGCAAGCTGCAATCTTACGGTTTTTCACAGAAGTCGGCGCTCTTTTTGACAGTGAATCGGTGGCGGAGAACGCGGGAAAGCATATGTGATCGATAAAGAAAAGTGCACAAAATACGGAACTTGTATGAAATAGTGCAAGTATAAGGCAATACAAAGATTGGATATGTACCCCGGAGAGCCGAAACAGTAGTCATTCATTAATGAGCTCTGCTACGAAAAATTGGGTATGACCGACTCTGAGAACAAGATTATTCGTTCAGACAAAAAAACTACCCTGGGGACATTATAAAATGTCCTTCTAAGCAGCATGCAAACCAAATTACGAGGGGAGATTCAAAATGTTAAAAAGTAAAATAATACCAATTATTATTATTCTAGCTGCTTTGACTGTTGGAGTTACTGTATTCCTGGGAAGGGAGGTAACCACAATTGCCGTCTCTACTCCCTATGTAATTTCTGTTAAAGTCAGTCAAGCAAATAATGTTACGATGGATCCAACCATCTCATATACGGCTTCATTAGAAGCGTCTGAAGAGGGAATTGTAAGCGGCAAAGTTGACGGTAAGGTAGTTCAGGTCATGTTCGAAAATGGAAAGTATGTATCCCAAGGAGACCCGCTAATCAAATTAGATGATCAGGAAATTAGAAACAACATAGCGTCTTCTCAAGCCAAGCTGAAAGCTTCAGAAAGTCAATTAGTGTCTTCACAAAAAGGGTTGCAGAAAATGCAACTGAACGTAGAAGACGCACAGCGTACCTATGATAGAACGAAAGAACTTTTTGACGGGGGAGCCATTTCCAAGGTTGAACTGGAAAGTGCGGAAACAACGTTAAGGAATGCCAAAATTGATCTGGAAACAGAAAAGGCCATTATTGAAACAGCAAAAGCTAATGTTATTACGGACCAGATCAATTTAAAAAATCTGACAGAATCACTGACAAATACGACTATCAATGCCCCCATTTCTGGCATTTTAGATGAGAAAAGTGTGAATTTGGGGCAATACGCCAACATGGGACTTGCCTTGGGAAAAGTTAAAAATATATCACCTATCTATGCTGTTATACAGGTAGACCAAAACGATATCAGCTTTTTAAAATTGGGACAGAGTGCGAAAGTTAAAGTTGGAGGTAACGAGGGTAAAGAATATAACGGGATTATGAAAAGTATTGAAGTATCTGCAGATACCACCTCAAGAGTTATTAAATGCAAAGTTCAGGTTGATAATCAGGATCAGTCACTGAGACCAGGTATGTATGCAAACGTAGATATAGTAGGTAACCTGAAGGCCGAAGTCATTGCAATTCCAATAGAAGGTTTGAGCGGAAATCAAGGAAATTATACAGTCTTTGTGAATGATAAAGGGATCGCCCGTCAACGTATTGTTAGTATCGGAGAAATTGCCAAAGGCTTAGTGGAGATCAAAGACGGCGTAAAAAAAGGTGACAGCGTGATCATTACCAATGTGAATACACTCCAGGATGGCGATGCCGTTTCCGTAGTAACAGAATAGGGGAGCAAAATTTATGTTTTTAACAAATTTAAGCATAAAACGGCCTGTATTTACCATTGTGGTAATTATTGCACTGCTGGCAGTAGGTGTTGTGAGTTATATAGGATTACCTATCAATGAATATCCCGAATTATCTATTCCTGAAGTAACTGTTTCGATTTCCTTGCCGGGAACTTCAGCAGAACAGCTTGAATCAAAGGTAACCAAAGAAGTAGAGGAAGCAGTGGGCCAGATTTCGGGAGTGAAACACATCTCCTCCTCCATCACGGAAGGGGTTTCGCAGACCCAGGTTGAGTTTAATTCTGGGACTTCAGTCGATGTGGCGGCACAAGATATCAAAGATAAAATCAGCAGTATTCGGGGCGCTTTACCAAGGGACATTAATGAACCGATCATTGAAAAATTCGATCCTACTGCAGTACCTATTATGTCCTTCGTTGTTACAAGCCCTCTTTCCAACAAAGATTTATCACAAGTCGTAGACGATAAGATCACCAAGAAACTGAATACGGTTAAAGGCGTTGGGGCTATTACCACCTATGGTGGGCAGGTCAGAGAAATACATATCAAACTCGATAAAGAAAAAATGGCGTCTCTTAAGGTGACTGCTGCGGAAATCACACAGAGCCTTCAAAGTGATAACATCGATGTGTCAAGTGGTAAGGTTTCCAATGGCGATAAGGAAGTTTCCATTAGAACCAATGGTACGGTAAAAGAAGTCAGTGATTTCTTAAATGTTTTAGTTGCCAATCGTAATGGGATTGAACTTCGAATCAAGGATATTGCCCAAGTGGAAGATACTATTCAGGAGAGGGATAGCTTATCTTATTTTAAGGGTGAAGAAACCATTGGGGTAAATATTATCAAACAATCTGCAGAAAATACCACCCAAGTAGCGGACGATCTTAAAGAAGCAATTACAACAATTCAAGCTTCACTGCCTAACGATGTCACCATTAATATTATCGATGACAATTCGCAGGTCATACGGGCGTCCGTGGCTGAAGTTCGGAAAACGATACTTGAAGGTTGCCTGCTGGCGGTTCTCGTTGTCTTCCTTTTCCTTCGAAATGGAGGAAGTACGCTAATCAGTGCAATTTCGTTACCAACATCGATTATCACTACATTTGTAGCTATGAATCTGATGAACTTTTCCCTCAACACCATGTCTTTAATGGGTCTTTCCTTATCGGTTGGATTGCTTATTGATGATGCGATTGTCGTCATAGAAAATATCGTACGACACTTAAATATGGGGAAATCTCCGATTCAGGCAGCGAAAGACGGCACGAGTGAAATCGGACTTGCCGTGACAGCGACAACGTTTACAATAGTTGCTGTATTTCTCCCAGTTTCTATGGTAAGTGGAGCGATTGGAGCCTACATCAAGGAATTTGGGATAACTATCGCTGTCAGTGTCTTGGTTTCATTATTTGTATCCTTTACTTTAGTGCCCATGCTAGCGTCTAAATACGTAAAAAGTGAAAACAATGAATCAGATAAAAAACAAGGTCCCCTGGGTAAATTTTTAGTATGGTTCAATCACCTGTTTGTTAAACTTGCCAGAGTATATACAAATATCCTCAAGGTGGCGCTGCAACACAGGATTAAAACCATCGCCATTGCTATGGCAATGTTCTGCGGCAGTTTGCTCCTGCTGACCAGTATTGGAACAAGTTTTATCGAAACATCAGACAACGGAAAGGTCACCATTGCAGCGGAGACAGATGGGGGAACAACCCTGGCGAGTGCTGCACAAATAACCAAAAGAATGGAAAGCATTCTTAATAAGTATCCTGGAGTGGAGTACCTGTACTCGACGGTCACAGCCAACAACATCAATATTAGTGTACAGCTCCCAGATAAAGCGCAAAGGAATGAAAGCTTGAGTGAAACCGCAAATAGGATGCGTGAGGAGTTTAAGCAGATTCCCGGAATTAGTCTTGCTATAAGCACAGGTTCAAGTGTGATGAACGGAAAAGCTGTTGAGTACCATTTTACCGGCAATGACTTCAATCAACTTTTAGACTATTCGCTCATGGCTGAGAAAGTCTTGAAAAAAGTTCCTGGGGCTGTTGATGTAAATATCAGCTATAAGACTGGAAAAGCAGAGGCAAAACTTGAGGTGGATCGTGATCGAGCGGCTGATCTAGGTGTGAGTCCAGCGGTTGTTGCCGATACGTTGGGAACCCTCTTCGGTGGTTCCCTCGTCACCTATTATGAAACAGAAAAGGATCGCTATGATGTTAACGTATTGCTCCAAGATGATCAACGAACGGATTTTGACAGCTTAAAAGGGATTTATGTTCCAGGTTCAAATGGCAGTATGGTTCCTCTCAATCAGGTCACAAAGCAAGTTTTCGCTACAGGTTCTACGAACATTAACAGGTATGATAAGGCTAGAGAGATTCAAATAGATGCCAATGTCTTCGGAGTTTCAACGAGTACCTTTGAGGCTGCGTTTAATACAAACTTGGAAAATGAAACGAAGATGCCTATGGGCATAAGGCAAGTCAGCGGAGGAGAACAGGAAATGATGGCAGAAGCTATTCCAGGCTTAATGACAGCACTTTTCATGGGAATTCTATTCATTTACTTGATCCTTGCGGCACAATTTGAAAGTTTTGTTGATCCATTTGCGATAGTATTTTCCTTGCCATTTGGTATCATTGGAGCACTGCTGACCCTGTTTCTCACAGGCAGCAATTTAAGCATGATGACAATTATTGGTATCATTATGCTCATGGGACTTGTAACCAAAAACGCCATTTTGCTAATTGACTTTACTAGGCAAAGGCGGGGCGAGGGAGAAGCGCGCGGTGCCGCGATTCTAGAGGCGGCTTCCACGAGACTTAGACCGATCATTATGACCACTGTAGCGATGATATTCGGTATGCTTCCCACCGCCCTCTCCACAGGCTTAGGGTCTGAAGGACGCTCACCTATGGCTTATACCATTATTGGCGGGTTAATCACATCGACCTTTTTAACACTCATAGTTGTACCTGTGATCTATACACTGTTGGACGATGCCAAAGGATTGTTTAAAGGGAAGACGTTGCGGTTGAAGGACAGAAATAGGATAAAATATGAAAACAATCTTTAACCTATAGTAGCGGGTACAGCTTTAAAATTTAGAAAGTGGTTTACCCTGTTGGAAGATCAACCCATATTTTTGAACGTTTTTACAAGGTAGATAAATCCCAAGACCGTTCCCTCGAGGGAATGGTCTTGGCTTGTCGATGGTGAGTTTACATTGGTTTATATTCAATTTATCCCCCGTTTATTTTACGTTGGTACAATGACGTAGAAATGAACGGGGGATATTTTCGTTCACCAACCAACCATCTGCCGCTTTAGGGTGTTAATCTCCGAGGCAATCACCACGGGGGTCCGGTTGGCCGCCAATTCATCCATCATTCCATCCATCCTCTCCTTGCACCCGGCAAATCTTCTGTCGGTTCTACCCATAGCATATGATTCCCCGCTGAAGGTGACAGACGGCACGAGCATGTCCCAGAACGCGACACGTTGTCGCGTTCTGGGACATGCTCGATTTGGTCACAGGTACTGCTTTGTATATTTTCAATACACTCAAATTACTCATCCCACTGACACTTAGGGCAAGGTAGAGGTTAACCTGATAGAAACCGATTCTACCTATATTTTTAAGTATGGCTTTATACGTCATTCTTCCTCAAATTACTTAAAGCATTTTGATAATTCATACTGCGTGATCTATATCTTCTGTGTGCTTGTATTCACTATCTGTTCAACCTTTACTATTGGTTCAACGCATTTCCATAAATTCGAATATTTGACCATCTATACTGATTATTTCATCAATGGGAATCGCTGTGCCATCGGTCATAACGACAACCCGTTCATATTCGTCTATCTTTTTAGCCGTACTGATAGCAGTAACATAGGCGCCACCATTCTTCTTCGCATCCGGCTGAAAGTAGGTAATTGCGATTTCGGGATACTCTTTAATCCGATCTGCTATGATTTGCAGCCTATCACTCAAAGCGTCTTTCATATATTCGTCCAATTTTACTCTCTCGTCAGTCAGTCTTGCGGTTTCTTTGATGGCAGCACCATAGCCGGTCAGTGCGGCGAAAGGGGAAAACTGGGCTGCCCGGTCAATAGCAGTCATATGAGGGCGTGTCGTAGAGACATGGTGAGGTAGATTAATGATGTCGTCATATGTCCTCGTCATGCCTTGTGCCCTCCAATCTGCCTGTTCCGGTCTACAGTGGTAGCGCCTTCCTCCAGATTCATACCCTTTAGAATGGCGTTCTTGCCGTATTTCTTTTTTATCTCAAGCATTGCTTGCTGCATCTTTTTTTCTCGTGCAAGCTCAGCTTCTTCATCTTCTTTTTTCGCCTGCGCTGCCGCGTAATCCGTAAAGAGATCAAGTTGTTCAAAGTTGCCCGTCTTTTGAACCGTTGCCTCATCAACGACATGATTCGCAGTGATGTTAACTCTTCTGATCAGAAGAGTTTTGTCAACGATGCGTTCAAACAGATCTGTGACGGCATCTATGATGAGCTTTGTAGAGGAGGTCTGTCTGCCAAGATTTACTGAACCATGCGCGGATTTCGGAAGGTTGCGTCCGTAGTGGTCAGTGGTGATTGCCCCGTGATATGATTTCTTTATCTCTGGATTTGTTAGATTATCGATATCATATCCGACCGTCAAAACAAGCTGGTCGCTCACAAGCCTTTTATCTACCAGATCAAGTACCAGGAGATCAGTCATTTCCCGTACGATAAGCTTCGCTTTGTCAAAAGTATAGGCATAGTGCAGTACCTGCCCCGATCCAATACTGTTTGTGCTTGGCTTATACGCTTTAATATCGGCAATTGTGCATGGCTCCCACCCCCACGCATGGTCGATCAGCAGCTCAGCGTTGATGCCAAACAGCTTATACAGTAAATCCTCGTTGTAGTAATCGGTAGGTTTACCGAGAGAGCATCTTGCAATATCCCCCATTGTAAGGAGACCTTTTTCCTCCAGCTTCTTGGCATATCCTTTTCCAACGCGCCAAAAGTCTGTTAGAGGCCGATGCGACCACAGGGAGCGACGGTAGCTCATTTCGTCCAGCTCGGCGATCCGCATACCGTTGTTATCAGCAGGTATGTGCTTTGCCTGAATATCCATAGCGATCTTGCTAAGATACAGGTTTGTGCCAATTCCCGCCGTTGCTGTGATGCCAGTTGTTTTGAGTACATCCAGAATCATTTTCGCGGCAAGCTCACTGGCTGAAAGATTGTAGGTGTTCAGATAATCGGTGGCGTCAAGGAATACCTCATCAATGGAGTAGACATGAATATCTTCGGGCGCAATGTACTTCAAATAGATATTGTAAATCTGCGTGCTGTACTCTATATAATACGCCATCCTCGGTGGAGCAACAATGTAGTCTAACGAGAGACCCGGTGAGGATTTCAATTCAGTATCGTTGCAGGAAACACCGGAAAAGGCTCGTCCTGGCGCTTTGCACAGCCGTGCTGCATTTGCTTCCTTAACCTTCTGTACGACTTCAAACAGCCTCCCCCTGCCGGGAATGCCGTATGCTTTGAGGGAGGGAGAGACAGCGAGACAGATGGTTTTTTTGGTGCGGCTTGCATCAGCGACAACAAGGTTGGTGGTCAGCGGATCAAGCCCTCGTTCCACACATTCCACCGAAGCGTAAAAGGATTTCAAATCAATTGCGATATAGGTTCTGTTCTTCATGCTTATTCTCCGGTTGCCTACTTAAATACAAATTATCTGCTCGACAAATTCTGTTTATCTGGGCGTTATATAATTATAAGAAATTCACTTTAATCGTTCATATACCCATTATTAGCTTATGATTCTCTTATTATAAAAAGGGATTTTCCGCATCGGCCACTTCTTGCAAAATCACAATCGGATCTGATATCAGGCCAAATTGCTCGTCATCCGGGTAAGTTACAGCTATTGTCGGTTTATTACCTGCATATGCAATCACACTAGCCATTGTATCCCATTTTGTACATAAATAGAAATGTGCATATTCCCCTTGTTCAACTATCTTCAAATATGCCCCAATGTTTCCTTTTATTATCGTTGTATCTCTTATCCCTGTTTCATATTCATATTTTTCAAACGCATCCTTCATATGAATAGGTACAATACCATGCCATGTTCTTGATATCATCTTATTTTCATCGCCTTCTCTTTACCCAGGTTGTTATAACTTCCAATTTATTGGCCTAACGGATATATGGAAAGAGCGGTACTTAGTCACGTTTATTGTCTCACACCACGTATAATTAACTTATTGATTAAACACTCTTTGTAAACATTCTAGGGTTTCCAGGTCTTTAAATACACAAGAACATTATTACTGAACCCTACTCAGGCACGTCGATATATTCAGATAATCTAGCTTTAAGAATCTCAATTAATTCTATATCCATGAATTGATAATCATCTGGGATATCAAGACAGATAATCTTCTTATTAGAAATTTGAGGGCCAAATTTAGTTTTAAGTCTTCTATTATGCTTTTTCTCCATCACAAAAATCAGATCAGCCCAACCTATATGACCACTAGTTACCTTAATACGAGCATTTTCTTCTGTACCAGCTGACCTTACCTCATAGCCATTGACCCCATGAAATATCTTTTCAGCAGTTAAACTGCGCCATTTATTTCTGCTACATAGAAACAATATTTTAATATGATTCACCTTCCATAATAATCAATTTACTACCTCACTAGGTACTTGGCATAACTCGTCCAGCTTCTCTGGGCAGACAATATATCCCAGTTGTATAGAAGTTGCGAAACAGTCACAATATTTCAGTCCCCCAAATGCTCCTAATCTTATCTATAAACTGGAATTCATCTCATTCCCAACCACAGCCTTTAAATCGCAAAGGTGTTCCTTCAGCCATTATTTCAAAACCAAGCTTCTGATAGAAACTTACATTTTTCTTTTCATCAGGTACTACTTCAACGTAAAGAAAATCTTTGTAGTCCTGCAATAAAGAATTCACTAATGTTGAAGCAATTCCATAACCTTGATATTGTGGATTTACCAATAAACAATCAATCGTTGCCTGCCATACACCATCATCTAAACCTCGAATAAGCCCTACAAGCTTAATGTCATCCCATGCCGAAACAACTTTGCTGGAATTTTGAAATGCTATTCTCAATTTCGCAGGGAATTTTCCTGAAAACCAATCAACTGATAAGAACAAATCTTCAAGTTGTTCTTCTGTAAATTCTTTTACACGTTTATATTCAATCATTTTCTTCACCTTTCATCTAATTTGTTTGTTAACTTACGGCTATACTCATCGCGTCCTTCTGCTAATTGGCCTAACGGTCATGGATAACCTAAAACTTCTCTGTTTATGAGATGTGTCGCCGCTTAGAAGACAATCTTATACATACCTTGCTATCCCCTATTGCCGACTATATAATAGATTTAAGTTCTGGTAGGAGGTGAGTGATTTGCAATTTGACAGTCATGCTTGGGTTTTATTAATTCTGAACCTAGCTTTGATATTGGCATTCTCCTGGGTTAGTTTCAGAATGTTGAAAAGTAGTTTGATTAGTTTCAAACATGCAGATAC
Source organism: Desulfosporosinus hippei DSM 8344 (assembly GCF_900100785.1). Classification (GTDB taxonomy): domain Bacteria; phylum Bacillota; class Desulfitobacteriia; order Desulfitobacteriales; family Desulfitobacteriaceae; genus Desulfosporosinus; species Desulfosporosinus hippei. The sequence continues at coordinate 5,174 of NZ_FNCP01000040.1, read as the reverse complement.
TTATCTCACTAGCTGCCAATTGACTTCTACCTGTCCATTACATCTTCAACACAAAAAGTATTTAGTTGTTAGAAGAATGATTAAGACTGATAGTGACGATGATCCACAGTTTTTATCCTCCTAGTTTTACGAATAAAAACTAAGGAGGACGTTTAAAATGTACATTTTCGCTTCCACATTCACCCATTTACTATCTAACCTTATAACTGTAACCGGTGACTGGTTTATCGCGGTGGCCTTAATCACACTAAGTATCAAGTTATTGCTCTTTCCTTTGTCGGTGAAACAACATAGAACACAATTGTTAACCGCGAACCACAATCGAGCAAAGGCAATGTTGACAAGGAAGTTCCACAGCCAGACTGAAAAAGTCAATTCTGAATTAATAAAGATTGCATCTAAGTATAAGATTAATCCTATGTCTTCAATCCTAACTCTATTAGTCCAAGCGCCAGTCTTTTTCTCCTTATACTTTTCCGTAATTAACTTGAGCACGTCGGTTGGAAGTATCCTTGTGCCATGGGTGTCAAGTCTCCATACAATCGACAACCTTCATGTATTGCCAATTGTTGCTGGCTTATTTCAAGGACTAAGCGGAATCTCAACAGAAAATAGGAATCTGCTAATGTTCATTTTGCCAGCTACTATTGGGGTAGTGTTTCTTTGGAAGGCTCCAGTTGCCCTTAGTGCATACTGGATTGTTAATTCAGCCCTAAGGTTAGTTGAGATTAAAATTTTTTCGTTAAAACCTATCCAACAAAGACTATTTAATATACCATCTCCTGAGGAGATGGTAAAAGGAATCTAGCATAACACCTTAGCCCGGTAAATCCGGGCTTTTTTTTCTAAAAATAGATTCTTTCAGGGGGCGTTTCTCTTAACTACGGAATTTGCGAATATTTTGTTTCAGGTATTCCTAGCATTTCATGAGTATACTCATCCCACTGACACTTATTGTGTGTAAGCAAGGCGTGATCATCTTTCCCTATTCAGTATCATGATCTTCATCTTTAATGACCAGGACTTTGAGCCCCGGTACGGGCTCTTCATTCATGAATTCGGATTCTCCCTCCTGCTGTGCTTTTAAAAGGATATCCATGGCATCTGCAACTTTTGCCGCAAGCTGAAAATACATTTTTCTGTAATCCAACACCCTAATCTACCCCCTATTTCAAGCAGCGGCAAGGCTCCGGGTCATGACCCGGTCCTGCCGTCTGCTTTTATAGGGGAAATTAAAAAACGCATGCGAGGTCTTTTTACCCTACACATGCGCTATGCTTCGTTTTTTGCTGAATCCTAAATACCTGAGCCCCATCAACCGGAAGCAAACCGGCTGTGAACAGAAAAACGGTTCGCATAACCGGTACACGAACAGTTCCTTTCCGCTGCCTGGGTCAGGAATAGGCTGATCTCCTGCTGCGTGAAGCCGCACAGTCTGCTTCGTACCGACGTTTCGTTATACTCGCTTTACCCTCAGCACAGGTACTTTGCTTGTGCATAAATGGGCAGCATTGTATAATAAAAATGTCGTCGTGGACAGTCTGTTACGTGTAGGTGCTTGCATCACCTGCTCGTGCCTGGAAGTGCTCCAACACTTTCAGGTCACGGCGACTTTTTAATTTCCACCTATTTCTAATTATAGCTTTTTTGAGGGGGATTGCAAGGTATAGGAGAGGGATCGGGGGAAAAAACTGGCTTGTCTGCTTAGACGTCAAATTAACTCAGAACGGGAAGTTCGACCTGAATTTTCTGGTGATACTTAACGCCTTCTCCCAATGATCTTTGATACCATGTTGGGCCACGCACGGTTTCCTTCCCAGTTGGTAAAACATATTTTCTCCTTTTTTATTAATATGGATTAGCAGAAGTTAATCTTCAACACACAATCAATACCGAAAAGGATAACCGGTCTTCATAAAGTGCCTCTCTTCAACGCAACCTCATCGATCCGGCGTACCAAACTGTTGGTATATGCCATGAAATACTTGTTCCAAAATCTGTCCGCATTGGGATTGAGACTCTCGAAATCCACGCCGAGTCGGGTGTAGCCCTCTGATTTTAATATACTGATTGCATGGTTTATGAGATTCTGAAAAATACCTTTTCCCCGATATTGAGGCAAGCAAAAGGCTCCGCAAATATTTTGCATATCCGGCATACCAGTGATAAAGTTTTCGCTCTCATCGCTCACTTTAAGAAAAGCAATTATTTCTTCATTGCTTTTCGCTGCGAAATAGCGGTCTTTACTTTCGTGCATTTCTTGCGCGAACTCATCTTCAGTCTTGGTATATCTGCGGATAAATGTCGGACTGGTAGCCATATGCTCATCAAGGAGAACATCCAGCGTACGAAGATAAAAACGTTTTTCCCCAATAAGTTCAGTATATTCTACATCCAAATATGGCGAAACATTTAGTGCATCCATTGGGCGTATCGCGTCGACGCAGCGAAGCCCAAAGCCGTAACGGAAAAACTGCTCCTGCACTGTCGTATTGCCTGCATACAAACAAATCGCATGGCTAGACGCACCGGCCCTTGCCCATTTTTCCGCTGCAGTTTGATACATCCGGGCATATATGGCCCCTCGGTTTTCTGTGATCGAACAGTTACCGTATATGGGAGAAAACACGCCTCGAGCCTTTGTGGAGCCAAAGGCGTTGTTAAAGGGGCTGTAACAGCAGAGAAAGCCAACCATCTTATCCAGCTCAAATGCCGCGACACCAAGGCAATTACCGGCAAATCCCGATAGATCAGGGATGGTAATATTTTGAGGAAGAACGGTGACACGTGCCCATTCCTCTGCATAGCTAGCCTTTGCCAATAGGGTGGCTTGCTCGATATGCTCATGGATGAAATCTATTATTTGCATATGTTACGCCTCTTTTCTTTCAACAGGGTTTCTAATTATCCTAAAATATCATAGTTTCTTTAAACACCTCTCATTATTAGACTAATATGGTATATGGATAACGGAGCAATTCGTTGCAAGCGGTTTACCTTTTATGAATTTGGAGGGCCGTAACAAAGGTAACGTAGGTAATAGTAATTGAACCGGTATCTATTGAAATGTTTATGTCGTAAATCCATGTGTTAGGTGGAGTGCCCACTTATAATGTTTACTTACCCCCACTGACATGAGAAATAGTTTTAGATTGTTTAGTGGTTAGATCATACTCCAATAAAGCATGACCATTAAAATAATTAACTCTTACCCTTACTTTATCCACTTGAATAATAGCATTTAACTTTGCCTTGGGCACTTTGACAACCTGGAAATAAGCAGTCTTCCGAGTCTTTGCATCAACTATGTTCATCTTTATAACCAATTCCTTACTGATATCATCTATAAAATATGATGTTAAGTCTTGTCCAGCTCCGTTTAAAACGTAAAGAGTTGTGTCGTCGTCCGTAATTGGAAATCTTATTTGTCCGGATTCATGAATATATGTCATGCCATTATTGAATTCATATTTGATATTAGAATCTTTAAACACGGCGGGTATCTGACTGGTTAACTCTATATCACTGTAAAAAAATATTAGATAAATAAGCAGAACTAGACCGATAAGTGAACCACTAAAAATCAAAATTATCCTTCTCAATACTCCACCCCATTTATATCTTTCAGCGGCATTTCGCCTAACGTCCTGGCAGTTCCCAAAACGTCATACTACATTGATCTATTCTAAGTTTCGGGAAATGCCAAGTTAGGCGAAGGATAATTGCGGCAGCTTTCTCAATCATAAGCCAACTCTCAATCAGTAATCGGCAACTGGGTTTATCAATTGTCGGAACTCAATCCATTTGCAGAATTAGTTCTGATCTAAACTATGTTTGGTCTTAACAAAACAGTAAATTGGCCTTCCATAATGCAAACAAAGTCATCGCAATATCTGCATAGGTATGCTTGACCTCTGTAGTGTGGCTTTACCACCTTTTCAAACCACAGGTCCAAAACAAAGTGCAAGTAAATATTAGACAATATGGGGCTAACTAGTCCTCCTTATGCAAAGTAAATCTCTAAAGCTACCGTGTTTCTAGTGTTTCATCAGGATTTACTTTGCATAATGTCAGGACTACTTGAGATTCGAAAACCAGTCAAGTAATGCTACATCTTTATTCCAATCAGGAAGATTGCTATATCTGGATACGCATTTTCAATAGCCTTGCGTTTCAACTCTGTATCACACTTTGCATAAATTTCGGTAGTTTTGATATTGTTCTTGTGTATTGACTAATAACCTGGGTTTTAATAATGCCGCACAATGCAGAAATATCTTCCATATGCATTTGCTCTGAGATCGTACTATTGAAAAGAATCTGACATGCAGATGGTATACCCTCTTCGCCTTCCCAGAAATACAGAAGTATAGGGATTCTTGGAGCAAAGAAACCTTTAACAGCAATATCGGCTTTGGCGGGTAGTAAGGTGAACCCCGCTTCGGCTAAACTATGGCTCAATACCTCTTTGTTACAGCTAGAAAAAAAATCACCTAAAGTATCGATGACATTTCTTTTAATGCTAGGGTAGAACACATTCCCGTGAGGTAAATCGCGATAAGATACCCATTGATCAGAGAAGGGAATGTTCTTAGAGTAAGACAAATAATTAAGAAGAAGTAATCTATTATCGGAGTAGGGGCTATTCGAATCCTGACCGATTATTTGTCCCTCGGGATAGGAAATTTCGATTATTTCGCCAAAGCTCTCGATTATAAAGAGACCATTTAAGTATTTGCAAAGCGATCCTTCTGCAATAGTTTGTGGCGTTAACTTACGTAGATTCTCTCTACTTTTAATAAATGCGGGTGTATACCCACCTTCATCAAAGTTTTTAGTCATAGAATAATCCGGCCTCCATTCATTCTGAATTAATCAAGTATTTACAATTTAATAACAATATCCAATATTCTTGCTCTTGGCTACATAATCCTTCTATATCTTAGAGGAATCTTTTTGCTTTGAGCAAGGAAAAGGGCGAGAAAAACGACAAGGGGCAGTCATTCTGTCTCACTGATGTATTACAAGGGGTACGGTTCGTGGACACCGGTCTCCTGCTGAATCGTACTGAGAGACTGGTGTAAGCGGTCAAGTAAAATGACCGTTTTTTGGACACAAATTGATCGGTTTTTTGACCGCCTTCATCTCTAAATCTTTAGGGGTGGATTACAAAA
>NZ_FNCP01000007.1 GCF_900100785.1 Desulfosporosinus hippei DSM 8344 | reverse complement strand
TCGAAAGAAAGCGAATATCTCAGACATCTGGTGATTATGCCGGAGGGGTTCCACCCGTTCCCATACCGAACACGGAAGTTAAGACCTCCAGGGCCGATGATACTTGGGGCATAGCCCCTGGGAAAGTAGGTTATCGCCAGGTAAACAAGCGACAGACTATCTCTAACGAGGTAGTCTGTCGCTTGTTTTTAATCCAGTGATTGTATGTAAGAATCTGGGGAGTCGGGGTTCCACGATCCACACTGCAGGAGAATGCGTCTGGGGACGCAGTGTGGCGAAAAGCTCATTCCTTCGCCGCGAAGTGTTCCTTTGGGGTAGGGCGGCTCGGCGATACTGTCCACCGGACACTATCGTGCTTTTCGTATACCGAACACGGAAGTTAAGAATCCACATTGCAGGAGTATGCGTCACGAGTCGCAATGTGGCGAAAGGCTCGTCCGCCTTTCGTTCCAGGGCCGATGATACTTGGGGCATAGCCCCTGGGAAAGTAGGTTATCGCCAGGTAACATGCGACAGACTATCTCTAACGAGGTAGTCTGTCTGTGTTTTGTAATACTGATACGAAACGAATGAAAGAATCTGGGGAGTCGGGGTTCCACGATCCACACTGCAGGAGAATTCGTTTCGAGACGCAGTGTGGCGAAAAGCTCATCCGCTTTTCGTATACACGAACACGGAAGTTAAGAATCCACACTGCAGGGAGCGTGCGTTACGAGACGCAGTGTGGCGAAAGGCTCCCCTTCGCCACGAAGCGTTCCTTTGGGGTGGGTGGCTCGGCGATACTGTCCACTGGACACTATCGTGCCTTTGGTTCCAGGGCCGATGATACTCGGGGCATAGCCCCTGGGAAAGTAGGTTATCGCCAGATGGTCTTTCGTTTGTTTTAGTCATCGTTGCTACCCCATTTGGTCGTTTCAAATTCGCCAGTACTGACGAATTTGGGGAGTCGGGGTTCCACGATCTACACTGCAGGAGAATTCGTTTCGGGACGCAGTGTGGCGTAATGCTTGTAAAAGCTTAATTAAGCTTACTCAAATTCGCCGACGTGGGCGAATTTGGAGGAGAGTCGAGGTTCCATCCCTTCGGGATCCACATTGCTGGAGAGTGCATTATATGCCGCAGTGTGGCGAAAGGTGTCTTGCATCCGATTAACTGTAAGGCAATACATTAGCAAGAGACGATATGGTATAATAAGGATATGTGTTTTGGTCACCCCACAGACTATGGAGGTCATATGTATAAAAACGATTATATTATGAAAATGATTGAGCAATTGTCTATAGCAGTCGCTGCGGTTCTAGGATCCAAATCAAAGACCAAAATTGAGGAATGTCATCAAATAGTCAATGAAGCACTTTATGATTTAACAGGCATGAGTGAAGAAACATTACTTAAACTTTCACATAAAGACTTAATCAGCATTATAAGTGGTGGAAAGGAAACGAACATGGAAAAGTGTTTTGCCCTAGCTGAAATGTTGAAGTTGAAAGCGGATGTCGATAAAGAGGATACAGGGCGAAGTGTCAACTTGTATCTCAAAAGTTTGAATATACTTATAGAATTGATTTTAGCCAAGAGTTCACATGGACATAATAGTTATAAGACAATCAATGAAATTGTTGGTGTTCTTAAAAAATATAAAATACCGAAAGAAAGTAATCAGTTACTATTCCGATATTATGAATTTACCGGACGATACGACAAGGCTGAAGATGTTCTATTTAAAATGATTGTGACAATCAATACGGGTGAAATCGTCGATGAAGGATTCGCCTTTTACGAAAGGCTTAAAGGGAAGACACTTGTGGAATTGGAGAATGGGAACCTACCCATAGATGAAGTAATCGAGGGCTTAGATGTTTATCGGAACTTATTGAACAATCCCACATAAGCAGATATGTCACTATGATTATAATTTAGCGCCAGTTAAAATGTATTATTTAAGGAAAAACCTCCATAATAAAAGAGAACCGCACATGAATAGCAATTTTTATGTAGTTAATGGCAGGTATTAGATACCTGAAAAGGTTCTTAACTTAGAGAAGGAGGTTTCATGAGTGCTTTCTAATGAACAGGCTTCACCTGAAGACGATAAAAATGAATCCTTATCAAATTTAAAGGAATTAGGACAGATTCAAATTCCTAGTGTATCTGAACGGATATATTGTTTGCCAATTATTGGACAAATTGAAGGACATCAAATTCTGCCTGCCCAATCCAAGACGACAAAGTATGAACATATTATTCCGCAACTGTTGGCAGTTGAGCAAAACCCCAATACTGAAGGGATACTGGTGATTCTAAATACTGCCGGTGGAGATGTGGAAGCTGGATTAGCGATTGCAGAAATGCTCAATAGCTTAAGTAAACCATCTGTATCATTGGTTCTGGGCGGTGGTCATAGTATTGGGATTCCTATTGCTGTAAGTTGTACAAAAAGCTTCATTGCTCCTACGGGGACAATGACTGTTCACCCCATCAGGTATACGGGATTAGTTATCAATGGTCATCAACAGTTTGAGTACCTTCGAAAAATGCAAGAACGTATTAATCAATTTATTTATTCTCATTCTAAGATAACGCCTGATAAGCTGGAAAAATTCATGTTCACTACAGGAGATTTAGCTCAAGATATTGGGACAATCCTAATTGGACAAGAAGCAGTTGATGCCGGATTGATCCAAGCAGTTGGTGGAGTGAAAGAAGCTTTTAAAGAACTAAATAGCTTAATCCCTTCGAGATCTGAAGAAATAAACAATAACCCGGAATAAAGCAGCGAAAGCTGCTTTTCTTATTTTAGTAAAAAGAACTGGTATGATATTTCATAGTCATAATTGCTTAAAGGTTGCGCCTATGTTAGAGGGTGTCTTCCCGCCATCTATGAGTATAGGGATAACTTGGACATTAAGTCCGGCACTTGGCTTAGGCATTTATTTTGAGTTATCGTTGAGTTAAGGGTTTTAGAGATTTCTAATTCTATTTCATAAAGAAACAGGAATATTCTCTCCTGTGTGGAATTAAATAGAGTTAGGACAAACTTATCTGTACTGTATAAAGTCGTATTCTAAGTTATTAAATTATTGATGTTTGGGGGACTGGTTCATTGGCGAGGGCTAAGAAACGCCGTACGGTAAATAAAAAGATTAATCTGAAAGTAAACTCTTTAAAAGAAACTATACGCAACGAAGTAATTGGAGTTTTTGTTGTGGGAATGGCCTGTTTGGGATTGGTCACAATCTTCTCGGATAAAAGCGGTGTAATCGGACTACAAATTAAACATATTCTTACCGTGTTAGCAGGCAATGGTCGGGTTACGATTCCCCTATTGGTTGGGGTATGGGGGCTTGCTTTTATGAATAAACAAACTCCGCGTTTAGGATATAAGGCCTTAGGAGTGATCCTTTTATGGCTAGTTTTAGTTGGAATCTTGCACCTTCAGTTGCCAGATATCGAGGGCTTTTCTCCAGCTGAAATGATAGACGCAGGTATGCTGGGGCATGGCGGTGGGCTTTTTGGAGCAGGTATTGCGACAATCTTAAAAACAACGATAGGAATTCCAGGAAGTTATGTCGTCCTAATCATGACTTCGATAATGGGAGCTTTACTCATTACTAATCGTTCGCTGGTTCAAGGTGTACAAGAAGTCGGATTGGCTGGAAGAGAGTCTGGACAATGGATGAAAAATCAAATGGGTAATTTTATTGATGTCCTTAAAAATTCCAATCTGGAGGAAGTTAAGGAAAAAGAATTCTCAGCTCAACCGGATTTAAAAGCTGTCAAAAACCCAACTAAGAAAAGTACCTCTCTAAAAACAACTCGAGTTCTTGATCCTGATGTCGTGGAACGGCCACTGGTGATCAAAACCCTAGAAGACCATAATGTGTCTTCTGAGGAAACCAACACACCTCCTAAAGGGCAGATTGGTTTCGAAAAGATGGCCAATCCAGTGCTTGAAAATACGATTATGCCTCCAGGAAAAGTGACAAGCACGCCTGTTTCTCGTCAGACTCGAGAAGACGGAAATTTTCAGCTTCCTCAAGTTATGCTACTAAATAAATCTCTCAAAATTAAAAATCCCAGACTAAATAAGGACTTAGCAGATAACGTTAAGATTCTGGAAGAAACCTTAGGAAGTTTTGGTGTAAAAGTTAAAGTCACTCAGGTCACGCAAGGGCCGGCGATTACACGTTATGAGGCCCAACCTGCACCAGGCGTTAAAGTGAGTAAAATAACCAACTTAGCAGATGATATAGCACTAAGCCTGGCCTCTGCGGATGTAAGGATCGAGGCTCCAATTCCCGGAAAATCTGTGGTCGGTATCGAGGTGCCGAATAAGGAAATCTCTATGGTTCATTTCCGAGAAGTTCTAGAAACACCTGAATATCAAGAAACTACGAGTAAGCTGGCTTTGTGTTTAGGAAAAGATATCACGGGAACCCCAGTGATAGCTGACTTGACTAAAATGCCTCACCTTCTCATTGCTGGGGCAACAGGTTCAGGAAAATCAGTATGTATTAACACCTTAATCCATAGTATCCTCTTCAATGCTCGTCCGGATGAAGTAAAGTTTTTGTTAGTGGATCCTAAAATGGTGGAATTGGCCAATTATAATGGGATTCCTCATTTAATAGCACCAGTTGTGACAGATCCCAGGAAGGCAGCAGGCGCTTTAAAGTGGATTGTTACGGAAATGGAGACTCGTTACGAGTTATTTGCTGCTGCGGGTGTCAGAGATATTGTCCGATATAATTTTCTGCGTTCTCAGGATAAAAATGACGAACATCCACCATTACCTTATGTTGTAGTGATCATAGACGAATTGGCAGATTTGATGATGGTTGCACCGGGTGATGTGGAGGATGCGATTTGTCGCTTAGCCCAAATGGCTCGTGCTGCAGGAATTCACTTAATCGTTGCTACCCAGAGACCGTCGGTTGATGTCATAACCGGTTTGATTAAAGCAAACATACCTTCGAGAATCGCTTTTGCAGTATCCTCCCAGACGGATTCAAGAACTATTTTGGATATGAATGGGGCAGAAAAACTATTAGGGCGTGGCGACATGCTTTACTATCCTATGGGTAATAGTAAGCCCCTTCGAGTGCAGGGATGTTATTTGGGTGATAAAGAGGTAGAAAATGTAGTTTCATTCTTACAAAACCAGGCGAAGCCCGAGTATCAAGAAATACCAAACCTGGATATCGGAGATGTTAAGAAGGAAGAGATGGAGGATGAACTATTTTATCAAGCAGCCCAGCTTTTCATTGAAAGTGGAGCGGCTTCTGTCTCCCTTTTACAACGACGATTACGCATTGGATATACGCGAGCAGCCCGTTTAATGGATTTTTTGGAAAGCAAAGGGGTTGTAGGTGGCTACGAAGGCTCTAAACCTCGAGAAGTGTTGATGACAAGGGGGCAGTTTGAGTTAAAACATGGTCAATGGGGTGATGAAATCGCTCCATAGTTGCATAATACTTCCTAAGGATTTATGATATTAAGTAAGTATATCGAACTGGAAGGAAGTAAAGATGATTAAGGAGATCAATGTCGAAGAACTACGAAATCTAGATAAACCAATTCTGATCGATGTGCGTTCAGAGGGAGAATATGCTGAGGCAACAATCCCAGGGGCTTTCAATATTCCTCTTTTTAATAACGAAGAACGTGCTGAAATAGGAACAACATATACTCAGACTTCACCGAGTTTGGCTAGAGAACTGGGTTTAAATATTGTTAGTCCCAAATTGCCAAGTTTAATAAATCAAGTTGGTGAACTTGCGAAAAAAGGCCCATTGGTTCTTTTTTGCTGGAGAGGCGGTATGCGCAGTAAGTCTATAGCGACTGTCGTAGATTTAATGGGTATCCCCATATATCGTCTGCAAGGCGGGTACAAAGCCTATCGCAACCAAGTTGTAGAATACTTTCAAAAGAAACTGCCATTTCAGGTTGTCGTTCTTCGTGGAAATACGGGGGTAGGGAAGACGGAATTATTGAAACGTCTTCGAGCAGATGGATATCCAGCTATTGATTTAGAGAAACTGGCCAATAATCGAGGTTCGGTTTTTGGGGCAATGGGTTTAGGGGAACCTCCTTCCCAAAAAAAATTTGAAGGATTATTGTATGAAGAACTTGCATCATTAAGAGATTTTTCTTATATTATTGTAGAGTGCGAGAGCAAACGTATTGGAAGAGTGTCTTTACCAGCAAGCTTCTATACGGAGATGCAAGAGGGTATCCAAATACTTCAATGCGATAACTTGGAAAATCGGGTTCAGCGTCTTATATTGGAGTATACCTCAGTGCCTAATGCAATCCAGGAGATTAGAGTAGCCTTAGAAAGACTAATAAAGACCTTAGGGCATATAAAGGTTAATGAACTGAAGGCTTTGTTAGACACAAATTGTCTGGATAAATTTACTGAGCTATTACTTGTAGATTACTATGATAGGCTATATGCTTATCCTAATGAACCAAATTCTAAATATCTCTATTATATAAATTATGAAAAGCCCGAGAGGGCAATAAGGGAGTTGGAGTGCTATCTTGATGAGAAGGTGGCCCAACAAGGCGGAAAATTTACTGTATCTTGAATATGACATTCAGCAAAATAAACCAGGCTTGCTCGGCGCAGTGACAACACTGATAGGCATGCTCGGGCTAAATATTATAACTGTTACCGGAATAGAACCCAAAAGCCGAGGCCTTCTTTTAGAAACTCATTCTGAGGGTAAAGTACAAGCATTACTTAATGCCTTAAATGAAGTAGAAGCAATTAAAGTAACAGCCTTTCGACAACCTACATTGTTGGATCGAATTGCTCTGCGTCACGGTAAACGTTTAGACATGGTCGAGGTAAATCCACCGACTTACCGTTTTGTCCGTGAAGAATTAGGTGTGCTGGTAGACTTTTTAGGAGATACTATAAAAGAAGGCGGAAATCAGGTTATTGGAATTCGAGGTATGCCTCGTGTAGGTAAAACGGAAGCGGCAATTGCGGCTTGTGTCTACGCCAATAAACGGTGGATACTATTGTCCTCTACAATCATTCGGCAAGCCTTAAGAACTGAATTATTACTCGATGAATCAGTGAATAGTATTTTTCTGATTGATGGCATCACCAGTACTACGCGAGGAACTGATGGACATTGGGCCTTATTAGAAAAGACCCTACAAATGCCTACACTAAAGATAATCGAACATCCTGATATATTTTTGCGGGATGGACGCTTGAAAATTGACCTGGATTTTATCATTGAAATCCGCCATCATCAAGAAGATGTGATTCGTTTGGAGGATATCTCTATGAGTTTCACAGCATTCGACATGAGTTGAAAGTATAGAAAGGGGGTTTTGGCAATGGCAGGAGTTGGACAAATGCTCCGGCTCGCTCGGGAAGAAAAGGAATGGAACTTATTAGAAACTGAAGAAATCACAAAAATCCGTGTTCGCTACATTCAAGCGCTTGAAGAAGAGGAATACGGAATACTCCCCGGAGCTACTTATGTAAAGGGATATTTGAGGACCTATGCTAAACAACTGGGTTTAAATCCAGATGAGGTTATTGAACTCTATAGTGTTTCGATAAAGCCTGAAGTTGCACCTGTCATTGAATCACCAGAAAGAATTGTTAAATCACGACCCTCGTGGGTGAGGCCGTTGATCATAGGGGGTATGGCCCTAGTGGCAATAGCTTTAGCTATAGGCATTAAAAGTCTGTACCACCCGGAGGGAACCCCAGAAAACCCGACTTATAGTTCGACACCTTTAATTAGTGCACCTGACCAAGAACCAACTGTACCCTCCCAAACTACACCAGAGTCACCAACCCCCAGCTCCCCTCCCAGTGTAGTAGCCTCAACCCAGGATGGCTTAACAGCGCAACTGGTTTTCACACAGGCCTGTTGGATTGAGATTAAAATAGACGGTCAGGCACCTTTTCAAGGCACCTTTGCAGCGGGAACCAGTAAAGAGGTTAAAGGAACCGATAAAATTGAGCTGGTTTCAATTGGCAACGCAGGAGGGGTTACCGTCACACTCAACGGTAAAGCTTTGCCCAGTTTAGGGAAACCAGGACAGGTTCGTCATAATGTTGTTCTAACTAAAGATACATTAAATCAACTTTAATAATCTTTAAAGGAGAGTTTATTTTGGCTAAAGATTCTTCATTTGATATTGTTTCTAAGGTGGATATTCCAGAAGTCACAAATGCAGTGAACCAGGCTCAAAAAGAACTGGCTCAGCGTTTTGATTTCAAAAACAGCAAGTCTACGATTTCCCTGGAGAGTGATAAAATTATCTTAGTATCTGATGATGATTTTAAGCTCACCAATGTGGTAGATATCCTTGAAAGCAAACTTGTTAAACGAGGGGTTTCTTTAAGAGCCCTGGAATACGGAAAGATTCAACCTGCTGCCGGTGATACGGTTAAGCAAGAGGTTAAGTTAGTCCAAGGGATTGCTCAAGAAAAATCAAAATTAATTATCAAGGCTTTAAAGGACAGTAAGATTAAAGTCAATGCTTCTATTCAAGGTGAAGATATTCGAGTGTCCGGCAAGAATAAAGATGATTTACAGGCAGCAATAGCTCTTCTTCGCAAAGAGGATTTCGGATTAGAATTACAGTTTATAAATTTTCGATAAAAGGTATAGGCCTGTTTGGTGTCTATATTAAGCCCGTTAAGGAATCCTATTAAGAGATTTAATAATAAAATGCTTGGCAAAATCGCCAAGCATTTTATATGTATTTGAGAATATCAATTTAGTTTATATTTTGGATTCATTAATTTAATGGCTTTTTTTATTTCCAGCTAAGAATTTTAAAGGAATTTGTCGAACCGATATTGAATAATAATCTACTATTCGATAAAAGAAAGGACAAATTTAGTATGGAAAAATCGACGTATATTGGTTTGGTACTCGCAGTCATTGCCGTAGGCGTAGGAATGGTTTTGAAAGGCGCCAGCCTTTCATCTCTAGTAAACCCGGCAGCGATTTTAATTATTTTTGTAGGAACCGCAGCAACTATATTTATCGGCTTTCCACTAGATGAATTAAAAGCAGTTCCCAAATTATTTAAGATTTTGTTTACTTCCCAAGTATTAATTTCAAGAAGTGACTTAATTAATCAAATTGGGGAATGGGCAACTGTCAGCAGACGAGAGGGCTTGTTATCACTGGAAAGTAAGGCTGAGGAGATTGAAGATGAGTTTTTGAGAAATGGGATGCGCATGGTTATCGATGGCAACGACCCGGAATTTATTCGAGAAGTGCTTATGGAGAATATCTCGGCCATGGAGGATCGCCATAGACAAGGGGCGCTTATTTTTACTCAAGCAGGAACCTACGCACCGACGCTAGGAGTTTTAGGCGCAGTTGTTGGTTTGATTGCAGCCTTAGGTAATCTTAACGAAGTAGAAAAATTAGGTCATTTGATTTCCGCAGCTTTCGTTGCAACTTTGCTGGGGATTTTTTCCGGTTACGTTTTGTGGCATCCCATGGCTAATAAATTAAAGCAAAAATCCAAAAAAGAAACCCAAATCAAGATGATGATGGCAGAGGGTCTTTTAGCGATTCAGGCCGGTGAGCCAGTATTATCGATCAACCAAAGATTAGCGGTCTTCCTCACCCCTAGTGAGCGTCAAGTAATGGAGGGAGAAAAAGGTGAAAAAGCATAAGAAAGAGCATCATGAAGAACATATTGATGAGACATGGTTGATTCCTTATGCAGACTTATTAACCTTATTATTGGCTTTATTTATTATCCTCTTTGCATCTAGTCAAGTCGACGAAAAAAAGTACACCCAGATAATGGCGGGCTTAAATAGCGCTTTTAATGGCGGAGTGAACATTTTTGAAGCATCTGATTCTATTAAATTGGATGATGTATCTCCTAGTGATGTTGCAAGCTTAGAGCAGAATGGCACTGGTCAAAATCAAGCCTTAAAAGATATGCTGAATAAAGAGAAGAATGACATGGAAGCTATTAAGAAAAATCTGGATACATTTATTGCAGAAAATGGCTTGACTATGCAGCTCCAGACTAAGCTTACCAGTGATATGTTGAGGATTACAATCCAAGACTATGCCTTATTTGATTCAGGAAAAGCCATTGTAAAACCAGAAGCGCAAAAGCTAGCGACCGTTATTTCAAACATGTTAAATATGTATCCTGACTACAAAGTGGAGGTTGCAGGGCATACTGATAATATTCCAATTAAAAACGCTGAATTCGATTCAAACTGGGATTTAAGCTCGAGACGATCCTTAAATTTCATGAAGTATCTGTTGCAATCTAATAACATTAACCAGGCTAGATTTCGTTCTATCGGATATGGTGAGTACCAGCCCATTGACACGAATAAAACACCCGAAGGACGGGCTAAAAATCGTCGTGTAGAGGTAAACATAATTCGAAATACAATCGAAGCAAAAACTATTGTCCCTTAAACAGGCGATGCCCCCCACTTTTAACAAGTGGGGGTGATTTCTTCCTAAGCTTTAAGAGGTATAGACATATACCTCCGCAGCAGTTCGCTGGACAAGACCTGAATAGGGTAGTATATTTACTGAAGACTTGTTGTTCAGCGTTAGCTGAGCAGGTTAACGATAGAAAGGTGAAACAATGCGCACACTAAACTTTTTGCCAATATGTAAAGCAGATATGGAGGCTTTAGGCTGGGATGAACTTGACTTTCTCTTAATTACCGGAGATGCCTATGTGGATCACCCTAGTTTTGGTATAGCTATCATTGCTCGTGTTTTAGAGAAAAAAGGGTTTCGGGTTGGAATTATAGCTCAACCTGATTGGAAAGATCTTAAAACATTTAAAGTAATGGGAAAGCCTCGTTTGGCCTGCTTGATTTCTGGCGGGAACCTGGATTCAATGGTTAATCATTATACTGCTGCTAAAAAGAAACGACACAAGGATGCTTATTCTCCAGGAGGAGAGTCGGGTCTTCGTCCCGACAGAGCGACGATTGTTTATTCTAATCGTGTAAGAGAGGCTCTGCCAGGTGTCCCCATAATTATTGGGGGGATTGAGGCTTCTCTCCGGCGCTTCGCCCATTATGACTATTGGAGTAATGAGGTTAGAAGATCCATTCTGCTGGATAGTCAGGCTGACTTGCTGGTCTTTGGGATGGGTGAGAAGCCCATTGTGGAAGTTGCTCAACGGCTGGATACAGGGGAACAAATTGAACAGATAACAGATGTCAAAGGGACTATGGTGCTACTTTCAGAGAGCAGTAAACTTCAAGAAGATACTTTGGTCCTGCCAAGCTTTGAAGAAGTCTCAAAGGATAAGAAAAAATATGCTTCAGCTTTTTGGATACAATACAATCAGCAAGATCCTTTTACAGGAAAGCCAATGGTACAATCCCATGGTCGAAAAAGTGTCTTGCAGAATAAACCCTCCATACCTTTGAATCAGGCAGAAATGGATGCAATTTATTCTTTGCCCTATACAGGAACTTATCACCCATCTTATACAGAGGCGGGGGGAGTACCGGCAATTGAAGAAGTAGAGTTCAGCTTGACAAGTGTAAGAGGATGTTTTGGATCTTGCTCTTTTTGTGCTTTGACGTTTCATCAAGGAAGAATCGTTCAAAGCAGAAGCGCTGAATCGATTATTCGCGAAGCAGAGAAAATGACTTGGAATTCTCGTTTTAAAGGCTATATTCATGATGTAGGTGGTCCAACAGCTAATTTTCGACGACCAGCTTGTAAGAAACAATTATCCAAGGGAGCCTGTTCCCATAGACAGTGCCTTTTTCCTGAACCGTGCTCAAAATTAGAGGTTGACCATGAGGAGTATATTGATCTTTTGCGCCGCCTGCGCAGCTTGCCTAGAGTAAAAAAAGTTTTTGTCCGCTCAGGTATCCGCTATGATGCAGTGCTAGCGGATCGTAAATCAAAGTTTATTCGTGAGCTTTGTGAGCATCATGTCAGCGGTCAATTAAAAGTTGCTCCAGAACATGTCAGTGACGAGGTTCTTAGATTCATGGGCAAACCGGGTAAAGGTGTTTACGAAGAGTTTGTTCAGGAGTTTCGTAAGGCCAATGAGAAGTTAGGGAAGCAACAATATTTAGTTCCATATTTAATGTCTTCACATCCTGGAAGCACAATTAAGGAAGCTGTTGAATTAGCTGAATATGTTCGGGATATGGGTGTAAATCCGGAGCAAGTGCAGGATTTTATTCCAACCCCTGGAACTCTCTCAACTTGTATGTACTATACAGGCTTAGACCCTAAGACAATGACACCAGTTTATATTCCAAGAAGTATGCATGAAAAAGCAATGCAGAGGGCATTGATTCAATATCGTAATCCTAAAAATCGAGCCTTGGTTGAAGAGGCTCTACGCTTAGCTCATCGGGAAGATCTAATTGGCTTTGGGCCAAAATGTTTAATTCGCCCTAGAAATTATGTCAAAGATGCTCAAAATGAGGCGGGTAGTAAAAAAGGTAAAAAGCCTACCAGACGATCTGGTATGAAGAAAAAGGATCCATCTGCTAAAGAGGTACCGGGAAAATCTTCTTCTTATAAAGGATCACCAGGGAATGCTAAAAAAAGTGTTGTAATTAAGTCCGATCGGGTTCAGCCCCAAAGTAAACCCGAGGGCCCAAAGGATGTTAAACGAAAGAAACATGCCAGCCCAAAAAAGATCAAGTGATTCTTAGCTTCAGATGGAGTTTGCCTAAGAGGAATACTTACTCCAGCTGAAGCTTAGAAGAACTTATCCAGGGACGTAGCAGCCGTTATCTCCCAACTTATAGAAGATGGGAGTCTTACGGCTGGTAGTCATCGGATAAAATAAGGGATTTCAAGGCCCCTAAGCTGAAAATTAGCTTAGGGGCCTTGTTGATATTAAAATATATCATTATTAATAGAGTTCCGCCCCGAACTCATCAATCAGAGTAGTCTCAACATCATCAAGACTTATTCTCCCTAATTCCTTAAGATGGCCATCTTCCAACCATTCTAGGTAATTTTCATAGGTGAAGTTTGGATCATCATAGTAAAATTTCAGAAGAGAAAAAGAAAAACCCGCTGAATGAGGATCCTCATCATAACGAAGCAGGTAGTATTCAGTGTCTTCAAGTTTACTCTTAAAAAAAACAGCTTCTCCAGGTACAATCTGCACCACTTTAGCATCCTCATACTGACGATTGACGAATTGAAGAGTAAATGCCTGTAATGGAATCTGGTTATTAGGATGGTGGTCGGTAGTTACACCTGATTCCGGTAGTGGGTTGCTAATTGGCTGTTGTAAAGTTTCCCAGGTATAAACTGATTCGGTAGACAGATCCTCTTCCATCTGTTCAGCGATAACTTCCAACCGGCGTGAAACAACTGAGGGGAGACGGAATTCGGGGCATGAAGTATTGCGACAGTGATAGACAGGAACATTATTCACACGTCCGACACCGTGGGCTAAATCAATTGGAATCGTCCTGGCTGTCAGATATCCTATATCCCCACAACCGCACATTTCTGTAGGTTCTAAAAGTTCATCTTCATCAAACACTGATTGCACCTCGCTAAAGATTAATGTAAGTAAATTCGCCAAGTTTAAGATAATTCCTCTAAACTTATACATTAAATCTAGCCAATTAACGCAAACTTTAAAACAGATAAGATTTTTTATCAAAATACTTACTTATCAAGCACTAGAACCTTGAAGGGGGGATAATTATGTCTATAAGAAAATGGAGACTAATGGTTTGGATGGCCGTCGTAGTTTTGACAATTTTACTTACTGGGTGCGGAGGAGAAAACAAAGAACCAACCGGACAAGAAAAAAGTGATTCTGCTAATCTCACTGGCTCAGGGAGTTCATTTGTTTACCCTTTATTAAATCAACAAATTGAAGAGTACCGTAAAAATAACCCTAAGATTTCCATCAATTATCAAAGCACAGGTAGTGGTGCAGGAATAAAACAAGTTTCTGAGCAAACCATTGATTTTGGGGCAACTGATGGTCCGATGACAGATGAACAGCTCAAATCAGCAAAGGGAGGAAATCTGCTGCACATTCCTTTAACTCTAGGTGCCGTAGCGGTTACCTACAATCTTCCGAGTACTCCGAAGGATTTGAAAATTAGCCCTGGGGTTCTAACGGATATTTTTCTCGGCAAGATTACAAATTGGAATGATAAAAGAATTGTCGACGATAATCCGGGAGTAGCTCTGCCGGATTTACAAATCACAGTTGCCCATCGCTCGGATGGGAGTGGAACCACATATATTTTTTCGGATTACCTAAGCACTATCAGTCCTGAATGGCGAGAAAAAGTAGGTAAAGGGACTTCTTTAAATTGGCCTGCAGGAATTGGCGGTAAAGGTAATTCCGGAGTTGCTGGGGTAATTCAACAAACCTCTGGTTCAATCGGATATTTAGAACTGGCTTATGCAGTTCAGAACAACTTGTCCTATGCCATGATGAAAAATAAGGAGGGCAAATGGACCGCTCCATCTCTCCAAACTACCTCCGCTGCAGCAGCGGCTGCAACAATCCCTGAGGACATGAGGGTGTCAATCGTTAATGCTCCCGGAGCTGAGGCTTATCCGATAGCTGGATTCGCTTGGGCTTTGATCTATCAGAATCAAACAGATAAAGCCAAAGGGACTGCGCTGGTTAACTTCATCAATTGGGCGATACATGATGGTCAGGCGCTCTCAGAGGGGTTACATTATGCCAAGCTGCCTGCTAATTTAGTAAGTCGTGAAGAAGGGATGTTAAAAACCATTACTTTTGAGGGAGAGCCTTTGCTAAAGTAATATTAGTATTGTGTAATCTCGGTGGGGGGCAGAAATGAAGGGAAGGCAAAAGGATTAAGAAAATGAGTAAAAAGCGAAGATTTAAAACTTCTTTAGGGGATCAATTTCTGAGACTTGTCACCTTCCTGATGGCCTTCAGTGTCTTGGTACTCATGGCATGGATGGGATGGCAAATGTTTGATGCTGCGCGACCTAGTATTCATACATTTGGATTTGGCTTTATTACCAGCCGTGTATGGGATCCGGTAAAGGAACAATTTGGAGCACTCCCTTTTATCTATGGCACATTAATGACCTCTCTACTGGCCTTGCTTCTAGCAGCACCCATCGGACTTGGTGTGGCAATATTTCTCAATGAAATGGCCGAATCAAAGTTTCGAGCGGTGATCGGTTTTTTAGTTGAGATGCTGGCAGCTATACCAAGTGTTGTCTATGGGCTGTGGGGGATTTTCGTCTTAGCCCCTTGGTTAAGGGAAACTGTGGAGCCCGGTCTGGCAAAGTGGTTAGGCTTTGTTCCACTATTTCAGGGTACTCCCGTAGGCTTTGGTATGTTAGCTGGTGGATTAATTCTAGCCATGATGATATTGCCGACGATTGCTGCTATTTCTAGGGAGGTTATGGCTTCCGTTCCCAATATGCAGCGTGAGGCTGCCCTTGCTCTCGGAGCGACTAAATGGGAAATGATTAAGGTGGCTGTTTTACCTTACGCTAAGACAGGAATAATGGGTGGAATAATGTTGGGCTTAGGACGAGCACTTGGAGAGACCATGGCGGTAACTATGGTAATTGGCAATCGTCCGGATATTCTTCCTTCTTTATTTGCCCCTGCCTACTCTATGGCGGCAGTGATTGCCAATGAATTTACAGAAGCTACCTATGATTTGTATTTAAGCGCTCTGGTGGAAGTAGGATTTATCCTGTTCGGGATTACATTAGTTCTTAATTTTCTTGCTCGGCTCCTTGTCTGGTCTGTAGCACGTGGGCCTAAGGGAGGAAACTTGGTATGAAGGAATACATTCGAAAATACAAAAATTGGTTAATGTTGAGCATCTTTGTCGCAGCAACTATTATCGCCTTGGTGCCCTTATTTGGAGTTTTGGGGTATGTCTTGAAAAATGGCCTTGGGGCATTGAATATTCAGTTTTTCACCAACTTACCCAAAGCCATGGGGCTGTCAGGTGGGGGAATGGCCAATGCTATAGTAGGGACTTTGATCATGGTATTAATTGCGAGTCTGATCGGTATCCCTGTTGGGATTCTGGCAGGAATTTATCTAACTGAATATGATCGCCATAGTTGGTTCAGTACAGCGGTTCGTTTTGCAACTGATGTATTAACAGGTATCCCTTCAATAATTGTTGGGATAGTTATATATACCGCCGTAGTATTAAAAATGGGTAACTTTTCGGCCTTGGCAGGTGGTTTGGCCTTGGCAATTATTATGATTCCCTTAATCATTCGTTCCACAGAAGAAATGCTAAAGCTTGTTTCCCATTCAATTAGAGAAGCCGGATATGCTTTAGGTATATCTAAAGGTAAAACCATTTTAAAAATTGTGCTTCCAACTGCCGCCAAAGGAATAATTACTGGAGCAATGTTAGCCATCGCTCGTGTCTCAGGGGAAACCGCTCCTCTATTATTTACAGCCTTAGGTAATCAGTATTGGGCACGATCTCTGAATGAGCCGATTGCTTCGTTGCCAGTTCAAATTTTTCAATATGCTACATCTCCCTATAAGGAGTGGCACCAACTTGCTTGGGCCGGATCCTTAGTATTAATTCTTATGATTATTATTATAAATTTGGCTGCCCGATTTGCATTTCGCTCGAGACATAGTTAGGAGGGGATCTATGTGGGACAGACTTTGAGTGTTCGTAAGCTTGAAGCGTGGTATGGCCCTAACAAGACTCTTAAAGGCATAAATATGGAGATTGAGGCTAATCATGTGACAGCTATTATTGGCCCGTCAGGATGTGGAAAGTCAACTTTTGTTCGTTGTATAAACCGTATGCATGAGACGTTGCCCGGCACAAAGGTTATTGGAGAAATCATTTTAGATGGGGAAAGCATTTATGACCAAGATCCCGTGGCCTTAAGAAAAACTGTCGGCATGGTCTTTCAAAAACCAAACCCGTTTCCTTCAATGAGTATTTTTGAAAATGTAGTTGCCGGGGTACGATTAAATGGTCAGAGAAACAAGCAAAACCTACAGGCCATTGCAGAGAGAAGTTTACGGATGGCTGCTCTCTGGGATGAAGTAAAAGATCGCTTGAATTATTCTGGTATTAGCTTGTCGGGTGGTCAGCAGCAGCGCTTATGTATCGCCAGGGCATTGGCAGTAGAGCCTGCAGTCTTGCTTATGGATGAGCCGGCGTCAGCCTTAGACCCTATAGCGACAACTCACATTGAAGAATTAATTAGACAGTTAAGAGATAATTACACTATCCTTATAGTTACGCATAACATGCAACAAGCGGCACGGATTGCAGATTCCACAGCATTTTTTCTTAATGGAGAACTTGTTGAGCATGGAGCAACCTCTGAAATATTTACAAACCCAAAAGATAAACGAACTGAGGACTATATTACTGGGCGATTCGGCTAGAAAAGGAGGATGTAGGTTAAATGAGACAGTCACTTAACGAAGGACAATTTGTTTTAATCCAGTTACTTAAAGATATGGGAAAAGAGGTTGAGCGTATTTTATTGGGTTGTATGCAGACGTTGATTTCTTTAGATCGAATACAAGCAGATTATTGGATTGCCGAAGATCAGAAAATTAACGACTTCGAACGTCAAGTCGATGATGAATGTGTGCGTTTAATTGCAACCCAGCAGCCTGTTGCCAAAGATTTACGGAAAATCATTTCGGCGATGAAAATATCCACTGACCTTGAACGCATGGGGGATTTAGCCATTGATATAGCCAAGATTGTCCGGAGAATCGAGGGGCCATTAATTAAGCAACTTATAGATATTCCGCTGATGGCTGAGAAAGCTCTGGAAATGATGAGACGAGGCTTAGAAGCCTATGCTAACGAGGATATGGAACTGGCGAGTGGTTTAGCTGATCAAGATGATCAAGTTGATCAGCTGTATAAGAAAGTTGTCAGAGATTTACTGGTAATTATGACAGAAAGGCCAGAAGTTTTAGATCAAGGCATGTACTTAGCCTTTGTGGGGCGATACCTAGAAAGGTTTGCAGATCATGCAACTAATATTGGAGAAAATGTCATATATATTGCAACAGCCGGGAGACAGGATTTGAACAAGTGATTAATTTTTATAAACAAATGTTTGAATGAATGCATACTCTGAATACTAATACTGTTAATATTTTTTGACCTTGTTGAAGTGTTGGTTTATACTAAGTACAGCAGACCAATGATATGAGGTGTAGTGTTGACTAAGAAAGTTACAGTTGTCACTTTAGGTTGTCCCAAAAATCAAGTGGACAGTGAAGTGATGTCAGGTTTACTGGCTAAAGATCACATATTTGTCGAAAACCCTGAAGAGGCAGAAGTTATTGTTGTAAATACCTGTACGTTTATTCAATCTGCCAAGGAAGAATCCATTGAAGCCATTTTCGAAATGGCCAATCTTAAGAAATCTGGTAATTGTCAGACCTTGATTGCAGCTGGCTGTTTAGCTCAAAGATATGGTTCAGAATTAATGCAGGATATTCCTGAATTAGATGGTGTTCTTGGAACAGGGAATATCGATGAAATAACAAAGTTAGTTCAAGCAACTGAAAAATCACGTACCTCTCTGATTAAGCAAGGAGCGCCGGATTTTCTCCACAATGAACAGATGGCTAGAATCCGTTCTACACCGGATTATCTGGCTTATGTAAAAGTTGCCGAGGGTTGCGATAACTATTGTACTTATTGTGTTATTCCCTATGTACGTGGGCGTTTTCGTAGTCGTCCCCTGGAATCCGTAATCCATGAAGTAAAAGAAATGGCTGCTCAAGGGGTTAAGGAAATCCTGGTTATGGGCCAAGATACCACACGTTATGGACAGGATTTATATAATGAACTTCGACTTCCTGAGCTTATTCGTGAGCTTGCTCGTATAGAAGGAATCGAATGGATTCGATTAATGTATTGTTATCCAGAGCGTTTCACGGATGAATTAATTGAAATTATGAGCCAAGAACCGAAGGTTTGTAAATATATTGACTTACCGTTGCAACATGCGGATAATAAAATATTAAGAGATATGAATCGACGCGGAACTATTGAGCAAGCAGAGATCCTGATTAATAAATTACGGACTGCAATCCCGGACATAACTCTGCGAACAACTATGATTACTGGTTTTCCCGGAGAAACTGAGCAGGAATTTCAAACGATGCTTGATTTCATTAAGCGTGTCCAATTTGATCGCCTTGGAGTTTTTGCCTACTCTCAAGAGGAAAATACCCCGGCAGGTCAGAGAGAAGATCAGGTACCCGTGGAAATTCGCGAACAGCGTAGAGATCAGATTATGGAAATTCAACAAAGCATATCTCGGCAAAGACTTCAGCGTTGGGTTAATAGAATAGTTAAGGTGCTTATTGAGGTAAAACTGCCCGATGGCCGGTGGATGGGACGAACAGAAGGGGATGCTCCAGAAATCGATGGTCAAGTCTATATCAAGAATACACAGGTCTCATTTGAAGAAGGGGAAATGGTCAAAGTTCGCATCATTGAGGCGGATAACTACGATTTAGTGGGAGTGGTTGTCTCGTGAATTTACCCAATCGATTAACCCTAGCCAGAATTGTATTGATACCTGTTTTTATGACCTTATTGTTATTGAAATTTCCAAAAGGTTATACGCTTTTTCCTTATCAAGACTTGGTAGCGGCGGTAATCTTTATCTTGGCTGCCGCGACAGATGGTTTGGATGGCTATATTGCGCGTAAGCGTAATCAAGTTACGAATTTGGGCAAATTCATGGATCCCTTAGCTGACAAGCTTTTAGTGTCAGCTGCTCTAATATCTTTAGTTCAACTCGGAGAGGTTACGGCGTGGATCGCTTGGATCATCTTGGCCAGAGAGTTTGCAGTTACAGGGCTTCGAGCCATTGCTGCCGTCGACAGGGTTGTGATAAGTGCCAGTAAACTTGGTAAAATTAAAACCACGACTCAAGTAATTGCTATTTCTGCAATATTATTACACGATTGGCCACTTTCTCTTGTAGGTATATATATTGGTCAACCGCTTTTGTACATAGCCCTGTTTTTCACAGTTATTTCAGGCCTGGATTATCTAATGAAATCTCGTAAATTATTACGTAAGTAAGTTTAACTCAAATTCTTCGCAACTATTAATGAGTGCTCTTCCAAAGATGAGCACTCATTTTTAATGTTCTGAACGGAGTATTAATTAAAATTTAGAATTCCTCATATAACCATATTTGGCTATAAAATATTTTTTCTCAGTATATACTACGTGCTATAATGTCGATATAGCATGTAGTATATCAAATGGAGGAAAATGTGATGACAAATCGCCGAATACTGTTGATTAGCCTCGTTGGATTTCTGATATTTGGATTGCTACTGGGGGGTAAATATATTTATCAGAAGCAGTGGGTTGATGTTACCATCTTAAGTCAAAGTCAGGAAATCCCCGGAGTTGTTTCAGCGAAAGTCGAAAGTCACAATGGTTTAAAAGAGATGGTTGTAAAGACCAATCAGTTAACTAACCTTCGACAAGCCTGCCAGATATTAAAAAAAGTTGCGGAAAATGTGCCGATTCGCTTTATTGACAGCAGGAATCAAACTCTTGAGCGGGTCCTTGGGCAAATGCAGTTTGCTGTACAGGAAGGTATCGCAAGTGGAAATTTTACGGTTATGGCGCAAAATCTAAGAACCCAAGCAGAAAATGAAGATGTCAATTTAGAACTGGAAATGGATAGTGATGCCATTTATTTGATCCTTAATCAGGGCCCAGCTCAACTGATAGAGGTTATCGAACGGAATGGGCAAGGTGAGTTTCTATCCAGTGAAAAGGATATGGGTTAATTTAAGAAAGGGAGAAGGTAAGGTATGAAATATGACATCTTATTAGGCCTTGGGATAGGAGTCTTTGCCTTTTTGATGACCATGGGCTATAACGTGTTTCCTATAGGTTTGCTTTTTGTAACGACCTATCTGGTTTGGAAATATGTCATTTCTCGTCAGATGGTTAAAAATGGTAGTGGGGTAGCCGTGCTGACAACCGGAATAGATTTTGAGGACATCGGAGGGCAAAGTGTCGCTAAAAAAGAGTTACAGGAAGCATTAGACTTTCTACTCTATTCAGATAGAATGAAAGCCTTAGGAATTCGTCCTTTGAAAGGAATATTATTGTCCGGTCCCACTGGGACAGGTAAAACATTATTAGCTAAAGCAGCTGCTAGGTATACAAATTCAGCATTCTTATCAGTATCTGGTAGTGAGTTTGTGGAAATGTACGCAGGTGTCGGAGCTGAGAGAGTACGTGGCTTGTTTCGCAGAGCAAGGGAAATGGTGCGCAAGGAGAAGAAGTCTAGTGCCATTATTTTCATTGATGAAATGGATATTTTAGGGGCCAAGCGTGGCAGCAATGTATCCCATCATGAATATGATCAAACACTTAATCAACTCCTAATTGAAATGGATGGTCTTAAAGCAGATCAAGGTCCTAACATCCTAGTTATGGGGGCAACGAATCGACCGGAAGCCCTAGACGCAGCCTTACTTCGCCCAGGACGTTTTGATAGGCAAGTGAAAGTTGATCTGCCAGATAAAGACGGCCGATTAGCAATACTAAAAATTCATACAAAGAATAAGCCACTAGCACCGGAAGTGCGCTTAGAAAATATTGCTCATGAGACTTTTGGTTTTTCAGGCGCTCATTTAGAGAGTTTAACCAATGAAGCCGCTATCCTGGCAATGCGTGAGGAAGCTAGTGAGATTAATGAACACCATTTACATGAGGCTGTTGAAAAGGTGATGTTGGGCGAAAAGCTTGATCGAAAACCAACCCCAGAGGAATTAAGGCGTATTGCGATTCATGAAAGTGGCCATGCCCTCCTGGCAGAAACGGTTCGACCAAATTCTGTTTCCCAGGTCTCTATTCGTTCTAGAGGAAATGCTCTTGGTTACGTTCGCCATTACCCCAAAGATGATTTATATCTTTACACAAAGGATATGTTGGAAGAGCAGATTATGGTGGCCTTAGCAGGAGCAGTTGCTGAAGAACAGATTTTAGGAACCCGGAGCACCGGTGCCGCCGGAGATTATGAGCAAGCTTTAAGCCTTGTTGAAAAGATGCTGCTGGCAGGTATGTCTTCTTTGGGAGTTGCTGATATTTCTCGCTTGAATGCAGATCAACGTCAAACTGAGACAAGAGATATTTTGACTGGGCTTGAAGAACGAACGACAAAAATACTTAAGGAGAACATTGAAACCTTATTAAGGATTACAAAGATTCTTGAAGAAGAAGAGACTTTAGGCGGGGAAGTCTTAAGATCTCATTTACAGACTGTAGCCTAAGCAAAGCCCTCCCAAGTTGAAGGATAACCTTACTTGGGAGGGCTTTTACTATGTCATTGATATTTTAACAAGACAAAGAAGGATATTTTCGTGCTAGATCAGAAATAATTAATCAGGTATGAATCATGAATTTGCGTTGCTTATAGGAGAGTGATAAACTATATGAAAGCTGAAATTGTCTCAACTGGGACTGAATTATTACTTGGAGAAACCCTCAATACCAGTACTCACTATTTAACAGGAAAACTGTCGTCATTAGGCATTGAAGTAGACTACCATACGACCGTAGGGGACAATCCAGAGCGATTAGAACAAGTTTTACGCCAAGCAATTGAGCGCAGTGATCTTATCGTTACAACTGGAGGGTTGGGTCCAACAATAGATGACTTAACAAAGGAACTGGTTGCTAAAGTCTTAGATTTGAAAATGGAGATAGATTCCGCAAGTTTAGAACAGATTAAGCAGTTCTTTGGCCGCAGAAAAGCTCCAATGCCTTCTAGTAATGAGAAACAAGCCTTCTTTCCCACAGGTTCAAAGATCTTGCCAAACCCTATAGGAACCGCTCCGGGAGCTCTTATTACTAAAGATAACAAGACCATTGTTATCTTGCCTGGTCCTCCTTTTGAAATGCAGCCTATGTTTGATAACTATGTTTGGCCAGAATTAGAGCAAATGATTGGACTGCATGCTGAACGGATGAATGAACGTGTCCTTAAAGTTTTTGGTATGGGAGAATCTGCTATTGAGAAAGTACTTTATGACCTGATGAATCTTCCTAATCTTACGATGGCCTTATTGGCTAAAAGAGCTGAGATGCACATTCGTTTAGTTGCCAGAAGCACTGAAATCATGGCGGGTGAGGCTAATAAGGCTCTGGATCAAGTGGAAGAGGAGATTCGGCGGCGTTTAGGAAATAAAGTATTTGGGCGAGATCAAGAAACTATGGTCAGCATTGTTGGAAGAACTCTAAATAACAAGAATTTAACAATTTCTACAGCTGAATCATGTACTGGAGGCTTGCTTGGGGCCGCTTTAACTCAGGAACCGGGCAGCTCCAAGTTTTATTTAGGTGGAGTAGTGAGTTATTCAAATTCTTTAAAACAAGGCCTACTAGGGGTAAGTGAGAAAAACCTTAAAGCATTTGGAGCAGTGAGTGAAGAGGTTGCCAAGGAAATGGCATTTGGTATTCGTTCCAAGACAGGATCAGATCTGGCTATCTCAACAACGGGAATAGCAGGGCCAGATGGAGGCAGTGATGAGAAACCGGTGGGACTAGTTTACATTGGTTTTGCAACGGCTAAGGGTGTCCATGCTGAAAAATTTCAGTTTTATGGTGAACGGGAGTCTGTTCGTCAGTTGACCGTTCAAGCTGCCCTTAATGGAGTACGCCTGATATGTTGAACAGTGAAGGGAGATTACAATTAGGTGATGGTTGAACGTTTACAGACTTTTGGAGATATACAGTTAAGTAAACCACTTTTACAAGCCCTTACGGAGATGGGCTTTGAAGAGCCTTCTCCAATTCAAAAAGAAGCAATTCCGGTTGCTCTAGACGGAGTAGATCTTATCGGACAGGCTCAGACAGGTACGGGTAAAACAGCTGCTTTTGGAATTCCTATTACGGAAAAAGTTAATGCTAAGTTTCAAGCAGTTCAGGCGCTGATTGTAACACCTACTCGAGAACTAGCTATTCAGGTTTCGGAAGAAATTGCGAAGCTTGGCAAATATAAGCACGTAAAACCCTTGCCAATCTATGGCGGGCAGCCTATTGATCGCCAAATTCGGGCATTACGAATGGGTTATCAAGTGGTTGTTGGAACACCGGGCAGGTTATTGGATCATCTGAACCGTGGGACGCTGCGTTTACAGCACGTAAAAATGGTAGTTCTGGATGAGGCTGATGAAATGTTGGATATGGGCTTTATCGATGACATCGAGAGTCTTCTCAGGGAAGTTCCGGCCGAAGGTAAGCAAGTCCTGCTTTTCTCGGCTACCATGCCTCCCGGAATTCGCAAATTAGCCCAAACTTATATGAACTCCCCGCGTTCTGTTACGGTGAGTCGGGATGAATTAACCGTGCCACTGATTGATCAGGTTTTCTATGAGACTAGGGAAAGTATTAAAGTGGATGCCTTAGGGCGGATCATTGACATGGAGGATATCGGTCAGGGGATTATTTTTTGTCGTACAAAACGCGGAGTCGATGAACTGGTAGTGGCCCTCGAAGCCAGGGGATATTTTGCTGATGCTTTGCATGGAGATTTAAGCCAACAACAGCGGGATCGAGTTATGAAGCGGTTTAGGGATGGGAAGACTGAATTGCTAATTGCTACAGATGTTGCTGCTCGGGGCTTAGATATTAATAATGTGACTCATGTTATCAACTTTGATATTCCCCAAGATCCGGTATCCTATGTGCATCGAATTGGACGAACCGGGCGAGTTGGACGTAAAGGGCAAGCGATAACCCTAATATCCCCAAAAGAATATCGTCAGCTTCGCCTAATCGAAAATCTTATTAAGACCAGGATTAAACGGCAGGAGCTGCCTTCCTTAGCTGATATTAGTGAGCGTCAAGCTGAAAATATCAAGATGCAGTTGATTAAGTTAATGCAAAGCAATCGACTGGGAAACTACCGTGCAATTGTTGGGGACTTGCTCCAGGAATATGATTCTATGGATGTAGCGGCTGCTGCCTTAAAATATGCCATAGAAGGAGCAAATGTCGATGAACTTGTTGAAGGCAAAGACTCAGACGAACAGCTCTTTGCTAACACGGGAGCATCTGCAGGTATGGTGCGCTTTTTTATAAACATCGGAAGACTTCAACAAGTCCGGCCCCAGGATATTATCCGCTGGATTGCAGATCAAAGCGGGATCTCTGGAAACAGTATCGGAATAATAAATATTTATGATAAATTTACCTTTGTAGAAATTCCTGATAAATATGCTTCTAGAGTTCAAAGCTGTATGCATCAGACTATGATTAAAGGCCGCAAGGTGAGTGTCGAACCAGCTAAAGCACGTGAAAACTACTAATGTTGATAGAATAAGCCTAAAAAGCTAACCGTTGTGGTTAGCTTTTTGCGTAATTAAGCAAAAAGGCTTTACTAACAGTTTCATAAACAAATTGACAAGTATTGAGGAGGACATCTATAATAAGAACCGAACAGATGTTTTGCTAAAGTGACAAAATGCTAAGGCATATGAGAAGGATAAGGAGGATAAAGCATGGCCGAAACAAATAAGCTCAAGGCACTTGATATTGCTCTTGCTCAGATTGAAAAGCAATTCGGTAAAGGTTCGATTATGAAACTCGGAGAGTCCTCGACAGATAGGATGATTGATATTATTCCGACAGGTTCTTTGGCAATAGACCTGGCCTTAGGAGTTGGAGGGGTGCCTAGAGGGAGGATTATCGAAATCTACGGACCTGAGTCTTCAGGAAAAACTACAGTAGCCCTTCATATTATTGCCGAGGCGCAAAAATTGGGGGGAGCAGCAGCATTCATAGATGCAGAGCATGCCCTTGATCCGGTATATGCCAAAGCATTAGGGGTTAATATTGATGACTTGCTTGTTGCTCAGCCGGATACTGGGGAACAGGGCTTAGAAATCTGCGAAGCTCTAGTGCGCAGTGCTGCCGTCGATGTAATCGTGGTTGACTCTGTTGCTGCTTTAGTGCCACGTGCCGAGATCGAGGGCGAAATGGGGGACAACCATGTCGGCTTGCATGCTCGACTAATGTCCCAGGCCTTGCGTAAGCTGACCGGATCAATCAGCAAGAGTAATACTTGTGTTATTTTTATTAACCAAATCCGTGAAAAGATCGGGGTAATGTTTGGTAGCCCGGAAACCACAACCGGTGGGCGCGCTCTAAAGTTTTATGCCTCAATTCGGATGGATATACGTCGTCAAGAAGCCATAAAATCTGGGCAGGACGTAGTTGGCAACAAGACCCGGGTAAAAGTGGTCAAGAATAAAGTTGCCCCCCCTTTTAAACAAGCTGATTTTGACATTATGTATGGAGAAGGTATTTCTCGTGAAGGAAGTATCGTCGATATCGGGACAGAGATGGAGATAATCGCCAAGTCAGGCGCCTGGTATTCCTATAATGGAGAGCGGTTGGGGCAGGGCCGGGAGAATGTCAAAGAGCATCTTAAACAACATCCGGAAATAGCTCTTGAGCTAGAACAACGGATTCGAGCTAACTTAATGCCTGTAGCAGCTACCCCTGATAAAGAGGAAGATACGTTTGAAGAGTTCTAAGCCTTGCAAAAGCACAATGGAGGCTGCCCTTGATTTATTATCACGTCGGCTTCTTACTCATTATGAATTAGAAACCCGTCTGCTTGAGAAAGGCTATGAAAGCTCGGAGATTAAGGCTGTTTTGGAGAGAATTCTTGAATGGGGCTATGTCAACGATCGGGAGTTAGCGTTAATGTATTCGGAAAGTCGTCTAAAGCGTTATTCCCGGCGAAGGGTTCAACAAGATATGCAAAATCGAGGGATTGAATCAGAACTGATCGATCAGGCTTTAAAAGCAACTTATTCGAGTAATGACGAGTATGAGCAGTGCATGTCGCTGGCTGAACGTTGGTATACCCAAGAAGAAAAACGGTGGGAATTGAAGTGTGCGAAAGATAACGCCAAAAGAACAATCCCTCGTGAACTATGGGTTCGACAAAAAGTAACTCGCAAGCTTGTTCAGAGAGGTTATCCTTCAGATATGGTGCGAAGTGTCATCAATCAAATCGGAAATGAGAGAGAAGATGGCAGTGTATAGAATTGAGCCATTTAGGACAAGCTTGACATTAACTGCAAATGATATTAAAATCTTAACAGAGACCTGTCTCTGTTAAGATTTAACCTTTAAAGGTTTTCTTATAGATTTCGTTGTAGTTAGCTAAAATATGGTTTTTTTGACTAGCGAGCGAGAGTTGTAGGAAACAGGAGGAATGCCTGTTTTAAAGGTTATGCTTAGAGTGACTGGTTTTGGAAACCAGTTTTTTTTATGTAATAATAGAATTTAAAAAAATTTAAACCAAAGGAGGTGTGTAGACGTATGATCGAACTAATTATCACAGGGTTGGTCTCGGTTCTAGTGGGATTAGGTTTAGGTATCTTTGTTGGTTGGCTTTTCCGTAAGAATACGGCTGAAAAGAGTATTGGTTCTGCAGAAGAGGAAGCAAAACGGATTGTCGAAAATGCCCATGCGGCAGCAGAAAGTAAGAAAAGGGAGTCCGTGGTTGCAGCCAAAGAAGAAGTTATGCATATTCGCAATGAAGTTGAAAAGGAAACCCGGGAACGGCGCAACGAACTTCAACGGTTAGAACGACGCTTGCTTCAAAAAGAGGAAAGTCTAGATCGGAAAATCGAATCACTGGAACGTAAAGAGGAAAACCTACACCGCAAAGATAGTGAAGTAGAACAACTTAAAGAAGAGTTGACTCAGATTGTAGGTAAGGAACAGGCGGAACTAGAACGTTTATCTGGTATGACCTCGGAAGAGGCTAAACAGTTGTTGCTTAAACGTGTAGAAGAAGACGTTCGCTATGAATCGGCAATTCTAATTAAGGAAATTGAAACTCGTGCAAAGGAAGAAGCTGAGAAAAGGGCGAAAAATATTATTGCCCTCGCAATACAGCGATGCGCAGCTGATCATGTCGCGGAAACAACAGTATCTGTTGTAGCATTACCGAGTGACGAAATGAAAGGTCGGATCATTGGTCGTGAGGGACGAAATATCCGTACCATAGAAACCCTAACGGGGATTGATCTTATCATTGATGATACTCCTGAGGCTGTCATACTATCAGGCTTTGATCCAATTCGCAGAGAGGTTGCGCGGATTGCTCTTGAAAAACTCATAGCAGATGGCCGTATACATCCGGCACGGATCGAAGAGATGGTAGAGAAGGCTCAGAAGGAAGTTGACCAAAAGATTAGAGAAGAAGGAGAGCAGGCGACTTTTGAAACAGGAGTACATGGATTACATCCTGAATTAATTCGTTTGCTGGGCCGACTTAAGTTCCGTACAAGTTATGGACAAAATGTCCTAAAACACTCGACAGAAGTATCCCATTTAGCAGGCTTAATGGCTGCTGAGTTGGGAGTTGATATTCAGCTTGCAAAACGTGCGGGTCTGCTCCATGACATAGGCAAGGCAGTTGACCATGATATGGAAGGTACCCACGTTCAAATCGGTGTTGACTTAGTCAAAAAATACAAGGAGTCCACCGAAGTAACCCATGCAATCGAAGCTCATCATAATGATGTGGAGCCAAAGACGATTGTTGCAGTACTTGTGGCAGCGGCAGATGCAGTTTCAGCAGCTCGTCCTGGAGCGCGCAGAGAAACTCTGGAAACCTATATCAAGCGCCTGCAAAAGCTTGAAGAAATTGCTGAGAGCTTTGAAGGGGTAGAAAAATGTTTTGCTATCCAAGCAGGACGTGAAGTTCGCATTATCGTTAAACCAGATAAAATTGACGATGTGTTGGCTCCGCGTGTTGCACGAGAAATCAGTAAGCGGATTGAGGAAGAACTCGAATATCCGGGACAAATAAAAGTGGTTGTTATTCGGGAAACTCGGGCTGTAGATTTTGCAAAGTAATTATTATACAAAATAAACAATCAGGCGGCCATTGGTCGCCTGATTGTTATTAGGAGCCAAGGTATTTGGCTTAAGGCTTAGTTTCTAGGGCTAATCCCATAAATGACCAGCTTAAATATGCGTTGATTGAGCAGGAGATTGTTGAACGATGCCGAATAATAAGCATGTTAGGACAGCGTATAGAGAGGGCTGAAATCGAGAATGTTTAGTACTTATAAAGATGGAGGGCGTTTGCAAGACGGAGTGGGTCTGCTTACTTCAATACTCATGAGATATAACGAGGTGGGATCAGTTCACTATTGGAGAGAAGAACATGCACTAAAGTTCACGTTCCTGGTTTCCCAACCTCAAAAGGTCAAGTCTCTCCAGGATTTATTAGCACCTGCCTTGGAATTCTTCCATCACTTAGAAGGTCAAAAAATGCGAGTTTTTGATGTGGTTTGTAGAAGCGAGGAGTCAGTCTGTGTCATTACTGTGACCAGAGATGTTGACAGTATGTCTCAACGGGAGGTAGGATTAATCGTTGAGCTTATCAAAAAGAAGTACAAGCTGGAATTAATTTATGATGAATTATATTTGCCAGAAGATGAACAGGTATATCAGGAAGAAAAGATCAGTCAGATGTTGTCTTCGATTCAGAGTAATGATATTAATAAGAATGTTCTAGCCTTGCGAGAGGAAGGCAAAGTATTAGTTTTTAAGACGTAAATGATTATATTTATTTATCGAAATTTTAGTTAAAACAGTTATTTAGTATAGTAAAAAATGGTATCCTATGTATATTGGCTAAATTAGGGTTAGCCGCTGGGAAGGAGGGTTAATTATTTGCATATATTGTTTATAGGGGATATAGTGGGAAAACCTGGAAGAGAAGCTGTTAAACGATTCCTGAAACCACTTCAAGAGAAACATCAAATTGATGTAACCATTGCCAATGGTGAAAATGCAGCTGCAGGAAAAGGCTTAACCAAAGAGATTGCCGATGAGCTCTATGCCAATGGAATTGAATTCTTAACAATGGGCAATCATGTTTGGGATCAAAGAGATATTATGAACTTTATTGATCGTGAGTCTAGGTTGATTAGGCCAGCTAATTATCCAGTTGGAGCACCGGGACAGGGACATGGTTTCATCCGTACTAAGGGTAAAAAAATAGGAGTTTTGAATCTTTCAGGCCGGGTATTTTTACCCTCGCTAGATGACCCATTCAGTGGAGCTATTCGCTGGATTAATCAAATTAAACAAGAAACCTCCATCATTATTGTGGATTTTCATGCTGAAGCAACTTCGGAAAAGGTTGCTATGGGGTGGTTTCTAGATGGAAAGGTTAGTGCAGTCATTGGTACTCATACTCATATCCAAACTGCAGATGCTCGCTTACTTGATCAAGGAACAGCGTATATTACTGATGTCGGTATGACAGGGCCCAGGGATTCAGTACTAGGAGTAAAAAAGGAAATAATTATTAATCGCTTTTTAACTCAGCTACCTGCAAAGTTTGAATTAGCAAATGGACCAATACAGCTGAATGCTGTGGTTTTAGATATTGACGAAGAGACAGGGAAAGCGCGGCGGATCGAAGCAATTCAAGTGACTGGTGAGAAGTGATACTGCCCAAATTCACCCTAAGGTTTATTGAAAAGATGTCTTATCAGTAAAAAATCTGAAAATTCTTTATTGATAAATAGAGGATTTTGTCTGCTCCTTCTCGAATACATATATTCTAAGTTGTGGTAATACTTGTAAATGAATTCGAGCAGGAGGATGTGTCTATGGAAGTTTTAAAAGTCTCAGCAAAATCAAGCCCGAATGCGGTTGCAGGAGCACTTGCGGGAGTACTTCGTGAAAAGGGCGGCGCTGAGCTACAGGCTATTGGTGCCGGTGCTCTTAACCAGGCTGTAAAAGCCGTAGCAATTGCACGTGGTTTTGTGGCTCCGAGCGGAGTCGATCTTATATGTATTCCAGCCTTTACAGACGTTTTAATTGAAGGAGAAGAGCGGACAGCAATTAAATTAATTGTACAGTCTCGTTAGGGAAGTTTGGAATATAGAAGGAAGCGATTAAACACCTGTTTGCCTAGGTCTAGAGCAAACAGGTGTTTATTATACTAGTCAGAAAGCTTAATGATTCTGTTTGTAAAAAGGACGTTCCGATTATTGAGGGAGGCGGATTGCATGAAATATCATATTATTGACGGTCATTGTGATAGCTTAAGCCATTATGTCAATGGTGAAAGAACATTGCAAGATCCCCTAGATGGAGGGCATTGGGATATCCAGCGGGCCAGGGCAACAGGCATAACTTTGCAATTTTTGGCTGCGTATATTGAGACAGAGTATAAACCTATGATGGCCACACATCGGGGCTTGCAGTTAATTGAAGGTGCTCATCGACTTATTGAAAGTCATAGGGAACAACTATTTCTTATACAGAGCAAGAACGATCTTAATAATATTCCTGACCCTAATCGAACAGGGATTTTGTTAAGTGTGGAGGGGGGAGAGATATTAGGGCAAAATCTCTTTATGCTTGACATAATCTATCGTTTGGGAGTGAGGGCCTTAGGACTAACCTGGAACCAACGCAATGAGTTGGGAGATGGGGTTGGAGAATTGAATACTAGGAGCAGATTAACGAGTTTAGGAGAAAAAGTCGTCTTACGTATGAATGAATTAGGGATGCTGATAGATGTTTCGCACCTTAACGAAGAGGGATTTTGGCATGTGACTGAATTGTCTAAGGATCCTATCGTTGCAACACATTCTTGTTCTAAGATGTTGTGTAATCACCCGCGTAATTTAACGGATCAGCAATTACTGGCTTTGGCCAAGCATAAAGGGCTAGTGGGGGTGAATTTCAATCCAGGCTTTCTAAACGAAAATGGGGCGGCAACGAGAGAAGACGTTGTCCGTCATATTTGTTATATTGCAGAGATGGCAGGGGTGGATGCGGTTGGATTAGGGTCGGATTTTGATGGAATTCCTGAAGTGCCAAAGGGGTTAGAACATGTGGGAGAGTATTGTGATTTACTGGATGATTTAATAAAAGTTGGCTTTTCGACAAAAGATGTTGAAAAGATTAGTTATCGTAACTTTAGAAGAGTACTCCTAGAAGTTTTAAAGTAAGCAATAACAACTTTGCTGCTGCAAGAAAGGGGTTAAAAAATGTCTTCAAGAAATGCGTTATATGAAGTTGATTTGCACTGTCACACCACTGCCTCTGATGGTTTATTGACCCCCCGAGAACTTGTTCGCATGGCTGCCGAGATAGGCTTGAAAGGCATTGGAATTACTGACCATGATACAATCCAAGGCTGGCGTGAGGCAGAAGAAGCCGGAGTCCAATATAAAATAGAAGTACTTCAGGGAGTAGAGCTTAATACAGATTGGAAAGGACAAGAAGTACATATCCTTGGATACGCACTCGACAATACGCCTAAGTTGAATAAGCAGCTTAAAAGTCTTCGTGAAGCTCGTGAACTCCGAATGCAAGATATTTTGAAGTGTTTGGCCACACTCCATATAGAGCTTCATGATGAGGAAGTTCGGAAGCTATCACAAGGGGATTCCATTGGTCGCCCTCATATAGCCCAGGCCCTTGTAGAACGAGGTATTGTGCGAGATACACGTGATGCCTTTGAGAGGTATCTAGGCAGGGGTGCACCAGCTTACGTTCCACGTTATAAAATAAGTACCGAAGAAGGAATTCAATTAGTTCGAGAAGCTCAGGGTGTGGCGGTTCTTGCTCATCCGGGGATGCAGGGACTTGACAACGAGATTGCTGTATGGGCGAAAATGGGTCTTCAGGGACTGGAGGTTAGACATTCTGAGCACAGTGAAGAGGATGTCAGAAGATACATGGCAATTGCTCAACAGTATGAGTTAATTATGACAGGTGGTTCGGATTTTCATGGAGAAAAACGTAAGCCCGGAGTTGAGCTAGGAGAATGGGGAGTTCCTCTTACTGTTCTCCGACAAATTCAGAGATTATCAATTCTCAACAAAAAATAGATTCCGCAGTGACGGGTTTAAAATGCATTTTTCCGGCATAGACTATTAATACAGATAATGCCGGGGGGGCGTAATGATTGAATTCAAACGAGGAAATAAAGCTATTAAGGGCCCGTGTCGGAGAATTAGAGCAGCGTGTCGAACATTTACGAGTCAGTCGTAGAGTGCTTATGAACTTGTTAGAGAAGGTAGAAAGAGAAAAGGTAGCTTTAGTGCGCAACCTGGAAAAGGAAAATGTGCGCTTACAGCGAGATAACAAAAGGTTTGCTAAATGGATTTTTATCAAGAACAGGGAAATTGTAGAGCTTCAAGATAAAATGGAATCATCCGCCAAAAAAGCATGAACCACCTTCCGGTGGTTCATGCTTTTTTGGCGGATGAATTTTAGTAGCTTAATGTGTATCATCCGCTTGTTTCAATATTCGACCCAAATCAGTATTTGGAGAATGGTGTTCGCGAATTAAGTGACAGACAATGGAATTCATTCCGGATTTTCTAGCTAAGTATTCACTCCACAGAGAGTGTCGGGTATAAATTTTTAAGGGGAATGAAAAAAATGAGGGCCCCTTTTCCAAGATAGACCATAGAGGCTTAGGTGCTTTATGCATCAGAACAATATAAACCCTTTGCCAGAGACGGATTGAGACAACTGATTTTCCACAATCATGAAGGAGAGCAGCAGAGATCAGATTTTGATAATCCAAATAAGAAAGAGGATAGCTGGCTTTAATGATACTCTTGGCGACATCAATGGCATGACGTTGCTCTGCTTTGGACTGGCGCAAAAAAAGTTCCGCAGCAGCTGATGATAAATGCTTAGTTGCCCATTCAACATCGGCTGGTTTAATACGGGGCATAATAGTTCGAATGAATTGGTGAATACGGTAAAACATGCTTTACCTCCTTCATCCATCATAATAACAATGATAATGTTATACAAGCAAGAGGGGTACAATAACTGAAATGAAAAAAATTATTTTGTTATGCTTTTTTACTCTATTTCTGATATACTAATTAGAAAACTATTCGAAGGGAGCTAATTATGTCCAATCGTATAATCAATGAAACGGCACTAACGTTTGATGATGTTCTCATTGTTCCGGCTAAATCTGAGGTATTACCAAGAGATGTCGATGTAAGTACGTACTTAACAAAAAAGATTAAGCTTAACATTCCCCTTATGAGTGCGGGCATGGACACTGTTACAGATTCTCGGATGGCAATATCCATCGCTCGAGAAGGCGGAATAGGGATTATTCATAAAAATATGAGCATAAAGCAGCAGGCCTTAGAGGTTGATAAGGTTAAACGTTCCGAACATGGTGTTATAACAGACCCGATCTATTTAAATCCAACTGATACTATTATGCAAGCTTTAAAACTTATGGAGCGTTACAAAATTTCTGGGGTGCCCATTACCGTGGCTGGCAAGTTGGTTGGAATCCTGACAAATAGAGATTTGCGTTTTGAGAAAAACTATGAACGGCTAATTTCAGAAGTCATGACAAAGACTAATCTAGTGACTGCCCCTGTTGGAACTACCCTCGAACACGCTCAAGAAATTTTAGGGCAGCATAAGATCGAAAAGTTACCGATCGTAGACCCGGAAGGTATGCTAAAAGGACTTATTACCATTAAAGATATTGAAAAAGCTCGTCAATATCCGAACTCAGCAAGAGATGAAAGTGGTCGTTTGCTAGTGGGGGCAGCAGTAGGGGTTACTGTAGATACATTACAGCGTGCTGAAGCATTGGTTAATGCTCGTGTCGATGTTATCGTCTTGGACACCGCCCATGGACATTCCAAAGGGGTAATAGAAATGGTAAGTCTATTGAAAGAACGTTTTCCTGAGACCCAAATCATCGCAGGTAATGTAGCAACCGCTGAAGCTACTCGTGATTTGATCGAAGCAGGCGCTGACGGAATTAAAGTCGGAATAGGGCCGGGCTCAATTTGTACCACGCGGGTAGTAGCGGGAATTGGCGTTCCACAAATTACGGCTGTTATGGATTGTTCGGAAGAAGCTGAAAAATATGGAATACCGGTTATCGCCGATGGAGGGATCAAATTCTCAGGAGATATTGTAAAGGCCTTGGCAGCCGGTGCTCGAATCGTTATGATTGGAAGTCTCTTTGCTGGGACGGAAGAAAGCCCTGGAGATTTAGAAATATACCAAGGGCGAAGCTTTAAAGTATATAGAGGGATGGGTTCAATAGGTGCCATGAAAGAAGGCAGCAGAGATCGCTATTTCCAAGAAAAGGATCAGAAACTTGTTCCGGAAGGTATTGAAGGACGAGTTCCCTATAAAGGGCCTGTCTCTGAAACGATCTATCAAATGATTGGTGGATTGCGGGCTGGTATGGGATATTGCGGAACTCCAAATATTGATGCCCTGAGAACTAAGACTCATTTCATTCGCATTACCGCTGCTGGACTTAGAGAAAGCCATCCTCACGATGTGACGATAACTAAGGAAGCACCGAATTATAGCTAGAAAGCCTTTAACTTTAAATCTAACTCGTGTTTGAGGGGTTTAT
This sequence comes from Desulfosporosinus hippei DSM 8344, assembly GCF_900100785.1. Taxonomy (GTDB): domain Bacteria; phylum Bacillota; class Desulfitobacteriia; order Desulfitobacteriales; family Desulfitobacteriaceae; genus Desulfosporosinus; species Desulfosporosinus hippei. The sequence continues at coordinate 149,141 of NZ_FNCP01000007.1, read as the reverse complement.
TCGGGGAACCAATCCACTTATCCCCTTTTCATTAAATTATTTAACCTACGAACTATATTAGCCGATAATCACCGGAAAGAGGGGGAGAGTGTTACTCTCTCCCTAATAGTTAGTGGAGGGGAAGTTTGTAATATAGGGGGTACTAATGAATTTAGCTTTTTGGCGATATTTGCTTATCCTAAGCTTACTTTTTATTTTTTGGGGTGATTTTTTTGACTCGGGTGGGACACTTAATCAATTAGCCTTTAATTTTGCACTATTTTATCCAGTTGGGTTTCTGGTGGGTTATCGTGGGAAGTCTGAAAATTTGGTTTCTGCATATATTGCGGCCTTTTTGTTTAATCTATTATCCTATCTGATTGCTTATCTTGTAGAGTTTCCAATTGAAAGTTGGTTAATCGTTGTAGCTGACTTTACAAGTCTTGTTGTTTATCTTAACATTGGAATCTATGTTGGACGACGTGCTCAATCTAAGGAGTGAATCATTATGAAAATCGTTATTGCTCCAGATTCATTTAAAGGCTGCTTAAACGCCTTAGGGGTTGCCAAAGCAATGCGTATGGGGGTTCAAAGAGTTTATCCGGAAAGCAATATTGAAATGATCCCTATGGCGGATGGTGGAGAAGGAACTGTTGATGCAATCCTTAGCTCAGTTAAAGGAGTTAAGATCGAGGTTAGTGTTACAGACCCCCTTGGACGACCAATACAGGCCACCTACGGTCTTATCGATAATGGTCAAACAGCTATTATTGAGATGGCAGCTGCATCAGGGTTGACCCTCTTAGCCTATAAAGAGAAAAACCCCAGAATAACCTCGACTTATGGAACAGGCTTGCTCATAAGGGATGCTCTTGAGCGCGGTGTAAATAAGATTCTTCTCGGGATTGGTGGGAGTGCAACTAATGATGGGGGAGCAGGTATGGCTGTTGCTTTAGGCGTGAAATTGCAGGATTCTGAGGGCAAGGCTCTCCCGTTGGGAGGAGAAGCGCTTTTAGATTTGGCGGAAATTGATATGTCAGAAATTGATCCGCGCTTGTCCGAAGTTAAAATTGAAGTTGCTTGCGATGTTCAAAATACTCTCTGTGGTTCGGAAGGCGCAAGTGCTGTTTACGGGCCACAGAAAGGTGCCAGTCCAGATGATGTAAGAATACTGGATGCCGCTTTGAAAAACCTTGGAGAGCATATAAGTTTAGTAAAAGGAACTAATTTGTTGGAATTAAGCGGCGGGGGGGCGGCAGGAGGGCTTGGGGCAGGTGCTGTAGGATTTTTAGGTGCTCAGTTGCGAGGGGGGTCGCAAATTATCTTAGAAGTGTCAAATGCAGAGGAAAAGATTAAAGACGCAGACTTGGTTCTCACTGGTGAAGGAAGAACAGACTTTCAGACAGCTTACGGGAAAGTCCCTGTTGGAGTTGCTGCTTTGGCTAAAAAGTACTGTGTTCCGGTTTTGGTAATATCAGGGTCTGTTGAGGGGTCTCCTGACGCTTTTTTTGTTCAAGGAATTCAAAGTTGTTTTAGTGTTTCTGAAGGGCCCGGAACCTTAGATCAAGCTTTTGCTAAGGCGAAATCCCAACTGGAGCGTACTGTCTGGAGGGTTATGACGGTTTGGAAACTTGGAAGGGACAGTGTTAATAGAAAAAAGTATTTAAACAAATAAAATCCCCCTGGAAAAAGAAGGTAAATAATGGAAGATGTAGAATGATATATAAGTCAGCTATATCTACATTGGTATGCAAGGGGGGGGATAGATGAGTGAATTATCTCGTAGAGAAAGAAAAAAGAATGAAACCCGAGAAAAGATATTCTCCAATGCTATGCAGCTATTTCGTTCGCAGGGTTTTTCCGCTACCTCTGTTGAACAGATTACCCAGCAAGCTGATGTAGGCAAAGGAACCTTCTACAACTATTTTCCTACAAAGGAAGCAGTTATTAAAGAGTTTTCCAAGCGATCTTGGCAGGATCTTGCAAACAGAGGGCGTCATAAGCCTAGTTTGGGTACACGACAACGTTTAAGTGCCCTCTTACAGGACTGGGCTGAATTTATGATTAGGGATCGTGAAATTGCCTGGGTAACTATTCGGAGTCGTGAAGGTGCGGATTACGATATGAGCTTACATTATGGTTTACTGGCAATTCTCACGGTTGGACAACAAAATGGCGAGATCAATAGTGAATATGATCCCTCTTTTTTGGCGGAGAGCCTTGAAGGAATGATGGTTCAGCACTTTATCCGTTGGCATGTTTCAGGGAGCGGAGATCTCCGCGAAGAACTGAACCACGCCTTGGTTGTCTTCTTTAATGGCCTCTCGGAAAAGAAGTGGGAAGCCTGAACGATTTAATAATTATTTGTTATTACTCATATCCCTCCGTTGTACACATAACCATACAACGGAGGGGTTTTTTGATGCGTGCAAGAAATACACCCAGAGATTTAGGGCTTTGGATGGGTCTGATGCCAGCAGGAGAGAATAATGATATAACTGATGTACCAGGAGTTCGTGTAGGGCATCTGTCATTAATTGAAGGGTCTGGCCCCCTGATTAAGGGAAAGGGACCAGTCAGGACTGGGGTAACAGCGATTTTGCCTCGACCGGGGAATCTCTATCGCCAACCATGTAAGGCTGGAGTAGAGGTAATAAATGGATATGGTAAATCTCTCGGAGTTCCCTTCATTCAAGAAATGGGCATTCTAAATTCACCGGTTTTATTAACGAATACCCTTAGTGTAAATGATGTAGCAAATGGAGTGATTACCTATCTCTTACAACAGAATCCTGAAATAGGAAATGATGCCAGAACTCCAAATATTGTTGTCTTGGAATGTGATGATTCATACTTGAATGACATTAGAGGACGTCATGTAAAGTCTTGGGATGCAATATTAGCCTTGCAACGTGCTTCAAAGGGGCCTATTGAGCAGGGAAGTGTGGGGGCAGGGGTTGGAATGTCCTGTTTTCAATTAAAAGGAGGTATCGGGAGCTCCTCCCGGTTAGTTCAAGGTCAAAACGGTCGTAGTTATGTTGTGGGAATAATTGCGTTAGCAAACTTTGGTTTACTAGAGGATTTTATCTTAATGGGAGTCCCGGTTGGAAAATTATTATCGCTAAAGGAATTAGGCTATATCCCGGGGTCTTTAATTCTTGTAGGAATAACGAATGCTCCCCTGTCCCGTTGGCAATTGAAGCAACTGGCTGGTAGAGCAAGTCTAGGAATGGCTCGGACTGGCTCGATCTCTATGCAAGGCAGCGGTGACTTTTGTTTAATGGTTAGTAATAATACTCATGATGAGGAATACTTGTCAGACTGGGCTTTAGATGATTTTTTTAGGGCAGTCGTTGAAGCAAGTGCCGAGAGTATTTGGAATTCTATGTTTTCGGCTAAGACTATGGAAGGAAGAGATGGGCGTATTCGTTTAGCCCTGCCAATCGAAGAAACACTATACTTATTACGTAGTTGGCAAGGCGGTTTGGCAGAACGTTAATGTGATAGCAATGTTATGTAGATTATTTGTCATGATCTTCGTACTTAGCGCGTAAACATCCTTATGGAGTAAAGCTAAGGGAGGGTCATTGTTGAGTATTACCTGGAATTCAATCTGGGAAACTCATCCTGACGTTTTTATCGTTAGGGAATGGAAGGAATACCCAGAAGATAAAAAAAGAGCAAGTCGTCTTCCTCTTCAGTATGCATATTTTATGGGTGGTGAGACGACTTTACGAGTAGGAATTATAGCAAGTGCAACAATGAATAGGGAAGAAGAATTTCTTCTCGCAGGATTATTATGGGGACATCGACTCAGCAATGGCACAAAGACGGTGATTTACTATGTAGCCCCGGACTTTTCAACGTCCTTCTTAACAGCGCTGTCAAAGGTTGGAGGGATTATTGATGCAAGAGCAGTATATTGGCGTGAAAAATTAATGCCTAGCTTATATCCTATTCCGGAGAAGCAACTATTTAGTCGTGTAAGATATCCAATGGGCGAAGACCGACCGAATTGGAAGCGTTGGGGAGAAAGTCTTAATCCTGTGGCTAGGCAACAATTGGTAACGGTGAATAATTTTTTTAGTCAACTGGCTGATAGAAGAGTTCGTACTGTGGTTAAAAATCAAACTATTAATATCTATTGGGGAAACTATGAAATTGCTGAAGTTCGGAAAAAAGGAAAGAAATTTGAGCTTAATAGTAAAGTAAAATGGCTCAAATCATCCGAACAAATGCAAAAATGGCAAAAGCAAGGGTGGGTCGATGCTTCAGGTTCTCTTAACCCTGAGTTTTCTGCGACAATTTTAGAAATTTTAGATTACCTTGAATCTTTGCAGAAGGCAGGTCAACTTCGCTTCCATGATCATCTTGCTTTGATGCTCCATAATGGGGACGGTGCATTAAAGATGCTGTGGGGGAGTCCATGGGCCTGGCCATGGCTTCCCAAAGACCGTAGTGAAACCGCAGTACTAGAATTAGAAGAGTGGTTTTATTTTCAGGGAAATGGCCAGCTGAGTGTTGTATGTCCAATATTTGACAAGTCTTTATTGAGAGCTGCCCGCAGTATTTTGTTGGCTTCCGTGCTGGAAAGGAGCCTGTTATTAGTGAGCGCCAAAGACGATCAGGGAAATATTTTAGTATGGGATGGTAGAGTACACTGGCTTACGACACCGGGTAAAGAAGAGGAACTTCGGCGTAGTTACTCTTGGTTAAGTGATGTAAGCAGGTTCCCTATATGGACACTGCCAGAAGACTGGCAAGAAAATGGAATCGATGCGCTAAATTGTCAAAGTAATCACTTTAGTCAGTCACTCGTGCAGAAAGGGTATCTGTAAAATCTTCTAAACGTGGAAGATTTATTGTTACAACTGTACCGGTTGTGGTAGATGAATCAGAAAAATGTAGCTTACCGTGGTGGGTTAGAATAATTTGTTGAGCAATAGTTAACCCCAGTCCAGTGCCTTCTTCATGCGTAGTAAAGAAAGGATCAAGAATTTTGTGGCGAAGGGTCTCAGGAATACCCGGCCCATTATCAGTGACGCTTATGCTGACCCAGGACTCATTTTGGGTTAATTGTATGCGGACTTTTCCGCCTAGGGGAGAAGCTTCAACGCCGTTGTTAACGATGGAGATTAATGTCTGGTGAAGCTGTTCTCTGTCACCCATTACATAGACAGACTGCGGGGGAAATTCCACATCTAGAGACACTCCGTGTTTTGAAGTATAAGGTTTAGTAGCTTCACTTAAGGAAGAAATGCATTCTACCAGGTTGAGCTTTTCAAAATGTGGTGCAGAAGGACTAGTAATTAAGATGAACTTGTTAAGTAGCTGGTTAATTGTTTCAATTTCATCGAGTATTAGTACTTGATATGGGCGAAATAGCTCAGGCCATTGCTCAGGAGTAATTAATTGCATAAAGCCTTTAATTGTCGTCAGGGGATTGCGGATTTCGTGGGCTAAGCCGGCTGAAACTTGACTCACTATCGAAAGCTTCTCAACTTGTAACTCATTTTCTAAACGATTTATTGATTCGCTGATATCAAATAGGGTTACAAGGGTTCCTGAAGGTATGTTCCGGTCTAGCAAAGGGCGGGTTCGAAATTTTAAATGCTTGGTAAGACCTTGTTGTGTCCAGTTAAAATCACCATTTTCAGGTATATTAGTCGGTTGGGCATTTGGTAAGATACCTAGAACATTATAAATGGATTTGCCGACTAAGCTGGATTGGGGTAGAGATAAAAGTATTGAGGATTGTGCATTTAAGTCTAGAATAGTACCTAGATTATCCAGGATAATGACTGCTTCGTTAGTATAATCTGCTGTTTGAATTAGAGGAGGATTTTGCCGCAAAAGCACTCGAATCGTTTTAAGATGGTGTTCATGGAGACGAAGTTTTTGTTTTTCTGTATGATTAAAAAGAAGCATCATGACAAGCAGAAAAAAGACATGTGCCAGCATTAATGGGCCAGAAGGAAGTACTGGATTTAGATATGAACCTAGTATAAGCAGGGTCGACGCTATTATCCAAACTTTTCCCCATGAGGTAAACCAAGGCTCGAACCAGACAACTAGGATTGTGAATGTGATAAATTCTAAAGTAATGCGCACTAATTCAGAGACGGGCAAGTAATAACATAAAACAACGCAGATTAGAAAAAAAACTGAGAATAGGTTAAAAACCCATTGTCGATGGAAAGACTGAAATCGAAATTTAAGGGGAACCACAATGAAAGTCTCCTTCCAAAAACTACTAAAAGCAACACACTGACATAGTTTACCATATAACGAGGTAAAAAAATGTAAGAAAAAGGAGAAATGATATTTTTAGGAATAATGACAAATCCGCCTCACAGGCGTGCTTAGAAAAATTAGATGGAAAAAAATAGAACAAAATCCGACAGGTAACCGTTTGCTTAAATACTGATAGAAAATATTAATTGTAAATTAACGAATATGGGTATGCAAGAAAATTAGATATGGTGTATAATTATGCAAAAATCATAAAAGGAGATCATCAAGATGAAATTGCGTAAGGCACGAATAGCGGATGTCGAAGCTATGATGTCATTGATTAATAGTAATGCAGAACAAGGGCTCATGCTTCCCCGATCAAGAAATATGTTGTATGAGAACATCCGTGAATTCCTGCTAGCTGAAGTAGATGAAAATTTAGTTGGAGTTGCTTCACTGCACATACTCTGGAGTGATTTAGCAGAGATAAGAGCGTTGGCAGTGGCCAGTGACTACAAGCGAAAAGGAATTGGAACTCAAATTGTCAAAACTCTTGAAGATGAAGCTAGAGAACTTGGATGTGCTAAAGTTTTTGCCTTGACATATCAACCAGAATTTTTTAAGTTTTGTGGATATAAAGAGGTTAGTAAGGATCAAATGCCTCAAAAGGTATGGACTGAATGCATTAACTGTATAAAATTCCCCAACTGTGATGAAATTGCTGTTAGTAAGATTTTATAATTTCATTAAGTGCCGTTTTCCCAGGTACCATTCAAAATGCCGAACTATGAGTTCGGCATTTTGAATGGAACGGAATTTCTCTTCTTTTCATAGTTAATACTATGGCATTTGCTAAATATGAAGACGGAGAGAGTTCTATGGATTTAAAATATGAAGTCCAAGAGAGTCTTGATCTTGCTAGAGAATATGTATCTGAAGGTGTGAATCAGATACTGTCAGGAAAACTCGATGAATTGCATGGTGTCTCTCCAAGCCAAGGGGCTACGGCTTTGGCGGCACTGGCACTTCTGGCGATAGGAAGAGGATTTGAAAATGCACAACTGCGTGGAATACAGTGGTTAAAGCAGCAAAATCAAGGCGGGTGGGGAAAATTTCCCGGTGATGATCCGGATGAAGAGATTACCCAGATAGTTAGGATGGTTCTGCAGGGAAGTGAAGGCGGATGGAAAGCCAAGATTAAACTTCTTTCACAAGCCAAGAGATTTTCTCACGTAATTTTATCCCTAGGAGAAAGAGTTATTCCGGGATTGGAGGGGCCTACGCCTGAGGAAATAATGCTTCCTACCATTCTTGAGGATAAAGTATTAACAAGACTACCCCTTTATGGGAGATCTGTGGTGATAGCTGCCTCGCTGCTGGCCTCAAACTCTCAAGATGGAATTCCAAAGGGGATCCAATACCTTATAAATAGTCAAATGTCGGACGGTTCTTGGGCTGAAGATATAATTGCGACCAGTATGTCAATTTTGGCCTTAGTGAGTAAGGGAATGTATATAGAACAAACCCAAAAAGCTGGGCGGTGGTTGGTAAAGAAACAGTATTCAAGTGGAGGATGGGCTGCTTTTGACCAACTAAAAGTATGGTCAATGGGATGGGCAGTAAGTGTCTTTGGAGAAGTAACTCAGAACTCTTCAGAAATCCCATGGCTTGAGGACGCAGTCAGCTGGTTGCAAAGAGCGCAAAATACAGATGGCAGTTATGGCAGTACTCCTCCATACACTCACCCGGATTTAGATGATACGGCAGTTGCTTTGATAGGTTTACATCAAGTAGTTGGAGAAAGAAATAAGCTTGGAGTAAACCTACTTGAAAGTTTACAAAACCCTGACGGGAGTTGGAGTACATTTCCTAGTTTCCAAGGTATACCTCCTAATGTTTGCTCAGAATTTCCAGTGTATATTTCCAGTGTTGACGTAAGTATTCATGTGTTAGAAGCCTTATGGCGAAGTTCGCGAGTACAAGAGGAGAAAATCTGGAAGGGGCTTAATTGGGTATTAGCACAGCAAGACGACCAAGGGGCTTTTCCCGCATCTTGGTTTGAGGGCTCAATTTATAGCACAGCTCAGGCTATGGAATTGTTAAGTAAGTGGAAGTTCAGTTGGGAAGGATGGAATACTGCACGCCACATTATTGGAGCCAGGAAAAAGGGGCTAGAGTATCTAGTGGAATCACAGAAGTTGGATGGGAGCTGGGGCTCTGTTGTGGAAACAGGTTTGACAATCGCAGGGCTATGGCGTTTTTCAAGAAACGTTCCCCTGAGAGTTCTGGAAAGTGGAATTAGAAATCTCATCTCGGAACAGAACAGTAATGGCTCTTTTACACCGTCTTATCGAGGCATCTATGCAAAGGGATGGAATTACGAAGAGCCTATAACGACAGCTTTGACAGCTATTCGTGCCCTGCAGCGTTATCAACGGTTATATAAGGCATCCTTTTTCAGATAACCTCTATTCATCATCGAATTTTACAAATGTCTCTATCCCAAATAGAAATAATTAAGAGCCTTCTGTAAAGGCTCTTAATTATTTGGTGCAGATTTTTTGTCCTTATTAAGGAAAATCCTTGTATTATTATAACTGCCTACTAATGTTTCTTAAGAATTGTATGTAGAAAGTTCCACTGGAAGTCAAGATAGGCATTCTTCATCTCGTTTTCACTCAAGCCTTTGGAGAGGAGATAATCACGAGAGGATGCTTCAAAATCACGGATGAATCCCAGAATTTCACTTGCATGAGTTGACAGCATTTTTCACCCTCCATTTCAGTACTTGCGGTTAGTCTTGTCCATTATTGGAATAACCTATAAGTATTATCCTTATTATAGAGAATTTTACCCGAGAAAGCTGTTGGAATAGGGAGTAAGGATTGAAAACAAAAGGGAAAAGAAAGGAGAACTATTTAATATTTTTGTGGTTTTTTGTGGAATCTAACTGAACTGATGGGCAATGACGCCAAAGTGACAGATCAAAAACGCGGTAATTACCAGAACGGTAGTGTTTTTTTGCTAGATCAAAGTCATTAAGAATAAAATAACAATCCGCAAGACTATGGTGGATATTAGCTAAATAGCTGAGGGTTAATATTTTTTGTGTAATCCAATTGTTACTGCTTTTAGGAAACTTGTTTTGTTTTGCAAGGTGTATACTACGCTCAAACATTTTTACTGCTTCTTGAATTCTGTCAATTTGAAACAGTACACGGCCTTGAGTTGCCAGTAAAAGAGGGTCAACTAACGCATGAGGATTATCCCGCAAAATATACAGTGCCCGCAAAGGTTTGCCTTCTTTAAGAAGAATATCCCCAAGGGTCATACAAAGTAAGGGGTCTTGACTTGATAAGAACTTTTCAAGAATTGAAATTGCTTGAGTTGGTTCATGAAAGTAATAATATAGTTGGCTGGCAAAACGAGCGATAGATAAAGGACTGCTGTCTTGTGAAATGGTGTGGGCCATTCGTTGAGCAGATAACCTTTTTCCGGGAGGGTTAAAGTTTTTCTTCATTACCATTCCTATGTAGGAAAGACCAAAACCCACTGCCAAGCTATATAGCCCGCTTCTAAAATCAACGTAAACAATGATAATTAAAGCTATAAGTATGGAAATTGTAGCTAAATATAGGAAGAAATACAGCTTTTGTACATAAAGAATTTCTGGATCGTATTGCATACTACGCATTCTATCCCCTCAATTATAACTACGATTCAAGGCAGATAAATAGAACTACTTTACACATATTGATGATAAAATGTAAGAAGGAATTGTTTCAGAGTGAAAAATTCTGAAGAAGTAGAAAGACACCTTGGGTTAACAAAGGTGTCCAAGTTTATCATTATGGTGAGTGGTAAGTGTTGACAAATTTTTGAGGATTTCCGCGTCCGGAAATCCTCTTTTGCGCAAAATCCAGGAGATTTAACTACTAGACTTTACTAATTAAACCATAACGCAAATAATGTCGAAAATCAATATGTAAATTATAGGAAGTCTGTAGTTCGGCTGGAATTTTTGAAGTATTGTTTGTGTCAAGATTTACTTATATGATTACTAATCATAATATTTTTAATTTTTAGTTCCTAAGTTATTGTAATTGTCATTAAAATGTCTTAAAATTAGATTCTAAGGTGGCATGATGGTCTGACCACTTGTTAATTAAAAGATTCATCAATTAGGAGGAAGGTTTACATGCATAAAGATCAACAAGACGATCTATATAACAAGTTCAAGACAAAGATAGAATTAGTAGCCGGTGAGTGTTATCGTGTTAACACTGCATTAGAAGCCAGTGAGCTTGTCTGCAATGTTTTAATTGAAAAAGGAATAAAAGATGTGGCACTCTTAAATTCGCCTATCTCTCAAAAAGGAGATTTTGTAAATTTATTTGAGAAAAAAGGGATAATTGTCTACACCGATAATTTTCGCCAGGTAACACCTGACGCACAAGCCGGTATAACTCAAGTAAATTATGCGATTGCGGAGCTTGGCTCTTTAGTACAGGCCGATGCTGATGTTAACCAGCGTCTATGTTCGACCCTCGTTCCGATTCACATTGCACTTATTTCAACCGACAAATTAATTCCAACTCTAAAGGATACGATGGCCACAATTCACAGCTTGCCGGAAATACCCGGTTTTGTAGGGTTTATAACAGGACCTAGCAGGACTTCAGATATTGAGCGAGTTTTAACAATCGGAGTTCACGGTCCTAAGCAACTTGTAGTTGTCTTTGTCGATGAGGAAGTTGGAGGTGTGGCATAATGGCTGACAAACAATTTAAAAAGAAAATTTCTGATGCACTCGATAATAATGTTTTACGAGGAGCCTTGGGGCGTTTTGGAGATGCCTACGTGATTTCTCGTGAAAAAGCTTATGAAGGTTACGATTTTAAAGAAATCAGCGATAATATTGCAGAAGTAAAAGCCTATGCTGCCAGTCATTTGGATGAAATGATTGATCAATTTGAAAAGCAAGCTACAGCTCGAGGCGCAAAAGTATATCGTGCCTCAACTGGTGAAGACGCAAAACAATATATTCTCGAGTTAGCAAAAAAGAAAGAAGTAAAACGGGTTGTAAAGTCCAAATCAATGGTTTCAGAAGAGATTTTACTGAATAAAACCTTAATGTCGGCAGGAATGGAAGTACAGGAATCCGACTTAGGTGAGTGGATTGTACAACTTGCCGGACAACATCCGTCTCACATGGTTATGCCAGCAATCCATATGACGAAAGAAGAGGTTGCCGACGTCTTCTCCGGACATTTACACAAGCTAAATCAGCCTGTCATAGCTGAGCTTGTTAAAACAGCTAGAGAAGAACTGCGAAAATCGTTTCTAGAGGCAGATATGGGTATTTCGGGTGCTAACATGGCAATTGCTGAGACAGGAACACTAATTATGCTTACCAATGAAGGTAATGGTCGTTTAACTTCAACCTTGCCGCCTACTCATGTTTTCTTAGTGGGCATAGAAAAACTCGTACCAAAGTTTGAAGATGCTACACACATTCTCCAAGCACTACCAAGAAGTGCGACAGGTCAACAAATTACTAGTTATGTAAGTATGGTAACAGGCCCGACACCTGCTTATTATCCAGACGGAACAGTTCAAGATAAGGAATTCCATATCGTCTTAATGGATAATGGCAGGCGCAAGATGTATGAGGATGAAAAGTTTAAAAAGACTTTTCAATGTATACGCTGCGCATCTTGTTTGAACGTTTGCCCAGCATTTCAACTTGTGGGTGGGCATGTCTATGGACATATTTATACTGGGGGCATCGGAACCATTTTAACTAACTTTGTAAATTCTGAAAAAGATGCTCAGAATCCTCAAAATCTTTGTCTCCAATGCGGCAAGTGTTCAGAGGTTTGTCCCGGACAATTAGACATACCTCAAATGATTTTAGAGTTACGCAATCGTATGGGAGAAAAGACCGGTCTTCCATTCACCCAAAAATTTGCCCTTGATGTAGTGTCTAATCGGCGTTTATTCCATTCAATGCTGCGCATGGCCTCAATTGCTCAAAAGCCGTTTACTAAGGGACAGCCAGTTATCCGACATTTACCAATGTTTCTTTCCGGTCTCACGGAGAAGAAGAGTTTACCTGCTGTCGCCAAGGTTCCTTTTCGAGATGTTATTAAAACCATCAATCAGGATGTTAAAAACCGAAAAGGGAAGATTGCACTTTATGCAGGCTGCCTAATAGATTTTGTCTATCCCAGAATTGGTGAAGGGGTAATTAAGGCGCTCAATGAAAAGGGTTATGAAGTAGTTTTTCCTGATGGACAATCTTGTTGTGGAGCCCCAGCGACCTACATGGGTGACCGGGGGAATGCACGTAAGTGTGCGATTATGAATATTGAAGCTTTAGAGGCTGAAAAGGTCGATTATGTTGTCTCTGCTTGCCCGACTTGTACACATGCTCTTAAGGAGAGCTTCAAAGAGTTACTGCAGGATGACCCGGCTTTAGCTTCTCGTGCAGAAGAATTAAGCAAAAAAGCAAAAGACTTCTCCAAATTGTTATTTGACTTGGGAGGCTTAACACCAGGAGGAGATGGAATTCCCCTGAAGGTAACCTACCATGATTCCTGTCACTTGAAAAGGTCAATGGGAGTGTATACCGAACCACGAAAAATTTTGACCGATACTTCAGGAGTTCAACTTATTGAGATGAAGGAATCTGATCGTTGCTGTGGTTTTGCAGGATCCTACTCGATTAAATTTCCGGAGTTATCCGGTCCTATCTTAGACCGAAAACTAAATAACATTGAAGAATCAGGTGCGGATGTTGTGGTTGTAGACTGTCCGGGGTGTTTGATGCAGATCTCAGGGGGGCTTGATAAGAGAAATCCTGGAGTAAAAGCAATCCATACTGCGGAGCTGCTTTTAGATAAACGAAAAAATGTGAAGAAAAATAGAGTTAAGTAGCTAGTTCTACATTATTAGTGATAAATATTTATTTTTCTGCCAAGGATTTTCCAGTGGGCAGCAAGAAGTAAGTGAGTGTAAAGCAAACACCTTTTTGTCTTAAAAAGTAGGCAATGTGTTGCCACGAAAGCGAGCGAAATCGTTATAGGGAAAAAGGATGTTGCCTAGAGAAGAGAGGCCAGAAGAGGAAAACCCATTACCAATGACGTTTTTTGCTATAGAGCTTATAAGGGGTCGGACTTGAACTATTACTAAAGCTTAAGTTGTAAGAATGAATCGATGCTTGTCAAACTTTTATAAGGATCTATACAATGCGTTTTTATGATATGAATGGGTGTATCCGATACTGAAGCCTTATAACTTAAGTTAGCCCTTCTGAAGTGCCTGCAGCATACAAAGGAAGGGTGCCTTAGGGATTGCACCTCTGAAAACAGAGCGGGTCGTTGCATGAACTGAGATTAAAAGAACCCCAAGAAATTATTTTTTGGGGTCTTTTTTTATCGTTAACTAATCTCCGCCCTAAAAAACCCAGGCAGAAATTAATTTTATAAAGTTATAGATAGAATCAAAATAAGGTGGGAATAATATTTATTAGTTAACTTTAAACATCTCAGCTGTCTAGAAGGAATTTTAAATAAAAAGGGAGAATACTACCTTAAGAGCACAGACAACTGTGTTTAAGACCTCAATAGGAGGATAATAATTGTGATCCAAGCTATTCTCTTTGACATAGAGGGAACATTAACCAATCTTGATATGGTAAAGTTTATGCAGAATTATCTGGGTATATTAGCACCGCGTTTTTCACATATAATTTCTCCCGATAAGTTTACAAAACAATTAATAAAATCTATGGAAAACGTTCAAAAGGAAGGGAATCATGAACAAACACTAATGCAGGCTTTTTTCGAAGACTTCTCAAAATCTACCGGCCAGTCTGTTCAAACTTTAAAACAAATCTTTGATAGGTTTTATACAACTGATTTCCCTGCTTTACGTTGTCTAGTACAGCCAAATGCTCAAGGGGTTAAAGTTGTAGCTAAGTCAATTCAAGAAGGGTTTTTAACTGCTATAGTTTCCGATCCCTTAATGCCGCTAGTGGCCATTCAGGAACAGATTCGTTGGATGGATCTTAATCCCGAGCAATTTAAAGTGATTGCGTCCTTAGATAACTTCCACTATACTAAACCACATCTAGAGTTTTTTGCTGAAATTGCTGAAAAGCTTGGTGTTAGATCAGAAAGTTGTTTGTTAGTAAGTACGCATATCAAAGATCTTATCTGTCAAGAACTAGGTATGCAGGTCTTTTTAGTGGAAAAAGCCTTAGAATCTAAGAATCAGGATCATCAGGCAGGTCAGTTAGAGGATCTTTATCGACTTATTAGTAATGGTCTGTTATAGAAAATCTTAGCCTGCTTTTTAGCAATTATGAGGCTCCATCTACTTCAGAGTAGGTGTTCCTTATTCTACTTCGGTGAATAGCCTTCCCCGTGAAATCACGATGTTCTGCTTTAATTTAAGGAGTTACTGCGAAGATACAGAAAGGAAGGATTAGGGTGGGAATCCTTTGCCATTACGTCGTCGATAGTATTATAGATAGACCAACCCCGCCTTTTCCTTCTGTACGCATGGCGCAGTTGTTTTACGAATTTCTAAGGCGATATAATGAGTGGAAGTATATAAGACGCCAGGAAACGATTGGAATGTTTATTGTTTTAACCCTGGGCTTTTTAGCGCTAACTATGCCGTGGTTGTTTCCCAAAGTTGGTATTGTTATAAGTATAGCAATGTTTATTCTATTTTATTTTGCTGCGAGACACTATATCAAGCTAAATGAGCAAGTATGTCATTTATATGTTAATGTTCATATTTTGCATCATCATTTAACCGGTAAATTAGAAGTCGGTTTTTGTGACCATCGGGGGACTTGTCAATGTGCTGAGGATTTTCGGGTTTATGTTTTGAAAAAATATAACATCTCTTTTGATGATGGATTTCCATTAAGGTAAAAAGTGAAAGGAGTGGTGCGAAAACTAGCAAAAAAGCGAGAATAATGTTAGAATAGATAATATATCATCCTTAAAACTAGAAATGGAGGAAGAATTATATGAAAAAATATGTTTGTTCAGCCTGCGGCTATGTCTATGACCCAGAAGTTGGGGATCCAGATTCCGGTATTGCACCTGGTACAGCTTTTGAGGATATTCCTGATGATTGGGTATGTCCGTTATGTGGGGTAGGTAAAGATATGTTTGAGGTTTCAGAGTAACAATTTACATATGAGTTATTTTTGAAATACCCCCGATACGGTTAGCGGATAAAAGGATGAACGGGAAAAGCTGAGAGCTTTTCCCGTTCATCCTTTTATAGTATAGTTTTGTTAGAGTTCCATTATTGCAGCTTCATCCCGGTCTAGCTTCTCCATGCATACCTTCAACCGGGTACGCAGGGCAGAGTCACTTACAGCATCTCTCATCTGCCGCATCAGGTCAATAGTGCGTCTAAAAACACTGATGATATCCCCTTCGTCCAGGTTGCACATAGCTTGTACTTCAATAAACGTACTGCCTTGGCTCCACGCGTGGGTAATCCCGGCCACACGCGGATCAAATCTAATGGAATCTTGTCCGCAGATACTTTGAATATACTCAGCGATTTCTTTAACAGGGTTGGCATCAAAGACGCTTGTTTTTTGAAACATATCATTTTTTCGGGCTTCAAAATCAACGCTGGAAAGTAATGCATTTAGTTGATCATCATCTAATTGTGTAAAAATATCTGAGTATATTAGTTCGGTTACTAAAAGTTCTTGAACATAAATACGACTAGCGCAGGTTCCGCGAGGTAATAATTCATCACCTCTTAAGTAGCCAATCTGCCTGAGGTGGTTTTTCTTAGCTTCAAATTCCTGAAGAAAAGCGTTTTCTTCAGGAAGGGCTGCCAAGGCATTTTGAAGTTCCTGTTGCTGCTGCTTAATCGCCAAGTAAGATTTACTTTGAGCAAAACAGTTTTCCTGATGCTGTGGTGCACAATTTTTCGGAGTTTGAGAGAGAAGTTTCTCCCAGGTGCGTATCTTGCGAGCCATCTCTCTTCCGTAGACACGTGATTGCTTGCGAGGTCCTAAAGATTTATAGACTTTTTTTAGCTTCTCTAACTCTTTTCGCTTTGGATGGTGTTTTAGTGGACAGTTAAAGGAGCCAACCTCTCCGCAAATATGCTGATGAGTTCCTTCAAGCTTTTGCTGAATCTGGGCTAATTCTAGATTAAGCCTCTCTGAGCTCAGCTTGTAGCTGTAGGATGAAAAACTCTTTTGGAAATAGATTTCTATTTGGGCCTGAGATAATGTCGCGGTTAGATTAAGAACAGTATTGTAGGTAAGTCTAAATTGACTGGTTAGAGGTTCTAGGCGATTTAACTGGAATTTTGGCGGTGGGCTTTTCTCCATATAGGCCAGATCAACTAAGGCAAAGGAGTAACCTTTTTCATCCAGACCACGACGTCCTGCCCTGCCGGACATCTGGAAAAATTCATGATTGGCAAGAGGCCGAAAGTTTCTGCCATCGTATTTATTTAATGAATCAAAACATACGGCTTTGACAGGATAGTTTATGCCAACGCTGAATGTTTCTGTGCAGTAGAGGACTTTAATCAGCCTTTCCAGAAATAATTCTTCCACGATAACCTTTTGAGAGGGCAGTAAACCGGCATGATGATAGGCTATACCTTTTGAACATAACCGTTTAAGTTGACGTGTGGAGGATGACCAGTCCAACTCGGAACCAAAGAGGTGAATAAACTTTTCTTCGACGATTTTTCGTTCGGCAGGTTTTAGATAGTTGGAAATATTAGCTAATTCCATTGCTTTTATAGCACATTGTCTACGGCTAAAAACAAAAAATAGTGCTGGCAGATGATGGCGTTGTATGGTTCGAATGAGGTCTAAGTGGGTCGTAGGGCCAAAGGGGTTTTCGTCATTTGTTCGATCTTTAAGTTTACGGCGGTAGTAGCGCCATAGTTGATCGTAGTCGACAAGGCCGGTGTCTTTTGTATAGTAAAAGTACTCTAAGGGTACAACCCGATTATGTTCTTCAATAAGAGCAACCTCTTCGTGCCGAATGGATTCAATCCAGTCCACGAGATGTTTGGCATTAGCAATTGTAGCGCTTAAGCCAAGTATCTTCATTTTTGGAGGGGCTAAAATAATTGATTCTTCCCATACCGTCCCACGTTCTTCGTCATTCAGCCAGTGAATTTCATCAAACACAATGTGAGACACAAATTCTAAGGTCGGATCTTCTGTAATAACTTGATTGCGAAATACTTCTGTCGTCATGATTAGTAGAGGAGCATTGGGATTGAGAACCACATCTCCTGTCATTATCCCTACAGCTTCTTCTCCAAACATTTTTTTAAAGTCCCTAAACTTTTGATTACTGAGTGCTTTGATTGGTGCGGTATAGATTACTCTTAAATGTTCTTTCATGGCCTTTTCTATTAAATAATCCGCAACAAGGGTTTTCCCAGTACCAGTAGGTGCAGCAACAATGACTGATTTGCCAGCATCAATGGCATCAAGAGCCTCTTCTTGAAAAGGGTCCAGGCTCATCTCGTGATAAGTGCGCTTCGACATTTTAGTCAGCTCGTTTCTGATATGTTTTACTAATTTTAACAAAGCAATGAATAATGGTCAAATTTATACAGGCATGGTCTGAATTAGTGGTTGAATCCATAGGATGAAACTAGAGACAAGGCTAGGGGGGATCAGACATGTCTTCCATAAGATTAGAGATTGAAAAGGCTATGGGACTCAAGTTTCCAGAGCGAAATGGAGAAGTAGTCGTACGGTTTGAGGAATCTGTAGAAATTCCCCAACCAGCTGAAACACTTATGAGGGGTCTATATCGCGATCCTGATCGGGTTCGTCAAGGTTTTAAATTATTACATCAAGAAACTGGTTCGATTATTGAAATTCTTATGCCGAAGCGATCACGTTTGCGTGAATGGGCAGATTCCCTTCCAGAGCGTCCAAAAGAAGCAGAATCCTTCTTGCGAGAAACTGCGGAGCAACTCCTGTTAAAAGAACAACGTCTAGTCCAAGCTGAACGTGATTTAGTTGGACAATTACAAGAAAGTGGATTGGAAGATGTATATCCAATCCCACTTTCGGCGTTTGGAATATGTAATTATCGAGATCCTTCGGTTAAACTGTTTTTAAAACCTTTAGGACGATTTGCGGAGCTAAATGAGATTAATCCGGAAACATTGCGGCAAGCTGTTAGAGTACACTTCTTATTCTTGCTTTTATTAGTGGCTGGAACTGACTTGGATGGCCAAGTATATGCCAGGGGCAGTGACGATAAAGTTATTCATTGGTTAACAAGTGTCTATACTATGCGCTATCTGAGAAACCAATCAACAGAAATGTCCCATTGTTATCAAGAATGGGTGAATGCCTGGGGAGGAAAACTCCCCAATCAAAGTTTGCTTAATGACCGAGAGTGCGAAAAAACTCGTGCAGCTATGGTTTTTTGGCGGCGTCAACCTAACATAAGCTGGGATGAATGTTGGCGGATCATGTGCCAATTCGAGCGACCAATGAGTACGAACTCAATGGTGTTTGATTAGGGCCAGTCAGCAAGTTCATGGGGTTTTAGAATTTCTAAACGACCATCAACCAGTTTCAAAATCCCTGACCGCTTCCACCCATTAATTGCTCGATTGACACATTCTCGTGATGTTCCAATCATGCTGGCTAAATCCTTGTGGGTCATCGAAGCATCAACAAAAATTGGTTTTCCTGCAGTAGCTGCAGGTCGTGCTAAGCGAAGAAGAAGGGCCGCAAGTATTCCGGTGGTTGAGCGATTTGTTAAAATCCTTATAAATTCTTGAGCAAGTCTTAATCTTCGGCTGAGGGTACGTATAAGAGCCACGGATAGAGCTGGGTTAGCTTCTAATAATCGGGGCATTATTTCATTGTTTAAAATTAATAAGGTGCTGTCTTTAATTACTTCAGCAGTTGCTGCGTATGAACCAGACTCTAGTAGTAAAACCTCAGCAAAGCATTCATAGGGGCCACACCAATCAATTATTTGTTTCTCGCCGGTTTGAGTGGATCGACTAAGTTTAACTTGCCCGGTAAGAACAAAGTAAACTGATGATCCAATCTCGCCTTCGACAAATAATATCTGACCCCGACGGTAACGTCGTTCTATAAGATAGGGGAGAAGCGGTGCGATATCCTGAGAGCTTAAAGACGAAAATAGGGAAAACCGGCTAAGATCTTCAGAGTTAAGCATTAATTCACCTCATTTTCAAAATTGAGGTCTTTCTGCAATTCACAAATCTAATAAAACACATACAATAAGTGTGAGGAGGATTGGGAATGGCAGAAATTGAATGGACTCCGGTGCGCATAAAGTCGGTAATCGACGATCCTTTTAGGGTATTTGCCATATTTGTATTGGTAGTTCTATCTGTGATAACTGTGATTAATGCTGAGTAGGCTATACTATATGATTTGATCGTGCTGGTGAGACGGTGTAGCACTTACTTGTTGGGCAGCCCGCACTACCTCAGCCATAATTCGTGCTTGGTCAGGAGATGTTTGCGACTCTAACTGAGTCAATATTTCTCCTCGCGAAGAAACATAATAGCGTGCCGGCAGTCGATTTAAAGCCAATGCCATAATATCAGCCTGACAACGCTCGCATGAGCAACCTAGAGTATTATTGCCGAGATATTTATTAAGCGCCTGTTGGACAACTATTTCTGTATGGTTTTTAAGATCAAGCATAGGTGTGGGTCAGCTCCTTTGATCATTTTGGTTATGTCCAATAATAATGGTTTATCCTTAAAAGAACAAGTAGATACTATCAGATTAAATAATAATAACTAGCCCTTCGATTAATGAAATATTAAAACAGAGCTTCTATTTTAAAGTGATATTCTGAAGTCGTCTGTTTAAAGATAATAGTTTACTATTGCAGTTAACTTATAACGTTTGAAATACTTAACCCAATTATTTTTGAATTTTAACTAACAAGTTCTTGCCAAAGCGATGGTCTCATAACTTAGCCGCCAAATTGCAATACCTTTCATATGATAGCTCTTAACAAAACCAAAGCGGATTTTGGTAGAAAGTCCAGCTCCATTAGGGGGAAGAGAATCTATTATATTCCTAATGCAGTTGCGTTAAGAGGCAGTTGAAGATAAAATTGAGCGCAGGGGTAAGAAGATACAATTGGGGCGAGAGTGACAATTATTTCTTTTTTTTGTGGTAAGGAAAGTTAAAAGGAGCAGAAGTTATGAATTGGCAATTTATTAATGATTTGCAGGACATCTACTCTTTATTGGATGAAATAGGTGCACAGACGGCTGAACGGGATTATCCTATTTTGTGGGAAAAGGTACATGCTACAAGTTGTGCACAAATTGGGCGTATGTTAGCGGAAAAAAGAGGTGTAGATGTGGAGTGGGCTGCCTTAGCCTGTGCTTTGCATGATATTGGTAGGTGGTTCTCGGGCCGCCAGAATGAGCATGCCCCAAAAGGAGAAGAGCCGGTAAGGGCTTTTCTTAGTCAAAGAGCTGATACAAAGGAAACCAAAGAGCTCATTATTAAGGCTGTCATTAATCATTCTAAGAAGGAGGAAATCGGATCACCACTTGAGGAGATCGTTAAAGATGCAGACATATTAGATTGTCATTGGCATGGGGAAGATATGACTAAACCCTTTCATATTGCCAGACTAAGAAAGGCCTTGGAGGACTTGAATGTTCAAACCTGATCAAGATCTCTAACTATTAAGTTTTAATATTACAATTAAAGAAAAGATAATAATTTGTAGAAAATTTTGGTTGATAATCCCCACACCCTCTGCTATACTGACCGTGTGCTTGTTAAATCTTGGGCCTAACTTAAATTGGAATCCATAGTTCTGACCTTATTTGGTGCACGGATGATAATTTGTAGGATCCAACATACAAGAACACCAAATAAGGAGGAGTTATCATGGCTCAAGACAAATACCTAATATGCCGCGATTGCAGTCAAGAATTTGTATTTTCAGCAGGTGAACAAGACTTTTATGCTGAAAAAGGATTTGAAAATGAACCAACACGTTGTCCTGCTTGTCGTCAGGCACGCAAACAACAATCAGGTGGTGGCGGTAGAGGTAATTTCGGAAGTCGACCACAACGTGAAATGTTCCCAGCAGTCTGCGCAAGTTGCGGTGTACAAACGGAAGTTCCATTCCAACCATCGGGTGAAAAACCAGTGTACTGCCGTGATTGTTTCCAATCTATGCGCCGTTACTAAAATGATGATTATCAAAAGGCTAGGGATTTATCCCTGGCCTTTTGTATTGCTATAAACTATAATTTACTTGATTGTCTTTTTAGGAGGGTCTAATGGGAATTAGCGATAGTTACAAAGAATATGTGATTGATCAACTTGGTGAGGTAGGATCAGTTACCATTAAAAATATGTTCGGCGCTGCGGGGATTTATTTTGATGGATTAATTTTTGGCTTGATTGCAGACGATACTCTTTATTTCAAGGTTGACGATTCCAACAGATCAGACTATGAGCGAACAGGAATGGAACCTTTTAAACCATTTTCTGACCGATCGATGATAATGCCATATTATGAGGTTCCTGTTGATATATTAGAAGATAGAGAACTGATAGCGGATTGGGCCAGTAAAGCTTTATTAGCATCTAGAAATAGTAAAAGGAAGTCCGGAAAAGGAAGATTACTATGTGAGGAGTAAAGTATTCTAGGCTTAATCTAAGATTTCTAGATCATCAGGGCTTTTATCCTTTGTGAAAATTACATCTTCTTTGCTTTTTCCAGTTGTATTAGGTTCAGGAGAAGTTTTAGAAGTATGTTTAGATGAATTAACATTTCCATGATCAGAGAGCTTGTTAAGCTTTGTCATAATTTGAGTCCCTCCTT
Source organism: Desulfosporosinus hippei DSM 8344 (assembly GCF_900100785.1). GTDB lineage: Bacteria > Bacillota > Desulfitobacteriia > Desulfitobacteriales > Desulfitobacteriaceae > Desulfosporosinus > Desulfosporosinus hippei. The sequence goes on along the minus strand of NZ_FNCP01000007.1, from coordinate 127,035 downwards.
TATTATTGAAAAATTAGTAGATATAACTATAGTCCACTATACTAAGTATGATAATTGTCTGTTAGAATTATGTATTTGTCTTTAAGGCAGAAGGCTATGGTGATAATAATGGTTAAAAGGATTATAAGATTATTTTTAGGTTTATTCTTGTTTGCAGTTGGCATAGTGTTGACAATTAACGCAAATCTGGGGTTAGCTCCTTGGGATGTTTTTCATCAAGGAATAGTTTATCTTACAGGTATTACGATGGGGCAAGCTAGTATTGGAGTAGGAATTATTCTAGTAATTATAAATGCAGCTTTAGGAGAGAGGGTAGGATGGGGATCTCTTGGCAATATGCTGTTTATTGGATTGTTCATGGATTTGATAATGTTAAATTATCTTATTCCGATAGCAACAGACCTTATTTCTGGCCTTATCATGATGTTTTTAGGCATGTTTATAGTAGGAGTTGCCAGTTATTTCTACATCGGAGCAGGATTAGGTTCCGGTCCGCGTGATGGTTTAATGATTGCTTTAACTAAAAAGACCAATAGATCAGTGAGGTTTATCAGAAATTCTATAGAAATCAGCGCTCTTATTGTAGGATACCTATTAGGTGGTTTCATAGGAATAGGGACGTTGATCATGTCTGTTGCCCTTGGCTATATTATTCAGTTTATCTTTAAGCTCTTTAGATTTAATGTGAAGCAAGTGCAACACAGATTTATAGATGATGATGTTAGGTTTCTCAGAGAGAAGTTCTTAAAGACTAAACCCTCCAATGAAACCGTTTGATGAGATAGTTTCTTAATATAGACCGGATTAACTTAAAAACCAAAGGCGCTTGGTCATATTGATCAAAGCCTTTGGTTTTTTAGGTTAATGGGTTAAGGGCATGAGTTTACTTGATGAGTAAATTCAAAAGCTCTTTTTTAAGGTCTAATGACGCACTTGATAGTAATACATCAGGATTACGTGGTTGAGGAAAGGGGACAATCAATTCTTGTAGAACAGACGCCGGTTGTTGACTCAAAACAATTATTTTATCGGAAAGAAGTATAGCCTCGTCAATATCATGGGTTATGAACAAAACTGTATGGCGGGTTTGGTTCCAGATAGATGACAGCCAGCGTTGTATTTCTTGGCGGGTTAAGGCATCTAGGGCTCCAAAAGGTTCATCAAGCAGCAAAGTTTTTTTGCCAAATAGAATTGTTCTCAACAAAGCACCCCGTTGACGCATCCCACCAGATAATTGATGAGGGTAATGGTTTGTGAAGGATGCAAGTCCGAATTGATTTAACCATTTATGAGCTTCCTCTAGCGCATTATGTTTGTCTTGATGCTGTATCTCGCATCCCAGAAGAACATTTTCTAGAAGAGTACGCCAGGGTAAAAGTAAATCCTTTTGAGGCATGTAGCCGATATTCCCAGAAAGGCCGTTAATCAAGGAGCTGTCCAGCATGATTTCTCCACAATCGGGGCTTTCAATACCTGCTATAAGATTGCATATCGTACTTTTTCCACATCCCGAAGGACCAATCAAAGAAACAAAAGAACCTGTCTCTATCTCAAAACTTAGAGAATTAATGATCTTCATTTGACGATCAAGATGTGGGTTATAATATGATTTCGAAAGGCCTTGAAGAGTAAGTCCCATCTTCTTCCCCCTAAGAATTAGGTAGAAAATCGTTAGTGTAGGCTTTGGCGGGATCGATCATTTGTGGCAATAAATCTCTCTCGACAAGCCACTTTGCATAACTTTCCCAAACCTGAATTTTCTGTTCTCCCCAACGAGTAGCGTCTGCCTGATATTGAGGACTGAGCCATGCTTGGCTTTTGCGAATAAGCTCAGGATTTGCTTCAGGTGCATTCTTTATTAGGATTTCGGCAGATTCGGCAGGATTCTTAATGGCAAACTGATACCCGGCGCTTACAGCTTTCATAAATTTCCCTACGAGCTCCGGTTGAGATTTTATGGTAGCCTCGTTAGTAATTACAACAGGGGTATAAAAATCTAGAGCAGGATCCACGTCTTTTAGCCAAAGCATGTCTAATGGTTGTTGGCGTAATTCTGCTTCTATCCCTGTCCAACCATAAAAAATCCAAGTCAGGTCTATATCCTTTGTTAAGGAGGTTAGTTGATCGGCTTCACCAATATTAATCATCTTTATCTTTGAGAAATCAGCCTTTTCCTTTTCCATGAGTGCTTTTAAAATAGCGTCTTCAGATGGGAGGCCCCACCCACCGTAGGTCTTACCCTCGAAGTCTTTAGCATTATGGATGTTTTTCATGGTTGGAGATGCGAACCCGGAGGTGTTATGTTGAATTATTGTTGCTAAAGAGACAATTGGAACCTCATTAGCTCGGGCAGTGGTAACTTGTTCCTGTTGACTAATTCCAAACTCTGATTTGCCTGCAGCAACTAGCTGCTCAACATTTCCGGAACTGGAAGGTTCCAGGATTTTGACAGCTAGCCCTTCCTCTGCAAAGTACCCCTTGTCTTTTGCTACAAAGATACCCGTATGATTTGTATTAGGAGTCCAATCGAGTATAAGAGTTACCTCAGTAGTTGATTCAACTTTAGAGGAATCAGTTGTTGAAGGATTTGCACTGCATCCAAACAGTAAAAGAGAGATTATTAATAAAGAAAGTAATTTTTTCATATACAAGTCCTTTCCAATAAATTCTAGCTTGATGAAAAATACCTGCTAGTTAAGATTATCATCCGGATCTTTAGCGATCCAGGGCAAGGCAATTCGAGCAAGAGCAGAGATAAGTGTAAAGTAAACAAAACTTAATAGGGTAATGGTGAAAATTGCTGCAAATACACGATCTGTCAAAAACGAATGGGACGAACGGGTCAGGTATACCCCTAAACCGGAGCTAGAACCAAGCCACTCCCCAATAACAGCTCCCATGACGCTGTAAGTTGCGGCGATTTTAAGGCCTGAGAAAAATGAAGGCAGGGCATGAGGCCAGCGAACAATGTAAAAGACTTGCCAACGGGTGGCCCCCATACTTTTCAAGAGATTAAGTAGGTCCCGATCAGTCAATTCTAATCCTTCAATAAGGCTAATCGTGATTGGAAAAAAACAAACTATAATAATGATAATAATTTTGGGGGTGAGGCCATAGCCCAGCCAAAGAATTAGAAGGGGGGCTATAGCTATCAGTGGAACGGTCTGAGATATAATCAAAAAAGGATAAATAAGTCGTTTAATCCAAGGGGATAAAACCATAATTCCAGCGGTTATTAGACTGAAGATAACGGCGAGAAGGAACCCAACAGTTGTTTCCAGTAATGTCGTTAGAGTATGCATCCATAAGAGTTGGCGTGTTTCCCATAGGGCTTGAGCGATTTGGAGAGGTGTGGGAAGAATCCAAAGGGGGATTTGAGCGGTGATAGTAAGGAACTGCCACATCCCGAGAAGAAAGAGGAAGAATAGCAGTGAAGGAATTCTATCTTTCCACTTCTTTTTGATCATCTATTTGGTGCGGTACTTATCAATTTTTTCGCCTATTGTAGAGCCTGTAGGGACGTAATCCATCTTAATATAGGACATTACTCTGGATGCACCAGCCCGAATGCAAGCTTCTTGAGCCTCTTTAATAATTGCCCAGAGTTGGTCAGGCTCGCCTTCCATAGTAGTTTCCATTGGGCCGACTTCGTAAGTGACTCCACTCTTTGCAATTACTTTAATGGCCTCGTCCACAACTTCATAGATTCGTGATTCTTCAACTTTGGGAACAACTTGTAGAGCCATAATAATATTTGCCATAATCTATCCTCCCAATTAATTTAGTTTAAATATATAAAAAAACACCGCAAATAATAATGCGGCGTGTTCTTATCTCTGCTCCCTACGCTGGCATTACCCAGATCAGGTTAAGGGTCGGACAATAGTCCCTCTCAGCCAGTAGCCCCAGCTCCCCTGTTACCATATAATACTACTTTAAGTATATCATGTCTTTACGCGTTGATGCAATGGTCTGTGTGTTGTTAGGAACGCCCTATGCAATTCGAATTTTTATTATTGACAGGGTTTTAAATGAATAGTATTCTGTAAATGAAGTGAGATGTATTCTCAGTTATATTTTCAACTAAGCCTGAGAATGGTTATCGTTTTGATAAAGGGGGGAAACTGATGGAACGCTTTTTACAGGATGTAAAACCTGGGGAATGGGCGCGTGTTGTGCATATTGAAGGCGGGGGTGCTTTGCGCCGGAGAATGATGGATATGGGAATCGTCCCGGGAGTAGAAATAGAAGTTGTACGTTGTGCTCCATTAGGTGGTCCGCTTCAGATTCGTTTAAAAGGGTATTATTTAGCTATGCGCCGTGGGGAATGTGCTAAGATAATAGTTTCGGTACCTGAGCAAAATCTTCTGGAACCATCGTTAGCAAGTCGTTAGCCTAGTTCTACCAAAATTTGCCCGGAATAAGCATCTGTATTAGGCTCTGATTATTTAATCTGTCTATAATATCAATTGTTAATAAAATTGCATTATTGTTATTGTGCGTATAGAGGTGCCGCTAGGACATAATTTTTGTGTTGCGTGGAGAGGAGGCGGTAGAGTCATGAAAATAGCTCTTATGGGTAATCCTAATGTTGGTAAGAGTACAGTTTTTAATGCTTTGACTGGATCAAATCAACAAGTAGGAAATTGGGCGGGAAAAACTGTAGAACGAAAATCAGGAGTAATTCAGAGAGCCAATGAACAAATTGAACTGATTGATCTACCAGGTACTTATAGTCTAACCGCTTATTCTCAGGAAGAGATTGTTACACGTGAGTATATTCTGCGCGAAAAACCAGATGTCGTTATGGCTTTGGTTGACGCTTCAAATATTGAACGAAACCTTTACTTAGTTCTTCAGATTCTTGAGCTAGCACCAAGAGTTGTAATCGGTTTAAACATGATGGATTTAGCTAAATCTGCAGGCATAAAAATACTTTCTAATAAATTAGCCCAGGTCTTAAATGTGCCTGTTGTAGAAATTGTTGCTGCCAAAGGACAAGGAGTCGAAGAATTCTTGTCTGAGGCAATCCGCGTGGGAAACCTCAAAAAAGATCCTTTACGGGATGAGGTTCCTTATCCAGAGGAACTTGAAAGACGGATTCAAGCAATGGAACATTTATTAGCGGATACAATCTGGGCGACAAAGTATCCCTTGCGTTGGTTGGCTATTAAACGTTTAGAACGGGATTCGGAAATTGGACAGACTTGGAGGAGTATACCTCAGACCTCCAAAAGGTCGAAGAATAATGATTCCTGCTGTGAGTCAGGAGATTCTATAAAATACGTACTGCAAGATACGGATACCTTGCCTGGAGAAGATTTGCTCCAGGCTTATGAAGTTGAAGGGTGGAGCAAAGATAAATTTGAAATGACCGTAGCGGATGCCAAGTACCAATATATTTCTAAGATCCTGCCAGAATTCAGGCTACACGAGGGCCCTATAAAACGCACTTGGACGGATAGACTAGATGAATGGATATTATCTCCAATGTGGGGCTATCCCATTATGTTGATAATATTGTCTCTAGTATTTTGGTGTTCTTTTGTTGCAAGTGCACCTTTAGGTGGTGCTGTTTCAGATGGAATGGCCTGGGCCGCAGATATGATTGTAAACCTGATGCAGAAGGTGCAGGTTTCTGATGCTATTCAAAGCTTAGTGCGAGATGGAATTTTCGCCGGAGTTGGTGCGGTTCTGGCTTTTGTTCCTCAAATTGCAATATTCTTTGCTTTTTTCTCTTTAATGCAAGATAGTGGCTATTTAGCGCGGGCTGCATTTTTAGGAGATCGGTTTATGCAACTCATGGGACTCCATGGAAAATCATTTTTCTCCTTGGTGTCTGGGTTTGGCTGTAATGTACCGGGTATTATGGCGACAAGAACTTTAGAAGATCCCAAAGATCGCTTGATTACCATGTTAATTAACCCATTGATTCCCTGTGTTCCGCGCTTAGGTGTGATGAGTGCTGTTGTGGCAGCCTTTTTTCCGGGATCTCTGGGTGCCGTTATTATGATTAGTCTTTTATCTTTAAGCATGATTCTGGTCATGTTCTCAGCAATCTTATTAAGAAGAGTCGTTAAACAAAGGGAACGCTCAGCCTTTGTTATGGAACTCCCTTTATACCACGTTCCTACTCTGCGCAATATTTTATTGCCCACCTGGCAAAAAACCTATTCCTTCCTAAGAAGGGCGTGGACGTTTATTTTAGTTGCTTCAATTGTGGTTTGGGTCTTAAGTTCCTATCCCCAGGGAGTCCCTATGGATGAGACATGGGCAGGTAAGATGGGAGGATGGCTTGCCTTTATTGGACAACCCTTAGGATTTGACTGGAGGATTATGGTAGCGATTGTGTTTGGCTTTACCGCTAAAGAAACAACTCTCTCTACCTTAGGAATTCTATATGGTGTTGCTGCAGATGCATCCCAGTCGATTGCTCAAGCCATGACGGGAGCTATGACCCCATTAGGAGCATATACTTTTTTAGTTGTTTATATGTTATATATCCCTTGTCTGGCTTCTGTTGTAACGACCTATAAAGAATCCCATAGTATTGGTTGGACAAGTTTTGGCGTTGCCTATAACCTTTTGCTTAGTTTTGTAGTTGGTTGGCTTATTCTCCATATCGGACTGTTTCTTGGCATCCAGTGATTGTAAAAAACTCTCGGGAGTGAATCGGATTGCTTACAGATATTTTGAAAGTTTTGTCTCGTAAAGAAGCTACCTTATCAATGTCACAGCTTGCCCTTGAGGTAGGCTATTCCTTAAAAGAAATTGAAAGCGCTTTAGAACAGATGGAACACATGGGGTATATTTGTCGAGAGATCTTTGGCCAAGACTGTAGCCCGAGTTGTGGAATGAATCGCTGCAGTGGGCACTGTGAAGATTGTGGCTTCCATTCACCAGACACATTTATCTTTTGGGGACTGACTGATAAAGGACAGACAATGCTAAATCAAATACGGTAAGTGAACTTGTTCTGCTAAAGCTTAACGTCGAGACTTCTGTAGGGAGTCTAGCCCTACTGAAGCTAGAATAAGGACATCCACTTACAAGATGTGGATTTTTCGGAAGATGGTGTTGGAAAATTAAATATATGATATGATATAAAGTGGATAGAAATTAAAAAATATCTACACTATTTATGGTCTGGATGAAGGGAGTTTATGATTTGATGATTAAGCCCCGTGAGGAGAAATATCATGCTATACTTGATGCGGCCACGGAGGCTTTTGCGGAATATGGCTATTATACTTGCCAAGTATCTAAAATTGCCAAACTGGCTGGAGTAGCAGACGGAACTATTTATTTATATTTTAAGAATAAAGAAGATATTCTGGTTAGCCTTTTTTCGGATCGCATGGGGAATTTTATTCGTGAGATCCAACAATCAATAGCGCAATGTACGACAACTAAAGAACGCTTATTTTGTATAATTCGAACTCATTTTAAATACATGCAGGAAAATCGATCTTTGGCAATAGTTACGCAGATTGAGTTAAGACAATCTGACCCAAAAATTCGAGAAGCTATTTCAGGGCCTTTAAGAGAGTACTTTCATTTAATTGAACAAGTTCTTAGTGAAGGCGTTCAGAAGGAAGAAATAACTTTAATGGACATAAAGGTGGGGCGGCAGATGTTCTTTGGAACTCTGGATGCTGCCATTAGTGACTGGGTAAGTTCTAGGAAGCCTCGTCCTTTAGAAGGAATTGAAGAGTTAATTTATGAGCTTATGCGGGGAGCTTTCAATATTAAATAAATGAAATCACGTTGTTAGTAAGGAAGAGTCCTTGCACTTTGGTGACTGCACCTTGATTGGCGGTCAGAGTATTCTCCTCGGGAATTCCCCAGAGGATAATCCCCTGGGTGTAGCCCAAATTCGGAATCGATTCCGAATTTCCACTGTCCTGTCCGGCAGTGAGCTTGATCCATACTCTTCAAAGAGGCGCATGTGTTTATTAGGCTGTGCTTTGAGGGTAACTCACCCAGTTCTCCAGCCGCTTTCCCCATTCTCTATGATTGACCATGGATTTAGCCTCCGTCATGCGCCGTCCGATCTCGCCGGAGCTGTAAAGCAGCATTCTGCTGGTCTGATCTTTAATACTGTTAATTTCGGCCGCGCTAATCTACGGTGTCTGCTCGCTTATTCCCTTCGCCATGATTTTCGAGCTCCTCTTGCTTATTCATAAGCTTTTCCGGAGGAAAGGCTCCCATAAGATAAGTCGGATTTGAACAGCCTTACTCTAGGTTATGTGTTCAAGCCCTCACTGGTGACAAAATAATGGCAAAACCGTAAAGTGCCTAGATGCTTTACGGTTTTGCCATTATTTTGTCATAAATACCCCGGACGAGGGTAACCCCTGCCGGACAAGGTGCATAAGATAAGAGGGACTAACCAAATTATTCGATTTGTTGAAATACCTGTTGGTATCCGTAACCCGGAATAACCGCTTTGACCTGACTGAGGAATAAATCCCTGTTCAAGCGATCATAGGAGGAGAGGGGGAGTCGGTATGGCAAATACGCAGCAGAAGACCCTTCGCCTGACCTTTGTTACAACATTGGGAGCATATTTACCCTTGCGCCGCCGGCACCACGGGCAAACCTGACTGCCGCGGAAGTTGAGGCCGCTATGGAACTGATTATTTCCAAAGTTGTGTTTCTCACCACCGGCGGCGAATTGATTGGTAAAAAAGATATAAAGATAACGGATTCAACAACCGATTTGTATGATCCGGCCCAGTATTAAAGCCTGCCAGAGGGGAAAATGCCTCACCTGCCGATGGCTGTTGATTTTGCGGCCCAAGGGCCGCTCTTAGGGATAAAAACTCGGCCCGGCTCCAGACATGGCAGTTCAAATTCGGAATCGATTCCGAATTTGAGCAGAAATCCTATATAAAAGGCCAGAAACTTCATAAATAACGGGCTGTAAGACAAATTACGGTAAAAGCGAAAGGACTCTTCCTTACAATTAATAGTTTGAACACTGTAACAATAAATTATCGTGCGGCAATCCGTTGTGCATTTGCGGCAGGTCGATTTCTCATAAATAATGCAGTAAGTCCGGCAAGAAGTGGGAGTAAGAACAATACCGAAATCGAAGTTGATAGGCCATAAAGATCTCCGATTCTCCCGATAGGAATTACCAGAAGGCCCCCAATTCCTCCTGCGAATCCCATCGTTAACCCGGCTGCGAGAGACTTATTATTGGGAATGGCTTCTTGAGCTGCAACCACAGTTACGGAAAAACTGGATAACAAGCAGGCACCGGCAAGAGCTAGCAAAACAACGCTCAAAGTGCCATTTGTGTAAAGGAAACCGTAAAAGCATGGTGTTGCTAGGACAAGAGAACCGATCGTTAAAGGTTTCCGACCAAATCGATCCGAAATATACCCCCCTAAAATTCCTCCGATTGCTCCAGAAAAGAGCATTATGAAGACTAAATGACTAGAGGTTGTAGAGGAAAGATGTTGTTCGTGGAAATATAAGGGGAGAATGGTTAACAAACCGGTATAGGCCAAAGCACGAATGGCAATGACACTAGTAATGGCCAAAAGTTCTTGGCGAGCTTTCAGTAACGAAAGCCATACCTCGGCCAGAGTAGGTGGCGTACTTCCCCCACGAAGTACATGATTATTGGGGGCGAAAAAGTATAATAACAGTGCGACAATGATACCTGGGATAATCGTATAAATTGTCGCTCTGAGACCATAGTTCTGAAATAGGGGAACGAGTATTAGGGGGCTGAGTGCAAAACCGATGTTTCCAAAGGCGATAAATGTGGAGAGTAGAACTGCTTTACGATCACCGCTGACAACAGTTATCATTGTTGATGCTTGAGGATGAAAGGCAGCTGTTCCGAGACCGGCAAGACTGGCTAAGAGTACTAAAAGCAGGTAGTTGTTGACTAAGCCGGTCAAACTGAGCATAATTGCCATCCATAAGGTTCCTACGTGTACAAGCCATCGTTTCCCTTGGCGATCAAGAAAATAGCCAAAGACAGGTTGTATGAAAGAAGAACTGATAGTAAACGCTGAGACTAATATTGCTGCTTTAGTGGCGTTAAGAGCTGTTGCGGCTACTAGAAAGGGAAGCATTTGTGGTAAGTAGTTACTATACATGTCATTTAACATATGAGCTAATGAAAGTATACCAATTGTAGAATACTCAATGGGCTGATTAGATTTTATCATCTTGGATACCCCTCTCAGACTTGTCATTAATGATTTGGGTATAGTTGTTAAGAAAATACTCCAAATTTTCTTTGCGTTGACTAATGTCTAGAGCATAATTTTTAAGAGCAGCTTGTCCGGAAGGAGTGATGGAATACCATTTTCGTGGAGAACCAGTCTCTGAAGTCTTCCAGCTCGATTCTACCCATTGCTTTTCCTCCATATCTTGAAGGGCACGATAAACACTTGGACTGTCAGTTAAACAAAATGGCAATTCTTCCTGCAAACTTGAAAGAATCTGTGCTCCATAGGCAGAAGAAGACTTTTCTAAAAGGAGAAGAATAAATGCATTGGTGTGACGACTCTGTTTAGACCTACTCAAGTTGATACCTCCTAACTGTTTATTACAGTATACTGTGTATATAAGTATACTGCAATATACAGTATGATTTTTGCTGGATTTAACCAGATAGTCTAATCATGAAAGATATTGCTTTTGAATGAGGGGAGATAATTTCAACCAGACGACAAGCTCTCTAGACAAATGCTTAATGTAAGGGTAGTATTTAAGAAAATGTTAATACTAACTATAAATCATTAGATAGGGAGATTATGATGGATTTTGCAGGGAAAGATAAGGCTACATATGTAAAAGAGACATTTAATTCGATTGCACCTCGATACGATTTGATGAATACCTTAATGAGCCTAGGAATGGATAAAGGATGGCGGCGTCTTGCCGTTCAGAAGGTAGGGGCAATGCCAGGTATGCATATCCTTGACGTTTGTTGTGGTACGGGTCAACTATCGCTCGAACTAGGAAATGCTGTGGGCTCAGAAGGAAACGTGACAGGGTTAGATTTTTCCCAAAAAATGCTTGAGGTCGCCGAAAAATCCTTGCAACAAGCTTCAAATCCAGCTCATATTCGTTTTATTCAAGGGAATGCTATGGAACTTCCCTTTTCTGATAATTCCTTTGACGGTGTTACAGTGGGCTGGGGATTAAGAAATTTACCGGATTTAAGACTAGGATTAAAAGAAATGATAAGAACGGTTAAGCCTGGAGGAAAAGTTGTTTCACTGGATATGGCTAAGCCTTCATTATTAGGATTTAAACAGGCTTATTGGTTATATTTCGAAAAACTTATTCCTTTAATGGGTAAGGTTTGGACGAGAAAAGCTAGTGCCTATCAATATCTGCATGACTCAGCTCGAGAGTTCCCTGCCCAAGAAGAATTAGTACGGATTTTTGCAGAGTGTGGACTAAAGGATACCTGTTTTACTAATTTAGCTGGCGGTGTTGTAGCAATTGTTTCAGGGAAAAAGCCATAAAGCCATTTTAATCTTGCATGATTCTGTATTTAGTTGCTCATACTATCCTTGATAAAGATGAAATCTTGATAAAAGGAAGGGATTAGTATGAAAGTTCGCGACGTTATGACTAGACAGGTTGAGACAGTTGCTCCTAGTTCTTCGGTTGAAGAAATTGCACGCTTGATGAAGCGTAATGATGTTGGCTCAATTCCTGTATGTGAAGGGCAGAAAGTCTTAGGTATTATTACTGACAGAGATATTGTTCTGAAGGTTATAGCCGATGGAAAGAGTGTTAGCAGTGTATCCGCCAAGGATATAATGAACTCACAGGTTATTACAGTGACTTCGGATCAAGATGTACACGAAGCTGCTCGTATAATGGCCGATAATCAAATTAGGAGATTACCCGTTTTGGAACAGGGAAGTATCGTCGGGATCGTAGCATTAGGAGACTTAGCGATTGAAAAAATTCATGTCAATGAAGCAGGAGATGCTCTGAGTGACATTTCACAGGGAGCTCATCATTGATATTTTATGACGAACTCATTTAGCAAGCAGAATATTTCGATATTCCTTTCCGCTTGTTATCTTTACTGGCTGTTAGAGCTTAAGGAATGTGCCAACCTTCATTAGAACGAAACGGATAATAGCGTTGTGAAAAAACCACAACGCTATTATCTGTTTTTGTGGTAAACTAATTGAGAAAATCGATAATCTTACAAAGAATAGGATGTGTTCGCTTTGGATTTAAATGTTGGAAGAAAAGGACGGGCCCAGACAACTGTAAGTACCTTAAATACAGCAAAAGCCATGGGGAGTGGACAGCTTGAAGTCTTTGCAACTCCTGCAATGGTCGCACTCATGGAACAGGCTGCTGTTAATGCCTTAGAATTGCCTGAAGGACAATCAAGTGTAGGAACTTCCTTAACAATTAAACATAATGCCGCAACCCCTATAGGTGCTAATATTTTTGCGATCGCTGAACTTGTTGAAGTGGACCGTCGTAAACTGGTTTTCACGGTAGAAGCATTTGATGATGCTGGACAGATTGGTGTAGGAAAGCATGAACGTTTTGTCATTGATGCCGATTCTTTTTTAGCTAAGGCTCAAGCTCGTAATCAGGGGATGTAACGTGAAATCCTTTAACACAATCTCAGAATTGAATACATGGGAGCAAATAATTGATAAATCCCGCTTCATAGGAATTGTGGTTCCACTGACCTCAATAGATCAATTGGACATGGCAATGAAAAATATTCGTGATAACTATCCCAACGCTCGCCATTACGTCTATGCCTATCGATTATATGAAGGATTAATTGAGAAGTCTTCGGATGATGGAGAACCTCAGGGGACAGGTGGCCGCCCTGTAATGGATATTTTACAGCATGGAGATATATGGAATGTGTTAGTGGTTGTGGTGAGATACTTTGGCGGTGTACTGCTGGGGACTGGAGGTCTGTCGAGGGCTTATGGCGGAACAGCTCGGCAGTTAATTAATGAGACCAACTTAAAGAAATTGTCACTTTATCAGGTGTACCATTTAAATGTGCCTTATGAATGGTATGAAATGATTAAGTATCAATTTGGTCTTCGAAATTGGTTAATTTCGAAGGAAGATTTTAGTGAGGTTGTGCAGCTACTTGTACATGTACCAGAAGTGGAGTCTCAAGCATTTACTCAATGGATTAATGACTTTAGTAAAAAACAAGTGAGTTATACAGAGCAGAGTACAGTGTGGAGATGACAGATCAAAGATTAATAAGAACATTTAGATTATTCTAAAGAGTTAAATTTTAAGAAAGTGATCACAATCACTTTCTTTTTATTTATATGTCTGATATTATAATAGTGAAGATCAGAACAATTAATGCTGTTGCTCAATAGTTTAGTGAAAAGAAGAACAATCTGAGAGGGGGAGTTATTATGTTAGCTTTCATTCCTATATTAATAATTGGTGGATTTTTAGGGGGATGTGCAGTCGTAATTACTGCTTCGTGCTGTCAACTTGTGAAATTAACGACTAACTTACCAAAAAGTAATGGCACATTACCCAGAGCAGTTCAAGCCTAGTTAGATAATCTTCATGTGATGGAATTCAATAAAACACCCTTAATGGGTGTTTTTTTTGTTTTATCGAAGGCTGTAAAATTTTTAATTGCTGCCCCGGCAGTATTAACGATAGATACTTTGGTTGCGTCCGGTAGTTTTGGCTTCATACAGAGCATGATCTGCTCTTAAGATTACGGATGAGGGAGTATCGGAGGGGTGCCATAAAGTAGCACCGATACTCACGGTAACAGATACATAAGCAGATGTTTGATGATATACTTTGGTATTCTCAACCACTTCCCGAATCTTTTCACTGATAAATAAGACAATTTTCTCCGTTGCTTCTGGAATAAGAACAACGAACTCTTCTCCTCCGTACCTGGCAATTAGATCTTCTTCTCTTAAATTGTTTCTAAGCTCTCGTACAATGGTTTTAAGAACGGTATCTCCGAATAGATGCCCGTAGCAATCATTAAATTGTTTGAAGTTATCAACATCAACTATAAGCAGGCCAAAGGTTACAGATCTTTTATGACGTTGGCAAAGGGAAATATATTCATGCAAGCGCTTTTGAAAATAACGATGATTATAGACTCCGGTTAAGCCGTCAGTAATTGATTCTCGTTCTACTATGGCATACAAAAGTGCATTCTCCAAGGCTGAAGTAGCATGACCAGCAACAGTTTCAAGAAATTGCATTTGCTCAGGAGTTATTTCGGGTTGTCTAATGGCGTGAATATTTATGGTGCCGGTCTTATGCTGAGCATTTTGAAGTGGTAGGCAACATATCCATTCCCATTCCTGTGTTCTGTTGCCAGGTGAGCAATAATAAGTTACACCTTTAGCTAACACTTCAGCGAGAAAAGAGAAATCAAGATTTGATGGAATTTTTGGAGTGATTGTACGTGAATCAAAAACTCCAATCACTTCAAACTCTTGTGTGTTTTCATTGAATAAACATACACTCGCTTGATCAATGCTAATAAGGGAAGCAATAGCGCTTATAATATTAGCTGCAATAACTTTAGGATCAAGAGATGCATTTAGTGCGCGGGCAATATCTAAAAGAACATTTGTCTGTAATCGGATTTCTTCCAGTTGGCTTTCTAATAGCTGAATCCGTTCCATCAATGTAGAGTTGTTTTCTGAATCCATTCTCTGATGACTTGACATAGATGTGTGCCCCCTATAACCCGAAATCTAAAAGAGTATAATCAGAGGATAATTGAATTAGGACAAACTATATATAGTATTCTCTTTTAAATCGAATAATCCTTTGCTTATAATTTGTTTCCCTAAAGAAAGTTTTTGGAAAATGCATCAAAAAAAATGCAATTCAAAGAGTAAGAAGAAGGAGAAACAGGACTTCTGTCGAATTTTTAAACAAACACTGAATTAATATAAGGGGGGGACCCATGTTCTGACATATAATATTACTGTTGTTTTAATAAGTATTCCATTTATTGCGTTTTTAATTTGGCAAGCGAAGATGTTAGGATTAACCAGAATGAGAGCATTTTTAATTTCTGTTCTGTTAAGTTGTGCTGTCTTGATGTTTCCGTATGCGCTTCGCTCAGGCTTGATAGCATTGTGGATTTTGTCAGTGCTTGTTTTGATGATTTTAGGGACAATGTGGCCAAAAATTAAAAACTATAAAGTATTTGGCGGAAACGATCCGATTACAGAAGAAGCAATAGTAGAAGAAGCAATAGTAGAAGAAGCAATAGTAGAAGAAGCAATAGTAGAAGAAGCAATAGTAGAAGAAGCAATAGTAGAAGAAGCAATAGTAGAAAAAACAATAGTAGAAGAAGCAATAGTAGAAAAAACAGTAGCTGAAAAAATAATAGTAGAAGAAACGATATCAGGTGAGACTATATTCGATGATATATTTTTCGAAAGTAGTAATGAGTCAGAATTAAGTGGTTTAGCCATTGATGAACTTATTGATTTAGGATTTAGAGAAAAGCAAGCGGGAAATTTCAGTCAAGCGTCCCGTTATTTCCTTCACGCTTTAGGGTTAAATCCAGTACCGGATTTAGCCTTGTGTCTAATAATGGATTGTTATTGGCTGCTAAATAATATGGAGGACTCCGAGTCCTTAATAGAATTAAACAATTACGTTAAGACATGTTTAGCACAGTTTAATCCGGAACTTCGGCGCCGCTTTGATGCATGGATAATCAAAGAGAATCTTAGCAAACAAATATTTAATGATTAGGAGGCATTAGCCTGTGAAAGCAACAAAAATTATAATTGGCTTGCGAGTTATTAGTATTTCAGATGGAACCCAAATTGGGGTTGTAAAAGATTTAGTTCTTAACCCCCAGGGAAAATCCTTGGATTTTATAATTATTGATCAACCTTCGGACTATTTTGGTGCAAAAGTTATTGCTTATACAGACTTATTAGGTATTGGAGAGTTTGCAATTACTATTCCGAATCAGGATGTCATACAAGATGTAGCTCAAAATTCAGAGATTCAAAATTTATTAAAACAGGATATCCGAGTAATTGGAACAAAAGTTTTAACTAAAAAGGGTCAACTCATTGGCGAGGTAAGAGAAGTAATTATCAACGAGGAAACTGGTCGCATTGCTTCCTGTCTCTTTGAATCCGATGGAGAGATGCAAGAAATTCAGGCCGAAAAAATTATTACACTCGGGAAAGAGCTACTAATAATTGAAGAAGAATCTACTCCCGTTGCGTTTGAGAGCTTTGCATCGAACGACGAATTATTAAATTCAACCGTAACACCAGGAATATTTGTAGAAGATGAAGTTACGGAAGATCAAGTTAATAACTACCAAATTATGGAAGAAACCAATCAAGAGCCTGTTGAAGAAGTAGACCCTCGACCAGATTTATTTGAAAAGGCAGATGTTCTTGAAGAACCTGAAACTGATTTTAATCTCTTTGAGCAGCGACAACTTCAATATTTTATCGGAAAAAAAGTAGACAAAGACATAATTTTGGACAATGCAGATATCTTACATGCCGGTGAATTCATTACACCCGAAATGGTAACACACATTACAACGAGAAGTACATTGATGGAAGTTACTTCTCATTTGCAAAAAAACTAAGGAAAGAATAATGAGAAATAACAACTATGAAAAAAGCATGGTTACTTATCTTAGTCTTATTGCTGCAACTATGTGTTACACTAGGGTTTGGAGCCGTTGTTTCTTATGGCAAAACGCGTGATCAGGCACCTGCAGGCCTATTCATTTGGGGCCATGATATTTCCCATTTGAGTAGAGAACAAGTATCTGCTCAAATAAGAGAGAAAATACCAGATGCTATTACGTATGAAGAAGAGGTATATCCTCTTAAGTGGGAGAGGACTAACGCTGCGATTGAACAATGGTTGGATCTTGTCTATCCTCCAGCAACAGGATCATTGATTTCAGATGTTCTTCAAAATCTAACTCGTCCTTTAAATGTTCTCCGAATGGGCGATCTTAGTTTAAATAAAGAAGAAGGTATTTCACAGCTGCAAGAATTCAGCCAGAGAATCAATCAACCTGCGCGTATTGCTACAATAGAGTTTGTGGATGGTCAATTGAAAAGAACCAATAGTTTAACTGGAATAGAAGTTAATGTTGAGGCAACCTGGCTGAAACTTTCCCAAGAACATGAGCAAGAACGAGTTGAAGCAGTGGTTAATATTGTTCAACCTCAGCCAAGCACTTATGATATAGCTAAAATTGGAGATGTTTTGGGGGACTACTCGACATTTTTCAACCCTCATGAAGAACAGCGTACTAATAACGTCCGTTTGGCTGCCATGGCCTTAAATAATCGCTTAATTCCTCCTGGCGGGGTGTTTTCATTTAATGAAGTAGTGGGAGAGCGTACAGCTGCTTCGGGTTATTCTCCAGCCATAGTTTTTGTTGATCGGTCGATGATCAGAGACATAGGTGGAGGTATTTGCCAAGACTCAAGTACGCTATATCAAGCAGTTCGCCAAGCTAACCTCGCAATAGTCGAAAGGCATACTCATTCGTTGCCGGTGTCTTATGTCATCCGAGGTCAAGATGCCACGGTATCTTATGGAATCCTGGATTTTCGCTTTCAAAATGATACACAAGGATATTTATTAATAAGTGCCCAAACAGGCACGAACTGGCTTAGAGTACGCTTGTTTGGACTAGCTGATAATACTCACCCCAAACTCCAAAAGCCTCAAGGTTATCCAAGAGGACTCGAGTCTTGGGAGATGGATCCCAAGTGAACTTTTAAAGAGATTATTCAAAAGACTCCTGATAAGCTTAGACTTATCGGGAGTCTTTTCTACTATTCGATATAGGGTTTAGTTTACTTCTTTACAAAATCTCTTATCAGAGCTGCTTATCTAGGTTATTCGATTCCGAGACACCCGTTTCTTGGGCGTTGTTAACTTCTAGTCGTAGATTACCCCATAGAAGTCTCTATGTACAGCATTCCTTATATATACTGAAGGATTAGTTTTGCACCAACTAAAAGAGACATTATAATGAACAAAGGTTTCACAAGTGCTGCACCTCGATGAATAGCCAGCCTCGTTCCGACATAGGAGCCCAAAATCATGAATACTGCCATTGGAACACCATAGGAATAGAGAACCTTTCCATTCCAAGCGAATAGAAAAAGGGATGCGATATTACTGGTGAAATTCAGAACTTTAGAATTGGCAGAAGCAATAACAAAATCAAATCCAAATAGTGCGATGAACGAAAAAATCAGGAAGGATCCTGTTCCCGGGCCAAAAAAACCATCATAAAATCCTAAGATAAGTGCGAATAGACAGCCAATAATTGTGTTGAAGGGGGTTAGTCCTTTAAACGTATTCTCCATGCCAAGGTTTTTATGGACAAAGGTATAAATTCCTACTACAAGTATTAAGACAAGAACAGCTTTGTTTAAAAAATCTGAACTGACACGAAGCACGGCCCAAGCACCCAGGGCAGCGCCCAATAATGTAAAGGGGATTTGCCATTTGACCAGCGGAAAGTGAACTTTTCCTGAACGAGCAAAGGTAATGGAACTGTTTAAAGAAGCTAAGGAAGCAGAAAATTTATTAGTCCCAAGTGCCAAGTGAGGGGGTATACCCACCATAAGCAAAGCGGGTAAACTAATAAGCCCACCTCCACCGGCTATTGCATCAACCATCGCAGCAAAAAAACCAAGAGTGCAGATTATAATTAGATCAAAAAACATTATTGTTACCTCATTTGCGAAATTGCTTTTATAGTATACTCCCAATATTCGATTCAGTCATTATACTTTTATATTGAGGACTGGGAAAAATGTTGAAAATAGTGTAGGATTGTATTGTTGGGTTGAAAACTATGCTTCCATAGGAAGGAGCAGACCGATAAGTGCGGCAGGTAAGTGTTAATTCGTTAAAGATGGGTGATATATTAGGTAAGACAATCTTCTCCAGCACAGGCAGAGTCCTGTTAGGTAAAGGTGTTAAGCTTACTCCGTTGTATATTGCGAAATTAAGGGATATGGGAATTTCCATACTTTATATTGAAGATGATCGTTTTGACGATGTAATTGTCGAAGATGTTATTAGCGAAGAGCATCGCCGTGAGGCTATGGAAATTCTTGAGAAAAGCACAAGGTCGGTGCGGTTAGGCAAAGATCTGGATGGTTTTGACCTGAAAAGAATTATCAATAAAATTGTCGAAGAGATCCTCTTTAAAAAGGATATACTAGTTAATATGATGGATATGCGCAGCCTAGACAACCAGATGTTTGCCCATTCTGTCAACGTATGTGTCCTTTCGACTATTCTTGGTAAGGCCTTAATGCTTGACCGAGAAAAACTAGAGACCTTAGCTATTGGCGCAATAATGCATGATTTTGGCAAGATTCATCTTGATCCAAAGCTTATATCAAAAGTTGATTTAACAGAAGAAGAAATTGAAGTTCTTAAAACGCATACAATCCTGGGATTTGAAGATCTTAGAAAACGAAAAGATCTTAATCTGGTCGTCGCCCACATCGCTTTTCAGCATCATGAACATATCAATGGAACAGGCTATCCCCGACGCTTGAAAGAGGGCGAAATTCATCCTCTGGCCCAGATTGTAGCTATTGCGGATCTCTACGACAAGCTGACTTCTGACCACAGCAATGTTAAACGAATTATGCCATACGAGGCTTGTGAAATTCTTATGGGTCTTGCTGGGGTACTATATCCCTTAGAAATGATTAGGATTTTTCTCAAGAATATCGCAGCTTATCCCACCGGGGTTACAGTAAGACTTAATACAGGTGAGATTGGGGTTGTAGTCGATCAGAATCTGAGCATGCCTGCAAGACCAATCGTGCGAGTTTTTGATGAATCTGAATTTGGGTCAAATGCGGTGAAAGAGTACAATATGGTAGGGAAACGCACAATCTTTATTCAGGAAGTCTTAAGTTAGTCTGCGGAGGTAACAGTATGTTACAGATTGGTTCTAAAGAGCCAGTTTCGATGTTAATTTTTGATGCTTTACAGGAGAGATTTCCTGATGCACACTGCGAGTTAGAGTACAACACGCCCTTCGAACTTTTAATTGCAACAATCTTATCTGCACAATGCACAGACGAAAGAGTTAATCTTGTCACTGCTTCGCTATTTGCTGAAGCAAATTCCCCCCAGGCAGTTCTGGATTTAGGGCAAGCTAAGCTTGAAAACAAAATTCGTTCTTTGGGCCTTTACCATAATAAGGCTAAGAATATTCTTGCTGCCTGCCAGGTATTAGTGGAAAACTTTCAGGGACAGGTACCTTGGGATTTGGAGTCGCTGAAAGGGCTACCTGGAGTAGGAAGAAAAACAGCTAATGTCGTTGTCAGCAATGCCTTTGGAATTCCTTCAATTGCAGTAGATACCCATGTGTTTAGAGTCGCCCATCGCTTGGGTCTCTCAAATGGTAAAACCCCTGAAAAAGTTGAAGAAGAATTAATGGGGCTCTTTCCACAAGATAAATGGTCACTGCTTCACCATCTTCTCATTTTTCATGGGAGGAGAATATGTAATGCCCGAAAGCCGGGATGTGAGGCTTGCCCAGTATCCGAGTTTTGCAAGATGTACAGGGAAGAGAAGGGTTTGCTTCCCCAGAAAGATAGAGAGGGTTGATCTCATGAAATTTGTACGTTTTCGCAGTAATAGTGGGATTGGATATGGAATCATTGAAGGAGAAAAAGTGCGGGTACTGGATGGATCATTTCTCAACCCCCTTAGTAAGCCTACAGGCACTATGCTGTCAATTGATGAGGTAACCTTGCTTGCCCCTGTAGAGCCTAGTAAAGTAGTATGTGTTGGGCTAAACTATGCTTTGCATGCCCAAGAGTTGGAACATTCATTACCGGATGACCCGGTAATTTTTATAAAACCTGAAACTAGTGTTATTGGCCCGGACGCAGAGATCGTCTATCCAAAAATCAGCCAACAAGTAGACTATGAGGCTGAACTGGCTGTGG
Organism: Desulfosporosinus hippei DSM 8344; assembly: GCF_900100785.1. Classification (GTDB taxonomy): domain Bacteria; phylum Bacillota; class Desulfitobacteriia; order Desulfitobacteriales; family Desulfitobacteriaceae; genus Desulfosporosinus; species Desulfosporosinus hippei. The sequence continues at coordinate 106,045 of NZ_FNCP01000007.1, read as the reverse complement.
TCATAGGGAAAACTATTAAGGAAGCTACTGAAATTGATGCCGTAGAAGGAATTTTCGGTTATACCTGTGCAAATGATGTTACAGCCAGAGATCTGCAAAAAAAGGATGGTCAATGGACCCGTTCGAAATCCTTTGACACCTTTTGTCCCATCGGCCCCTGGGTTGTGACGGATTTGGACTCCAGTCAGTTAGATATTCAGTCAACACTTAATGGTGAAATAAAGCAATCTTCAAATACGCGTAATTTTATAACCCCAGTTCCTAAACTTATAAGCTTTATATCTCAAGTTATGACACTTAATCCTGGCGACGTTGTACTTACTGGAACACCGGAAGGAGTAGGCCCTGTTCGCCCCGGAGATGAAATTGTCGTAAAGATTCAAGGAATCGGGGAATTGCGCAATACTGTTAAAAAATGATCTCATACATGGGGGTATAGGCATGATACGCATCGGACATAACCCAAATACAAATATGTTACCCATGTTCCATTTCTTAGATATGAACCATCCTTTAATTGAATCGGTTGTAGCTGAGCCAACAGGGCATAACGCCATGTTAGCTGCCGGTGAGATAGATATGGCACCCATCAGCGCATTCTCCTACGGTGAGCATTGGAAGGATTACGCAATATTACCCAATCTCTCGGTTTCTACAAAAGGACGAGTGGGATCGATTATCCTATTCTCGAAAGTACCCTTAAAGGATTTAGATGGTTTAACAGTCGCCTTAACAGACGCTTCGGCAACTTCCGTAAATTTGACAAAGATTATACTCCATCATTACTATGGGGTAATGCCACACTATTTGACCATGTCTGCCAATCTCCAAGAAATGTTTTTAGTTGCTGATGCAGCCCTCCTCATTGGAGATGCAGCCATTCAAGCGGCTTTACTTCAGCCCGACTGTTATATCTATGATTTGGGCGAAGAGTGGCTGAAATTTACTGGTTGTTCTATGACATATGCAGTGTGGGCATTCCCGAAATTACTCTTATCTGAGCGAGAGCAAGAGATTAGGATCATCCATAAACTGCTTATCGAGGCTAAAGTTAAGGCACTTTGTAATATGGAGGATGTTATCTTGACCTGTCAAACCATGCTTGGAGGGACACATGGTTTCTGGGTCGGATATTTTGCCCAGTTTAACTATGGTTTAGATAGCTCACTGGAGTGTGGATTAAATAAATATTTAGGCTTGTGTTTTGAACTCAGTTTACTTCCTAGTCTTCCCGTTCTTGAGTTTTGGCCTAAGGAGTAGAGTATGGGTTATTGGGTATACCTGGTAAGGTGCGGAAATAACACACTTTATACTGGCGCAACCACAGATTTAGACCGCAGGATTAAAGAACACAACCGAGGTTCTTCCGGTAAGAAAGGTGCAAAATACACCTCTTCCCATCTACCGGTTACTTTAGCCCAAGCTTGGGAAGTTGGGACGTGGAGTGAAGCTTTAAGATTGGAGCATGCAATAAAAAGGTGCCTTAGAACAGAAAAGTGCCAGTTGATAAAAGAGCCGGAACACATTTATCAACTGGCAGAGCGGCGGGGGCTTTCTTTTTCGGCTTTATTGGTTTCAAAAAACGATAAAATTAGTAATTAAAATTATCTGGAGGGAAAAACATTGCCATTTGTACAAATTGATTTATTAGAAGGACGCACCCTTGATCAAAAACGATTACTAGTAGAAAAAGTTACCCAGGCAATTATAGAGTCAACTGGAGCGGCTCCAGAAAATATCTCGATTATTATTCGGGATATGCTAAAGGAAAATTATGCAAAAGCTGGTAAGCTTGCTAGCGACAAATAGCAAAAAGGTAATTGTACAATAAAGTGCGAAGAGCATCATCTCTTCGCACTTTATTGTACAATTATATAAAGCTAGGCTATTTCCTGAATAGCCGGGTGGTTGAAATGTGGTCTGGTTGGGTTATACATTATAAGCGCTTCCTCCTAAAAACTCTCTTAAAATAGAGTTGAAAGGAACCGTAGAAATATCTAATATCTCAAAAAAGGATAACAGGGTTAAAAGGTGAACAGCCATTTCATAGTCAGGGCATTCCGGAGTAATTGAGACTAATAAATGCTCTGCATATGGGCGTAAGGCATTAAGTTCATACAAGAGGCTAGAGTTAAACATGACATCTGCTTCTTCCTGATAGGGAAAGATGTTATTATTTTCTCCTCGACGAACACTATCCCATTGTGCTAGTGTTCGAGCAGGTTCAGTTCCCCGAAATTGATTGTCCCTGACAAGACGGCGTATGAGCCGAACTTCAGTCGTAGAAACTCGAGTATAAGCATCAATATTGAGCTGGAATAGGGCGCTGACATATATCTTAAACATTTGTGAACGGTCGAGTGAAGGGAGTAATGAGGGGTTAAGAGCATGAATTCCTTCAATTACAAGAATTTCGTCAGAACCTAAGCGCATGGTTCTTCCGGATTGGCATCTCCCGCCACAAACAAAATCAAAGAGTGGAGTTTCCACTTCAGATCCTCCGATCAAGGCGTTTAATTGATCCGCCAAGAGAGGTAAATCCAGAGCCTCTAAGCACTCAAAATCGTATTGGCCGTTACTGTCCACTGGGGTCTTATCCCGGGGTAAGAAGTAATTATCGAGGGATAAAGCCACTGGGCGGAGACCGTTAACCCGTAATTGGGTGGACAATCGTTGAGCAAAGGTTGTTTTTCCGGAAGATGTAGGACCGGAAATAAGGATAACTCTGACTTTTGAACGTTGACTAAAGATTCGGTCAGCAATTGAAGAAATCGTCTTTTCGTGCAAAGCTTCTGCCAAATAGATCAGGTCTTGAGAAGACTTACTTGAAATAATAGCATTCACATCATGAACATAGGAAAGGTGTAAGTTTTCAAGCCATCTTTGGGTTTCTGAAAATGTCGCAGATAGTTTTTCTGGTGGAACAAAAGGAGACAGAGATTCAGGATGGTTTACGTTAGGAAAGAGAATGATAAACCCAGGCAGAAAATGGATGAGCTTAAAATGTTTTAAAGACCCGGACCGTTCCAGAGGAGGATAGATTGTGGTGATCAAATCCAGATCAACTTGGCAATGATATAGATGGTCATTACAGGTTTGATAGGAGATTGTTTGATCTGACTCTACCCAAACTTTTAAATGATCCTCAATAGTCTGTATTTCCCTAGAAGAAAGTACAGAATTTTCAAGTTCACAGTATACACCATCTAGGATAGAGTGAGAAATCTTAAGTTGTTCACCAGGAAAGAGTTCTTTGACAACTCCGATAAGTCCAATAATAAGAGTTTGACGATATTTGCGGATTGAGTAATCTGACATTTCTGCGCTCCTTTCTGAAATCAGCGGATTTTCTTAAGAGGTATTCAACAATAAATTAGAGTTTCCTTCAAAAGGTCGAGTAAATTTATAGACTAGATATACTTTGCACTACTAAGAAGGAAATTTATTCTTATAAGGCGAATATACAGCAAATAGAATGTAAATAATTAATCGAGTTAAAGGGGTCAAGGAGGGAAATGGATTGTACGAAAGCACACGGGGTAATCTTTACGGTCAAACAGCGTCACAAGCTATCACATTAGGAATGGTACCAGGCGGGGGACTTTTTGTTCCTTCGACGTTTCCCAACTTGAATTGGCAAGACCTTCAGGGGTTAACATATGGTGAGGTCGCAAAACGTGTTATGATGCCATATTTATCGGATTTCTCTGAGGAAGCAGTTGCGGAAATTATCAAAGTTTATTCTGACGGTCGATTTGCTGGAGAAGATCCGGCACCTTTAGTGCCCGTTGGAAGTTTGGGAGTTCTGGAACTTTGGCATGGACCGACTGCAGCATTTAAAGACATGGCTTTGCAAGTATTGCCAGACTTATTAAAAACCAGTCTTAAACAGTTTAACCGAGAAGAGGACGTCTTAATTCTGGTAGCCACATCTGGGGATACTGGTAAAGCTGCCTTAGAAGGGTTCAAAAACAGAGAGGGAATGCACATTGTTGTCTTCTACCCTGCGGGCGGTGTAAGCCCGGTTCAAGAGCGTCAAATGACAACGACTGAAGGTTTAAATACTCATGTTGTAGGTGTGGTTGGAGGTAACTTCGATCAGTGTCAGACAGCTGTTAAAAATATTTTTGCTTCTGATACTTTGAAGACTCAGATGCAAGAGAATAAGTTGATTTTCTCCTCTGCTAATTCTATTAACTGGGGTCGGCTTTTGCCGCAGATAGTATACTATTACTGGGCATACTTACAGGCTGTAAAACAGGGTAAGGTTACACCGGAGAGTAAAATAAATGTTGTAGTCCCTACCGGGAATTTTGGCAACTTACAGGCTGCTTACTATGCTAAACGCATGGGGTTGCCCATCAACCGTATTATTTGTGCTTCGAATTCCAATAATGTCCTGGCAGATTTTTTCAAAACGGGTGTATATCAGGGTCAACGGCCATTTTTTCAAACCATATCCCCTTCTATGGATATCTTAATCTCCAGCAACTTTGAACGTTTTCTATTTGAAATGAGTGGACGAGATTCGGAAAAAATTCAGTCTTGGTATGATGCAAGCAATCGAGGGGAATTTAAGGTTGATTCCGCTACTTTGAAAGAATGTCAAGCTACTGTCTATGCTGGATGGGCTAATGAAGAAGAGACTCTTAATACAATTGCAAGTAGTTATGAAGAGTATCGATATGTCTTTGATCCCCATACTGCAGTTGCAATGAAAGTGTATGATGATTATCTTACCGCAACCAAGGATCAAACATTCACAGTTATTGCTTCCACTGCAAGTCCTTTTAAGTTTTCTTCAAATGTAATTCGAGCTTTGGCAAGGGATATAAAATCAACTTGCTCAGATGAGTGGGAAGCGCTGGAACGCTTAAGTCAATTAACAGGATGGGAAATCCCCATAGGGTTACAAGGTTTGGATAAGAAGCCCGAGAAAAAGGCTAGATCATGCTCGCCTGAAGAAATAAGTGAGCTGATTCCCAAAATGTTTTTCGATAAGTAGAGTCTATCTAAAGTTATATTTAAAAGTTATATGATTAAGGAGTGAGGTTTATCCTCACTCCTTAAAAAGTTCTCTCTTGGGGGTGTGCTTTGGGGTAGGAACCGAGAAGTTTGACCGCTATGTGTTCTTCTTTAAATGCCCAAAGTACATCTTGAATGGGAGGAGCAAAGACATAGCCGTCAACATCAACAAAGAAAACATATTCTCCAAGTATTCGTTTTGAGGGACGAGATTCTATACGACTTAAATTAATATGTCGTTTGGCAAATTCTCCTAATATCCGATATAAAGAGCCCGGAGTGTTTTCGGCAATCACCAATAGTGAGGTTTTATCTTCGCCGTCGGACATTTCCGCAAGGTTATGGCCAACCATCACGAAACGAGTGGCGTTTAAGGTAGCATCTTGGATACATTCTTTGAGAATATGTAAATTATAGAGACGGGCTGCTCGACGGGGACCGATAGCCGCCCAATTTTCTCTGATTGAAGATATTCTATGGGCCGCTTCCGCAGTGCTAAGACAAGTGATTTGCTGAGCATTAGGAAGGTGGTTCTCTAGGAAATCCCTGCATTGCCCGATCGCTTGTTCATGAGAATAAATTCGTTCGATTTGTTCAAGTGGCATAGATTCGTGTGCTAAGAGACATTGGTCAATTGAATGGATAAATTCATGGGTAATAAAGAGGTGCTCAGTTTGTCCTAGTGTATCCATGGTTACGCCTACTTGACCTTCTGTCGAATTCTCTAAAGGGACAAAAGCCCAGTCGATTTCATGATCATTGCAGGCAAACAGTAATTTGGGTATCGTTGAAAATGGGATCAGATCTGGGGGTGTTGCTATTAAATCAGGATGAGCAGCTAAAAATAAAAGTATAGCCTCCTCTGAAAAACTTCCCTTTGGACCTAAAAAACCAATTTTTTGCATGTCTATCTCCTTCCTAAATATCAAGAGATATTAGCAGTAGCCAAATCTCTGGTTTAATTGTCTGATTTGAACCTTTGAGGGTTTGTTGGAATGTTATGGGCAGCTAGATAATAAGAGCAGGTATAAAAAAAACTGTCCCATCAATTTAAAGATGAGTCAGAATCTTATAGAGCCTACTTATTAGGAGCTACAATTCTGCCATATTATGTAAAGACTTGATGAATATTGAGTATTTTCCTACTATCATAATACAGATAGAGATTAACGGCAAGTTATCGTCGAAAGCAAATAGCAATACACTTGCATAGGTCGCAATGATCGAGTAAAATATAACTTGGAAGGTTGGGGAACCTTCCAAGGGGATAGTGGACAAGGTGGAGCAGGCAGTGGAACGTACGCTGCCTGTTTCGCTGTGTTTAGGGTAATTTTCCTAGTCTCTAGAAAATAGTAATTTACAGTTAGGATGTATATAATAATAAAGGTAATTATTACTAAAGGGGGTAACTATTTGTGGATCAGCAACGACTAAAGTCTAGAACAGAAATCTCAGAGGCTCATAAATGGCGTTTAGAGGATATCTTTTTAGATATTAGCAAATGGGAAGAAGAGTTTTCTCGGATTGAGAAATTATTGGGAGAGGGGAAAAAATTCGAAGGGCATTTAGCAGATAATACGGATAATCTTATCTCCTGTTTCGAGTGGATGGACGATTTGAGTCTTCGTTTAGAAGAAGTATACGCATATGCACGTATGAGACGTGATGAGGATAATCGTAATGCAAATTATCAAGCCCTAACCGATCGCGCCGGTGCTCTAGCTGTCAAGGTCGGCAGTGCAGCCTCTTTTGTAGTGCCGGAATTATTAGCCATGCCAGAAGGAAAGCTGGCAGAGTTCCGCGCAGCTTCACCTAAAATGGAACTATATAACCATGCCTTGGATGACATTCTTCGTAAGAAAGAACATATTCTTAGTTCGGCAGAGGAAAGATTATTAGCTGAAGTTGGTGAATTGGCAGAGGCACCGGGAGCAATTTTCACAATGGCTAATAATGCAGATCTAAAGTTTCCGAATATAACCGATGAATCCGGGGGCTCGATTGAATTAACTAAAGGGAACTTTATCCAATTTATGGAGAGCCAAAAACAGGAGGTTCGCAAGGAAGCATTCAAGACACTATATGGTACTTATGCTAAGCAACGGAATACTTGGGCCGCAACCTTAAATTCCAGTATTAAGTCTGATGTTTTCTTTGCCAAAGCGAGGCACTATCCTTCGGCCTTAGAAGCTTCTTTAGACGATGATCGGGTTCCGTTGAAAGTTTATGATTCTCTTATCAATACGGTTCGTGAATTCTTGCCTCAGATGCATAGATATGTGCAACTGCGCAAAAAGGCTTTGAAACTTAATGAATTACATATGTATGATATCTATGTACCTATCGTACCTGAAACAACTATGAAAATAACCTATGAAGAAGCTAAAAATATGGTTATTGCTGGTTTGAAACCATTAGGTAAGGATTACATAAGTATTCTTGAAGAAGGGTTCTCTAAGAGTTGGGTTGATGTTTATGAAAATGAAGGAAAAACGAGTGGGGCTTATTCTTGGGGCACCTATCGTTCTCATCCCTACGTATTACTTAATCATCAAGATACACTCGATTCAATGTTTACCCTCGCACATGAGATGGGGCATTCACTGCATACTTATCTTTCCAACCGCAGTCAACCTCATCTTTATGCCGGATACAAAATTTTTGTGGCTGAGGTAGCCTCCACCCTTAATGAATCATTGATCATGGAACATCTTTTAAAAGAAACCCAAGATACTAAAATATTGGCCTATTTAGTAAATCATTATTTGGAACAATTTCGAGGTACTATTTTCAGGCAGACGATGTTTGCGGAATTTGAGAAAAAGATACACTCAGTAGTCGAGCAGGGGGGAGCCTTAACTGCCGAAAATCTCTCGGAAATGTATCGTGATTTAAATATGGCATACTATGGTAACGACGTAATATTAGATCCAGAGATCGCTTTAGAATGGGCGCGTATACCTCATTTTTATAATGCTTTTTACGTCTATAAATACGCAACCGGTTTCTCCGCGGCAATTGCCTTTGCCCGGGCCATTTTAGAGGAAGGGGAGCCGGCGGTGGCTAGGTATCTAGAGTTTTTAAGTGGCGGAAGTTCAGACTATCCCATCGAATTATTAAGAAAAGCAGGAGTGGATATGGAGACTCCTGCCCCGGTACGAAATGCGCTGGGAGTTTTCTCGGAACTTGTAGACCGATTGGAGAAACTTCTAGGCTAGGTTAGGGCTTAACCAGAGCTTGAAAACGAGTGTCGTGTTGAACTGGAGAAAAGTCATGCTCGCTCCGGGCGACTGACTTGACATCAGGATCAAGTGCTATAGCTTGTTCCAGATATACCAGGACTTTCTCAACATTGCCTTGGCGGCCGTATATGCTGGCTATGCCATAATAACTCCAGGTGTCTTGATCATCGAGCTGTAAAGCTTTTTGATAGGAAGCGATAGAATCATCCCACTTACCGGCAAGTTCATAGGCCAGGCCTAAATTGAAATTTGCATAAACAAAGGTGGGGTTTAGATCAAGGGCTTGCTTAATAAGGGCAAGCCCTTGATCATGTTGCCCTTGAAAAGCTAGAGTGGCCCCTTTGGCATTCAGTGCTTCATAACAAAGGTCATCGATTTGCAAAGCTTGATTAAAGAGGACTAAAGCTTCAGGAAATTGGCGTTGATAATAAAGCTTCAGTCCCTTTTCATAGAGAAGAAGGGCTCGAGGGTCAGAAACACGATGAGTTTCGGTGGGGCTGGTGGTAGTGAGTTGCTTATCTGGATGTGAAGAAGAGGAATCAAGGCTTTGCCCTGAAGTTATGGACAGGGGCTCGGGGTTTGTAGGGGATTCCTGATTAAGAGTTGATAGTGGAATCATAGAGTTAGTTGAGACTATGTAAAGGAAGGCTGCCATAGATGCCCCCAATATAAGTAAAAATGTTGGTAAGTATTTGCGCATAGCTTCTCCTAAGTAAAATATATTTTTAGGAAAAGTATATCATAATTTAAGCATTATCGGTTTGGAAATGGGTGAAAACTAGATACCCAAAGAATGCATTTAGAATAATGAGTACAATATTCCATAACTGGTAAACTTGACAAGCCGAAGTTACGGGAATAAGATAAATTTAAACTAGCACTAAGTTTGAAATCTTACGATTTATCCTTCTGGAATGGGGGGGATTGGAAAATGGATAATACAGCGAATCACGATGCCTTACAGCAGATTATTCAAGTTGCTCAAGGTTTTTATGCAAGAAAGGATCGTGCCCATGATCTAGACCATGCACTACGAGTCAGAGAGTGGGGGAGAAAACTTGCTCTAGAAGAAGGTGCAGATATCACTGTCGTCGAATTGGCAGCACTTTTACATGATATCGGTCGGTCTGGCGCTGTTGAGAAGACTCACGCTGAAAGCAGTGCGGGTTTAGCTGTGAACATACTTTTAAAAAATGGCTATTCGGAAGAGATTGTTAGCCAAGTTAGAGAGGCTATCGTTTCTCATTCTCGAGAGGCAGGTCATGAACCAAAGACCCTTGAAGCGAAAATTGTGTACGATGCCGATAAATTAGACTTTGTTGGTGCCATAGGATTAGGACGTTTATTTATCTGGGCCGGTGTTCAAGGCTGGACTTTGGTAGGAGAAAACTCCTGTGAAAAGTTTTACCGCGAAAGAATCTGTAGTTATCGGGATCACCTATTCACGAAGACCGCTCGGACTTTTTATGATCCACTATTTCTTTATATGGAAGGATTCTGGCAACAATTCCATGCTGAACGATTTAAAATTTCTGATTCTGGACAAGCTGATAGTAGATAAGCTTGAAAGGATGAATCACGATAATGCGTTGGCTTTGGCGATTGTTCACGATTCTAGTATTCTTAGGACTTGCTCGGACTATATTTCTTCCCCAACCGAAGGCTTTTATTGCTTGGCCGAAAGATCATAGTTGGGTTCAGGTAATCCAAGGGGAATTAAAGCAATGGCAGAGATTCTCGCAAGATCTGCCGGCAAGTATTGAAGTTGAGGTTCGTCGTCTTTGGAAAGATTTCCAACCAAATAGCAATGGCAAACAAGTATAAATTAGAAAATTGGAGTTATATTTAGAAGATACTTTTAAAAAAACTTGAAGTATGGTATATTTAGAATCAGTTGAATTAAAAGGAGTGAAGATAATGGTTAATATTACGGAACTAGCTGCCCAAAAAGTTAAAGAAGTGCTTAAGAACCAAAATAAAGAAAATGCATTCCTTCGCCTTTATCTTGCAGGCATTGGCTGAGGTGGGCCGAATTTCGGCATGACTCTGGAAGAGTCAAAAACAGATGAAGATATTCTTGATGTAGAGCACGGTGTTTCCATTCTTACGGATAAAAAACTTACAACCCACTTAGAAGGTGCTGTAATCGATTTTGTGGAATCCAGTCATGGTGGCGGATTTGAAATTCGTACAGCAAAGTCCGGCGGAGGTTGTGGCGATAGTTGCGGCGGAAGTTGTTCATAAAAGTTTTCCCAAGAGAGCTCGGACGAGCTCTCTTTTTCAATAGGAATAATGATCATTTCATTCTCTAGCTGGTTACTAAACTAAAATAATCATCTTAAATAATGATGAAAAATCGCTAGAATATCCTTCTTTTGAGTGTGCACTTTATATAATTATATTGTAAAGTAATTTATTGAAAGTTTACATAAAAAGAATAGGCTTGAGTATACAACGTAAATATGTTAGTCTAATCCCCATATAGTTGATTGGTCTACAAAGGGAGGAAAAACGATGACAATGCCACGAGAAGAATCTAACCGTGCAATTATTACGGTAATAGGTCGTGACCAGATTGGAATTATTGCTTGGGTTTCAGGACGCCTAGCAGATTGCCAGGTAAACGTACTAGATATTAGCCAAACAATACTTGATGAATTTTTTACAATGATTATGATTGTTGACTTAGAACCTGCGACTATTGAGATTGATGGATTGGCTCAAACTCTGGAGCAAGAGGGTAATGAAAAAGGGTTGCAGGTCAAGGTTCAACACGAAGATATCTTTAGGTTTATGCACCGCATTTAATGGTATTTATTTAATTCTATTAGTGGAATAGTGGAGGTAAGTAATGACGATCACGTTCGCACGAGAAGAAATTCAACAAACAATTAATATGATTCAGAAAGAAAATCTTGATATCAGAACGATTACCATGGGTATAAGTTTACTCGATTGTAGCTCTGATGACATCGGCAAAATGGAATCGAAAATCTACGATAAGATTACTAAAAATGCTGGGCGCTTAGTAGAAGTTGGTGAGCAAATATCAGCTCGTTATGGAATTCCCATCATTAATAAGCGAGTTTCGGTGACTCCTATAGCGATTGCAGCTGCTCAAATGAACTCGGAAGAAATGGTGCGGATTGCAAAAGCTTTGAACAAAGCCGCTCGTGAAATCGGGATAAATTTTATTGGCGGTTTTTCAGCTCTTGTGCAAAAAGGGTTTACTAATGGCGATTTGGCACTGATTGATTCAATCCCACAAGCACTGAGCGAGACAGAGTTTGTCTGCTCATCGGTTAATATTGGTACCACAAAAGCTGGAATTAACATGGACGCCGTACTAAAAATGGGTAATATAATCTTGAAATCAGCACAACTTACTGCGGATAATGATGGAATAGCTGCAGCTAAGTTAGTTGTATTCTGTAATGCGCCGGAAGATAACCCCTTCATGGCTGGTGCTTTCCATGGTGTCGGAGAACCGGAAAGGGTTATCAACGTCGGGGTTAGTGGGCCAGGGGTTGTGGCTAAAGTTGTAAAAGAACATCCTAATGCAGACTTCAGTGAGCTTTCTAATTTAATAAAGCAAACTTCCTTTAAAATCACTCGGATGGGCGAGTTGATTGCACGTGCCGCCTCCAAGTCACTTAACGTTCCTTTTGGAATTGTAGACTTGTCTCTGGCACCTACTCCCGCAATCGGGGATAGCGTGGCAGAAATATTAGAGAATATGGGGCTTGAGCGTTGTGGAACTCACGGTACAACGGCAGCTTTAGCTTTGCTTAACGATGCCGTTAAAAAGGGCGGAGCAATGGCATCATCTCATGTCGGAGGGCTGAGTGGCGCTTTCATTCCAGTGTCAGAAGATGCGGGAATGGTAAGAGCGGTTGAAGAAGGAGCCTTAACACTTGACAAGCTGGAAGCAATGACTTGTGTTTGTTCAGTCGGTCTGGATATGATTGCCCTACCGGGTGATGTTAGTGCAGAAACAATTTCCGCAATTATCGCTGACGAAGCAGCCATAGGAATGATCAACAAGAAAACAACTGCTGTACGAGTAATCCCAGCGATTGGCAAACAAGCCGGGGATAGAGTGGAATTCGGAGGGCTATTAGGCGGAGCGCCGATCATTGCTATTCATCCATACTCGTCGAATTTGTTTGTTCATCGTGGAGGTCGTATTCCTGCACCAATTATTAGCCTTACTAATTAGACCTTATTTCGTGATGTTTTAGTTTTAAAGTAAGGCTTAATTTTGGGGTTTTCTCAAATTCTTTGACCCTTACTCTACAACTTTGCATAAGGTTTTATCCATTTAATGCCCCCACCATCAAAAGGTGGGGGCACTTCTGTTCAGGTTTTTTGTAAAGTTACTTTTGATAATGTCTTCCTTATTACATACTATCCAAAGTGTTGTATACTAGGAAAACAATGGATGAATGTTAGATTGAAATTGGGATACACTGTTGTAGGGATTTAAGTGAGACCATTCATTTTGAGTGAATACGACAGAATTAGCATAAGACGGATAATACCCACCCCTTTAAAACTTAAAAAAAAAGAGAATAATGGAAAATATTTACTGAGGAATAAATTTCCTCGGGAGTAAATGCAGGACATTTTAGGTTTGTCTCGAATAGTATGTATTAAGAAAAAGCTGAGTCCAAATGCCGTACTTTGGAGCGGGGGATAATTTTGGGGTGAATCACGTGCCCATTCACGTGTAGGGCTTTACACCTACTGCCCGAATCCGTCAACTAACCTCGTAAGCTAAGAAAGGTGGACGTACACTTGGTGGTTTCCTCATCTACGCGGAAGTGGTTGGGAAGCATCACTTTCGCTGGTCTGCTTTTAGCAAGCAGCCTTCCGGCATTAGCTTCATCTGAACAGAGTACGACTCCGAGTCCTATTCCCATGAAGCCTTTGTTAGTTGCTTCAGCAAATGTATCAGATGACACTTATACTCAGACAGTTCGAAAGCAACTACAATGGACTGAAATCACAGCAAAGACCAGTGTGAATGTGGAAAGTCTACCCGCACCGGAAAAATCAGAGCCTGAACCTATCTCAACACAAAGTAAATCTGTAATTGTCGCAAAGAAAACTCAGCCGACAACGGATTTGCAAGCTGCAAAGAAAGCGCAGGCAGCAAAGATTGAAACCAAAGCAGTGCAAGTTGCAGAAGAACCTAAACAACAGGTATCCCGTTCAAGTGATTCTACACTTGTCAGTAATGCCCTAAGCCTAACAGGAGTGCCCTATGTATTTGGCGGAACCAGCAAGAAGGGTTTCGATTGCTCAGGGTATACACAGTATGTTTTTAAGGGTTCAGGGATATCTTTGCCTAGAACATCTTCTGCGCAATTTAATGTAGGGACACCAGTAAAGAAAGATAAGCTACAATCGGGCGACTTGGTTTTCTTCTCGACTTATGCGAAAGGCCCGTCTCATGTAGGTGTTTACATTGGTGGTGGACAATTCGTACATGCTTCAAACAGTGGTGTGCGTACCACAAGCCTTAACGATAGTTACTATGCTGCTCGGTATGTAGGTGCTCGTCGGGTTAACTAGTTCCAAAAGTTTTAAAGTCCAGCAATTTTGCTGGACTTTTTTGTACTATCAGAAAGTATAAACTTTCGTTATATACTGCAAGAAGATTTAATACGTGCGAAGACAGTGTCTTCGTCCAAGCATAAGTGCAACTAGGCAGCCGCCTGCGCCAGAGGCTGCAAGACGGCTAATACGTGCGAAGCCAGTGTCTTCGGGCGCCAGCCAAGTTTTCTTTATACCCAGTTCCAATACTATAAACTTAGTTATATACTGCAAGAAGGTTTAATACGTGCGAAGACAGTGTCTTCGTCTAAGTATAAGGGCAACTAGGAAAACTCCTGGCGCTGGAAGCTTCTTCGCTAAGTTATCAGTGGGTGGACAGTGTCAGCAAGAAGGGCTAATACGTGCGAAGACAGTGTCTTCGTGAGGGTGCCAGCCAAGTTTCTTTTACGATAGCAGCAGTTATAGTTGTGGTATCCAGGGAATAGGCGTGTATTTAATACATTCTCCTCCCGGTTTAACCAGAGCAATTGCAGAATTATGAATATAGAAATCGGTAATTGAGCATTTATGGGTGCGTTTGAAATAACACTTGCGACATAGTTCGACTCGATAATTAAGAATCACGGAATTGTGTTTCCTCCTTTACAGGTCAATCACTTTTAGAACCTGAGCAAAAATAATCGTAGATTGTTTTAGCAGTATTGTATGGGATCCCGGAAGCTTGTAATTCCACGATGCTAGCAGACTGAATATCTTCAAGTGACGGAAAATGACGTAACAGCTGTTGCTTACGTCTTGGGCCGATTCCCGGAATATCATCCAGAATTGAAAAAGTCATATTTTTGGCACGCTGCTGACGATGAAAGGTAATCGCAAAGCGGTGGACTTCATCCTGAATTCTGCCAAGTAAAAAAAACGTAGGATGATTCTTAGGCAAGAGAACCTGTTCTCCAAACTGATTAATTAGTCCGTGGGTTTGATGACGTTCATTTTTAACCATTCCGGCAACTGGAATTACTAGATTAATTTCCTTTAAGGCACTTAATGCTGCCCTTATTTGCCCTTTACCCCCATCCACCAATATTAAGTTAGGAAGAGTTTCGTTTTCGGAAACTAATCGTCTATACCTGCGAAAAATTACTTGCTTCATGGCAGCAGTATCATCAGAAGTATCCATGGGTTGGATTTTATATTTACGATAACCTCTGCGTTCAGGTTTGCCTTCAATAAATTGTACCATTCCAGCAACAGTGTGTGCTCCTGAAATATTGGAAATGTCAAAGGCTTCAATTCTTCTGGGAACTGAAATGTTTAAGAGTTCCCCAAGTGTATTTAAAGCATCTCCTGTTTCTTGCTGTTGATTAATTTCAAGAGTGATTTGGTCATGAAGAGTGGTTTGAGCATTTGTCATGGCCATTAGTACCAATTCTCTTTTTTTTCCTTTCTGAGGAATTGTGATAGGGAAGAGTTTGGATAAAGCCAAGGACTCAATGGCTGGAATTAAGATTTCTTTGGGCCATACTGCCCGTTCTATATAAAACTGAGCAACAAAAGAAATAAAAGCTTCTTCCGGCTCTTCGTAATAGGGAAAAATAAAATTATCTCTAGCAAGCAATTTTCCTTGACGCAAATAGAATACTTGAATACACATCTGGTCAGTTGTGGTTGCAAAACCCAAAACATCGCGATCAATAAAATCATTGAGGGTGATGTTTTGTTTTTCTCCTAACTGCTTCAAATCTTCAATAAGGTCTCGGTATTCCTTGGCTCGTTCAAATTGTAGAGCTTCAGAAGCTTTAATCATTTTCCCTTGTAAGAGAGTAAGGATACCACTTTGATCCCCTTTTAGAAAAGTTGATACCTCTTTGCGCATTCCTTTATAGACTTCAGGGGGAACCTCTTGAATACAAGGGGCAAGGCACTGTTCTAAATGATAGTAAAGGCAGGGTTGTGAGGGGATTTGACGACATTTTCGAAAAGGAAATAGTCGATTTAGTAAACGAGCTGCTTCCCTAGCTGCCGTTGCATTAGGATAAGGGCCATAGTATTTACTTTTATCTTTCTTCAACTGTCGTGTTACAAGAACTCGAGGGTGACTTTCTTCGGTAATTGATAGGTAGGGGTAAGATTTATCATCGCGCAAGAGAATATTGTATTTTGGGTTGTGTTTCTTAATTAAATTACACTCTAAGACAAGAGCTTCAACTTCGGAATCCGTCGTGATATATTCAAAATCTGAAATATGACTAACTAGCCGGGCAGTTTTTCCGTCGTGTGAACCGGTGAAATATGATTTAACTCGGTTTTTAAGAACTTTTGCTTTCCCGACATATATAATTTGAGCTTGATTATCTTTCATTAAATAAACGCCAGGTTTTTCTGGCAACAAGGATAGCTTCTGTCGAAGCAGATTCAATATTCCCACCTCAAGTCTATTTTAGAGGTTGGAATTAAGAGATGCAAGTTTAATAATCATATCTTTAAGTAAACAAACGTATATATGGTATATGAAGCATTGTGGTTGTCAGAAAAAGTAAAGTTCAAGTATATTGGAGGGGATTGATATGCCTAATACTTGGGGACGACCACCGCGCAACGATCTATGGCGGGACTTACAAGCACTTGCTTTGTGGATCTTGATTATTGGAGTTGTAGGTTATGTCCTTTTTCCAAGCTTTTTTAAAAGCGTATATAGTCATCTTTCAGATCCGGTTTCCCAAGCCAGTACAATTAACGACCAATATTCTCTTAATAATCCTCCAAATCCCAACACTGATTTCACAAGTGATCAAAATTTCTTGGGCCAAGATTTTTCTAGTGTATCTAATGCACTATACAATAATAGTAATAACGAAGTATCTATAGGTTATTGGGTTATCTTTGTAGCTGATGGAGAGTTTAAGCAACTGTCAGTTAGCAGTGATTCCTATGCCTATTTGTTGCATTTAATAGAAAGTGATAAAAACGCTGCTGGTAAAATTACAGTGATATTGTCTTCCAACGGCCAAATAAGTAAGTATAATGTGAGTGATGAAATATACGCCATAATCACAAATATGGCGTTAATTGTAAATCGCAGTAGTAAGTAAGTCTATTAGCGAAAAAGAAGTTTAGCGCCTGCTGCGAATAGACCGATGCCGAGCAATTGCCAAGGACTCCAGTGAACTTTTGTAACTCCGAATAAGCCGAAATGATCAATAAGAACAGCCATACTGACTTGTCCGATGATGATTGCAGTCGTAGCGTTACAGACACCAACTTTTGGAATACTTGTTGCTACAAGTCCAACGATAATGACACTAAGAACCCCACCTAGATACAGATACCAGGGAATAGAGCTCCAGGTATGGTTTAAGAATGGTGCTCGCCAAGTGAGTATTACCCCTAGTGAGACAAGTGTACCGATAATATGGACAATGAGTGTGGCAGATAGAAGGGACGTCTTTTGACTTAAAGCTGAGTTTAACGTACCTTGCACTGCCATTGCAACTCCAGAAATCGCAGCAATTAAAAATGGGAGAGAAAGTAATTTTGACATTTAAATCCTCCTGAAGCAATTTTTGAATTTTCTTTAATCATTATCATAGACTTAATCAATAAACCATTGGATACTCGAGTTTTCACCACTTAAGATTAAATATCCGTGGGGAATTAAGGCAATTCCGTTAAGATGTATCAGTATTCAATACAAAGTTAAGGGGAAAATGTAAGTATCGTAAAAATAATTTAAAAAGAGGTGCATCATGGACATTGATTATAATTTGGTACAACGCGCCCAGATGCTTCTCACCCTAGACCATCCTTTAACACAGGTGAGAGAGATTCTCCTGAGGGAAGGTTATCCCCAAGAACAAGTGGTTGAATTAATGGATGCAACTGAAGAAGTGCTAAATTATCTTGTACCTCCCCAATACGATGAAAATAAAATCGGCATCGATATTTTACATCCAGGGGAAGAGAAAAAAGAAGGCCGAAAACCAACTGTCGATATATTAATTGACAAACGCTCTGGTCGTCTGGAATTAATAACCCCTCACCAACCGGAGACCTGGCGAGTGGCCAATGAGGTTCGTAAAGCTATTAAACGACAACGTAAAACAATGAAAAATTATCACTAAAGTTTAATGGGGCTGTAATTAATTACAGTCCTTTCCTGTACCTTTTCGACATCTTTCCTATATCTTTTCTCGAATTTCAGGAATTATGTTATAATTAAAATACATAACAATTATAGGAAAGAAGGGTCTGTTGTGGGTTTTACTCCAGTAATCGATGGATTAGAAAAAATCTATACAAAAATAAATACTCAGCAAAGGCTAAACAAAGAGGATGGTTTATTACTCTTACAAACAACTAATTTACTTGGTTTGGGTTATCTAGCTAACCAAAAGAAACGAATGATGACTGGGAATCAAGTTTTTTATAATAACAATGCCCATATTAACTACAGTAATGTGTGTAAAGTTAAATGTGGACTCTGCGCTTTTGCCAAAGATCCAGGGGAAAAGGGTTCCTATACGATGACTATTGAAGAAGTGGTTGATAAAGCAAGGCACTTCGCCAAACAGGGCGTTACTGAACTTCATATAGTTGGAGGCATACATCCGGATCTTCCCTTTTCATACTACTTAGAAATGATTAAACAAATAAAAGAGTCTGCTCCACAAGTGAGTTTAAAAGCCTTCACGGCGGCAGAATATGATTTCTTTGCGCAAAAAGAGAATTTACCGGTTATAGAAATAATAAAAATTCTAAAAGATGCAGGACTAAGCTTTATTACAGGTGGGGGAGCGGAAAATTTTAGTCCAAGAGTCCGAGAAATCATTTGTCCCGGAAAGTTGAGCGGAGAGCGCTGGCTAGAAATACATCGTCTCGCCCATACCCTAGGAATACCATCTAATGCAAATGTTCTGTATGGTATTATAGAAACAGATGAAGAACTAATAGATCACCTTTTAGCCTTAAGGAACCTGCAAGATGAGACAGGTGGCTTTAAGGCCTTGATTCCCACCGCTTTTCATCCTAAAAATACAAAATTTGAGGATCTCCCTCAAGCAAGTGCCGTACGAACATTAAAAGTGATTGCTGTTGCTCGCTTAATCTTAGATAATTTTCGTTATATCAAGGCCTATTGGGTTTCTTCTAGTCCGCAAGTAGCCCAAATGGCCCTTTCCTTCGGAGCCAATGATTTAGACGGAGTAGTACGCGAAGAGAAAATCTATCATACTGCAGGAGCTACAAGTCCTCAGATGCAGACTGAACAACAGCTAGTTGAGATGATTCATGAATTGGGATTAGAGGCAGTTGAAAGAGATACCTACTATAATATCATTAAGACAGTATCCCCCAACCGGGGTTGAGTTAAAGCCAAGAGGTGAATAAAATGCACATTGCTGTATTGTCAGACACTCATTTGCGCCCTGGTAAATCTCTGCCAAGTTTTGTCTGGGAACACTTGAATCAAGTAGATATGATTCTACATGCAGGTGATTTGACGAATATGGGATTGCTTGAGGAATTATCTTCCATAGCACCGGTTCGGGCTGTATGCGGGAATTGTGATGGTTGGGATGTAGCACTTCCTGACCGGGATATTATTGAATGCGAGGGTGTAAATATCGGCTTAATTCACGGGCATGTGGGAAAAGGAAAAAACACCCCTGATCGAGCTTATTATGCTTTTGTTGATTCAAAGGTAGATATTATTGTTTTTGGGCATAGTCATACGCCTTTTTTGGAGTGGAGAAATGGCCTCCTCTTATTTAACCCTGGTTCTCCAACAGACAAACGAAGAGAGCAATACTTCTCTTTTGGACTAATTAATATTCAACATGGGGAGATACAAGCAAAGCATGTTTATTTTTAAATGCTAAACAGGATGTGTCCGGAGGATATCAATGAAACATCGTAGGAATAAAGTCAAACGTGAACATGGTATTATTCAAAATGCATTAGAATGGTTAGAAAATCTAAGCCTTCTGGTGGAAGTTACTGACATCATTCCAGGTGTTATTGATGTGAACCGATCCTCTGAAAGAGGTATTGTTTATAAATATGAAACACAAACAGGATGCAAGCTGTTGCTTAAAAGTAGTGGCTCAATCCAAGAAGCCTTTGTCGTAACAAAATACCCTCAGCGCATTAAGGAATGGGTTAATAAAGAATTTCCGTCATCCGATATCTTAAGGGTTGAGCAGGATGATACTACTTCGCCGAACACTCGCGCTGGGAAACCTTCGAAAGTCCGGCCAAAATCGGGGATTAAAGCCGAGTCTACCCCAATGGCGAAAGGGCGGAGATCGAAGCGACGATCTGCTAAAAAAGGACTAATGTTAAATGCTTATTCTGACGATAAATCAATAACAGTGGCTGATCAACTGGATGGTTCTATGAGGAAGGCCTTAAAAGATCTTAAAAATTCTTTGGAAAGGCCAAGGTAAGAAGCCAAGAAAGTAGACGATAGATAATTTTAAGCCCTTAACCTTTAGCATGCGAATCGGCTGCTTATGTAAGGATGGTGTATAAGCGTGGAAGTAAGTGGCATATCAGCACCTAGTTCGGTTAACGCAGCCGCCCTTCTAAGCAAGTTTCAGCTTGGAGAGCGGCTTCTGGTAGAAGTTATGAACATTTCCGGTAAGGGCGAAGGGAGTATTAGGGTTAAAGGACAAAACTTAAATGCCCTTTTAGAAACATCAACTCAGGTGGGGGAGAAGTTTTGGGTTAAGGTAGGGAATTTAAATGAGGGAGGCTTATTACTTATTCGTGAGCCAATTCCCGGCAAACTAAAAGATAGTTTATCTGTTCCACCACAAGTCCAACAGATAAATGAGCGGGGCTTACCTAATAACCAAACTATTGTCGCATTAGTAAAAACCTTTCCAACAACGACTTTAGAAGTGTTTAGTGCATTATTCGGAAGTATGCAGGGAACTTCGTTAAACAATGAATTATTAACATACTTGAAAAAGGCAATTCCGCAGTGGAGTAGTCTATCTGGAGATAATGGAAAAGATGAATTGTTGAGGAGCTTGAAAAAGCTTGGTCTTAATTACGAACATCGGATACATAATATGCTTAAATTAGATCAACCTGCTAAAGAGATTGAAAAACAAAGTCTCCTGGATACGTTTAAAGGAGTACTCCTGAAAGCGATTCAAAGTCAAGACAATGAGGACAGGAATGATTCGGATAACCCACTAGTTCAAATGCTTCAGAAAATAACCGGGCAGCAAATGTGGTTAAAAACAGGAGCCCTGGATAGTGCGTACCTGATACTACATCTACCACTCTTGAATCATGAGCAGCTTATCCCTGCTCAAATAGCTATTGAAAGTTCTCGTAAAGGATCAAAAATGGATGAACACCATTGTCGAATTGCTATCTTAGTTCAAACCCAGGAACTTGGAGAAATAGGAATTGATGCTTTTTTTAATGAGAATATTTTCACATGCAAGGTACTAAGCGATGATTCCTTGCTCCCGCGACTCCTTGAAGTAGCAATACCTGAAACAAAAGAGAAATTTATAAAACTAGGCTTTCAATTAGAAAGAGTCGAATCGGGAGAACTAAGACAGAACCTTGAATTTCTTAATTTTCTCCATGGATCTCGACGAAGTGGAGTTGATATTCTGAGATGATAGAAAATAACAAAAACAAGACTAAAAAGAAGAGAGAAGATAAGGCTGCCGCCTTAGTCTACGATCAGGCTGGGGCCCCAAGAATTGTCGCTAAAGGAGTAGGCGAAGTTGCTCGTAAAATAATAGAAAACGCTGAAGAAGAAGGTATCCCTATTCAAAAGAACGAGGTGCTTGTGGAAGCTCTGATGCAAGTTGAATTGTCAAAGGAAATACCTCCTCAACTTTACCAAGCCGTGGCTGAATTGTTAGCTTTTGTATATCGGTTAGAAAAAGTTAAATCCACCGCTAGGTTATAAATGATACATAATTCAGAGAATGCTTCGCAAACTATTAAGACAATGAAAATAGGATGCAGGAGGTCTTTATGAAGACATCATTTGAAGCTTTAAACACCATACTCAAAGGCGAACAGATGGCCATCGATCAATACCAGGCCTATATAGACACATTAACCGATAGCCCACTACGAAACCATCTTATAGCAATTCTTACAGATCATAAAGAGCACGCGACCCGGATAGCTTATTATATTCAAACAAATGGAGGGCAGGTTGAAGAAGGGGGGGGTTTCCCGGGTTTGATCGCTGAATGGAAAACTAGACTAGCAAATATGAGGGAGATTGCACCCGCAGAAATGCTTAAACGTCTTTATGACGGAGAGGATAAAGGATTGGCTAGAGCGGTTCAATATTCGGAGCAATATTTAAACAGCGCAGAAAAAGAGGTTTTAAATCCTATATTCTCAAACGAACATGATCACCTAAAGCAGTTGCAAAACTTACAAGAGGGGCTTTACAACAATATATAGAATAAAAAGCGGCATTTGCCGCTTTTTATAGGTGCTTATTTTGTTAGAGATTCTTTATGTG
The DNA here is from genome assembly GCF_900100785.1 of Desulfosporosinus hippei DSM 8344. Lineage (GTDB taxonomy): Bacteria > Bacillota > Desulfitobacteriia > Desulfitobacteriales > Desulfitobacteriaceae > Desulfosporosinus > Desulfosporosinus hippei. The sequence continues at coordinate 83,713 of NZ_FNCP01000007.1, read as the reverse complement.
ATTGTTTCCGTGATAATCGCTTTCGAGCCAACATATTAGCAACTTTGCCATTGTCCCCTAAGAAGATGCCTTGTAGTCTCCATTCACGGAAAGTCTGCCAGAACTGCTGTTCTGATATTCTGTGGGTATAACCTTCAGATTCTTCATCGTATGGCCAAAAGACGTCAACCCATAAAGTACCATTGCTGCTTAAAACTAATAGGAAATGAACTAGTTCAGGATTTGTGGATTCAGAATCGCGCATTAGTATGTGTGAGCGCCCGTTAGGAAAGTCAGTTCGTATGTAACTTAACTTCATTTTAAACTTAATCCCCCTCTGATAATTCCAGAGATTCCTGATGTATCAGGTTTAGTATAGCATGAAATGATTGATAAAACGATGGGCAATTTTACTATATCCCCTACTCCTGTCAACTTAATTTATGCTGATTGTCGAATAAAAGTTCATAAAAAATTCACGTATGTGAACAGAACATTCAGGACAAACTGAGAACGCTAAATATTAAATTAAGGTTAATGGGAGGATATTTTATGTTGACAGTTATTCATACCTTCAATGGTCCTGATCAGGATCGAATTCTGGGAGAAGTTAGGACAGGGATACAATCTGTTGAAGATATCGAGGGATTTAAATTTGCCTCAGTTAATAAGCAACAAAACACCAAAGATATAATGCTTTTTTCGAAATGGGAAAATCGTACAGCGTATGAGAATTGGGCTGATACAGTTGGTGAAAACAAAGCATTCAAGCAAGCAACGCCACAAATGTTTGAGGTTTTGGATGAAAAATATTAATTGAAATGCAAAAAAGGTGCCATGGGTTTGAGGGTTCAAACTTTTGGCACCTTTGCCTTATTAACATAGAAGGGTAGAGAATTAAAATTCTTTGATCAAATTCGAGTACGCGTGTTCAAGATTTCTCGTGATAGAATCTTTAGAGTGTGGCAATGAAACGCTAAAAGAAGAACAACCTTTTAAACTTTGTACTGGCATTAAACCCATCAAGGAGTTAGTCATGAAGACTTCATCAGCAGACAAGAGATCGTTTAGGGTATAGAAACCTTCTTTGGTAAAGATATTATTTGAGCGAGCTAAATCAAGAATAATTTGGCGGCGAGTCCCAGGCAAACAACCACTTGTCAGTGCAGGGGTATATAGAGTCTTATTCTTAACAAAGAAGAGGTTGCTCATTGTCCCTTCTGCCAAATATCCTTGGGTATTGAGCCAAAGTCCTTCATCACATCCATTACTTACAGCTTCTTCTTTTGCCAAGAGGTTCTCAAGATAATTAGTTGACTTAATTTGACACAGTGGAGATTGCTCATTTCGGGGATATGGCAAGAGGTGTAGTTTAATACCGGAAGAGTACTGTTCAGGTGTGTATGGTATTGAGCGTTGATGAAGCAGTAACTGAGATGGAAGATTGGTTGCTGGTGTTCCTCCGCTTAAGGTAATTCTAAGTGCAAAAGGGTTTGGATAACTAAATTGACTGACAAAGTCATGAATGCTTAATAGCCATTTCTGTTGATCAGGCATTTTGAGGCCCAGTATCTGAGCCCCCCTATACATACGCTCCCAATGCAGATCGACAAAGAGTGCACCGCGAGTTGTAATAAGGAGAGTTTCAAAAAGTCCAAATCCAAATAAAGCCAAACGATCATTTGTCGAAATTGTACTAATGGGTGTCATGTAGATGACCTCTCAAAACATTAAATAATGCTTTTGCTTTGTGGAGAGTCTCATCATATTCATCCTCAGGCTTGGAGTCAGCGACAATCCCGCCTCCTACATGAACAAAGGCCTTGCCATCTTTTATTAATATTGTCCGAATAACTATGTTTAAGTCCCAAGCTCCATCAAAGCCTATATAACCAATGCTACCGGTATAAAGACCGCGAGAGTACGGTTCTAACTCCTCGATAATCTCCATAGCTCTGATTTTAGGAGCACCTGTGATGGAACCTCCTGGAAAAATTGCCTTGATAATCTCACTAGGTTTTAATCCTTGTAACAATTGTCCCGTTACCGTAGAAACTAGATGCCAAACCGTTGGATATTTTTCAAGCCTAATTAAGTCAGGAACCTTAACTGTTCCAAACTTGCAGATCCGTCCGAGATCATTTCTTTCTAGATCAATAATCATGGTGAGTTCAGCTCGGTCTTTAGGACTGTTCTGAAGTTCCATGGCTTGTTGTTGATCTGCTGAGGGTGAGTCTTTGCGTGGACGAGTACCCTTTATTGGACGTGTTTCAACTTGTCCGTTGGGAAGAATTTTTATAAATCGTTCAGGCGAACTACAAAGAACCTGAAAATCCTGGTAAGGCAGGAAGGCTGCAAAGGGAGCAGGATTTTGTTGATGAAGATGAGAATAGAGACTCCAAGTATCGCCTTCCCAATTTAAGGAGAAGCGTTGAGTTAAGTTGGCTTGGTAAATATCACCTGCATAGATATAGTCAATTACACGTTGTAAGTCCGCCAAGTATTGTTGCTTGCTTACACTAGGCTCAATAATAGCGGCGGGGCGATTATCCGAGAGGATTGATAATTCTTGTTGAGATTCGTATTTGAGAAAAGCATTGATTGTTTGTTCTAAGCGTGCAATTCGAGAATTTGCTAATTCCCGTCGGCAAGATCCATCTTCTTGCATACCACAGGCCGAAATCCAGTATTTGTTCTCGGCATGATCATAGATAACTATTCCATCATACCAAGCAAATCGCCAGAGTGGTAAGTTAAGGTCATCGGTTCCTACCTGACGAAGATGTTCAAGTTCATTTTTTAAATCATAACTTAAAAAGCCCACAGCCCCTCCCGAAAAGGGAAAGGGAGAATGGGGGACATAATATTTACGACTAATCTTATCAAGATATTCCAGACTTTCGATTCCTTGAAGGGGAGTAATGTCAAGTTTAGATCGATCGGAATAGAAAACTTCGAGTTTTTCCGAATAGGCGGTTGCTTCCAGAAAGGGGAAGGCCCCCATATAAGAATACTTCCCGAGTTCTTGGTAGCCGTTGCCGCTATCTAAAAAGAAGGGTGCAGATTCTCCTTTTAAGGCTGGAAATAAACGATGGGGAGGAATTGAAATTGAGAGCGGCTGAACAACCCATTGTGAAGGGGAATTATGAAAATTCCAGTCTTTGGCATTTTGAAGGGCGTTCTTTAACAACTGGTGGCCAGATTCTGTTAATATGGCTTCCGGATGAAACTGAATACCTTCTATCGGCAAGTCGGTATGTCGAATCCCCATGATTTCGCCATCGTCCGTTTCGGCAGTAATTACAAGATCTTCAGGAAGAGTGGAACGCTCGATTATCAGAGAGTGATATCGTGTCACTACTAAAGGGTTGACTAGCTCGCGGAAAACTCCTTGTTGATCATGTCGAATAGGCATTGTCTTCCCATGGATTGGCTGCCTAGCCCTGATCACTTTTCCCCCAAAGAATTGTCCTATAGCTTGATGACCAAGACAAACCCCTAAAATAGGGATACGTCCTTTAAAATGTTCAATGACCGCTAAAGAGAGAGGAGCTTCGTCGGGGGTACAAGGGCCGGGTGAGATTACAATTAGGTCGGGGTGTACCTCTTCTATATCTTCAAGTTTACAGGCGTCTTGTCGCCTAACTATGATGTCTTCTCCAAGTTCTCCGAAGTATTGATAAAGGTTATACGTAAAAGAGTCATGATTGTCCAACAAAAATATCATAAATGTATCCCCTTCAATTCGCACATCTAAAATGTACGTAATCCCTTATAGTGTTGCTAAGAAAAGCTTCCTTTATAACCTCTGCCAAGAGCTGAGAATATATAGTTTAGCAAATATTCAAAACTAAGATAGGATAGTTGTACAAAAAGAAAAGTTGCGGTTAAGCAACTTTCTATTTCGCTTTGTTATTGTGCAATGCATCTAATAATTCCTGAAAGGCTGGTTGAAGGTTAGGGTTCTCAAGCCCTTGTAAAATAATAGTCTGATTGATGATAACCTGACCTACATTTGGCCCCTCCACTTCAATTTGTATGGACTGTACATCAAGATTAAGAGTGTGGTTATCAACCATAAATTTCATTCTCTTTGGTTGTGGGAAATTAGCCTGAATTTTTGTCGCCTTTACTAGGGTTTCCGTAGATGTCTCAGATGGACTCGGTGTATGCAGATCACTCAATACAAAAGAAGCTTCTAAGAGGAACTTTTGTAGAACAGCCATATTAGTGTTCCAGGGTAATTCCAAGAGCTCTGATTGATTCATGCCTGTTGGGGAAACTGACAAAATTACGTAAGTTCCATCTTGTGTTAAAAAAGGTTTTGGAGAACATCCGTTCAAGAAAAGGCTAGTGAATAAAATGGCGAGACTGAGTCCGAACATCGATATCTTTCTTCTTAACAATGGGAATCCTTCTTCCTAATTAAAGATAGTCGAATTCAAATTCATATTCAAATTTCTGAACGTATTTTAAAGAGTATTCGCTATAGATTTCAAAAATCCTGCTTTTGTTGGTTCCAGTCTTGAAAATAGTGTACAATATCAAGTAGAGAGGGGTCAACATTTGTGGTCAAAGATATGGTGTTTTTTGATATTGAAACATTGGGTTCTGAATTTTCACAAGGGAAAATAGTGCAATTTTCTGCACTTCGAGTCCGTGACGGACTGATTCACGAATCATGCTTTTATTCTTATCAACCGGTTGACTCAGAAGAACCAGGTTGTAAAGACTATAGACATAGAAATATTGACTTTAATAACGATAACTGGTTAGCAAAGCATCGTCAAGACATTATTAATTTTATGAGTGAGGCAGTCTTAGTAGGTCATGAAGTGAACTTGTTCCTCACTATTCTTCAGCGGGAATTAAACTTCCATTTTCTGCAGCCTTTTTGGGACACCTCAGAATTAGCAAGGATTTTCTTCCCTACGCTGCATCATTATCAGCTCGATTTTTTAGCAGAAAAACTATCTCTTCCGTTAAGGAAAGAAGATCAACAACTAATAGAGGAAAAGACATGGTTGACTTGGAAGCTTTATGAAGCGTGCTGGGAAAAGGGGTTAAAGTTTGATCTTAGTTTCTTTAATCAGGCCAATGGTTTTATTGCTGAATGGGCTGGCAAGGGCTTCTTTGAAGAATTACAGAGAGAAATAACCCGATCATTTCCCGAACGACCGATTCGTACAGATCTGGTTCTTACCCCATCTTCTGAGGGGTTGTTTTCAGCTGAGAAAAATTTTTCAGCAAGGATTCCTGACTCGACAGACTGGGTTGTGGAGAACTTTGCCCCTGGAGGAAATCTTGAACAAAACATCCCGAGTTATGAGAGTCGATCGGGGCAGATGAAAATGGCCAAACTCATAGCAAAGGGATTCTCTTCCTCACAACATGTTGTTGTTGAAGCTGGCACCGGAACAGGAAAGTCATTTGCTTATTTAATACCAAGTCTATGGTCTGCCAAAAAAACAGGCCAGAAGGTCGTTGTGGCAACTCATACTATTCCCTTACAGGAACAGCTTCAAAAGAAGGATATTCCGATTTTAGAAGCAGTCCTACCTTTTCCTTTTAAGGCTTCAGTATTAAAGGGAAAAAATAATTACTTCTGCATAAAGAAATGGCAGGGTTGCTTAGCCAATCGAGAAAACGTTGGTGTGCAACAGAAATTGGCAGTGCTTACTATTCTAGTTTGGGTAAGGGAAACATTAACGGGTGATGTCCAAGAACTATCAAAAGTTCCCGGCTTAATGGAACTTTGGCCTAATATAAATGCCGATAATGATATGTGTATTCCTGGAAGATGTTCAAAGGCAGGAGTTTGCTTCTTGCTCAGAGCTCGCAAGAGAGCCGAAGAATCAGATGTATTAATCGTAAACCATTCACTCCTTTTTTCTGATTTGAAAACAGATTATAATGTATTGCCAGAATATCATTACTTAGTCCTTGATGAAGCACACCAGATCTATCAAACTGCCTTGCAGCATCTAGGCTCTGAATTATGTTCGGAGAATGTAACAAGGGCTGTAGATAGCATTTACCGATCCACAGGACTTAGTTTTTATTCATCTACGAAGCAACGTTTGGGATCTTTAGAAAATTTAGTTCCTTCTGTTCCTTGGGAGATTTTTAATAAACGACTAGATGGGATTCCCGAAAACTGTGTAAGTGTTTTAAAGCAAACTAAGGAACTATTTGAGTTGTTGTCTTTGATTTTAGGAACGGAGAGAACATTCCGATTTATTGCCCAACATACTGCCAGACAATGGTGGGAAGGGTTAAATGTTCAAATCGAAAACCTTACCGGAAGGATTAAAGCTCTTCTTTCTATATTGGATAGTTTAGCGAGTGTTTTAAGTGAAGAAGACGCTGATGAGGTCGAAGACCTTAAGTATGCAATATCTAGCCATCAAAGAGAGTTACAGGAATATGTAGAAACTCTTAAACTGGCAATTAACCTAAACAATCCTAAACAAGTTACTTGGCTAGAACAATCATCGAGATTGTTTCTGAAAACGTCTCCAATTGATGTTAGTGATATTCTAAGAGAAAAAATCTTTACTCGACTTAACTCGGTAATCATGACTTCAGCCACCTTGAGCATCTCAGATTCATTCGAGCATTTTCTACAAGATATTGGTTTGCCTAGGTCAACAATTACTGCCCAGGTGGATTCTCCTTTTGATTATGAACAACAGATGCAATTAATTATCGTTAAAAATGGTATCAGACATTTAGATTCCAAGGGACAGAAGGCTCCCGAGCTTGCAGACTTTATAGCGGAAGTCGCTGAGCGTATGCAGGGTAGGACACTAGTCCTTTTTACTTCGCATGCAATGCTTCGGCAAACCTATGAGTACCTAAATCCTTTATTAGCTAGGACGAAGATCCAATCACTGGCTCAAGGAATACAAGGTGAACGCAGCAGTTTATTAGAAGCTTTTAAAAGAAATCCAAGGAGTGTTCTTTTAGGCGCTAATAGCTTTTGGGAAGGTATTGATATTCCTGGTGATACATTATCTTGCGTTATAGTAGTGAAACTTCCATTTTGGCCACCGACACTTCCTTTAATTGAGGCCCGTTCCGAGTATCTTAAATCCCAAGGTAAGGACCCTTTTCGAGAACTCTTATTGCCCGAAGCAGTTATTCGCTTCAAACAGGGATTTGGACGCCTCATTCGATCAAAGGGGGATAGAGGAATAGTTATTTTATTGGACGACAGAGTTATTGAAAAATACTATGGTAGATTTTTCTTAGGATCCTTGCCCATAAAAACCCATGTTCGTGGGGAAAACAAGGTCGTATTTCGTAAAATTGAGGAATATACCAGTCATTTAGGCTAAGAGCTTTTATAATCACCTTAAAAATGATAAACTAGAGAATATCAAGAGGAGGAGGTTCAAATGAAGGGAAATCCAATTACTACTAGTATGATCCCAAGTATTTTTACTTTAGCAAATCTGTTTTTTGGTTTTTTAGCCCTAATTTTGGTTATCGAACAGCAGTATACTCTGGCAGCTGCTATGATAGTTCTTTCGGTTTTAATGGATAGTTTAGATGGTAAGGTTGCCCGCAGACTTTCGGTAAGTTCTGATTTCGGTAAAGAACTGGATTCATTGAGTGATTTGGTATCTTTTGGGGTTGCTCCGGCTATTCTTACTTATCAAGCAATTTTATACCCCCAACCGGACTTCGTAAGGTATATTGGGCTAGGTATTGCAGCAGTATTTGCTTTATGTGGAGCAGTTCGTTTAGCTCGGTTTAATATGCTTAATATTACTACCTATTTCGTAGGTGTCCCCATTACCTTTGCTGGTGGGTTTATGGCTTTATTAATGTTTTTTCGCAATATGTTGCCTTGGTATATTTATCTGGGGAGCATGTTAGTTTTAGCATGTCTTATGGTTTCGAGGATTAAAGTGGCAAAGTTAGGGAAATAGAGGGGCTTGTATCACACAGCGCTACGTGCTTACGACGCAGAGCAAACTAACCGTTTAAGCTCTTTTCTCTGGGGAGCGGGGTTCCCGCCAGATGAGCCATCCTTGGCTCACTGGCGGCAGTGCACGTCCGTGTGCACTGCCCCGTATCTGGGGTCGCTTAAACGGAAGTTTGCTTTTCTGCTTACGTAAAGACTCCGCGCTCGTGTGACACTGCGTCCCTGGTCTTGGGACGGGGGAACGTTGTTTGGGAGAAGGCACATTTCATGTGCACCTTCCGGCTTGGGTCTAGGATATTCAGCGATGCTATTTTTCTAAAACAATTTCATGTAACAAGAGAGAGCGGATAAGGAAATTACCTTTTCTGCTTTTTTCTTTTTATCACCCTTACTAGAGCAAAGGCATATAGTATGGCACGGGAAGAGAATTGCTTTAGGGGGGGCATATTATGGATAATCAACAAATAAGCTGGAATAGCGTAGGTTTACGTATGGTTCAGGGACTAACAACAACCATTGATGCGGTACGTCAGTTAGATGTTCAGGAAGCATCTTTAGTTATGAGGCTGTTAGGGAAAAGCTGTACACGCATGATAAAAGAAGGAGTGGGACATCAGTTTGGAATTGCCTTGATTGAGACCAGCGCGCAATTAGCTATGAAGGAAAAGTTAGTTTTAGAAGATGTTCTAAAGGTGATTACAGGTATAATTGGACGACTGTATTTCACAGCAAATACTGAAGAAGAGCGTTTGCTCGTTGCTCAACTTGAAGAAGCTGTGAAGAATTACCAAGCGGTTTAGGATATCAATATTTACTATGTCTGCATACATTACCACTGAGCGTTGGATATCAAAGGCGTGTAAAGGAGGACAGAGATATGCGTATTTATTATGTCCGTTTACCGGAGTTTGTGCTTAATGTATTAAGAAAAGTTTTTGGCTAATGTGGTCTTAAAGTAGCATTTCCCTCTTAGAATATATAGTAGAGACAAGCAAGGAGGGATATTATGCGAAAAAGTCGATATGTTTGGTTACTTGGGATATCGCTGTTTTGTCTAATGACAATCGTTGTCTTAAAGACTCCTCAAGCAGTGATATCGACTCTGGCAGATCCGCAATACGGGGATTCATCGAGGGAAACGATTCAACAATTTTGGAAGTTTATGGACCTGAGGCAAACTGATTTAGCTCGTGAACTGTTAAGCCTGCCCAAAGACTCTATGGATGAAAAAGAATTCAAGACCTGGGAATCTCTTGTAAACAAAGATCCGCTACTGTCTTTACAAAAGGTTGAATTTATGAATTCAGACGCCAATGATTCACAAGGGGTTGTTGTACGGGTTTCATGGACGTCAACTGTAGAAAAAGTGCAACAATTTGTCTTTTCTATGAATTTAGTAAAAACCGAAAAGGGTTGGAAAATTCAAGGGATTAAGCGTATTAACGACCTCTCGTATATTGGAGGGGAAGATCATGGAAGGTCAGTATAGGCCTTACAGTTCTAAAAGTTCAAGCAAAAGAAAAGCACCAATGCGCTTGTACGCGGGTTTTATCTACTTAACTATTGGATTGGTTTTGTATCTGTCTACTAGATGAACTAAGGGATGTAAACCACGGTATACCAGAAGGGTAAAACCGTGGTTTTTTTCTTTAATAAAGAATTTAGGCTTCTGAATAGTTTGTCTTCTATTGGTTTAAACTGAGGTTGAAATATAGTTTACTTAAAGCGTGTTCAAAGACACACTGAATCGTGTTTTAGATCACACTTAAAAGTTTTTCTTCCTGATAAGATATAACCATAAGAAGGAGGTCATTTTAATATGGCAGACGTAAAGAAAGAGGCTCCCGAGTTAGAATGTGCTAACTGTGGAACAACAAGTGAATTAACCCCAGTGATGACATATGTTCATCAAGGCGAAGAGAAACATGTGTGTACGCGTTGTTTGCCAATGCTCATTCATGGTTAGGAGATGAGTATATGCGATTTACACTTGATATGAAATTAAAAGACATCATGTCTTCGAATCCCAAGACAGCAGAAGCTATGCAAGAATTAGGATTACATTGTTTGGGGTGTGCATTTTCAGTTAACGAAACTTTAGCTAATGCAGCCCAGATGCATAGTATTGATCCAAATGTTTTGCTGGAAAAGGTCAATTCTGTGGAACAGGGGGAAATGTCAGCAGAGGCTGCGGCCAAAGCTCAACCGCCCGGAGGAATACTGCAAATGGATAAGAAAACTTATTCAATTGCACCCCATATACCGGCAGGTGTCGTGACTCCAGAAATTTTGCGAAAGATTGCTGATGTCTCAGAAAAGTACAATGCTCAGGCAATTAAAGTGACTTCAGCTCAACGTATTGCTATCGTTGGATTAAAGCCGGAAGATGTTCCTAAGATATGGGACGAGCTAGGAATGGATCCGGGTCATGCAGTGGGATTATGCGTGCGAAGTGTTAAGGTATGCCCTGGTGATACCTTCTGTAAACGAGGTCTGCAAGAAACATTGGCTTTGGGTATGGAGATAGACAAACGCTATCATGGAATGCAATTGCCATCAAAATTTAAAATTGGTGTTGCAGGCTGCCCCAATAAATGCACTGATTCTGCTTCCGTAGATCTGGGATTAATGGGTACTAGTAAAGGATACCACTTGTATGTAGGAGGAAATGGTGGAGTTAAGCCACGACAGGGGAATATTCTTTTAGAAAACTTAAAAAAGGAAGAAATATTACCAATCATGGATGCTGTCATTTCATACTATAAAGAGAATGCAAAACCCCAGGAAAGAATTGGGCGCTTAATTGACCGTGTTGGTATTGAAGGACTACGGGAATTTGCTGAGCAAGCAAAACAATTATAGTGAGAACAGTAAAAGCGGATGAAATCATCCGCTTTTACTGTTTCTTACTAACCTAATCAATCTTAACTAATTGACATGGATCGCATCTGTTGGACAGCCGTCAGCTGCATCCTTAGCAGCGCCCTCAACTTCACTAGGAACTGGATTTGTATACGCTACAGCTAATCCGTCATCTTCCATTTTAAAGACCTCGGGACAAAATTCAGGGCAAGCTCCACATCCAATACATGTGTCTTTATCGACTGCAGCTATCATAATACTTCCTCCTTTTAAGATCATTCGAGGATAGTATGTCCATAATGACAATAAACTTAACATAAAACCGGGCCAATTTTGTAAATTTTCACTATTATCAAGGTTTCATGTTAGAATCTTTATGCACTCAAGTCATAAGTTAGATAAATCTCGATTGTGTTCACATTAATTCGCTAATTATATAGGGAGTATTATTCTAAATGAAAAATATTAGACTATTTTGCGATAAATATAAATTCCATAAATATCCATATAACCCCATTGTGTGAAGGAATTACAGCATTTTTAACAGGATAGGGATGTTGCCTTATTATTTGCGATTTCGACATCTGCCTTAGCGTATAATAAAAGCACCGGAAAGATGCAAATGCTAATCAATAATTGAACCGGAATACAATTAAGGCGGGATGAATTGTATAATGAGTAAAAAAATAAAAATAATTGTCGCGGATGATAATCGGAATTTATGTCAAATGCTACAAAACTATCTCCAAGGCCAAGAAGACTTAATCGTTGTTGGAGTTGCAAATAATGGGTTAGAAGCTTGGGAGCTCATTCAAAATCAAGAACCAGACTTGATTATTCTTGATTTAGTGATGCCTAATTTGGATGGTCTAGGCGTATTAGAAAGAATTAACTCACGAACAACTTTAAATCGTCCTAAAATTATAATGCTCACAGCCTTTGGACAAGAATCATTAACTCATCAAGCAATGATGCTGGGAGTCGACTATTTTATCCTTAAACCCTTTGATTTAGATATTCTCAGTAAACGCATTCGCTCATTGACTCAGGATATCCCATCTTCTCAACCATCTCAGAATAGTTCAGTTACCCCAGTTGTAACAAACGTAGGAAGCGGTTTGAATTTGCATGTAGAAGTTACGACAATGATGCATCAAATTGGGATTCCGGCTCATGTGAAAGGATATCAGTATATTAGAGATGCCATTCTGATGGTAGTTGAGGATGTTTCTTTACTAGGTGCCGTAACCAAAGAGCTATATCCAAGTATCGCTAAGAAATTCGACACTGCTCCAAGTCGGGTAGAACGTGGGATTCGACATGCTATAGAGCTGGCTTGGGAACGAGGGCATACAGATACTTTAAAAAGAATTTTCGGGTATTCAATGAATATCGAACGACAAAAACCCACTAATTCCGAATTTATTGCCTTACTTGCGGATAAATTACGGGTTATGAGTAAGGTTTCATAAATAGATCAAGAACATAGCTTAATAACGTTTTGGAGCCGAAAAGTTACTTAATATTTGATCGAAAATGTCTAATGATATATAACCAGCTTAAAACACACTTTGAGTTTTAAGCTGGTTTTTCATTCTGCCATTTTTATTGGCTAAGGATCTTGAAGACAATTTTCACTTCCGTTTGACTAAGATATTACGGTTAATATCGAAGTCTAAAGGGTAAAGCTAATGATATTTATTATATTAGAATTAATTTTATACAGGGTACCTCAAATTAAAAAGGAAATACTGCTTTTAGATTTATAGTGTGAAATATTAACTTTCAACATTAAAAGTGTTGTTGAAAAGGGTTTTTATTGATAGACTAATTACCATAAAGCCACGTTAATCGCTAATAATCCCAAATTTAAAAATAGCCAATAAAGGAGTCGGTATTTCTTGTATGGTAAACTAATTGTAATCGAAGCAGGGGATGGAAGCGGTAAGGCAACTCAAACTAAATTGCTGTTTGATAAACTATCTTCTGACAATTATAAAGTTAGACAGGTTACATTTCCTGATTACGGTAGTGATTCTTCTGCTTTAATCAAAATGTATTTAAATGGGGAATTTGGCAATGACCCTAACGATGTTAATGCCTACGTAGCGTCAAGTTTCTATGCTGCAGATAGATTTGCATCTTATAAAAAAGCATGGGGAGAGTTCTATCAGGATGGAGGCATTATATTAGCAGATCGATACACCACTTCAAACATGGTTCATCAAGCGGCTAAAATAACAGACCCAATTGAGCGGAAGTTGTTTCTGGACTGGTTATGGGATTTAGAGTTTGTAAAGTTTAAGCTTCCAATCCCAGACTGCGTTATCTTCCTGGATATGCCTCCAAAAGTAAGCCAAGTACTTATCAACAGTAGGGCCACGCAAACTGATAATGGTGAAAAGGATATCCATGAAAGGAATCATGATTATTTAGTTCACTCCTACAACAATGCCACGCAGTTAAGAGAATCATACGGATGGGAAAAGGTCAATTGTGTAGACAACGGAAAGCTGCGAAGTAGAGAGGATATACATAAGGACATTTATAGAATTGTAACCAAAGTTATCAAAACTTGAGTATTATTCATAACGGAGGAGGGAAGAGGATGTTTGAGGGTAAGAAAAATTTGGTGATAACTATCGCAGTTTTAGTGATAGGAACTATAATCTTGTCTGGTTGCGGATTGAATACTGCCTTGAAAAATGAAGAAAAAATGACCAGATTAACCCCTGTAGATGGTGGGGTTTTCCGTTTTGGAATGATTTCAAGTCCCTCTGCTCTTGAACCGGCTTTTTTAGAAGAAATTAATGGTATTGAAATTTGCAAAGAACTCAATGATGGATTGATAAGATATGACCCAAATACCCTAGAGATAAAACCTGCAATAGCAGAAAGCTGGGATTATTCAGAAGACAAGAAAGTTATCACGTTTCAGATTAGGAAAGATGTAAAGTTTCATGACGGAACGAGTTTGAAAGCCCAGGATATTATAGATGTCTGGAATCGTTTAGCCGCTAAAGATACACTATCCCCTTTAGCCTTCCTACTTGAACCTATTGTTGGGTTCGCTCAAGTGAACAGTGGAGAACTTGAAACAATTTCTGGATTAAAAGCCACTGATGATTATACACTGGAAGTGACCTTGAAAGAAAAAAATGCGGTTTTTCTGACCTCTTTAGGGCACCCTGCAGTAAGTATTTATAAGCTTGAGTCTGCGAACAAAGCTGGGAAAGATTTCGGCACGCCGGCGGCAAGGCCCGAGACATTAATTGGAACAGGGGCCTTTAAGTTTGTTAAGTGGAATGCTGATCAAGACATAATCCTAGAAAAATTTACTGATTACTATGGAACTAAGGCCCATGTGGATAAAATCATTTATAAAATCTTTAAAGATGAGTCTACAGCTTTTAACGAGTTCCGTGCAGGAAATTTGGATTATGTAGATATGGTCCCTCCGGGTCAAAGACAATCTATTCTTAAAGAAATTCCGGATCAAATTCTAAAAACAACTACACTCACAACACAGTATATTGGATTTAACCTTGCTAAGGATCCGTTTAAGGATAATATAAATATCCGTAAAGCCATTGCTTGCGCTCTTGATATTCAGAGCATCGCCGATACTGTATTAGAGGGTAGTTCTATGGTGTCAAATGGTCCATTACCTGATACAATGCCAGGTTATGATATTGACCATAGAGCACCAACCTTTGATCAGAAAAAAGCTAAAGAGTACTTAGCTTTAGCAGGGTACCCTGATGGACAGGGACTTGCGCCCATTCAATACGCCTATAACTACACGCAAGAAAACCAGAGAGTTGCGGAAGCCTTTCAAGCCCAGCTTAAAGAGGTGGGAATTCAAATTCATTTAAAGAATATGGAATGGGGTTCCTACATTAATGCTATGCAATCCGGTGAACTTCAAATGTTCCGGGTAGCCTGTGTTGCCGATTATCCCGATCCAGACAATCTCCTACGGATGCTTTATTCCAAATCTCAATGGGGAATGAACAATGTTACTTTTTATTCTAATCCGGAAGTTGAGCGGTTGCTGACACAAGGCTTAGAAGAAACTGACATAACAAAACGAATGGCGATCTACAAAAAGATACAAGAGTTAATTGTTGAAGATCAACCAGCAATTTGGACGTTTAGTACAAACTATCTCCGTATATATGGAGATAAGGTTCATAATTTGACGATTAATGCTCTTGATCAAAAAGATATGCGTAGTGTGTGGCTATCATAGACTACTAGGAAGAAGGTAAGTTTGTGATACGTTTTATCATTTGGCGTATTCTTCAATGCGTACCTGTAGGTTTAGGGATATCAATGCTAACCTTTTTGATGTTATCTCTTGTACCGGGGGATCCAGTAACCTTAATGCTAGGCCAACACGTTTCTCCTCAAATTATGAACAATGTTCGCCAGGAATTAGGATTAGATCTGCCTTTTTTTAGTCGTTATCTGCAGTATGTCTGGAATATCCTTCACGGGGATCTTGGCCGGTCCTATATTCAGCACCAAGAAGTAACTACGATGCTCCTCGACAAAATCCCTATTACCTTTAATCTGACATTTGTTGCAACGACCTTCGCAGTTACAGCAGGTGTGCTTATTGGTGTATTGTCTGCAGTTAAGCAGGGCAGCCCTTGGGATACTTTTACTACGGGTTTTACTCTGCTAGGTATATCCGTACCAAGCTTTTGGTTAGGAATGATACTTCAACTAATATTTGGAGTTATATTTCGTATATTGCCGGTTAGTGGCTCTGGTGGTGACGGCTTTCAACTACAGTATTATATTCTTCCCGGGTTTACCTTGGGATTTGCCTCTATGGCAATGTATGCAGGATTAACTCGTTCCGGTATGTTGGAAGTCTTGAGACAGGATTATATTCGAACAGCTCGTGCCAAAGGACTTTCTAAGCCTGTGGTAGTTTTTAAGCACGGATTAAAAAATGCACTTATCCCTGTTACAACTCATGCGGGTATGGACTTTGCAAGCCTGATGGGAGGAACTGTTTTAACAGAGATGATTTTTTCTCTTCCTGGGATTGGAACTATGCTTATTAATGCAGTCTCCCGACGAGATTATCCTGTTGTACAAGGCGTTACTCTCTTTTTAGCCCTTGTATTCGTGTTGGTAAACCTGCTTGTAGATATTTTATATGCAGTTTTAGATCCTCGAATAAGATATGATTAATCCTTTTGGAGGAGCTGGCAAACTTGAAATTATCAAAGGGGTCGCAATTTGGACTTTTAATTGTTGCTTTGATGACCCTCGTTGCCATTCTTGCTGAGACTATTGCACCCTACGATCCTGTGCAAGTTGTCTTGAAAGATTCTTTGCAAGGGCCCAATTTCAAACATTTCATGGGAACAGATTTGCTGGGGAGAGACATCTTGAGCAGAATTATTTATGGAGCTAGAGCTTCGTTAATGATTGGAGTTACTGCAACAAGTATTTCTTTGCTTCTTGGGGTAATCGTCGGCTCGGTTTCAGGATATTATGGAGGTTGGGTTGATTCCTTAATCATGAGATTAACAGATATTTTTTCGGCATTTCCATATTTTCTGATGGCAATTATTATAATGACTTTCTTTGAACCAAGCATGATCTCAGTATTTTTTGTATTAGGTATAGTAGGATGGACAAATTATGCCCGACTTGTTCGAGGACAAGTCATCTTAATTAAGGTTAGCTCATATGTTGAAGCTGCTCGTTCAATTGGTGCAAAGGATGGGCGAATCATAGTACATCATGTCTTCCCAAATATATTATCTCCACTGATTGTCTATACGACAATGAATATTGCGGGGGTTATTTTAGCTGAAGCTGGATTAAGTTTCTTAGGCTTGGGTGTACAACCACCAACTCCGAGCTGGGGAGTGATGCTATCCGAAGGCAAAGACTTTATTTTTAATGCCCCTTGGCTGATTTTTTGGCCGGGCGCAGCCCTTTTATTCTCGGTAATAGGTTATAATTTGTTGGGAAATGGCTTGCGTGATAGGTTAGATCCCCGTTCTAAGCAAGGAGGAGAAAGTAATGGGTCGAGACTTGTTAATTCATGTCAAAGATCTTAGAACTTACTTCTATACCGACGTCGGAGTAGTTAAGGCTGTTGATGGTGTTAACCTAGAGATTGGAATAGGGGAAACCCTAGGGATAGTTGGAGAATCGGGTTCAGGAAAAAGTATTACAGCCATGTCTATGATGCGGTTAATCCCCCAGCCGCCAGGAAGAATAGAGGGTGGAGAAGTGCTTTTTTATGGTAAAGACCTGCTCAAATTGTCGGAAAAAGAAATGATGAAAATTCGGGGCAATGAGATAGCGATGATTTTTCAGGACCCTATGACATCCTTAAATCCTGTGCTTACAGTTGGGGAGCAGATGATTGAGACCATAGTTCTTCATCAGAAAGTGAGTCGCTCTATGGCGAAGAGAAGGGCTATTGAGATGCTGGAAAGGGTGGGTATTCCTGAGGCGAAAGGTCGGGTTAATAATTATCCGCATCTATTTAGTGGAGGCATGCGTCAACGAGTTATGATTGCCATGGCGTTATCTTGTAACCCTAAGCTTCTTATAGCAGACGAGCCAACAACAGCGCTTGATGTTACGATTCAGGCTCAAATTTTGGATTTAATGAACAACCTACAGCAAGAATTGGGCACTGCTATTATGCTAATTACGCACAACTTAGGTGTGATTGCAGAATTATGTCAAAAAGTATTAGTTATGTATGCCGGGAATACCGTTGAATATACAGATGTTAATACATTGTTTGCTAAGCCAATGCATCCTTATACTTATGGAATGTTAGAATCATCCCCTAAACTTGAGCTAAGAAAACAACGATTGGATCCTATAGAAGGTCATCCCCCTGATCCATATCGTTTGCCTCAAGGGTGTAATTTTGCTCAGAGATGCCGCCGAATAATGCCTGTTTGTGAGCGAGAGAAGCCTACTTTGTTAGAAATCGAGCCAGGTCATTTTGTAAGTTGCTTTTTATACGAAAGGGTAAAAATATGATTGGGACTAATAAAGCAACGGAGACACTTCTGAAAGTTGAAAATCTGAAGAAATACTTTCCAGTTAAAAAGGGACTGGTTATTCAAAGGCACGTTGGTGATGTTAAGGCAGTTGACGGAGTTTCCTTCGAGATTTATCCTGGGGAGACCCTGGGTATGGTTGGAGAAAGCGGGTGTGGAAAATCTACCCTTGGGCGGACTATTCTAAGATTACTTGAACCTACTCAGGGTAAGGTGATTTTCGAAGGGCAGACTCTTAATGAGCTATCTCGCGAAGAAATGCGCAAAATTCGCAGCCAAATGCAAATGATTTTTCAAGACCCTTTCGCCTCGTTAAATCCTCGAATGAGAGTAAGAGATATTATCGGCGAGCCTATTTTAATCCACGGAGTTCTAAATCGAGTGGAGCGGGAAAAACGTGTCTCTAAGCTTTTAGATGTTGTAGGACTGAGCACTCATCACGGGGAACGCTATCCTCATGAATTCTCAGGAGGTCAATGTCAGCGGATTGGTATTGCTCGGGCGTTGGCTGTCAACCCCAAGCTAATTATATGTGATGAACCGGTATCTGCTTTAGATGTATCAATTCAAGCTCAAGTAATTAACCTGCTGGAGGATTTGCAAGCAGAGTTTAATTTAACCTATCTCCTCATTGCTCATGATGTGGCTATGGTTAAACACTTAAGTAATCGCGTAGCAGTTATGTATTTAGGGAAATTAGTAGAACTTACAAGCTCAGAAGAATTATATCTGAATCCTCGACATCCTTATACTATTGCCTTATTATCTGCAATTCTGCTTCCATATCCTAATCAGAAAAAGGGTCGAATAATCCTAAAGGGAGACGCTCCAAGTCCGGTTAATCCTCCTTCAGGATGTCGTTTTCATACCCGTTGCCCTGAAACGCAAGATATTTGTAAAGTAATGGATCCGGAGTTAATCGATATAGGTAATAAGCATTTTGTAGCTTGTCACTTGACAATTCATACTTATGAAAAGATAAAGGTTGGCAACTCTGTTACCAACCATCAATAATTATTTCTCAAATAAAATTATAAAGCCACAACAATAGTTGTGGCGTATTTCTCATGGTGCGCCCGGCGGGATTTGAACCTGCGACCTCCGGCTTCGGAAACCGTCACTCTATCCACTGAGCTACGAGCGCTAATTGAGGCACTTCAATACTTTATCCAATTATATGTAGTTTGTCAAGTTAAAATTAGCGAGTACAATGAGCAGGTCAATATTTGTTGCTATATACTAGATCGAGGTATACTAGATTGAGGTTGTTATCTATGAACATATGATTTGTCTCTTGAAAGGCTCTACTGTATAATTTAAGTTTAAAATGTTTAGCACAATTGTGCAGAAATGGAGGTTCTATTGATAAGACGGATTCGAGATTACTTCACTTGGCAGTTGTTTAAGCACTTTATTGGAATTATAATCGGTTCAACTGTAGTAAGTGTGAGTATTAACACATTAATTATACCTAATGAAATCGCTGATGGTGGAGTTACAGGTATAGCAATCCTTTTACATTACTTGTTTAATTGGCCGGTAAGTTGGGCCGTTCTTTTTTTAAATCTGCCCTTATTCTTTCTAGGACTTCGAATGGTAGGCAGGGATTTCCTAGTATTCAGTATAGTTGGTGTTGCTGTACTGTCGGCAACCTTATCACTGACTGCGCATCTGCCAGCCCTAACTCATGATACTCTTCTGGCTTCAATTTCTGGAGGGGTTCTCACAGGGATAGGGATGGGGATAATTTTTCGATCCAGAGGATCCCTTGGCGGCACTGATATTTTAGCAGTACTGCTTGCAAGAACGACTGCGTTTAGTGTTGGTCAAATATTGCTTGGAATTGATGCAATAATATTTTTATGTGCTGCTCTTTTATTTGGGCCAGAGGTGGCAATGTATGCTATGATTTATATGTTTATCGCTACACGAGTCGTGGATCTTGTTCAGGAGGGGTTAAGTGTATCTAAGTCAGTTCTGGTGGTAACGTCCCAACCACAGAGAATTGCAGAAGAGATTATTGCCAAACTTGAGCGAGGGGTTACACTTTTCCAAGCAACTGGTGCTTTCTCAGGCGAAGCTAAGCAAGTTGTTTATTGTGTTATTAATCGGTCAGAACTTTCTCAGATTAAAGAAATAGTACGTGATTTTGACCCTCAAGCCTTTGTCGCGATTTCTGAAGTGCCAGAAGTGGTTGGGGAAGGGTTTTCATCATGGAAAGGACATTAAGAAGATTCTTTGGTTCAAGATCTTATTGATTGTTGCAAAAAAAAGAACTTTTTTAGAGTTATAAAGTTAGCTTGAAACGAGGGATAGGATTGTTTGCGCGGCGTAAACGTAGTTCGAGAAATCCTTGGAAGATTTCAATTTTATTTTTAGTGGTTATTTTCTTAATATTTGTTTTCGGGCCGTTAATTTGGCGAATTCAACATATGAAGCAGGCAAGAAGTGTATACGATGTTTCTATAGTACAAGAAGATTTACAGTGGATTGAGAATAAAGGATGGTTAAATAAGCTACCTTACGTTAAAGAAACAAAACTTTGGGTTGCTCTTAATACGGGTAGTGCAAGCCTAGATGTAACAGAGTTAGCCTCATACCAAGATGAAAAGCACCATTTTTGGTTATACCTTTATTATTTGCCAAAGGACGGACGGTCAGCGCAAGATGTTTTGGACAAAATGAGTGAAGGTAATCTTAAACAATTGGCGAAAGCATTAATGTCAATCTCTAACGGTAAGCCAGAGGAGTCTCAAAAATTACTCTCTGGGAGCAATCTAGAATGGAAGGAGCTATCAATTGATGAACAGACCCTTAGGCATTTAATCATGGCTCAAGCAGCTTTGATTAGGGGAGACCGTCAGACTGCCCAGGCTGAGCTTCAAGCTGCCCAACAACTAAATCCCAATAACCCTGCAGGTCTCTCGCTAGCCTTTGATGAGGCTATTGGTGATGGGCAATGGGCAAGAGCTATAGAACTTAGCCGGATGATTGATGCTCAAACATGGCGTCCGACTAATGTGTTGTATGAGACTAAAAAGGCTATCTTAGCAGTTCGTGAAGGCGATACCATAAGTCTGTCTAAAAGCCTTTCTGCTATAGAAGGGCTCCATCAAGGGGATGCCTTAATTAAGTATGTGAATGGAATTAAAGCAGTGACAGAAGGGGACTTAGACGAAGGAAAAGAATTACTTGATCAAGCTCAAAAAGAAGGGTTAGAGGGCGAATTGGGAGTTGATGCACAAAAAAGTCTGAATCAGATTGTTGAGCGTCTGAAAGCAGATAGAAGTCTGCAAAAAGTGGTGGCCGAAATGAACGAAAAATGGTGATTATCTGGCTGTGAGAGGTTCTTCTTTTAAATTGCTCTCTGGAGGCCAGGTGCTGCTTGCTTGTGATAGCAATTGTCCAATAGGAATTAAAGTATTTCCTTTAAGTTTAAGGCTTTTAATGACAGTGGGCAGGGCTTCCACGGTATCCGGAGCAGAATCAGAAGCGTGAAATAAGATTATATCTCCTGCTTTAGCTCCGCTTCCCGCCCGGGAACCATTAAGTACATTGTTAATAACAGCGCTTGGTCCAGGACGTTTCCAGTCAAGAGAATCAACACTCCATTGGATCACCCGATAACCCAATTTATCGGCGGCGGCAATTACCTTGTTATTATAGGCACCGTTGGGGGGACGAAGTAGCCGTATTTTTTGATTTGTTAACGGTTCTAGAACTTGCTGGGCTGTAATAATCTCTTTTTCAATTTCTTCCGAGGCCAGTGTATTAAGATCAATGTGACGGTTTCCGTGGGAACCGATCTCGTGCCCCTCTGCGACCATTCTGCGCACTAACTCCTGATGTTTGTCGGCCCAGGGACTCGATAGAAAAAACGTAGCTCTAATGTCTTCTTGCTTAAGAATATCTAGTATGGGCTCTGCTGTTTTTTCCCCCCAACTAATATCGAAGGTCAGACCAATAGCTTTACTGTCAATGTTCACAGAGTAGATAGGCTTTAATTTTCCAGAGAAAACTGAAGTGACATTTTCACGATAAGCAAGCATGACGAATAAAAGGATTCCCCATAAAGCTAGATTTCGCCATGAGGGACGTTTGAAAATAATAATCCGCATTTTGGCACTCCTCCTTCGACTAAAGGATATTCACACAATAGCCGGATGATGTAAGACTAAACAAAAAAACGCCTAAAAAAGGCGTTTTTAAAATATTGTTTTATTAAATTTTTGTTTAGTTAACGATGGATAAATCGTTTGCTTGTCTGAATTAAATCTACTTTGAACAACAGCTTTAGGAAAAAATGTAAGACGATAAAAGTAACAGCAATAAAAACGAGTATTCGTATTAAGAAAAATGTAACAGCGAATACCAAGGAAAAGACCTTGCTGAGGATTAGGGCAGAAAGATATAATCCTAGAACAAGAATGAGGATTTTAAGTGCAAATAACCAATAGTTTGAAGACTGTGTAGGACGATAAGCATTCAAGCCAA
The DNA here is from genome assembly GCF_900100785.1 of Desulfosporosinus hippei DSM 8344. Classification (GTDB taxonomy): domain Bacteria; phylum Bacillota; class Desulfitobacteriia; order Desulfitobacteriales; family Desulfitobacteriaceae; genus Desulfosporosinus; species Desulfosporosinus hippei. The sequence continues at coordinate 61,390 of NZ_FNCP01000007.1, read as the reverse complement.
ACACTCCCTTCTAGCTTAAGATTATCATATTTCGACTTTTATGTCTAGATTACAAGTTAGTTCGATTTGAACTGCTTTATAAAACACATGTTCAATTTGAGGCATCAAATAATGTCTTTCAACAATAGTAAGTAAGCCAAAATATCTGACTACCCTGTAGCAGGGGCAAGTTAAAACGTTATGTACGGAAAAATCAGCAGTGCTTTATTTGAAACTTATATCTTTATAATATGCCCAATAAATCAACTCGTGCATATGATGGAGCAGACACGGAGGGGATTAATATGCACGACGGAGATTTATATATCTGGCGAAATCTTATGGAAGATGGAACTCAGTTTCTGGGAGATGAGCAGTATCTAAAAGCTGAGAAATACTATATTCAGGGCTTACTAAAAGCCTACGAGTTATCCGTTCCGGAAATTGTGGCATTTACTCTAAGACTACTGGCAACGGTAAGAGTGCGACTGGGAGATTACGAATTTGCCGAAGCGGGCTTTAAAGAAGCTCTACGAATTTGTCAAGAGATTGAGAACGACAAAGGAATGGCTGAAGCCTGGGCGGGTTTAGCAAGTATATCCGTCAAAAAGAAGAGGCTTAAGGAAGCTGTTAACGAGTATGAACAGGCAATTGCCGTTTACCCAAAATCATCTCCTCAGCTTAGGCTTGGGATGCTTTTTGCTGACCTAGGGCAAGTCTACACAACCCTTGAAGATTGGGCTCAAGCAAAGCAATCATATACTCAAGCGCTCTACCTCTGCCGTATACATGGATTCCCTAAAGGGGAAGCTGAATTAAATGTTCTTTCCGGCGAATTGTGCTTTCGTCTGGGCCAGAAAAATGAAGCTTTAAGATACTTGAAGCATGCCTGTCAACTTTTCGCTCAAATAGACGATATGGTAGCATTAGCAACGACACTTCAGTATTTAGCTTTATTATATTTTGACCAAAATAAAACATTATTGGCTTTTGAAAGTCAACAAAGGGCAGTCGCCATAAGTTTAAAGTATGATTCTAAAGAGGCTTTTAGTGAAGCTTGCTTTTTCTTAAGTAAAATTGAACAGAATATGGAAAATTTCAAAGAAGCTCGATATTATTTAGAACTATCGGTTCTCTTTTATCCAGAACAAAATATAGATCTGGCTTTGCGTTATCAAAGTCTGGGGAACCTACTTTTTCTTTTGATGGATTTTTCAAGATCTGAGTTGTACTATTTCAAAGCTCTAAATCTTTTTGAATTGTTCCAGGATGAACAACGTATTAGCGAAGTCCATGAATCATTAGCTCTTATAAAAGAAATGCAAGAGCTAAAAGAAGGTCTTCCAGACTTCCAAAGTAAAAAAGATGTCAGGAATAAATTGCATGGAGAATTTACCTTGGCTGCCTTGATATATTTGGCTGAGTTTTATGAAAAACGTTATAACTTCCGTGCTGCTTTGGAATGCTATTGGAAGGCTTTGAAAAGGGGGCGTGATACAGAGAGTGAAACAGATTGGATAGAGTATAGGGTTCAGCAAGTATCCAAACGTCTGCGCAATAAGAGGTAAAAAACAAGCCTGTTTCCATATTCTTATAAAACTAGCTTTATTAATCAATCAAATTCAGTTAGAATAGTAATAGATAGTTGCAAAAGAGGAGACAGGGGGGGATCAACATGCGTGAGGAAGATTTGATACTTCTGGAATGCTTAGAAGATGTGTATCACACCTTTGAAAAGGCCTTAAAGAAGGCTCATCAGGTTCGTTCGATTCATGTCCAGAAATTTGAACAGCTCCTTGTTGAGATAAGCAGCGAGAGGCGGATCTTTGAAGATATATCGATTCCAGCTCGACTTGTTGTTGAGCAACTCCTAGAGTCCCAATTTAAGGTGGGACAGGTTGCTATAGAAGCTGAGCGCCTTAAACAATCCTTTGCCAGTGTTGCCTATGTCAAAGTTGAGGAATTCGGAATAATATCCACTAAAATCGGAGAGTTGGAAGTTTCCTGGAGAGATGGAAACTATTCTTATTATCTTTATCCTGACAAAGTTGAATTGAGAGCAACGGATGAGAAATCATCGATTAAGTTGTTTTTTTCCATATCGTTTAACCGTCAAACGCTGGAACGGTTCCCTGAAATCCTTATTTCTCCTAATGTTGTCTATATCCATCCTCAACTCGAAAAATGGATACGGAAGGTGTAAAAATGTCGAATCTATCTCAAGGGTTAGTCCAAATATATACTGGAAATGGGAAAGGGAAGACTACAGCAGCTTTTGGCTTAGCAGTCCGTGCTGTCGGGCATGGTTTCCGAGTTTTCATTTTACAGTTTATGAAGGGGAACAATAGCTACGGTGAGTTAGAGGGAATTAAACGGTTAAGTCCCGAATGTCAACTCGAGCATTATGGAGGAGCCGGGTGGGTGCATAAGGGAGAAAATCTTGCCGAAAATATCCATGAGGCTAAGAAAGCACTCCAAAGAGCCCATGAAATAGTAATTTCCGAGAATTGGGATATTGTCATTCTAGACGAAATACTCAATGCAATTTGGTTTGAACTTATTCCGGAAAAAGAAGTTGCTGAACTAATTGATAAGAAACCAGCTAATATGGAACTGATTTTGACAGGAAGAAACGCTTCACAGTTTCTGATAGAAAAGGCGGATTTGGTAACAGAAATGGTGCCCCTAAAACATCCCTATGAAAAAGGAATTAGATCCCGTCAAGGAATAGAGTATTAAAAAAAGACATCTTTTGAGATGTCTTTTTTAATTAAGTATACACAGTGGTTCAATGACTTATATTCTTCGACAATGCATATACATAGGTATTATCCCGACAAGTCTTGTTGATTGTTAGTGAAGGGAGGGCTACTATGGAAGTCATTAAATGGTTGCGTGAATATCGCGCAGTAGAGGCTGCACTGGCTTGGAGTGGTACGTTTGCTGATTACTTGCAAATGGTTACAAAAAACCCAAAATTGGCCCTGCATGCCCATGCTCGAATCTATGAGATGATCAAAGCCGCCGGGGTTGAAACGATTGGGGATCAGAAGATTTATAAATTCTTTGACAAAGAGCTTTTTGGGCTAGATAAGACGTTAGAGAAGCTGATTGAGGAGTATTTTCATAGTGCAGCGAAGCGCTTAGATGTTCGTAAACGGATTTTACTGCTAATGGGGCCTGTAAGCGGTGGGAAATCGACTATTGTCAGCCTATTGAAAAGAGGACTTGAAGAATACACGAGAACAGAGGAAGGAGCGGTATATGCCATCGATGGGTGTCCAATGCATGAAGATCCCCTGCATTTGTTGCCAGTATCTTTACGTCAACAATTTGAAGATACCTACGGGATTCGTATTGAAGGAAATCTATGCCCCGTTTGCCGCCTGCGTCTGGATGAAGAGTTTGCCGGGGAGGTTGAAGGCTTTCCAATAAAGAGAATTTTGTTTTCGGAGGAGCAACGGGTCGGCGTAGGAACCTTTACTCCCTCTGATCCTAAATCTCAAGATATCGCAGACTTGACTGGAAGTATTGACTTTTCTTCGATCACAGAATATGGGTCAGAGTCTGATCCTCGTGCCTATCGATTCGATGGTGAGCTTAATAAGGCCAACAGAGGGCTTATGGAGTTCCAGGAGATGCTGAAGTCAGACGAGAAGTTTCTTTGGAATCTTTTAAGTCTTTCCCAAGAAGGAAATTTCAAAGCAGGTCGTTTTGCGTTGATTTCTGCGGATGAGCTGGTAATCGCGCATACGAATGAGAATGAATATCGTGCGTTTATTGGAAACAAGAAAAATGAAGCTCTACAATCACGGATAATTGTTATGCCAATACCATACAATCTGCGGGTGTGTGATGAAGTGAAAATTTATGAGAAACTAATTAGCCAAAGTGATATCAGAAATGTACATCTGGCACCACACAGTCTATGGGCCACGTCTGTATTTAGTGTTCTTTCAAGGTTAAAACCTTCAAAGAAGCAGGGTATGGATTTGGTAAAGAAGTTGCGTATTTATGATGGTGAGGATGTTGAAGGATTTAATCAAAAAGATATTAAAGAACTAACTATGGAAGGGGAAGAACTGGCCGAGGGCATGAGCGGTGTAGATCCGCGTTATGTTATTAACCGAATATCGACTGCTTTAATTCGTGATGAGCATAAGTGTATTAATGCCTTAGATATTTTAAGAGCATTGAAAGATGGGTTATCTCAGCATACATCGATAATGAAAGAAGATAAGGAAAATCTTTTGAATCTCATCGCTGTAGCCCGGCGTGAATATGATGAAATGGCTAAAAAGGAAGTTCAGAAGGCTTTTGTATATGCTTATGAAGAATCAGCCAAATCACTTTTGAATAATTATCTGGATAATGTTGAAGCCTTCTGCAATTCTACAAAAATATACGATACCATTACCGGGGAAGAAATGGCACCTGATGAACAACTTATGCGCAGTATTGAAGAACAAATTGGTGTATCAGAAAATGCTAAGAAAACCTTTAGAGAAGAAATACTAATTCGCATTTCAATGTATGCCAGAAAAGGCAGAACCTTTGGGTATGAATCTCATGAGCGTCTGAAAGAAGCTATCGAAAAGAAATTATTTGCCGATCTTAAGGACATAGTGAAAATTACCACTTCAGTATCTCATCCTGATCAGGAACAGCTGAGGAGAATTAACAATGTTATGGATAGACTCGTTAAAGAACATGGATACTGTTCTATCTGTGCCAATGAGATTGTCAAATATGTTGGAGCCCTCCTTAACCGGTAGAGAGGATAGGGATTTGTATGGCGGATGACATTATTGTAAGCCGAGATGACTGGAGTTTGCATCGCAAAGGATATCTGGATCAATCAAGACATAAGGAGAAGGTAGAAGAAGTTATAAAACAACAAATGGGAGATTTGATCGTCGATGAAAGCATAATACTATCAGATGGTAAAAAGAACACTAAGATTCCCATGCGCTCATTAGAGGAATTTCGCTTTAGGTATGACTTTAATAAGCAGAACCATACCGGACAAGGCAGTAAAAAGATGGCTCCGGGGGATATCTTAGGACGGGAACAAGCTACCGGCAAAGGAAAGGGTAAGGGCAGTGGCGCCGGTGAAGAACCAGGACAGGATATTTATGAAGCAGAAGTCACCTATGAAGATCTGGCAAATATATTGTTTGAAGAATTAAGACTTCCTAATCTTGATGATAAGAAACGGCCTCTTATTGCTCATGATCGTCCGGAATTTAATGATGTACGTAAAAAAGGCTTAATGGCAAATGTTGATAAAAAACGCACGTTACTTGAAAGCATTAAAAGGCAGGCTTTTTCGAAGAAGATAGAAAAAGACAAACGCTTAAAAATTACTCCGGAAGATCTGAGGTTTAAGACTTGGGAGACTCGACCGAATTTTGAGACTAATGCAGTTATCTTAGCAATGATGGACACATCTGGATCAATGGGCCAGTTTGAAAAGTACATTTCCAGAACCTTCTTTTTTTGGATGGTGCGATTTCTCCGCTTAAAATATGAAAACGTAGAAATGCGTTTTCTGGCACATCATACGGAAGCAAAAGAAGTTACCGAGGAAGAGTTTTTTACTCGGGGTGAAAGCGGCGGTACTCGTTGCTCATCCGTCTATAAGTTTGCACTAGATTTAATTGAAAAGGATTATCCTCCAGCTCACTACAATATTTATCCGGTTCATTTTACGGATGGGGATAACATTGGTTCAGATAATTCCAGAGCATTGACTCTGATGAAAAACTTGGTTGAAGTAAGTCAGGTTGTTGGATATGGAGAGATCTTAAGAACCCATTATTCAAGTACACTTATGTCCACCTTAAAGCGTATATCAGACCCGAAACTGCGTTTAGTAACGATTAGGGATCGTAACGAAGTATATGATGCACTCAAAACAGTTTTCTCTTAAATTAGCTACGCTCAGGTAAAGTTGATTTAGTCTAATGACAGTATACGAGGGGGGGAGTCATGGACAGTGAGATGGAAGCCTTAAGTAAGGCAGCGCAAGAGATTGCCCAAGTGGCACGAGGCATGGGGCTTGATTTTTACCCGGTGAATTTTGAAATCGTTCCAGCGGAAGCATTGTATACATTTGGAGCATATGGGATGCCCGTTCGTTTTACTCATTGGAGTTTTGGTAAAGCCTTTTATAAAATGAAAATGCAGTATGATTTAAACCTCAGCCGAATCTATGAATTAGTCGTTAATACCAATCCAGCCTATGCCTTCTTGTTAGAGGGAAATCGATTCGTACAGAATAAACTTGTTATTGGGCACGTTTATGCTCATGTCGATTTCTTTAAGCATAATCACTATTTTTCAAGAACCCCTAAGGATATGGTTGAACGTATGAGTGCGCATGCTGAGAGAATCCATGACTATGAAATAAAGTATGGTAGAGACAAAGTTGAGAAATACATGGATGCAGTCTTGGCGATTCAAGAGCACGTAGATTATCGAGCCCACATCGGCTCTCTACAAGAATCCGATAATCTAGGGAAGATTGACAGAATGAGCACGGCTCAGAACTTGAATTGTCAAAGTAAAGGGTGTAAAGGCAACTGTGGCGGAGGGGTTGTTAAAGACCTAGGGAAAGGAGATTCTGTTAATAAGACTAATAAGAAGGGCGCCGCGTCACCTTATGAAGATTTGTGGGAAGACATGTCAAGAGATGATGCTGATGTTGACCCACTACTGGAATATGAAGACTTACTGTTATACTTGATTAAATTTGCCCCAGGTCTTGAACCATGGCAAAAAGATATCGTAAGTATTATTCGAGAAGAATCACTTTATTTTTATCCGCAAATTGAGACTAAAATAATGAATGAAGGTTGGGCAACTTTCTGGCACGCAAGAATCATGCGAGAACTCAGTCTAACAGACTCAGAAGCAATTGAATTTGCGTTAATGCATAGTCAGGTTGTTCAGCCTTCGCGCTTAGGCTTAAATCCTTACTACTTGGGAGTGAAGATTTGGGAACATTTAGCCGAAAAGAGATCTATCTCTGAACTTTTTGAACTACGTGAGATCGAAACCGACCTTTCTTTCATTCGAAATCACCTCAGCAAAGAATTGGTCGAGGATCTGAATCTATTCAATTATCGTAAAGTTGGTGCTCATTGGCAGGTTACTGAAAACGAATGGGAGAAGGTTCGTGATAATCTAGTCAAACAATTAGTTAACGGAGGGCATCCGCGGATTGTTGTTCTTGAAAGAGATTTTGAAGGTAAAGGGGGGCTATTGCTAAAACACTGTCATGAAGGTATTGATTTAGATATAATTTATCTCGAGAAAACTTTAGCGTTAGTACAATTTCTCTGGGGAAAATCAGTCGCCCTTGAAACTGTAGTCGATAACAAGAAATTCATTTATGAATCATCCAATGGGATGGTAAGCCGTCGTTTAGGATCAAAAAGTGAAGAAAATGGCGGTAAATAGCTATAAATAGGAGAAACTTAATCAAATTGAAACAGATGCTAGAAATAGCGTCTGTTTTTATTGTAAATAAAGGATTTTAACCACATAAGGTAGAATTTACTTAGATAAATTCTCTTAGCTTTGAGGAAAAAAATGTCTGAAGAAAGCAAATGTTATTCATGATAAGATTAGATGGCTAAGAGTTAAGGTATATGGTAAAATACCCACGGACATAAGTATTATTTAAATAAGCTAGTTTGTGATAATTGTCTTAAGCTCATAATAGTCGTGACAGTTTAGAATAAACTATGCCCTAAAATTTACCTAGGGTAATATGGTGGGGAAAGTAGGTAGGGCATGCAAGGGTTAGAACAGAATTTAATTGACATAATCTATCATTTTCGGTATATCGGTTTATTTGTTTTACTTACCTGTGGTCTAGTTGGGGTTCCGGTCCCAGACGAATTTCTGATGACTTTTAGTGGTTTTCAGACCTCTCTAGGAAGAATGGATTTTGGAAAAACACTTATTGTTGCTACCTTTGGGAGTTTTCTTGGTATGATTTTAAGTTATTGGATAGGAAGGAGATTAGGCATTCCCTTCTTACATAAAGTCGCTCCCTATCTTCATATCAATGAAAAGAAGATTGCTAGAGCTGAAGGATGGTTTCAGTGTTATGGTGATAGGCTAATCGTCATTGGCTACTTCTTTCCTGGATTTCGTCACTTTACAGCTTACTTCTCAGGGATGAGTAAGCTGAATTTTGGAAGGTATGTTATCTTGGCTGCCACAGGGGCCTTTATCTGGTCTTTAACCTTTATCTCGTTAGGAAGAATTCTTGGCGTGCATTGGCAGAAGATCACTCATATCTTACACCATTACTTGGCAAGGAGCGGAATTGTATTAGCAATCATTGTATTCTTGATCTATCTCTATAGTCAAAAACGAGGGAGGACAAGTCGTACTAACTAAAATATTTTCCATACATTAGGGAAACTCTAAATCCGGTGGTATAATATACAATGGAAAATATCCAAAACATAAAGGAGGTCACTGGGGTGACAAACGAAACTCAAGATCAAACAAAGGAAAACCCAATAGTAATCATCGAAATGGAAAACAACAACACGATTAAAATTGAACTTTATCCATCAATAGCCCCTGAAACTGTTGAAAATTTTATAATGCTTGTTTCTGAAGGCTTTTACGATGGACTAATTTTCCATCGATGTATACCAGGCTTTATGATTCAAGGGGGGGACCCGAATGGCACCGGAATGGGTGGAAGTAAAAAGAATATTCGTGGAGAGTTTACCGGTAATGGCTTTAAAAACGACTTGAGACATGATCGTGGCGTAATATCTATGGCTCGTACTTCAGCTCCTAATTCTGCAAGTTCCCAGTTCTTTATTGTTGTTAAGGCTTCAAGTCATTTAGATGGACAATATGCTTCTTTTGGGAAAGTCATCGAAGGTATGGAGGAAGTCGATCGTATTGTCAACGCCCCGAGAGATAGATCGGACAAACCTCTGGAAGATCAAAGGATGAAAAAAGTTACAATTCAAGCTTAAGTATAAAGTAAATTGTTTTGAGTGATTCTATAGTATAAGAGGAGGGCTTGCCCTCTTCTTTCTATATCTAATTTAATCAAAGTTAACAAAGTTAACAAAGTTAACAAAGCTAACAAAGCTAAGCTGCCATACTCAAGGTTTGTTGAATAAGTTCACTCAGGATAGAGGTGCAATATGTTAGATTTGATGCGGTTGTTTGGACAGGTAGTCGAAGAACAGAGTTTTACTGTTGTAGCGCGAAAATTAGGGATCAGTCAACCTGCTGTTTCAAACCAAATTAGAGCTTTTGAAGAAAAACTAGGGGTCAAGTTGCTTTATCGCAAAGGTAAGGGATTTGCTCTTACCCCGGAAGGAGAGACGGTTTATCGTCATACCTTGCACATGCTTGCTGAATGGTCAGAGCTTATGCGAGAAATTGGAGATTCAGAAATCCTGATGAGTGGAAAAGTACATATTGGGGCTTCTCACATTCCAGGCGAATACTTACTTCCTGGGTATTTATCTGAATTTCGTAAACTTTATCCGGAGATCAAATTCAAATTGTCTATTGGGGATAGCTTGGAGATGGCAGAAAAAGTACTTGCCCATGAAGTAGATTTTGCTGTAGTTGGGGCAATATTTGATACTGAAAAATTAACCTCCGAATTTTGGATGAAAGATGAATTGGGTTTTGTAGTATCTTGCCAACATCCTTTAAGTACTAGTGAATGCATTGATCTTGATTCCATAAAAGGAGATCCTATGATAATTCGTGAGACAGGATCGGGACATCGACGTACATTTGAAGAAGCTCTAGCTAAACGAGATTTAGATCTCAATGACTTCAATATTGCCTTAGAAGTTGGAAGTACTGAATCTGTTAAAAATGCAGTTCGTTCGGGTATAGGCTATTCATTTCTTTCAAAACATGCACTTGAATCTTGCGAAAAACAAGGGATTAAGTGGGCGAAGGTTAAAGGCTTGAATATTGAACGCGGTTTTTATCTTTTAACCCGCCGTAGTAAACCTTTAACAGTTATTGCTGGTGAATGCTATAGATATTTAGCGGATCAGAGGCCAGAGGAGTAATAAATCCATTAAATATTTTATCTCCAGCTTTTGTTAACGGAGGGGATTTCTCTTATTCGTAGAAAAAGTTAATAACATAGAGATGTTATTTGTATCTCAATCATTAATAAAGGAGAGGCTAGCTTGAACTGGTTTGTAAGAGATTTTAACATTCGAGCCTGCCGATTAGTAAAGAAGTTCCAATTTGAGAATGCTGCTAATGTAACATTGATTTATGGTCCATCAGGGGTTGGGAAATCTGTTCTGCTCCAATATCTCTACAAAAAAAACCAAACTGAAAAAGGGCTGGTAATCACCGATGCTTTAGCCTTTGCTCGTCAATATGCTTACGCAGCTCAGGAAAGAAAACTCAACCAATTTCGTGAGAGGTATCGTACAACTCGTCTGTTGCTGATTGATGACCTTCAATGTCTGGCTGGAAAAGCCAAAACAATAGAAGAGTTACATTATACCTATGAATATATCAATAATAATGGCGGCAAGTTGGTAATTACATGTGAAGCCGATCGATTAGATTTGGGGTTTTTAGGTGAGAGGCTGGCTTCACGGTTTTTAAGTGGTGTTGCTATTCCAATAGAGCGCCCTCAAGAATTTGAATTGGAAGCCTTTTTAGAAGAATATGTCCATCAAAGACGTCTTTTCATAGCTAAATCCGTATTAAAAATGGTCTCCGAGAGAATAGATAATTTAGCAGACGCTGTCAAGACGATTGAGGATTACATAAAATTTGCCGAGCTCCATGAAGATGAATTAAGTCTGGCTTGTTTTAATGCCTATTGGTACGAAAAAGAACGCAAAATGCTTAAGGCCCCTGATCCAATGAACATTATTCGAAATGTTGCTCAATCTATGGGAGTTTCCGTTGAGGACCTACAGAGTGCAAGTCGTAAAAAAACTATTAATGAAGTCAGAGAAATGGCTATTTATACGGTACGAAACCTTTGCCATATTTCTTTTCCGGCAATAGCTCACTATTTTAACCGTAATCATAATAGCATTATCTTGTCGTACCAAAAGATGCAGGACAAGCTTGTTAAAGATAAAGAATTGATTAAAATTTATCAGTCAGTATTAAATTATTTTGATCATGAAGAAACTATAGAGTAGTCGTATTTGACTAAAAAGCAACATTAAGAAAAACAATAGAAAGGGGTGATTCTATGTCAAGAGATATTAAACGCATAGGGGTGCTAACGAGTGGAGGGGATGCTCCTGGTATGAATGCTGCCCTTCGCGCCGTGGTCAGAAAAGGGATTTTTCATGGGCTAAGGGTCTATGGAATTAGTCGAGGGTATGAAGGGTTAATCCATGGAGAACTCACGGAAATGAGCTTGGGCTCTGTAGCAGATATTGTTCTACGCGGCGGAACCATCCTGAAAACAGCACGCTCGGCAGAAATGATGACTCCTGAAGGCCAACAAAAGGCCTTAGAGCAATTACATAAGCATGAAATTGATGCTTTAGTAGTAATTGGTGGAGATGGTTCTTTTAGAGGAGCTCAAACCTTGGCGAAAGGAATTCAAATAGTTGGGATACCTGGAACTATCGACAATGACATCCCGGGGACAGATCTAACCATAGGCTTTGATACGGCAGTTAATACGGTTATCGATGCTGTTGGTAAAATTAGAGATACCGCGACCTCCCATGAAAGGACATTTGTTGTTGAAGTTATGGGTAGGCACTGTGGAAATATTGCTCTTCAGGCAGGAATAGCTTGTGGAGCTGAGTCAATTTTAGTACCCGAAATTCCTTTTGATTACGATGAGATATGTGAAAAGTTGAAACGGGGTCATCAGCGTGGGAAAAATCACAGTATAATCATTGTTTCTGAGGGGGCGGGAAGCGCCTATAAAATTGGCGAGGAATTACATTCTCGTTCAGGCTTTGATACTAGGATTACTATTTTGGGACATCTTCAACGTGGCGGCAACCCAAGCGCTTTAGATGCTGTGATTGCTGCAGCCATGGGAGGAAAAGCTGTTGAAATTATTATGGCTAAGGAGACCAATAAAATGACAGCATATGTCAATCAGAAAGTGGTTTCTATCCCTCTCGATGTAGCCTACGGCGAGATGCCGCCCTTTAACACAGAACTGTATGATTTAGCAAATCAGCTTTCAATTTAGCCAGGGAAATCCATACGCGGAGATGAGGTTGAGTGAATGGATAATCAAGGTCAGTTAGGATTACAGATTGACTATACTGGGATGATGAAGGGTCCACAAAACCCAGATGGATTTAGGAATGAAGAGTTGCAGGGTCTTCAAACTAAGCTTGACCAAGCTAAAGCTTCCCTTGAAATACGCTGGGAGGCTGGTCAGCTAGATTTTACCAAGATTTTGATTTCTATTAAGGAACAGGTTCCTGAAATAATTAAGTATGCTGACACTGTTGCTACCCGGTTTGATAACTTTGTCGTGTTAGGAATCGGGGGGTCAGCCCTCGGCCCCTTAGCTGTTCATCAAGCCTTAAACCACTACTACTACAATGAACTTCCTCCAGAAAAGCGCAGGCATCGGCCCCGCTTATATGTGGTAGACAATATCGATCCGGTTCGCTTTAATGAGCTGATGGAGATACTTGATCCTAAGAGAACCCTATTTAATGTGATTTCCAAATCGGGTAACACGTCAGAAACCATGGCGCAGTTTCTCATTGTTCGTGATATATTGCGGAGAGAGTGTGGAAACAGCTATCCAGAACATATTGTTGTCACTACGGATAAAGAAAAAGGAAATCTTTTGCCAATTGCCCTGGAAGAAGGCTTTCATCGCTTTGTAATACCTACAGGGATAGGAGGCAGGTTTTCAGAACTAACTCCGGTAGGCTTGCTGGCGGCGGCGGTATGCGGCATTGATATTGATCAGCTTATGGATGGTGCCCTAAGTATGGATCATTGGATCTGGGAATCTAAAGGGGTACTTGCTAACCCAGCGCAATTACGGGCAGGGTTAGCCTACTTATCTTGGCAAAAGGGAAAGAATATTTCTGTGTTTATGCCCTATGCAGATGGCTTAAAAACCATGGCAGATTGGTACGCTCAATTATGGGCCGAAAGCCTGGGGAAACGTTATGATCTTCAGGGGCGTGAGGTTTTCGTAGGTCAGACTCCCGTCAAAGCCCTTGGAGTGACTGATCAGCATTCCCAAGTACAGCTCTATGTAGAGGGGCCCGATGATAAAGTTCTTTCCTTTGTAACCGTAGAAAAATTTAAGCAAACCCGAATAATTCCATTGGATTCGGAATTACCCGAAGATATTCACTTTTTAGGCGGACGAACTTTAGAAGAGTTGTTATTTGCAGAACAAAAAGCGACTGAATATGCACTCACCCTTGCTAATCGACAACACCAAAAGATTATTCTTTCCAGCTTGGATGCGTATAATATTGGTCAACTTTTACTGCTCTTAGAGTGGGAAACAGCCTACATGGGTGAGTTGCTTAATATAAACGCTTTCGATCAACCGGGAGTTGAAGAAGGCAAAAACGGAACCTACGCCTTAATGGGACGAAAGGGCTATGAAAAAAAGAAACTGGAAATAGAGGAATCTGGCAAAATTAGATATACCTTAAAGTAGAATATTGAGTAGGTAACAAGTGACCTATGCAAGAACCCTGAGCATATAACTGATTATGCTTGGGGTTTATGAATTTTGGAGGAGAAATTATTTCCTTAAACTATCAAATATTGAAATACGTCATAGAGATTCTTTGGATTATATGATATGATTTTGCAGTTATATAATTTTTAAAGTGACTCAAGACTGTTGGATATAAGGATAGGTTAGAGATGATCGAACAAGATATAAAATTGAGTTGCAATAACCTTTCTGGGAGGATACTTTTATGAACTTTATTTATAAAAGTAAATTATTCAAACAGCTAATAGGGGTAATTGGGATACTAGTTATCTTAGCTATAGGGATCCCAGGTGCATTTAATCTTTTCTATTTGACTCCCCATTTTGTCAAAGAACGATACCATCAGGTAATGCTCAATGATGTGGATTTTTTAGCATCCAGGCTGGATTGGAATTTATCGAAAAGTCTTAATGACATTGTGTTTTTATCCCAAAAAATTGAACTGTCTACGCCTGAAAAATTGAAAGAATCAGGAGAGGCAATGGATGTATTTGTGAGAAGTAGTTCAATTTTTACAGGAGGAGTGGTGACTGATACAGAAGGAATTGTAAAATTATTCTATTCATCTCCTCAAGGCCTATTGGAATTAAAGCAAAAGAGCAATATTAGTTATCGGGATTATATTCAAGCCCCTCTTAGAAGTAAGCAACCATATTTATCCGATGTCATTAAAACCAGTACCAGCGACGCTTCCCCGGTGATCTTTGCCAGTAATACAGTGGCCGAAAATGGCCAAATAACGGGAGTTCTGGCTTTAAGCATTAATTTATGGAACAGCAGCAATATTTTTAATTCCTTATTTCAAGGATTTCAAGCTAAAAAGCAGGGTAATCTATACGTTGTCGATGGAGCGGGAATCATAATTTACCACGAAAACCGCGAAATGGTCGGTAAAGCAATTTCTAATCAGGAAATTTTATCTTATATTTCTGAAGACAAAGGATCAATCGCTGATGATATTTCTACAGAGCAGGGAGATATTACTGCAGCTTTTGGTAAATTGAAAAATAATAACTGGGTAGTTGTCTACGAAATGAGCCATAAAGATATCTATGCCATGAGCAAAGTTAATATGGATATGACAGTTGGGACAATGCTGCTGGTTATAGCTTTAGGGTTATTAGTCAGCGTAATATTTGCTCAACTAATTATTAAGCCCCTAGAAGAAATTACCCTAGCCACAGAGCAGGTAGCTGCGGGAGATTTGAATCGTCAGATTGACTTTAAAGGACACCCTGATTTCCAACGAGTCATCCAAAATTTTAATATTATGACCACGAATTTAAAAGTTCAGTATAGAGAACTGGAAAAGTTATCCTTAAAAGACTACTTAACAGGTCTGGCAAACCGACGGTATTTTGAGCAACAATTCAACCTTGAATTAGATCGAGCTTGCCGATTAGGACATCCTTCGACATTGTTAATGCTAGATGTGGACAATTTCAAAAACATTAATGATAAATTTGGTCATTTAGAAGGGGACAAAGCACTGATAGCCTTGGCCAAAGTGCTGAGAGATTCAGTTAGAGAAATGGATTTACCCGTTAGATTTGGAGGGGAAGAATTCTTAGTCATGCTCCCGGAATCTTCTGTGGAAAGAGGAAGGATTGTGGCCGAAAAGATTCGAGAAAGAATTAGTGAGATTAGAATAATCAGCAGAAAAGGGAACATTATGTTTACTGTAAGCATTGGTATGACGAGTACTGAACAGCTTGAAGGGGTTGATGGTTCCGGTTTAGAATCAGCAGGTCTTAGCTTGCTGAAGCAAGCTGATGATGCCTTATATCTGGCTAAAAGTAAGGGGAAGAATCGAGTTGAGGCTTATCAACTCTCATAGCGAGCAGGATTTTGCTCTAATAAGGGCGAATTTACGTATAGAGAGGTGAAACAATTGGAACCGATTTTTGCGCTGGATATTGGAACCCGAATGGTTATGGGACTTGTAATGATAAAGAATGAAGATCAAACTTATGAGATATTAGCAAGTGCTCAAACTGAACACCGTCAACGTGCCATGTATGATGGACAAGTCCATGATGTGGATGAAGTTGCGAGGGCAGTTGACAAGGTTAAAACACATTTAGAAAAAAAGATAGATACCAAGTTGAAACAGGTTGCTGTAGCTGCTGCCGGTCGTGCTCTTAGGACAGAAGTTGCTGTAGTTGAACAAAAGGAACTCTTGCCGGTGCGCTGGGAGAGAGAAAAAGTATTAGCTTTAGAAATTGAAGCTGTTCATCAAGCTTTGCGTCAGCTCCAGTCTTCCGCTAATGAAGAATTACAAAGCTACCACTGTGTAGGGTATAATACGATTGCCAGATGGAATGAGGGAGAGGAAATTGCGAACCTAGTCGGACAGCGGGGGAGAGTTGCGAAGGTATCGGTAATTGCGACTTTCTTACCTCGGACCGTCGTCGATGGTTTGGTGGCAGTGCTGGGAAGAGTTGGTCTGGAAATGACGAGTCTGACGTTAGAACCGATTGCAGCTGGTCAGGCAGCTATCCCCCCGAATATGAGACGTCTTAATCTAGCCTTAGTCGATGTGGGAGCAGGAACTGCTGATATTGCGCTGACTCGAAGTGGATCCTTTTTCGCCTATGGGATGGTTCCCATGGCCGGGGATGAGGTCACTGAGGAGATCTGTACCCAATATCTGTTGGATTTTAAAGTTGGAGAAAAGGTCAAACGTGATTTGCAGAAGAAAAAACAACTAAGCTTTACGGATTTTTTGGGAGCTAGAGTCGTTGTAGGACAGTCCGACATTTTGGATATTATTAAGCCAGTGGTTGTAAAACTTGCCGAAAATATTTCCAATGAGATTTTAAGGTTAAATAACGGTGTCCCTCACGCCATTATCCTTATTGGGGGCGGAAGTTTAACCCCTTTACTCAGTGAACTGTTGTCAGAGACTTTAGGAATTCCTCAGAATCGAGTTGGGATTCAAGTTAGGGACAGATTAGCTGGAATTAGTGGTGAGAAAACTTTAAAGGGGCCGGAAACCATTACGCCCATTGGAATTGGAATTGCAGCTTTGGAAGGGAATGGGCTTCAATATTATACGGTCTCAGTGAATGGGACATCAGTTCCTATTTTTGCTTTGCAATTAGCAACGGTAGCCGAAGCCTTGTTAGCTGCTGGAATACAGCCGCGTTCATTTTTAGGGAAGCCGGGAGCAGCCTTGACCTTTGAACTAAATGGCGAAATGCAGGTTATAAGGGGAACCTTGGGAAGTCCTGCCCAGTTATTCGTGAACGGAAAACCCAGTAAGCTCGATCAATCTTTAAATGTGCGAGATGAGATTATCTTTACCCCTGGTGAATCCGGAAAAGATGCTCAGATTTGTTTTAAAGATGTCTTGCCGTTATATGATACAAAATGGATTTTGTGGAATGGGCAAAGTGAGAAGTATGTCCCGCAAATCTTTGTTGATGATCATTTAGTATGTGAAACAGATCAAATTCTAGATGGATATAAAGTAGCCTATCTTAATAATGATGACCTTGATAATTTACTAAAGCAAAAAAAATGTTATTCAAATCGAAAAGAGACCTTGGAAATAAAGGTTAGTGGAGAACTGCGCAGGTTTGAATTAGACCGCCAGGTTTGGGTAAATAATTGCTTGGCAGCAGGTAACAGACCTATACAGGATGGAGATTCGATAGAGACTCGACTGAGGGAACTTACAGTGGGAGATCTAAAGCTTAAGCCCGAGCCAATGATATTCCACATCAATGGGGAAGTAGTGGAATATCCTATTCAAGAAATCATTATTACATCTCAAGGGCAACCGGTTTCAGAATCTGAGCCGCTTAGAGATGGTATGGAGCTAAGAGTTAATGGATACAAACAAAAACCGATTCTATCAGAGCTATTGCCCTATGTTAAGTTTCCTGATGAAGTGCGTGCAGGTGAAACTTTAACCCTAACGGTTAATGGGCAGCCAGCAGAGTTTACAACAGTTTTACATCCTGGTGATCGTTTAAAGGCAAACTGGAAAAAGTTAATAATTGACAGAACCGCAGAAAAATAACTTGACAATATCGCTGTAGGACATAAAATGAGTATGGAGGTGTTGTGAAATGTTATTCTATTGGTTAGTTGCACTCATAGTATTTGCTGCTTTAGTAATTACATTATATTCTGATGCTGGGTCGGCTAAGAAAAAACATTCAGATTATTTCCAAAGGGTTCAGAAACCAGCTGGGAAAGCTGAACGTGATGCGGTGATACCTAATCCCAATAAATATGATCCTTTTTACACTAAACTAAATAGTTTGTAATTACTTAAAGACAGACTTGAAAACAATAAGTCTGTCTCTTTCTTTTGAGCTATTACAGTGAAACTTGAGATAACACCGTCTACAAGCTATAATATAAAGCGCAGAAGGGTGAACCTTCATAACTAAACCCCCACTTTTTACGTGAGGGTAGGTTCTTCTTTTGAATAATTAGGTTAAATATAGGGAGGAAGTCATGCATCAGTATTGGTTTTTTATTGGTGATTTTCCTATTCGGGCTTATGGGACAATTTTTGCTTTAGCGTTCATCATTGGGGTAGGGATTACGCTATACTTCGCCAAAGCAGAAGGACGACCGGAATTAATAGACACATTTATGGATTTAGCGCCGATCTTACTTCTGTCCGGTATTTTGGGAGCCCGCTTCTGGCAAGTGTTTTTTTTCGACTGGGGATATTATCGCCAATATCCCAGTGAAATCATCGCCATCTGGCATGGAGGGCTATCTATTCAGGGGGGCGTTGCCGGAGCGCTATTAGCTGGTGGAATCTATGTTTGGCGGAAGAAACTATCCTTTTGGGAATTAGCAGATATTGCTGCACCGGGCCTTATATTGGCTCAATCAGTTGGCAGAAATGCCAATCTTATGAATGGAGACGCTTTTGGAGGGCCGACGGGCGGAGATTTTGGGATTCTTTATCCTATTGGCACGATTGCGCGAGACACCTTCGGAGACCAACCCCTCTGGCCTGCCGAAGTGTGGGAAGGGCAAGTTGACATCATTATTTTTGCCTTGCTTGTTATTTTAAAACTAAGAAAATGGCCTTCAGGTATGATATTCTTGTTATATATGGTTTTGTATAACCTTGCTAGATTTTTCCTGGAAGGCTTGAGAGGAGATAGTCCTAGGTTTTTGTTTAACTGGACAGCTGCACAATGGAGTAGTATGGCGGCTGTATTTATTGCTCTACTGCTATTAGCTTGGAGGATATGGAAGGATAAGAAAGTGGAAGTCCCTAAGGACTAATTCTATTATAAATAAATTATTTGGGATTAGGCTTTGTGTTTTATTTCGCAGAACTGTGCCTCTTCAGTCCCAAGAATTATCTTTATCGCTTCTATGGTCTTAGCCTGGCGTTCACGGCTGCTTAAGGATACTACATCCTCAGTTATTTTCTCAATTATTTCTGAGTTTACGGTGATCTGTAACTTTTCAGCACGATCATTAGTCTGAAAAACATAACTATGAATATTCTGTTCTACAACAAATAGATAGTTTCGCCCATAGGTAGCTCGGTTTATAATTTGAAAAGCATCGAGTGCACAGGAATGGGTATAGGCAGTAACTTTAATCAGTGGCTCGAATATCTCGGAAACTCCTAATTCTCGATTAGCAATTTGGGCTACTCTATAGCCTAAAGCTATTTCGGCACAGGTATGTCCATGGAATTCTATGACTTGTTCCCAAGGTGTTTTTTCGATGCACATGGCTTTTCCTCCTAAACAAACAATTCTTAACATACTAATTGTATATCCTTAAGGTTAAAATGAAAAGTTAGTAGCGAAATTGTTCTGGGTATCCGGCAGGAATTTTTGAATATAAGTAGAAAATTATAAACAATAGAGAAGAGGGAAATCTCACTATGAGATTTCCCTCTTCTCGCAAGACAAGTTTTAAATAGTAAACTACGATTGAGGGAACAGAACTCCAATGATTCCACCAATCCCACCTGTGAGAAGTGCCACAATAGCCTTCTCAGCTATTTTGAGCCATACTGGGGTGTCGGACCAGAAAACGGAGGAAATGATCAATACCAAAAGAATAAATCCCACTCCAACAGATATTCCGTAGTACAAACCCCTAGTGCCTGCTTGGTAGGCTGTGATAAAGGCTGAAATAAAGACGCTTGCCCCAAAAATAATGTTGATTATCAAATTGGATTCTGGAAGAGATGTGAAGGAGAGTAGAATACCAAAAACGAGAGAGAATACCATTGCTAAAATCGAGGCTATAAGAATACCTTTTAAAACTAAGCTGATTTGAAAGGATTTTGACATGGGCTTTTATCCCTCCTTTTGTATATCTAGACAGAGGCAAGGCCTGATTATTGAAAGCTATTTAATAACTACCTATGCCGGAGTCATGCAGGGTATGACTGAAAAATTGTTTTAACATCAAATTTATAAATATAGGGAGGTAAGCACTATGAGAAAAACCATTCCGGATTTTGAAAAAATGAAAGAAATCGGTGAGAAAATTAGTATGTTGACAGCCTATGATTATCCTTCGGCGCAGTTGGTTGAAGAAGCGGCTGTCGATATAATTCTTGTGGGTGATTCTTTGGGGATGGTTGTTTTAGGGTATGATTCGACTGTTCCAGTCACTATGGAAGAAATGCTGCATCATACTAAAGCAGTTCGCAGGGGAGCTCCGCAGACCTTTGTCGTTGCTGATATGCCTTTTATGAGCTACGCCACGGTAGACCTAGCGATTCTAAATGCTGGCCGTCTAATAAAAGAAGGCGGTGCTGATGCTGTTAAGCTAGAGGGAGGAGTAGATATCGAACCAATCGTTGAAACTCTTACTCGTGCTGGAATTCCAGTTGTTGGACATATTGGTTTGACCCCTCAGACAGCCACACAGCTAGGCGGGTTTAAAGTTCAAGGTCGTGACCTGGAAAGTGCAACTCGGCTACTCGAAGATGGTTCGGCAATAGAGCGGGCAGGTGCTTTTATGATTGTACTTGAAGCGATACCAAGGCAAGTTGCTGCACAAATCTCCCAAGAGTTAAAAATACCGACTATAGGTATTGGCGCCGGTGCAGAATGTGATGGACAAGTTCTTGTCTTTCATGATATCTTAGGGCTTTTCAAACGGTTTACTCCTAAATTTGTAAAACAATATGCGGAACTAAGAGCTGCAAGTGTACTAGCAATAAAGCAATACGGAGAAGAAGTAAAGTCAAACCTTTTTCCCTCAGATGAGCATACCTTTGGATTGTCTGACGAGGTAATCCAAAAACTTTATGGTGATAAATAATTGTTCCGAATAGATTGTAGAAATTATTAATCTGGCTACTTCTAATTTGTAATTGTACAAGTGGAAGTTAGGTAGAGTGATAAATAAATATTATAGTTAATAGTTCAATTAAAATTAAATATTAACAATATTCAGTATAGCTTTTTTCCATAAATTTGATATAATAAAAATGATTTTTAAGTTGTGTTACTCTCGTTATGGAAGGATGGACTTGCATTGAGATTAAAAGAAAAAACTCATCGAAAATTTGTCGAATTTTTCGAGAAGATTTCTAGTATGTATCAAGGAAAGGAATTTGAATTAGCATATTCTGATATTCAACGAGAAACTGGAGCGGCAAGTGTAACTTTAAAGCGAGCTATTCAGGCTTTGGCTGAAGACGGAGTGATTGAAGTTCAGTCGGGACGAAATTCAAGATACGCTCGTTTTCGCTATTTATTAGCAACCCAAGATATTGAGGAAAATCCACCGAGCACTGCACCAACAGTATCCGAAGATATCAGTCATTCCGGTGACGAAGAAATTCCTCGGCATGGAGGAGCACTCGAATCTATGACGGAGGAAGTAGGTGAATTATCGTTACTGGTAGATCATCTGAAGCGTCGAGTTCGTAATCAAGAGATGGCCATAGCCTTACTTCAAGATCGTCTAGCTGAAGTTGAAGACAAAATACGTAAACGTTAATTTCCAAGGATTTGCTAGAGATTTTTTTGCCCAGTAGTGTTATAATATGTACATATCCTAGCTGGTGCGTATAGACTACCATGGTTTTGATCCTATTATGTGACAAGGGAGCTAAATGTCGGATAATTACAACAAGCCCTCTTTGAGGAAGGGAAGTTGGAAAGTTCGAACTAAGCACCCACCTGCGAGAGCAGGGTCAGAAACCTGGAGTCTTACGGCAAGTTGGGGGAAGGGTAGGGAAATAATCCCTGCCCTTTTCATATCAGATTGAAGACTGACTTATTTTGTCAGGAGATTTATACTGGAAGCTTATAAGGGGTTGTAGTTATGACAAGGATAATCCTAACGCGACATGGACAAACCTTATGGAACATAGAAGGACGAGTTCAAGGCAGCTTAGATTCTCCCCTCACTGAAAAAGGAATACTTCAAGCGAGATCTTTAGCTCTGAGGTTAAAGGACGAGGGAATTAATCATATTTATACAAGTGATTCTCTTCGTGCAATTAACACTGCTGAAGAGATTCGAAAGGGAATTGGACTTGAAAAAATATTATCGGATCCAGCTTTGCGCGAGTTTTCCTTTGGGGATTGGGAAGGTTGCATTTGGCAAGAGTTAAGGGATAGGAATCCTGATATCTTTAAGATATGGGACTCAGAGCCACATCTGGTAACAACACCTGGCGGAGAGAACATGGAGCTTGTGACGGACAGAGCCTGGAATTACTTACAGCAGATTATTCAAATACATCAGGGCGAAACAGTATGTCTGGTGACCCATGGATTAACCTTAAAACTTATTGTGACCAAAGCAATGGGTTTTAAGGTTCATGAATGGGCTAAAACACCATGGCAACATAATACTGCACTTAATATCTTAGAAGTTGAAGGAGATCAATGGATCCCCTTAGTTATTGGAGATTGTCAACATTTAGATGGTTTAGAGTAGATAAGTTACTTAACTAAAAAATCTAAGGGCAGGCGCCGAAGCGCCTGCCCTTAGATTTTTAGTCCCGAAATTTCTACTCGGAGCTTTTTTCCCAATCCATATTAAACATAGTGACTAGTTTGTTAGTGGCGACCGGGGAAGGAACGGTAATAGAAAATTCATGGTTAGCAAGAAAGGAATAACGTGTCCAACCAGAACTGCTTAACACAAATGCCGTACTATCAAATAGTGCTAAGTTTAGCCCTAGCTGACTTTGACTGGGGTAATAACGTATTTTAACTCCGCTCAATGACAATTCCTCCAGAGTAACTGGGGTTTTAGTAGTCAATGTACGATCAAGAATAAGACGTACGTCACATCCTTTAGCTGCGGCGTCTATCAATGCTTGCTTAAGGTCAGGCTCCGTAACTTCAGTAGTCTCGATCCAAATGGATTTTGTGCTGGAAGAAATATGATCAAGAAGTTGCTGCCGGACGTTAGCATTGGTTGCCAAGATAATATTATCTTCTGGAAGTGAGGATGTTTTTGAGACATCTAAGGGCAAGGTTGTAGTGAATGCCCAATCTTTCGAAAACAGTGTCGCTGCTTTCCATGCAGATCTTCCATTTAATTCAACCGCAAGATCGTGTGCTTGAAAGCCTTCAGCAGTCCAGGTAGGGCCGTAGATGAGAGCTCGCCTATGGTCAATAATGAGGTATTTAGTGTGATTAATCTGGCCTTTTTGGGCTGGGTAAAACTGAACTGAGACATTTTGGCTTTTCAATTGATCCAAGGTAGTTCGATTGGCCTTTTGCCACTGATCTAAAAGAATACGTACATCGACACCAGAACTTGACTTAGCTATGAGCAGTTGGATGAGATTTGGGTCATCAAAAACTGCCTGCTCTACATAGATTGATGATTGAGCTGATTCGATAAGTCTGACTGTCTGATTATAAATGGAGTCTTTGTCAATAAATAACGCTTCAGCTGGCAGGTCGGATATTGCTATTTCTTCAGGGAAAAGGTCAGGTACTTTAATTGTACATCCGCTTATAAATAGAATGTTGAAGGTTAGTAGAAGGAAAATCGAAATGATGGAATTCCTCTTTGACATGCGCATACTTCTCCCTGGAAAATATTATGACTACATTATACCATAGACCTCTTATTGGATAAAACCATTGTAGGCATAACCGTAAGAAGTTTTTCATAAGAATTGGCAAGGTGAGTTTGAAGTTCGAAGGGGCATGAACTATGAAAAAATACAGATTAATAATAATTATCTTAATACTAGCGTTAGGATTATCTGCTTTTTCGTGGTCGGTTTCTTCAAAAACTGATTCGATTTCGGTTCTAAAGAATTCAATATCTGGGTTTTCAGCAGATAATGCGTATGAACATACAAAGCATCTAGTACAAAAAATTGGACCACGACCAGCAGGTAGCAAGTCAGAATTAAAGGCCGCTCAATATATTAATTATGTTCTAAGACAAAATGGATGGAAGGTACGCGAGCAGCCCTTTAGTAAAATTGTTGTACGAGAAGCTTCTGTGCTGCAAAGGGAACAACAAGTGGAACTGATTAGCAGTCAGAATATTATCGCTGAATTGCCTGGAAAACGACCCGATACAATCATTGTCGGGGCACATTACGACTCGGCAACTGTAAATGCTCCTGGTGCAGTGGACAATGCTTCGGGTGTTGGTGTTTTATTGGAACTTGCCAGGGTGCTTAGTCAGGAGTCCCACGAAGAAACCTACCAACTTGTCTTCTTCGGAGCTGAAGAGTATGGTCTTGTTGGTTCTCAGTTCTATACATCCCAAGCAGATTTATCCGCGGTTCGTTGGATGCTTAATATAGATATGGTTGGAAGTCCTCTGGAATTTGATGTTGCCGGTAAAAAATCGACCCCACCGGATTTAATCAAGCAAGTAGTAGCCTTGGCAGGCGAAAGCGATATTCCTTTTCATCTTAGTCGAGATTCGATAATCATGACTCGTGAGAGTTCCCAAGGAGGAACAAGTGATTACAGTCCGTTTTTAGATCAAAACATTCCTGCAGTTGGTCTAGGTATCTATGGTAGACCAGAAGGGTATTTCCATCGACCGGAAGATCGTCTTGATCAAGTATCCTTGGAGGAATTCCAGAAAGTCGGAGACTTCAGCTATCGGTTATTGACTACAGTGGGGATGGACACTATAGGGCCCCATGAATGGGATGAATTCTATCTGCCATTTCAGTTAGGAAAACATGTAATTATTGTCCCCTCCTATGGAATACGAATTATTACAATCTTAACATTCTTGTTAACGTTATTACTATTGATTAAAATTTATAAGAATCATAAAAGGCAAAAGAATGCTTGGCAAAAAGTATTGGCGATAATAGGAGTTACTCTAGTACTTAGTGTTATTGTGGTTATTACAAGCGGAATTGGTGAGGTACTGTGGGGACTAGTTAAAGAGGTGAAACTTCTATATGTTGCCTATCCTTTGATCTTTGTAATAGCTCGACTGGGTATTGCTCTGGCGGTTTTTCTGCTAATTGCCGGTTACTTACATAAACTGCCTATTGTTCGAGATCCTCAGCTATACTGGGTTATCGGGGTGAGCTTACTTTTAGGGATTAGTTTGATCTTAGCACTTACACGTATTGACTTAGCATTTCCATTTGTATTTTGGTTATTGTGTATGAACCTTCAGTTTTTATTACCCAACATTATCTTAGTACTAATAGGCCCATATTTCCTTATTTCGATGCACTGGGGGCTTTTTAATTCCCACCAATGGATCAGTTTTTATCAAGCAATTCATAATTATTTTCTGGTTTTTTTAGTAATTTACAGTGTTCTGCTGGTTCCTTTCTTTCTGTCCCTTTTCCACATTGGGATTCCCAAGGCAAGTCTTTTTAAAAAGATTTTATTCGCAGTCCGTAAGCCTTCTTTAGGTGCCATTACCTTATTAATCTTAGCTCTTGGAATGGTTCCTGTTTACACAAAATCTTATCCACAGGTAGCTGTTGTTCAGGAGGAATGGTCAGGACAGAGTGAGGGAAAGGTACATGTATATTCAGATGATCCCTTACCAGCAAAAGTAATTCAAGATCTCGGTGGTCAGGAATCCAAAAGTATTTACGTGCCTATACTCAATGAAAAGCCGCCAATTAACATGGAGGCTGCCATGGTCGAAACAACTAAAAATGGCCAGCGAATTTTGGATATCACTCTAAAGTTAAACTATTCCCGGGAACCGTACTTAACTCGTATTAGACTGGAAAGCGATCAATCCTTTGAAGTACTAACAGATGAGTTCTTGCCAATGTCTAAGCTTCCGAGGAAACTGGAACTAAAAGGGATTCAACACATCAGTGGTAAGTACTCAATTGTTTTACAGAGAACGCCCCCACAGAGAAATCACATTCATTTGACCATCGAAACCCAGGGGTTAATAAGTTGCTCAGTAGAAGCAATGTTTTCCGACCCATCTCCGAGAATACAGATCCAACACGAATTATTATCGATAGATTACCAAATATGGTTCAAAGAAATGTATGATTTTTAAGAAAAAGCTATGAATAGTTAAATTCTATTTGGGAATTATAAAGATAATTTGGAGGAGGGTGAGAAAATGTATACAACGATTGCTGTTGAAGATGGTCTGGGAAATGTTATTCAGGCTCTTCATAATGCTGGTTTTAAAACAACTCCTTTAGAAGGTCAGCCCTTTAAGAATGTTAGGGCGGCTGTGGTTAAGGGAGATGGAACGGATATTTTGGCCAGTGAATGGTCTGAAAAAATGCCTGTGATCAAAGCTTCAGGCAGAAGCGCCGATGAAATTGTCGATCTTCTTCGAGATCGACTCTCATAGTTATTGATCAATTTCCCTGCGCTCTTCATTTTTCATAGCGCATCGGCACTGGTTCATTCTCACTTTAAGTGAGTGTGGGCCAGTACTTTTTTATAAACTATTTGGCGAAATTAGATATAGTGACCCAAAAGGCATATTTACCATATACTGGATAGAGTTAGACTATTCAAAAAGGAGTTGTTCTTATGTTCTTTGGACTTATTCCCTTTGCTCTGGGTTTTGGTTTAGGTAGTTTTACAGCAGCGCCCCGTTATGTTCCGTATCAATATCCGTATCCGTATCCGCCATATCCTTATCCGTATCGCGGATGGTATTAGAATTCTGGGCTAAAATGAAAGAAAAGAAAGCAAAGCCTTTCTTTTCTTTCATTTTCGAGGTATATTTTGAAGGATGCCAATGTCACATTATAGGGTAGATTGAAAGTGAGGGAGTATATTGTCGGTTCCGAAGGCGTATCTTAAAAAAAATCGCAAAAGGCGGCTTGAACATGGTCATCCTTGGGTTTTCCCTGGTGAAATTGAAAAGATAGAAGGGGATCCAAAAGGTGGGGATGTTGTACATATTGTAAATCATGTAGGACATTTTTTGGCCCAGGGGTTCTATAATCCACGGTCTCAACTTATTATTCGAGTTGTTAGTTACTCGGAGGAGCAAGAAATAGATCAGGAAATGTTTCATCAGAAGATTGAGCAAGCATGGAAGCGGCGACAGTGGTTGGTTCCGGAAGCTAAATCCTGTCGAGTTGTTCATGGCGAAGCTGATTTTCTGCCTGGGTTAATTATTGATAAATACGATGATATTCTGGTAGTACAAATACTTTCTTTAGGGATAGAAACCCGGCGGCAATGGGTCTATGATGCCTTAACGAAGATCTTTAAGCCACGTGGAATTTATGAACGAAGTGATGTCCCAGTCAGGAAACTCGAGGGACTTGAATTACGGGAAGGTTTTGTTAATAAGCCGTTTGATACTAAGGCAACAGTTATAGAAAATGGAATAAAGATTTCAGTAGATGTCGCCGAAGGACAAAAAACTGGATATTTCTTCGATCAGAGGGAAAATAGAGCGGCTTTAAAACCTCTGATTAAGGGATGGGGAGTTAAAAACGGTATAGAACTTAACGAAGAAGGTCTTCCTGTAGATCAGAATGGGAAAGTAATCAAAAATCCCTTTTGGGATGGTGCTGAGGTATTAGATTGTTTTTCTCATACCGGCTCATTTATGTTACATTCCTGTCTCTATGGAGCAAAAAAAGTGACCTGTGTGGATATTTCGGACAAGGCCATTGAAATGGCAAGAGGGAATGCTTTACTTAACGGATTCTTACATCGAACAGAATTCATTGCTGCCAATGCCTTTGATTATTTACGAGAACAGGTAAATGCGAAAAGAAAATGGGATATTGTAATCTTAGACCCACCTGCTTTTGCCAAAAACCGTCAATCAATTGAAGGGGCAGTACGAGGATATAAAGAAATAAATCTCCAAGGAATGAAATTAGTACGAAACCAAGGGATTTTGATAACAGCATCCTGTTCATATCATTTGAGTTCGGCTAGATTTTTTACTATGCTCCAAGAGGCTGCAGCAGATGCACATAAAGTTTTACGACTTGTAGAATTCAAACGTGCGGGTTTAGATCACCCAGTATTACTGGGCAGCGAAGAAACAGATTATCTAAAATTTGCAATCTTTGAGGTGTTTAACCGATAATTTGCAAGAAAATCCCTTGCAAAGGATTTTTATTACCATATAATAGGTATGAGGAGGGCTGGGAATGGAGGAAGTAAAAACTTTCGAAAGCATTTGCAATTTGTTACGCAACCGCTCCTATAAGTTAACCCCTCAGCGTCAAACAATTTTACAGACATTTCTAGAACACGTTGATAGACATTTGAGTGCTGAAGAGGTATACATGTTAGTAAAAACCCAAAATCCTGAGATTGGACTAGCAACTGTTTATCGCACCTTAGACATATTAGCGGAAATAGGAATTCTGCTTAAAAATGATTTCGGCGATGGGCGAAGTAGGTATGAGTTTAGCCGGAAAGATGAACATCATCATCACCACCATCTGATTTGCTTAGGTTGTGGAAATGTATCAGAATTCGATGATGATTTATTGGAGTCACTGGAAGCTGTGATTATTAAGCGTAACCAATTTAAGATCTTGGACCATGATTTAAAGTTTTATGGATATTGTAATGAATGTGGAGAGGGGCATTAAATGCACCTCTCATTTTTTTATTGTAAGAGAAGGTTATGCAATATATTAAAGAACAGAAGTTAGAATCCTCAGATAGTGACGAGTTTGCTAAGTTAAGGAAGATGATATTGCGAATTACCGCGTATTTGATTGGCATTTGACGTTCGATTCTTGTTCTAAATTAAAGGGGAAAACAATGTGAAAGGAGAACCTAAATATGGAAAAATAAGTAAAAAGGAGAGAAAACGATGGCTCTACCTATAGCCTCTAATAACAAGCAACAAAGGCCCTCTCTTCAAAATTCATATTTGTGGAATTTTCTCCAAGCCAGATGGCATCATAGCTTAGGGAAAACTGATGATGCAATTCAGAAATGGGTGGATCTATTAAATCGGGAGTCTTCTAAGCCTCGGTTAAAAGAAGTAGGTTATTTAATTGAGATTCAAGCACTACAAGAGGCTAGAGAATACTTAGAACAACTGGTAATTAACTCTGATGAAGAATTAGCAGAAATTAATTATCTTCTCGCAAAGTGTTATATTGGACAAGCTTTACTGCCCCAGGCCAAAGAAAAGATTGAGCAAGCAATTAAGGTAAAACCACAGATTGCTAAGTATTGGGATTTACTTGCTGATTGTAATCTAGAGCTGGGAGATTGGCGCGATGCCATTAAAGCCCTAGATAATTCAATGAGGGCTGCCCCTCAAAACGCAGAAACAAATTATCGTTTAGGAATGATTTATGCTTTTCATGAAGAGTATCATGAAGCTTTAAGATGTTTTCAAGGGTGTTGTCAACTTCGCCCCCGAGAATTCTTGTATTGGGAAATGAAGGCTGAAATGCATTTGCTTTTAGAACAACTGAAAGATGCCTGCAGTAGTTACGAGAAGGCACTTCGCTATGGAGGAACCCCTGATTTAGCGGCTAGATTAGCCTATTGTTACATTCAAGATGGTGAGATCAAAAAAGGGATTCAGTACTATAAATATACTTTGAAATATGAACCGGATCATTATGACAGTTTAAGTAATTTAGCAGCTGTTTATCAAAACCTTGGACGTTCCCAAGAAGCATTAGTATTGTTGGAGCAGGCCAAAAACATTTACCCAAAGGATCCGATTTTGCTTAATAATCTTGCTTTTACATTGGTTCATCAGGGTCGTACCCGGAAAGCTGCTGAGTATTATCGAGAAGCATTAGAGCTGACACCTGATCATCCTTTGATTCTCTACAATTTAAGTGTTTGCCTGACTCGAAAAGGGAATTGGCAAGAGAGTATTGAACTGATCAATAAATTACTAGATATTGACCCCAACCATTCTGCGGGTTGGGCCCTGCTGGGAAATATTTATGACCAAATTGATCAGTCCGATGTTGCAATTGATTGCTTTAATAAGGCATTAAAACTTGCCTAAAAGAGAAAGAGCAAAATTTTTCTTCTAAACAGAAGATAGAACACTCACTGGATAAGTGGGTGTTCTATTTACTTTTTCAGTAGAAGTATTAAATAATAGTAAAGGATTGATTTTTTGATATTTCATTTTCTTTTGTCAATAATAATGGTAAAATAAAATGTAATTTGTCTAATAAGGAGTACTAAATGTTTCAGGTATGTGTTCGAGCGCACTTTGATGCAGCTCATTATATTCGAGATTATGACGGGGATTGTTCTAACTTACATGGTCATCGTTGGGATATTGAGGTTTGTATATCAGGTGAAAAGTTAGACCATTTAGGAATGTTGATCGATTTCAAAGAAATTAAGCAAGCAATACGAAAAGAAGTAAAATTACTTGATCATTGTTTATTAAACGACTTAACTCCCTTTGGTGCTAGTGGAGTTAATCCAACTGCCGAGAACTTGGCTCGT
Source organism: Desulfosporosinus hippei DSM 8344 (assembly GCF_900100785.1). Classification (GTDB taxonomy): domain Bacteria; phylum Bacillota; class Desulfitobacteriia; order Desulfitobacteriales; family Desulfitobacteriaceae; genus Desulfosporosinus; species Desulfosporosinus hippei. Next base: position 30,853 of record NZ_FNCP01000007.1, on the reverse strand, counting down.
TACTTGTTTTTAGAATTCAAGGAGGCCTTGTCACTTCAGGAGAAGCGCTTAGCTTGGGTTAAAGTATTTGAGTCTCCTGATACCTGGGCCATTTTTAGAGAAGATTAAAACGTTGTTCAGTGGTAAGAGAGGTTTGTTTTGAAATGTTAAAGTTGCCAGTAACCGAGGTGTTCTCTTCAATACAAGGTGAGGGCCCTTATGTCGGAGTTAGACAAGTTTTTCTTCGCTTGCCGGGCTGTAATCTAAGGTGTCCTTACTGTGATACTGTAACGACAACCCTCCAAGAACTTCGCCAGGAAAGAGACCCGGGCTCGGGGGAGTTTAGTGTTATTAAAAATCCAATTTCCATTGATACGTTATCACAGTTACTTCAGAAGTATAATTTTTCTCTTCATCATTCGATTAGTGTAACTGGTGGTGAGCCTCTTTTGTGGGCTCGTGAATTGAGTGAATTACTACCTTTGTTGAAAGAGAAAGGTATCAAGATATACCTTGAAACCAACGGGACTTTGCCTGAGCAACTCCTACAAGTTATGCCTTGGGTTGATATAATAAGTATGGATATTAAGCTGCCTTCTAATGATGATAATTTATGGGATCTTCATAAATCTTTTTTGCGCTTAAGTCTTCAAAAAGAGGTCTTTGTTAAAATCGTTGTTCAAGAAGATACTGGGCTTGTAGATCTAGAGTACGCTCGAGACCTAATCGCGGAGGTTGATCCGTTAATCCAAACAATTTTGCAGCCTGTAACAGCAACACGTGGAATAGTAACTCCAAAACCCTATCAACTTCTAAGCTGGCAAAGTTTTTTTCTTCAAAAACTAAGAAACGTGAGGGTTATTCCTCAAACACATGTTTTTATGGGACAACTATAGTGAAAAACTATCACATAGAGAAAAGGAGAAAAAAGTATGGGGATGGATTTAGATAAGATTGAGCAAGCTGTTCAAATGATCCTAGAAGCCATAGGAGAAGATCCTGATCGGGAAGGGCTTAAGGATACACCGAAGCGTGTAGCGAGAATGTATGCAGAAGTTTTTAGCGGATTACATGAAGATCCGAGTCACCATTTAAATGTGCAGTTTTCTGAAGAACATGAAGAGATGGTAATTGTCAAGGATATACCTGTTTATTCAATGTGCGAACATCATTTAGTGCCATTCTATGGCAAGGCTCATGTCGCTTACATCCCGAGAAAAGGAAAAATTACAGGATTGTCAAAATTCGCCCGTGTGGTTGAAGGATTTGCCCGCAGGCCGCAATTGCAAGAGCGGTTGACCTCGGACATTGCGGATGCTATTGTGGCTAAACTCTCTCCACTAGGTGTTTTAGTTGTCATTGAAGCTGAGCATATGTGTATGACTATGAGAGGGGTTAAGAAAGCAGGATCACAAACCTTAACCTCTGCTGTGCGAGGAATATTTAAGACAAACCCCATCACGAGATCAGAAGCATTTTCATTAATTCAGGGACACAGATACTAAGAAAGAGGTAATTTTGGGTGAATGACAATATTAACCCGTCTGATCGTCAAGGCAAAATTGAACTGATTGCCTCACAACGCTTGGGGGTCAATGGGGAGCTCTATAAAGTAGTAGATTTTCTTAATAAAAACCTTAAAGGATATCGTCTAATGTTTGGCTTAACAAAAAAAGAAGATAAAATGGTTATTTCTGTTTATGAAGTTGAGTGACCGGGAGGACCATATGCATATATTACTGACTAATGATGATGGATATCATGCCGATGGTATTCAATCATTGTATCGCAAACTACGCGCCCATACTGAGCATCAAATCTCTATCGTTGCTCCAGAAGGTCAGCGTTCGGCTACAGGACACTCCATAACCTTGTTTCATCCCTTGTTTATAACGGAATACGATCTTGAGCGCAATGAAAAAGGGTATGCAATTAGTGGAACTCCTTCTGATTGTGTTAAGCTTGCTATTCAGGGTGGGATTATTCCTAAACCAGATCTGTTGATCTCAGGTATCAACCAAGGATCAAATTTAGGAACAGATATTTTTTATTCTGGAACAGTATCGTCAGCTATGGAAGGGGTGATTTTGGGAGTTCCATCAATCGCAGTTTCTGTAGCAAGCTTTGAGTTCGTAGATTTTGGGCCCTCTGCTATCTATATCGCCCAACACTTAGATTCCCTAGTTCAGAGTAATAGGGCAGGTTTAATGAATATTAATTTTCCCGGTAAACCCTCGTCTGAGTGGCAGGGCTTAAAAGTAACCAGACTGGGAAAAACTGTATATGATAATGTCTTTGAACGCAGGATTGATCCTCGAGGAAGAACTTACTATTGGCAGTGTGGGGAAAGAATAAGAGATCTTGAAGAGGATACTGATCTAAGAGCGATTCAAGATAACTATATTTCTATCAGCCCAATGCATAGCGATCTGACAGATTTTAAGAGTCTTGAGTCTTGGAAAAAATTATTTACCCATTAACTCTTTCCTCTTCAAAAGGGTATAATAAAGGAGTACAGATCTTCTCTGTACTCCTTTAACCATTTACAGCTTCATTATTTATTCTTTTATAAATTTATTTTATGGATTGTTATTGAGAGATTCTTTAGCTCTTCGAATCATAGTTTTGACCATACTCCCACCAATTCTGCCTCCTACATGACCACACTCTCTTGAAGTCATATTTTCCCATCCTTGACTTTTTATCTTATTGCTTAAACCTAATTCTTCGGCAACTTCCCATTTAAATTGATCTAAGACTGCTTCCGGTAGAATTCCGCTATTTTTATTATTTCTACGACTCATATTTTACATCTCCTCTCAAATCTTAACTCGATATTAGTATTAACAGATGTTGAGAAGTTTATTGTACATAAATAATGGTTACACAATTCGTTTTTACTAATGGAGGAAGCTTTAATGATAATTGGAACATTTATTTTCTACTTTGTGCTGTTTATATTCATTTTTTCCTATCCGGGACTCAAACAGAAGGATAACTGTCATTCTAAATCAGTTCTTAAACTATTAGCTATACCTGCTCTATTAGGACTTGGTATGGTGTTTTTAACGGTCATCAAAGTATACTTTATTTATAAGATCTTTGCCTTATTAGCCCTTTTAGTGATATTTGTTTTGACATATTGGCAATGGGGAACTCAAATCACTCGTTGGTGGAAGTGAAATATCTAGAGAGGTAGATATTTGCCTATCCAGGGAAGTCGCCTTAGATCGTTAAAGGAAACCCCGCCATTAAAGAGCAAAATTATACCATAGACCACTATTCCAACCAGAAATTCCAAAGGATATCCTATTACATTCCCCCTGAAAAATGGATCTAAGAATTGAAATACAAGAAGCATTCCTACTCCTGCAAAAATTGGTTGGAGAACAAAACGTTGAAGGTCTAAAGGCATTCCCGTATACCTTGAAATAGCCAAAAGATTAAGAACGGCCATAATAAAGTAACCAAGTACATAAGTCCAAGCCGTCCCGCGCAAGCCCCATTGGGGAAGACCTGTCAGGTAGATTAATGCCGGGATGCGAATAATCGCTGCAACGATTGAATGCATGACGGGGAGCTGAACCTTCCCTAATCCTTGGAGAATTCCCGTTGTGGTTTGCTGTATATAGGAGCATATTCCCCCTAAGGCTAAGATCTGTAGAATTGGTGCAATCGCTGAACTTTTAAAAAACGAAGTAAGTGGATGAGAAAAATAGAACAAAATAATTAGACAAGGAATGCCAATAAGGATTGTCAAGCGAATAGCTTCAGCGCTGCGAGCGCGCACAACATTGAGCTGCCGTCTTGTTGCGGCTTCTGATATGGCAGGTACTAGTGAGGTTGCTAAGGCAAAGGTAAAAACACTCGGAAAGGTCAATAACGTAAAGGCTGATCCGCCAAGCTGGCCGAATAAGGTTACTGCTTCACGGGCAGAATATCCGGCTGCTTGAAGTCTGAGAGGAATAATAATCGCGTCTAGGGAAGATAAGCCTGTAGCAAGCAATCGGCCAAGGGTTACTGGGTAAGCTAATTTCCAGAGGCTCTTTAATATTTCGCGAGATGAATAGGTTGGCGATGAGTTATCCTGTGAAACTTTTGATTTTGATCGTTGATATTGGAAAACGATAGAAAGCAATCCGACTAATTCGCCGGCAAGCATCCCTAATGCCAAACCTGCGGCTGCCCACTCTACACTATTTTGTAATAGTCGCAATGCTGTTGTATAACCAATTGCTACGCGAATAATTTGTTCGAAAATCTGGCTCACAGCTGTTGGAACCATGTTCTGTAAGCCTTGAAAGTAGCCTCGAAAGACTGAGGAAATCGATACAATAAAAATCGCGGGAGTACAGATAAGAAAAGCATTAATTACTCTTGAATCAGAAAATATTCTTGTTGCAAGATAAGGAGAAAGGAAATAGAGAACAATTGAAACAATAGCCCCAGAAAAACTGAGCAGCACAAGAGATAGTCGTAAAATGGATTGAGCGTTGGAGAGACGACCAAGGGAAACTTCCTCAGAAACCATTTTAGCAATTCCTAAAGGAATACCTGCAGTAGTAATAACAAGAGCAAGCATGTAAATAGGAAAAACCATATTAAATAAACCATAGACTTCCCCACCAATATTAGTCATTATCAAATATTGGTAAGCGAAGCCCAACAGGCGGTTAAATAAGTTGGCTCCTAAAAGAATAGCAGCACCGTAGACAAAAGTCCTTCTCGCCATATGACCCTCCCAAATCTGAGTTATATATATGACTATGCTTAGAGAAAAAAAGAAATGCTTAGGTTTTTTTTTAGAGAACCTCTCTGGAGCAAAGGAATTTAACATATTATGAAGAAAATGTTAATGAATGTTAATTCCTATGGAATATCAATCTAACATTGGGGCACTATACCTCTTGGGAGGGGGTATTAATTTGTGGAAACTCTTTAAAAACGCTAAGCTCTATTGTCCTAACGTTTCAGCGGAAACTGATGTCTTAATTGTAGGGACTAGTATTGCTGCAATCGGAAAAGATCTAACCCTTCCCGATTTTGTAGATGGAAAAGTGATAGACCTTCAAGGAAAAGCATTAGTGCCAGGTTTTATTGATGCCCATGTACATATATGCGGAGGAGGAGGAGAAGCGGGGCCTGCCTCCCGTACTCCTGCAATCCAGCTTTCGCAGCTTTCCCGTGCAGGAACTACTACAGTCGTAGGTTGTCTGGGTACTGATTCCATATCACGTTCTATCGCTGAACTGTTGGTGAAGGCGAATGCCCTCCAGGAAGAGGGGGTAAGCACCTATATCTATAGTGGGGCTTATCATGTGCCGATGAGAACTTTATTGCCAAGCCTGGAACAAGATTTAGTATTGATTTCAAAGGTTATAGGAGCAGGCGAAATTGCTATTTCGGATCATCGCTCAGCTCAACCTCAAATCAGCCAACTCCAACAGTTAGCTGCAGAGGCCCGAGTGGGCGGCATGCTGGGTGGCAAGGCTGGAGTTGTACATATACATCTGGGAGAGGGAAAACAAGGCTTAAAGCCAATATGGACGATACTGGAGCATACAGATATTCCTATCACTCAATTTGTTCCAACTCATATTAATAGGACCCCCACTTTATTAGATCAAGGGATTCAATTTCTCTTAGCTGGAGGAAATATTGATCTGACGGCAGGGTGTGACGATTTTTCTGTTGACCTCCGAGTGCCTGCTGTTTTGAGAATGCTGCATGAGCGCCATTTGCTCAATGATCGAGTCACTGTAACATCTGACGGTAATGGAAGTATGCCTCGTTATAACGACGCAGGGGCGCTTATAGGCATGGGAGTAGGATCAGTAGAAGTTCTATGGCGCGATATAAGGACGGCGGTTTTAGAAGGCCTTCCTTTAGACGTCGCCTTACCAACAATTACAGCGAATGTAGCAAATATACTTTGTCTAAAGAATAAAGGGATGATTCGCGTTGGCTATGATGCAGACCTAGTAGTTTTAAATAATGACCTTGAGGTTGAAGCTGTCTGGGCCCTTGGAAAGTGCATGGTGTTCGACAAACAACCCCAAGTATGGGGAACTTACGAACAAAGCAATTAATAATTAACTAACATGAGAATACTTGCTCTACTCTAATCAATAGATTAGTACTAATCTGGGATCTGAGACATTAAAAACTCCGGTTATCTGTTGCGAGTAAAAGGCTGTGACCTTTTTCTTAAATAACAAATCAAGGAGGAATCGTCTTGAAAACCTATGACACTAAACAACTTCGCAATGTTGGTCTAGTTGGGCACGGCGGAGCAGGAAAGACTTCCCTGGCGGAAACCTTTCTCTTTAATTCAGGTGCGATCAATCGTATTGGTAAAGTTTCTGAAGGAAACACAATCTCAGATTATCTACCCGAAGAAGTAAAACACAAGGTGTCAATAAGTACGAGTCTTATTCCATTTGAGTGGCAAGGTGTCAAAGTAAATGTCCTTGATAGTCCAGGTTATTTAGATTTTTTAGGTGAAGTAAAGAGTGCCTTGCGCGTGGTGGAATGTGGAGTGCTCGTTCTTTGCGGAACAGCTGGGCTTGAAGTTCAAGCCGAAATAGCTTGGGGTCTGATGGAAGAACAAAAATTACCTAGAATTATTGTTATTAATAAACTAGATCGTAAGAATGCTAATTACCACAAGGTCTTGGAACAACTCAAAGATGCTTATCCTCAGGCCCGACTTGTTCCTGTTCAAATTCCCCTAGGGCAAGAATCTGGTTTTACGGGACTCATAGACATTCTGGATAACAAAGTCTATGAATATGATTTGGATGGCAGTGGGAAGTACTCAATTAAAGAAGTTCCAGATGAGTACAGGGAAGAAGTTGATCTTCTAAGGGAGCAATTGACTGAAGTAGTTGCCGAAGCAGACGATGAACTACTAATGAAATATCTGGAAGGAGAGGGGTTGACCGAGGCAGACTTACAGAATGCCTTGCAGTTAGGGTTAAAACAAAATCTTGTGATTCCCGTACTCTGCAGTTCCGTGAGCAGGAATATTGGAGTTTCAAAGCTTATGGACTTCCTGGCAAAATACGCTCCAGTACCTGAAGTAGTCTCGGAAACATCAGCCCTTGTTTTTAAAACCTTAACGGATCCTTATGTTGGGAAGATGTCTTACTTACGTGTTTATGGGGGGAAAATCAAAGCCGAGTCCTTCGTCTATAATTCAAGTCGTGATGTAGAAGAAAAAATTGGGCAGCCGTTTTATCTTAGAGGTAAAACTCAAGAGCCTATCGGGTTCGTGTGTGCAGGAGACATTGCAGTTATCGCAAAGCTGCAAGAGGTAAAAACTGGAGATACCTTATGTGGAAAAGAACACCCTCTAAGGCTTGAGGGGATCGATTTTCCCATTCCTACTCTGTCGGTAGCTATCCAACCCAAAACTAAAGGGGACGAGGATAAGCTTAGCGGTGCATTATCACGCTTGCTTGAAGAAGATCCGACGATAATAAAAACTAAAAACACAGAAACAAAAGAGTTGATTTTGACAGGATTAGGAGAGATGCAAATCGATATTCTTCAAGAAAAACTTGCCAGGAAGTTTGGAGTAGAGGTTACGTTAAAAGTCCCTCGAGTTCCCTATCGTGAAACGATTCGTAAGGCAGTTAAAGTTGAAGGAAAGCATAAAAAGCAAACGGGTGGTCATGGTCAATATGGTCACGTATGGATTAACTTAGAGCCATTAGAAGGAAGTGACTTTGAATTTACAGAGTCAATTTTTGGCGGTGCGGTTCCCAAACAATATATTCCGGCGGTAGAAAAAGGAATTAGAGAAGCAATGGCCGAAGGGGCAATGGTAGGATATCCTGTAACTGATATCAAGGTTACCCTTTGTGATGGTTCATATCATGCCGTAGATTCTTCGGAAATGGCCTTTAAGCTTGCGGCGATTATGGCTTTCCGTAAAGGTGTAGAGCAAGCCAAACCTACCTTGCTAGAGCCGGTTGTTGAAATTGAAGTACACGTTCCTGAAGCCTTCATGGGTGATGTAATTGCTGACCTAAATGGTAAGAGAGGGCGAGTGTTAGGAATGGATAGCAGTGGAAAAACTCCATCTATTCGAGCTCATGTACCGCAGGCTGAAATGATGCGCTATGCCATAGATTTAAGAAGTTTAACTCAAGGGAAAGGTTCATTCACGATGAGTTTTCTTAGATATGAAGAAGTCCCCAGCAAGATAAGTGAGGCATTAGTCAATCAATTAAAAACCGCCAACAATTAATAGAAAGATTCAATAGGGCTGGAAATTAAAGTTCCAGCCCTATTGTTGTGTGGAAATGAAAGTTCTTCTTTTTATGAAATGTTTTAGATACTCGTTCTTATAAAGATTTTTGGACAGGGAATCAAGTGATTCTTAGCTTCAGATGAGTTTGTTAAGAGGAATACTTACTCCATCTGAAGCATAGAAGAACTTATCCAGGGACGTAGCAGCCGTTATCTCATCCTCACCGCTAAAGTTGTTCTGTGTAGTTTGCGGTTCGGCGAAAGCAACCTGCGCCGTTATGCTTTTCTTTGGTGCAGGCGGCTTGGGCGAAACCCTCACCCGGGTTTCGTCACTGGATGCTTTCGTACTTATAGAAGATGGGAGTTTTACGGCTGGAAGTCATCGGATAATCTTTTATCTGGAGAACTGAATACAAATATAGGAAGCAGTTCCGTCATGATGATGGATTGAAGTTGTTTTAGAAGAATGATAAAATACATATGTTAGTAATAACTAACATTATTCTACATTGATTGGAGGACACTATGTGTACTACTGAAGATAAAATAATTGATGCAGCAATTGTCCTCTTTTCACAAAAAGGTTATACTGCTGTAACCACTAAAGAAATTGCCAAAGAAGCAGGCGTTAGTGAAATGACCCTTTTTAGACACTTCGAAAACAAGCATAATCTATTTGAAAGAGCATTTGATAGATTTGTTTTCACCCCGAAATTTATTGCTCTTTTTGAAAACCTAGAATGGAATTTAGAACGAGACCTATTCAATATATGTTCTTCCTACCAAGATGTATTAAGGAAAAACCAAAAAATCATATTGATGCACTTAAAGAATGATGAATTTAATCCTCAATTTGAAAAAATGTTATTGAAGTTTCCGAATGAGTTTAAGAATCTATTGAGTAGTTATTTCGAAGAAATGCGGAATAGAGGTGTCATAGTTGAGAACCCGGAAACCTTAGCCGTTAGCTTTTTAGCAACTAACTTTGGCTTATTTTTCACATCATTAGTAATGAGCAAGCTTACATTTAACACGGATCTTCAGACATGCATTTCAAATTATGTTAAAATATTTACAAAGGGCATAAGCCTTCAAAAGTAATGAGGTCACGCTATTAACTAGAATGTTCACCATACATTGTGGAGGAAGAGAATGAGTAAAGTTTTGAATATTGGTTTGGATGTTGGCTCTACAACTGTTAAGATAGTTGTTTTAGATAATCATAAAAACATTCTTTATAAGAGATATTTACGGCATTTTTCCAATATCCGAAACACAGTTATTACCGTACTGGAAGATGCAAAAAGTGTTATAAATGGACATTTACTAACCCTAATGGTCACTGGATCAGGCGGGTATAATATTTCTCAAAAACTAGAAAAGCCCTTTATTCAGGAAGTAATTGCCTGTACGAATGCAATCAAAGTTGTAATTCCAAACACAGACACAGCTATTGAACTCGGCGGTGAGGATGCCAAGATAACTTTTTTGGGAGATTCTATCGAGCAAAGGATGAATGGCACCTGTGCTGGAGGTACTGGGGCTTTTATTGATCAAATGGCATCTTTATTACAGACTGACGCTCCCGGATTGAATGAACTTGCCAAAAACTATCATCACATTTATCCAATCGCTTCCAGGTGCGGTGTATTTGCCAAGACAGACATACAGCCTTTACTAAATGAAGGAGCTGCCAAGGAGGACATTGCTGTTTCTGTTCTCCAAGCTGTTGTAAACCAAACGATAAGCGGACTTGCCCAAGGACGCCCCATTAGTGGAAATGTCGCCCTATTAGGTGGGCCTTTGCACTTTATGTCAGAGCTAAGAAATCGCTTTATTGACACCCTTAAACTAGAAGGAAATAAGGTTATATTGCCGGATAATTCCCAATTTTTTGTGGCCATAGGTGCAGCATTATCGTCGACTGAAATGGTTCCCTTTACAGTTAAAAGCTTGTTTGGCAAAGTACCTGAGATTCATAAAATCGATAACTCCGAAAACCACGAATTGGAAATCCTGTTTGCTTCAAAGGCAGAGTACGATGCTTTTAAGAAGAGACATGATGAGCATAAGGTATCGAGAGTAGATATAGATAATTATCACGGAAATGCCTATCTGGGTATTGATGCCGGTTCAACAACTACTAAGCTTGCTCTTGTCGATGAAGAAGGGCGCTTATTATACTCTTATTATGGAAGTAATATGGGTAAACCCCTAGAGTCTACCATAGACGCTTTAAAAGGTTTATATAATAAACTTCACAATGGCGTAAGAATTGTAAATTCCACTGTTACTGGCTATGGGGAACATCTTATTAAAGCAGCTCTCGGAGTGGATATCGGAGAGATCGAAACAGTCGCCCATTACACAGCAGCAAACTTCTTTCAACCGGGAGTCGAGTTTGTTCTTGACATTGGTGGACAGGACATGAAGAGCTTGGTTATCCGTGATGGAGTGATTGAGTCAATTACCTTGAATGAAGCGTGCTCTTCGGGCTGTGGATCCTTTGTAGAAACCTTTGCAAACTCCTTAAACATGGACGTTAAAGAATTTGCTCAATTAAGCGAGAGATCCAGGCATCCGGTAGATCTTGGAACACGTTGTACGGTTTTTATGAACTCTAAAGTAAAGCAAGCTCAAAAGGAAGGGGCAGAAATTAGTGATATTTCTGCAGGAATATCCATTTCAGTCATTAAGAATGCCTTATTTAAAGTTATCCGGTTGCGAAGTGTAGAAGAACTGGGACAGAAAATTGTTGTCCAGGGAGGAACATTTTATAACGACGCTGTCCTCAGGGCTCTTGAAATAATTACCAAAAAAGAAGTTGTCAGACCGGATATTGCAGGGATTATGGGAGCATTTGGGGCTGCTTTAATCGCTAGAGATCAATATGAGCTTGGCTGTCAAACGACCCTGGTTCAGGGGCATGACTTGTTGAACTTCACTACAAAGACCACAATGAAACGTTGTGGATTATGTGGAAACAACTGCTTGATAAGCAGCAAACACTTTTCTGGTGGAAATGAATATATTTCAGGAAATCGCTGCGAAAGAGGGTTGGGAAAAGACCTTATCAAAAGTGATATTCCTAATCTTTACGAGTACAAATACAAAAGAATCTTTAAATATAAACCTTTAACCAATGAAGAAGCAACGAGGGGAACTATTGGAATTCCCAGAGTTTTAAACATTTATGAGGACTATCCATTTTGGTTCGCCTTTTTCACAGAATTAGGGTATCGTGTTCTCCTTTCTGGTCGATCTTCCAATAAGATTTATGAACTGGGGATGGATACCATTCCTTCTGATTCTGCTTGTTACCCAGCTAAGATAGCCCATGGCCATATAATAGATTTAATTAAAAAAGGGATTAATAAGATATTCTATCCTTGTATCCCTTATGCTCGAAAAGAAGATCAAGAAGCTGACAACCACTATAATTGTCCGATAGTTACCTCTTATCCGGAAACTATTAACGCTAATATGGACAGTCTGAGAGAGCAGCAGGTGACCTTTTATCATCCTTTCTTACCATTAGATATGCCCAGCAGAATGCTAAAACGACTCTCTGTAGAATTAGAACCTGAGGGAATACCCAAGTCCGAACTTGCTCGAGCTCTTGATAAAGCCTATGCAGAATTAGATCGATACAAAGAGGATGTCAGGTTAAAAGGTGAAGAAACTCTAAACTATATTCGAGAAAACAAAATCAAAGGAATTGTCCTCGTTGGCAGACCTTATCACATTGATCCTGAAATAAATCATGGCATACCCGAGATGATAAGCTCCTATGGTTTTGCAGTTCTATCTGAAGATTCAATTCAACACTTGGGTACCGTAGAAAGGCCATTACGGGTTGTTGATCAGTGGGTTTATCATTCCAGAGAATATAATGCAGCAAGTTATGTAGCTCAGCAAAAGGATTTAGAATTAATTCAGTTAAACTCATTCGGTTGTGGGCTAGATGCCGTGACGACTGATCAGATAAAAGAGATTCTTGAAGCCTACGGAAAAATTTATACAGTCCTCAAAATTGATGAGATTAATAATTTGGGAGCAGCTAGGATTCGTTTGCGCTCGTTAATCGCGGCAATTAAAGAACGTGATAAAAGGAAATTCATCCCTAAGAAACTCTCCCAATATCCTAAGAGAGCTGTCTTTACAAAAGAGATGAAGAAAACACACACGATATTAGCCCCCCAAATGTCGCCTATTCATTTTCAATTCTTTAAGACGGCCTTTGAAGATTCTGGGTATAGTATAGAATTTTTGCCCTCTGTGGATAAATCAGCAGTTGATGAAGGCTTGAGGTATGTTCATAATGATGCATGTTACCCAGCCATTATTGTAGTAGGTCAGTTAATGAAGGCCTTAAAATCCGGAGACTATGATATCAACAACACTTCGGTGATAATGACACAAACGGGTGGAGGCTGTCGAGCTACAAACTATATTTCCTTTATCCGAAAAGCCTTAAAAGATGCGAACATGGAACATGTCCCAGTCATAGCCTTGAATACAGGAAATTCATCCGGACTGGAAACGAATCCAGGGTTCAAATTTACTATTCCAATGTTTAATAAGATTATGCGAGGACTAGTTTACGGAGATTTATTGATGAGGGTATTATATAGGGTGCGTCCTTATGAAAAATTTCCGGGCTCTGCAAATCTCTTGTATGACTATTGGGTGAAGCGGTGTCAAGAATCTCTAAAAAATGGGAATAGTAAAGAACACTCGGAGAACATCCGTCAAATTGTGGCAGATTTTGATAGTCTAGAACTATATGAGGATCTGGTTAAGCCGAAGGTTGGTGTTGTAGGTGAAATATTGGTTAAGTTTCACCCGACAGCCAATAACAATATCATAGAATTGTTAGAAGCTGAAGGAGCTGAGGCAGTAGTTCCCGACTTAACTGACTTTCTTTTATATGGTGCCTTTGATAACCGAATAAAATATCAGCAATTATCGGGCAGCTTTTGGCAGATGGTTTCAGGGTATTTTTCGGAGAATCGAATTGAATCTTATCGAAAAGTTATGAAGAAGGCGCTTGAAGCCAGCAAACGTTTTGAACCACCTAAACCAATCGAAGAAATTGCTAAGTACGCTGAAAAACACCTTTCGCTAGCCAATCAGTGTGGTGAGGGATGGTTCCTGACAGGAGAGATGGTTGAACTGATCCGCAGTGGGGTAAACAATATCGTTTGTTTACAGCCCTTTGCTTGCTTGCCAAATCATATTACCGGCAAAGGCATGATCAGAGAAATCAGACGCTCCTACCCGAAGGCCAACATTGCGGCAATTGATTATGACCCGGGAGCAAGTGAAGTCAATCAACTTAATCGAATTAAACTTATGCTCGCAGTGGCTACGGAAAATATAAAAAAAGACGCTTTTGAAGAGCCCCCCTCAGCCTTAGAAAAAGAGAAAAATTTACTCGAACCTAAGCTCACTATGTTAAGTGGAGAATCAAACTTAATTGAGTGTAAACTAGATTAAAATTAGTTAAAAAGCTCAACCTATTTTTTAGGTTGAGCTTTTAATTTGACCGATATTCACAAAGTTTGTGTTAAATGTTTTAGACAGATAATAGCCTGGGTTAAACCCAGGCTATCGCTTTGGGGGCTACGTTACTTCGAGTTTTCTGATTATTACTAATAACAGAGCGATTATTACTAATAAAGCTACTAAAACACCTAAGAATCCTAAAAGCATTCAGTTCACCATCTCATTTCAGAGTCACATAAGAATGAGACGTTTGTATATTCTATTCAGCATGTCCGAGGATGTTCTGTTTTCTATATTAAAAGGTGATTAAATTCTGTTATCTGTAATTAATTTATCTTTACTGACTGTTAGCCAATTGAACATTATGACATGCAGCGTGATGGCAATTAAAAACACCGCAATCACTTGCGATGTTAATCTTTTTTTTGTGGCAGGGGATGAGAGAGTCGAACTCCCACTGACGGTTTTGGAGACCGCTGTTCTACCATTAAACTAATCCCCTATGTTTTTGCAACGAAATGAATTATATCGGAAAAAGTTAAAAGTGTCAATACGTTTTAGAATTTTTTTGAGATATATTAATTAAATATAGAACAGGCAGGCAGGATTTTTGAAGAAAAACAAGAATAGGCATAGTATAATATATATTACAAAAGCAAAATACAATTTGAGGGAGGGATGTATTTGAGGTCCGATTTACACATTCATACTCATGAGTCTGATGGCTTGCTTTCAGTAGAAGAGGTCATTAGCCTTGCTCATGCTAATAATGTTCAAACTATAGCAATTACGGACCATGAAAGCACGCAAGCCGTCAGCAAGGCTGAAAAACTTGCTGAAGAACTAAATATCAAAATTATCCCTGGAGTAGAATTATTAACAAGCTACCGAGGTCATGAGGTTCACCTTCTGGGGTATTTTAATAATGTTAATCATCCGCTTCTCCAAGGGCGTTTAAAAGAGATCCGAACACAGCGCACTAATTTAGCCCATGATATGGTTGATTGTTTAGTTAGCAATGGAATAGCTCTAAAATGGCAAGATGTTGAGAAAGAAGTCGGTGCCGATGGTGCCGTTACAAAGGGGCATATCATGAGAGCTATGTATCACCAGGAAGACGGCAACTCTTCTAAGAACTGGAGAGAGATAGCAGCACACTTTCGTCCGGGAGGAGTAGCCCACTTACCCTATTTAAACCATGCTTTTGAGGATGCCGTAGATTTAATATTCTCTTGTGGAGGACTTCCAGTTATAGCCCATCCAGGACTACTCTGGGATCCCCAAATAGTGTTTTCGTTATTGGCCTATCGTCCAATAGGACTTGAAGTATATTATGGATATTGGGAAAGACAAACGGTGCTGATTCAATATTACACGGAGGTTGCTGAAAAAAATGCAATCATAGCAACCGGTGGAAGTGATTATCATGGACCTTCAGGGTATGTAAAGCTGGGACAAATAGATATACCCTATGAAAATATCCTTAAGCTAAGGGATTACTTAACAATTTGAGACTAATAGGTAATGCTTGACTTAACAGAAGAGGTGCAAATCGTGGTTAGAAGGGTTTGGATAGCCTTTATCGCTTTACTTGTTACAATAATCATAGGCACAGCTGGGCTAGTAATTACAGAGCATCTTACTATATCAAGGGCTATCTATCTTACGGTTCAGACAGTAACTACGGTGGGATTCGGAGACATTCAGGCTCAAACCGAAGCAGGGCATATCTTTTTAATATTCCTTATGCTGAGTGGAGCTGGTGCTATGTTATATTTTGCTGGACAATTAATGGCCTTTCTGATTGAGGGTCAGTTGGCTGGAGTATATTGGAGAAGAAAGATGAACAAAAAAATAGAAGAACTAGAAGATCATGTTATCGTTTGCGGAGCTGGACGTGTCGGCAGGCAAGTTGTTTATCGCCTTCGTAAAGAAGGTGCCCAATGTGTTGTAATAGAACAGAAGGAAGAGCTGGCTAACGAACTTATTGCAGAAGGCTTTTTAGTTATTAATAGTGATGCTACTCATGATGAAACCCTGAATAAAGCCGCCATAAACAAGGCTAAGGGACTTATCTCTGCTCTTCCGGAGGATTCTCTAAATGTCTTTGTCACTTTGACGGCCAAAGGACTGAACCCTAATATTAATGTGGTAGCACGTATGGATCAGCCGGAGTCTGAAAAAAAGCTGCTTCGTGCAGGGGCTGATAAAGTCATTTCCCCTGCAACCTTAAGTGGTTGGAGGATGGCCATGTCTATATTAAAGCCTATTAGTATAGAGTATCTGGAAACTGTTATTCATGACCATAATATCGAAATGGAAATGGTAGAACTGAAAATTGATGAAGGATCCTGTTTAGTTGGTAGGACCTTACTAACAAGTGGGATTAAACAACAAACAGGTGCAATTGTACTAGCTATCTTACGAGAAAATCAAGTAATCAGTAATCCCAATGCTGGTGACGAAATATACCAGGGAGATCTATTAATTGTCTTAGGTTTAAGAGATCAATTACATCGGTTAGAAGAACTTGCCGCAGACTTTTCAAATTGTAAATCTTAACAATCCCATTGCTTTTGGTTAAAAGGAGAAGTCTTGGGATAAAATACCCTCTATCGAAGCAGAAACACTTTTCATGGTGGAGGGAGATTTATGCGAAATTCACGTTCTGAACAAGACATCCTGCAGGATATTAAAAAACTTATTCAGACTCATTTTGGAGAGAGCGCTCAAGGTATACATGTTGATGTAAAAGGGGATCGAGCGACAATCTGGGGAACAGTAGACAGCCTTGTAGAAAAAGATTTTTTTGGAAGTAGAATAGCAAGGATTGCTGGGATTAAAGAACTGGATAATTCGCTGACAGTAGCCAATGACGGGAAGATCATGGATAAGGATATTGAAAGAGACATTATTGAACGTTTCCAAGGGTCTAACTATGAGGATATTGCCCGCTTAGGATGCCGAGTTAGCCGGGGTATTGTTACTTTACTGGGACATTTAGATAATCAAAGTGCCGAGCGATTTGCCAAACGTCTGGCTTCACAAATTAGAGGAGTTAAAGAAATTCGAAGTGAAATTCAGTTTTTAGAAAAAGCTGTAGACGATGCTACATTAGTCAATCGTATTGAAACTGCATTTGTTGAGTCACCTTGGGTAGATGCCCATGAGATTAAGACTGAGGCCCGTAATGGATTAATTACCCTAACCGGTCTTGTCGATACTCAGGAAGCAATGGAATGGGCGGTTGATACCGCTTATAAAGTGTCTGGAGTAAAGGCAGTAGTTAGCGAGATTTATACTCGGCATCAATCTCAAGGAGACGATCTGTGGTTAACAGAACAATTAGTTTCTAAGCTTGGTCAACACCGTCTAAATTCAGGGCAAATACGCGCTTTTGTTAAAGGTGGGATCGCCTTTTTAACTGGCGAAGTTTACTCCGATGAAGATAGGGAATGGGCTGAAAAGATCATTCATCACATTCCTGAAATCCACGAAGTTAATAATTCAATAAAAGTAGCCGCACATTCAAGTAAATAAACAACCTTAGTTACACAACTAGATAATCACAATTCTCTGAGCCTTCATAACACTTATTAGTGTGATGAGGGCTCAAAGTTTTGCCCTCAAACCTTGCGGTAAATGATATTAGCCTAAAGGTTTGATTAATAAACTTGCTTCAATGATTTAGTTATAAACATAAAATGGTATTACAGCAATAAAAAGACAATGTTTTTTCATTGCTTAGTCGTGCTATAATGATGACTGTATATTAAAATGCCTTAAGAATGCATCAAAGTAAAGATGAGGTGAACTATTCTGGATCCACTGACACATGGATTAATTGGGATCGCATTTAGTAGTCTATCCGGTCATCCGCTACAGCTTAATGATCCGGTTTTTTTAGGTTGCACGTTAGGTGCAATCCTCCCGGATTTAGATATTATTGCTCATGTAAAAGGTCGCTTGAATTATCTGTTAAACCATAGAGGTGCCAGTCACTCACTAATTGCCTTGACAACATCTGCTTTAGGGCTCAGTTCTGCTCTATATTTTCTTTTTCCAACTACTTCATGGTCTACTGTTTTTATTTGGACTTTAATAGGAACAATGTCTCACGGAATTTTCGACTTATTGAATTCTTACGGGGCAGAACTTTTGTGGCCTTTTTCAAGAAAAAAGATAACCCTCGATATGATTATGCTCACAGATCCGGTGGTACTAGGTTTAGTATTCTTATCACTAATAACGTCCCTTATTAGTCCTGAGATTGCCAGAACATCTTCACTCAGTGCTATACTACTTAGTGCAGTATATTTAGGACTTAGGTATTTAGGTAAGATTGAAATAAGAGATCGTTTGGCCAATGCTTATAATCTTGAGGATAAGGAGCAAGTAAAGATTATTCCAGCGATGTATCATCCTTTCAATTGGAATTTTTTGCTTTTCCAAAAGGAGCAGGTAAGCTTTGGAACCATTCGCAATCAGGTGCCTGCAATTTGTCGTGTCCTACCTAAAGTAAACGGGGATAATCCGTCTGTTGCTAATGCCTTGGAAGGGAATCTGGCTGAGATATTCAATCAATTTACACCGTATTATCACGTGATTGCCCACTATAAAGATAATGAAGAGTGTGTTGTAGAATTCTTGGATTTGCGTTATTGGGCCAAGGGTGACTTTATCTATACTGGTAATGTCTATTTAACCTTAGAGGGAGAAATATCTCATGAAATATTCCATCCTTTGCCCAATCAAAAAGGTGTGCAACTGAGTTATTGATGATAATATCAAAAAAATCTTTGACATTCCCCTAGAATATCTACCATAATGAATAATTGGAGGAGGTGGAAGATATGTCAAAAAAGAAATCAACAACTAATTATTTTTTTTGGCTTAAACTAGCAAGTGCACTTTTATTTACAGTTTCCTTTCTAGGGCTCTTAGGTGCTTTTGGTCTATCCATTGGCAAATATATCGATAACTTTTTCACAATCACAATGGGAAGTCTAGCCTGGACTGGTCCCTTCTTATGCTTTATAATAGGACTTTTGCTTTGGGTTAATGCGTCAAAAATCGCTGATTTAATAATGGAACCAGCTAAATCCAAGAAAAATCCTCCTAAAAACCCTATGAATTTTGAACAAATACAAGACTCTTCTGACATTCCTCTACCTGCAGGAAAAATTGTATCCCTCAAAGGATTTAATCAATATTTTTCTTCTCCTGAATGGGTAGAGCTGAAGGATAAAGATAACTTAATGAATGAGGAAATGAAAGAAATAGGAACAGATTTTCCGTCTTACTTTGGAACAGGAAAATCTGTTTTTACCACAAAAAGGTATGGCTTGACAAGTTTGAAAGGGCTTAATAATTATTTTACAGAGGTTGATAAGGAAGCTAGTGCCAGTGTTAATAGTCTTCAAAATAGACGCCATGAATCTGGGAATCAATCCAATATTTCTACTGAAAAACGAGAAAAATATTCACCAATATTTAAGACTAAAACTGAACAAGAAGAGTTCTTGGCTCAGTATAAAGAAGATTGTACTTCTCTTGTAATTGATTCGGTTGATTCTGAAGACACAGTGGAGAAGAGGCATATTGCAGAGATTCAGCAAGAAGTAGCAATTCAACAATCTGACGAACTTGAAATCGAACTAGAATCCAATGTTGAGGAATTATCCGAGCTGATAATTGCAACTGAATACGAAGCTCAAACAGAAATCGAAACCAATAACGAAACCAATAACTATAGGGATAACTATAACGATAAAATTTCTGAGCTTACATATGTTCAATCAGAGGTTGCTGCGGCTGAGCTTATCTTAGGATATAGTACTTATGAGAATAAAGAGATCGATTCTGTCTCAAAACCAAAGGTAATTGAACAAGTTACAAAGGCGTGTGAGGTTAATGTCGAAGAACTTAAGCAATGGGAGTTTCCGGGTTTTGATATCCTAGACCCATTGCCGGAAAAAACGATTATCCAAGATACAGAAACCTCTATGCAGCTAGAAAAAGTACTTTTTGATTTTGGAGTTAAAGCTAAATTAATTCGGGTGACGAGAGGGCCTGTCATTACGCGTTATGAGCTAGCTCCTGCACCAGGTGTTAAAATTAGTAAAATTGTGAATTTGTCCGACGATATTGCCCTTGCTCTGGCTGCTCGCGATGTGCGAATTGAAGCACCAATCCCGGGAAAAGCTGCAATCGGCATAGAGGTTCCCAATAAGCAAGCTTTATCAGTAGTTTTTAGAGAGGTGTTAGAAACCCCAAGTTTTAAACAGCATTCTTCAAAACTTAAGGTCGCCTTAGGTAAAGATATTTCAGATCAACCAATTATCGCTGATTTGATAAAGATGCCTCATTTACTCGTTGCAGGGGCCACAGGTTCAGGGAAAAGTGTATGTATAACTACAATCATCAATTCTATTTTGTTTAATGCTACTCCAGACGAAGTTAAGCTGTTGCTGGTAGATCCCAAAATGGTTGAACTCAGTCAATATAACGGTATTCCACACCTCTTAGCCCCTGTCGTAATTGATCCAAAGAAGGCTGCTAGTGCCCTAAAATGGATTGTTAAAGAAATGGAAAATAGATACGAACTGTTTGCTGCTTCAGGCGTTCGAGACATTGAACGCTATAATCGTCTAAACTTTAGCGAATCTTCAACTAAACCGGCATTACCCTTTGTTGTAGTGATAATTGATGAGTTAGCTGACTTGATGATGGTTGCTGCTGGAGAAGTGGAGGAAGCGATCTGTCGTTTAGCTCAAATGGCAAGGGCTGCAGGAATTCATTTGGTAATAGCTACCCAGCGTCCATCAGTCGATGTCATTACTGGAGTCATTAAAGCCAATATTCCTAGTCGGATATCTTTTGCTGTTTCATCACAAATTGACTCACGCACTATACTAGATGCGACTGGGGCAGAGAAATTACTGGGCAGAGGAGATATGCTCTATTCTCCTCTTGGTCAAAATAAAGCTCTTCGAGTCCAAGGGTGTTTGGTAACCGATGACGAAGTACAAAGAGTAATAATGCATTGGAAAGGGATGGGGAAACCCGAGTACCTGGATCCTGAAAGACTCTTTGCCGAAACGACTGTCAAAAGCGAAGAGGGTAATGGTCCAGATGACGCTTTATTTATAGATGCCGGTCAACTATTAATTAGGACAGGTATGGCTAGTGTATCTTTTCTTCAGCGCAGATTAAAATTAGGCTATACCAGAGCTGCACGTTTAATGGATATGCTAGAAGAACAAGGGGTTGTAGGAGGCTACGAAGGAAGTAAACCTCGACAAGTGCTTATAACTCTCGAAGAATTTAATGAACGTTTTGGATAAGTAAACAAAAAATCACTCTTGCCTTTTGGTAAGAGTGATTTTTTTTGTTATCCTAAAAACATTTTGGATGAATGAAGTGAAAAGAAATGGGAATAATTCATAAATAATGTAAAAAAATAAGACGGAGATGGAGAATGAAGTTTTTTACACGATCATTAACTAAGAATAAGCCCTATAAAGATATTGTACTTCATGGCGAAGACCTGCTTAGTCACGCTGAAGAAATTGCTAGATCAAATGCGAATCAGGGGACTGGCTATTTAAAGCGCTCCCTGCTGCCCAGAGTGAAGCAAAACATAAAATTTTTAGAACAGGCTTACCGGGATATCTCGGAGTATTCTGCAAGAACGCAAGATAGTGTACCTGCTACCGAATGGTTATTAGATAACTACTATAGTTTAAAAGACTTAAAAGTTGAGATTGAAAACAGTCTTCCTGATAAGTTTGAACGTCAGTTGCCCATAAATTCCATAGGAGATTTTCAAGGATATCCAAGAATTTATGGGGTGTTGATTGAACTTGTTGAACACACGGATAGTCAGATACAAGGAGAAACACTTAAAGCGTTTATCAAAGCTTATCAAGTTCAAGTACCTTTATCAAGCGGTGAACTCTGGGCGATCCCAATCATGCTGCGCATTATTCTTTTGGAAAACATTCGTAGAATCACAGAACAAATAATTTATAATCAGACAGAAAGAGATGCTGCAGATCAATGGGTATTCCCTTTGCTAGAAATTGAACACGGTTCTGAGGAGTGGAGTAGTCTTTTAAAGACTCTAACTCCCCAAGAGGAATATTCATCTGCCTATGCAGACCAACTTCTAAAGCGTATCCGTGACATTGGATCCGATGTGGGTCCCCTTTTACAATGGGTAGATAGAGCTGTAGCAAAACAAGATACGACTATCGAAGAACTTGCCAAACTGGAACGTCAGAGACAAACTATGTATCAAGTATCAATGGGCCATGCAATTTTAAGCATTCATTTTATCAACGCTGAAAACTGGCCCCGTTTTTTTGAAGATGTCAGTTTAGTCGAAGGTTTATTTGCAAAGGATCCAGGCAACATTTATTCAGCCATGGATTTTCAGTCCCGAGATTTCTATCGACACTGTGTTGAAAAGATTTCTAGGATTTATAAAGTATCGGAATTAGTTGTGGCACGCAAGATACTTGCTAAGGCTGAAAAGGCAAACTCTGAGGAGGATACGGAAGCAGCGCATGTCGGATACTATTTGCTTGGAAATGGTCGAGATGGCCTTGAGAAAGAATTAGAAGAGGACTTTGGGAAATCAAAGTATCTCTTGTATAGGGTGCGCCAAAAAATCCGTAAAAGGCCAAACCTTTACTATTTTGGCAGTATGTTGATTGGTATAGGAATTATATTGACCTTAGTACTTAATTATGTGCTTGACCATACACCAATTTCCTTGAGCTTTGCATTTCTACTATTTGGACTGCTGATTTGGTCAAGTAGCCTGGTCATCCCATTTCTAAACTGGATATCTTCGGAACTATTCCGGCCATCATTTTTACCGAAACTGGAGTTAGGGGAAGGTATCCCTGATGAATTAAGGACAATGGTTGTAATTCCTACTCTATTAACGAATATTAGTAGAGTTAATGAAATTGTCAGTGAAATTGAAGTTTATCATCTTGCCAATCGTGATGAGAACATACATTTTGCCTTACTCGGTGATTTTGCAGATGCTGCTTCCGAAAATACACCGGAAGATAGTGGAATTATTTCGGCCGCTACTGCTGCCATTGAGAGATTGAATACTAAATATGGCAGAGAACGATTTTTCTTTTTTCACCGAAAAAGAATTTATAATAATTCAGAAGGCGTATGGATGGGATGGGAGCGCAAACGTGGGAAGCTTGTAGAGTTCAATCGCCTTTTAAGGCAAGTAGGTGCAACAAGCTATAATGTACAAATTGGAGAAATTTCGATACTTTCAACCATTCGGTATATTATTACTCTTGATGCAGATACACAATTGCCGCGGGGGATTGCCAAGAAGCTGATCGGGACTATTGCTCATCCTTTGCATATCCCAAGACTAAGCAGTGATGGAAAAAGGGTGGTTCAAGGTTACGGCATCCTTCAACCTCGAGTAGTAGTATCCGTTCTAAAAGCTAATGCTTCAAAATTTGCTCGGATTTTTTCCGGCAAAGTGGGAGTTGATCCATACACAACTGCCGTCTCGGACGTATATCAGGACTTGTTTGGAGAAGGTATTTTTACGGGAAAAGGAATTTATGATATAAATGTCTTTCATCAAGTAACCGATCAATCATTTCCGGATAATAAAATTTTGAGTCATGATTTAATTGAAGGGATCTATGCTCGGGCAGGATTAGTCTCTGATGTGGAACTTGTCGATGGCTACCCAGCTAATTATCTCGCCTTTATGTGTCGCCAACATAGATGGGTAAGAGGGGATTGGCAGCTGTTACCTTGGTTATTCAAGCCACTGCCAATTTTATCTCGGTGGAAAATTCTAGATAATTTAAGGAGAAGCTTGGAAGCACCATCCCTACTCTTGCTAATAATACTAGGCTTTATTGCTCTTTCAGGAAATCCAATTATTTGGGTTGGAATAATTTCTCTAAGCTTATTTTCGCCCATTGTCTTATATCTGCTTAGTCAACTATTTACCGAGCGTTCTGACAAGGGGAATCTCAGTCATGACTTGATTACCCTAGGGATACAGTTTTTAGTTCAATTCTTGTTCCTTCCCTATAATACTTGGATTATGTTGGATGCGATAGTTAGGAGTCTTTATCGGCAATTTGTTTCACATCGTCATCTATTAGAATGGGAAACTGCTTCGGATGCCGAAAAGCGCATAGACGCTAATTTTAAAACTATGACTAATACGATGTGGCCCGTTATTCTCTTTGTCTTACTCACAGTATTATTTATCTATTCCTATTCAACAAAATTAGTGCTTTTCATTCCGGTTATGATTGCTTGGCTTGTCTCAATATGGGTTGCCCATTATATAAGTATGCCGATTCAACACAAAAAGGCCACGCTCTCAACTTCAGAAGAGTTTGTCTTACGGAGGTACAGTCGGAAAATTTGGGCCTTTTTTGAAGAGTATGTTTGTGAACAGGATCATTGGCTTCCTCCGGACAATGTTCAAATTGAACCACCTAATGGTGTTGCTCATAGGACTTCGCCTACCAATATAGGCTTAGCATTATTAACAAATTTAGCAGCCAGAGATTTTGGGTATATTCCTTTAACAAAGGTGCTTGAGAATATTCAGCATACCTTTCAAACTATAGAAAAGATAGAGCAATGGCAAGGGCATCTTTATAATTGGTATGATACACAGACTCTAACCCCTTTAGAACCTCGCTATATCTCAACAGTTGATAGTGGTAACTTCGTTATGTACCTAATGACCTTGAAATCTGGGCTTGCAGAGCTTTTGGAAAGACCTTTATTCGACAGGCAATTAGTTAAAGGACTTAAGGATACCCAGGTTCTTTTGCTTGAAGCAGTAGGCGATGATGCTTATGATGAGCTTAAATCCTTTAATCTGGCTTTAGATGAAGTATTAAGATCATCTGAAGAAAGCTGGAATCTCAATACTTGGCTGAAGCTATTATCAGAGTGGCCAGAACATATTATAGATCAAGATCTGGGTAAAGAGGGATTGTATTGGGCTAATCGACTGGATACTATGGTAAGATCATTTCGTTTTGAACTAGAAGAATTATGTCCATGGGCAACTGGTTCCGGTAGTTTTGTAACAGTATCACCACTAGGCGAGCAAGTAATGATTAACTTAACTATGGATAGTTTGGTAAAACAGTATTCTGAAGGACTTAGAAACGGTAGTCCTATTCCTGAAGAAAAAGAGATTATTGAGACTGCCCTTAGAAAGGTGCTTAATTATGTTCAAATATCCAAGGAGCTTCAGCTAAAGCTTGAGAAGATGGCCTTAGCTACAGATTTTACGCCCTTGTATGATGAATCACGTCAACTATTCTCAATTGGTTATCGAGTTGCAGACAGTAAGCTTGATAATTCTTATTATGATCTCTTAGCTTCTGAAGCACGACAAGCAAGCTTTTTTGCAATTGCCAAAGGGGATGTGCCAGCGAGCCATTGGTTTAAACTTGGACGTTCTTTAACCTTAACCAAAGGTAAACGTAGTTTAGTTTCCTGGAGTGGGACGATGTTTGAATTTTTAATGCCTCTTCTTGTGATGCGGAATTATGAGGGGACTCTTCTCCATGAAACCTATGACTCTGTTGTAAATGTTCAAAAGAAGTATGGCCTGGAGCGTAATATCCCATGGGGTATTTCAGAGTCTGGATTCTATGCTTTTGATCCACAATTGAATTATCAGTATAAAGCGTTTGGTGTTCCAGGACTGGGCTTAAAAAGGGGATTGATTCAAGACCTTGTTATAGCGCCATACGCAACCTTTTTGGCTCTCCAGGTTGTTCCTCGCGAAGCTGTGAATAACATTTCTGCCATGGAAGAAAAGGGTTTTAGCGGTCGTTACGGGCTTTATGAAGCTATTGATTTTACTAAGGATCGTATTCCAGTTGGGCGTTCCTATAGGGTTGTCCAGAGTTTTATGGCCCATCATCAAGGGATGAGTCTCTTAGCAATCGATAATGTGCTATTTGAAAATGTTATGCAGGAGAGGTTACACAACGAAGCACTAATTCAGTCCTCGGAGCTTTTACTCCAAGAACGGATTCCTGATTTTGTACAAATTATTCCACAACCCGAAGATGAGTATCAGGTTATGCAAAAGCAAACGAAATCTCAAGATGTTGAAAAGAATCAGTTTGTTCTATTAAATAATGTCAACAGTCCTATCCCGGTTGCTCATTGTATCTCTAATGGCCAGTACTCTGTCATGATGACGAATTCGGGATCAGGGCTTAGCCGTTATAAAAATATTAGCCTTTCGCGTTGGAGAGAAGATGTTACAAGGGACTCATGGGGTGTCTACTTTTATATTCAAAATCTCAACTCAGGAGATGTATGGTCAGCTGCTTATCAACCTTGTAAAACCTTAGGTGAAGATTACAAAGCGACCTACGCACCAGATCAAGTAGAGTATTGTCGAAAGGATGGTAATATTACAACCCATACCGAAGTTGTTGTATCCCCTGAAGACAATGCAGAAATGCGCCGTCTTTCCTTGACAAATCATAGTAAGCATGACAGAACTGTCGAGGTAACCAGCTATTTTGAAGTAGTTCTGGCCAGACAAAACGATGATCTGGCTCATCCAGCATTTAGCAACCTCTTTATTGAAACTGAATTTGAGAATGACACCCTTTTAGCGTCGCGAAGACCAAGGAGTGAAAACCAAACCAGATTATGGCTTATGCATACTGTTGCAACAGAGGGAGAAAAAGTAGGTTCTCTGCAATTTGAAACAGATCGTTCTCGTTTCCTTGGACGGGGCAGGAGTATGGCGAGACCTCGTGCAATGGATGCCAATCATCCTTTATCGAACACGGTTGGAGCAGTTCTTGACCCTATCATGAGTCTGCGTCAGCGAGTGAAAATCCCACCAGGTCAAACCGCCAGAATATCCTTTTCGATTGGCTATGCAGAGAGCCGTGAGGAAATAAATCGCATTGCAGAGAAATATAGAGATCCTCTATCAGTAAATAGAGCATTTGAGTTAGCCTGGACCCACAGTAAAATGGAACTTCGGCATTTAAATCTGACATCGGCTCAGGCCAATGAGGCTTTAAGCCTTGGCGGACATCTGTTATATTTGAGTCCTTGCCGCAGAGAATTTGAGGAATGTATCCAACAAAACCGTAAAGGGCAATCAGCTTTATGGCCATATGCGATTTCTGGAGATCTTCCGGTTGTACTTGTTAGAGTCTCTAGTGCGGAGCACTTGGACTTGGTACGACGTATCTTGACAATTCACGAATACTGGAGGCTAAAAGGGCTGTTGGCCGATCTCGTAATTCTGAATGAGGATGAAAGCGGATATGTACAGGCTTTTCAAGATACATTGCGTGATTTTGTCTCCATGGGACATGCCAGAGATCTTTTGAATCAGCCAGGGGGTGTCTTTCTCCTGCAAAAAGGCCTTGTTAAAGGGGAGGATCTTAATTTACTCTGTACTGTAGCCCGTATAACCTTTAGTGGCGAGGGAGGCTCCTGTTCTGCCCAAGTACGGAAAAAGGCCAAGCTCAGTGTGAAGGAATCTATGAAGATGTCTAATGAGACTAAAGAGATATCTGGATCAAAGGATGAAGCAAATATTAGTAAGTACCAAGATAGGATTGAGGGAATTGGAAGTCCACTGAATTTTGCTAACGGGTACGGCGGTTTTAGTGAAGATGGGAAAGAGTATATTATCGAGTTACAAGAAGATAATAATACTCCCTTACCATGGATTAATGTTATTGCAAATTCAAGCTTTGGCTTTCAAGTATCTGAGGTGGGAGCTGGATATACTTGGTCGAGGAATAGTCGTGAATACAAGCTTACTCCTTGGTCAAATGATCCGATTCTTGACCCTGTTGGTGAGGCCTTTTTTCTCACGGATAATGAGACTGGGGAATCTTGGTCTGTTACAGCCAGTCCCAAACGTGATAGCGGCGTCTATAAAATAAGCCATGGACAAGGATACTCGATTTTTGAGCATTGTAGCCGAGGCTTGAAGCAAACGTTGAATCTTTTCGTGCCCATAGATAAGCCGGTTAAGATAGTTGAACTAACTCTAGGAAATAATAGCGATCGTGAAATGACACTAAGTGTAACCCATTATGTCGAGTGGGTCATGGGAGTAGTGCGGGATCATACTGCTCCTTATTTGGTGACTGAGTATAACCAAGAACTCAAGACGTTCTTTGTCAGAAACACCTATCAAGAAGAGTATATGGGAAGGATTGGATTTGTAACGGCACTAGGTGCAGAGGTTAAAAGTTATACTGGAGATCGATCTGAATTTATTGGGCGTAACGGAAGTTTGGAAGATCCAATTGGCTTGAAGCTGGATTCATTGTCCGGAACAATTGGCGCAGGGCTTGATCCGTGTACGGCAATGAGGATTGAACTAGTAATTAGGCCTGGTGAGACTAAGACGGTGACAATTTTAGTAGGTGAAACAGAAAATAAGCATGCGGCAGAAGAGATTATCAAATTCTATCGTCAACCTGAGAAGATTAATGATGCCTTTACCGAGGTTAAGCGGTATTGGGATAAAGTTTTAGGAAACATTCAGGTACAGACTCCAGAGTTGTCCATGAATTTGCTTTTAAACAGATGGCTGATGTATCAAACGGTAGTTTGCCGCTTATGGGCGCGTTCTGCTTTTTATCAATCGGGAGGAGCCTATGGTTTTAGAGATCAGCTTCAGGATGTGATGGCTCTGGTTTATACGAATTCATCTGTTACTCGACAACAGATCCTCATTCATTGCAAACATCAGTTTAGAGAAGGGGATGTGCAGCATTGGTGGCATGCGGAAAAAGGGAAGGGAATACGTACTAAGTTCTCCGATGATTTGCTGTGGTTACCGTTTGTGACTATTCACTATATTGATCGGACTGGGGACACTAGTGTTTTAGATGAGCTAACCGAGTTTTTGGAAGATGAACCATTGAAAGACGGTGAAGATGAACGATATTCGATTCCAACTGTTTCTGAGGAGCAAGGCACTGTATATGAGCATTGTCTGCGTGCCATTGAGAGAGGATTAAGGTTTGGTGAGCATGGGTTACCCCTTATCGGCTCTGGTGATTGGAATGATGGCTTTAGTCGTATAGGACACAAGGGCAAAGGGGAAAGTGTTTGGCTGGGCTGGTTCTTATATATTACTTTGACTCGCTTTGCAGACCTTTGTGATTTACGTCAAGATCAAGACCGTGGAATTCGCTACCGCAAGCTAGCGGAAGAGCTCCTCAATAATATTGAACAGCATGGTTGGGATGGAGGATGGTACAGACGTGCCTATTTCGACGATGGAACCCCCTTAGGATCGTCCCAGAATTCTGAATGCCAAATTGATGCTTTAGCCCAGTCGTGGTCTGTACTATCAGGAGCAGCCAGGACTACTCGTACTCAGGATGCTATGTTAGCACTAGAACATTATTTATGGCGAAAGGAAGATGGTTTACTTCTCCTTTTAACCCCGCCGTTTGACAAGCTATTGCCTGATCCCGGTTATATAAAAGGATATGTACCCGGCGTGAGAGAAAACGGAGGACAATACACTCATGGAGCCGCCTGGGCTATATTAGCCTATACTACTTTAGGAGAAGGGGACAAGGCAACGGAACTTTTTCAGATGCTGAATCCTATTCATCATGCTAGAACAGAACATGAAGTGAATCGCTATAAGGTAGAACCCTATGTCATGGCCGCAGATGTTTATGCTACTCAATCCCATGTAGGACGAGGAGGATGGACCTGGTATACTGGAGCGGCCGGGTGGATGTATCAGGCAGGAGTGGAAGGTATTTTAGGCTTTAAACGCCTCGGAGATTCTTTAGTTTTGAAACCGTGTATTCCTAGTCGTTGGGCAGGCTTTAGCATGACTTACCAATATGAATCTACAAACTATGAGATTAATGTGGAAAATCCTAATTCTCGCTCCTTCGGATGCCAGAAAATAATGATTGATGGTGAAGTGTTAGAGGAACCGGTCATACTCCTCAAGGATGATGGTCAAACACATAAAATTCATTTAATCCTCTAATGAATTGGCATTATGGTTAAGAATATTGTAAAGTGGGGAGGAGGGGGTTGAAAGGATGGATTTTTATCGCTCCTTATCTGAGCATTATGATGAGATATTTCCGTTAAAGGAACCGCAGAAGTCATTTTTAAATGATTATGTGACCCAAGAAAAACTAAAATCAATCTTGGATATTGGTTGCGGTACAGGGACATTTGCCTTAGAAATTAGTCGAATGGGTTTAAAAGTACTTGGTGTTGATTTAAGCGATGAGATGATTGGAATTTCCAAGAAAAAGGCCCAGGGGTTTTGGGGGGACGCATCCTTCGCAGTTGCAGACATGCGGGATCTAAGCAAAATCGAGACTGAATTTGAAGGTGTACTATGTTTAGGAAATACCTTAGCACATGTTTCCGGAGAAACTGAACTAAAGGATGTAATTGTTGAGTTCTTGAAAAAGGGAACTCACCTGTTAGTGCAAACAGTTAACTATGACCGCATGCTGGCTGCGAGAATTCGTGAGTTTCCTGTCATTAAGACTTCTCATCTCACCTTTTATCGTTTCTACGATTATAGGTCCGATGGGAAAATCGACTTTTCCATGAAAATTGAATTTCCAGATACCAAAGAAGTTGTCTCTGGGGTTAATATTTTGTTTCCAATCACAAGTGCTGTTTTGAAAAAGGCCTTACTCGAGGCTGGTTGGGAGATATCTGGAGTGTGGGGTAATTATGAAGGAGCTTCTTGGACGGAGGATTCTCCAGCAACAATTATTGCTGCAAAACGCAAACTAGTTAAGAAGTAACCACACGTAATGCCGGCAACCTTTGCTCATTAAGGGTTGCTGGCTTTTTTTATCTCAATTAAAAATATTAAGCAAAAAAAGAAATTCTTCACTTTTAGTATAATTTTAAAGGAATTTCAGGAAATATGGTGAATAAGTAGAGTATTTAAAGCTATGGCAGATCATACCAATTCCTGACTTTAGAAGTTAGAGGGGTGAAAAATAGCTGAATCGCTTGGAGCACAAGCGATTCGGCTATTTTAAAAATGTCCTATTATTTCAGGTTT
>NZ_FNCP01000022.1 GCF_900100785.1 Desulfosporosinus hippei DSM 8344 | reverse complement strand
TCCACCCGTTCCCATACCGAACACGGAAGTTAAGACCTCCAGGGCCGATGATACTTGGGGCATAGCCCCTGGGAAAGTAGGTTATCGCCAGGTAACACACAAAGAAAGACCATCTCTGAATGAGGTGGTCTTTCTTTGTGTGTCATCCTTCCACCTCATCTGGGGTGTCTTAAATTCGCCAACGTGGGCGAATTTGGGGAGTCGGGGTTACAATAATATCTCTATTAGGGGATAGGCTAATTCGAAATTTGCAATTAAATATAGTTTTTAGTCATAAAAAACATGAATAACTCAAAAGATGAGTTAGTGAACAATAAAACATACTTTTCCAAGATGATTGTGTTAAAATAAGAATAAATGGGGATATACAGCACACAGATGGTCTGGCCGTCAGACAATAATAGATGAACCCAAGTGGTAATTTTCTTAGAGGAGATGAGTTTGTGGTCTTTACGCTAAGCAATCAAATTGCGAATAAGATAGTTGATTTTATTCATGAGCAAAGCGGGTTTGCTGTTATAGTATGTAATAAATCAGGGATAATCATCGCTGATTCTGCCCAAACAAGAATAGGGGTAGAGCATAAGGGAAGCCATAGAATAATGACTACAAATATTGATAACACTGCCGTTACTAATGAAGAAGCAGTGAATTCCGGAGGTACGCTAAAAGAAGGCTACAATCAAGCCATTAAAGTAGATGGAAGTAAAATTGGCACCTTTGGAATAGCAGGGCCTTTAGATATTGTCACTCCGGTGGCCAAAATTGCTGCTGGTATGGTTGTGATGATGATGAGAGATGAAGAATTAAAAGAAATTATTCGAGACCAAGTAAAAGCTTTGAGTTTAGCAATAGAAAAGGCGGTGAGTGCAGTACAACAAACCGCTGCCTCTGCTCAAGAAGTGGCTTCTATTAGTCAAGTCATTGCGACTGAGGCACGTGAGGGTGAAAACTACCTTCAATCTACTTCAGATATTTTAGGCTTTATTCGTAAAGTAGCCAAACAAACTAATCTATTGGGTTTAAACGCTGCTATCGAGGCAGCCCGGGCCGGGGAAAATGGCCGTGGCTTTTCCGTAGTAGCAGGTGAAGTTCGAAAATTAGCAGATGAAAGTAATCAGTCAGCCAACGAAATCAGTGCCTTACTATTAGAATTTCGCTCTATTATTGAAAGAATCTCTGAAAGTTCATTGCGAAACAGTGCCATTACAAGAGAACAAGCACAGGCAAATCAAGAAATTGCTATATTAGTAGAAGGGTTACAAGAAGTGAGCAGAGAGTTAAATTCGCTTGCATTAAGTTTATAGACGAATGTTCCTTTGTACATTACTTTGAGCCAATGCTTCCGATGGGATATAACAAAATCTATCGTGTTAGAAAATGATTATATCTGACAACTAAAGAAAGCTCTAAATAACATAAGGGACGACGTTTTTCAACGCGTCCCTTAAGCTAGAAAAGTTAGGTTTTATACCCAGATATTAGTCTATAACATCGGCCCCTTGTTCGGCCATTTCTTTTTCTGCAAAGGTAATCATTTTTTTAACCATATTTCCCCCGATTTGACCTACTTCTCGAGTGGTCATATTGGCAAACCCTTTTTCTTCTATATCGTCATCTAAATTTAGTTCTTCAGCTACTTCCCACTTAAGCTGATCCAACTGGTTTTCGGATTCTGGAACTTCAGGTGTGTTTCGACTCATATTGACCATCCTCCTTCTCAGTTGTATTTGAAATCATTATTATATTAACCATTAAGAACTTTTTTATCCGTACAGTACATACATATTAAATTTATTTGATAGCAAACTAAGTCAAGCTTAGAATAAAAAGTACACTTCATAATTTAAATTACAATAACCGGTACTTTAAAAGGAAAAATAATCCTTCCGTCGAATCTAAGATGTTATAAAGATATTCTAAATATTATCTTTCAGGAATTATTGGTTAGCCATGGAGCATGAAAATACGTATACCACCCCTTTGATAGAAAAAAGAGCTTGAAAAGTAGATAAACTTGAACTAATAAAATTCATTGAAAGGATCGGTTAAGTTTTTCAAGTTATGCTTAACTAAAGAAATAATATGCATGAAATGTCTTTGATGGGAGGAGTATTTGAAGTCATCGAACAAACTATCTCCCAGCACAACGTAAAAAAGGTGATTCAAGTTAAACTTAAGGTTGGGGAACTAACGAATGCAGAACCTGATGCCCTTCAGATGGCGTTTGAGGCTTATTCTAAGGATACTATAGCTGAAGGTGCAGAGTTGATTATAGAGCGTGTAGGCGTAATTGCTCGGTGTACAAAGTGTCAGAAGGAATTTTCAGTAAAGAGTATGTTTTTTCTGTGCCCCAATTGTGAAAACTCAAATATCAAAATTATTTGTGGTGAAGAATTATTATTAGAAAGCCTGGAGGTGGAATAATGGAATTAGGCCGTCGTGAAATTGAGGTAATGGCTAATCTACTTAACTCAAATGATACACAGGCAGAGAAAAATCGTGCGCATTTCAGAAAGAATAATTGTTTAGCAATTAATATGATTGGCTCACCGGGAGCAGGAAAGACTTCACTGTTAGAAAAGTCCTTACCCCTCTTAACGCGAAATTTGTGTGTCGGCGTAATAGAGGGTGATATATTTACTAGTAAAGATGCAGATCGCATAGCTATTTACGAGGTACCTGTGATACAGATCAATACCGGTGGAGGCTGCCATCTTGACAGTAAAATGGTTAACAAAGTTTTGCCTGACTTTGATTGGACTGCTATGGATCTCATGATCATCGAAAATGTCGGAAACCTAGTTTGTCCGGCAGATTTTGATTTAGGAGAACAATTTAAGGTTATAGTTCTTAGTATTGTTGAAGGGGATGATAAGCCCTCAAAATACCCCGTTATTTTTCGCAATGCTGAAGCTGTTATTCTAAACAAAATGGATCTTGAAAAGCTTACAGATGTTAATATGGAGTCAATGAAAAGAGATATTCTAGCCATAAATCCAGAGATAAGAATTTTTGAAGTATCTTGTCGTAACGGGGACGGCTTAAATGATTGGATAAACTGGCTAAGTCAAAAAGTTAATGATTATCAGGAACATAAGGATTAGGCAACATAGTGATGATGTTTCAGAGATTGGTAGTTCTAACAGAATAAAGAGCCTTTCACTTAGATTTAACACTGTTAAATCTAAGTGAAAGGCTCTTATTTTAAGTTGCAGTGAATTTACCTTCGTAACTTATAGAGTCTATCTCTTTAAGAACTAATTCTTTCAAGCGAGGAAATAGTGCTTCAATATCGGCACTTATTTCTAAGCCCCACTCCAAACTTTTTGGTTGGATACCAAAAATTAAGGTTTGTGGGGCATGCCCTAATACATTAGCCAGAGTCAGTACTTCGACAATCCCAATTTGATGAAAGGATACTTCATATTGTTCTGGGATTACTTGGAGATCACCGGGTTGAAAGCGGAATAATGCTCCAGGTTCAGCATTAGCATTAAAAGCATCTATGATAATGAGAAAGTCTACATCCTGAATTAGATGAACAAGTTCAAGTCCCGCCGTGCCCCCTTCAAGCAGTTCTACATTGTCGGGGAGCTTATCTTTTGCAAATACGTCTAAGAACCGAACTCCTAATCCCTCGTCAGACAAGAGAATATTTCCTACCCCCATCACCATAATTTTTGGCGATTGCATAGCTATGCGCTTTTCTCCTTTCGTTTCTTACCAAAAAACATAAACAGAAATTGCTCATAGGCGGATGTAAAAACTAGATAAAGATGAACAGCGATTACAGCCATAAATAACCACATGAAGAGGTAATGAATTCCACGAACGGCTGCCAAACCTCCAAAATATCCTGCTGCATTAGCTAATTCCACGGGCTTGTAAAGGATAAACCCTGTAACTGCTTGAACCACAGCCATGATAGGCAAGGCAATATAGGCCATTTTTTGGAGAGGGTTATATTTTCCGGTTTCAGGGTGTTTGCCAATAAATAAATAGTACTTTATTTGTGGCCAAAATGTTTTAATGTCCTGTGAGTTGATCAGAAATGCATCATAGTCTTTATTTTTGCCAAAAAAGGAGTAATAGAAACGGACAATTCCGTTAATAATTAATAGATACATAAAGATGAAGTGTAAATTCCGCATGAGGTTCATAGGCATCCCTGGGTAAGGGGAATGAATGAACCAACCTGTAATAGTTAATATAAAGAAATTAATTAAATTGATCCAGTGGCTAACGCGTTGAAACAATGGGTGGTCTAAGTCTAATTGGCTAGACATGTCCTTCCCTCCTTTATTACCAGCCGATCTGGAATTTTTTGATGTTGTTTGTTTCCGGATGGATGAGATGGATCGCACAAGCCAGACAAGGGTCATAAGAGCGCACCACTCGTACAATGTTGACTGGATTCTCCAGGTCGGGAACCGGGACGCCTATTAGTGCTTCCTCCACTGGACCACGAACCCCTTTATCATCTCTTGGCGAAAAATTCCAAGTAGTCGGAACGACCATTTGATAGTTCTCAATCTTATGATCCCCTACTTTGATAAAGTGACCCAGAGAACCGCGAGGGACTTCTGTCATACCTGCACCTTGTCCTGTGGCCGGAGCCTCCCAATGATCGGTATCATGAATGCGGAAATCTTTAGATCCCATTTCCTTCTCTAAGGCATCTAACCAATTGAACATATCTTTGGCCATCAGGAGAGTTTCATAGGCTCGGGCAGCATGACGTGCTACAGCACCGGGCTTAATACCATACTTAGCGATAATATCCATGAGACCTTTAGGCTGCATTACAAGCATACGCGCGAGAGGGCCAACCTCAATAGGTTTACCATCATAGCGGGGAGCTTTAACAAAGGTATAAGCTCCTTTTTTATCAAGATCCGGTATTGTATCTTCGGTGTAGGGTGTTTTGCCCTTAGCGCTTGCCTTATACCAAGAATACTGAACGTCTTCTGTAATTTTAGATTCATCTACAGGAATGATTTTGCTTAAATTACCATCCATAATGACTCCGGCTTTGAAGAACATATCTTTACCGGCATCGTCACGGGCAAATCCGCCATAAGACAGATAGTTTGGACTTCCTCCTCCGACACCTGCCTGCGCTAAGGGCAGAAGTGGGCCGGTACCAAATGTTAATACGTCTTGTAAATAGATTTTTTCAATAAAATCCAGCTGCTCATAAAGCATGGAGCGGAATTGCTCTACCACTTGAATACTTGGAAGCATTGTTACCCCACCGACGACAATAGAGGATTGATGGGGCTGTTTTCCAGCAAACAGTGCCGACATCTTCTTAGCCTTTGCTTGCATCTCAAGGGCTTTAAGGTAGTGGGCAACAGCCATGGTCACTAACTCTGGATCATTAACGCTAAAATCATCTGGTTTATAGCGTGGAGTGAGGGGGGAAGTATCTCCGGCATTGACAAGTTTGATAATTTTGTCTTTCACTGCCACAAGACCTGGATCGTTACCCTGATATTGAGCGACTGCCATGACATCTAAGTAGTCCAGGGCACTTAGATGGTAGAAATGCAGAGGATGGTCATGGAGGTACATGGCTCCAATGATTAGATTTCGGATAAGCCGACCTCCAGCGGGGACATTTGCCCCGTAAGCTTTGTCTAGGGCCAGCGAAGATGCCCAACCATGGGAGCCTGCACAAACGCCACATACACGCTCGGTAACAAATGTGGCATCACGGGGGTCACGGCCACGGAGCATTGCCTCAATTCCACGGTACATTGTTCCTATTATATGAGCGTCAACAACTTTTCCATTTTCAACCTCAACTTCAACTCTTAAATGTCCTTCAATACGTGTTAAAGGATCGATTACTACTTTCGCCATTACATGTCCTCCTTATGATCCTTGTTGCCCAATCTTCCGCTTGCTGCTGTAGCAATTAAATGTGCTCCCAGTCCTATTGCCGCGGCCCCTCCAACAACGAACCCTACGGTATCAGCGTCAACATGGCCAATTCCCGGCAGCTTAAAGATCTCTTGTTTAGCATATAAAGGACTAAATCCGTTATAAAAGTCTTTTTCTGAACATCCGGAACATGGAGATCCTGCATTAATGCAGAAGTTGGCATTGTCGTTCCACCATACTTGTG
Source organism: Desulfosporosinus hippei DSM 8344 (assembly GCF_900100785.1). Lineage (GTDB taxonomy): Bacteria > Bacillota > Desulfitobacteriia > Desulfitobacteriales > Desulfitobacteriaceae > Desulfosporosinus > Desulfosporosinus hippei. The sequence continues at coordinate 79,433 of NZ_FNCP01000022.1, read as the reverse complement.
CACAGTCAGTGTATGTTTTTGGGCCTTTGCAGCCCTTTAATATCAGGCAATACTCCTTTTGAATCGGATCATTCCAGTCTGTAAGGTAGTTTCCGTTTTCAAAGTGACCGCGTCGCGGACAGTTGTCATGCAGTAAAGAGCCATAGTAAGCTGTCGGACGATTTTGGGAATCCAGGGCTGGCGCCTTTTGGTAGGTTAGGTAATATAGAATAGTGCCAATTAAAGTTGTAGGTTTAACTGGGCAACAGGGAAGATTTATGACCGGCTTGTTAATTCCCTCGTTTCTGAGAAGCTCTGCTACCCCTACGGCACCTGTGGCACAGGCACCTGGGATACCGGCACCTTCAGAAGCACAGCTTCCAATGGCGAGAATCACTTGGGCTTTTTGAGCAGCTTCAATAAGTATTTTGCGGAATGGTCTTCCACCTACCATACAGAACCGGTCTTCTTTAGCAGGACAGGATCCCTCTACAACCAATACGAAATTTTCGTTTAAAGTTGCTTGGTATGCTTCTTCAGATTTATGACCTGATGCAGCCATAATAGTTTCATGATAGCGTATGGAAAGCATGTCTAGAATGAGTTCAGCGGGAGAAGGATTCAGGGTGGAAATTGCCGATTCCGTACAACCGGTACAATCCATCCCTTCCAACCAGATAACCGGTGGCTTCTTTAGTGCTTGTTCTAACGCACTGGCTGCTTTAGGGACGATAAGCTCGGGTAAGCCTAGGGCTGCTGTTGTTGCTGCAACTAATTTCATGAAATCACGCCGAGAAACCCCTTTGACTTTGAGTAAATCAAAATTACCCATATTTTGCAGAACACCTCCTGATTTTAATTCCAAATGGGATGTGTGCATGAGATTTTTACTATATATGTAAGGTATATTCGAGGGAAGATCTAAGTTTCCTCTATATATATAGAATATTTTGAAGATTGTTAATATTAATTTATTATTTTCTAATCAGAAATATTTATGATTAGTAATTGTCAAGGGAGAGCATGTTCGCTGCATTTACTTCGATTTGTTGTTGGTTATTGCAGTACTCGCCTTAATAGATCTGAGATGACTAAATATTAAACTAATTACTTGAAGTATAGAGAGCCTGACGTGTACAATGAGAGTATTACTATTAAAAATTGTAATTATAACCGTGAAAGTTGGTTTAACCAAAAATGAAAAATGAAGCGAAAACTATTTTTTTTAATGGTATAGTTCAAGGTGTAGGTTTTCGACCGTTTGTTTATAAGCTTGCTGAAGAGCTGGGGATCAACGGGTGGGTAAATAACTCTAGTCATGGTGTAACAATCCATGCTGAAGGGAATAAGCTTGACTTGTTTTATGATCGTTTGCTTAAAGAAGTTCCCTCATTAGCAAAGATTGTTACTGCACAAGTAATTGATGTTGAGCCAAGGTATTATAAGACATTTAAAATTGTTGAGAGTAAAGCTGAGTCTAAGGCGGACGTATTAATTTCGCCGGACGTAGCAACTTGTCGAGATTGTCTTGCGGATATGGCTGATTCTAATAGTCGATTTTACCAATTTCCATTTACAAACTGCACAAATTGTGGGCCTCGTTATACAATCATTCATGACGTGCCTTATGATAGGGCATTAACAACTATGTCAGAATTTCGAATGTGCAAGTCTTGTGAAGAAGACTATGTGAATCCAAGAAATCGGAGGTTTCATGCTCAGCCAATTGCCTGTAAAAACTGTGGGCCGAAGTTTCAACTAACGGATGGAAGTGGTCGATCCCTCCCGGGTCTTGGTGTTGATCAATTGTCCCAAGGCGGAATTCTTGCGGTAAAAGGGCTAGGCGGATTTCATCTGGTTTGCGATGCCCGAAACGTTGAAGCTGTACGCCGGCTGCGAGAGAGAAAGGAACGCGGCTTCAAGCCTTTCGCGGTTATGGCCAGGTCTATAGCGGTTGCTCGCGAGCAGGTAAACATTCTTATTAAAGAAGAGGAGCTTTTAACCAGCTCATCAGCCCCTATCGTAATCCTAGAACGAAAACTTGCTTCAAGAGGGGGATTATCTGAGGATATTGCACCTGGTATACAGACTCTGGGCATCCTACTCCCTTACGCCCCAATACATTATCGCTTATTTGAAGGACCATATGATTTTTTAATTATGACGAGTGCTAACCTCAGTGGACGGCCACTGATTTATTCCAATGATGAAGCGTTGGCAGAGTTACAGGGAATTGCGGATTATTTTTTAATGCACAATCGGGATATTTATCATCCTTGTGATGATTCAGTGGTTCAATTGATTGGCGATGAAATTGTCTTTCACCGCAGAGCACGGGGCTATGTCCCTTTACCGATTTTGATGAGTAGTTATCAAGTCGAGACTCCCCTCCTTGGTGTGGGGGGCGAACTGAAAAATTCATTTTGCCTTGTTGCCGGGCAACGGGCTTTTGTGAGTCAATACATTGGGGATATGGAAGGATATGAAAATCTCCAGCGTTTTCACCAGGAATTAGAATCCTTTCAACGAGTCGTTAACATTGTGCCTAGTGCAGTTGCCCATGATAAACACCCAAACTATCAACTTACTAATTTTGCTTTGGAGCAGCCTTGGCCAAAGTGTGCTGTACAGCACCATCACGCACATTTAGTCAGTGTATTGGGAGAATGGGACAGAACTGAACCTACCCTTGGAGTTATCTGCGACGGGACTGGCTACGGGGATGATCATTGTATTTGGGGATTTGAATTTCTCTATGGGAACTCATCCGGTTATGAACGCAAGGCACATCTGGAGTATTTAGGGTTGCCTGGGGGAGATGCCGGTGCGAAACACCCTTTGCGAATTGCCTATGCCTATGTTAAAACTCTTTTGAGGGGTGAAGCCTGGGAAAAGACTAAACCTTTGTGGAGGCCTCTTTCCAACATGGAACGCCGGATTCTTGACCGCCAAGTTGACACGGGGGTCCAACTCTTTCAAACCTCAAGTGCAGGCAGACTGTTTGATGCAGTCAGTGCCCTAATAGGTGTGTGTATAAAGGTTACTTATGAAGGTCAAGCTGCTATCGAACTGGAAAGTGTCGGAGCTGGCTTTTTGCAGGATCATCTTGAAGATGAAGAAAGCAGTCAAAAGAATTCTCAAGTCCTTTATTCTTTTGAAACAAGAGTAGAGGAGGGGGTTCTAATACTGGGAGTAAGAGCACTTTTTGAAGATCTTATTCAAGATGTTTTACTCGGTGTGAGTAAAGAGGAAATTTCCTATCGGTTTCATATGACAATTGCCCAGGCTATTGTAGATATTGCTTTGCAGTTGGAGGTAGGGGATGGCCCCATGGTTTTAAGCGGAGGGGTGTTTCAGAATAGGCTTTTAACAGAAGCGGTTCTCAGAAACTGTCAGAGACATGGCATAAAAGTCTTGCGTTCTCGAAGCCTTCCTCCAGGAGATGGTGGATTAGCCTTCGGACAGATATTAATTGCGAATGAGGTGTTATAAATGTGTTTAGCCATTCCTGCTAAAGTAATCATGATTGAGGGATCGATTGCCAAGGTAGATATGATGGGTAATGAACGGGTTGTCAGTATCGACTTGGTTCCAGAGGTTGGAATTGGCGAATACGTGTTAGTTCATGCCGGGTTTGCCATCAGTGTTATTGATGATGAAAGTGCTAAAGAAACGGAAGAACTGCTGCTGGAGGTGGCTAATGCTTATGAAGAGGGGGAGTAAGGAGTCTGCGGCAAAGGCAGGTATACTTCTTGCGGAGATTGAGTCTTTAGGGCAAAGTCCATTTACCATCATGGAGGTATGCGGAACACATACTGTTGCCATAGCTAAAAATGCCATACGTGAGTTGTTGCCCAAAAGTATTCGCTTGGTTTCGGGGCCGGGGTGTCCGGTTTGTGTCACCTCTAATGGAGATATTGATCGCTATTTGTACTTGGCAGCTCAAAAAAATGTAATAACGGCAACCTTTGGAGATATGATTCGAGTACCGGGCACAGAGAAAAATCTACAAGAGTTGAGAGCTGAAGGAGCAGATATTCGAGTTGTTTATTCAACTCAGGATGCTTTAGAGTTAGCTCGTCAAAATCCCGACAAAGAAGTTGTCTTTCTAGGTATTGGCTTTGAAACCACAGTCCCGACAGTAGCCGTGAGTTTAGAAATTGCTAAACGTGAAGCAATAAAAAATTATAGTGTGTTGTCTATGCACAAAGTAGTGCCCCCTGTTTTAAAGTTATTAGCAGAAGACGAACAATTATTGGTGGATGCTTTTCTTGATCCGGGGCACGTCTGCTCGATTATCGGAATAGAGCCTATAAAATTTATGGCTGAGGATTATGGTAAACCCGGTGTTGTTACAGGATTTGAAGCCTTAGATATCTTAGAGGGGATTGCCATGCTCCTGCGGCAACGTGCTGAAGGTCGCTCAGACATTGAAATCCAATACCAGCGCGTGGCTAAGCCGGAGGGTAACCCACAGGCCAAGATGTTTATCGAGCGGGTTTTTGAGAGGATTGATGCATCTTGGCGGGGAATAGGAATTATTCCACAAAGTGGTTTGGGTATACGGGCAGACTATAGTCCATGGGATGCTGCACGGAAATTTTCCTTGCCCGTTTTTCAATCTCGGGAGACACCCGGCTGCCGTTGTGGAGATGTCTTAAGAGGGGTAATCTATCCTACCCAGTGTCCTTTATTTGCTGAGTATTGTACGCCAATGAAGCCTATTGGGCCATGTATGGTGTCTACAGAAGGGTCGTGTGCGGCTTATCACCGTTACGCCCAAAGGAGTGTGGATTAGTTGGAACGCATTATGTTGGCACACGGAAGCGGTGGTCGGTTAAGTCACGAATTAATTCTTAACCTTTTTCAGAAACACCTGGGAAATGCTCACCTGAATCAAATGAATGATGCAGTGCTCTTACCGGGAATGGAGCGGATTGCAGTGTCAACAGACTCTTTTGTAGTATCGCCATTATTTTTTCGGGGCGGAAATATAGGTAAACTTGCGGTCTGTGGAACTGTCAATGATTTAGCGGTAAGTGGTGCAATTCCGAAGTTTATAACCCTGGCCCTTATTTTAGAAGAGGGTTTACCTATAGAAGAATTAGAACAAATCATTAAAAGTGTTGCGGGGACCGCTGCCGAAGCAGGAGTATTGGTGGTTTGTGGGGATACAAAAGTCGTAGAACGTGGAAGTGCTGATAGGATTTTTATAAATACAACAGGGATAGGATACATTACCGATCGTTTAGTGGAACCTAAGCGAATTCAGCCCGGTGATGAGATTATTATTACCGGAACCATTGGGGATCATGGGATTGCAATTTTGTCTGAGCGAGAAGGGCTGGAATTTCAAACACCTGTGCTGAGTGACTGTGCTCCATTAAATAAACTAATTGATACTTTTTATTTGCCCGGAGTTAAGTGCATGAGAGACCCTACCCGTGGTGGTGTGGCGACAACACTTAATGAATTAGCACAACAAGCTGGAGTGAGTATGCTCTTAAAAGAGGAGCTCTTGCCCTTGTTGCCAAGTGTTGAAAGTGCCTGTGAGATGTTAGGTCTAGATCCTTTATATTTGGCAAACGAAGGAAAAGCTTTAGTTATTGTAGCTCCCGAAGTTGCGGACGAAGTGCTTTTAAAGATGCAATCTCATCCTTTAGGACAGAATGCAACTCGTATTGGGATAGTACAAGAAGGAAAGTCGGGGCTCGTGCTTTTGGAAACTTTCCTTGGGGGAAAACGCTTTGTCGGTATGCTTGAGGGCGAACATCTTCCCCGGATATGTTGAGAAAGTATGAGGCGGTATTATGCGGATAGCAGTCATCGATGGACAAGGTGGCGGTATTGGTAAACACATTGTAGAGCAATTACGCAAAAAGATTCCGGATCTCAATATTCTTGCCCTTGGTACAAATGCCTTGGCAACCGGTGCCATGCTACGGTCAGGGGCCACAGAGGGGGCGTCTGGGGAGTCAGCGATATGTTATAACGTGGAGCGAGTGGATATAATTGTTGGTTCAGTAGCGATTATGATGGTTTATGGCCTATTGGGAGAGATTACAGCAACTATGGCTACAGCAATTTCGGCCAGCAAAGCAGAAAAATTGCTGCTGCCTATTCAACGTGGAAATGTTCAGCTTATAGGTGTCCAACGCATTCCTCTGCCTCACCAGATTGAAGCTTTGGTAGAGGTAGTAGAGGAACGCCTGAAGGGTTAAACAGGGGACGGTTTACTTGTTAGCTTAAGACGAGTAACCGTCCCTTTGTGGTCTCTGTTCGGGGTGAACGTCTGACATCTTTTTTGATTAAAAGGGCATACTTGACAAAGGTTATATTGATTGCTATTATCAAAACATAGTAAATTGATATGAAATGGGGTAATTGATATGAGAGTTGTTGACAATATTACAGAATTAATAGGAAAAACCCCTTTGGTTCGTCTGCAGCGGATAGTTAAGCCTGGTATGGCTAACGTCTATGTCAAGGTGGAGTTCTTTAATCCGGGCGGAAGTGTCAAAGATCGGATTGCCTGGGGGATGATTAAGGATGCCGAGGAGCGAGGGATACTTCGTCCCGGCGGTACTATAATTGAGCCGACAAGCGGGAATACAGGGATCGGACTAGCCATGATCGCGGCTGCTCGAGGTTACCGCTTAATTGTGGTTATGCCAGATTCTCTAAGTGTTGAACGACGGATGCTGATGGCAGCCTATGGAGCAGAGTTTATCTTGACTCCCGGAGCAGAAGGAATGAATGGGGCTATCGCCGAAGCTAAGCGCTTACTCAACGAAAACCCCGATTATTTTATGCCTCAGCAATTTGAGAATCCTGCTAACCCGGAAGCTCATCGAAAGACAACGGCTTTAGAACTTCTTGAGCAATTGCAGGATATCCATGCCTTTGTTGCCGGAATCGGTACCGGGGGTACAATAACCGGAGTTGGAGAGGTACTAAAAGCTCGTCTGCCGGAAATACAGATCATCGGAGCTGAGCCGGCTTCATCTCCGGTCATCTCAGGAGGGAAACCTGGTTCCCATAAAATTCAAGGAATTGGTGCTGGGTTTATACCGGAAGTATTGAACAAGTCGATCCTGGATCAAGTTATACAGGTTAGTAATGAGGAAGCCATGGAAACAGCGAGGCGTATGGCTCGCGAAGAAGGACTTCTAGTAGGCATTTCCTGCGGAGCGGCAGTCAGCGCAGCCCTTCAGGTAGCAGCTACCTTGGGTGAAGGAAAGAACATCGTTGTCTTAGCACCGGATACTGGGGAACGGTATTTGAGTACGGAACTATTTAGTAATCGATAGAATAGTAAAAGTGTCCCCTCGTCAAATTCGGAACGAGGGGATTTTTGACTGGTACTGCATGATTGCTTGTCCAACCGTCATAATGACTATCCAAAATCGACACTGGTGACGATTTTGACCTACACTCAGGCGATTCTCTTACCCCAGCAAGACTAGCTGATAACCCCCAATGGCCACTATAATCACTTGGCATCGGTGGCTAGTGGGTCTGCCATGCATTTAAGCTTCGGCAGGCTTTGCTGTTATTAAAGAGTGATCTGTATACTGACAAGTTTTAATATACCTTTACAAGAGAAATTACCCTATGCTAAACTATCTGATAGTGATTAGCATAAGGAGGATTAACAGAATGTCAGGACATTCAAAGTGGTCAAACATTAAACATAAAAAAGGTAAGGTTGATGCTCAAAAGGGAAAAATATTCACTAAGTTGGGCCGTGAATTATTAATTGCTGCCCGGGCTTGCGGAGGAGACGTCAATGACTTCCGCCTCAAGATTGCCATAGAAAATGCTAAAGCACAAAACCTTCCTAATGAAAACATTCAACGAGCTATTCAAAAAGGGGCTGGCGGAACAGAAGGTGCAACTTATGAAGAGCTGCGTTATGAAGGGTACGGTCCGGGTGGGGTAGCGATTATGATCGATATCCTAACGGATAACCGCAACCGAACTGCTGGTGAAGTGCGGCATATATTCTCCAAGAATGGTGGAAATATGGGTGAGACCGGCTGTGTAGGCTGGATGTTCGAAGACAAAGGGCAGCTTAGGATCCTACGTGAGGGGCTAAAGATAACTGAAGATGATTTAATGATGATCGCTTTAGATGCCGGAGCAGAGGATTTTGAATCCGACGAGGAGGGGTTTGTTGTTTTAACCTCACCCTCAGACATGGAGGCGGTACGACAGACTCTTATTGACCAAAAAATTCCTATTGAAGAGTCAGTGCTTAGCCCTATTCCCCAGAACTCCATTGAAATTACAGATCCCGATCAAGCCCGTAAGATTGTTAATTTGATGAATAAGTTGGAGGACCATGATGATATTCAAGGGGTTTATTCTAACTTTGAATTAGCAGAAGGGCTTAATTGGTGAGCTGGTAGTTGAACGAGTTCACTTTTTGTAACGTAAAATTATTAAATTAAGCCCTCTTGGTAAGACTATAGTTATTTAAATTATAGTCAGGAGGGTTTTTTTCATTATGTCTAAGTGGAAAGTCATCAGTTTAGTTCTTATTATTGGCTTGGCAATTGGCGGCATAGTACCTGCTGCAACTTTTTGGTGGTCCAACAAAGATCAAGCCCATTCAGTGTTGAATACTTTTGACTCGGAACAAAAATTGTCAAGTGAACCTTCCGAAAGAGAAAGTTATCATTTTGGCGTGGAGCAGGGAGTTCTTTCTGTGATCGAAGGAAAACCCGGCGAGAATGGGAATGTTGTCCTCTCAGGCCTATGTGTGGAGTCTTGGCCTGAGGAGATTGTAGAAATGGCCCATAAAGTTGAGTTCTATTCCCTAGATGAAGTTCAGTCATTTATTGACACGGCAACGGAATCATTATGGCTTGAGTAAAACAGAATAGAGAAGAGAGAAAGGGAATCCGCCGTCTTCTGTCGAAATCTATATGGATGGAAAGGAAGACGTAAATGATTATTTTAGGAATTGACCCAGGGACGGCCATTATGGGGTATGGATTAATTGAGCAAAAGGGTAATGACTTAAGGCCAATCGACTATTCTTGCTGGCGAACTCCTGCTCACACGCCTTTGGCAGAACGGTTGTTAATGCTGTACGAGCAGATTGACCCTTATCTGCGTCTACACACACCTGATCATATTGCCGTAGAAGAATTGTTCTTTAATAGCAATACTTCAACCGCTTTATCTGTTGGGCATGCCCGGGGTGTTGTCTTGTTGACAGGAGCACAACACAGCATACCAATTTATGAATATACTCCTTTACAGGTAAAACAGGCTGTAGTTGGGTATGGAAGAGCTGAAAAAGCTCAAGTTCAACAAATGGTTAGAGGATTATTAAGACTCAAAGACATTCCGAAACCGGATGATACTGCAGATGCCTTAGCGCTGGCAATATGTCATGCGCACAGCTTTTCTTTGAACCAGAAGATTGGAGAATTTAGATGATTGGAATGTTGCGGGGCAAGGTTTGGGAAATCCAAGGTGAGCGTTTAGTGATGGATGTACAGGGCACTGGGTACCTGCTGACGGTTCCCTATGGACTTTTAGCAAAGATACACCCCGGGCAAGAACTTGTCGTCTACACTCACGTGGTCATGCGTGAAGACGATTTATCTCTTTACGGTTTTTCTTCATTTGAAGAGAAACAGCTCTTTCTCCAAATGTTAAGTGTTTCAGGAATTGGCCCCAAAGCAGCTATATCCCTACTTTCAACCTTTGGAGCGATACAGATTGAAAGCGCGATTGCAAGTGAAAATCTTAACTTATTAACAAAGGTTCCTGGTATCGGAAAAAAGACAGCCCAGCGGCTAATTCTAGAACTGAAAGAGAAATTTAAAGGGCATAATTTAGTTTCGAATGAAAGCGGTTCGTTTTCTGAACCCTTGTCTAAGCCTCACTCGGAAGCTCTGGAAACCTTGCTGGCTTTGGGATTTGGTTTGGAGGAAGCACGGCAGGCTCTGGGCCGAGCCTTAAAGGACGGCGGGGAATTAACGACAGAGGAGCAAGTAAAGAAGGCGCTGCGTTTTCTCGCCTCAGGGCACTAATAGTACTTTCTCTATAAATTCTGGTTGAAAACCATATATTTTTAAAACTTACAACAAATAGAGCTGCCCAATGAGGGTAGCTTTATTTGTTGTAGCAAGTCTCAGAAGGACGCTAAATCATTTAATTATGCCTCAAAAGCAGGAGATTCAGGGAATATGAAAGAATTAATATAGTTTGGGCAGTGGAGGATTTGCAAACAACTCTGCTCTGTATTATATTAAATTTTGATGGTTGCGAGAGGGGGTTAGAATATGGAAGAACGTCTGGTTGCGCCGCAGGAACAGCCTGCAGATCGCGAAGGAGAGGGATTGCGTCCTCAGCGCCTTAATGACTATATAGGGCAGAGAAAAGTTAAAGAAAATTTAAGCGTTTTTATCCAAGCCGCATCCACTCGCGGGGAAGCACTGGATCACGTTTTATTGTATGGGCCGCCCGGTCTGGGGAAAACAACTCTCGCGAATATTATTGCTGCGGAGATGGGGGTAAGTGTTCGTACCACCTCCGGCCCGGCGATTGAACGTCCCGGTGATTTAGCAGCGATTCTAACCGCTTTAGAACCCCGTGATGTGCTTTTTATTGATGAGATACACCGCTTAAGCAGTGCAACAGAAGAAATTTTGTATTCTGCCATGGAAGATGCATGTCTGGATATTGTCATCGGAAAAGGACCCAGCGCTCGCTCGATCCGCTTGTCCCTTCCACCCTTTACCTTAGTAGGAGCAACGACCCGTGCTGGACAATTAACCTCTCCTTTACGTGACCGTTTTGGGGTTATCAGTCGGTTGGAATTCTATGAAGTTGAAGATTTAAAGGAAATTATTCTCAGGGCGGCAAGTATCCTGCACTTAAGAATTACCGCCGAAGGGGCTGAGGAAATTGCACGCCGTTCAAGAGGTACACCTAGAGTGGGGAATCGCTTGTTAAAGAGAGTCAGAGATTTTGCTCTGGTTTGGGAAGACGGAACAGTTACCCAGTCTATTGCCAAGGAAGCCCTCAATCGCTTAGATGTTGACCCAGAGGGTTTGGATCAAATTGACCAAAAGGCCTTAAAGACGATTATTAAGACATTTGCTGGTGGACCTGTCGGACTGGATACCCTTTCGGCGACAATTGGAGAAGAGTCGGTTACCTTGGAAGATGTGGTTGAACCATTTTTGTTGCAAATGGGCTTCTTACAACGTACCCCGCGTGGGCGAGTGGCTACAGCAAGGGCTTATCAGCACCTAGGGTATCCGATGCCTCAGAGTCGTGCCGAAACCGAGCTTTTCCCAGAGTAGTTATATCTGTCACTGACTTGCGAGCATATATGATGAGGAAAAAGGGCAATCTGAGCATAAAAGCAAACTTAAGGGTGTGAAAGCATGCTCCAGATGATGTATCGGTTGCTCTGTTTATGGATCGTATCCTTATTAATCGTGCTGGCGCAGCCTGCACCTTGCACCGCAAAGATGATTTCAGTTGAGCTTGTTTGGAATCTTAGCCAAGCGGGGTGGATCCAGGTAGATATCGATAAAGGGGATTATCTGCTTAAATTAGGAAATGAATCCTATAAGTTTTCCGCTGGCTCGACTCTTCAGGTTGGTTGGGGAGGGTGGACTCCCGTCTTGAGGATAAACCATGAAGAGTTTAGAGTAGTTGATGGTTCTTTGTTAGATATTATCGCCCTTAACTCCGGGAGTCTGCGGATTAAAACTCCTGAGGGCAAAGCGGCAAGCTATCGTGGGGGATTACAACTTAATTGGCAAGATGGTCATTGGCGTTTGATTAATCAAGTTGACAGTGAAGACTACTTAAAAGGGGTAGTGCCAATTGAGATGAGCAACGAGTGGGCTAATGGAGGGCTTGAGGCACTTAAGGCTCAGGCTGTAGCTGCCAGAACGTATCTTGTAAGACAGCTAAGTAATGGTAAGCTAATCACAGATTCGCCGGATATCCATCAAGCCTATTCAGGTTTAAGCGTAGAAGGAGAGGCCTCACAGGCAATCGAAGCAACGCGAGGGGAAATCCTTGTAGATGCCCAGACTAAGCAACCCATCGATGCCCTCTACTCATCACATAGTGGAGGGCATACTGAGGATGCTAAAAATGTTTGGGGAAATGCAGATCTCCATAATATATCCCATCCTGACCCTTACTCGAAAGGAGTCGGAGGTGCGGTCAATCATTGGAGATTTATCGTATCTGCGCCTCTCCTGGGTTCAACATTTGGGCTAGGCCCTGTACGAGAAATAGAACTTGATAAGTTCCCTTCAGGAAGGGTAAAAAGTGTAAAGTTGGAAGATGAATTTGGTCAGACCACGATTGTTAAAGGCAGAGCATTTGTCCAAGCTTTCTATCCTTTTGGTCAACCAATACGAAAAGAAGCTTTTTTAGGAAATTTATTTGAGGCTAAGACCGTTGTTTCAAACCGTAGTTTATCTGAAAAATCCATATCTGATGGGCCTTTTAACTCTGCTGGATATTCAGGATTTCTGGATTTAACAAAGCAGCCTGAGCAGGAGCAGGGGCCATTACTTTCTAAAATCCTTAGTTCATCTTTAGGAACTAACACTAACCCTCAGCCCTATGCAGTCTTTATATTTGAGGGGCAAGGTTGGGGACATGGGGTAGGAATGTCACAATGGGGTGCTTATCATATGGCCCAATTGGGTTTTAAATATCAAGAGATATTGACCTATTATTATAACAATGTTCTTATATCCAAAGTATAGTTGACTGTTTCAGTAAGTCATAATGAAGGAGCAAGAAAGATTGAATGTCTCAGATTTTGATTTTGAATTACCTGAGGACTTAATTGCCCAACATCCGGTAGAGCCTCGGGATACTTCCAGGTTAATGGTTGTTAATCGCGGAAGTGGAGAAATAGCACACCACACTTTTAGGGATTTGAAGTCACTATTAATCAAAGGTGATGTCCTTGTATTAAACAATACCCGGGTTATTCCTGCACGGTTGATCGGGGAAAAAGAAGGAACTGAAGTAAAAATTGAAGTTCTCTTGCTTAAAAGACTTGAACTTGATGTATGGGAGGCTTTGGTTAAACCCGGAAAGCGTCTTAAGATCGGGCAAAAAGTAAGCTTTGGAAACGGAATATTAGTCGGAGAACTTCAGGAAATTTTAGCAAATGGGAACAGAAGGATTCATTTCAGTTATTCTGGAATGTTCGAAACTATACTCGATGACCTGGGGCAAATGCCCCTTCCACCGTACATAACTGCTCAATTAGAAGACCGAGAGCGCTATCAAACGGTATATGCCAAAGAGAGAGGATCTGTTGCAGCCCCCACAGCTGGGCTACATTTTACCCCGGAGCTTTTAGAGGAACTCCGGATGAAGGGGATAGAAATTGTTGAGATTCTCCTTCATGTTGGCTTAGGAACTTTCCGCCCGGTTAAAGTGGAGGATATCAGTGAACATGCCATGCATTCGGAGTACTATCGTGTTGAAGTTGAAGCAGCGGAGCGAATTAACCGAGCCAAGTTAGAGGGGCGTCGTGTCATCGCCGTAGGGACAACCGCAGCACGAACCTTAGAGTCTGTGGCACAGAAGGGGCAGGTCATTCCCGGTGAAGGGTGGACGGATATTTTTATTTATCCTGGTTATTTGTTTCAAATTGTAGATGTCCTTCTGACCAATTTTCATTTTCCAAAGTCTACTTTGGTCATGTTGGTTAGTGCCTTGGCGGGGAGAGAACTAATCTTAAAAGCCTATGAGAATGCTGTTCAGGAGCGGTACAGATTCTATAGCTTTGGAGATTCTATGCTTATATTATAAAGCTCAATGTAATTGGCCAGAGGTTCGGAATGCTTTTTAAATTTAAGAAGGAAGTGAATAGGTTTGGCTGCCGTATATTTGGAAATACTTAAGGAAGATTCTCGAACGAAGGCTCGTTTAGGTAAACTCCATACACCTCATGGAACTATAGATACACCGGTATTCATGCCGGTTGGAACCCAAGGGACTGTGAAAACTATGACTCCGGAAGAGATCAAAGAAATTGGGGCCGGAATGATCTTAAGTAACACTTATCATTTGTTCTTGCGCCCGGGGCATGAATTGGTTCGAGAGGCAGGGGGGCTTCATCGCTTTATGAACTGGGATGGGGCAATTCTTACCGACAGTGGCGGTTTTCAAGTGTTTAGCTTAGGAGATATGCGTACTATAAGAGAAGAAGGGGTTGAATTCAGATCACACATTGATGGATCTCGTCAATTCCTAAGTCCGGAAATATCAATGCAGGTTCAAATGTCTCTGGGCTCTGATGTGGTAATGGCTTTTGATGAGTGCGCACCTTATCCGTGTACTCATACATATGCTAAGGATTCTTTGGAGAGGACCACGCGCTGGCTTAAGCGTTGTAAGGAAACTTTAACTACGACGGATACACAATCCTTGTTTGGGATTGTTCAAGGAGGTATGTTCGAAGATCTGCGACGACAAAGTGCGGCTGAGATCACGGAATTAGATTTGCCAGGCTATGCTATTGGGGGCTTAAGTGTCGGAGAACCAAAGGATATTATGTATGAGGTGTTGGACTATACCGTTCCTTTACTCCCGAGAGAAAAACCCCGCTATCTAATGGGTGTAGGATCACCGGATGCACTGATTGAAGGTGTTATGAGGGGAATCGATATGTTTGACTGTGTGCTGCCAACTAGGATTGCCCGGAATGGGACAGCACTGACTCGTTTTGGCAAAGTAATTGTTCGTAATGCAGGATCTGCTCGGGATTTTGGGCCCATTGACCCATCCTGTGATTGTTATACCTGTCGGAATTATTCTCGTGCTTATATTAGACATCTGCTCAAAGCTGAAGAAATTTTAGGCCTTCGATTAATGAGCATTCATAATCTGCGCTATCTCCAGATCCTAATGCATGAAGTTAGGGAAGCAATTAAGGAAGACCGTTTGCCGGAATACCGGGAAAAGTGCTTTTCTGATTATGGGTATGAATAACAAGAAGTAAGCAAAAGCGACTTATATTTTTAGTAATTCGGAAGGATTTTTGCTATGATATGGTGAAGTAGTTTAGGAGATAAATAAAGGAGGAATATAAGTTGAATCAATCTACCTTAACTTTAGTCCTGTATTTTGTGGTCTTTTTTGGGATAATGTACTTTCTCATGATTAGACCTCAACAAAAACAAGCTAAAAAGCGTCAGGAATTAATGAATAATCTTCGTACCAGAGATCAGGTAATTACAACCGGTGGAATCTATGGTAAAATCACAAAAGTCAAAGAAGACTCTGTAATGTTGCTTATTGCTGAAAAAGTAGAGATAGAGCTGGCTAAAAGTGGCATAGTAAGCGTAGAGAACCGTGATATTGAGTTAGAAAAGGACAAGTAGTTCATTCTATTAGTAGATTTAAACTTATGTAAAAGCAAGAATAGGTAAAAGCAAGTGGCAAGACCACTTGCTTTTTAAGCTTATACTGTACATAACTGTAAACGAGGTGAACACTGTGCCCTTCTATAAAGATCCTAAAATTAATGAAGAAATGTATGAAGAGCATGTGCGAGCAGATTTAAATCACTGGGTTAGGAAATTGTTGCAAAGGCCGGGCTTGGTGGAACGAACCTCAAAAGTCATTCAAACCAAGGTAAATGACAAAATTATACCTCAAAAAGTCCATACTGTAATTACCGCGACTGTTAAAGGATTGATTAAATCCGTGGTCTTTGGACTTGAGTATGTACCCAATAGTCCCACAATTTATGGAATAAGCTTACGAGAACGCGACTTGAAGGCCCAGAGCCTCTTAACCAAATATCGAAAAGTTGCTGCAGCAGAAGGGGCCGGAACCGGTGCAGGCGGCTTTACACTAGCGGTAGCGGACTTCCCGGCTCTTATCGTAATTAAAATGAAATTTCTTTTTGAGTTAGCGCATATTTATGGGTTTTCTACCGAAGATTATCGAGAGCGTTTATTCTTGTTATATGTTTTTCAACTTGCATTCTCAAGTCAAGAGAAACGCCCCGAACTTTATAATGTCATTCTAAATTGGGATAAGAACATAGCGAATTGGCCGGTGGAGAAAGAAAGTTTGCAGCAAGTTAATTGGGAACAATTTCAACGGGAGTATCGTGATGCCATAGATTTCCGAAAAACACTTCAGCTCATACCTGGTTTGGGTATAATTGTGGGGGCCTGGGCAAATTATGGGCTATTAGACGATTTGGGAATTGTAGGTATCAATTGTTATAGAATGAGAATTTTGGGAGGGGTTAAACTTTGACAAAGGTCACTCTGCAAGAAATTAAAGCGGATCCTTATGTACAAGCTCTTATTGATGCCGGAAACCGCCATCTTGCTGCCATAGGCTATACAGAGCATGGCCTAAGGCACGCCGGCCTGGTCTCTCATATTGCGTCAAATATTTTAGAGAAAATGGAGCATTCCGATAGGGAGTGTGAACTGGCTGCGATTGCCGGCTATCTACATGACATTGGAAATGCCGTGAACCGTGTGGATCATGCTCACTCCGGGGCAATTCTGGCGGCGGGAATATTGGAACGCCATAAGATGAATTCCGAGGAAATCGCAATCATTATTGGGGCAATTGGAAATCATGATGAGCAAGATGGTAACCCGGTTAATGTTATTTCTGCGGCTTTGATTTTAGCTGATAAATCAGATGTTCACAGATCCAGAGTAAGAAATTCGGATTTGGCAAAGTTTGACATTCATGATCGGGTGAATTATGCAGTTAAACGGTCTTTTTTGCGAGTCTATCCCAAAGAACGTATTGCTTTAGAACTAACAATTGACACGGAAATTTGTCCGGTTATGGAATACTTTGAGATATTTCTGGCACGGATGCTTCTTTCCCGCAAAGCTGCAATTTTTTTAGGAACAAAATTTGAATTAAAGATTAACGAGGTAAAGCTACTCTAATAGTAAATTTTCCGTGGTATTCCCTAATTTTCTCAGATTACTGGTTATCGAAGATTGACATTGCAAACTTGAAGGTTCTATAATGGAGTTTGGCATGGGCAAGTCCCATAACAATAAAAGGGAGGAAGGCAGATGAGACGGGGAAACATCATCAAACTGATAGTGCTGGTGCTTCTTGTAGCGGTAGCTACAGGGTTATCGATTAAGCCCCTTGTGGATCCCGTAAATGGAATCCCGTTGGGACTTGATCTACGCGGCGGGGTACATCTAGTACTTCAGGCAGAGCAGGATAAAGAAGGCAATCAAATTACTAATGACGATATTGACAAAGCGAAAGCGATTATTGAGAACAGGGTTAACGATCTGGGAGTTTCCGAACCGATCGTCCAGGCAGACTATGGTAAGAAAAGGATTGTTGTTGATTTAGCAGGTGTTACAGATCCGGATAAGGCAGTTAATATCCTCAAAACAACCGCTAAATTAACCTTTAGAGATGCTCAAGGAAAGGTTCTCTTGCAAGGAGACGATTTAAAAGATGCCAAGGGCGGACAAGGTCAAGGCGGACAAGGGTATGTGGTAAATTTAACGTTTTCCTCTGAAGGGGCGAAAAAGTTTGGTGATATAACAACCCAGTTAGTGGGTCAGAGACTAGGTGTATATCTTGATGAGGAACTCTTGACCAATCCAACCGTTAACACACCGATTCTTAACGGTCAAGCAGAGATTACCGGCTATGCTACTTTAGATGAGGCAGCTGCAGATGCAGTTCTCATGCGTTCAGGATCGTTGCCTGTGAGCTTAAGTATTGCTGAGAAACGTCAAGTGGGAGCATCTTTAGGTGTAGACTCTTTAAACAAAAGCATTCATGCAGGTATTTACAGTTTGATTTTTATATTTCTCTTTATGTTGATTTACTACCGCTTACCTGGTGTTGTAGCTGATTTTTCGCTAATTGTTTACGGACTTATTGTCTTGTGGGCCTTTTGGGGGTTCAAGGTGGTATTAACTCTTCCAGGTATTGCAGGTTTCATTCTCTCAATTGGGATGGCTGTAGACTTTAATATCATTATATATGAGCGGGTAAAAGAAGAAATTCGGGCAGGGAAGTCGATTCGAGCTGGTGTAGAGTCTGGGTTTAGCCGAGCTTTTATAACGGTCATTGATGCCCACGTGACGACTCTTATCGCAGCATTTACTCTTTATCTCCTCGGGAGCGGTTCTGTTAAGGGATTCGCATTGACCCTGGGTATCGGGATTCTTGTTAGTTTATTTACTGCGATTACGTTTACTAGGCAGGTATTACGCTGGGTAGTGGGAATTAGCCCTAAGATGAAGACATTCTGGTTTGGCGTTAGGGGGGATGTGTAATGACGAAGACTGGACATTCAGCAACCTATGAAGAGGTTCAGAAATTACATCCACTTTATTTTAATATTGTAAGAAGACGGTTTTGGTGGTTTGCAATCTCTCTTTTAATTATTATCCCGGGGATTATTTCCTTGTTCCTCCAAGGGCTAAATTTGGGGATTGATTACACTGGTGGAACAATGCTCGATATTACCTTTAATAAGGCCGTGACACAAACCGCAATATCAGATACCATGAAATCTGTTGGGTTGGAAGGGCCTGTACAGTTGTCCAATGGTGACACTGCTGCCTTGATCAGAACTGAAGCCCTCGAAGAAGACAAACGAAGTGAATTA
Organism: Desulfosporosinus hippei DSM 8344; assembly: GCF_900100785.1. Taxonomy (GTDB): domain Bacteria; phylum Bacillota; class Desulfitobacteriia; order Desulfitobacteriales; family Desulfitobacteriaceae; genus Desulfosporosinus; species Desulfosporosinus hippei. The sequence goes on along the minus strand of NZ_FNCP01000022.1, from coordinate 60,805 downwards.
CTGAACGCTTTAGAGACTAAGGTTGGGGCCTTTGACAAAGCATCTTTAAAAGAGGATAAGGTAGGCCCGGCCATGGGACAAGAACTGACCAGAAATGCTATATATGCTTTGATTATTGCCATGGGAATGATGATCATCTATATTACTATTAGATTCCAGTTTGTCTTTGCTATCTCAGCAATATTAGCTTTGTTGCACGATGTTTTTGTGGTTGTCGGAGTTTTCTCGTTGTTTCGCTGGGAAATTGATGCTACCTTTGTGGCAGCGATCTTGACAATTGTCGGTTACTCCATTAATGATACAGTGATTATCTTTGACAGGATTCGGGAGAATGAACCCAAGATGAGGCGGGGAGACAGTTATGAGGATATGGTGGACAAATCTGTTTGGCAGACTATGCGTCGGTCAGTTAATACGGTCATAACTGTATTAATTTCTCTGTTTGCGGTATTTATCCTGGGTGGAGAATCGACAAGAATGTTTTCCTTAGCCATGTTAATAGGTGTGTTTTGTGGAGCCTACTCCTCAATTTTCATTGCTAGTCAAATACTTGTCGAGATAAAAAGACACATGAAGAAAAAGCCTCGCTCAGGTGGTAAGGTGGCACAAGCTACTACAAAATAATTGTTCGTATTAAAAAGAGATCTCAAGCTAAGCTTTGGGATCTCTTTTTAATAGAAATAAAGTTTTAGCAAAGGATATAAGACTGATGAAATTAAGAATATATGTTAGAATAATGGCGACAAGTAATTTTGTTTAAATATCTCAAGCAAAGGGAGCAAGCGCTGTGAGCAAAATTGTGAAAAAGCTACTATTGGTTGTCCTTTTTCTGATTGGACTTGGTATTAGTGGTTGTAGTGATGAGAAAGCTTCAAATGTCACTTCTCAGTCTACACTATCCTTGGATGAACCTAGTTTGGCTAAGATTGAGTCATCTAATATTACCGCCAAAGTACAAGCTCTTCAGGAAGTTCAACAAATACCGGTCCTTTATTACCATTCAATTATGTTGGAGGAAGGTAATGAAGTAAGAATGCCTCCCGAACAGTTTGAAGCACAGATGTCCTACATGCGAGATAAAGGCTATGAGAGTGTTAGTCTGAACGAATTATATAATGCCTTTTATAACAATGAAATACTTCCGCCTAAACCGTTTGTGATTACCTTTGATGATGGTTATGGAGATAATTATACAAATGCGTTTCCTATTGTGAAAAAGTATGGTTTTACTGCTACTGTGTTTATGGTGTCAAGTTATATTGATGGAGAGGGTTTTTTATCCTGGGCACAGCTTAGAGAATTAGTGGCAAATGAATGGGAAGTTGCTGGACATACTGTAAGTCATCCCTACTTATCTCAATGTGATAGAAAAGTGCTATACAATGAACTTTTAAGTTCCAAGGAGGCCCTCGAAAAAGGTCTTGGCCTGCCGGTAAGATTTTTTGCTTACCCTTACGGAGATGTCACTGGGGATGTGGAGCAGGCAGTTAAGGATACTGGTTATGTGATGGCCTTTACTACAAAACGGGGTTGGTTTGACCCCAGCCTTGATAAATGGCACCAGAAACGTGTTTATTGCTTTGCTAATATGGGGCTAAACGAGTTTTCTCGACGACTTCAGGATTCAAACTACTAAGAGCTCTTACAGTTTAAGTGAACATGGGAACCCTGCTTACAAGAAGTGGGAGTTTAAGCTTTTGATAAAACCGAGCTAAGTTCAGAGGTAACGCTCCCATTAATTTGGAGAGGGTTATTTTTAATTTTATATGGAAAATATTAACACAATTTCTGTTTTTTACATATCTTACTGTGAGCCCAAGAAAATAGAATATATTGGAATAAGGAGGTAACTAATATGGCATATGGTGTTGGAGCAGTTGAAGGTGTTGAAGGTGTTGGATGTGGACCTAATTTCTTACCGGGTATTGCGGTAGTTGTAGTAATTATCCTCTTGTTAATTGCAATGGGTATAGTTTTCTAAATAAAGATCTTCTAACTTCTAAAAAATGAACTATAAGGAGGAAATACAATGTACGGATATGGATATGGAGCAGGAGCAGGATTTGGTGGAGCGGGATATGGTGGAGCATGCTGCCCAGTCACCCCAGTCGCCCCGGTTGGCCCGGTAGGTAATGGAATCGGAGCAGGAATTATCGCAATCGCTATTCTGATCTTAATTGCTTTAGGCGTTATTTTTTAATAGCTCACCCTCATGAGTTGTTGAGCAAAAAACTTTAAACTTCGGTGGCGAAACCTCCGATGGCAAAAGCCTGAGGATGGTTTCGCTGAGTGGGAGTTTTAAAACGGATAAGGGAGGTCATAAGTATGTTTGGAGCAGGCGCAGGTGGATTAGGTGCAGGGATTGCTGCAGTTGTAGTTATTATTCTTTTGCTTATCGCAATGGGAATCGTATTTTAAGTAATTAAATATGAGGAGGAGATATTATGTACGGATATGGTTATGGAGCTGGAGCAGGCGTTTGTTGTCCGCCAGCTGGCCCAGTTGGTACTGGAATTGGAGCAGGAATTATCGCAATCGCTATTCTAATCTTAATTGCCTTAGCAGTAATATTCTAAGCAAAAAAGTAATTTAAAGGAGGTCATAATATGTTCGGAGGAGCTGGAGTTGGCACTGGATTAGGTGCAGGAATTGCAATCGTTGTTGTAATCATTCTTTTGCTTATCGCAATGGGAATTGTATTCTAAGTTTGTAGCACATTTCAGTTGACATTTGGAGGTGAAGTTCATGTACGGATATGGTGCTTGTGCCGGTGCCGGTGGGTATGCTGGGGCTGGAATTATAGCTATTGCCGTTTTGATTCTGATCGCTTTGGGAGTTATATTTTAAGTTAGATTAGAGTGTTGTTAGGCCCCTTGGCTATGAGGGGCTTTTTTTTTGGCTATGGCAGACGATCCCTTCACACCTTTACGCAGTTGCAGAATTGGGGTAGTAGAGCGTAGGATCTTAAGTTAGTTGAGTAAGTAAGGAAATAGATAATGGCGCCGGCATATTGCTGCAGCGCCATTATCTGTAAATTTAAAAAGAGTCATAATATAGAAGGCTAGAATCAAATTAATATATCAACATAAGATTAAAGTTTGAACATATCAGGATTATCCCTGAGTTTACGGCCTACCACCACCAGCGGCGAAAGCCCCACCAAGGACCGAAGCCAAAGCCAAACCAAGGGAAACCCCAACCCCAACGACGTCCCCACCACATAGCAAAAACCTCCTTTTCAATATAGAAATAATTCTTGGAAAAGGTTTGAATTAGATCTACCTTGATACAGAGTATGTGGAATAATATAACTGTGTTAACAAATAAAGGGCTATATTCAAAATTTCCAAAGTGACTCTTTTTATAAGATTAGATTGGTAATTGGTGGGATATACTAACACGAATAAACAATGGGGGGAAAGGGCTCTTGGGATTTATACAACTAGTTCTATTAGAGGGTATACTTCTTATTTGCGCAGGAATGATTTTCTTTGGAGGAATCTGGGGAACCTTTGCTGCAATAGTGGCTTTAAGCGGAATAAACCTTCTTTCTTATGATGCACCACAGTTTTGGTATTGGGAAATTCCACTAATAGTTGGCGGGCTTCTGGGAAGTTTACTTCTGTTTACGGTTGGAAAGAGAGCAAATAAATCTCAAATTGTAGGAGGGCTTGTAGGAGGGCTAACAAGCTTAGTTATGTTTGGTGCCTTTGCAACACCTATTATTGCTATACTGCTATGGGCTTTTGTTTTCGGCACAGGTCTTATTCCTAAAAGTAAGAAGAGCCAGGTATTATGGAGCTTTGCTCCGACAATTTTAAGAATAATGTTAGGAATATGTGGGATTATTTACGGAAACATTCTCACTGCTTAGTGGAAATATACATTATTTTAATGGAATAGTGAGACTAAACAAAGCCTTGCTATTATGTATATTTTTTGTTATCTTATACATAACTTATTATGTCAGGCATATAGCTGGGCTTCAGCTTTGGGGCAGCAGAGTAATCTGCGGGACTACCTTATTATAAGGGGTCCTATTTTTATGTAGTTAGATTCTTTAGCATCTCGTTTACTGAAAGAATTGGTGAGGAGAGTTTGTCATGAATGAGAAGACAAAGGTCGCCACATTATCAGTCGTTTCAAATATAATATTGACATTATCTAAGGTTATAATCGGCTTTCTTAGTGGCTCCGTTAGTATCTTGTCAGAAGGAATTCATTCGGGTATTGATTTAATAGCGGCCATTATTGCTCTTTTTGCCGTAAAGGAATCCGGGAAGCCTGCAGATTCATGCCATGCTTATGGACATGGAAAAATCGAAAATGTTTCGGGTACGATTGAAGCTGCGCTAATATTTGTGGCAGCACTAATGATAATCGTTGAAGCGATTCAAAAAATCAGAGAAATCCTTAGCGGCAGTGGAGGCCATGTTTCGGATTTAGGGCTGGGATTAGGTCTGCTAATCATGGCCGTGTCGGCGGTTATGAATTTTATTGTATCTTCACGTCTGATGAAAGTTGCGATAAAGACTGATTCAGTAGCTCTTGAAGCGGATGCCTTACATTTACGGACAGATGTCTATACATCTCTAGGGGTCTTATTAGGATTACTAATTATAAAATTTACTGGGTGGATTATAATTGACCCCATTATTGCCCTTGGAGTTGCCTTTATGATTATACGAGCAGCGATTGACCTTTCCAAAAAGGCCTTTGCACCGCTAGTTGATGTTAGCTTGCCTGACGAAGAGCGAAGGATTATTGCTGAAGTGCTCCAACTCTATGAGGAAGAATTTGTTGAATTTCATAAACTACGGACCCGTAAAGCCGGAGCAGAACGGCATGTTGATTTGCATTTAGTTGTTGCCAAATTTACCCCTGTGGTTGACGTTCATGAACTCTGTGATAGGATTGAACAAGAGATTAATGAGAAATTATCGATAACTTATGTCTTGATTCATGCGGAACCATGTAGCACCAGAGAAGAAGAATGCCCTGTTGAGAATGGGGTGACTGCTACCTGTCAGCGCTGCGGTTATAGACCCCGAAGGAGTAATCTGAGGTCAGAAGTTCGAGATAAAGAGAGATAAGTGAGGCATAATTGAGTGAGAGTTGGTTCGGCCATCATTTCGAACAATCATCGGTGGGCTGGTCGACCATTGATAATGGTTGCTGCAATTTTTGCGCTGTTCTATAATGAAAGTCTGGAGGAGATATTTGTGAAACGCATATGGTCGGTACCGCAATCTTCCGGACGTAGGTCGGAAACACTGGGAAGTTTATTAGGGGTTTCCCCGATTGTCTCAGAGATACTGGTTCAAAGAGGGTACGAAAAGCCGGAAGAGGCTATTGAATTTTTACATCCTACGCTCCTAAATCTAAATTCCCCTTTCTGTTTTTGTGATATGAGGAAAACCATAAAGAGATTAACTTTAGCCCTAAAGCGTCAGGAAAAGATACTTATTTACGGAGATTATGATGTTGATGGAGTGACAAGTACCACTTTATTATATAAAGTACTTATAGATCTGGGTTTTCAAGCGGTAGCCTATATCCCTCACCGCCAAGATGAAGGTTATGGTCTCCATGCTGAGGCTGTTGAGCGTGCGGCTAAGGTGGGAGTGAGCGTAATAATTACGGTTGACTGTGGAATTACAGCAGTCGCCGAAGTAATCCAAGCAAAAACCAGTAATATTGATATCATCATTACTGATCACCATGAACCCGGTCAAGTCTTGCCGGAGGCCTTTGCTATTATCAATCCGAAGCTTGAAAATTCAGGTTACCCATTTCGTGATTTAGCCGGAGTTGGGGTAGCGTTTAAATTGGCTCAGGCCTTGTTACAATCTCTGGGAAACCTTGAAGTAGGCATTCAAACGGAAATGTATCTTTTAGATTTAGTTGCTTTAGGGACTATTGCAGATCTTGTCCCAGTAGTTGGGGAAAACCGGATTCTGGTTCATTATGGTCTTCGCCAAATGGAAGAAACCAATCACCCTGGCCTAGCTGCTCTTCTCGAGGAGTGTGGTTTAAAGGATAAACCTCTTAAAGCTGGACAGATCGGCTTTATGGTTGCTCCCAGAATCAACGCTGCCGGACGAATGGATAGCGCCCGAGCGGGGTTGGAACTGCTCTTATCCGAGGATGCCGAACGAGCTACTGAACTTGCTCGGCAGTTAACCAAAGAAAACCAAATGCGTCAGGAAACGGAAAAGGAGATCCTAGCAGAAGCCGTTTCCTTATTAGAGGGTAAACCGTTGCCCAGAGTTATCGTTCTTTCAGCAGAAAATTGGCATCATGGGGTTGTGGGGATTGTGGCCTCCCGCTTGGTAGAACGGTATTATCGACCGGTTTTTATGATCTCGGAAGATGGAGATGAGGCTAAGGGATCAGCCCGTGGAATTCTGGGGTATCCGGTTTTAGAACAATTAAGTCAACAGGCCCATCTTCTAACAAAGTTTGGCGGACATAGACAAGCTGCTGGCTTCTCTCTTCTTACAAAAGATGTCGGAAAACTCAGAGAGGGCCTTAATAAGCAAGCATTAGCCTTCGATGAAGCTCTGTTTCAAGAAGTCTTACGAGTTGATTCCTTAGTTACTCTGAATATGGTCTCTCCAGACTTACTTCGTCAACTTGAACAAATGGCACCCTTTGGACTTGGCAATCCCGGCCCAATTCTAGCTTGTAAGGAAATTCCTGTGCATTCCTTGAGTGCTGTTGGCAAAGAACAAAGTCATATTAAATTTCGTTTTGGATCTAAAGGAGAACAAGAAGGAATTGCGTTCAGAATAGGAGAACGTTTACGTGAACTTCAGGATGAACTAACCTTGGATGCCGCTTTTGCTCTTGATTGGAATACTTTTCGGGGGCGGGAGGATGTTCAATTAATGATTAAGGATGTCCAGCCTGAGGCAGATTGGAATGATCCTTTCATCAAATACACTAATCAGGAAGTAGCTGCTACACTTGAGGAGCAGGAAATAGAATGGTTAGATTGGAGATATATACTGAGGTCTGAATGGCCAGTACAAAAAAAAGAAGGTTTATGGGTTTGGGACAATACAGGGAGTATGCCGACTCTTCGACTTGGGAATGATTTGCCTAATAGCGATAATTCCCCTAAAAGTCTCATCCAGGACAAGCATTTAGATGTCAATGAACAAGCAATAGTTAAGCGAAACCTTGGCATGATACTCGGTTTGCCGCTAACAGGTGAGGATTTCAAGGAGGGTGTCGAAAAATTACGGGGATTAGGTATATTTCGCATTGCACTAGCAGGATTTGAAAGCCCTCTTGAGGAAAGAGTTCGTCAACGTTGTTGTTTTATATCTCGCGATGAGCTCGTTGAATTATATCGGGAACTCCAGACCAAATCAAAAACGGCTAACCCCTTTCTTTGGGGTGGGAATCAAACTGTATCCCAAGCTCAAAAAGCTGCCTTGAAGATATTTGAAGAGTTGGGACTTATCCAATGCCTAGGCGGATCAGACGAGTTCTTTCTAAAATGGATTCCCGCGAAAAGCAAATTAGAGCTGGACTCTTCTTCGCGCTATCGCCTAACCAAAGAACGGTTTGAACAGGCATTAAAGTTTCACAAAGAACTATTAAATTCAGCGCTTAAAGTCCTGTAAGAATTACTCCATTATAAGGTTGTTGCACTCAATTTGAAGTATGCTTAAAGAAAGGCGGCTTAAAGACATGGATTTTAGAGATCATATTCGCGTCATATCTGATTTTCCCAAGGAGGGAATTTCCTATAAGGACATTACTACACTGCTTAAAGAGGGTGAAGTATATCACCAAGCTATCGATGCTTTTGTAGAAAAGATAAAACCTTGGAAGCCTGATGTCATTGTGGGGCCTGAAGCCCGGGGCTTCTTATTTGGTGCCCCGGTGGCCTATGCCTTAGGAGTAGGGTTTGTTCCTGTTCGCAAACCCGGTAAATTGCCTTCAAAAACAATTTCTGAGACATATGCTTTAGAATATGGATTTGATACATTAGAAGTACATGCAGATGCTATAAAGCCTGGAGAACGAGTAGTTATGGTTGATGATCTGTTAGCAACTGGCGGAACAATGTTGGCAACAGCAAATTTGATCCGAAAGATTGGGGCAGACGTGGTTGGCATGGGTTTTCTAATTGAATTGGCATTCTTAAATGGCCGTGAGAAGCTGATCGATTACCCGGTTTTTTCACTGGTAGAGTATTAGATTTGCAGCTTTCTGAGTGGTAGATCAAGTGTTATTGCAAGGATGAGAGGAGTTCACCTATGTCCTTCCCAGAATTATTAGTAAAAATGAAAAAGAAGTTTCCGCAATCACGGATAGGTATTGTGGATAAGGCCTATCACTTTGCTGAAGTAGCGCATAGGAACCAACTTCGCAACTCAGGGGAAGATTATATCTTACACCCCTTAGAAGTTGCCCAGATCTTGGTTGAACTTGAAATGGATGAGGCCACAATTGCAGCCTCCTTGCTTCATGATGTAGTAGAGGATACTGAATTTACTATTGCTGATATAGAAAAGGAATTTGGATCAGAGATTGCTTTGCTTGTTGACGGTGTCACTAAACTCGGGCGAATCGAGTATAAGAGTAAGGTCGAACAACAAGTAGAAAATTTACGAAAAATGTTTTTAGCAATGGCTAAAGACATTCGAGTCATTCTCATTAAACTAGCTGATCGCCTGCATAACATGCGCACTTTAAAATATCACTCAGAGCAAAAACAAAAGGAAATTGCTCAGGAAACTCTAGAGATATTTGCCCCTTTAGCTAACCGTTTAGGTATTTTTCGAATTAAATGGGAGTTGGAGGATCTTTCCTTTCGATATCTAAAGCCCCAGGAATACTATGACCTTGTTGAAGGAATAGCGCTCAAACGGCGAGAGCGTGAAGCCTATATCAATGAAGTTATTGTGCAAATGCGAGAACGTCTGGATGAAGTGGAGATTTTTGCTGATATTGCCGGGCGTCCAAAACATTTTTACAGCATCTATCGTAAAATGACGACTCAGAACAAAGACCTGAGTGAAATCTACGACTTAATGGCAATTAGAGTAATTGTAGACTCTGTTAACGATTGCTATGGTGCCTTAGGGATCATCCATACTATGTGGAAGCCAATACCCGGTCGATTTAAAGATTACATTGCCATGCCTAAGCCGAATATGTATCAATCGTTGCATACTACCCTAATTGGACTGCACGGAGAACCTTTTGAAATCCAAATCCGAACCTGCGAGATGCACCGAACTTCAGAATATGGAATTGCTGCGCATTGGAAGTACAAGGAAGGAAGTAACAAAGAGTGCGCTACCAAGGGATCGAGTGGCAAAGACTGTGGTAACAAAACAACGAGTGTAAATTTCGAGCAAAAACTCTCCTGGTTGCGTCAACTGTTGGAATGGCAGCATGATTCTCGGGACGCCGGAGAATTTATGGAGTCCTTAAAAATTGACTTGTTTGCCGATACGGTCTTTGTGTTTACGCCTAAGGGTGATGTGGTTGAATTGCCTGCAGACTCCTGTCCGGTAGACTTTGCATATCGGGTTCACACGGATGTGGGACACCGCTGTGTAGGTGCTAAGATCAATGGTCGAATTGTTCCGCTTGAGACAAAATTAAACAATGGCGATATTTTAGAAATCCTTACCTCGAAGCAAGGGAGCGGCCCCAGCCGAGATTGGCTGTCTTTTGTTAAAACGTCACAAGCTAAAAATCGAATTCGTCAATGGTTTAAGAAAGAACAGCGTGAAGATAATATCATACGCGGGCGTGAAAACTTGGAGCGTGAGGTGCGTAAGTTAGGCCTGGATCCCGCAGCTGTCCTCAAGCCGGAAAGTCTTATGGTTATTGGGAGGAATTACAACTTTGTTGGATTGGATGATCTATACGCTTCCATAGGAGATGGCGTACTTACCACCAATAAAGTTTTAATGCGCTTGCGTGAGGATCTTACCAAAGAAGAACGAGAGAAAATGCAGCTAGCCGCCCTTCAACAGGGGGAAGGTAAAGCACCGGCTCAGATTTCTTACGGCAAAGCATCCCATGGGGTTAGGGTTAAAGGTGTCGATAATGTACTGATACGTTTTGCCCAGTGTTGTAATCCTCTGCCTGGTGATTTGATCATGGGTTACATTACCCGTGGGCGAGGAGTTTCTATTCATCGTGAGGATTGTAGCAATGTCCTTAGTCACTCTGATGAAGAAAGTAATCGGATCGTTGAGGTTATGTGGGCAGAACAAGCAGACTCCACTTACCCTGTCGATATCCAAATCTACGGCATGGATAAGCCGCGTCTGGTCACAGAGGTTATGAATACAGTTTTAGATACCCGCACACATATTCTTGGGATCAATGCTCGAGTTGGTAAAGGGGATGTGGCTCATATCCAGTTGCGAATTGAGATTAGGAATCTAGAGCACCTTAAAATGGTTATGCAAAAAATTCGTAAGGTGAAAGACATCACTGAGGTCAAGCGAATCCATTCAGGAGGAACCTAAATGCGCAGTGTCATTCAGCGTGTAAAAAGTGCTTCTGTAACCGTAAACGGTGAAAGGGTGGGAAATATTGCTGAGGGTCTTTTGGTGTTACTGGCTGTCGGTCAGGACGACGGAACTGAGGATTTAAACTGGATGATCGACAAACTGGTAGGACTACGAATTTTCGAAGACCAAGAGGCAAAAATGAATCGCTCTGTTCAAGACGTGGGGGGAGAAATTCTTATGGTATCCCAATTTACTCTTTATGGTGATTGCCGTAAGGGGAAACGCCCCAGCTTTTCAACGGCTGCGCCACCGGATCAGGCTAAGGCTTTGTTCAATCAAGGCGTAGAGAGAGCTCGAAGTTATGGCCTAAAGGTTGAGACTGGGGTCTTCCAGGCAGAGATGGACGTTGAACTGGTTAATAATGGACCTGTGACGATACTCTTAGATAGTAAAAAGAATTTCTAAGGAGGTTTATTGAATGCTTGAAGGGCGAGCTATGGGTGCCATGGGGGCAAATTGTTATTTATTCTCTTGTGCAGAAAGTAAGAATGCTGTGGTTATCGACCCGGGTGCTGACGGGAAACGGATTTATCGCTGGATATTGGAGAAGGGTCTCAAAGTTGAATATATCCTGCTGACTCATGGGCATATTGATCACATTGGTGCAGTGGATGAACTTCGAGAGTTATTAGGCGATGTAAAAGTAGGAATACACGAGGGCGACGCAGGAATGCTTACTGATGGGAAAAAGAATCTGTCGAGTTATTTTGGACCGGGGCTGGCCCTTCAGAAGGCAGATCTCTTGCTAGGAGACGGGCAAGAACTTATGATTGGAAAAGAACAACTAAAAGTTATTGCCACGCCGGGTCATTCCCCGGGCAGTGTTTGTTTTCTGTGTTCTGACGGGTTGATTAGCGGGGACACTCTGTTTGCCGGTTCGATTGGCAGAACTGATTTTCCGGGAGGGTCAATGGATCAGCTTTTGAGTGGGGTCAAGAATAAGCTTTTGCTGCTTCCTGAAAATACTCGAGTTTTCCCAGGCCATGGAGAGGAAACCAGTATCGGGGAAGAAAAGCGGGATAATCCGTTCTTGGTGTAGCCCTTACGCTTTATTGACAACCCCCATTGCATTTGATAAAATATATCGATCAAAGGTAAACGTTTGTTACCAATCGCAAAAAATATTAATGTAGAAGGCTCAAAACACAAAACCTTTTGGAAAATTCCGTGTTAACCTTTCTCCAGGGAGGGCTTGCATGACTGGAACCAGCCTGAAAGACGCACGGTAGGACAGCCAATAAGGGAGCTTTTTTACAATCGGATAGTCTCGTTAACGACTGTAAAGTGGGCGGAGTAATTCCGTCAATTAGGGTGGCACCACGAGAAGCTCTCGTCCCTTGCGCAAAGCAAGGAACGAGGGCTTTTTTTATACTATTACTTAAGGGGGAATATGTAATGGCAATTCAGCGTCCCAAAGGGACTCAAGATTTATTGCCGGGGATAATTGAACAATGGCAATATCTTGAAGAGACCATTCGCTCAGTTTGCCGAGAATATGGGTATGAAGAAATCCGGACACCAATGTTCGAAGCAACGGAACTCTTTCAAAGAGGGGTCGGTCAGACTACTGACATTGTAAAGAAAGAGATGTATACCTTCCAGGACAAAGGGGATCGATCTATGACCCTGCGTCCGGAGCTGACGGCATCAGTTTGCCGTGCTTATGTAGAGGACAAGCTCTATGGCCAACCTCAACCTGTAAAATTGTACTACATTGGTCCTATGTTTCGCTATGAGCGGCCTCAAAGCGGACGTTTTCGCCAGTTCCATCAATTTGGAGTAGAGGTATTGGGTGCTGACCAACCGATTGTGGATGCAGAAGTAATCAGTTTAGTTTGGAATTTGTATAAACGCCTTGGACTAAGCGGCTTAGAAGTTCATGTGAATTCTGTGGGATGTCCGGTTTGTCGGGCCAGGCATCGGGAGCAGCTTCAGGAGTTTCTGATCTCTCGTAAGAAAGATTTGTGTAATGATTGTCAGGAGCGTTTTGATCGTAACCCTTTGCGTATCTTAGACTGTAAGAACCCTTCCTGCCAAGAGGTGACTGTAGGTGCACCGACAACCAGGGATACTCTTTGTGAGGATTGTAGTACTCACTTTGAGAAGGTTCTAGCCATTTTAGGCAGGGCTGGAGTAGTGTATCGAGTTAATCCTCGTTTGGTAAGAGGCTTGGATTATTATACAAAAACTGCCTTTGAAGTTATGGTTGAAGAAATCGGAGCTCAGAGTGCAATTTGTGGGGGAGGCAGGTACGATAAGCTGGTTGAAGAAATTGGCGGACCTGCTACTCCCGGTATTGGATTTGCCATGGGCATTGAAAGGGTTTTAGCGGCCCTTCAGGTTCAAAATAAGCTGCCCGAAGAAAAACCGAAGCAATTTGCTATGCTGATCGCACTTGGTGAGAAAGCCCAGATTGAGGGGTTTGCCCTGGTGACTGCCCTGCGGAGCAAAGGCATGCCTGTTGGAATGGATTTGCTGGGACGTAGTTTAAAAAACCAACTAAAATCAGCTAATCGCCAAGGAGCCTCCTTAGCCTTTATCCTGGGAGAAGAAGAGCTGGATCGAAATGTGCTCGTTATACGAGACTTAACATCAGGAGAGCAGATGGAAGTTCCGTTAAATGATGCAGTCGAAGAAATATTTATGAAGTATCAGAGAGGTGTTTGACATGACAGTATTTTCAGAACGTATACAAAATGGTGAATTAGGATTAGAAAAAGTGGGAGAAACCGTTCGTTTGTTAGGATGGGTTCAGCGCCGTCGTGACCATGGGGGCTTAATCTTTGTTGATTTGAGAGATCGCTCCGGTATTGTCCAAGTGGTTTTTGACCCTGAGAGAATGGGTGCTGGATTTACAGTAGCAGAAAGCTTACGTTCAGAGTTCGTAGTCTCTATTCAAGGACAAGTAATCGCTCGTCCTGAGGGTATGATTAATCCTAACCTTGTCACCGGAAAAATTGAGATCGTTGCTTATTCGTTAGAAGTTCTCAACGGAGCTAAAACTCCACCCTACTATCTGGTGGATCAAGTGGATGTTGATGAAACCGTGAGATTAAAATATCGCTATTTAGATTTGCGTCGCCCGGAGATGCAGTCAGTGTTTAAAATTAGACATAGAGTTACTCAAATTATGCGTAATTTCTTTGACAGTCAAGATTTTTATGAAATCGAGACTCCGATGCTCAACAAATCTACCCCTGAAGGGGCACGAGATTATCTGGTTCCAAGCCGCGTACACCCGGGGGAGTTTTATGCTTTACCACAGTCCCCGCAATTATATAAGCAACTCCTTATGGTAGGTGGTATGGAGAAGTATTTTCAAATTGCTCGTTGTTTCCGAGACGAGGATCTAAGGGCTGACCGGCAGCCTGAATTTACTCAACTGGATGTCGAAATGTCCTTCGTTGAAGTGGAAGATATACTTCCCATGATGGAAAAATTAATGGTTAAAATTTTTGCTGAGGCTGTGGGAAAAGAGGTTTCTATACCTTTCCCCCGTTTAACGTATAAAGAGGCTATGGATCGTTACGGGTCGGATAAACCGGATACTCGGTTTGGGATGGAATTAATTGATGTGGGGGATCTGGTTGGAAAATCAGGATTTAAAGTATTCGCTAATGTTGTTGCCGGCGGCGGGAGTGTCAAATGTATCTGTGCAAAAGGGTGTGCCGGGATGCCTCGTCGAGAAATTGATGATTTAGCTAAATTTGTGAGTACCTATAGAGCTAAGGGCTTGGCCTGGATCGTCATGGCTGAGGAAGGAATTAAGTCCCCCATTGCCAAGTTCTTTACTGAGGAAGAGATGGCCGCCCTAATTGATCTTACCCGTGCCGAGACTGGGGATATATTGTTCTTTGTTGCAGATACCTATGCCGTGGTTTCGGATGCTTTAGGACATTTGCGCTTGGAATTAGCAAAACGCTTAGGGTTAATTGAAGAAGGGGTGCTTCAATTCTTATGGGTCACGGAATTCCCACTCTTAGAATATGATGATGAACAGAAACGCCATATTGCGATTCATCATCCATTTACTGCACCAATGGATGAAGACTTACAGCTTCTTGAGAGCGAGCCTCTAAAGGTTCGAGCAAAGGCCTATGATATGGTTCTTAATGGAACTGAGCTGGGAGGCGGAAGTATTCGGATTCATCGTCGTGAAGTTCAAGAACAGTTATTTAAGTTGCTTGGATTTTCTGAGGAGGAAGCAGTGGCTCAATTCGGATTTCTCATGGAAGCATTTGAATATGGCACCCCTCCTCATGGAGGAATTGCCTTCGGCCTAGATCGAATGATTATGCTCCTAACTGGAAAAGATAATATTCGAGACGTGATTGCCTTCCCGAAAACTCAAAGTGCCTCTGATTTGATGGCCCATGCTCCTTCGCCGGTTGCGGATAAGCAAATTAAAGAATTGCATATTCGAACGAATATTGAGGAGCCGGTTGCTGACAAAAAATAGTCCAGAACAGGTGTAGGAAATAGCGCGTTTTATTGCAATATAACTCTTTGCAGCGATATGAAGAATGTTCTGAAGTTATTGACGTTTATGGTCAAGGAAGAGTTGACACGGAAGGAAGCATTGGCTATAATATTAATTGTAGCTACCCCCTTAGGGTATCGGAGGATGCATAGCATGACGAATTCAACCCCCTATTCAGAATCCAAAGATGATATTGTACGTAGGCTTAAAAAAATTGAAGGCCAAGTAAAAGGGATTCAACGTATGGTCGAGAGTGACAAGTATTGTGTAGATGTCTTGATTCAGGTTGCTGCAGTTCGCGCTGCCTTGAATAGAGTCGGCACGATTGTCTTTGAACACCATTCACGGGGATGTATGCGCAATGCCGTGGAAAACAATAATCAAGAAGCTGCAATTGAGGAGCTTATTGGGGTGCTCGCTAAATTTATCAAATAAATCATAACTGATTAGGAGGAATTACAAATGGCAGGTGTGAATGTTAAAACGTTTAATACAGCAAATTTCGAATCAGATGTTTTAAAGTCTGAGCAAGTAGTGTTGGTAGATTTTTGGGCTCCTTGGTGTAGTCCATGTCGTATGGTTGCTCCTGTTATCGATGAACTTGGCGATGAATATCTCGGTAAAATTGTCATCGGTAAAGTTAATGTCGACGAGAATGGTCCTATTTCCAGTCAATATGGAGTTATGAGCATACCAACCTTGGCAATTTTCAAGGGTGGCAAAATGGTTGATAAAATCACTGGCTTCCGTGGGAAGGCAGATTTAGTAAAAATGCTCGATTCCCATATCTAATTTCGCATAATCCCGTCTTTAATTAGAGAAGGATTAGCCTCAATCAACTACTCAAGTGAACAATGTCGATAGGAATAAAAGCGACGCCCAATATAAGTTGGGCATCGCTTTTATTTTACTATCAAAAAGTATAAACGAACGAAGGTTATAGACAGTAACTAGGCTAATGGGTGAGAAGATAGTGTCTTCATCTGAAGCGTAAGGACAACTAAGCTGACGCGTTTTTCTTATTTATTTTGATGCTTTGGGATTTAGAAAACGATCTTTTCCTATTTCTGAGGGAATGTAAAAGGTTTCTCCTTGTACGGATGAGGGCAGGTAAGTTTGGTCAACCCAGTGATTAGGGTAGGCATGGGGATAAAGATATCCTTTTCCGTTTCCTAGTTTGTCTGCACCAGGGTAGTGAGCATCTTTAAGCTGGGCGGGTACTTCTCCGGTAGGGTGTTTTTTTACATAATTCATGGCCTTATCGATGCTTGTGACAACACTATTGCTTTTCGGAGCTGTTGTGATCGCCAGAACTGCCTGAGCTATAGGAATTCTTGCTTCAGGTAAACCTAACCACTCAAGTGCATTGGCAGCGGCATGTGCTTGTAGCATGACCATTGGATCAGCAAGACCAACGTCTTCTGAGGCGTGGACTATAATTCGGCGAATGATAAACCGTGGATCTTCACCTGCTTCTAATAAAACTGCTAACCAATAGAGTGCCGCATCGGGATCTGAACCCCGCATACTTTTAATAAATGCGGAAATGATGTCATAATGATTATCTCCTGATTTATCAAATCGTATAGCCCGTTGTTGAATGGATTCTTCAGCGATTTCCAGATTAATTCGTCGGATTCCGTTTTCCGGTGGAGTTGTCAGAACCGCCAATTCTAAGGCATTAAGAGCGCGACGTAAATCTCCATTGGCAAAATTGAGCCAATGCTCCCAGGCGTCAGAGGATATTTCCACCTGATATTGGCCTAACCCTCGCTCTGTATCCTTTAAGGCCTGCTCCAGTCCAAGGAGAATTTCTGAAGGTTCAAGTAGTTCAAGTTTAAAAAGCGTGGAGCGGCTGAGGAGTGCGGAGTTTAGTTCAAAGAATGGGTTTTCTGTTGTTGCTCCTATGAAGGTTATGGTTCCGTTTTCGACGGCAGGCAAGAGAGCATCTTGCTGGCCTTTATTGAAGCGATGAACTTCATCACAGAATACTAAAGTTCGTTTTCCGTAAAGGTGTAGTTCCTCTCCCGCCTGGGTAATAATTTCGCGGATGTCTTTAACACCGGAAGTAACCGCATTGATACGAACAAAACGAGAGGTTGCTTTAGCAGCAATCACTTGTGCTAAAGAAGTTTTTCCTGTTCCCGGTGGTCCATAAAGGATTAAGGATGAAACCCGGTCTGCCTCAATAGCTCGACGCAGGAGTTTTCCGGATCCTAATATTTGAGTTTGACCAATATATTCGTCAAGTGTTCGGGGACGCATTCGCTCTGCAAGGGGAGCGACTTGATGTTGATTAAATGTGGCTGAAAAAAGATCCATGATTGCTGTTCCTTTCAATACTCTAATCGTCCCGAGGCTTTTGAAGAATTATATCATGTGGATCAGACAAATGCTTATTGTAAGAGGATTTGCGTTGAAAATTGTTACTCAGATCACAGTAAAGAGCTCCTTTTTAGGCTAATATACTAAGTGAATAACTTCTGAAGCATAGTGAACATCAGACTTGACAAATCCCGAGTATTTTAATAAGATATAAACAAATAAAGAATATAAAAAGAATAAAGGTTCAGATCGCGGAAAAGAGGTGAGGGTGTTTGAAACTCTCGACCAAAGGTCGATATGGCGTAAAAGCCATGTTTGATTTAGCTCAACATATGGGTGAAGGTCCGATTTCTTTGAAAAGCATTGCAGAGAGGCAGAGTATATCAGAACATTATTTAGAGCAGCTTGTATCCGGTTTACGTAAAGCTGGGCTGGTTAAAAGTGTTCGTGGTGCTCAAGGTGGTTACCTATTAGGAAAAGAACCGGATAAGATCAAAATTGGTGATATCATCCGTGTATTAGAAGGGCCAATTGCCCCAACTGATTGCGTGTCAGAGGAGGATCCGGAAATTTGCTCCAAAGCTGAGTTTTGTGTCACTCGGACAATTTGGGAGAAAGTTAGGGATTCCATCGCGGAGGTTCTTGATTCAATCACACTTGAAACAATGCTGGAAGATGCCAAAAAGATTGAATCGGATCGAAGCTTATATATGTACTACATTTAGACTATTTGCATCAAAGTTAATTACAAGGGAGTGAGCCCAATGCGGAGAGTATATTTAGATCATAGTGCAACAACCCCGGTTGACCCTGAAGTGGCTTCAGTTATGATGACATATTACACGGAAAAGTACGGAAATCCCTCAAGCGTCCACGGTTTTGGCAGGGAAGCCAAACAAGCTTTAGAGCAAGCCCGTACTCAGGTGGCCGAATTAATCGGAGCTAATCCTAAGGAGATTACATTTACCAGCGGAGGAACTGAGGCAGATAATTTGGCGATTCTCGGAACTGCTGAAGCGCTTCGCACCAAGGGTAAGCATATTATTACTTCGTGTATTGAGCATCACGCTGTTCTGGAAACTTGTGAGCATTTAGAAAAAAACGGATTTGATTTAACAGTTATACCTGTCGACGAAGAGGGAGTAATATCCGTTGACGCCGTTCAGAAGGCTATCAGGCCGGACACAATTTTAATTACTGTCATGCATGCCAATAACGAGGTTGGATCGATTCAACCTATTGCAGAAATCGGCAAGTTGGCCAAGGAACATGGAATCGTTTTTCATGTTGATGCGGTTCAGTCTCTGGGGAAGATTCCGGTTAATGTTGATGAGATGAATGTAGACTTGCTAACTGTATCGAGTCATAAGATCTATGGCCCTAAAGGAGTAGGTGCCCTCTATGTTCGCAAAGGAGTACGAATTGTACCATTGGTTCATGGAGGCGGACAAGAACGCAAGCGCCGCTCGGGAACTGAGAATACTCCGGGAATCATTGGGTTTGGCAAAGCCTGTGAGCTAGCAGGGCAACGAATGGCTGAAGATGCTCAAAAGCAAACAAAACTCCGTGACAAACTAATGAATGGTATCTTAGATCGTATTGAATTTGTAAAAGTTAATGGACCTTTAGGGGAAAAGCGGTTACCCAATAATGTGAATGTCAGTATTCGTTATGTTGAAGGGGAGTCCTTGTTGCTCTCTCTGGATATGCTGGGTATAGCGGCTTCGAGTGGTTCGGCCTGTACCTCAGGTTCACTTGATCCTTCCCATGTTTTACTTGGTATGGGGTTGATTCACGAGATCGCCCATGGTTCACTGCGTTTTTCCCTTGGGCGTCAAAATACTGAAGAAGAAATTGATAATGTCCTTGAACAATTGCCTAAGATTGTGGAGCGGTTGCGAATGATGTCTCCCCTATATGATCAGGTTGTTCGTTCAAAACATGTATAATAAGGAGTGAGGAAGAAATGTATACAGAAAAAGTAATGGATCATTTTACAAATCCCAGGAATGTAGGGGAGTTAGAAAATGCAGACGGTGTGGGTGAAGTAGGAAACGCCAAGTGCGGGGACATTATGCGTATATATTTAGATATCGAAGGGGACATTATTAAAGACGTAAAATTTAAAACCTTTGGCTGTGGAGCTGCAGTTGCAACCAGCAGCATGGTGACTGAAATGGTTAAGGGAAAAACCATTGATGAAGCAATGGAAATCTCCAATAAGGCTGTAGCAGAAGCTCTGGGAGGACTTCCGGAGTCGAAAATGCATTGCTCTAATTTAGCTGCGGATGCCCTGCATAAAGCCATCGAAAATTATCGCGATAATCATCAGAAAAAGGAATAGATGAAGAATGACTCTGGCTACAAAACCTAAAGTTGTTGTGGGTATGAGTGGCGGTGTGGATAGTTCCATGGCCGCCGCTTTGCTCAAAGAAGAAGGCTATGACGTGATTGGGGTGACTTTACAGATCTGGGATCCAACAGGTCCGGAAGTCGAAGGGGGTTGTTGCTCTAACTCGGCTATCGATGATGCCAGAAGAGTTGCTTTTATACTTGGAATTCCCCATTACGTCATGAACTTTCGTTCTTATTTTAAGGAGACTGTGGTAGATTATTTCACCCAGTCTTATTTGTATGGAGAAACCCCAAATCCTTGCTTGGCCTGTAATAGGCATGTTAAATTTGGAGAGATGCTGCGAAAAGCTCGTGGATTAGGAGCTGAGTTCATCGCAACCGGTCATTATGCCCAGGTGCTTAGGGATCCGAGCAGTGAACGATTTCTTTTAAGTAGAAGCGCAGATCAACGCAAGGATCAGACCTATGCTCTGTACATGTTGACGCAAGAACAGCTTAAACATACCTTATTCCCTCTAGC
This sequence comes from Desulfosporosinus hippei DSM 8344, assembly GCF_900100785.1. Classification (GTDB taxonomy): domain Bacteria; phylum Bacillota; class Desulfitobacteriia; order Desulfitobacteriales; family Desulfitobacteriaceae; genus Desulfosporosinus; species Desulfosporosinus hippei. The sequence goes on along the minus strand of NZ_FNCP01000022.1, from coordinate 40,572 downwards.
GGATTACAAAAAGGAGCATATTAGGGAAATGGCTAGAGAACGTGGCCTTGGTGTGGGAGATAAACCTGAAAGCCAAGAGATCTGTTTTATCCCTGACGATGATTATGCTTCTTTTCTAAAGGAACGCTCGGAAGTTCCTATTAAGCCTGGTGATTTTGTAGATCTGGCAGGAAAAAAGCTGGGTCGGCACGAAGGTATAATCCATTTCACCGTTGGACAGAGAAAAGGTCTAGGAGTTACCTTTGGTAAGCCAATGTTTGTCGTCGGACTAAATCCTGAGCGTAATGAGGTGGTCTTAGGTGAAGATAAGGATGTCTTCACAGATACCCTTTGGGCCGAAGATCTTAATTGGATATCTATACCTGAGTTAACCGAACCGATAAAAGTCCATGCTAAAATTCGTTATAACTCATCTGGTGCGCCGGCTACAATTATTCCGGGAGAAATCGGATCAGGGTATGGAGTAATGGTTCAGTTTGATGAACCTCAGCGTGCAGTGACTCCGGGGCAGGCAGTTGTCTTTTATCAAGGAAACTTGGTGGTTGGCGGGGGGAAGATTATTTCTGATCCTCGGGGCCGAGATCGTGGTTCCAAGTCCGTGGTTCGTGGTTAGACTTGGGTATGAATAAAGTTTGATGTAGTAGGGCAGAGTATAGATAGAAATTATTTTTAGCGAGGTGGAAGAAGGATGAGACGCTCTCGTGAGATTGTCGGACTACCAGTCTTGGATTTAAAGAGTGGAAATTCTATAGGTTGGGTACATGATCTGGTTCTTGACAATGATAGAGATGAGGTAGTCGGAGTTCTCCTGGAAGGTGGGCACTTTTTCCACTCTGCGAAAGGTATTCCTCGGAAGGCTATTGTGACTGTTGGCAAGGACGCCCTTACTGTTAGTGAAAAGACTATAGAAGAACTTAAGGGGACACGGTGGTCTGACAAGGTAGGTAATGAAGTCTATACTCAAGGTGGAGACGCAAGAGGTACAATTGAAGATGTTTTTCTCGATGATTCCATAGAAAAAATGGTAGGATTCGAGGTTTCCGACGGTCTTTTCTCTGACCTGCTTCATGGGCGGGGAACGATTCTGAAGCCGCATGTTATGATCGATGGAAAAGATATCTTAATTGTTGATAACCAAGTATCCCCCTTGGATCAAGCAAATGAAGGGGGAATGCGATCATGAATTGTCCGGTTTGCGGTGGAAGAGCTATAGGGAAAGTTGGCGTTGAGCAGTTTTATTGTTGGGACTGCTGTGTTGAGTTTGCTACCCAAACAGATAAAGTGGTTATATATGATTTGGCTGAGGACGGTTCTCTAGTTGCCTGGGATGATCCAAGCCTTAATCCAAATGTTCCTTGTGCTGCTATTGAGTGACTTGTTTATATTTTAGATAAAAGCGCGCATCGCGCGCTTTTTGATTTTTGTAAGCTCTAATTGTTCAGCTAGGCCTTCAGGACCTTTGTCTCCAATTGTTTGTAAGGTCTGAGTTTTTCTTAGAACCTTGAAAGGAAGTGTGCTCTCTTGGCTTATGAAATCTAAGAATTATAAGTGGATTTTTGTAGGAATATGTTCGCTGCTGGGGATACTGATTCTTTTCAGGGTAAGAGCAATTCTCGGTCCGTTTTTTTTGGCTTTTGTGCTTGCTTATTTGTTAAATCCATTGGTGGATGTTCTTGAGAGTTATAGTATAAGCCGAAATAAAGCTATTGCCCTTGTATTTATCTTAATCATTACTTGCTGTGCTACGGCTATTTTTTTGGTAATTCCTATAATATATAATGAGCTTAGTAAATTAGTGGTAATATTGCCTCAGACCATTCAGTCAGTTGCGGATAGGATAGATGAATTTCGAAACCAATTTAAGGCCACAGGCTTACCAAGTCGGGTTGCCCTTGTTTTAGATGAACATTTGGTTGAAGGCGAGAGTATTTTGGCTGACCGACTTAACCTTTTTTTGGATAACTTGCCCAAAGCACTATCCTCAGTGACTCTTTACATGCTATCACCGGTGATTGCCATCTATTTTTTGGCCGACTGGAAGGACTTAAGAGAGGGGTTTTTCCGGATTATCCCCCAACGCTGGAGGATGGAATGGAGACGGTTATGGCAAGATATTAACCATGTTGTTAGGCAATACTTAAGAGGAGATCTATTTGTCGCTATAATCGTGGGGACACTTATTGGCATAGGTGTAAGGTTGGTTGGAATGGATTATGCCCTCTTAATCGGACTTATCTGTGGAGTTTTTGACCTCATTCCTTATTTTGGGCCGGCTATTGGAGCAGTTCCTGCTGTACTATTGGCTTTAACCCATTCCCCGGTTATGGCTTTAAAGGTAGCTTTGATAATTTTCTTTGTCCAGCAACTGGAGGGAAATGTAATATCGCCAAAGCTTATGGGTGATAGTGTCGGTCTTCATCCTCTCTGGATTGTATTTGCCCTCTTAGCTTTTGGAGAAATCGCCGGTTTTTGGGGCTTGTTTTTAGCGGTTCCTTTGGCTGCGGTTATTCGAGTTGTTTTTAAACATATTTATTTTCGGCTGGTGTCAACAAAAGTTTAATCTAGTTGACAAATAAGACATCCACTGTATATACTTGATAAACAATGGAAATTTTATAGTTAAGTGAGAAAGTTAAAAGTATCGATAGCCCGAAAGATAGCAGGGTGATCCCGAAAAAATCTCGTCCCTGATTAAAAGGGAGAGATTATTTTTTTTATTGAATTTAAAGGGGTGTTCATAATTGTATTCTGGTAATGAATTAAGGGACATGTTTCTTAAGTACTTCGAGGCGAAAGGACACACAATCTTACCCAGTGCATCACTTATTCCCAAAGATGATCCGACCTTGTTGTTAACAGTTGCAGGCATGGTTCCTTTTAAACCATATTTTCAACGCCAAGTTGAACCACCCATGCCAAGAGCAACGACTGCTCAGAAGTGCGTTCGTACTCCGGATCTGGAAGAAGTAGGTAAAACCGCTCGTCATCATACATACTTTGAAATGTTGGGCAATTTCTCCTTCGGCGATTACTTTAAAAAGGAAGCGATTCCTTGGGCCTGGGAGTATATAACTACGGTCTTAAAAATCCCTGTCGAAAAACTATGGATAACAATTTACCCCGAAGACACTGAAGCAAGAGAGATATGGGAAAAAGCAGGTGTTAAATCCGATCGCATCGTTGGTGACCCGGAGAACTTTTGGGCAGCCGGGCCGACAGGACCCTGTGGCCCTTGTTCGGAGATTTATGTCGATCTCGGTGTAGCCAGAGGGTGTGGCAAACCAGGTTGTGCTATAGGGTGTGATTGTGATCGTTTCCTGGAAATCTGGAATCTGGTCTTTATGCAGTATAACCGCGATGAAGCAGGGGTATTGACTCCCCTCCCTAAGCAAAATATTGATACCGGGATGGGCTTAGAGCGAATTGCTTCTGTGATGCAGGGTGTGGAGACGAATTTCGATACGGATTTATTCCGGCCGATTATTGATCATGTAGCTGCCTTGGCAGGGGTTAAATATAAAGAGAATGCTAAGAATGACTTAGCTCTTAAAGTTGTATCTGACCATGTCAGAGCGGTTTCCTTTATGCTTTCAGACGGGATACGTCCTAATAATGAAGGTAGAGGTTATGTGCTGCGTCGTATCTTACGCCGTGCTGTCCGCTTTGCTAAGCTCTTAGGAATTGATAAACCATTCTTGGAATCGGCCTTTAGAATTATTCAAAGAGACTATGCTCATGCTTATCCGGAACTTAAAGAAAATGAGAATTTCATTTTAAGCCACTTAAATTTAGAAGAAAAGAATTTCCAGGCAACCTTAGAGCAAGGCACTCAGTTATTACAGGAGAAGGTCAGAGGGCTTGTTGAAAAAGGGGAAAACGTATTATCCGGAACTGATGCTTTTTATTTATATGAAACATATGGCTTCCCCGTGGAATTAACCGAGGAAATGCTGGTAGAACAAGGTTTGTCTGTCGACATGGTAACTTTCGAAACTGCTGCTGAGGAACATCGCCTCCGGGCTAAAGAACAGTCGCAACAGATGCGTGCAGTAGTTGAGAGCCCAGAGGTTGCAGAAAGAGCAAAATCCTTAGGGGCGACTACTTTTGTTGGCTATGATAAAGTAGCTTTATCTACGCAAATTGAGGGCCTTTTTGTCAGTGGCAAGGAGGTACAGGATGCTGGTGAGGGCGAAGAAGTGCTGGTTTTCCTTACAGAGAGTCCTTTTTATGCCGAAAGCGGCGGTCAGGTCTCTGATGTAGGCCTAATTCGAACCTCCCGTGCTGAAGCACGTGTCCTCGACGTTAAAAAGGGCGTGACAGGAACTTTATATCATCGAGTCGAGGTTAAGACCGGGGTATTTCATGTTGGCGAACCTGTAGAAGTGGAAATTGATAATACAGATCGCTTAGCTACCACCAGACATCACAGTGCGACACACCTTCTGCAGTCGGCTCTGCGTTCAGTATTAGGGGAACACGTTCAGCAGGCGGGGTCATTAGTAAGCCCGGAACGCTTGCGGTTTGACTTCACCCACTTTTCTCCTCTGACGCCGGATAGCCTAAGGGCAGTTGAAGGGCTGATTAACGAAGCGGTTCTAAAGAATATGCCTGTTAAGGCAACGGAAATGTCCTTGAAAGAGGCCAAAGAAAGCGGTGCTACAGCACTTTTTGGAGAGAAATACGGAGACAGTGTGAGAGTAGTGGGCATGGGATCCTTCAGCAAAGAACTGTGTGGGGGAACTCATGTAAGCAATACAGGGGAAATAGGACTTGTGAAAATCCTCAGCGAAGGTGGAATTGGAGCCGGCCTGCGCCGGATTGAGGCTGTTGCCGGCTTAGAAGCCTTGGCATATCTACGTTCTCTTGATGAGCAGGTAAGCGAAGTCTCCCAGTCTCTAAAAGCACAGCCCTTAGAGATTGGAAAAAGGGTTAACACTTTAATGACTCAAATGAAGGAGCTTGAACGAGAAATTAGTCAACTGCAAGCAAAGTTGGCTAAGAATGAAGTTGATGGGTTGTTAAATAAAGCGACTGAGATTGATGGAATTACAGTTATTGCAGCTCAAGTGCATGCTCCTGACATGGAAGGTCTTCGTCAAATGGCGGACTTATTACGCGATAAAATGAAATCGGGAGTTATCGTCTTAGGGGCAGCCAGTGAAGGAAAGGTAAACTTTGTAACGACTGTGAGCCCAACAGGTTTAAGCGGGCTCCATGCCGGACAGATTATAAAGGAAGTTGCAAAAATAACCGGCGGGGGCGGGGGCGGAAAGCCGGATATGGCTCAAGCCGGTGGTAAAGATCCTAGTAAATTAGGAGAAGCTATCGATAAAGTTCCAAGTCTTCTCCGAGGTTTTCTTCATAAATAGAGGAGAATCTTCCCGATTGACAGAATATCTAAAGTTAATAGGAAAAGTCAGGACGAAAGGCGAAAGGGGGACAGGAAATGGATCGAATGGAAGAAACCATGATGTTTAAGGCTGTGGTGGAAGAAGAGATTTCTGCCCGGGATATACTACAAAAGGTGTACGCTGCGTTACAAGAGAAAGGGTATGACCCAATTAATCAAATGGTTGGTTATCTCATGTCTGGCGACCCTGTGTATATTACCAGCCATAATCAGGCGAGATCGATGATTCGTAAACTTGAACGCTTTGAGCTGATCGAAGAACTGGTAAGAACCTATTTGCAAGAAAAATAGTGCTGGAGTTAGAACCCTCACTCAATGTGGTGAGGGTTTAAACTTTACGAAGCATTGAAGTGCGATGTGTGCCTCGCACCAAAGGAGGCTATAAATGCGTCAAGTTAAGTTAGGGTTATGGGGAGCAGATGTCTCAGAGGTCTGTTTTGGAAGTTTAGCTGTCTCTCCCTTACAAGGCCGTCTAACCGCAGAGGAGGGAGTTTCAGTTCTGCGGTATGCCTTTGAACAAGGGATTAATTGGATTGACACTGCCGAAATATATGATAACTATGAACAAATAGCTGAAGCTATTAAGAATCAGCCTGATGTGCGGATTGTCAGTAAATCCTACTCTGTTACGGCTGAGGAAATGAAATTAAGTTTAGAGAAGGCACGAACTGCTCTCAATAGGGATACTCTCGATTTTTTTTTGCTTCATGAACAGGAAAGTGCTTTAACCTTAAAAGGGCACTCGGGGGCTTGGGAAGAACTCCGCCGTGCGAAGGAAAAAGGAATTGTACGCTGGATCGGCATTTCCACTCACGCTGTAGAGGGGGTTCGGGCTGGCACCTTATTGCCCGGTCTGGATGTAATTCACCCAATCTTAAATTATCAGGGGCTGGGAATTATTGATGGGACGTTGAGTGAAATGTTGGACGCCATTGCCTTTGCCTCAGATTTGGGCATTGGGATATATGCAATGAAGATTTTTGGCGGCGGGCATTTAACGAGGGATCCTAAAAAAGCCATCGACTTTATAAAAAGTATTGCGGGTGTTCAGGGAATTGCCTTAGGAATGTCCAGTCAGGCAGAAGTAGACTATAATTTGCTTTTGATAGAAGGGAAAGAAGTCCCTGAAAGTTTGCAAAATATGGTTAGACATAGAGAGCGAAAACTCTTTATTGCCGATTGGTGTCAAAGCTGTGGATTGTGCGTAGAGGCATGCCCGCAAGGCGCTTTGAGCATAGAAGAGACTGCGGTGGTTAACCCTGAAGCATGTGTACTGTGTGGGTATTGCGGGAGGGCGTGTCCGCATTTTTGCCTAAAAATTGTTTAGATTAATTTAGGAGGGAATCCTGTGCGGATTATGGGATTGGATTTTGGGTCTAAGACAATCGGTGTGGCCATTAGTGACGCATTATTTTGGACGGCCCAAGGGATTAAAACGATTAGGCGATCCAAGAAGGAACTTGATGAGTTAGAAGAACTGATTCGGGAATATGAGGTTATGGAGATTGTCCTTGGTTATCCAAAGAACATGAATGGAACTATAGGGCCTCGATGTACTTTGACCGAGGAGTTTGCAGAGGTTCTACGGGCGAAGTTTGGACTTGAAGTCAAGTTATGGGATGAACGTTTAAGTACAGTTGCTGCCCAGAGGACTCTGTTGGAAGCCGATATGTCTCGCTCCAAACGTAAGAACGTGATAGACAAAATGGCAGCGGTGTTTATTCTTCAAGGGTACCTGGACAGTCGGCAAATGAAGAAAACTTAGGCTCGATATTTGACAATCATTACCTACAATAGTACAATGACCATATTCTTTAATTAAGAGGTGAATCATATGACTGACCATCCACAAGACCATGAGCATGATGCTGAAGAGTTTGACACTGTCATTCTCACAGACGATGAAGGAAAAGACCATGAGTTTCTTCATCTAGACACATTGGAACTAGACGGCTCTACATACTTTGTTTTAATGCCTATTTCAGAGGATGAATCCGAGGAAGATGAGGCAATTATCCTTAAACTTGGTAAAGATGCTGAAGGTGGAGAAATGCTGCTTGACATCGAAGACGACGAAGAGTGGGAAAAAGTAGCTGACGCCTGGGAAAACCTAGTAGAATCAGAAGAAGACTAATTTTGCGCTTATTTATTAATTTTAAATGATCGGAAACAAAGAACTCGTTGAGTATAGCTCAGCGAGTTCTTTGTTTTTTTCTTGATAAGAAAACTCAGCAGTATTTAATTGTCTCTTCCTTAAACAATCAGCAAAGGATTAATAAAACTCTGTTTCCAATACTTTCACAAGTCAAAAGCTGTTAGTTCTACGAGATTCTTAGATAAACAAAAAACTCAAAGGAAAGACTAATTAAAAAAGAGGGGGTGAAGAAAATAAAGTGTTTTAGAAATAGGAGATTAAGTTATCTGTTCATTTTAAGCATTCTTTTTACTTCATTGCTCAGTGGTTGTAATTCATTAGATCACACACCTGATTATTCTCCGTCTCCGGTACCTGATAAACAAATTTCTCAAGATAAACAAGAGGCTAAAGCTAAAACACTAAATTCGGTTATGCCAGAGGGGAGTAAAATTGACGATTTAGATTTGAGTGGGACTCCCTTAGTCGAGGCATCTACTAAGATTGAGAATTGGGCAAAGGACAAGCTGGAAGAAACCCGTGTACTGTTGTACAATAATACAGAGATTCCTTTGACTTTAACTGACATAGGGTTTGAAGTTGATACTGAAAAGACTATTGATCAAACCCAGACTAACCCAGGAACTATTCAGCCCAGCGTCTTTAAAGTTAATTCCGAGGTTGCCAGTCAGAAACTTCAAGAAAAGCTTACGAAATTTAATACGCCGGCCAAAGATGCTGCCTATAAGATTGAGAAGGATAAGGTAGTTATACAGCCATCAGAACCTGGTCGAAGGGCTGATGTTGAACACTTAATAAGTAAGATTGAAAACCTATCACTCAGTGAAGTTCCAACACGGATTGAAATTCCCATGTCTGAAGTAGCTCCAGCGGTCACAACAGAGTCTATTAAAGATTTGGCTTTTGATTCTATCATTGGTGAATTTTCAACAAATTTTCTAGTAAAGGAGAAGAACCGTTCGGCAAACTTGACTGCGGCTGCTAAAGCCTTGGATGGCAAATTGCTTCAGCCCGGTGAGACTCTTTCCTTTAACCAGGTTGTAGGTCCCCGAGAACCAGGAACCGGGTATAAGGAAGCTTATGTATTTATAAATGGAGAATACGTCAAAGGGACTGGCGGGGGTATTTGCCAAGTGTCTTCCACACTATACAATGCAGTATTACTAAGTAATTTAGAAATTGTTGAACGTATGCCTCATGCTGTTGTTGTAGGTTATGTGCCTCCCGGACAAGATGCAACCGTTAATTATCCCAATATTGATTTCAAATTTAAAAATAACTCCCAGAGTTTAGCATATCTACGAACTGAAGTAAAATCTGGAGTCTTAACAGTTAGGATTTGGGGTAAGAAGACTGGTAATACTGTTCGAATTGAACGGCAAGTAGAGAGAGAAATCCCTTATACAACAAAAAGGCGGCTCGATCCTAAGCTTCCCAAAGGTCGAGTCGTTCGAGACCAGGGTGGTGTTAAAGGGATTGTAGTAAATACTTGGCAGGTTATCCGAGATGAGAGTGGCAGTGAAACCAAGAAATTTCTTGGCCGGGATTCATATGCTCCGACAAATCGCATTTTCCGCGTTGGAACATAAGGGTTCGAATAGAGAAAGAGAGAGTGAGAAATGGCCAGAAAAAAGAAGACCATGGGAGTATTTACGTGGATTATTCTTCTTTCCGTGGTCGGGGGCTTTGGAGTATTATCTTGGTGGAGTTGGGCAACAAAGCCTTACTCCACCTCGGGAAACAGTATTAAAATTACCATATCTCCGGGAACAACTGCGGCGCAACTGGCTAGGGAATTACAAGAGCGTCAGCTCATCCGCAGCGCGGGGATGTTCCAACTTTTGGCCCGTGAACGTCGAGATGATTTTAAACTATATGTAGGGGATTATCAGATAGCCCCCACAATGTCTCCTAAGGAAATGATAGAGCACTTAATTAGTGGTTCTACTTCTTTGGATACCAATATGGTGACAATTCCTGAAGGGTATACTACTGAACAGATTATTGAGCTTTTGGTGCAAAAAGGAATAGGGAGTAAAGGGGAGTTAACTAAAGTTGTTACGGAAGATTCGTTTCCGTATGAATTTCTAAAGGATGCGCCTCAAGGGATCCACCGCTTAGAAGGATATCTATTTCCAAATACCTATGACATCCCAGTTGAAACTTCTCCTCATGCAGCTATTGATTTGCTCCTGCGGCAATTTGCCAAAGAACTAACTCCAGAGGTTCAGAAGCAGCTTGTTTCAATGAAGCTCACTGTTGCTCAATGGGTTATCCTGGGTTCTCTAATTGAAAAGGAAGCTGTAAGAGAATCGGATCGTGCCTTAATTGCTTCAGTTTTGTTTAACCGCTTAAAGATTAACCAGCCTCTTCAGATAGATGCTACCATTCAGTTTTTGCTGGGTACCCCCAAGCCTAAACTCTCCTACCAAGATTTACAGATTCCTTCACCCTATAATACTTATCTGCATGCCGGTTTCCCGCCTGGACCCATCGCCAGCCCGGGGCATGCCTCGTTGCAAGCTGTGTTGAATCCGGCTCAGACAGATTTTCGCTACTATGTCGCCAAAAAGGATGGCTACCATGTGTTTGCGAAAACCTATGCTGAGCATCTGAAGAATGTTGAGTTGTATCAGTAAGCTATTTATGAGTTAGTTGATAGATTTGTTCTACGTCTTTGTCACCGCGACCGGAGATATTGACGATGATAATTTGGTTAGGGTTCATGGTTGGAGCAAGTTTAAGAGCGTAGGCTACAGCATGAGCGCTTTCTAGGGCAGGTATGATACCTTCTGTTCGGGAAAGTCGATGGAAGGCTTCCAGGGACTCGGTGTCAGTGATGCTTACATACTCTGCACGGCCACTGTCCTTTAGATAACTATGCTCTGGGCCAACGCCGGGATAGTCCAGGCCGGCGGATATGGAGTGGGTGGGCAGAGGTTCTCCGTTTTCGTCTGCCATAACGTAGCATTTAAAGCCGTGAACAATTCCGGGAGCTCCTGCGGACAGAGGAGCAGCGTGTTTACCGGTTTCCAGACCCAAACCCGCCGGCTCAACTCCTATGAGTTTAACAGAGGAGTCCTCTAAGAAATTGGCGAACATACCGATGGCGTTGCTGCCGCCGCCGACACAGGCCATCACTACGTCGGGAAGTTTTCCTTCGGCCTCGAGTATTTGCTGACGTGCTTCCCGGGAAATAACTGCTTGGAAGTGTTTGACGAGTGAAGGAAAAGGATGGGGGCCTACTGCCGAACCCAGCATGTAAAAGGTGTTCTCATAATTTACGGCAAAGTCCTCTAAGGCGGCATCCACAGCATCTTTCAAGGTACGTGTTCCTGATGTGACCGGGACAACTTTGGCCCCTAGGAGTTCCATGCGGAAGACATTGAGGGATTGACGCTTTGTATCTTCTTCTCCCATATATATAATGCATTCCATGTCAAAGAGAGCGCATGCAGTTGCTGTAGCTACGCCGTGTTGTCCGGCACCGGTTTCAGCAATGACCCTTTTAGCTCCCATACGTTTCGCCAGCAATGCTTGACCAAGAACATTATTAATCTTGTGGGCCCCGGTATGGTTAAGGTCTTCACGTTTAAGGTATACTTTAGCACCACCTAATTGTTGAGTAAGCTTTTTGGCATAGTAGAGAGGGTTGGGGCGGCCTACATACTGCCGTAAATAGTAATCAAGCTCCTGATTAAACTCCGGATCATCTTTATAGGTTTCGAAAGCATCGTCTAATTGAGCTAAGGCATTTTCTAATTGGGGGGGAACAAAACTACCGCCAAATTCTCCGAAATATCCTTTTTCCATGGTTTGATTCCTCCATCTTCTTTTAAAACTAAAAAACTTTCCGTCCTTCAAAGGACAGAAAGTTAATTTCCATTATGCCACCTTTTTGTATGGGACATACAAATGTATATTACCCCATATAGGAATCTTAGATACGGAGTAGGTTCTCGGCAACAAGTAAGCAGATGCGGAGAGTAAGCCTCTCGATATCCGTGTCTCTGTAACGGGAAACCCCCGGTATCACCTACTTACGCAAAGCGTGTTCGGATTACGACTCCGAGATCCATTCAGTCTACGGGACATGTATCAGACTCCCACCTGCTCTGACTCGCTAAAACAGTCCTCAAAAACTTACTAATTCTCTTCATTGTCTTGCATGTTAATTTTCTGTATTGTAATATGTCAGAAGGCACTTCGTCAAGGGGTGTTATGTAAAAGATTTTTTCTGTTTGATCTTATTACTTCGAACAGGTTGAATAAGGTACTATCCATTTATGTTAAACTATAGCGGAATAGCAAAACGATTAAAGCTTAAAGTTAGTTAGGGGAATATAGATGAAAAAACCGGAACTATTGGCTCCTGCAGGAGATATGGAAAAGTTAAAATATGCGCTAGCCTATGGAGCGGACGCAGTATATATGGGGGGGCAGGCCTTTGGTCTGCGAGCTTACGCTGGAAATTTTGATTGGGCGGAAATGGAGCAAGCGGTTAACTGGACTCATGATCTGGGGAAAAAGCTGTATGTAACAGTTAATATTTTTGCCCATGAGCCGGATTTTGCAGAGCTTCCGACCTACCTCAAACACTTAGAGGAATTGAAGGTAGACGGTGCCATTGTTTCCGATCCGGGAGTTATCATGATGGCTAAGGAAGTGGCTCCTCGTCTGCCTCTACATTTAAGTACCCAGGCTAATAACACAAACTCGTATTCCGTCCGCTTCTGGATGAAGCAAGGGATAGAGAGAGTGGTTTTGGCCCGGGAATTAACTCTTCAGGAGATGAATGATCTACGCCCTAAAGTGGATGGTGGCTTAGAAATCTTTATCCATGGCGCAATGTGTATGTCTTATTCCGGGCGATGCCTACTAAGCAACTACTTAACAGGCAGAGATGCCAATCGCGGAGAATGTACACAGCCCTGCCGTTGGGGCTATGCACTTGTCGAGGAAAAGCGGCCGGGGATTGCTTTTCCCATTGAAGAGGACGAACGGGGAACCTATGTGTTTAATTCCCACGATTTATGCCTTTTACCCCATCTTCCTTTGTTAAAGCCAATTGATATTGACAGCTACAAAATTGAAGGACGAATGAAAAGTGTTCAGTATGTAGCCAGTACAGTCAAGGTTTATCGGGAGGCTATCGATACTTTATGGGAGCAAGGGGAAGAGGCCTTTCAGGAAAAGCTTCCACAATGGTTGGAGGAAATGGATAAAGTTAGCCACAGAGACTATTCGCCAGGCTTCCTCTTTGGAAAGCCGGGTGCCAGTTCGCATAATCTGATTTCTTCTCATTATGTTCGAGATTATGATTTCGTAGGAGTCCACTTAGTTGAAGAGAAAATGGAAAACCAAACCCTTAAGATATTGGATGAGAACCTCTCATGGGTTGAGCAAAGAAATAATTTTAAGGTCGGTGAAGTCTTAGAAGTCTTAACTCCCCAGAGAGAATGTTGGTCTTTCGAAGTTAAAGAGATGTGGGATATTGAAGGGGTACCGATGGAGGTGGCTCGTCATGCTCAGCAAAAGATAAAGATGTCTGTACCAAGGAAAATCTTGCCTTATAGTATTTTACGACGAGCAAAAAGCGAGAAAAAGTAGTCATAGAATAAGTAATTGAAAATTAAAGGAGGAGACAGCAATGAATTTTAATGATATTGAGCCCTCAAGTCCTCCTTTTTTGGATCTGGATGTTGTTGTAAAGGCCCGTTTAGAAAGGGTGGAAATGCAGATGTTAGATAAACTTGTCGAAGGCCTCGGACATCTGGGAATTGTTACAACAACTGATCGAGCATTAGGGGAAGTCATGATTCAAACAACCAAGCAGTGTTGGCCGGATTTAAAGAAGGCCATAGAACAAATGCCCTTTGAGATAGAGTTTATCTAGATTCTAAAGAGAAAAATTATGGAAACAGGAGATAAGTTAATGAATTTTTCCGAACCCCAAGGAGTCCAACTTTCGGATCTTGACCTGATCATAAAAGCGCGCATAGATCGTTCCCAAATCCAATTGCTTTGTAAGCTTGTGGAGGGCTTAGGTCATTTGGGCGTTGTAACTACAACGAATAAGGCATTAGGGGAAGTCATGATTCAAACTACCAGGCATTGTTGGCCTGAGTTAAAAGAAGTTGTGAAAGAAATGCCCTTAGAGATTGAATTTGTGTGAAGTAGAAAGGGACGGTTTAGCGTTTATCTAAACCGTCCCTTTCTACTTCCGAACCATTAATTTTTTGATGGCTTGATCAAGTCCTTCTAAGGTTAACTCATACATGGGAAAGACGCTGCGGACCATTTTTATGGTGTGAGAGCCGTGAACCCGATCCCAAAATTTTTCCGGTATGGGGTTAAGCCAAACATTATAAGGGAAATTTTTAGCCAAGCGCTGCAGCCAGGTAAATCCCGGTTCTTCGTTGCTAACATCCCAAAAAATATTGCCGTCAATCATCGTCAGTTCACTGGGGGCCATAGCCGCATCCCCGATAATAATAACCTTGTAATCAGAACCCAGGGAATGCATAACATCATAAGTTTTGACGGCTCTTCTGGGGCTGCAGCTGGGGTCCAGGTGGAGCAAATCATAAAAACAATTGTGGAAGTAATAAAACTTTAAATCTTTAAAATGAGAGGATCTATGCACTGCTGAAAACAATTGGCTGCATATGTGAGCATAAGGGGCCATAGAGCCCCCCGCATCCATTAAGACAATTAGTTTTACCGCGTTTTTGCGGGGTCTTGTCCAAACAAGCTTTAGTTGACCGGCATTCTTACAGGTTTCATCAATGGTATCCTCTAGATCGAGCTGATCTTTTGCTCCATCAATACGTGTACTAAACTGGCGTAATTTACGTAAAGCCACTTCAAATTGGCGTACGCCTAAGGTTTTGTCGTTGCGATACTCTCGGTAGTTTCGCTCGGAGGCCACTTTCACCGCAGATTGCCCATGGGACTCCCCGCCTATGCGGATGCCCCCAGGATGAAAGCCGGAGTGCCCAAAAGGGGAATTTCCCCCTGTTCCTACCCAGGTATTCCCGCCGTGATGAGGCCCATCTTGTTTGCGCATACGTTCTTCTAAAGCTTCCTTAAGACTTTCCCAATTGGGCAAGCCTAATTTGTTCAAGATATCGTTGCGTTCTTCTTCAGAGAACATTTTAGCCGGCAGAGGATTTTCCATCCATTTTGAAACCTGATCCAATAACTGTTCAGGGGTTGCTATCCCCTGAAAGTACTTTTGAAAGGCCAGGTCATATTGGTCAAAATGACTTTCGCTCTTAACTAAGACTGCCCGAGCAAGATAGTAAAACCCAGAAAGACTTGATTCAGCTAAGCCTTGGCCCAGGGCTTCCATTAAGGTCATCCATTCTGTGATAGAAACGGGAACCCCTTCCCGGCGTAATTGATAAAAAAAGTGTGTAAACATAGGCCATTCTACCAGCCACGTCTGCTGGCACGGGACGTGCCATCTGTCTCACGCAAGTGCAGCTGCCTTAAAGCTAGATCGAAATCCTGGTTCTTCTTTAATAACGCTCCGAGAAAGGGGATCTCTTTGGCAATCTTATCAGGATCAATTCCTCCGATGGTTATGGCTTGCACCCAATCGAGAAGTTCGCTGGTACTGGGTTTTTTCTGTAAGCCTGAGACACTGCGCAGCCAATAAAAGGACTTTAAGGCCTCGGCAAGGAGGATGGTATCTAATTGGGGGAAATGGACATGAACAATCTCTTCCATCATTGTTTGATCGGGAAAGTCGATATAATGGAATACACAGCGGCGTAAAAAGGCATCCGGGAGCTCCTTTTCTGCGTTGCTTGTTATAATCACAATGGGACGATGCTTGGTTGCAATGGTTTCTCCGGTTTCAGGGATATAGAAATTCATAACGTCCAATTCCCAAAGCAGATCATTAGGGAATTCCAAGTCAGCCTTGTCTATCTCATCGATTAAAAGTACCACCCGCTCCTCGGACTGGAAGGCTTCGCCAAGTTTTCCGAGCTTAATATACTGTTTGATGTCGGATACATTTTGCCCGCCAAATTGACTGTCGTAGAGGCGCTGAACTGTGTCATAGACGTAGAGCCCGTCTTGGGCTTTAGTGGTGGATTTAATATTCCAAACTATTAAGCGGAGGCCCAGGGAGCGAGCGATGCTCTCGGCGAGTACGGTTTTCCCTGTGCCGGGCTCTCCTTTTATCAGGAGCGGTCTTTTTAAAGCGACTGAGATATTGACACTATTGCTCAGATCCTTGGAAACTATGTAATCCTCAGTACCTTGATAGATTAGCTCATCGGTCATTTAGGTATTTCCCCCTGTTCTGATTAAACTTGTATCAACATAATACCACTATTTGGTGGGTTTTGGGCAATAATTTATCAGACTATTGAATTTTTATAGCGTGAGGGATTGGATTAAGTCTATTCCTCTTTTCTCCATTGATTGAGAGGAGCATCAAACTAACATCTAAATTACAAAAAATGGAATTATAGCCTCGATCTTGTTGTGAGAACTGACTTAGTAGTACGAAGATTACTTTAGCAGATAATAATTAAATTTAATTGCTTACAAAGGTTAAGTAGTTTTAACATATAGAATATCTTCAATAATTATTAGTTGTTTCCATAACAAATTAGAGCGTTTAGAGATGCATTAAGTTGCAGAACTATTGACTATTCATAGCTTTAGCGATACTATTATGAATTAATATAGGTCAAAAGTCCCATAGACTATAGACCAAAAGTCCTAGCGAACTTTGTCAAAAAATACATACTTTGAGATTATTTTGGGGACAAGTTAAATTTTACACTAGCCGTTTAAGGATATTTTCCATTAATATTAAATATTTTTTATGCTATAATATACCTATTATTGTTTTAATTACATATTAAGCCTGAATCCATTAAAGAGAGAATTAGTCGTCCGGGTTCCTTGGGGGGTAAATTAAAGCTTGCAACGGAAAGGTGTCAGTAAGAGTGTATGGAAAAGCCTAAACAGAAAATAAAGCTGGGCGAACTCTTAATGGGAGCAGGAATGCTTACACAGGCTCAGCTAGAAGAAGTGTTAGCTGAACAAGGAAAGTCCAGAAAACGGATGGGTCAAATCCTTATTGAGCGTAACATTCTAACAGAAGAAGAAATCATGGATACTCTCGCTGTGCAGCTTTCTCTCGAACGGTTCGATATTGGCAAAGCCTTTATTGATCCGGAAGTAGCTAGATGCATCCCGAAAGAAGTGGCTAAAAAATATAATCTGATTCCCTTTGGTGAAAAAGATGGCAAACTGCAAGTAGCCATGAGCGATCCTCTCAATATCTTCGCCATAGACGACATTTCCTTTATTACTCAAAAGACGATTCAACCTTGCATTGCAGGATTTGAGGCTATTGAAAAGGCCATCGAGCTTTATTTCAGCAAACAATCAACTGATAAGGCCTTAGAAGACTTGAAAAAGGAATATAAAGTTGAACTTGACGGCAAGTACGATCAAGCTATCATTGATGAAGTTCAGAGCGCGCCGGCAGTAAGGCTTACCAATTCAATTCTTAATCAGGCCATTACTTCTGGGGCAAGTGACATACATATAGAACCCTTTGAAAAGGAAGTAAAGGTTCGTTATCGAATTGATGGAGTCTTGGTGGCCAGTATGGCGATCCCTAAGAGCTTGTACTCATCAGTGTGCACCCGCATCAAAATCATGGCGGGGATGAACATTGCTGAAAATAGAATCCCTCAAGACGGAAGGAACGAAATGGAGGTCGGGGGGAGGAGCTATGATTTCCGGGTTTCC
Organism: Desulfosporosinus hippei DSM 8344; assembly: GCF_900100785.1. Taxonomy (GTDB): domain Bacteria; phylum Bacillota; class Desulfitobacteriia; order Desulfitobacteriales; family Desulfitobacteriaceae; genus Desulfosporosinus; species Desulfosporosinus hippei. Next base: position 23,221 of record NZ_FNCP01000022.1, on the reverse strand, counting down.
TCATTGCCTACTGTATTCGGTGAGAAAATAGTAATTCGGATTCTTGATGGAAAAAACTTTGATCTAAACAGAAGTATGATTGGCTTTACTAATCATGATAATGCTATTCTTAACCGGATTCTAAGCATGCCCTATGGAATCGTCCTCTTAACCGGTCCTACGGGAAGTGGGAAATCTACGACCCTTTATACAATTCTAAAAGAGTTTAACACTGTCGATAAAAATATTGTAACTGTTGAAGATCCTGTGGAATACACCTTGTTGGGTATTAACCAAGTTCAAGTTAATTCAAAAGCAGGATTAACCTTTGCTTCCAGCTTGAGAAGCATTCTCAGACAAGATCCGGATATTATCATGATCGGGGAAATGCGGGATGAAGAAACGGCTCATATCGCAGTCCGGGCTGCTATAACCGGTCACTTGGTATTTTCCACCCTCCATACCAATGATGCTCCGACCTCCTTGACCCGCTTAGTAGATATGGGGATTGCTCCTTATCTAGTTGGGGAGTCCACTATTGGGATCATAAGCCAAAGACTCCTGCGCAAACTCTGCCCCTCCTGCAAAAGAGGTTATCTGGCAGATGATCGGGAGAAAAAAATCCTGCGGGATCTGAACGTTGTGAAATTATATAAACCAACAGGTTGCCCCGCTTGTAATAATACCGGCTATAAAGGCCGTATTGCCATTCATGAGGTCTTATACTTAGATAATAAAATGCGCAGTATTATTGAAAAAGGTGCCAATGCCGATGAATTGAGAACACTTGCCGTCAAGAACGGGATGGTGCCCCTTTATGAGAACTGTAAGAGACTTGTTATCAATGGAGTTACCAGTATTAATGAAATGGTTCGTACAGTCTACGCCAGAGATTAGCCTATAACAATAAACACTTCTGAATCTCGAAATGAGGTAGAAAAAGAGAGATGCCTATTTATACCTTTAGGGCCAAAAAGTTAAATGGAGAAGAACTCACGGGTACTCAAGAATTTGCGTCCATAGAGGTTCTTAAGGCCATGTTGTCTGACCAAGGATTTTTTCTGATAGATGCTCAGATTAAAGGAAAAGAATACAGCTTTGGCGAATTGCTCAAACGAGTTGATATGAAGGATATTTCCCTTTTCTGTCGACAATTCTCGGTTATTCTAAATGCTGGGATTCCCATCGTCGAGGCTATAGCGATATTGCGAGATCAGGTAGAAAAGAAAAAGTTTAGAGATACCTTGGAAGATGTCCATGACCAACTCCAAAGAGGGAACCTGTTTTCCAGCACGCTGCTGGCTCATCCCAAGGTTTTCCCGGATTTTATGATAAATATGGTTGAAGTGGGTGAAGCCAGTGGTACCTTAGACTCCATTATGATTAGCTTGGCCGAGTATTATGAAAAAGAGAACAAGCTTCGCCGTAAAATCAAAAGCGCCATGACTTATCCCATGATTCTCCTGATTCTGATGATTGGCGTGGTCACCTTACTGATGGTGAAAGTTCTGCCGACCTTTGCCAATATCCTGCAGTCTATGGGCGGGGAATTGCCTGCCTTGACCAAAATTCTCATGGGGATGAGCGATTTTATGGTTAAGAATATGGTTCTGATTTTTGCTATTGTGGCACTTGGAGGAATAGGGCTAAGAGTTCTTTCCAAGAATGATGAATTTAGGTTTTGGTGGGATTCTTTAAAGCTAAGAGCCCCGGTTATTAAAACAACCGTTGTAAAAGTAATCACTGCTCGATTCGCGAGAAGTATGGGGATTTTACTTAAAAGCGGCATACCGATTATCCGCTCATTTGAGATTATGAATGATTTGTTGGGTAATCGATTGGTAGCTCACAAGTTTACCGAATGCCGGGATGAAGTTATGGAGGGCAAGGGGATATCAGGCTCCATTAAGAAGATGGGAGTGTTTCCCCCTATGCTAATTCATATGATTGAGGTAGGAGAAGCCACCGGACAATTGGACGAAATGTTAACTAGAACAGCTGGATTCTTCGATGAGGAGGTGGAGGAAGCCATCGAGAAACTGACGGCCATGCTTGAACCTGCCATGATCGTGATCATGGCAGTGGTCGTAGGGACAGTGGTTATGGCAATGATGTTGCCAATGGTCAGCATTATGCAGACTGTACATTAATTAAGGGGGTAGAAAAGGGATGGAATTAAGACAACGGATGGACAAGCTTAAACAAAAGCAAAAGGGTTTTACTCTTGTGGAATTAATTGTCGTAATAGCTATTATTGGCATCCTGGCTGGTGTCATGTTGCCTAGGTATTTTGGGTTTACTGATGATGCAAGGGAGCAAGCGGCAATGTCAGAAGCCAGAGTTCTTAAGTCACTTTACGATATGGACTATAGTACCAATGGAACTTGGAAAGATATAGACGGTAAATCAACAGTAACTCTGAATGGCTCAAGTTCGACCTTTTCAGGAACTATTTCGTGTCCTGATACGCCGGATGGAAGTTTTACCTTTGTGCACACTAATAGTTGGTCAATCGCATGCACGATCGATGGAAAGTTGACTTCAACGAAACCATAACACCTGTACCCTACTAATTATCAATTAAGAATCATAATAACGAACAGTTATTATGATTCTTATCTAAAGGGGTTATCAGTTTGTCAAGGAATAGAGGTTTCACTTTAATCGAAATGATGATAGTGCTTGTGATTATCGGAATCATAGTCAGTGCTGGATATCCTAGCCTCCCTGAGGCGGTGAATAGGTCCAGAGAGACTGAGCGATCGAGGCATGAATATGTAGTCAATAAAGCTTTAAAACAGTACTATGCCCTAACGGGGAAATACCCTGAATATACATTACCCGTCAACTTGTCATCTCTAAAGGACGACCTGTATAGCCAAACTGGTGTTTCCCTAAATGTAGAAAAGTACCCCAATACTTCCCCACAAACATTTAGAGACCCCGATGGAGATGGAAAGTGCGAAATTAGTTCACTCCACGTTAAGTGATGCATGAGGAATCTAACATGAAAAAAAAGAGCTCAAAGGGCTATACACTCGTAGAATTAATTGTAGTTATGGCGATAATGGGCATCTTGGGTACAACCCTTCTAACAATGATGAATACGGGTGGTAAACTCTACAGAGATGCTAATGCAATCATGGAAGAGCAAAGTAATTCAAGACTAGCTATGTCATACATAACTATGAGAATTAGACAAAATGATGTTAAAAATAATATTAGTATAAAAAATGTAAGTATAGATAGCGAAATGTATAGGGCCTTAACTATTGTTGATTCCACTAATTCGAGTAGATCCTATTGGATTTGTTTTGATACAACGACTAATAAATTAAAAGAGCATATTGTTACCAGCACATCAACCTCAGTCTCCGACATAGCAGATGTGAGTGACTTCATAATAAAAAAGTTAGATAGTGTTTCAAACATGCCAACCACACTACATATTGAAGTCACCTCTAAGGATGGAACAATCCACTTAAATGAAGATCTTACTCTAAGATCTCCACAACAAAACTTACCCATAGAAAACTAAGGACCAGGGCTAACGTCTGTTCCATGATATAAAATCACAAATTGAGGCCGGGAGGAACATCATGTTCGGGGATAACAAAGTTCTAGGTATAGATATCGGAACGCGTTTGACGAAATTTGCATTACTGAAGCAAGGAACCAAGCCGGAAATCAAAGCCTGGGCAATTGTTCCTACCCCACCGGGGAGTGTGTCCGACGGTCTGATTCGGGATAGGGAAGCCGTTCTGGATATGCTCAAGAATGCAATCAGCGAGTTTAAATTAACGGCGAAAAAAGTTGCTGTGACAATTCATTCTTCCGGCATTATGCTTCGAGAGCTTAATTTGCCTGCTCTTGAAGATGAAGAAATCGAACCTGCTGTTCAATTTGAATTATCCCAGAGTTTTCCGGATATGATCCAAACCCACTCTACAGCTTTCAAGATATATAGCAAAACAAATGATCGTCTCAATGGTATCAGTACATCCTGCCCGAAACATATTGTAGATAGCTATATTGAGATGTTTGCCGATTCCGGCCTTAACCTAAAATATGTTGATGTTAATGCCAATACTTTGGCTAAAACCTATAATCACTTTGTTCATCCCCCGATGCAGGGGGATTCGGTTTTAATTGTGGATCTCAGTTATGCCATGTCACAAGTTAATGTTTTAGTGGATGGGAAGTTAATTCTAAGTCGCAGTGTTTCAGGCGGAGGATCCTTTGTTGATAGTTTGATTGTCAACCGTTTCGAGATTACCATGGAGGAAGCAGAAGCGGCTAGGCAGTCAGGGTATAAGAATTTGTCAATAAGCCAGGATGAGTTAGATTCCTGTCTTCGTTTAGGATATTCCTCGGTGGAGGAACAGATGAGACAAACCCTGGATTATATAAGGTATAGTAAGCTTCCGGATGGGATTAAAGAGATTTGTCTTACCGGCGGAGGCAGTGATTTTCCTGGTCTGGAGACCTACTTCAGTGGTATGTTCAGGACGCCTGTCACTATTGCCCAATCTGATAGTATTCCCCTTGAAGTCTCAGATAAATTTTTTATATTGATGCCGGCGATTGGCGCGGCTTTGAGGGAGGACTAGTGTCTTGAAGGATATTAATCTGATTTTAAAGACTCAGCAACAGAAGAGGGAACGTCAAAACTCCGGAATGAGTCAAAAATTCGGAATAGCTGTTATAGCTGTTTTAGTATTAGGGCTGTTCGGATATGGGATTCTAACCTTTCTTCATACTCGTTTGGAAAAGAAGGAGTTAGCAATTGAACAGAAAATAGCGGAAGCGGCCCCGGTCGTTGAGCTAAAGAAAAATATCTCCGCCAAACAAGAAAAGATCAATAAACTTTCTGGAATGGTAGATTTAGTAGCTTCTCAATCTACAATTAATACAAGAATATTCGAGGGCATTTCCAGCGTCATGCCAGAGAGCGTTTTTATTGTCAATTACTCTGTAAGTCAAACTGGAGAATTCAATATAATTGGTAAAGCAAAGGATATGGACAGTATCGCGTATTTTGTTCACGAACTGAAGGGCAATGGCTTGTTTAGTGATGTCTATCTAAGCAATGTAAGTGATACTACCAGTAAGAATACGGAAACTAGAGTGGAACCAGAGTATAATTTTTCAGTTCTTTTAACTTTGAAAAAGTGAGGAAAAACTATGAAGCTTAAGATTGATTTGTCTAAACTAAGGAATCTCGGCTTAACTTTTAAGTCCCAAAAGAGCAAAAAGATGCCGAGACTCTTGCAAAAAGTTAAAAACAAGCGTCCCAAATCATCCTCACTAAGTCTTTCGAAAAAGGATTTTATACTCTTATCCGTATTGATCTTAGGACTTGAAGGATATGGTTTGTATAATTTGGTTCTAGATCCTAAGTGGCAGGAGTTTAGTAAACTAAAAACAAGCTATGCTGCGAAGGAATTAATTGCTGCTAACTTCGAAAAGGATCTGGCCCAAAAAGATCAATATCAGGAGAACCTTAAGTTGTTGGATTACAAGTATAGTACCTTAACAAAGGTTATACCTCACGAGATTCCTCAAGAGGAAATTGTCTTGATCCTTAACAAATTAGCCAAAGACAGAGAATTGGATATTAACGGAATAGCACTGAGTACAATATCTTATGTGAGCAAAAAGGATTACGAAGCCGGGAAAGTTACCTCGGATCACCAGGATGGAGGTAAAGCAGTCACAACCACAAGTGTAACCAGCGATGCTAAGAATGGTGAAGGAACTTCGCCAACTAGTGCAGAGGCGAATAAGACCACTGCTAAACCCCAGCTGGCAAATGACATGGTCATTGTGGAAGAAGTGGATATTGCCTTCTCGGGGAGTTATGGTGCTTTATATAATTTCCTCAGTGACCTAGAAAAGAGTGAACGAAAAATCATTGTTAAAGAAGTTAGTATGACCAGAGGGACAGGGGACTTATTAAAAGGGCAGCTCAAAGTTCAATATGTAGGGTATGTAACCACTGATGATAAGAGTACGTATTCTTTAGAAACTCCGCCTGTGAATGGTAAAATCAGTCCGTTTCAGGCTTATCTAGGATTTGAAGACAACGTTCCAGCTTTGACGGATGTCTCCTCAGCCCAAGGGCCCGCCCCAGTCAAGACGTATAATCCTAATTTTTACCTTTTGCTTAATACGAATGATGATAGTGCGCCCAAGATAATCATGGGGGATTACACTAAGAATGGTACGGAACTTTATAGCGATAGCAATAGTAGTGTCAGGGGGAAGTTATCCATCAGTGGTAATCAAGATAATATGACTTACTCATATACACTAGGTGGGTCTACGCAAACAAAAAATGCTAAATTAGTTATAGATAGCGGAAAAATACGTTTTGATGTGATTTCAAAAGCGCGTAAGAGTGAGCAGGATAAGGTAAGCTTAACACTCGACGTTGATAATAAAACAGACTATCCCTTAGAAATCAATGTAATAAATGATGATAAACAAGTCCCTCGGTTCAGTCTCGGTAGTAAACTCGGCAGTGTAACAATAAAGTAGGTGAGCTGTTGAACTATAAGCGTAACCAAGGTTTTACCCTAATTGAAGTGATGGTTGCTCTGGCTGTGGTGGCCATTGTTTCAACGTCGCTCCTTCAAATGTTCGTGACAACTACGTATGTTAATAAAGACGCACAGCTTACCGATCTAGCCAATACAATTACTGTCCAACAAGCTGAAACGTTTAAAGCTGACCCATTAGGCTACAGTCATGGAAAACGATATTTGCACATCTATTATAAAGGGAATGGTGACCCTATAGAACCAATTCCCTTTGATACAACCGATACTCCCGATTTAACAGATATTCCAGTTGATATTCCTGATGAGGCTGTGATTATGGTTAAAGGCGAGTGGCAGTCAGACTCTAGCATTCCAACAGCATCTGATACGGGGTATTATCCTGATTTCGCTAAAATAATTAATTTGTCAGATTACACTGCTGACTTATCAGTGATAATAAATCAAATCGATACCAATTATAATGGCAGCGTGGAGTCAGCACGAAGTACTACGTCTATTGATACGACTAAGATAAAGAATAAATTTTTGCCTATTAGGGTTGATTATGGAAGTAGATTAAGAAATATAAAGTTAATCAATAACTCTGATTTGGAAGTGCAATTCTATGTTTATTATACAGTGAATGACAGTGATGTAACGTTTGATACAGGGCAGGGAGCTTCAAGTGTATCTTACGTTCGCGACATCAGTTCCAGTTCCAGTAATATAAGGTGCGATTTGAGGCTTACTGCCTTTCGATTAAGCAAAGATGCCGCAAATGAGTATGTTGGTACAAAAATGTTTGATTACTCAGCAAATAAGTACATTCATACTAATTAAATTCAGGATGGAGCGAGAGGGATGCCAAGACGGATACGCATCAATCTGAAAAGTGAAAAGGGTAATGCGCTGCTTATGGCATTGTCTATAATTCTCATACTGACCTCTTTTGGTACAGTTTCACTTATGACAAGCGTGGCTAATATCCAAATGAGTGCCAAACATCGGGATTGGTCCAAAGATTATTTTAAACTGGATATGGAAGCAGAGAGAAAGGTGAACGATTTAAGTGCACAGCTGGAAATAGCTGAAGCTCAAGCCCAACGTTACATGGCTGGGCATTATTATGCTAAAGATCAGACAGATATCGATTCAGATGACGAGCTTAGAATTGGAGTTTTGGACGGACAAGAATATATATATACTCAATGGCAAACTACCTTAGACCCAAACACGTCGGACGCGGAAAAAAAGAAGTTTATGGAGGATACTTTAAAAAGGGTTTATTATTATTACGCATCTAGCTTGATGCAATTGAATTTGCACCAAACTGATGGATTTACAACATCTTATCTAAAGAATAATACGGAACCGATTAATGATTTAAATGCCTATCAGCGTGCATTATTTGATGATAGTTATATTCTGAATGATTTAAAGTTGATTGAAAAAATTGCGGTTAATGATTCCTCTGTAATCGGAAAAGCTGTTTCCGTCAAGCTCAATGTTCAGCTTCCAGCTTATGAGATGGTACAACAATCGAAAAAAATAACATTTAATGGTAATCCTGTTTGGACGAATGTAATTACAGCGACTGGCAGCATTGGCTTTGAGGGAAGTGGAGATAAAAGAATTAATGGAGATTTGTTTTCTGCAGATAAGGATGAGTTTCCTGAAAACCAAGTTATATTCTTTCAAGACAGAGATGATACAACACTTCTGAATGACAACGACACAAATGTTTATCCAGCTGGTGTATATAGCGACGGGGCAAATGTAGATATCTATGGTAATGTGTATTCCAGAGGGAATCTTCATATAATTGGTAGTCAATCTGAGATAAATGTTCATTTGTATTCAGATTCATCAACTTCAATTTCTACTGATTTAAAGAATCAAGTATTTGCTAACAACAATCTTTTTTTCGATTATAGAACCATGAAAGACATAGCTCATACAATGATAACGTCTTCTGATGATTTCATTCAAAACTTAATGACCGCTGATAAACCTTACATTCCTTTAATTTATGAGGATGTATATGGTGGTAATGTATACTGCAACAGCCTTTCGGTGGATGAAAAAAATTATAAGGGTCAATATGTCGACAATAGTGTAATCTCTGTAGATGGTAATGTAACTGCATTTAATGATATCAAAATGAATGGAACAAGTTCTGAAATAACAGTCGGCAGCTCGCTGGGTCGTGGGAATTTAATTGGAATTAATTCTGAGGCAATTAAGAAGGATCCTAATGCTTGTAGCACTGTGATTAATAACAAGCCACTATCACAAGATGGAAGTTCTGGAAGCACTATAAAATTAAACGGAAAATTTATTGTGCCGGGAACCGCATATGCAGAGTATGCAGGATACAGAGCATACGAAGAATACATGGAAAATAATGATGCAAGTTATGATACAATTAGCAGCAAAAGGTATTATCGAACGGGCGAAAGCATCACAGCACGTAGTTCAAATATTTTTAGTGCTTATCTGACGCCGGTGCCATCAGATATTTTGAATGATTCCACAAATCCTTGGCATAATGCATTTTTACAATACATGTATGTTTCTGACCAATATACTCTAGATCCCCAGTCGGGTAACTCTTTCTATTTATTACGGGGAGAGGAACCCCCTACACTTAATAAAGAATCAGATAAATTTGATGCAAAAAGACTTCGATTGGTTGAACATCTGGGAAGAGACCCCGTTCAAACAAATATTTTTTCAGGTTTGGACCCTGATAAAGTAGAAGGATATTCGCTGGGGGAAGCATTACTTCATGGTAGGATTGTCCATGGACCAAAAATCACTTACCCTGATCCCGCCGATCCCACTAATTACCGTCTTGATCTCTCGACTGATCTCCAGCCCCATTCTATTCTTAGATATATTGATAATCAAAATGCTTTCGGTACCTTTCAAGAATCATTATACAATTCATTTATCGCTAAAACATGGAATCTTGGTACTGCCGACAAACTAGCAACTAGCTTTGATGGAGTCTTCGTTGAAAAATCCGCAATCTTTACTAATACTACATTAAATACGGCTATTAACGTCATCCCTTCCGAAAAACCCACCTTCGTCTATCTCAAGCCGTCTTTTGGTAGTCCGGCTATTCTAGACCTTAGCAATTCTTCCGAACTTAAGGGTATCATTTATTGCGAAGGTGATTTGGATATTGTTGGAGATGGTTCGTTAAATGGAACAATTATTTGTGAAGGAAATGTAAAAGTGGAGGGTAGTCCAACCATTACTTATGACGAAGATGTAATTCAGACAGTATTGGTAGCTGATGGAAATGCAAGGAGATTTTTTGCAAAATTATCAATGGGTGATGATACTAATGTCACAACGACTTCCTATGACGGAGCAGTGAGAAAAAATGTAGTGCGTTACAAAATTGTTGAATGGAAGGAGATACAGCAGTAGTAATTGTATCCGTTCCGATTTATTATCAGAGCGCTAATCATTATGGCATTAATCTTAGTTTTATGATGAGTTTGGTAGGATTGACCTACTTTGCTTAAGAAAAAAATGTAAACTATTTCTGCATTGTATATTCGACCTAATTATATGGATAAATGCTACGCGAGTCATAGGGCGGGGTAGCGAATATATACATTGTACGTTAATAAGAGAGTTGTATGAAAGGAGAGATATCATTAGTCGGTATGGAAAAATTAGAATTAAATTAAAAAAAGATGGTTTTGTTTTAGAGAGAACACACCTAAGATCCTTTTCTTTTCAAATTATTACATACTTGGAGTATCTTTATCGGTTGAGACCGCGATGGCTTTTTCACCAAACAGATCTTTGAGCAATCACGTTACCTTGAAGGCTTTCTCATTTTGAACGGGGGGGTTACTTATGTATACATCATTAGTTCAAGGTCTAGCTATACTCAAGAAAAACAAAGTATTGAAGACAGTAAGTTTTCTATTCCTTTTTATGCTTATAATTGCAGCGGTTCCAGCCCAGGTACATGCTGCTGCTGTTCCCATTAGTGTTGACCAATTCACCCCAGCCAATGTGGCTGGTGACGGTGGGACAAGCCTATTATGGAAGAGGGCGAACGCAAATACGACTTCTACAGGTATTCTGCGGATTGTTCCTAATACTGGCAATCAACATGGAATAGTGGTTCGACGCAGCAAAGTTAAGCTTACCGGCGGTTTCAGTACGTATTTTGTAATGAATATGAATGGTAGTAAGTCAGCCTTGCCAGCAGATGGACTGACCTTCGTCGTTCAGAGTAACCCAGAACCTAAGGTAGGAAACTGGGGTGCAGGACTGGGTTATCAGAGCGTTGGGAAATCTCTGGGAGTTGAATTCGATATTTGGAAAAATACGGGTTGGGACGTTGCAACCTCAACGGGTCAGTACTATTATGATCCGAATGCCAACCATGTGGCGATCGTAAAAAATGGTAATAACATGCATGATCCGGTAAATAAGGATGCGATCGATGACGGTACGTTAACAACGGGAACTGTGGTGACTACAGGAGCAGGGACCGCGTTAACTCGGACTAATCCAGGAACTCTTACTCTTTACAAAGAGGATGGAACCCTCGATGTCAACGTCTGGATTGACTACGATGGAACCACCCTGACAGCAACGTATGGACCTTCTTCGACTAAAACATCAAGTTCCAATCGTGTAATTTCTAAAAACGTTGGTAATGAGTTAAACAACCAAGAAGTTTATGTTGGCTTTTCTGGGTCGACGGGAGGCTCAAATGCTAATGTAGATATAAAAAAGTGGTATTTTACTGACACCTATGATCCAGACCCTGTTGTTCCTCCAACACAGGGGGCAAATAGTGTGGGGATAACATTAATTCCAGGATCAATTAATCCAACTGCGGCAAATTTCCGAGTCAAGGATATCAACAATAATGATATGTTAAATCAGAACGTTGCTGTTTATATAGATGATAGTACTACTCCCATCGCCACTATCAATACTGGTACAGACGGTGCCCAAGCCACCTATAGCATAGGAACATTGGCAGCAGGCAGTCATACTATTAAAGGGGTTGCTGCCAATGGCGGAGCCTCAAATTCTGCTTCTTTTAGTATAATAATACCGATTACAGCCATAGGGCCCATAAGTGGTTCACCTCAAGTCGGAGCAGTATTGACAGCAGGAGCCTTGACACCCGAAGGAGCTAACGCGAGTTACCAGTGGCAAATCGCTTCTGCAGTAAGTGGCAGCTATTCAAACATTACAGGAGCAACAGGAACCACATATATCCCAGTTGCAGCTGATTTAGCTAAGTTCATTAGAGTAGTGGCGACAGGTATCGGTAATTACTCGGGTACAGTAACAAGTGCACCAACTCAAGCTATAGCAGCTCCACCTTCACTTTATATTAGCCCTTCAGCAGCAACAATTCCATTTGGCTCTAAGCAACAGTTCGAAGCCCTTTTTAGTAACAGTGCTTCTAACGCATTTGACTATTCGATTTTCTCAGGGAGTTCGAGTGATTTATTGGGGATATATGGAAGTAGCTTGACAATTAATGGAGATATTCATACAAATAATGCTTTTCAATCTAGTTCTTCTAACTTCAATATGACCGGAACTTGCGAGGCTGTAAAAACAGTGAATGTATGGGGTAGCAGCATAAATATGAAAACACCTGTTGAAAATGCTGCCTATATAGACATGCCTGACTTTAGTGAAATCATTAAAACTCAGGCTAATGCAGCTGGACAATCATATGTAGGAAATAAAAATTATAGCAATACTGACATCAATCTTTCATCTCCGATTTATGTAACGGGTAATCTTACAATAAGTGGCAGTCGAATTTCCGGAAAAGGTACAATAGTGGCAACTGGAGACATAACTATCAGTGGCAGTGGTATATCTTTGGCCAATGATGCATCTGTCTGCATTTATTCTAAGAATGGTAATATAACTGTGAGTAGTTCTGTTGCGACACTGAATGGTATTTTTTATGCTCCAAAGGGGAGAATTGGTGTGTACGCATCTAATGAGACTATTAATGGTCGCCTTATCGGAAATACTGTCCAATTATCCTGCAGTACATTAAATATTACTAGTAGTGCTAACGATTTATTAAGTATACCTGCAAGTGGACCATTACCTGTAACTCCGGTTTGGTCAAGTAGTAATCCAAGTGTGGCATCTATTTCGTCAGATGGAGAAGCCACCGGCAACGGTTTAGGCACCTGTACAATAACCGCTAGTTATTTATTTAATAATACTACCTATCATGCTTCGGCCCAGCTCACAGTAGCTTCCCAAACAGCGATCAGCCCAACGACAGCAACGTTTGACAAAAACCCCGATAATACGAGTGAGGGTCACTATGCGGACGTAGCGACAACCATGACCTTATACGGAGCGACTTTAGGCAGTATAAAGAACGGAAGCTTAAATCTGACCTCAGGTAGTGATTATACGATTAGTGGAAACATTGTCACAATTAAGAAAGCCTATTTGGCCACACAAAGTATAGGGACGACGAACCTAACGTTTACTTTTAGTGACGGAAGCACTAAGACATTGACCGTCTCGGTGAGTGATAGCACGCCGCCAACGATAAGCCCAACGACAGCGAAGTTTGATAAAAACAGCGCTAACATAAATCCCGGTCATTATGCTGATGTTGCAACAACCATGACCTTAAACGCAGCTACGTTAAGCAGCATCAAAAACGGAAGTGTAACTTTAACAGCAAACGATTATACAATTAGCGGAAGCAGCGTCACGATTAAGAAAGAGTATTTGGCCAAACAAAGTGTGGGGACAACGAGCCTGACGTTCACCTTCAGTGACGGAAGCACGCAGACTTTGACTATTACAGTGAGTGACAGCAGGCAGCCAACAATCAGCCCAACAGTGGCAACCTTTGATAAAAACAGTGCGAGTACGAACTTTGCAAATGTCAGCACAACGATGACCTTGTACTCAGCGAGCTTAGGCAGTATCAAGAACGGAAGCGTAACTTTAACTGAAGGCAGAGACTATAACAGAAGCGGAAGTACAGTAACGATTCTGAAAGAATATCTAGCGGCACAAAGTGTGGGAACTACGAGCTTGACGTTCACTTTCAGTGACGGAAGCACGCAGACTTTGACCGTTACGGTGAGCGACAGCACGCCGACGATCAGCCCAACCACAGCAACCTTTGATAAGAACACGTCGAATACGAGCACAGGACACTATGCGGATATAACAGTAACACTGACATTGAAAGGAAGCAGTTTAACTTCCATCACAAATGGAAGCACTACCTTGAATGCAGGCAGCGACTACACCGTCTCGGGGAGCAATGTCACACTCAGCACAAGGTATCTATCAACACTACCGACGAGCGAAATCCCAACGAACCTTACATTCACCTTTAGCAGTGGGAACATGCAGGTATTGGGGATCGCGGTGAGCGATAGCACGCCGACGATCAGCCCAACCACAGCAACCTTTGATAAGAACACGTCGAATACGAGCACAGGGCACTATGCGGATATACAAGTAACGATGACGTTGAAAGGAAGCAGTTTAACTTCCATTACAAATGGAAACACCATCTTGAATGCAGGTATCGACTATACCGTCTTGGGGAGCAATGTCACACTCAGCACAATGTATCTATCAACACTACCGACGAGCGAAATCCCAATGAACCTCACCTTCACCTTTAGCAGTGGGAACATGCAGGTACTGGGGATCACGGTGAGCGATAGTACGCCGACGATCAGCCCAACCACAGCAACCTTTGATAAGAACACGTCGAATACGAGCACAGGGCACTATGCGGATATACAAGTAACGATGACGTTGAAAGGAAGTAGTTTAACTTCCATCACAAATGGAAGCACCATCTTGAATGCAGGCATCGACTACACCGTCTCGGGGAGCGATGTCACACTCAGCACAACGTATCTATCAACACTACCGACGAGCGAAATCCCAACGAACCTCACCTTCACCTTTAGCACTGGTAACACGCAAGTATTGGGGATCACGGTGAGCGACAGTACGCCTACACTTTTATTGTCAAATCCTAGTATTACAACTAAAAGTGGAGATCATAAAATCTCGATATTACCAAATGTCCCAATTCAGGCAAGTGTTTCTTTTGACCTGAGTGGTGAAGCTAATTATCTGAGGATGAATTTCGATGAAAGTAACGCGAAAGTTGAAATTACAAATATCTATCACGATAATCAGCGAATCAGCCTCAAGAAGGATAGTACAGACCCGAAGAAATTACTTCCTGACACAACTTTCGTAAGTGGTAGGTACACCTTCGATGCTCTGATAACAGATGTCAAAGAAGTAACAGAAGAAGGCAACCCTTTACTCATTATACTAACTGCGACTGCTCAGAATGCGAAAAACCCATCAGCCCCAGATACAAGTATTAAGGTCGACACGTCTTCTTTGTCTTTAAGTATAAATGTAGGAACAGCTCCACCCTTGCACTAATTGAAGACACTATTCTGTTGATTATGTCCAGTAGATATAATTGAGAGAAGACCTCCCAAGTTTGAGTTGTGCTAGCAATGAAGCAAAAACCTCAAATTGCTGGAGGTCTTTTCTGTGAAACCCTAGGGCGCAGATGTATAGTTGTTTGGGTTCAGAATCTGAAATTAATAAAAAGGATGATTGTATGCTTATGTACGGCATTATTTTCATTTTCGGCTTTATCATGGGTTCTTTTCTAAATGTCTGCATCTACAGGATCCCACGAGGGGAGTCCATAGTATCTCCAGCAGCACACTGTCCTAACTGTGGAACCAGACTGAAACCATTTGACCTTCTTCCGCTCTTAAGCTACTTGATACACCATGGAAAATGCCGATATTGTGATCGAAAAATATCCCCTAGGTATCATTTCGTCGAATTGCTTACAGGAATCGTTTGTGTAACCTTGTTCATTAAATATGGATTGACAGTTGACTTCTTGGCCTTTCTGTTTTTAACCTTTATCTTGATCGCTGTCTTTTTCATCGACTTAGACCATCAGATTATTCCTAATCAGCTGGTAATTACCGGACTTATTGGGGGAGCAGTCCTCTTTGTTTATAACCTTTTCCTGCCTTTCCAAATCTATTCTGACGATCGTTGGTGGAATCCATTACTAGGTTTAGTTTCTGGCTCTGGATTTTTATTCGGTGTTAGCTTAATCGGACTAGTTATTTACAAGGGTGATGAGGTCATGGGCATGGGAGATGTAAAGTTATTCGCGCCAATCGGGTTATTTCTGGGTTGGAGAATGACGTTACTTGCGCTCTTTCTTTCAGTTGTTTTGGGAGGAATGTTGAGTCTGCTATTGATCCTCTTTGGTAAAGCGACCAGAAGAAGCAGGATCCCTTTCGGGCCGTTTATTGTTATTGGCACATTTACAACAATCATGTGGGGTTGGCAGCTCTTGCACTGGTATGTGAACAACTATTTATATTACTAGGGTAGCGGAGAGATATCTGTGAAACTCGGTGTATTTCTAATGATTGTACCATTTGTACTTTAAGATAATAGTCTTATTATAAACTGAAATTGATAAGGTAGTTGTCGGACTTCTTGTAATTTGTTTATTGAAAACCGCCTCCCTGAAACATGGGTGAGGCGGTTTTCAATAAATTAAAGTGGATAAGCAAAATCTCCAATTTCTAAGCATAGGTATTAGAATACCATGCGAAAGGAGTGGAGAATTTGATCGCAGAACTGTTCTTTGTTAGCGTAGCTCTCTCAGTTCTAAAGGGAGTCACCTTACTTGTCTCGTATATCAATAATAACGCCTTTCCACAACCCCTAAATGAGCAGGACGAGGCGCGTTATTTAAGAATCCTAAGTGAAAGCAAGACTGAACCATTCACCTTAACTCAGGAAGTGGAGAATGCCCGCAATATCTTAGTGGAGCATAATTTGCGTTTAGTGGCTCATCTTGTTAAAAAATTCGATGGGACTGGAGAAGATGGAGATGATTTAATCTCCATTGGGACGATTGGTCTAATCAAAGGGATAAATACCTTTGATCCCAATAAAGGGACCAAGTTGGCCACTTATGCTGCCCGTTGTATTGAAAACGAGATTCTGATGCATTTAAGATCTTTAAAAAAATCCCGGGGTGAAGTTTCGATCTATGATCCAATTGGCATGGATAAAGAGGGAAATGAAATTTCCCTCATTGATGTCTTAGGTTCTAATGAAGAGGATATTTCCTTAAAGGTTGAAAATGAATCCGAGCAAAAAGCTTTACTCGAACTTGTCAAAAAGCTGACCAAACGGGAAAAACTGGTTCTTCAATTGCGCTATGGATTAATGAACAGTCCCAAGAGGACACAACGCGAAATTGCCAAAGCCTTAGCAATCTCCAGGTCATATGTTTCGCGCATCGAAAAGAAAGCTATTCAAAAATTAATGGAAGAGATGGCAAAGATTGATCCAAATAGATAGTCCGTTACTTGCTCTTGTGGCATTCTCTAAGGTATAATGATAGAAACTTACACACTTTGGAGGATTCTATGTTAGAGTATTTTCAACCGACGCATCAAGCTAATTCCCTCGATCTCATTCCTGTAGAACAGCTTAGTCGGGATGGGATTCGCGGGCTAATCATAGACTTAGATAATACTATGACCCCATGGAATAATTTGGAAGTAGCTCCTAAAGTGGAAACCTGGTTTAAAAAGGTTAAGGCAGCTGGAATTCGAGCATGTGTGGTGTCGAATAACAGTAAACGACAGCGTGTAGCCGTAGTAGCAGATCAATTAGGGATACCTTTTGTTTTCGGAGCCACCAAGCCGCGCCGCAAAGCATTTCGGGCAGGAATGAAGCTCCTGGAAACAGGCCAAAAGGATACTGCAGTGATCGGAGATCAGTTATTTACGGATATTTTAGGCGGAAATCGTCTTGGGTTATATACGATTTTAGTCACCCCCATTAATGATCGTGAGTTTATCGGAACCCGGATTATGCGTCGAATAGAGAAGGTGCTCGTTTGGATTATGAAGCATTTCGCTTCTGCGAAACCCTTCAGCCCGAAAATTCATTAAGCATTAAGGAATGGCTTAGCCATTCCTTTTTCAGTATATTAGCCCCCCGTCAGGTAGTATAATTTTTTGGGGTGCCACAGAGTACCCTTTTCCTTCCCAATGCATTAAGCGGACAAGCTTGTGGCCAAAATCGGAAACGTTTCCGATTTTGGATCTGAAGGTTTGGGGCGTTGACAAGCTCTGATTAGTGCTCTTGCTTGGGTGAGTTTAGAGTTGAGGTAGGCTATATTGGCGTAGAATAACGGAAAATGGATATAAAGGAATGTTATCCGTGGAAAAACAATTTGCAGTTATAGGTAATCCAATCAAGCATTCTCTCTCTCCTGCCATGCATAATGCTGGGTATGAGACATTAGGGATTAACGCAGAATATCAGCGCTTTCGGGTAGAAGAGCGTTGTTTGGAAGATGCGGTAAAAGGTCTCAGGGCTTTGGGCTTTGCTGGGTGGAATGTCACGCTGCCTCATAAGGAAGCTATTGTTTCCTTTATGGATTCGCTAACTCCTGAAGCAGAGAAGGCTGGAGCAGTGAACACTGTGAAAAACCAGGATGGTCGCTTGATTGGTCACAATACGGATGGGAACGGATTTGTTCGTTCCGTAGAAAATGACCTTAGAGGATTAATAGGGAAAAAAGCAGTTCTTCTGGGTGCAGGCGGAGCCAGTAAAGGGATTGCTATGGCTCTGGCCCAGCAGGGGATGAATTTGCATATCCTCAATCGGAATCTGGAAAAAGCAAAAAGTTTGGTTCAAATCATTCACAGCGTGGGGGGAACAGCGACATTTGGAGAGTTCGAGCCGGGAGACTGGCTGGAAAACCTGGATCTCTTAGTGCAGACTACCTCTGTAGGGCTGAATAAAGAACCCTTTCCTTTTTCTATTGAAGGGATTAATAAAGAGGCTCTGGTTGTCGATATAATATTTAACCCTTTGGAAACCAGTTTTTTGAGAGAGGCTAAGAAGTTGGGATGCCGCACTCAAAATGGCCTGGAAATGCTTCTCTATCAAGGTGCCTTAGCTTGGGAGTTTTGGCTTGGTGAACAGGCCCCCCTTGATGCAATGAGGCAAGCCCTTAAAAATCAGCTTTTTCAGGGTATGTTTTATAAAGAATAGATTAAAGGGATGAATGTTATGGTGAGTGCATTAAAAGTCAGGGGCCGAGAGCAGGGATTTACTCTGCTGGAGATACTGCTGGTTCTGATCCTTTTGGCAGGCTCGGGCTTTTACTTGCTCATCAAGCTTCCCATTAACTTTGAAAGACAGCACTTAACCTTTCAAGCAACTCAACTGTTAGAAGATATACGGGATACTCGGCAGGCGGCAATGGCTGAAAATAATTGGTACGCCGTTAAATTTTATTACCAAGCAGGGGATCACCATTACCAAATATTCAAGCAAGGCAAATTAATAAAAAACGTCTACTTCAAAGATGGCATCAGTTTTTTAGGCAGCCCGGGAGATTTAACCTTTAATGCTTTAGGACGAAGTGTGGGGACAACGATCACTTTGACAAATTCCTTGGGTGAACAGAAAAGTGTCATTGTGGCCCCGGTAGGTATGCGCATTCGGGAGAAGTAAGACATAGAAGGGGAAGACGAAAGTGCGGTTTTTAACGGCAGGGGAATCACACGGTCAGAAATTAGTAGGAATTATCGAGGGCCTTCCCGCGGGAATGAAGATTTCCAAGGCTTACATTGATAAGGCTCTCGGAAAGCGTCAACAAGGCCCCGGCAGAGGCGGTCGAATGGCCATTGAACAAGATGAAGTCCAGCTTGTATCCGGAGTGCGGGGCGGATTAAGTACAGGAGCTCCAATCGCTTTAGAGATTCTCAACCGAGATTGGGAGAACTGGGAGAAAATTATGACCTGGAGGGATGAGGCTGATGTTGAAAGCCGAAAAGTTCTGACTCCTCGTCCTGGACATGCTGATTTGACGGGATCACTCAAATATCGTACTGAAGTTCGGAATATCCTCGAACGGGCGAGCGCCAGAGAAACAGCGATGAGAGTAGCCACTGGGAATATTGCCAGGCAGATGCTGGATTCCTTAGGGGTGGAAATTCGCGGACATGTCCGTGGAGTAGGTGGTGTTCACGCCAAATTTACCGATGAGGCAGCTTATTGGCAACACGTGGAACAGTCGGAGTGGTCCGTTGGCGATCCGGTGGCTGAAGAGCAGATGGAGAAACAGCTAATCTTGGCTCGAGAACAAGGGGAATCACTAGGTGGAATTCTGGAAGTACAGGTTCATCATCTTCCGGCAGGATTAGGATCTCATGTACAGTGGGATCGAAAATTAGACGGAAAGATTGCCCAAGCAGTCCTTTCTGTTCAAGCAATCAAAGGTATTTCCTTTGGCCTAGGGTTTGAAGCAGGTGATCGTATGGGCTCTAAGGTTCATGATCCAATTTGTTATGCAGAGGGTAAGGGCTTTTCCCGGGCTTCCAACAATGCCGGCGGAATAGAGGGTGGCATGACCAACGGAGAACCAATCATTCTTCAAGCGGTTATGAAACCAATTCCCACCCTTTATCAGCCTTTAGATACGGTACATTTAGAAACTAAAGAAGTGGTAAAGGCAAGTGTAGAACGTTCCGATGTCTGTGCCGTGCCGGCGGCCTTAGTCGTGTTAGAACACGTAGTGGCCTGGGTCATTGCAGAAGCGGTACTGGATAAGTTTTCTGCAGATAGTTTTATCGAACTAGAAAATGCTTGGCAGGAGTATCAAGCATATTTACGACAAAAGTGAGAGGAGGATCTCCATGCGGAACATTGTTCTCATTGGATTTATGGGAACCGGCAAAAGCACGGTTGGGAAGCGCTTGGCTCAGTCACTTTCTTGGAACTTTGTTGATACAGACTGTGAGATTGGAGAAGTAACCAGTTTAAGTGTCAGTGAAATCTTTCGTCGGCATGGGGAGACTCGTTTCCGTTCCGAAGAGAGTATTGTCGTTTCCAGGCTTAGTCAGCAGGAACAACTTGTAATTGCCACGGGAGGCGGAACTGTCTTAAATCCACTCAACTTGAGTGCTTTGGCTAAAAACGGAATTGTGATTGCTCTCCATGCTTCTTTGGAGGCGATTCTTAGTCGGATTGGGCATAAGAATGATCGCCCACTCCTTAAAGGTCCCAGAGAAGCCATTGAAAAGCTTTGGTCTGAAAGGCAGAACGTGTATGTCCAAGCGGATTATATAGTAGATACGTCGCAAAAAAACGTGGATGAAGTTGTCAAAGAGATTCTTCTTCTGCTAGAGAGGGTGATGAAGGATGAGCTTAGCGATGCAGCAAAAGATCGAAATAGCGGCAGATAAACCCTATCCCGTGTATCTGGGGTCATCTCTTGAAGGTCTGGGAGAATACCTCCACCATCAATTCGACGATATAGAGCATATCTTGATAGTTTCCCATCAAGTTGTTGCAGACCTTTACGCTCAACGACTAATGAAGGGTTTGCAGGATTACCGTATCAATCTCCTAATTGTCCCGGCCGGAGAAGAGGAAAAGTCCCTGGATCGCTTAAGTCAGCTCACGGCAGAAGCTTTAGGCCATGGCACAGATCGCAAATCCCTGGTCATTGCTTTGGGCGGTGGAGTTATCGGAGATTTAGCCGGATTTTTTGCCAGTATATTCATGAGAGGCATTCGCTTAATTCAAGTTCCTACAACCCTGTTGGCACAGGTAGACAGCAGCATTGGTGGAAAAGTGGCTGTAAATCATCCGGCTGGCAAGAATATTTTAGGTGCCTTTTATCCCCCTCAAGCAGTCTGGACAGATTTCTCAACCCTGGAAAGACTTCCTTGGGAAGAAGTGGAGAATGGCTTGGCTGAAAGTATCAAGCATGCTTTGATTGCCGACGGGGATCTTTTTCAGTTTTTTGAGAATGAACAGAAACCTATTAAGCAAAGGGATAGCTTGATTTGGAGTGAAATGGTAACCCGCTCGTCCCTTGTCAAAATAAGAATAGTTTCTCAAGACGAACGAGAACAAGGGATTCGTGCTCTGCTAAATTTAGGACACAGTTTCGGGCATGCCCTAGAAACCGAGATGGATTACCGAGGTATAACTCATGGACAAGGGGTCAGCGTTGGGATTGTGGCTGCTGCGCATCTAGCCTTTGCCAAAGGACTAATGACCTCAGCAGAGGTGGATAGAGTAATTGCTTTGCTAAATTCTTATGGCTTGTTGACGAAAATTAAAGGGCTGGATTCGCAAAATCTATTATACAAAATGCAAGCGGATAAGAAAAATCAAGGGGGCCGAAAGATATTAATTCTTCCCCAAGGAATTGGGCAAGCCCTTGTATCTAAGGAATGCTCCGACTCTGAGATTTTAGCAGCTTGGAAAGAGGTTCTCATATAGTGAGAGACACAGTGAGAAGTCATTTCAGTTTAAGAAAAACTATGGACAAAGCACCAGTTTAAGGTCGTATCAGCTGAACTTCTCATCCAGAATTAAGAATTCTGGAGGGTTTTCAATGTTTCGAAGGAATAAATACTATTATAGGCTTTTAAGTAAGAAAATCTGGCTAGGCTCAAGGAGCTTTGTCAGATTTTCGCTGTTATTGCTGTAATAATATGCCAATCAGAGAAGTAATCGTGTGGTTAATCCAGAAGAGTAGCAATTGCCAGTATTTCTAATAAAGTTATGTCGAGAGCAGGAGGGATTTCTTAATAGATAGAGAAACAAGAAGTTTAATGTAATAATTTTCGTGTATTAAGTTGAAAGTTGTGAGTTAGTTGGGAAAGCAATCCGGTTTTACTTTATGGGAAGTTTTAATCGTCCTTTTCCTTATGGGAGTATTACTAACAACTTTTTCTCAACATTTCGGTTCTGCTTCCAAGACTGTACAGAAGCATATTAATCAAGCAAATATCCAAAGAATAGAAGGTGCTGCCCAACTATATAAGATTGATGTGGGCACTTATCCCAGCAGTGTTAGGCAATTAGTTCATAATCCAGAGAGTGTAAGGAATTGGCAGGGGCCATATTTGGATGAAATCCCTATCAATCCATTTGATTCGGAACTGGAGTATGAGATTGATTCCACCGGAAAAGTATCCGACTCTATGACCAAGTGAAGTCGCTGGACTAAACGGAACCCTTCGAGATTTTGGTGGGAGGGAGGTATAAAACTGTAGCCAAAATACATAAAACCCTATAAGACCCTATTGATAATTTATAATGCTGTTGGTGTGCAGTTACTAATGGGGTGCTTTTGAATTGTACTATTATTTAATTGGTGAACTTCCAAACTTATTGGTAATCCCCGCCATATTGCTCGAAGATGATCAAGGAGTTGCTTGAGAATGATACTGGGGAAGAAAGTTAGACTCAAGCCCACCGAAGAACAGGAACATCAACTGTGGAAATCTGCCGGAACTGCAAGATGGGCTTATAACTGGGCACTAGATCAACAAGAAAAAAACTTTGCTAAGGGCGGCAAGTTTCGTTCGGATCATGAGCTAAGAAAAGAATTAACCCAATTAAAGCAAACCGAAGAGTTCTCTTGGCTTTATGATGTTTCTAACAATATCACGAAACAAGCGATCAAGGATGCTTGTAATGCTTACAAAAAATTCTTCAAGAAACTTGCCGATAAACCAAACTTCAAGAGTCGAAAGAAATCAAAACCGGCTTTCTACAATGATGTTGTGAAA
>NZ_FNCP01000043.1 GCF_900100785.1 Desulfosporosinus hippei DSM 8344 | reverse complement strand
TTTAGTTGTTCCCGGTATGCGAGTATCTTCTCTGAACTGGACGACTCGGGCTTTGCCCGAGCCTGTAATAGCAACGTACATCGAGCCCTCCGAATTAAAGAAATTGTATAAATCCATTATACCATGAGTCGAGCAAAAAAGGAATGAAATAACAGGATATAACAGGACAAAATAATTTAACAATTTTAAGGGTAAAAATACCCCGAAATCCGCTATATTAAGCGATTCTCAGGGTTCAAATTCCTCTATTTTGTTAAGAAACTCCTAAAGTCAGGAGTTGATAAATACCTCATGGGTAAGAGTGTTATAAAGTAAGTTTGCAGAATGATAATTGGCAGAGGGCCCGCAACAACTGAATTTTTGTTGCGGGCCCTCTGTATGACCTTTTCGATATATGCGACACTCCTTGCTAGGCATTCATCAAAAAATTATCAAAGAAAGGTGTATTAATACTTTGAGTAATTCAAATTTCTATTCTTGAAGCACAGCATTCTTTAACCTCTTATTCACTATTAGAATATCATACCTAAAGGAATTCGACTTCAAAGGTGAGATTTCTGCGGTTTACGAATCTTCTATACATACTCGACTAATTATTACTTAGATGTAAAAACTAGTGGTAAAATTGTATAGTAAGCTAGTTTATGTTAACGTATATTGTGGAAATTTAAAGTGTCTAATTGAAGAGATCTATAGGAGCTATTCTGGTTTGATGATTTGGAAGTGGGGGGCGCAAAATGATAGCGGTATATAATACAATTAACAATACTATTGTAAAAACTGACAAACCAGAGGTTAAGGGTTCCTGGGTAAATATGATAAATCCCTCAGAAGAAGAAATTGCTTTAATAACAAAAGCATTAAATTTAGAAAATGAGTTTTCTATCAGAGACGCCTTAGATGATGAAGAGCGACCTAGGATTGAAGCGGAGAATGATCAAATTTTTGTGATAATTAACGTTCCGATTAGACAGGATGCCACCGTGATTTATGATACAATTCCTTTAGGTATTATATTGACAAAGGATCATTTTGTAACGGTGTGTTTACAAGAAGTTGATGTACTTAAAGATTTCGAATGTGGAAAAGTTCGCGGCCTGGAAACCTATAAGAAGACCAGATTTCTCTTTCAAATTCTCTATAAAAGTGCCACATTATATTTGTCATTTCTTAGAGAGATTGAAAAGAAGACCAACGAGATTGAACTAACCCTCCACAAATCCATGAAAAATCAAGAATTAATTAGGCTGCTTAATCTTCAAAAAAGTCTATTATATTTTACGACATCCTTGAAGTCTAACGATAAAGTTATGCAGAAGCTTCTCAGAACAAAGGTTCTGAAAATCTATGAAGAGGATCAGGATTTACTTGAAGACGTTATTATCGAGAATAAGCAGGCAGTTGAGATGGCAGAAACCTATAGTAATATTTCAAGTAGTATGATGGATGCTTTTGCTTCTATTATTTCCAATAACTTAAATATGGTGATGAAGTTTTTGGCGTCAATTACTATAATTTTAGCGCTGCCTACTATGCTGGCTAGTTTCTTTGGGATGAACGTAAATATTCCATTCCAGACGTCAGAACACGGTTTTCTGATTATCGTAGGTATGTCTGTTGTTCTCTGCTTTGGTGGTGTCATTTTTCTTGCTAAAAGAAAAATGTTTTAAAGAATAAAGGGAGGATTTTAATCTGCTGTGATAGTCAAGATTTCGGTGCGAAATTTAGTTGAGTTTGTACTAAGGCGTGGGGATCTTCAACCGGGTTCTATTGGTGCTTCCAGGGCCTTGGAGGGAATCAAAGCTCATCAGTATATCCAGAAAATCGGCGGATCCGATTATGTACCGGAAGTGTCCCTTAGCTACTCGTATCCTAATCCTGAACATCTATCAAGTTATAAAAGTAATATATGTGAAAGCCTCACCTTAGAGGTTAATGGTCGTGCTGACGGAATAATAATCAAGGAAACAACTTCATGTATTGATGAAATCAAAACTACGTCCTTGGACTTAGATCTAATTGATGAATCCTTTAACGATTTGCACTGGGCTCAGGCCCAGTGTTATGCATTCATGTATGCGAGCCAAGAGGGTTTAGAGGCCATGGAGACACAGCTTACCTACGTTCAGCTGGATACGAATCAAATTAAAAGGTTTTCGCGGAAATTTACTTTCATAGAGCTCGAGGAATTCTTCATTAATCTAGTTGAAGAGTACTTGGTTTGGGCATATCGACTGCAAGAATGGATTGTGAAAAGAGACGAAAGCATTCGAACAATCCAATTTCCTTTCGGAACTTATAGGCCGGGTCAGCGAGAATTAGCCGTAGCTGTTTATCAAACGATTAAACAAAGTCAAAAACTATTTGCCCAAGCTCCTACAGGTATTGGAAAGACAATCGGCACATTATTTCCAGCCTTAAAAGCTGTGGCAGAAGGGCATACAAAGCAGATTTTTTATCTTACGGCAAAAACCATTACTCGAACCGTTGCTGAAAAAGCTTTGCTGGATTTAGATACCCTAGGCCTAAAGATTAAACGTTTGACCCTAACTGCGAAAAGTAAGATTTGCTTTCTGCCAGAAGAGTCATGTTTGCCTGAAGATTGCCGGTTTGCGCGAGGATATTACGATCGTTTAAGAGTGGCAGTCGATGAAATGTTCAATGAGGATGCTTGGACGAGGCAAACTGTTGAAAATCATGCACGAAGACATTCAATCTGTCCCTTTGAATTTTCTTTGGAATTGGCAAATTGGGCAGATGTGGTTATCTGTGATTATAACTATGTCTTTGATCCTCGGGTTTATTTGAAACATTTATTTCTTGAAGGGGGCGAGTACACCTTTCTGATAGATGAAGCCCATAACTTAGTGGATAGAGCAAGGGATATGTTCTCGGCTGAGTTGGGAAAAGAATCTTGGCTGAGCTTAAAAAGAAAGACCAAAGATGATAATAAACGGCTGACAAAAAGTCTGACCAAAGTTAACTCAGCCCTGGTTAATGAAAAAAAAGATTGTACTGAGACAACGGGAAATGGAGAGAGTGTACAAAAGGAGCCTCCAAACGGATTAATACAAGCTTTGAGGAATTTTATTAAAGAGGCTGAATACTTTCTGAAGACAAATGATCAACCCTATTCCTGGCAAGAGCAACTCTTAGACCACTATTTCCAAGCTCTTAGTTTTACAAGAACGGCTGATAGTTATGATGAACGTTATATTACTTATAAGTATCTTACTAGAGATGATTTTCAGATAAAATTGTTTTGTCTTGATCCTTCAATACGTCTTATGGAAGCCTTGGGAAGAGGTAGATCTTCAGTTCTCTTTTCCGCCACATTGAGTCCGATGGATTATTTTATGAATATTCTGGGTGGGGAGGAAACCTCCTATAAGCTCAAGTTATCATCTCCTTTTCCAGCAGAGAACCTATGTTTGCTTGTGAATGATCGGATTTCGACCAAGTATAAACAACGTAATTCAACCTACGATCAAGTTGCTGAAGCGATTCAGGCATTGGTACTAACCAGAATGGGTAATTATTTTGCCTTTTTTTCTTCGTATCACTATATGAAGGAAGTCTATTCAAGATTTAGGGAACTTGAACCACAGGTTGAGGTAATTTGTCAGTTTTCGGATATGAAGGAAGAAGAGCGGGAAGCTTTTTTGAAAAAGTTCTCTCAAAATCCCAAGCAGACCCTAGTTGGATTTGTTTTACTTGGAGGGATTTTTGGTGAGGGTATTGACCTTATTGGGGACAGGCTTTCGGGAGCGATTGTAGTAGGGGTAGGGTTGCCCCAAGTTTGTATGGAGCGAGAGATAATCCGTACGTATTTCGAAGCTTCATGTCAATTAGGTTTTGAATTTGCTTATATGTATCCTGGTATGAACAAAGTATTACAAGCAGTCGGAAGAGTAATTCGAACTGAGAAAGATCGCGGGGTAGTGTTGCTGATCGATGAACGTTTCTCAAAGACTGCCTACAAAAGGTTGTTTCCGGAGGAATGGAAAAGTATTACCTGCTGCAGAACCTGTGACAGTATTCTTTCATCTGCTCAAAATTTCTGGTCAGCAAACAATCTTTAAGAAAAAGAGACCATATGGCCTCTCTAAACAAGACCATCTGCATTTTTTATAAACTGTTTTGCTTGATCAAAAATTGTTTCATCAATTTATTCTAAGTTTTGATGTCTCTTACTAAACACTAAAGATTTCACAACTTTACCAAGAGATTAATAAAGGTACTAGGCATACACATGGTTCTTATGGTTAAATATATTTGGTTAGAAAAGTGAATAGAGGTTTTTTCATGTTTATGTACTTTTTCCCTATCTTCCTAATCGTAACATCAAATGTTATTTATAATATCTGCCAAAAATCTACACCTCAGAGTGCTAACCCTTTTTCGGCTTTGCTGGTTACCTACCTGACAGCAGCCGTTTTAACTCTGATTGCATTTCCTTTTTACAAGACAGATAAAAGCTTTTTCCAGTCTTTTAGCGATTTGAATTGGACTAGCTATGCCCTTGGCGCAGCGATAATAGGGCTTGAATTAGGTTATTTGCTGGCCTACAGAGTAGGGTGGAATTTAAGTGTCGGATCGTTAGTAGCCAATATTATTCTTGCGATTATGCTTATCCCAATAGGGATTTTGTTTTACAAAGAGGGTTTTGCTATTAATCAAATTATTGGGGTAGTATTTTGCCTAGTAGGCTTAATACTTATAAACAAGTAGTGGATTCATTACTGCAACTATAGGAGACGACATAATGATATTATCAACTCAATTGTTGGATTGGTACTCTACAGTAAAAAGGGATTTACCTTGGCGAAAGACTGGGGATCCATATGCAATTTGGGTATCAGAGGTTATGCTGCAGCAAACCCAAGTAAAAACGGTTATCCCATATTATGAACGGTTTTTGGATCGCTTTCCTAGCGTTGAACATTTGGGAATGTCTAACCTTGACGATGTATTAGCAATTTGGAGTGGACTGGGATACTATTCTCGAGCCCGTCGTTTGTGGGAAGGGGCCAGGTATCTGATTCAAAACCTTGGTGGAATAGTCCCCAAAGATTACGAGGCACTTGTAAAGATTCCAGGGATCGGAGACTATACAGCAGGAGCTGTTGCCAGCATCGCCTTTGGGCAAAGAGTTGCAGCTATTGATGGAAATGTTAAGCGGGTAGTGTCTCGCCTTTTAGCTTGGCCGGAACCAATAGAAACGACTCGCAGTCTGCGATACTTTAGAGAAAGCTTGTTGACATGGCAATCGGATCAAAACCCGGGGGATTTTAACCAGGCATTAATGGAGCTGGGTGCTATGGTTTGTAAACCCACAAAACCCCACTGCGAAGCTTGTCCTTTAGCACAATTTTGTGAAGGATATTTGCAGGGAGATGTTCAACATTATCCGGTCAAAAAGCCTAAGACTCAACGCCAGGAGGTCACTCGTCTGACCTTTATTCTGCGCAAGGGAAATCAAATCTATCTTCAAAAACGCCCTTCAAAGGGGCTATTGGCTGATTTATGGGAACTTCCGGGTGTGGAATTGAGTCAAGACGATCTTCAGAACTTTAGTAACAGTCTCATGACAATTTCTATCGATACGTACTTGAATCTTTTTCGACAGGCAATACCTGAAAGTGAGTATGAAAGGCAAGTAGAGGAAGACTTTAAGCGCGGGATAGAATTTCATGGTCCAGTTTGGTATACCTTCAGCCATCGTCGTTGGGAACTAATCTGGTTAATTATTGATCTTGATAAATACTATAGAGTCGGCTGCGATGAGCGAGAAACTGAACCAACAAGATCTTTACTTCTAAGAGAAATACAAGGGACATATCAGTTGGAAACTTTGGAAGCGAGGAAAAGTGATATGTGTAAATGGGTTTCTTCAGAGGATTTAAGATTAATTCCACTCCCAGTAGCATTTCAGTCCATTATCGAAAAGCTAGTGAACTTTTAACAAAGTGATGATTTATTGGAGGCCTTCTCCTTGGCTTGTACCAAGAATCTTACGCGCGTAAGATTCTTGGTACAAGCCAAGGAGTCTGACGTTAATTTGGTTTACGCTACATCGTTTTTAACTCTATGTGCATGGTTTTGACGTCAAAGGCTTTTTTCATGCGCATATATTAAGGAAAGCTACCACTAAACCCTTGAAAATCTAGACTTTTCGATAAATTGGCAAGCCCAACTTATGAAGGGAATTTAATATTGTATACATGGGCAAAAACAGTTGAATCCAAGGCAGTCTCTATGGTACTTTAAGTGTATAAACTCCATATTGGTGAAGCAAAGGCGCTTTATAGGATTTTGTACTCGATTCAAGTACAATTTCTTAAAAGCGTCTCTTTTTTACCGTCAAGAAGTATCATTAGGGTACTTGTATGATACTTGGAACTCTTGGCGTCAGCCAAGGTTTTCTTATTCTTTGTACATTGAATTACGAGGTGATGGACTAAAATCTTTTCCTAGGTATTTTGCGTAATGACCTAAGGATACAACCGGGACTTATATGGGATATAATAAGTCTAAGCCGATATAATAAATAATAACTTTGGCTTTAGGAAAGGAGAGAATCTTAATTGAATTTATCAAAAGAGGAATGTCTCAAGTTTGTAAAAGAAAATGATGTTCGGTTTATTCGACTTCAGTTTACAGATATTTATGGTCGGATGAAGAACATAGCTATCACAGATAAACAGCTTGCTAACGCTTTCCAAAATGGAGTCATGTTTGATGGCTCAGCAGTGGCCGGGTTTTCTGGAATTGAATCATCAGATATGTTCCTTTTTCCAGACCCGAGTACATTTTCGATCATTCCTTGGAGGCCACAACAAGGTAAAGTTGCCAGAATAATTTGCGATATTAAAAACCATGATGGTTCTCAGTTCGAAGGTGATCCACGTTATATTCTTAAACGAACCATAAAGAAAGCTCAAGATCTGGGATACACTTTTCAGGTTGGCCCGGAATGTGAGTTTTTTATGTTTTATAACGATGATGAAGGCCAACCCACCACAATTACCCATGATTCAGCCAGTTATTGTGATTTAGCACCCATTGACTTGGGTGAAAACACTCGTCGTGAAATTTGTATGGTTTTAGAGGAAATGGGATTTGAAATTGAGACTTCCCATCATGAAACTGCGGCGGGACAACATGAAATCGATTTTAGGTACACTGATGCCCTTACTGCAGCAGATAGCATTATGACTTTTAAAATGGTTGTTAAGATTATTGCCCAGCGCAATGGCTTACATGCCACCTTTATGCCAAAACCACTTCCGGGCGTTAATGGTTCTGGAATGCATATTAATATGTCCTTAACTAAAAATGGCAAGAACCTTTTTAGTGGAGGTCAAACTCAATCAGATATATCCGATACGGCCAAGCAGTTTGCCGCCGGGCTCCTAAACCATATCAAAGGGATTACTGCCATCGCTAATCCCCTCATTAACTCCTATAAACGTCTACAACCGGGTTATGAAGCTCCAGTGCATATTGCCTGGTCTCATATGAACAGGAGCCCATTACTGAGAGTTCCTGCCCCTAGGGGTGAAGGAACCAGACTCGAACTCAGAAGTCCAGACCCCAGCTGCAATCCATATTTTACTTTAGCATTGTTATTGGAAGCGGGGCTTGATGGATTAAACAGAAATTTATCGCTGCCTGATCCGGTTAATGTCAATATTTACACCCTGACAGCTGAACAGGAAGAAAATCTAAAGCTAGAGCGCTTACCCTCAAATTTGTTATTTGCTCTTGAAGAGATGAAGAAAGATCCTCTGATTCAATCGACACTGGGTTCACATGCGTTTAATAAATATCTGGCCGCAAAAGTCTTAGAATGGGAAGACTACGATAACTCAGTTCATGCATGGGAAATTGAAAAGTATCTAAAAGCCTATTAGAAATAGTTTCCCTGCATAAAGGGGTGATTGTAGTGAGCGCAGGGAGTGTTTTAGTTGTTTGTGGAAAAGCTGAAATGGCGAGCAGCATACAGACAATGCTCGTAAAAGAAGGCTTTTATCCGGTTAGCTGCGCTCAATCAGCCAATGAAGCGCGCAGGAATTTTTTTAGCACGGGATTTGATTTAGTCATTATAAGCACTCCGTTACCCGATGAACAGGGTACAGATTTAGTCTTTGATGCTCATGAGAAAACGTCTGCAGGTATAGTAGTCATTGCAAGGCCGGAACAGCTACTTGACATGCAATGTAGTCTTGAGAAAATAAATGCACTAATTTTGCCAAAGCCCATTAATCGTTTGACACTGCTTCAAACTGCTCGGTTTGCACTCTCAGTACGAAATTCCATGACTCAGCTTATTAACGAGCGGGATAGTTTAAAGAAACGAATGGATGAACGTAAGATACTTGAGCAAGCTAAATGGCTGCTTGTAGAAAAGTTAAATATGAGCGAGCCGCAAGCCTTTCGCCTAATCCAGAAAAGAGCAATGGATTTGCGTCTTTCTCAGGCTCTGGTTGCGGAAGAGATTATTAAGAAATATGAATAGATTAGGATACCTAGTAGGATAGCTAGGTATTCTTTTTTGCGTTAATTAGAAGTTATTGAACAATGGAGAGAGAAATAAAACTAGGTATAAAGGATTTCAGTTAAATCAGGAATATGATATTCTTTAGTGGAAAATAGTAATACATAGAGGTACGCATGGGCAGGAGATGAAACATGGAAATTGTTGTAGGAGTTACAGGAGCAACGGGAACAATTTACGCGATAAATTTAATGAAAGCTCTTCGGGAAACTGGGAAAGTGAATGTTCATCTGATAATGAGCGATTGGGCTAAAGAAAACCTGAAAATAGAAACCGACTATTCCTTGAAGGATATGGAAAGCTTGGCTGCTCAAGTCTACGACAATAAGAACTTAGGAGCGAAAACCTCCAGCGGATCCTTTATGACGGATGGAATGGTTATTGTGCCTTGCAGTATGAAGACATTGAGTTCGATAGCCAATGGTTATGATGATAATCTTATATCTCGAACAGCGGGTGTGATGCTCAAAGAAGGCAGAAAGCTCATCTTGAGTCCAAGAGAGACACCTCTAAGCGCAATCCACATCGAAAACATGCTGAAGTTAGCTAGGATTGGGGCAAGGATTATACCTCCTATGCCTGCTTTCTATAATCATCCTCAAACCATACAAGACATAATAAATCATCATGTTATGAAGATACTCGATCAATTTGGAATTGATTTCGAGAAGGCTAAACGCTGGCAGGGGTAAGCATTTTATTTTACTGGATGGAGTGTCTTCACATATTGATTAGCGGCAGCGTCCTCCTTCATAAAGTTTTTTCTTTGCTGGAATCAAAAAATGGAAATAAATACTTGACACGGAGCCGAGGATCGTTTAGAATCTAAATAATTCAAAACGCAAACAACTAACACAATGAAGGGAAGTCCCCAGCTCCTAGAGTTAAGAGAACTGACGGTTGGTGCAAGTCAGTCTACAGAGTTGAAGGATTCCATCCTGGAGTGGCCAATGAAGAATTGTGACGGGTTCCGCCCGATATTGCGGACATAAGTTGGCCGTTTCGGCAACATGGGTGGCAACGCGGGAATAACCTCTCGTCCCTAATTGGGATGAGGGGTTTTGTTTATTTTTAAGCGTTTGTTTCCTGTTGCGACTAAACGGCTGAAACTTGGGTGGCACCGCGGAATTCCCGCCCCAATACTGGGGTGGGTTTTGTTTTTTTCTTGTATACCAAAATTAAACAGATTATCAATATAATTTAAAAGGAGGAATATTTTATAGGTTATAAAAAATGGTGATTGCGGCTAAGGAATATACGCTCAGATGTGAATCTTTGCTTATACTAGTTTTCTTTGAGGCAATACACCTATTAGATAGCAAAATAAGCTAATTTGATTTTTTTCTAGTTATGACAAGTCTTAAAAGATAGAGGAGGATTTGATATGTCAAGAATTTATAATTTTTCTGCAGGACCTGCTGTATTACCTGAAGAGGTGTTAAAGGAGGCAGCAGAGGAGATGCTGGATTATAACGGAACGGGCATGTCCGTTATGGAAATGAGTCATCGTTCTAAAGCCTTTGAACAAATAATTACTGAAGCTGAAAAAGACCTCCGAGATCTACTGCAGATTCCAGATAATTACAGGGTCTTATTTCTTCAAGGCGGTGCATCCCAACAGTTTGCCATGATACCTATGAACTTAATGAAAAACAAAGTAGCCGATCATATTAACACTGGGCAATGGGCAAAAAAAGCAATCGCTGAAGGAAAATTATTTGGAAAGATCAATGTTATTGCTTCTTCTGAGGATAAGACCTTTACTTATATACCCGACTTGAACAACTTAAAGATTTCGGATGACGCAGATTATGTTTATATTTGCCATAACAACACAATATACGGAACTAAGTATCATCAA
Organism: Desulfosporosinus hippei DSM 8344; assembly: GCF_900100785.1. Lineage (GTDB taxonomy): Bacteria > Bacillota > Desulfitobacteriia > Desulfitobacteriales > Desulfitobacteriaceae > Desulfosporosinus > Desulfosporosinus hippei. The sequence goes on along the minus strand of NZ_FNCP01000043.1, from coordinate 13,758 downwards.
TTACCCGACACTGGGGATAAGGTTCTAGTTGCTGATATGTCTTCGGACATATTATCTGAACCTGTAGATGTCACAAAATATGGACTGATTTTTGCGGGAGTTCAAAAAAATATTGGCCCTGCCGGTGTAGTGGTTGTCATTATCCGTGAAGACTTAATTACTGAGGATGTCCTGCCGGGAACGCCAACCATGCTGCGCTATAAGGTGCATGCTGATAACAAGTCACTGTATAATACCCCTCCGGCTTATGGTATTTATATTTGCGGTAAAGTGTTTAAGTGGATTCAAAACCTAGGCGGACTCGAGGCAATGAAGAAAATTAATGTAGAAAAGGCTTCGATTTTATATGACTATCTTGATTCCAGTCAGCTGTTTCGCGGGACGGTTGTAAAGCAGGACCGCTCATTAATGAATGTTCCCTTTGTCACAGGTTCTGATGAGTTGGATGCTAAATTTATTAAGGAAGCTAAAGCTGCCGGATTTGAAAACCTAAAAGGACATAGAACTGTAGGTGGTATGAGAGCAAGTATTTACAACGCAATGCCCATCGACGGAGTCAAGGCTCTAGTTGCGTTTATGAAAAAGTTTGAAGAAGAAAATTGTTAAAAGCAAATTGCTGGTTGGATAAGTAAATAAAATTATGAGGTGAAAGAAATGTTTAATGTTAATTGTATCAATAAAATAGCTAATGTTGGTCTAGACCTGTTTACAGATAATTATCAAATGGTGGAGCAATTCAACGATGCTGATGCAGTACTCGTCAGAAGTTCAAGTCTCCATGAATTGGAATTGCCTAGTAACCTAGAGGCTATCGCCAGAGCAGGTGCCGGTGTAAATAACATTCCGTTGGAGAAATGTGCTGAAAACGGAACTGTAGTCTTTAACACTCCGGGTGCCAATGCTAATGGAGTAAAAGAAATTGTCATTGCCTCGCTAATCATTTCCTCAAGGGATATTTTTGGGGGAGTCAACTGGGTGAATTCCTGCAAGGACGATCCAGAGGTAGCTAAACTCGTCGAGAAGAACAAGGCCAAGTTTGCTGGGACAGAAATTAAAGGAAAAAAACTGGGTGTTATAGGATTAGGTGCTATAGGAATTTTAGTTGCTAATGCCTTGAATAAGCTGGACATGGAGGTTTATGGATATGACCCATTCATTTCTGTGGATGCAGCTTGGAACCTTTCAAAATATATCAAACAAGCAAAGTCTTTAGAAGAGATCTACAGAGAATGCGATTTTATTACGGTTCATGTGCCTCTAACCGATTCAACCAAGGGAATGTTTAATAAAGAAACCTTTGCTATGATGAAAGATGGCGTTAAACTATTAAACTTTTCCAGGGATACCTTAGTTATTGATGATGACATTGTTGAAGCCTTGGAGTCGGGAAAGGTTGGCCGCTATGTCACAGATTTTCCAAATCCCAAGGTGTGTGGAGTTAATGGTGTAATTACGGTTCCTCATTTAGGTGCTTCAACGAGTGAATCAGAAGATAACTGTGCAGTTATGGCAGTAAAGCAGGTAATGGACTACCTGGAAAATGGAAATATCAAGAATTCGGTTAATTATCCCAATTGTGATATGGGGGTATGCAGCCACGTTGGACGTATCGCCATTAATCACAGAAATATACCGAACATGCTCAGCCAATTTACAGCAACCTTCGCTAAAGAAAACATCAACATCCCGGACATGATTAATAAAAGCAAAGGAAAGTATGCCTATACTATTCTGGATATTGAATCTCCTGCGACTCCAGAACTAGCAAATAAGATTAAGAAAATTGACGGAGTTTTAAAGGTTAGAATCATTAAGTAGTAAATTGAGTGAATGATTATGTAAATAAGTAAAAAACAAGTAAACAAATGTATTGAATTGACTGAGATTATTGACTATTAATTGTCAAAAATTTAGTAACAGTACTGAATAAGCTTGATTCCTTTAGCAAAGGAGGCAGGTGCTTGGTTCGTAGTTTAAACACAAATGAAAGACCTGCTCCTGTCTCTCTGTTTTTGGTATCACGTTTATTATTCATATTTAAGAAGTTTATGAATTGGAGGTTAAGCTTTGGCAACAGTCAGACCATTTAAAGCCCTTAGGCCTAAAGAAGAAGTGGCAAATAAAGTAGCGGCACTGCCCTATGATGTATATAATCGAGAAGAGGCTTTGCAGGAAGTATTAAAGGAGCCTTTATCCTTTTTGAAAGTTGATAGAGCTGAGACCCAATTTCATGAGAGTTTTAACCCTTACGATATCCAGGTTTATGAGAAAGCCAGAGATATTCTTCAAGACATGATAAGCCAAGGCATCTTAATTAAGGAAGCTCAGAATTGTTATTATGCCTACGAACTAACTATGGCTGGGCGTTCCCAAACTGGTTTAGTGGGATGTGCCTCCATTGATGACTACCTTACTAATGTTATAAAAAAACATGAGAAAACCAGAGAAGACAAAGAGATCGATCGAATAAACCATGTGGATATTTGTGCTGCCCATACCGGACCTATCTTCTTAGCCTATCGTGCTCAAGAAACTATAAACACTGTGATTGAGAGAATCAAACAGGAAAAATCCATCTATGATTTTGTTGCAACCGATGGAGTTAGGCATAAAGTGTGGAGAATTGCGAAGCAAGACGACATAGAAATAATCTCCACTAAGTTTAAAAACATAGAAAGTATCTATATTGCAGATGGACACCACAGAACAGCTTCAGCAGTGAAAGTTGGCTTGAAAAGACGGGCCGACAATCCTAACTATACAGGAGACGAAGAATTCAACTATTTCCTTTCTGTTCTTTTTCCTCATGACCAATTAATGATTTTAGATTATAATCGAGTTGTGAAAGATTTAAACGGTCTTAGTAAAGAAGAGTTTTTAACTAAGGTGGCGAAAAACTTCATCGTTGAAGAGCTTGGTTCGGAACCCTATAAGCCAGAGACAAAGGCTGTATTTGGAATGTACCTAGAAGGAGTATGGTATAAGCTAACGGCAAAGAATGAGATCCGCTCTGTCAATCCTGTCGAGGGACTTGATGTGGCAATGCTTCAAAATTATTTATTAATTCCCGTTCTTAATATTAAAGACATAAGAACCGACAAAAGAATTGACTTTGTCGGCGGAATAAGAGGACTTAAAGAACTTGAGAAACGAGTAAGCACTGATATGAAGCTTGCCTTTGCCATGTTTCCAACTTCAATTAATGAATTGTTTGAAGTATCCGATGCTGGTGAGTTAATGCCGCCAAAATCTACTTGGTTTGAACCAAAGCTTAGAAGCGGATTGTTCATTCATGAGCTGAGGTAAGTATATATTGGCAGAGGAAAAGTATTTTTGAATCCATGTATAAACCTTCATTCAATTGGATATGCTAGTTGTTGAGATGAAATTCATGGCAAATTCAGACTGATAGACAAGTTATATTACTGCCTTGGCATTGTTACAACGCTACAGCCTTATTGGCTTGATCCAAATCCTAAGTAGAACGTGAATAAGTCATCTGACAGAGTCCGATAAATGGGCTCTGTTTTTAATTTAATAACTAGTTGACAAAACTAGTCAGCGTGTTATAATTGATTTTAATTAAATCATTAAAGGCTATGACGGAGTAAAGTAACCTATTTATTACCTTTCAGGGAGGAAGAGTCTCGACTGTAAGCTCTTCTACGTGTAGTGATAGATGAAGTTCCCTCCCGAGCTGCCGGCTGAACGTTTTATGTAGTAGGCTTGGACGGTTCTTCACCGTTAACAAGAAGGGGGTATCGGATATCAATTCCCGTACCTTTGTCGAGTGGCCTTTTTGGCTTAAGTTGGGTGGTAACGCGAGATACAGCATCTCGTCCCTACAGAGGGATGAGGTGTTTTTTATTTTGCTAGCCTTGCATATTCGACAAACACGAGTTTTTGATAGACCTGTACCTTTTGATGAGTGGGCCAATTTTGGTCAAAATGGGTGGTAACGCGGAAGTCCACGGCTTTCGTCCCTGTGGAAGGGATGTGCCGTGGACTTTTTTAATTTTAATATTTAGGAGGCTTTTTATTATGAAAGATTTAAGATTAGCAGGGTTAAAGGCAGAGCGCAGCACTATAGAGATTAATGGAGTGACCATAGGTGGCAAAGAAATAATCCTGATTGGTGGACCATGTGCTGTAGAATCAAGCATCCAAATGAGCCAATCGGCGGAGACGGTAAAAAAGGCGGGAGGGAAAATCCTGCGTGGTGGAGTATTCAAACCTCGTACTTCTCCCTATAGCTTCCAAGGTCTGGGACGGGAGGGGCTTGATTATCTAGTACAAGCAGCTAGGGAACAAAGCTTGCTCTGTGTAACAGAAGTAATAGATGCTCCAAGTCTTGAATTAGTAGTCAATGATATTGATATTATCCAAATAGGCGCTCGTAATATGCAAAACTTTGAGTTGTTGAAAATGGCGGGCAAAATTAATAAACCAATAATCTTGAAACGGGGATTATCAGCAACAATTGAGGAATGGCTGTATGCAGCTGAATATATCCTATCCTCAGGTAACCCTAATGTCATCCTTTGTGAAAGGGGAATTCGTACCTATGAACCCAGTACACGAAACACCCTTGATCTTAGTGCTGTTGGAGTTGCTAAGGAGCTTTCCCATCTTCCCGTGATTGTTGATCCAAGCCATGCAGCAGGGAGAAGAGATTTGATTGCTTCCTTGTCTAAGGCGGCGATTGCCTCTGGAGCAGACGGTCTATTGATTGAGATGCATCCAAATCCTGCAGAGGCTGTCAGTGATGGGCCCCAATCCCTACACCCTGAGCAACTCATCCAACTAGCGGGAGAATTAGGAGCCGTGGCGGAAGCTGTTAATCGAGTCTTTGCCTGTGAAAGGAATTATGAAGAAGAGACTCTTGAATCTTTGCGCGGACAAATTGACAACATTGATCAAGAAATTATCGAGCGCTTAGCTGCTCGCATGGAGATAGTAACTAAAGTCGCAGATCAAAAACGTTTGGATAGAGTGAAGGATAGTTATCGAGAGAAGGAAGTGATTCAAAGACTGACTGTTCTTGGCAATGAATTAAAACTTCCGTCTGAACTGGTGAAGAAGATCTACCCGATAATTTTTGATGTAGCAGTGCAATCTCAAATTAGACAAAAATTGGTTAGAGAGAAGGAAGGAGACCTTTCGCTTGTTTCCCCTTTAGTGAGCAAATAGTCGTTTGCTAAGCTAAATCTTAGGTAGCTAAATTAATTTATTCAAGGAGTAGTATTATGATCATAGCTCTGTTGCGCCACCCCTATTCTATTTAAAAGCAATCTTAGCAATTTAAGCATTAAAAACCTTTAGAAAAATTAGATTTCTAAAGGTTTTTTAATTTGGCGATAGCTTGGCCTGTATACAGTTTGAAATAAAGATAATTGATTGTGTCAATATGTATTAACTATAGACATTGTGTGAGGGCAATGCTAGACTTTAATTGACTAGAGAATCATAAAGGGATGTGAGTGCTGAAGTTGGTAAGAAGTAAATTTAATAAAAAGGGGGGAGGATGCAACATGATTCTAGAAACGCAGATTACAATATATGTCTGTTCTCTTTGTCAGAGAACTTACAAATTGAAGGAAGATGCTAAAAAATGTGAATATCTCTGTTCTAAATTACTTGAGTCCCCTGATATATCTGTATTAGGCTTAACCTCTAGGACTTACAATCTTCTTAAAATCGCTGGCATAGATACACTCGATGAGTTACGTGAGACAACAGACAGTCAATTACTGAACCTAAAACGCTTTGGACAAGGTGCATTAAATGAGTTGCATCAGAAGCTGCAACGTTATGAGGCGAAACTTAAGAATCATTAAACGGTTAAGTTAAATGAAAATTAGTCAATTACAACTATTATTGAATAATACCACTGCCTGTTGGTGAGTGAATATTAGTTTAAAGAAAATTGCTGTTTTCAGCGTTATGTACCTTCTACAATACTGATTCATGGAAATGGGGGTATGACTATGAACGAACAATATTATGAAGCCCAAACAGATTCCTCGCCGTTTCACAAACAACGATTTCAGGTTGGTGACAGGGTGGAGACTTGTAGTCATTGTCTTGGAACTGTGATACGAATTGAATGCGATGAAATGGGACTCTTTATAATAGTTCGCTTAGATATTCTACAGGAGGAATTTGCCTATGATCCCTATGATTTGGAAATAATCCAATAACAAATATCGCTATTGGAAAGGTTGAAATGAAAGTTGGAAAAATAGCATGCTTGAGCAGATAAGCAAACTGTATCATTCAAGATACAGTTTGCTTTATTTTTGGCGTTTGGCATTTGGTATACCATTTAACTTGCGTCTTAGGTGTCTACAGAATTATAATTGCCTTAACTGGCAGTATAAAACATAAGGGGAGAAGGAAAGTGGCGTATCATTTTGCACCCATTAAGTTAGATGATAGAGGTCATATAAGAGATTCGGTGTTTGCGATTTTGAGGAATGCAATCTTAGATAAGAAACTGGAACCGGGTCAGAAATTGGTAGAACGTACTATAGCTGAACAACTGGGAATTAGCAGAACTCCCGTTCGTGAGGCAATTAATCAACTTGTCTTAGAAAGGTTGGTGACACATATCCCGCGTAAAGGGGTTGTAGTTTCTGGTTTCTCCAAAGCAGATATTATTGAAATTCTCGCTATTAGGACTTCTTTAGAAGCGCTTATTTGTAGTATTGCAGCTACAAAGATTAAACCCCGGGATTTAAAACGATTAGAATCTTTAGCAAAGCAAATTACGGAAGAACATGGTAAGGGTAATTTCAAAAAATCTAACCAATTAAATGATAAATTTCATGAGATAATTTATAAAGCGGCTGAAAGTCCAAGAGTTTACAGTTTTCTTTATACTTTGCACGAGTATATTACCAAATTCACTCAAGTGGCATATTCAAAACCTGGTCGATGGGAAGAAGTTTGGGTGGAACATAATGAAATTATTGAGGCTCTAGGCAGACATGATAGTTCTCAGGCAGAGGTCGTAGCGAAAAGACATGCCGAGAATTCGAGTAAAGCATTCTTACAAATGGCTAACTGGGAAAAAGATTAGTTGATCCAATTATGCTTATAACCCTCTAGGAAAATTGTTCTTAGCAGTTGTTTTAGAATAGTTAAATTAAATCATGCCTGGATAATTTGGTATACAAAAATTAATAATTTGGTATACCAAACCTATTGAATTTGAGAAGTTGAGGTAATATACTTACCTTAAGAAAGCTCAGGATATCTGTCTGTGAGAGATTTTAAGACAAGTCTAAAGAAAGAAGGGAGAGCACAATGTTATCACAACTTTGGGATCTTTTAGTTGCCTTTGCCAGAGCCAGCAACTTGGGCTTCGGAGGCGGTCCGGCAGTCATTCCACTTATTAAAATCGAAGTCGTGGAAAGGTACCACTGGATGACTAATTCGGAATTCACGGATGCTCTTGCGGTTGGAAATGCGTTGCCGGGACCGATCGCTACAAAACTGGCAGGTTATGTTGGCTACCAAGAGGCCGGATGGTTAGGAGCCTTGGTGGCAAATATTGGTGTAATTCTACCAACTTCACTTGCAGTAATTTTGCTGGCCCGTTTCTTGATGAAATATTCCAATTCTCCAGTCTTAAAAGGAATGCTCAAGGGTGTTCGCCCGGTTGTCGTAGTTTTGATAGCTCAAACCGCATTAGATATGGGTATAGGCTCTTTTCCTAATTTGATGACTTGGGGGATTGCTTTAGCTACAGTTGTCTCATTATTCTGGTTGAAGCTGCACCCTGCACTAATCATTGTAATTTCTATGATATTTGGATTAGTTGTTTTCCGCTGAATTCTGTTGGTTTAATCTACAGCAATTATTTTACATGCTTAGCTAAAAATCTGGAATAAAAGGTGGTGCTTTCATGCTCAGAAAACTATGGGACCTATTTATTGGTTTCACTCGTGCTTCAAACTTAGGTTTTGGGGGAGGTCCTTCACTAATACCGCTGGTTAAAGCGGAGGCAGTTGATCGTTATCATTGGATGGATAACGAAGAATTTGCGGACGCACTCGCTATTGGCAATGCGTTGCCGGGACCAATCGCTACAAAAATGGCAGCTTATACCGGTTATAAGGTTGCAGGTTGGTTAGGTGCTTTAGCGGCGACAATTGGGACAGTTGCTCCTACGGTAATTGTAGTAGTTCTTTTAGGAAGTCTGATTATAAAATACTCGAATTCTCCTGAGTTGCAGGCTATGCTTATGGCGGTTCGACCTGTGGTAGTTGTTCTTGTTGCAGAAACTGCTTATGACATGGGAAAGAAGGCTTTTCCATCAAGCAGTACTTGGGGAATTGCTGTTGTGACTATAGCCCTGCTATATTTAGTGAATATTCATCCTGCCTTTATTATCGTAGCTTCGATGCTTTTTGGCTGGCTAGTGTATGGAAGGGCGAAAAAGACAAACTAGTAAGCTCAAGCAGTCATAGGGACTTTGACACCCACTTTGAGTGGGTGTTTTGCATATAAACTGAAAGTTCACTTGACTTTAAGTGGAAAACAGGCAAAATTAACATAATAGACCATTTAGCGTAGGTACGTAGAAATAGGGGGGATATTATGACTGAATGTGTATTTTGTACACTGCCAGCAGAAGTAAATCTTGTTGAGAACGACCTTGTGCGGGCATTTTATGACAAATACCCTGTAAGTGAGGGACATGTGTTAATCGTTCCCAAAAATCATGCTTCAAGTTTCTTTGATGCTACGGCTGAGGAGATGGCAAGTGTCGGGGAACTTCTCAAAAGAGTTAAAGAGTTGTTAGATGAGCGCTTCCATCCCGATGGCTATAATATTGGAGCAAATATAGGAAGTACGGCGGGCCAAACCGTGTTTCATTGGCATATACATGTAATCCCTAGATATAATGGAGATATTGGTACTGTGAGGTGGCATACATAAAATGGTTAATCGGGAAAGATTGTTGGCAGAGTTTTTCGAACTCATAAAAATTGATTCTCCAACTAAGAATGAACGCCAAATAGCCGACATACTTAAAAGTCGCCTGGTTGGTTTAGGTATGGAAGTAACTGAAGATGAGGCAGGTCAAAAATTTGGAGGCAACTGCGGCAATGTCTTTGCCTACCTACAGGGTAATCTGCCAAAAGCACCAGTGATTTTGTTGTCTGCCCATATGGACACAGTGGATCCCTGCCTTAACATTGAGCCGATAATAAAAGATGGAATAATCAGCTCAGTCGGAGCAACAATCTTAGGAGCCGATGACAAATCTGGGATAGCGCCTATTTTGGAAGTGCTAAGGATGATCCAAGAGCAAAATATTCCCCATGGCGATATCCAGGTCATTTTTAGTGTTGCTGAAGAAGGGGGTCTCAATGGGGCCAAGTATTTGGATAGAACCCTCTTGAAAGCGGACCTGGGATTTGTCATGGATTGTGTCGGGGGGCCGGGAGAAATAATTCTTGCGGCTCCAGGGCAAGATCGTATTAATGTGGTAATCAAAGGAAGATCTGCTCATGCTGGTTTTGCTCCTGAAGAGGGGATAAGCTCAATCGTAGTTGCCGCTAAAGCCATCGCTGGCATGACTACTGGCAGGATCGATGAGGAAACAACAGCGAATATTGGAACTATTGAGGGTGGCAGAGCAACGAATATAGTTCCAGACGAAGTGGTTATTGCCTGTGAAGCTAGATGTAGAGACCTGACAAAGTTAGAGATCCAGACTAATAGAATGTGTAATACTTTTCAACGTTGCGCCGAAGAAATGGGTGCAGCTGCTGAAATTGAAGTTATCCGATTATATGAACCATTTACATTAACTGACGAATCTCAAGTAGTAGTTATAGCCAGCCAGGCTGCTAAGTCTGCAGGATTAAAAGTCGTCACGGGGGTAACTGGTGGCGGCAGTGATGCTAACTACTATAACCGTTATGGTGTGCCTTGTGCTGTTTTAGGAACGGGGATGCAAAAGCCTCATACCACCGAGGAGTCAATTAAAGAAGAAGACTTGTATAGAACAGCGGATCTGCTGATTGAAATTATTAAGATTGTGGGAACTACTGAAAAGTCCTAGAGTGAATGTTTAATATAAAAATTTGGTTTTAGAGAGATGGAAAATTAACTCTTTGACTAAAATCAAAATGGCTTACTGACAAAAAGGCTTATCCTGTGATAGGCCTTTTTGTTTTGGAATAAAACAGGATTATTCGGATTATTTGATTGAAATATGTCCTAACTCTTTTCCACAATGAAAAGATAGAAATGAGGAGAAAATTCAAGGGGAATATACTTGAGTTTTATTCTGATTTTATAATTTATGATACTCATCTTGGATAGAATAACAAAAACAGAAAAAAGGTGAGTAATTTGAATAAAGAATATAGTATAGAGTCCTATTCAGAGCGTCGGGCTGAACGTGAGTGGATGGTTCATACGCAGCTCGTAAGTCGAGACATAACAGATGAGACTGTTATTAATAGCATGTCTTTGGTTCCTAGGCACAAATTTGTCAGAGAGGATAAACAAGACTTAGCCTATTATGATACTCCACTTGAAATAGATTCTGGACAGACAATTAGCCAGCCGTATATAGTAGCTCTGATGGCTCAGGCCTTAAGGTTAAAAGCAAGTGACCGAGTTTTGGAAATAGGAACAGGTTCTGGGTATTCAGCAGCGATATTATCTCGAATTGCCTTAAGGGTCTATACAATAGAACGGCATCAAGTACTTGCTAGCCTGGCAGAGGAACGATTTAGAAATCAAGGGTATAAAAATATTGAAGTAAGAGTTGGGGATGGGACTCTGGGGTGGCAAGAGAAGGCACCCTTTGATGCTATCTTAGTTACTGCAGGAGGGCCTGTTATTCCGGATCCTTTGCTGGATCAACTCGCTGTCGGAGGCCGCCTGTTGATTCCGGTTGGGGAGAGGGGAGAGCAGAGTTTATTACGTTTGAAGAAAACAATGTCCGGAAAATTGATAACCGAAGATCTGGGAGGAGTGCGTTTTGTTCCGCTAATTGGAATGAGGGGATGGGATGAAAGAATAAAGAATAGTTAGTCCCCCCTCTAGGCTTAATTTTTTGTTATAATGAGGACAGCTTATAAAGTAGATAACTTTAAGGAGATGTTCATTATTATGATTAAAAAGGCCTTGGAGGTATTGCAAAGGTATTTCGGGTTTACTCAATTTCGAGATGGCCAGCAAAAAGTGATTGGAAGTTTACTCCAAGGCTTAGATACTTTAGCCATTATGCCGACAGGAGCGGGAAAGTCACTTGCTTATCAGATACCAGCCCTATTGTTCAAAGGGACTACTCTGGTAATCTCTCCTCTGATTTCTCTAATGAAAGATCAGGTTGATGCCCTTTTACAATATGGAGTTCCCGCGACGTTTATTAATAGTTCACTTTCTCTTAATGAAGTAAGGTCACGAATTGACGGGGTAGCACGCGGAAAATATAAACTTTTGTATATTGCTCCCGAACGATTAGAGTCGGAAAGTTTTCGTGGTCTTTTAGAATCATTGCAGGTTTCTTTCTTAGTGATTGATGAGGCTCATTGTGTTTCCCAGTGGGGCCATGATTTTAGGCCTAGTTACCTTCATTTGGGGCCATTCCTCAAGTCCCTTCCCCAAAAACCAATCATTGGTGCTTTTACAGCAACAGCAACTGAGGAAGTTCAGGCAGATATTGTCCGATTATTAGAGCTAGATAAACCTAGCATATTTGTAACAGGATTTGATCGCCCAAATCTGATGTTCTCTACCTTTAGAGGAGAGAATAAGAAGGAATTTGTGCTTGGTTATACAAAAGCGCACGCCGACCAACCTGGGATTATTTATGCCGCGACACGCAAAGAGGTGGATAATCTTCAGAGTTTTTTGGCGAAAAGCGGTTTGAAAGTGGGGAAATATCATGCTGGTATGAGTGACCCAGATCGCCAAAAAACTCAGGAGGATTTCCTCTTTGATGAGATAACCGTTATGGTGGCTACAAATGCCTTTGGAATGGGAATTGATAAATCCAATGTGCGATATGTAATTCACTACAATATGCCTAAGAACATGGAAGCATACTATCAAGAGGCAGGGCGGGCAGGGCGAGATGGAGAACCAGGAGAGTGCCTTTTATTGTTTTCTCCTCAGGATGTTGTATTGCAACGATTCTTGATTGAACAGACCGTCTTACAACCAGAACGAAAAATGAATGAGTTGAAGAAGCTTCAAGGTATGGTTGATTACTGCCATTCCCCTAGATGTCTGCGCAAAACAATTCTAGAGTATTTTGGAGAAGAAAATGTACAAGCTAAATGTGATAATTGTAGTAATTGTAATGATGAGCGTGAAATTGTAGATATTACATTGGAAGCTCAAAAAATATTCTCCTGCATTTATCGAATGCGAGAACGGTTTGGCATAGGAATGGTTGCAGACGTTTTGAAAGGCTCGCGAAAAGCTAAGATACTAGAGCTTCGCTTTGATGAACTATCAACCTATGGCATTATGCATAATGTTCCCTTGCAAGATATTAAGGATCTCATCAATTATTTAGTTGCAGAGGGGTATTTGCAATTATCTACTGGAGAATACCCGGTCGTAAAACTTCAGCCTAATGCAGCTTCGGTCTTAAAAGGAGACGCAAAAGTATCTCGGAAAATAACGCAAAAACCGTTACGTGTTGAAAGGGAAGAGGTTAGTCTGTTTGAAAAATTACGTGAACTCCGCAGAGAAATAGCTATTCGAGAAAACCTCCCCCCGTATTTGATTTTTGCAGACAGTACATTAAGAGAAATGGCTCAAATTTGTCCAATGGATCACAAGGCAATGATTAGTGTTAGTGGAGTTGGGGAGCGAAAATTAGAAAAATACGGGGACGAATTTTTAGAAGTGATCAAGAGGTTTTTTGAAAATACAGCAATTGATAAAAAAGAAGGCTCTCTTGAAAAACGTGTTAGCACTAAGTGTTTGGCTCAACAAGATAAGTGTAATCCTGAGATTGCCGCTAATACGAAGGCCTCCAGTCATCTTCAAACATTTCTGATGTATAAAGAAGGGCATTCGTTAGAAGCTATTGCGAAAATCAGGAAAGTTACCCCCATTACAGTTCAGAATCATTTTGTGCGCTGCAGTATGGATGGACATGCTGTGCCCTGGGATGATTTTATTCCTAAAGAACAAGAGGTGAATATCTTAGAAGCAATCCGACAAGTAGGCGGAGAAAAGTTACGACCTATTAAAGATCTCCTTCCTGATGAGGTGGAGTGGTTTACAATTCGGGCAGTCTTAGAAAAGTACAAAATAATTGATAGCAAAGAATAGACGGGGGAAATTTCTTTTGGTTAATTCGACTTTATTTATTATCAATGTCTGGAGCCTGCTCCATTAAGGTAGCGGGTTCTCGGAAACAGAAATAAATGTCGAAAAAAGCATTGACCCTTACTTGGAAATATGGTAATATAACAAATGTCGCTCACGAGGGTTAAATCTTAGGTGATGAGACAGTGAAAAATGAAAAAATACTTGTTGACAGCGATAGCTGAAAATGGTATTATGACTGAGTGCCGCAACGAAGGGTTATCAACTACGGGTAAGCTCATAATTGTAACTCAAAACAATAGTGTTAACAACGAATGTTGGAAGTGCTTAGTTATAAGTTCTGGCCAAATCCTGATCTTTGAAAACTAAACAACAAGGACAGCCAATGAGAGAAACTCGCAAGAGTTTCAAAATAAATCATGAGTCAATCATCTTCTTCTA
>NZ_FNCP01000032.1 GCF_900100785.1 Desulfosporosinus hippei DSM 8344 | reverse complement strand
GATAATTGGGGTGAAGTCGTAACAAGGTAGCCGTATCGGAAGGTGCGGCTGGATCACCTCCTTTCTAAGGAGAACGGTTTAGAGCTTAGGCTTTAGACGAACATCCTATTGGTCGATTCTCACGAAGAATATCGGTTGAAAAACTGAGTTCAACGAGAGATCAATAAGAGTCGCAAGACTCACGCCGAGGGATCGGCAACTCATTGGAAACAGCTGTTGTTTAGTTTTGAGAGACTATTTGTCTCTTAATAGTGGCCCGTTGGTCAAGCGGTCTAAGACACCGCCCTTTCACGGCGGTTACACGGGTTCGAATCCCGTACGGGTCACCAATAACGCTTAGTAATTCATTTTTAAGTGATGGACTTACTAAGACTTTAAAATGACTAGGCCCCGTGGTGTAGTGGTCAACATGCCTGCCTGTCACGCAGGAGATCGTCGGTTCAAGTCCGATCGGGGTCGCCATTAAAAAGCTGGTTTTGGGTAGGTGGCCGAGTGGTTAAAGGCGACAGACTGTAAATCTGTTCCGCGAGGTACGATGGTTCGAATCCATCCCTGCCCACCATTATATTGGGGTGTCGCCAAGCGGTAAGGCACCAGACTTTGACTCTGGCATTCGTAGGTTCGAATCCTCCCACCCCAGCCATAATTATGGGCCATTAGCTCAGTCGGCTAGAGCACCTGACTTTTAATCAGGGTGTCCCGCGTTCGAGTCGCGGATGGCCCACCATAATTCGCGGGTGTAACTCAGTGGTAGAGTGTCACCTTGCCAAGGTGAAAGTCGCGAGTCCGAATCTCGTCACCCGCTCCAAAAATGCGCTCGTAGCTCAGCTGGATAGAGCGTCTGACTACGAATCAGAAGGCCGGGAGTTCGAATCTCTCCGAGCGCACCATACTAAAAATCACGTGCCGTTGTAGCTCAGTTGGTAGAGCGTATCCTTGGTAAGGATAAGGTCACCGGTTCAATCCCGGTCAATGGCTCCAACTAATGCGGGAGTGGCGTAATTGGCAGACGCGCACGTTTGAGGGGCGTGTGGGTAACTCCGTACGGGTTCAAGTCCCGTCTTCCGCACCAAAAATGAATGTTTTGGAGAAGTACTCAAGTGGCTGAAGAGGACGGTTTGCTAAACCGTTAGGGTGGGTAACTGCCGCGAGGGTTCAAATCCCTCCTTCTCCGCCATAAAATATATTCCTCGATAGCTCAATGGTGGAGCAACCGGCTGTTAACCGGTAGGTTGTAGGTTCGAGTCCTACTCGGGGAGCCATGGCAGGGTAGCCAAGTGGTCTAAGGCAAGTGGTTCATACCCGCTCATTCGAGGGTTCAAATCCCCCCCCTGCTACCACACCTGCGGGTGTAGCTCAATGGTAGAGCACTAGCCTTCCAAGCTAGCTACGTGAGTTCGATTCTCATCACCCGCTCCATAAGAATTTAACCGCACTTAAAGTGCGGTTTTTTGCATCTATACTTATTCAGGCAGTTGGCCCAAAAGACTAGTTACTATTTGAAAAAAATAAGGTAAATTAAGGGTAGTTATGATAGAATTAGGTGAATTTATGTGTTGAAGGGAATAAGTTCTATGAAAGAATATAGAAATGAACATATCATAGTTCACTGGTATCCGGAATTGTGTTCACATCCCGGGACGTGCTTGAGGCTTTTGCCAAAGGTGTTTAATCTTGAACAACGCCCCTGGGTTAACGTTGATGCCGCAGAACCAGAGGAAATCATCAGGGCTATAGATCAATGCCCCTCAGGCGCTTTAAGATACTCCCTACCTAAGGGTTCGAAAGTTAATGCCCAAAGGGCTAATGGTGTTGGCAATCTTAACTATGAGGATAGGAATCCATCAGAAGTTAAGATAAAAGTATGTTCGAACGGGCCGCTTTTAGTTGAAGGTTCGTCTCTTCTAATAGGGATTGACGGGAAAGTGTTAAAGGAAGGCGGTCGTATAGCTTTATGCCGCTGCGGATATTCCGAAAACCGCCCCTTTTGTGATGGAGTTCATAGTAAGAAAGGATGGGCTCCTGATAGAAACATTCGGGAAAATGACATGGACAACATCGGAAGTGGTAACCAGCTCTTACCTGAAAAAATGGGAGAAAATCAATAGGTATTTCCAAGTACAGAAAATGTAGAGTACGAATCGGCCAAGGTTATAAGACCCACAGGACAATTTGCTGTGGGTCTTATAACTCTTATTTACTATTCTTCGATAACCCTTCCGTCTGTTGATATGGTAACCACATTCCAAGGGATAAGTTTTTCACAGTTTATAAGTGCCTTCTTTACGGCTTGAACAATACCACCACAGCAGGGAACCTCCATTCGTAAAACTGATACGCTTTTGATTTCGTGCTGTTTTAGTATGGCAGTAAGTTTTTCAGAGTAATCGCCATCGTCTAACTTCGGACAGCCTATCAAGGTGATCTTATTGCGCATGAACTTTTGATGAATATTTGGATAGGCAAAAGCTGTACAATCTGCTGCTATTAGTAAATGTGCGTTATCGAGATAAGGTGCGGTTACTGGAACTAATTTTAGCTGGCAGGGCCACTGAGCGAGCTGTGATGGTGTGCTTTCTGACGGTATCGGAGTAGTGTTATCCTGTTTGTTAACAAGTAGTTTGGCATGAGTACCCGGACAACCGCATGGTGTTGGATTGGCAGGCTGTTGTTTCTTTTCTATATGTTTCTTGACAGCTTCCTCATCGTATTCTACGGTTTCTCTTTCCTCAAGTATAATAGCTTTTGTAGGGCACTCAGGCAGACAGTCGCCGAGACCATCACAGTAGCTTTCGGAAATGAGGCGAGCTTTGCCCTCTATTAACTGTAGAGCACCTTCATGACAAGCGTTAACACATAACCCACACCCATTACACTTTTCTTCATCTATTTTGATAATTTTTCTTAACATTATTATTCCCCCTGTTTAATTGTTATTTACAGGTTCATTATATTACAATAATAGAGACAAAATCGGTATCTGGAGATACAGAATAGGCCGGTGAAGACGATGTTAGATAAATACTTTGACGTGATCGTAAATGTAAGTTTATTTTACGGTATTGAGAGAACGGGCATTGCGAATATGCTGAATTGTTTAAAGCCGAGAGTAGGAATCTATAAAAAGGGCGATTATATCGTCACCAGTGGTCAAACCTATGAAAATGTTGGAGTAGTCCTTAAAGGAACCGCGACAGTTAGTAAAGAAAGTATTTCAGGAAATAGAATTGTAATGACTCTATTAAAGGAGAGAGATATCTTCGGTGAGATAGTTGCATTTTCGAGTATGGCGACATGGCCTGCAACGGTTCAGGCCCAGGAAGCATGTGAGATTCTCTTCTTACCAAGGAGTAAGATTGTTGGAGATTGTGATAAGATGTGCAGTTGGCACAGGATTTTTATACAAAACTTTTTGAGAGTAATCTCTGAAAGAGCAATAGTATTGAACAAAAAGGTTGAATACTTAACGATAAAAAGTATCCGAGGGAAAATATGTTCTTTTTTACTTGATCATTACAACAAATCTGGGAGCAAAGAAATAGAATTAGCGTTAAATCGCAACGAACTGGCGGATTTTTTAAATGTTTCTCGACCATCTATGTCAAGGGAAATGAGCAAAATGAAGGAGGAGGGAGTTATTGATTTCCACTTGTCAACTTTTAGAATTATAGATTTACAAGCCTTAAAGGCAATGAGTGAACTGTAAATAAGAAAGATTTTTTCCATTCAGAGAGATAAAATGTATAATTTTGTATTGACGTATATGTTATTTAAAAATATAATGTATTTGTAATAATTTTAAATACACCGTTAGTTTGGTGTAGATGAATAAAGTTATTGGAAGGCGTTTACTATTAGCGGCACTAGCTTAAAGAAAACAAAGTGAGGGGTTTTTTAAATGAATAGTTTAAAAGGGACTAAAACTGCTGAGAATCTAATGAAAGCGTTTGCAGGGGAATCTCAGGCACGTAACCGCTATACTTATTACGCTTCAGTAGCGGATAAAGAAGGGTACAAGCAAATTAAGAACATATTTATTGAGACTGCCGATAACGAAAAGGAACATGCGAAAAGATTTTATAAATTCTTATTAGCCGGTTTCCAGAATGAACTTCCTGCCACCCTAGAAATAAGTGCCTCTTTTCCTGTCGCTCAGGGTACAACACTAGATAATTTGATGGCCGCAGCAAGTGGGGAAAATGAAGAGTGGAGTGAATTATATCCGGATTTTGCTAAGGTCGCAGAAGAAGAAGGCTTTCCGGAGATTGCCCTTGCCTTTAAGATGATTGCTGAGGCTGAGAAAAGGCATGAAACCAGATATAATAAACTAGCACAGAACATCAAAGATGGCAAAGTATTTAAGAAAGATGGAAGTAAACTTTGGAAGTGTGGAAATTGTGG
This sequence comes from Desulfosporosinus hippei DSM 8344, assembly GCF_900100785.1. GTDB lineage: Bacteria > Bacillota > Desulfitobacteriia > Desulfitobacteriales > Desulfitobacteriaceae > Desulfosporosinus > Desulfosporosinus hippei. The sequence goes on along the minus strand of NZ_FNCP01000032.1, from coordinate 45,286 downwards.
CTATGTGCATGAAGGAACTAGTGCACCCGACGAATGTCCGGCATGCATTCATCCACAAGCATACTTTGAAGTTTTTGAAGAGACTTATTAATTTAAACTCTCGCTTGCGCTCGTTTGATCTTTGTGTTTCGTTTAACTGACCATAGATATCTAAAACCCCCTAAAGAAGAAGGCTCTGACCGTTCTCTTTAGGGGGTTCGCTTTATACCTAAACGCCTATCTTATCCGATGTGTACGATTACATTAGTTATTCCAACAACAAGCAGAGAGAATATGATGGTTCCACCAATAATAATTAGGTTTTGTTTTTTGGTATTGATTTTATGCCACAACAAAAAGATCCCTCCGAATAAATAATCTTAGTCCATAGTAACATTCACTAAATCTAAAAAGTATAGACAGTTAGTCCCAAGAGCATGGGACTAAAGACCTATTAATTATAGGCATACTCATGAATCTTATTGCTACTCTTGTAGAAAAAATTTATACTTAGAGATGTAACCTCAAGCCTGAATATAAGAGACTGTTTGTTTCGAAAAAGGCAGGGAAAAGCTTTATTAATAAGTTTGACAGGGGAGAGAACCGTCATGGATAGTGATCTAATGAAACTTATGAAAAATGATAGGTTCGCAGCCTATGTTGGCATAGAGATAATAAAAGTAGAGCCAGGCTATGCGATAACCCAGATGGAAATTTCGGAGAAGCATCTAAACGGCGTGGACATTATCCAAGGAGGTGTGATTTTTACCTTGGCCGATTTTGCCTTTGCGGCTGCTGCCAACGCTACCGGTAGTGTGACCGTGGCAATAAATTCTAATATATCCTACTTTATGGCATCAAAAGGAAAGTCCTTGATAGCTGAGGCCAAAGAACTTTCTAGTTCTAAAAATATTGCTAATTACAATGTGGATGTGTTTAATGAACATCGAGATCATATCGCCAAACTGAGTATTACAGGTTATAAGAAACTCAAAAAATGAACCTGCGGGAGTAAGAATTATGGATAAATATGAAGAGGTTCTTAATGAGTTTAACCGGAGGCGCCTCAACGAAGAAGCAGTGAATATAGAAAAGATACATTTTTATAAGACGGATAAACGTATTAATCCTAAACAGGAGGAGCCCTTTTGGTTCAATGTTGGGGATTTGCCTGTTTTAGTTTCGGCACCTCATGCCGTTAGACATTTTCGGCAAAAGAAGATAAAAATGTCCGACCAATTCACAGGTTCTATTGTCTATCTATTACATAAGCTTACTGGTTGTCATGCCATAGCAACAACTAAGCTCTATGGAGGAGATCCCAATTCTGATGATCCATGTATTTACAAAGAAAAAATCTCTAATTTTTGCGTCGCTAACAAAGTGAAGTTCATTTTAGACATTCATGGTGCTGCTCGAGAAAGAGAGTTTGATATTGATTTAGGAATTAATTGCGGAAAAAACCTCTTGGGCAAAGAAAATATAATAGAAATTATTGGACAAAACCTACGGAACTATGGGTTATCGAAGATATCCTATGATTATTTCGCTGCCTCTGGGCCCAACACGGTGGCTAATTACGTAGCCCGGGAATTGGCTATACCGGCGGTTCAGTTAGAGATTAACAAACAATATAGGGTACCTGCACAAAACTCCCATGGATTTCATCGACTAATGGGAGCCTTGTTTAGTAGTATAAAGGAATTAACCTAGAGTTATTGACTTAAGAATATTTGACAAGCTATCCTATTTGAGGTACACTGATCTTGTTAAGAGGGAGTAGTTTTATTACAAAGGCAACATACCCGGTAAGGTGCCTTACCTGTCTTTGTAAGCCGATTTCGGTAACGAGACTTTTAACATGGCCATTAGGCTGTGTTAAAAGTCTTTTTTGTTTATTATCTATAAACACGTTGCCAAAATAAAGTAAGGAGTGGTTATTTCGTAAATACTATAAAATACTAAGCTAGTTATGAGATCAAATTAAAACAAGGAGGACTATGTTGTGGATTATTTCCGAAGAGAAGTTACCGAAGTCATCTCTGAATTAAAAAGTAATGAAGAGATGGGTCTATCAGCGGCGGAAGCTGAGAGTAGAATTGAACGTTATGGGAAGAACCTTTTTACTCCTAAAGAAAAGGAAAGTTTTTTCAAAAAAATATTTGAGAGTTTGACGGAGCCTCTAATTCTCATTCTCTTGATTTCAGGGGTAATATCCTTAGCTATGGGGCACATTGTAGATGGCATAGGGATTTTTGTTGCCGTACTGATTGCGACCTCGATTTCAATTATTCAAGAAGGCAAATCGGATAAAGCTTTTGAAGCATTATCTAAGCTAAGTGAAGATGTCCATGTCAAAGTTGTTCGTGAGGGGAAAATCGTTCTCCTAGCACAAAGTGAGTTGACAATTGGAGATATTATCCACCTGGAAACAGGAGATAAGGTTCCTGCGGATGCTCGTATCATACACGCATCAAGTTTAGGGATCGACGAATCTATGCTCACGGGGGAAGCTGAAGCGTCTTCTAAAAACACTCTGAAGATTGATAGAGAGAATTGCCCTCTGGCTGAACGTAAAAATATGCTTTATTCAGGGACTATGGTGCTTGAAGGAAGAGCCATTGCGATTGTAACATCAATTGGCGATGGAACTGAAATGGGCAAGATTGCTGACGAATTAAAAGGTGAGTTGAACTCTGAGACTCCGCTTCAGCAAAAACTGGCTGATCTGGGCAAAAGAATTTCGATAATTGGATCGGTAGTCGCGGCTGCAATCTTCCTTTTCGAAGTTTTCAAGATGTATAACCAGGGTATCTTAGTGTTTGATAATCTGGGAGCTGCCCTTCCGGGAATTAAAGATGCCTTTGTTACCTCTGTAGCCCTTATCGTTGCGGCTGTGCCTGAAGGATTGCCAACGATGGTTGCCATTACCTTAGCCTTTAATATGCAAAAAATGGCCAAAAACAACGCTTTAGTGCGCAAACTTATCGCTTGTGAAACCATTGGATCTGTAAATGTTATTTGCTCAGATAAAACCGGCACATTAACAGAAAACAAGATGACAGTCGTTGAAGTTTGGGCGGACGGTAAAGAAGTTCCAGTAGATCAACTACGAAGTGAAGAAATGCTGGAGAATTTTTGTCTTAACTCTACAGCGGATATTTCTAAAAAAGACGGAAAATATGAGTTTTTAGGAAATCCGACGGAATGCTCTCTGCTGGTATGTGCTGATAAGAATAATATTAACTATCTGCATTATCGTAAAGAGCATAGTGAGCCTGTGAGTGAATACAATTTCACCTCTGCTCGAAAAATGATGTCCATTGCTTATGAGACAACAAAGGGTTATAGACTCTATACCAAGGGTTCCCCGGAAAAGGTACTAAGCATTTGCAATCGGATTCTTTATAAGGGTGCTATTATCCCCTTGACTCCAGAGCATATTAAAGAGATTGAAGCTAAGATAACTCAGCTTCAGGATAATGCCAGAAGGGTGTTAGCCTTTGCCTTTAATGATTTTAGTGAAGAGCCTCAGTGGGAAGATATTTATAATGTGGAAAAGAATTTAATATATACAGGATTCGTGGGAATCGAAGATCCGTTGCGTTCCGATGTTAAAGAAGCAATTACTAATTGCCGACAAGCTGGCATCTCGGTCAAAATATTAACAGGAGACAACATTAACACTGCTAGAGCTATTGCTACTCAGTTAGGAATTGTTAAGCAGGACTCCTTGGTATTAGAAGTTACCGACATTGACGCCATGAGTGATCAAGATTTAAAAACTAAGTTGCCTAACATTGTGGTAATCGCTCGTTCTAACCCAACGGCAAAAATGAGAGTCGTTAAGCTTTTACAGGAAATTAATGCTTCTGTGGTTGTCACTGGCGATGGGATTAATGATGCACCTGCTTTAAAGGCTGCCGATGTGGGAGTTGCCATGGGAATAGCAGGCACGGAAGTATCGAAAGAAGCTTCGGATATAGTATTGTTGGATGACTCTTTTTCCACAATTGTTAAGGCAATTAAGTGGGGGCGCGGTATTTACGAGAATTTTCAGCGCTTTATTCAGTTCCAGCTTACTGTCAATGTCGTGGCCTTTGTCACAGTAATCTTGGCAGAAGTAATGGGTTATGCAATGCCTTTTACCACCTTACAATTACTCTGGGTAAATATTATTATGGATGGCCCTCCGGCCTTAACATTAGGTCTAGAGCCCCCCAGAGAGCATTTACTTGAAAAGCAGCCGATTAAGAGAAATGCTTCCATTGTAACGAAAGATATGCTGTTTAAAATCATTTCTAATGGTCTGTTTATTGTAACAGCCTTAATCCTGCTCATGGACACTCAATTACTTGGCGGGACTGCGGCACAACAATCGACGATCGTGTTCACTTCCTTTGTACTCTTCCAGTTGTGGAATGCCTTTAACAGTCGAGAGTTTGGGTCAAGGAGCATCTTCCCAAATCTTCTTAAAAACAAGATGATGGTAGGGGTTGTTTTTCTAACTTTCCTGGTTCAGGTTTTAGTAACACAGTTTGGTGGAGATGTATTCAAAACCGTTCCTTTAGACTTAGTTATGTGGGTTAAAATCATTGGCTACACATTTAGCATTATAATCTTTGGCGAATTGTTAAAACTAATTATGAAAATTTTTCAAAGTGGATCTAAAGAATAATCTCCGGTAGTAAAGTCAATAGCCACATTCCTTGAGAAGGAATTGTGGCTATTGCATTTGTGAAGCATGTTTGCATGCGCTTTCTATAACGTATTATAATAAGTATTTGGACAGACAATAAATCCGCAGGTTCTGATACTAGACAAAATTCAAAAGGGAAGGCTCAGAAATAGTTAACAAAAAGAGTTTTCCTGAGGAGGTATAGCATTGGTTATCATCAAGACTGAGAAAGAAATTGAATATATGGCGGAAGCAGGAAAAATCCTGACTGCTTGTCACAGAGAAATCCGTTCGATAATTCGGCCTGGAATCACTACCTTGGAAATTGACGAATTTGCCGAGAACTTTATTCGTTCCCATGGTGCAACTCCAGAGCAAAAAGGATATAAAGGGTATCCATATGCTACCTGCGCTTCAGTCAATGATGAGATTTGTCACGGATTTCCGACCAAAAAACCTTTGAAGGATGGAGATATTGTAAAAATTGATATGGTGGTCAATTTGAAAGGGTGGCTGGCAGACTCTGCTTGGACATATTCCGTGGGCCAAATATCGCAGGAAGCGGAAAGGCTGTTAAAGGTTGCCAAAGAATGCCTCTACCTTGGCATAGAGGCTTCGATTATCGGCAATAGAATCGGAGATATTTCCCATAGCATACAAACTCACGCCGAATCAGAGGGCTTTTCCGTTGTTCGAGACTTTATGGGACATGGAATTGGCCAAATAATGCATGAAGATTTGCAGGTTCCCCATTATGGTCGACCCCATAGAGGAGAGCGGCTTCGCGAGGGTATGGTTTTCACCATAGAACCTATGATTAATATTGGAAGATTTCATTTGAAGATTGACTCTAATAGGTGGACGGCCAGAACTATGGATGGCAGTCTTTCGGCACAATATGAACATACTATTGCTGTAACTAAGGATAAGCCCTTAATTATAACTGAGCAGGGGTAAAAAGACCTACCCAGACATTAGACCTTCCAACGTTTTCGAATAATAATATATCTTAGCATAAACCAATTTCTGAGTTTAGAAATTCGCCATAGAACCTTTGAAAATAAATCCATTTGTTATCAACCTCCTATTATGATCTTGTCTTATGTTCCCCAAATTTGATAAAACCAAACATATTTAATTACAGGATTATTGTTGTTGTGAATGATTCGTGAATTAGTAATTGCTAAAAAATATTTAGTAAAAAAATCAACACTTTTATAATTTCGGTTAAGCTAGTAATACCAATTTAAAAGGAGTGGTATTATGAGCTTTATCAATGAATTTAAAGAATTTGCAACAAAAGGAAACGTTGTGGATCTGGCTATTGGGGTTATCATAGGCGGGGCTTTCGGGAAGATTGTCTCTTCACTTGTAGCTGATATTATTATGCCTCCTCTAGGAGTTATCGTAGGAGGGATAAAATTCACAGATATTAAACTAAAACTAAAGGATGCTCTGTTTGACGGCACGGGAAAAATTACTCAGGATGCTGTTACCCTGAACATAGGTAATTTTATTCAGACTACCTTTGACTTCCTAGTTATTGCTGGTTCGATCTTTTTAATCGTTAAACTAATCAATTCTTTGAAGAGAGAAGAAAAGAAAGAAGAAGCTGCAGCTCCATCAATCCCTAGTATGGAAGTACAGCTCCTCATTGAAATTAGAGATTTGCTTAAGAAACAGAACTAGTCTGGGGTTATCAATTGTCAGCATCCCAATCTCGCAGCTTGATTAGTAATAAGCGAAGATCTTTAGGAAAAGGCGCGCGAATTACCATGGGAAGTCTAGTTGCAGGATGGAGAAAGGCATACATTGAAGAGTGTAAGGCATGACGAGAGAGAAGTGTTTGAGTCCCACCGTACAAATCATCTCCGAGTAATGGATGTCCGAAGCCTTCACAATGGGTTCGAATTTGATGGGTGCGACCGGTTTCTAGGATGAATTCCAGAAAAGTGACATTAGTATAGCGATGGAGAACCCGGAAAAGTGTGCGTGCCGACATACCATCAGCTTGGATCTGACGTTTGATAAAGCTATTCGGTGCAAATCCAATGGAAAGATCAATAATTCCATTGTCTTCCTCGACAACCCCTTCGACAAAACCATGGTAGCGTTTGTGGATATGCCCTCTCTCTAGCTGCCAAGCAAGTTGTTGATGAGCGAATTGGTTCTTGGCTATAACAACGACACCGGAAGTATTCCGGTCAATTCTGTGGATGGGACGGAAGAGCCGACTTTCTCCCTTGCGTTCCCAATGACCAACAACAGCATTACCTAAGGTGTTTATTGGATAGCGGCGGTTGGGGTGAACGACTTGTCCAACGGGTTTGTTGACGGCTAGCATGTATTCATCCTCATAGAGAATATCAAGAGGTAGATCTTCCCCTTGAATATTGGCTTCTTCACTGGAAAAAAGCTGAATGGATAGGGTATCCCCTTCTTTTCCTCGGGCAGTTAGATAAGAAAATTTCCCATTTACCCAAACCCGTTCGCCTTGTTTCAAATGCTGTAGTAATTTCACCGAAAAGTGAAACTTATGACGTAAGATTGCCATATATTTTTGACCGGAGTCTTCCGCTTGTAAACGATACTCCCAAAGATCGGGTGGTGTATTCATAAGTCCTCCTAGTCCATAGTTCGGATTCACCTGAATTCAAGATAAAAAATAAAGAGTAAAAACGGATCTAGTGTACATACTTTTAAATAATAGTAAAAAGGAAAATTATGTTGTGTGCAGAATAGTAATAAGATTGAAATGAGTGCTAAGGAGGCCCTAACGTGAGAGATTCTCGCATAGAAAAACTTGCCGATTCCTTAATAAATTATTCTATTTCTCTTCAGCCCGGCGAAAAAATTCTTATTGAAGTGATTGGTCCGGATATTCTACTAGCCCAAGCCTGCGTGCGTTATGCCTATCAAGCTGGTGGAGTTCCGTTTTTATCTAGTATTAATCATACCCTACTACGGGAACTATTAAAAGAACTCACAGTGGAACAAGCTGAGGCAATGACTCGTTGGGATCGAGGGCGTATGAAAGAAATGCAGGCCTATATTGGCATACGGGGCGGAGATAATGTCAATGAATGGTCAGATGTGCCTAATGACTGTATGAAAATATATACATCTTATTATCAAAAACCTGTTCATTCAGAGCAACGCGTACCCCATACTCGCTGGTGTGTATTGCGGTACCCTAATGCTGCAATGGCTCAGTTGGCTAATACAAGCATAGAAGGATTTGAGGACTTTTACTTTAAAGTCTGTAATTTAGATTACTCCAAGATGTCAAAAGCTATGGATCCCTTGAAAGAGCTGATGGAGAAGACGGATCGAGTGCATATTGTTGGTCCGGGAACCGATTTAGAGTTCTCAATAAAAGGGATGCCTGCTATAAAGTGTGATGGTCATCTGAATATTCCGGATGGAGAAATATTTAGTGCTCCTCTCAAAGAGTCCGTCAATGGGCGAATTAGTTATAATACACCTTCACTTTATCAAGGGTTCACCTATGACAATATTGTCTTAGAATTTGAAAAGGGAAGGATTGTAAAGGCTACTGCGAATGATTCAGAACGCATCGAATCCGTTTTTAACACCGATGAGGGAGCGCGATATGTTGGAGAGTTTGCAATAGGTGTTAACCCTTATATTAGTACTCCTATGAGAGATACACTTTTTGACGAGAAAATTGATGGAAGCTTTCACTTCACTCCAGGATCTTGTTACGATGAGTGTAATAATGGGAACAAATCTGCCATTCATTGGGATTTGGTCTGTATCCAGAGACCTGATTATGGCGGGGGAGAGATATTCTTTGATGGTGTATTAGTTCGAAAAGATGGGCGCTTTGTCTTACCGGAGCTTGAGGCCTTAAATCCGGAAAACCTAAGAGGCTAGAGTGAATCGGAACACCCACTTACAAGAAGTGGGTGTCTCAAATTAAATAAAAGAATTAAGATATTATCTTACAATAATTATGAAACTAAAGTTCATTAGATATTCAATTAGCAAGGAGTCGATTATACGTCCATGAACGGGAAACGATTGCGTTTAGTTTATAATCCCTATGCAGGTCGAAGAAAATTAACTGCCCAACTAGATACCGTAATTCGAATCTTCCAGGAAAGCGGCAATGAGGTCTGTGTACATAGGGCTTGCTCCCCTGAAGATATGGAAGAAATAGCATTTCAGAGCAGAGATGTGGACCGATTTGTCATTGCCGGTGGAGATGGCAGTATTCATCAGGCTTGCAATGGGTTGCTTAGAATTCCGGAGGATCAACGTCCGGCGTTAGGTATTCTACCTGTTGGAACCGCGAATGATTTAGCTTATGCGTTGCGGTTACCAAAAAGTATTCCTGAGGCGTGTAAGGTGATCGCCAAAGGAAATGTGTTTAGAATGGATACCGGACAAGTCAATGATCGATATTTTGTTAACGTAGCCAGTGCAGGTCTATTAACAGACGTATCACAAAAAGTGGATACTCGTGTTAAAAACACACTTGGACAATTAGCTTACATTCTTAAGGGGATAGAAACACTCCCTTCCTTTCGACCATTTCGTATTGAGTATGAGAAAGATGGGCAACCCTATATCGAAGAGGTAGTTTTGTTGCTGGCTGTGAATGGCCACTCAGTTGGAGGACTTAGGAAGCTTGTGCCCAAAGCTTCACTTACAGACGGATTGCTTGAAGTGCTAATTGTGCCGGCCTCAGGCTGGCCGGAAACAATACGATTGCTATTGAATGTTTTGCGGGGAGACAAATCAAGTTCTGGAAAGATCAAGGAATTCCAAACTAAAGAACTTAAGATATCTACGGATCGCCCTATTCAATCGGATTTAGATGGAGAGTACGGCCCGGAGAGTTCATGGGCTATTAAGATTGGGCCCAAAATCTCCGTGCTTTGCTAATTGGAGGGATTTCATGATCGGAACACCTTTTCAACAGGAGGTCTTGAGAAAACTAAGTGATCTTAGCCCTGTCTATATTATAGGCGGAGCTGTTCGTGATTCACTCTTGGGATTTCCCTCCAAAGATCTTGATGTAGTTACGGTACTTCCTCTTGATCAGATCGTAACTAAATTATCGGATTGGGGATATAAACCACATACAATAGGGGTACATCAGCCAACGGTGAGCTTATTCCAAGGCAAGGACAGAGTTGATATTGCAACCTTTTCCGGAGATTTGGAAAAGGATGCTCTGCGCAGAGATTTCACCATAAATGCAATCTTTCAGGATGTGAAAACCGGAGAGATCAAAGATCCCCTAAGTGGACTCCAAGCCTTAAGGGAAAAAAGAATAGAGTCATGCGGAGGAGCAGAAGAACGTTTCCAAGAAGACGGAATCAGGATTTTGAGGTTAATTAGGTTTGCGGTTCGCTATAGTTTTGACATCGCTCCCGATACTTGGCAAGCCGCAGCCAAGCAAATTTCACTCCTTAGAGGAGTAGCCTTAGAACGAGTAACCGAAGAATTAGCTAAGATTCTTATGCTTGAGGAAATCGAAAATGCTTTAGGACTTCTTGATGACTTAGGATATTTTAATATGTATATCCCTGAACTTGCCAGGCTGAAAGGACTTATTCAAAATCAATATCATACCAAGGATGCTTGGGATCATACCCGTCGGGTAGTAAAGAATGCCCCGTCGACAGTATTATTGCGGCTGGCAGCCCTATTACATGATATTGGGAAATGGGAAACGGCTAGTCGTGAATGTTATACTTGGGGGGAGATTAAGGCATCAGCACGAGGCTACACAGTCAATGAATTCAACTTAATAGGAAAAAATCTGAAACGTTGGTTACATAAAAATGTAGAGGTTCACGGCGGAAGGTTGGACAATTACCCTGAGACAATCGTTGTAAAACGGATTAAACCTCTACAAACCTTACCTAAAAAACACTTTGAAATGGTCTTGAATGGAAAACGACATTTCCTCCAGCATGAAAGGGAAAGCGCTCGTTTGGTTAAAGAACTCCTAACTAGGTTTCGCTGGAGTATGGTTTTACCTGGAGGAAACAGTGGTGAACGAGAACTTCATTTTTTGGTAGGGCATCATATGCAAGGAAACTTAACCTTTATGAGTGAATTGAAGGGCGAGATACATAGTCCCAAAACTCGCTTGAAAGCCCGTCGTTTTGCTTGGGAAATTGGTTGGAATGGACAGAGTTTTAACTCACAAAGAGTGGAGAATCTCCTCGATCTCTGGAAGGCAGATTTTCTTGGCGGTAAGCAGGATGCCGAGGATAATCTATACCGTCTTGAAGGGATACAGAGTGAAATTCGATCTGCCTGTACTTTCCTCAAAGAGCGTTCCCGCCTCTTGAATTGGAAATTTTTTGAGGGTTTTGCCCGTGAGAAAGGGCTTGAAGCTGAGATGTTCGGTCAATTCAAAGAACACGTTCACAAGCGAGTCATGTTTGATGATAAGTATAGTCTGACAGATTTGCGGTTTTTGGAAAAAGAATATAACTTTTACTGTAAATCCGAATCATCGGCTTGGAATAATCATAAACCCAGATTAAAGTAAAAAATTGACTCCCGCCCTCAATATTCTTAATTGAATATTGTACTTGAAAGTAAGGATGTTCTCGGAAAAGTGTTGTCATAAAGTTTGGCAATAGAAGATCAAGGTTGACCTGGATAAATTACTAAGTTATAATTATTATTAATAAATCATAACACAGAGGAGGATGTTGTTCATGGAAAAGAAGTGGCGCTGTACCGTTTGTGGGTATATACATACTGGCGAAAATCCGCCGGAAATCTGTCCGGTTTGTGGAGTTGATTCGACCTTTTTTGAACTGGTCACTGAGGAGAAGGATGTTGCTGCTCCAACCTCAGGTGTTGTGGCACCTAAGCCGGAAACTTCTCAGTTAGATAAACCTGCGGCAATTCGTCAAGCTCTCTATCGAATCTCCTATGGCCTGTTTATTATAACAGCGCAGGCTGATGGTAAGGACAATGGACAATGTGCTAATACATGTTTTCAAATCACCTCTGAACCAGCCAGATTAGCAATTGGAATCAATAAGCAAAACTATACTCATGAGCTGATTCAAAAAAGTGGCAAATTTGGTGTTTCAGTACTAAGCCAAACGGGTCAAGACTATGCCCGTGGGTTTGGATATCGCACGGGTCGGGATGTTAACAAGTTTGAAGGGGTAGCAGTTCATCGTGGAGAATCGGGAGTTCTGCTTCTGGATGATGTACTTGTAACCATGGAAGCAACGGTAACGGGTCAACTGGATGCAGGAACCCATACTCTCTTCCTAGGGGATGTCACGGCAGGGGAAATTCTGCAAGAAGGGGATCCCATGACCTATGCGTTTTTTAGGGCCTCGAAGTAAATTTGCTTACATCAAGGAGATGGCCCATGGATTTGCATGAACAGCTACACTGGAAAAAGATGATAGTAGAATGGGCAAGGAAGTTGGGCTTTGTCTCCGTGGGATTTACCACTGCGGAACCTATAGAAGATTTAGCTGCTATCCTTCAAGCTCGCGTTGATCAGGATTGGGCGACACCTTTTGAAAGTAAGGAGATCCAACAAAGGGTTGCCCCCAAGGCTGTTTGGCCTGATTGTCAGACGGTTGTTGCCTTAGCCTATCCCCTCCCCTTTACAGTATCTCCTCAAGAAGGAGAGGGTGTGATTTCGCGCTCAGCTGTGGGGGAGGACTATCATCGGGTGGTTCTTCGAAAAGTGCAGGAGCTAATTGATACTATGGTCAATAACAATTGGTTGGGGCTATGTCGCTTTCAAGTTGATACGGGACCCTTAGTTGAGCGGGCATTTGCAACACGAGCGGGGATTGGCTGGATCGGTCGCAACCAACAATTGATTATACCGGGAGTTGGATCTTTTGTTACACTGGCCTTACTTCTTCTAGATCAAGAGTTGAGGCCGGATGACCCTCTTGTTCTCCAGTTATGCGGAAATTGCCAAAAATGTGCTACTTCATGTCCGGCGCAAATTATTGGCAGGGAACCTTTTCCGGCTAACAAATGTGTCTCTTATTTAACTCAGAGTAAAGAGTTGCTTACTTCCGAGGAGATTTCCAGCCTGGGTCTCCAAATCTTTGGCTGTGATGTTTGTCAAGAGGTATGTCCGCATAATCAAAAATGGTTGGAGGAAGAACAGACTTCTTTAACTGCTGCTGATTCCTCCTCCGCTGCCCGGCCTGCACTCAGGCGAGGCGTAGATTTAGTCGAAACTCTTAACTTGACTAAAGGTGAGTTTGGCCAACGATTTAAGATAACTGCAGCAGGATGGCGCGGAAAGGGAGTCCTTCAGAGAAATGCATACTTAGCGCTAAGAAAGGTTGAGGAAACTAGTGCTAAGCAATGGATCAACGTCCATACAATAGCTAGGGCAATTCCGCCCAGGATATTGCCTTATGTAGAGAGAGAACAAGAGTAGGTGAAAGCTTGCTTGGTTTCTTAGGGAGTAACTGCCTGGTTAAATTTTTCGGCAAATAGCCTGATTTCGTTAAGATTAAGCTGAGAGACATCGCTGGTTACGCCGGCGACTTTTTTTACGATTTGTCGCTCTAGAAAGTTCATTTTGGATATGAGAAATTCTCCGCCAAATAGACCCTTTGCCCTTGAATGGTCTCTCAATTCCTTGGAGTATGTTGCCTCAAATTGGGATACAGCTTTATCTCCCTCAAACATGCAGCATAGAAACAGGCCTAGTCCCTTAGAAAGCAGTTCAGCTTGGTTTTGTTTGAGAAATTGCTTTACTCTTGATTTGGTAGACCCTGCATAAATGGAACTGCCAATTATGACTGAATCATAGTTGGTCAATTTGGGGTTAGAAAGCTTTTTTAAGTTGATTAATTCCACCTCTCCCTGAAGTTGTTCACTGAGGATTTGAGCAGCTTTTTCTGTTGTGCCATGAGAGGACGAATAGATGATCAATGTTTTCAAAATGATTTCTCCTTCTTTATATAGGATTACAGAACCCATATTTATAAATTCCTACTTTAAGGATAGATCAGTTATCTTATTTGCAACATTATATAATATGCTTAATATCTTGGAAAGCAAGAAAGCAAGCAAGCAAGCAAGCAAGAAGGGGAGAAGGGGAGAAGGGGATAGAGCCAGTAAGAATAAATATAAATGCGAAATAAGCACGGAATGGGTAAGAGTTCGTGCCTATTTCGCATTATATTTACTCCATGTGAATTTAAAATACAATCCTAATGTCGATATAGAAGCAAAAGAAAATTAGGAAAGTGGACTAAGCCTAATTGCTATATATTTAATCTGCGTTCTACAAAACTGGAAATGCGCTTAAGGGCTTCCTGAAGCTGTTCCATAGAATAGGCGTATGAACAGCGAATATGTCCTTCTCCCGAGGGCCCAAAGGCAGTCCCCGGAACAACTGCGACCTGTTCTTCTTTTAAGAGTTGTTCAGCAAATTCTTCCGAAGTTAGTCCGGTCTTTGAGATATTAGGGAACACATAAAAAGCTCCTAAAGGCTCAAAACAGTCCAGCCCCATTTGCCGAAAGCCGTGTACCAATAAACGTCGTCTGCGATCATAAGCAGTGACCATATCGTTTTTAGCTTCAGTTGCCGAGCGCAAAGCTTCAATGGCGGCAAATTGTCCCATGATCGGAGCGCAAAGCATAGTGTATTGATGAATTTTGGTCATTCCTTGAATCAGGTCTGGGTGCCCTGCCACATATCCAATCCTCCATCCGGTCATGGCGTATGACTTTGAGAATCCGCTCACAAACAGTGTGCGATCTTTCATTCCAGGTAAACTGGCAAAGGAGACATGGGTTTGATCATAGGTTAGGTCGGAATATATATCATCAGCAAGGACAAGAAGATTATGCTTACTTACAAAATCAGCGATGGGCAGCAAATCCTCACGATTCATGATTGCTCCAGTTGGGTTATTAGGATAGGAGAGTACTAAGAGTTTAGCCTTTGGAGTATACACTCGCTCTAATTCCTGGACACGCATACGAAAATCATCTTTAGCATAAGTAGGGACATAGTTCACACTTGCCCCGGCTAATATAGCGCAGGGGGCATAGGAAACGTAGGACGGATCAGGTACTAAAACTACATCACCAGGCTCTAGTACAGCACGCATTACAAGATCCACCGCTTCACTTGCTCCGGAGGTAATGAGAATTTCATGATGAGGGTCGTAAGAAAGATCCAGGGTTTTAGATAAATGGTGGGACAGCTCTTCCCTTAATTCAAAAAGACCGGCATTACTGGTGTACATGGTCTGTCCTTCTTCAAGTGAGAAGATGCCGCTTTCTCTGACAGTCCAAGGAGTTACAAAGTCCGGTTCTCCTACACCTAATGAGATGACATCTTTCATGGTTGCTACAAGGTCAAAGAACTTGCGGATACCTGAGGGTGGCAGGGTTGCAACATGGGTTGCCAAATAATTGTTCATGGTGACACCACCAGACGTTGAAGAGTCTCTTCTTCGCCCATAAGCTCTATTCCATCTTGCTTATAGCGACGAAGTACAAAGTGGGTTGCTGTGCTTTGCACATGTTCTAATGAAGCTAATTTTTCTGCTACGAAGAGGGCAACATCTTGCATGGTTTTTCCTTCAATCAGGACAGATAGGTCATATCCTCCTGACATCAGATAAAGTGCTTTAATTTCCGGGTATCTTTGCAGACGTTTGGCAATTTTATCAAAGCCATAGCCCCGTTGGGGTAAAACTTTGACTTCAATAAGTGCGGATACTTTATCATCGCCAGTTCGATCCCAGTTAATCATGGGTTGGTAGCCGACAATTACTTTTTCCTTTTCCCAATCACTGATACGCTTTTCAATATATTCCACCGTTAACCCGGTTTGAATCGAAAGCTCTTCAGGTTTAAGTCTACAATCTTGAGCAATTAGTTTAAGCAGGGTTCGATCCTTATCACTGAGCATTTAATCCACCTCTTTTATTTATACTTCAAAAAGCAAAGCTTTTTTTGTATTCTGTATACGTTTTTGAGCATAATTGCAACTAAGGTCATGGCCCAAAATTATGACCATAACCATAGTTGCCTCTAATATATAACACATCTTAGCATGTTTTTATTTATTATAAAAGATCCAATAATAAGGTTTGTTAAATCGCCCTGGTCGAATTAAGGAGTCCGCCTGCCAGAAGGATTTTAGCCTGACGTTCGGTGAGACCGTGTTTAACCCAAACTGGCTTTGAGTCGTTATCTAAGGTAATAGCAAAAGGCTCGGAGGTTTTTACAGCCTGATGCAGATCGGAAAGGTGCAAGGTCATACCGGCGCTGAGACGGTCTAAGTCGTTTTCATCGACGAAGGTAAGAGGAAGAATACCAAAATTAATGAGGTTAGCACGATGAATGCGGGCAAAGCTCTGAGCTAAAACAACACGAAGACCCAGATACATAGGAGCCAGAGCAGCATGCTCTCTGCTTGAGCCTTGACCATAATTGTGCCCGGCAATAATCATGCTTTGTTTGTGGCCTTTGGCTTTTTCGGCAAATTGAGCATCGATCTTGTGAAAGGTAAATTCAGAAATTGCCGGGATATTGGAACGAAGGGGGAGGATTTTCGATCCCGCTGGCATGATATCATCGGTTGTAATATTATTGCCTAGTTTTAAGATGACTGGCAAATCAAGGGAATTATCCAGAGCAGAGGCAATTGGGAGAGGCTGAATATTGGGTCCGCGCCGAATGATCGTATCCGGATCACCGGGAGGAATAATCATGCTGTCATCAAGGCGAAAGCGTTCCGGAAACTCAACTTCGGAGGAAAGCCCCAGAGTTCGGGGATCAGTGATAAATCCAGTGAGAGCAGAGGCTGCTGCGACTTCTGGACTGGCTAAGAAGACTGAAGCATCTTGAGTCCCGCTGCGGCCTATAAAATTTCGATTAAAGGTTCGGACAGAGACTCCTTGCGAGACTGGAGATTGCCCCATACCTATACAGGGACCACAAGTTGATTCAAGGAGACGTGCTCCACTATCGAGAAGATCGGTTAAGGCACCATTGCTGGAAAGCATGCTCAACACTTGACGTGAACCTGGGGAAATAACTAAGCTCACATTTGGATGGACCTGCTTACCTTTCAGAATTTCACGAACTCGCATTAGATCCTGATAGGATGAATTTGTACAACTTCCAATCGCGACCTGTTGAACAGCAGTTGCAGAATGATTACTTACAGGAACCACGTTATCAGGGCTATGGGGCTGGGCGATGAGGGGAACCAGAAGAGATAGATCGATTTTCAGCTCTTCGTCATAAGTGGCATCTTCATCCGCAGATAAGGGAATATAGTCTTCCCCTCTGCCTTGGGCCTCAAGAAAGCGAAGAGTTTGTTCGTCACTTGGGAAAATCGAAGCAGACGCCCCCAGCTCAGCACCCATATTAGTTATGGTAGAGCGTTCCGGAACCGTAAGGGTTTTTACTCCCGGCCCGGCATACTCAATTATTTTACCGACTCCACCTTTTACAGAAAGGATTCGGAGTACTTCCAAGATAATATCCTTGGCAGAAACCCATTCGGAAAGCTTTCCTGTCAGCCAAACCCGCAGGACTTTCGGGCTGGGAAGGTAAAAGGCTCCGCCACCCATTGCTACAGCAACATCAAGCCCTCCGGCACCCATGGCCAGCATTCCCATTCCACCGGCAGTAGGGGTGTGGCTATCTGAGCCGAGGAGTGTTTTGCCTGGTTTAGCAAAGCGTTCCAGATGGACTTGGTGACAAATTCCGTTTCCGGGACGGGAAAAATAAGCCCCAAAGCGTGCCGCTGTACTTTGCAGGAAAGCGTGATCATCAGCATTTTCAAACCCTGTTTGGAGTGTATTATGATCTATATAACTTACCGAACATTCGGTCTGTACTCTAGAAAGGTTCATGGCCTCAAACTGTAGATAAGCCATTGTACCTGTAGCATCTTGGGTAAGTGTCTGATCAATACGTAGCGCTATTTCATTTCCGCTTGCTAAATCACCGGAAACTAAGTGAGTTGAGAGTATTTTTTGAGCTAAATTTTGACCCATGATAATTCCTCCTTTGAAGTTGGTATTAACTTTACCAAAAACAAGAGGAAACATCTAGGGTTTTCCTATATGTATACAAAATATCTGGGTAACAGCTATTGATTTTTCTGAATTATAAGTTTTATAATCAATAGTTGTTCTACATGATGAAACCGTAAGAGTAATTGTGTGATTTTCTTTAATTTAAAGTTCTAATGACAAGTTTCGCTAGATTTAAGGTTGGGTTTGTCAGATTTTCAGGTTATAATAGTTGGGATAGTTGATAAATTGTTAAGAGGGGTCATTATATGCCAATGTATGAATTTAGATGTCCGAGTTGTGGTGGAATCACTACAGAATTATGCAAAATGGGTGAAAACGGAGAACATATATCGTGCTGTGAATGTGATACCACAGGACTTATAAAGAATATCTCAGGATTTTCTAGCCTTGGAATTCCTGGCGGTGGCGGGAAGGGCAGTTGTTCTTCCAGTTGCAGTGGTAATTGTGCAGGATGTCATTGAAAGGAGAACAGTCTTTTTGAACAAGCGACTTAATATAGTTATGGTTGAACCAGAAATCCCTCCCAACACCGGAAATGTAGCGCGACTTTGTGCTGCTACCGGAGCTGCTCTCCATTTGGTAAAACCCTTAGGTTTTAGCATTGATGACAAACATCTTAAGCGTGCCGGCTTAGATTACTGGCACCTGCTGGATATTTATATTTACGAAAATTTTGCTGAGTTTGAGGAGAAGAACCCTGTAGGTCCTCGTTACTTAGCGACGACAAAAGGTTCTCGATCTTATACAGACATTTCCTATGAAGTGGGCGGTTACCTGCTCTTTGGTAAGGAAACGAAAGGGTTAGCTCCTGAAATTCTTGATCGCTATCCCGATACAAAGATACGATTACCAATGCGTTCAGATGCCCGGTCTTTAAACCTCTCGAATTCGGTTGCGGTTGTTGTTTACGAAGTGTTACGCCAATGGGGTTTTCCGGATCTTGTCTAAGAGATTAGTGAATTAAAAGGTATTGGCACCTAAGCATAAAGAGAATAAGTGTGAAGTAAAGGCGGTAGAGGATCTATCATGATGAATGGGTATGGGCTGACATTTCTTATGGCCTTAGTGATTGCAGTAATCGCTACACCGGTTTCCATGAGACTAGCAAAATATTGGGGGGCTATTGCCTATCCGGGTGGCCGGCATATACATCGGCGACCGATTCCCCGTCTTGGAGGCTTAGCTATCTATGCTGCATTTTGGCTTGCGGCTTTTTATACACAAGTGTGGAATGAAAATATTTGGGGTCTATTCATTGGAAGCAGTATTATTGTGGCTGTAGGCATTTGGGATGACATCCGCGAAATTCGCCCCTTATATAAGCTATATTGGCAGATCACGGCAGCGGTAGTGCTTATCTTCTTTGATTTTTCCATGAATTCCATATCCCTTCCCTTCCTCCAGAAACCCCTTGAGTTTGATCAAAGTGTTGTGGGTTTGGCGTTAATGATTTTTTGGGTTGTTGGCCTGGTAAATACTGTTAATGTCTCGGATGGCTTGGATGGACTAGCCGGAGGTATTTGTTTTATTGTCGCTATTTTATTATTTTGGTCAGCGGACAGAATCCAATCCTTTCCGGCGGCTAATCTTACCTTGGCTTTAGCAGGCGCACTTCTGGGGTTCCTGTTTTTTAACTTCCCTCCGGCCCGGGTCTTCATGGGGGATTCCGGGAGTATGTTCCTCGGATACATCATTGGTGGGATCTCTATCATGGGTCTGCTTAAAACGGCAACAATTCTGGGTTTGGTTTTCCCTCTTTTGATTTTAGGTATGCCGGTCACTGACTTAACCTTTGCGATAATTCGACGTAAACTACGTGGTCAGTCTATTGCCATGGCGGATCGGGGGCATTTGCACCACCGTCTGCTAGATGCGGGTTTTACCCAAAGGCACGCTGTTTTTTTAATGTACGGGATTAGTGCTTGCTTTGGAATAGCAGCTGTACTTGGAGCGAAGGGTCAATGGATTGGTGCTCTGATCGTGCTTCTGATTGTCTTTGCTTTACTGGTGACCATTCTTATGCGTCGTACAGATAAGCTTATGGGATTTAGTCGACGCCAATCAAAATAACTTCATTACAATAGGTAAAATCCTATCTTTCTACATGAGGCCGCTACACTTCTTTTTCCGGCTATGCATATGATGGTCGGAAAGGGGGTATAAGTATGCCATTAAATGTATTTGCCTTTTATAATGGCTTAACGGAGCAAACAAAAGGTTATCCTTACCTAAAACGTTATGGCAGAACCATACAGCAATTAGCAATTTTTGAGGTGTCGATTCAGAATAATGGAACGATTCTCGGGCGTCCAAGCCGAAGTCTTATTAATGAGGTTCATGCTATGGGAATCAAAGTACTCTTGGTAGTCAGCAATTTAACGCGCCAAGGACAGTTTTCTACGGAGTTAATGGCCCGCTTAATCCGGGATCAAGATTTTGCTAATCAAGTCTGGAGGAACATACGAGATATTTTGGTTGAGTATCAATTAGACGGAATTAATCTTGATTTAGAAAAGGCGGCACCGTCTGACCGATCACTTTTTACCCGATTCATTCAAAACTGGTCTGCTATGTTTAGAGCGGGAAATTTCCTGGTCTCAATAGATGTTCCTGCCAAGACTTCCAGTGATCCTCAAAACGCTTGGAGAGGTTCGTTTGATTATCGGCCCATTGGGCAAGCTGTAGATGAGGTTATATTGATGACCTATGAGGAACATTGGTCACATAGCGAACCGGGATCGGTTGCCTCTATTCCTTGGGTAACTCAGGTTTTAGATTATGCGATAGCTAATATTCCCCGGGATAAAATCTATATGGGGATTCCCCTCTATGGGTATGATTGGCCTGAGGATGGGACGGGGAAGGTCATTGGCTATCAACGAGCAACTGAGCTGGCTAAGAGATACGGTGCTCCGTTGCAGTGGAATGAAAGGCAGCATAGTACCTATTTCCGCTATGAGACCAGAGGGGTTCGTCACACAGTATATTTTGAAGATCCAAGGAGCTTGAGAGATAAGTTGGAACTCGCAACCCAGAAGGGGATCCGCGGTGTTGCCCTTTGGGAGATGAATCTAAGTTATCCTCGTTTTTGGGAAGTGCTTGAAGAGTACGTAAATCGCTAAATAAAATAGGAGGTTTTTTTAAGTATGCGACTTCATTTCCATGGACATGCCTGCTTCGAGATTGAAGGGGTAGAAGGGCGAATTCTTATTGATCCTTTTTTAAACGGAAATCCCAGCGCTACAGTCAAACCTGAAGATTTTACACATTTAGATGCAATTTTGGTAACCCATGGGCATGATGATCATTTAGGGGATGCAATAGAATTGTCTAAACAAACCGGTGCTCCAATCATCTGTGTTTTTGAGCTGGCTCATTATTGTCAGAGTCAAGGGGCTAAAACACATGCAATGCATATTGGAGGAAAGCATCAGTTTCCCTTTGGTTTGATTAAGTTAACCCAAGCTTTGCATGGATCCGGGATAATAAGTCCAGACGGAGAAACTATGATTTATGGGGGCTTAGCCTGTGGATTTTTGATTCAGATGGAAGGAAAATGGCTTTACTATGCTGGGGATACAGGGCTGTTCGGAGATATGGAGCTTATCGGCCGACGCTATCCCATCGAGGTTGCCATGCTGCCAATAGGAGACAATTTTGTAATGGGTGTTGAAGAAGCAGTACATGCTTCCCAATTATTACGCCCTAAAGTTGTGATACCCATGCACTATAATACCTTTCCGGTGATTGCTCAAGATGTTGGAGAATTCTTGCATCTCCTACAGCGCAGAGTGCCGGAAAGCCAAGGCAAGGCCCTTAAGCCAGGAGATTTATATGAAGTTTAAGTTGAGATTTACTATGAAGTTTAAAAAGAGGTTGATTTTAATCCCACTTGATTACCAAGTGGGATATTTTTATGGAGAAATGGTCAAACTTAAAGAGTGAGGAGAGTTTTATAAGTTAAGGAGATGAAAATGATGACAAGAAAATTATGTACAATTCGTTGCCTTTATGGGATCAATGGTCGCTGTCGGTTGGAACATATTTTAGGTGAACGTGGTCCAAACTGCCCTCACTACGAAGAAGACTTTAATATCATGAGCAGGGGGAGGATCTAACTATGAAGGACAAGAAGCCAAAAGTAAAGAGACTAGATCCTTTAGAACCGCTGAAAATGGAGATCGCGGCTGAATTAGGATTACTTGACCAGATCCATGATAAAGGCTGGCATTCTTTAAGTGCCAAGGATGCAGGACGTATCGGAGGATTGATGACTCAGAGGCGTCGAAAAGATAGTTAGTGGATAGTAGAAGACATAGGTGAATAGTAATTCATGTGATATAATTATAGTCCGATATAGTAAATAGTGGGGAGCG
Organism: Desulfosporosinus hippei DSM 8344; assembly: GCF_900100785.1. Lineage (GTDB taxonomy): Bacteria > Bacillota > Desulfitobacteriia > Desulfitobacteriales > Desulfitobacteriaceae > Desulfosporosinus > Desulfosporosinus hippei. The sequence goes on along the minus strand of NZ_FNCP01000032.1, from coordinate 23,189 downwards.
TTAATAGTTGACAAAGCATCAACAAATTTTAACCTTTATTGAAGATCTGGCAATTGGTAGTAAGGTTTCCGTACGGTTTATTGCCAAGGAACTGGACGTAAGTGAAGGAACGGCTTATCGGGCTATAAAAGAGGCTGAAGGAAAAGGATTTGTTCGTTCGATTCCAAAGGTTGGAACCATTCGAATTGAAGGGCTGAAGGAGAGACAAATCGAGGACCTGACATTGCGTGAAGTTTCACAGATTGCTGAAGGTGTCGTAGTTTGTGGTTTCACCCATCTTGATCGCTCCCCCAATAAGTTCGTTATTGCTGCGATGGAATTAAACACTATGGCACGTTACTTAGAAGCTGGGGCATTGTGTATTGTTGGAAATCGAAGAGACGCCCAGATATTTGCTTTGAATAACCATTCGTCACTTTTAATAACCGGCGGATTGGAGCCGGATGAGGAAGTTGTAGAATTAGCACGCAAGAATGAGTTAGTGATTATTCAGTCTCCCTATGATACTTTTGCAGTCACCTCAATGATTAATCGTGCACTCTATGATCGATTGATTCAGAAAGAACTTATTTTAGTTGAAGATATTATGGTTGAGGATGTTAGTTTTCTTACAATCGATGCCACGGTTGATGATTGGCGAAAACTGTCCCAAACTACTGATCACAGTCGTTTTCCGGTGGTTGATAAGGATATGACTCTGGTAGGGATTGTATCCGCCGTGGATGTTGCCGGAGCGGATGTTAAGACACCTATTAAAGACTTAATGAATGCAAGTCCATTTCTAGTCGGACGAGATGACCCTGTAACCCATATTTCACGAATTATGGTTTGGGAAGGATGGGAAATTGCCGTTGTTGCGGATCAGGGGAAATTGATTGGCATCATTAGTCTCCAAGATGTGATTGAAGCTTATCAGCAAGTGCAAAAACAACCACAGTTTGGTGAAACTGTAGACAATCTTGTGCTAAGTGGGTTCCGATTTGTCGATGATGCCGAGCATCTCACAATTGAAGGAGAAATCACTAACGCTATGAGTGACGATTACGGATCTGCCAGTTGTGGAGTTATTGTGACAGTTATGAATATGGCAGGCTATATTTCCCTGCGTAAGAAGTATCGACTTAATGCAATTACCGAGAATTTTACGCTTTATCAATTACAGCCCATTGCAGTTGGTACAGAAATTGTGGTTACAGCTAAGCTGTTATTAGTTGCTAAAAAGCACTGTAATATTGAGGTCGAAGTGATGGCTAATAACGATTTAGTGGCCAAAGGATTAATGACCGCTAGAATTGGGGACAAGAAATTGGTGAGTGATACAGCCCATTAGGAAATGGATGTGGCTAAAGCCCCCTCGTCCACTGGATTGAGGGGGCTTTCTAAGGAAGGTAGGTGGGATCCTTATGAGGGCTCAAGTAGCTCATAATATGCATGGCTTTGTACACCTGCATAATCATACAGAATTTAGCCTGCTAGACGGGGCAGCACGAATTAAAAATTTAGTTCAGCGTGCCGTGGAACTGAAAATGTCGGCTTTGGCTATCACTGATCATGGAGTTATGTATGGAGTTATTGACTTTTATAAGGCTTGTAAACAAGCGGGAATTAAACCGATTATTGGCTGTGAGGTTTACGTCGCACCAAATAAGAGAACGGATAAAGTACAGGGGAAGGACGACTCAAATTATCACTTGGTCTTGTTAGCTGAAACTGAGCAAGGGTATCGAAACTTAATAAAATTAGTTTCCATGGCTCATATTGAAGGTTTCTATTATAAGCCTAGGGTAGATAAGGAAATTCTTCGCAAACATGCCCAGGGAATAATTGCTCTTAGTGCTTGTTTGGCCGGAGAAGTTTCCGATTACTTAGTTCATGACCAACTGGAAACGGCAATCAAAACCGCTCGGGAGTATGAGGAGATATTTGGAAAAGGTAACTTTTTTCTGGAACTGCAAGATCATGGCTTAGAAGAGCAGCGCAAAGTTAATCAAGGAATGTGGCGGGTGCACGAGAGTACAGGAATTCCAATGGTGGCTACCAATGATGTACATTACGTTAATCGTGAAGATGCCTTCGTTCAAGACGCTTTGCTCTGTATCCAGACCGGAAAAACTTTGGAGGATACAGCCCGCCTGCGTTTTTCCAGTCAAGAGTTTTTTTTGAAATCTGAGCAAGAGATGTCTCTCCTCTTTGGGGAACATCCGGAACTTTTGAGCAATACATCTATGATCGCTGAACGTTGTCAGATGAATTTTCAGTTTGGGGAGAATTATTTACCGGTGTTTGAGGTTCCCCCAGGGTATACCTTAGATAATTATCTGGAGGCAGAATGCCGTAAGGCCTTTCCGCGATTTTATCCTCAAATGACTGAATTAGAATGTCAGAGGTTAGATTACGAACTAAAGGTCATTTTTCAGACGGGTTTTTCAGGATATTTTTTAATTGTGGCTGATTTTTGTCGATTTGCCCGGGAGAACGGAGTTGTGGTTGGTCCGGGAAGAGGATCAGCGGCGGCAAGTATGGTGGCTTATCTGTTAGGCATAACCTCAGTCGAGCCCTTGCGCTTTGATCTCCTTTTCGAACGTTTCTTGAATCCCGAACGTATTTCTATGCCGGATATTGATATAGATTTTGACCCGGAGGGTCGAGAGCGTGTCATTCGTTATGTCACAGAAAAGTATGGCTCTGATAAGGTTTGCCAGATTATCACCTTCGGAACCATGGGTGCTAAGGCGGCTATCCGAGATGGGGGACGAGTTTTGGCTATCCCCTTATTTCGAGTTGATAAAGTTGCTAAAGCAATACCTTCAGATCTCGGAATGACCTTGGAAAAAGCTTTAGAGGTGTCCCCGGATTTGGCCCGTATGGTCGATGAGGATGAAGAAATTAAAAGACTCTATACTCTTGCCAAATCACTTGAAGGAATGACTCGTCATGCTTCTACCCATGCGGCAGGAGTCGTGATCGCTAAAGACCCCCTGACAAATTATCTCCCTCTCCAGAGGACCTCTGAAGATTTTGTCATGACCCAGTTTCCCATGAAGGCTGTCGAGGAAATCGGCCTTCTAAAAATGGACTTTTTGGGATTGAGAAATCTAACGATTTTGCAAGAGGCTGTCCGCCGTATTGAAGAAACCCATGGTTTAAAGCTAGATTTAGTAACTTTAGCCTTGGATGATTCAAAAACCTATGAGTTACTAGCATCCGGAAACAGTACCGGAATTTTTCAGCTGGAGAGCGGCGGAATGCGTGCCATCCTCAAGGACCTTAAGCCAACATCCTTTGAGGATATTATTGCCGTCGTGGCTTTATATCGTCCCGGCCCTATGGAACAGATCCCGGAATTTATCCGCAGGAAACGTGGAGGGAACATTACTTATCTGCATCCAAAACTGGAGCCAATTCTTAAATCGACCTATGGTATTATCGTTTATCAAGAACAAGTCATGCAGATTGCTCGAGATCTAGGAGGGTACTCTCTGGGAAGAGCGGATCTGCTCCGTCGAGCGATGGGTAAAAAGAAGAAAGAAATCATGGCAGAAGAGCGGCAGAACTTTATCTATGGCTTGCAGGATAGCAGTGGAGAATGGATTATTCCGGGAGCTTTGAGATTGGGCTTGACCCTCGAAGATGCTGAAGAAATATTTGACTTAATGGCAAAATTTGCGGAATACGGCTTTAATAAAGGGCATGCAACAGCATATGCAGTTATTTCCTATCAAACTGCTTATTTAAAAGCTAATTATCCATTAGAATTCATGGCAGCGCTCTTAAGCACTGTGATGGGTTCTTCAGATAAAATATCCTTTTACATTCAAGATGCTCGCAGCAGCGGAATACAGGTACTTCCTCCTGATGTTCAATATAGCCAGGTAGGATTTTCGATAGAAGAACAAGCGATTCGCTTTGGTTTAGGGGCCATTCGTAATGTTGGTGTCAACGTTGTAGAAAAAATTTTAGAAGCAAGGCAAGAGGGGAAGTTCAAATCTCTGGATGATTTTTGCCTGCGTGTTGACCAAAAGGTTTTGAATCGCCGAGTTATGGAGAGCTTAGTTCGCTCAGGTGCCTTTGGATCAATTTGTACACGGGCGCAGGCTCTGGCCGTTATAGATCAAGTATTAGAGACAACTTCTCGACGCCAGAAAGACCGGCTTTCAGGGCAATTTTCTCTTTTTGATTTAGATGAAGACATGGATGAAGGTACTGTTTTACCTCAGATTCCCGACTTCAAGGAACGGGAGATTTTAGACATGGAGAAGGAGTATCTGGGCCTTTATTTAAGTGGACATCCTCTGTCATCTGTCTTGCCGTTGCTGAAAGATTATATGTCTTCCGATATTTTGACTTGTCTGGAGGGGGAGGAAGAGAAGAAGGTGGCCCTGGGAGGATTGGTAACCGGGTTTCGTCAGAACATTACGAAAAAGGGGGAGATGATGGGCAGTTTCGTTTTGGAAGATTTGACGAGCGGAATTGAGGTTTTAGTGTTTCCTAGGGTGTATGCCCAAGCTCCCTCTATTAGTAATGATGATGTAGTTGTTGTAGTGGGACGGTACAACATCAGGGATGAAGAAAAAAAGATTTTCGCTGAGAAAATTACGAAATTAGAAGACTTGAAACCCAGCTCAGTTCAGGTTCCTAAGCAAGAATTAGCGGCAGTAGCTCAAGTCTCAGAAAAACCCAAACGTCTTTATCTGAGGTTTTCAAATCAAAACAGTGACTTAATGGAAACAGTGTTAAGTGTTTTACAACGTTTTCCGGGGAGTCAACCCGTCTACTTCTATTTTGAGGATAGCAAAAAAGTACTTGAAGGGAAACAGAGTTTTTGGGTTGACGATAGGGATGAGTTAACAAAAGAACTTTGTGAAGTGATGGACAAGTGCAATGTGGTTTGGAGACAAGCTAAAAATTTTGCTTAATGGCTACTCACTTGCAGGAATCTAAGTCTTTAAGGCGAAAACCAACAAAACATCCAAATTAAGAAGGTGTAAAAGTGAGAATTGCTATATATCCCGGAACATTTGACCCGGTGACTAAAGGTCATCTCGATATCTTAGATCGAGCAAAAGAGTTATTTGACGGTTTAATTATTGCCATTGCTTCAGATAGTAATAAGACTCCATTATTTCTGCCTGAGGAGAGACTGGATTTGCTTATTGAAGCAACCAAAGACATGCCTAATGTAAATGTTCGAGTTTTTGAAGGGTTAACAGTTGAATTCGCTCGCCAATGTGGAGCAATTGCTATAATCAGAGGACTACGCGCCTTATCCGATTTTGAATATGAATTTCAACTGGCCTTAATGAACAAAAAGATTGCCCCGGACATTGAAACTATATTTCTGATGACCCAAAGTGAAAACTCATTTATCAGTTCTAGTGCAATCAAGTGGGCTGCCAAATTACATGCCGGAGTTTCGGACTTTGTACCTGTGCATGTAGAAAAGGCGCTGATTGCCAAGTATGCCAGTTTGGCAGCGAGCTCCAAGAAGGTGGATTAAACCCCTTTGTTGCACATTTAGTAGGGCTGTGGTATCATAAATCGATTTAAAAAGGGGGATTTGCAAAAAATGTGGACTGTTATTTATATTGCTCCCAATAAATTAATTGCCGAGAAGTATAAAAAAATCCTCACGGACGAAGGTATGCTTGTCCAGCTTCGTGCAATCGGATCAACACACCTGGGTGAGCATGCATCAGTCGAAATTCTTGTCCCAGAATCTGAAGCAGAAGAGGCCCATGAAATTATAACTGGCGCAATGGGGAGCTAACTATGTTTAAAGATATATTCAGGAAGACAAAGTATGTTACTATCAATTCTAATCAGAAGCAAAATCGAAGTTCTGAGGTACCTCGGCAGGAAGAGGCAGCAATTGTTAGTAAGAAAGAACTTCCTGATGGCCTTTGGGTTAAATGCCCAAAGTGTGGGGAAGTTCTCTTCAATAAGAATCTTGATGAAAATGGACGAGTATGCACGACCTGCGAACACCATTTTAGAATTTCTGCTCAAGGGCGTCTTGCATTATTAGTCGATGAAAATAGCTTTGAAGAGTGGGATTCTGACTTGAGCCCCTTGGATTCCTTAGAGTTTCCCGGATACGAAGAAAAGCTTTTAGAGGCACAGGAAAAATCCGGTGTCTTAGAAGGAGTAGTTACCGGGCGAGCTCGGATTGAGGGTATTCCCTTTGTAGTGGCTATTAATGAAGCGGGTTTTATGATGGGCAGCATGGGTTCTGTCGTTGGAGAAAAAATTGCTCGGGCTATTGAACGCGCCATTGAATTGAGATTGCCGGTGGTTATTTTTTCTACGTCAGGTGGCGCTCGGATGCAAGAAGGAATTCTTTCTCTATATCAGATGGCCAAGACGAGTGCAGCTTTAGGAAAGTTAGCGGAGAACCATTTATTATATATTTCCGTTCTTACGGATCCTACCTTTGGTGGAGTGACAGCCAGCTATGCTTCATTAGGAGATATTATTATTTCAGAACCTAATGCTTTGATTGGATTTACAGGACCACGTATCATCAAACAAACCATGAGGCAGGAGCTCCCCACCGGGGCGCAGACCGCCGAGTTTAACCAGGAACATGGTTTAATTGATCTTATCGTGGCCCGCACTCAGATGCGTCCGGAGTTAGCACGTATACTGCGGTACCATCAGGAAGGGGCTGAATATGGCTCAACTATTTGAATTTGAAAAACCTATAGCGGAATTAGAACATAGAATTTCTGAGCTCCAGAAGTTTTCTGCGGATAAGGGCATTGACCTTTCCCAGGAAGTGGACACCCTAGAAAAAAGAGTTCTTTTATTGAAGAAGGAAATCTACGGGAACCTGGAGCCTTGGCAAAAAGTGCAAATAGCCAGACATTCCGAGCGGCCGAATTTCTATGACTATGCCCCCTTGCTGTTTGAAGATTTCATAGAGCTTAAAGGGGATCGTCTGTTTGCTGATGACCATTCAATTGCGGGGGGAATTGCACTTTTCCATGGTGTTCCGGTGACAGTGGTTGCCCAAGTTAAGGGTAAGGATACCAAGGAAAATATTAAGCGTAATTTCGGGATGCCACATCCTGAGGGGTATCGCAAAGCGATACGTCTGATGGATCAAGCCGAAAAGTTTGGGCGCCCAATTTTAACCTTTATAGATACACCTGGAGCTGCCTGTGACTTGGGTGCTGAAGAACGTGGGCAGGGAGAAGCTATTGCCCGATGCTTGCTGGCAATGTCAGGGTATCATGTGCCTGTGATCAGTACGGTTATCGGTGAAGGTGGAAGTGGCGGAGCACTCGCTCTGGGAGTTTGCAATGTGCTTTTAATGCTTGAGAACTCCTTTTATTCTGTTATTGCTCCGGAAAGCTGTGCCTCGATACTCTGGAAAGATACAACAAAGGCGAAGGAAGCTGCCGCAGCTTTGAAATTCACGGCTAAGGATCTGTTAAGATTAGGAGTTGCTGATGAATTAGTTCGGGAGCCTCAAGGGGGAGCCCATAATAACCTTCACCAAACAGCTGATGAATTGTCAGAGGTGATTTCCAAGTATCTGGTTAGACTACGTTCAGAAAGTCCGGAAGTAATTCGTGAAACCCGCTATCAGAAGTTAAGGAAGATTGGAATGTTTCGAGAATCTGCTGAGATAAATTCAACAAAAAAGCTTGACTAAGTCTCTGGTTTAGTGTTATTATATCTAAGTCGCCACGATTTGTGTGACAAAATTCATAGTGGGCGAGTGGCGGAATGGCAGACGCGTCGGTCTCAAAATCCGATATATGTGAGTATGTGGGGGTTCAAGTCCCCCCTCGCCCACCACAGTAAATTCAAGGCCTTCGGGCCTTTTTTGTTTTGTGTTTTGTGTTTTGAAGTATTGAGTATTGCTTTGGACAGATTTTAAATTTTAAAGAGAAATGGTTATCTTGTGGATGCTAGGTTACATGTTGAAGCCCTCTCCTAAATGGAGAGAGGGCTTTTTTGGATTTTGAGACAGGTTTCCCCTTGTTTCGCAAGAATTATGAGATGATTAGGGTAACTTGATATTTTGTATAAAAATATGATGATGTTCCAAAGGCTTCGCAGATAACCCCTAATGTTTTTAAACGAAATTTGCGCATAGGGGTATAAACGACATGTGTCGTATAACCCTATGCAATAGATGGGTCTGTGACACATGTCGATAATCCATAGTTATATAAATTCGCACGAGAACTTGCCACATAGTATGACAATAATTTATTCGTTGGTGGTGTTAATTAGTGGATAGAAAAGAAGAAAAAAATAGATATCTTATTCTGCTAAATGACTTATTTGAAAAGGCAATGCAGTCGGAACCCCTGTATGTCAGCTTTTCTCTCTACTGAACTATACAAGGTTTTTTATAGAAGTGGCTCACTTTTTTCCTGGCGTTTCCTTTATTTTTGGCTCACTATTTTAGCGTTTATAGTCAGTAATTATTGATGTATAGTTTTCGTCGATTGCTACCATTTTGGAATTTAGGTCATGCAAATGTGAATGATTTTTATCATCGTATAACACAGTAAGATTATCGAAGCGATTTAAAAATTTTGGTGATAATCTTTTTCTAAATTAATACTCCTGTCCGTAACATTTAAACTCACTCCTACCCAATAGGTAGTCTGTAGTCATACCAAAGAAATCTGCAAATTTAGATTAACACATCAGTATCAGGAACACGACCTTAAAGCAAGAAATAATATACCTCATTCGATCACTCAATCTCCCTTAAAATAAATACGTATTTTATGTACATTTTATTTACATTACGTATATTACGTATTATAATTATATTGGAGGGTAGGTGATGCAAATGAAACGACGGGACTTGATTAGGAAACTTGAATCAAACGGCTTCAATAAAATAAGGGATAACGGAGATCATACGATATATAAAGCCTCTAACAAACGAGCCGTTCAAGTCCCAAGACACCGAGAAATCAACGAAGTTACAGCAAAACAAATCCTAAAAGATGCGGGGCTGAAATAAGCCCCCATTCAAAGGATTTATATCTAGATAAATAATATAAAAAGGAGGAAACACCCCATGATCTATGTTTTTCCTGCCATATTTACACCCGTTGAAAATGGATATGCCATACGATTTCCCGATTTACCTGGAACCAATAGTCAGGGCAATGATCTTGCAAACGCTATCTATATGGCTCGTGATTCTTTAGCAACCTGGCTAGATTATCTCTTGGATGAAAAAGAAGAAATTCCTACCCCATCAATGTCGCATAACATCCCTTTGGATGATGGACAGTTTGTCACAATGATTGATATTGATATGACAGCCTATCGCCGACATAAAAACTCAAAGGCTGTGAAAAAAACACTATCCATTCCCTCGTGGCTTAACGAAGAGGCGGAAGCTCAAAATGTTAATTTTTCATCCATTCTTCAGGACGCTTTAAAAGAACACTTAGGAATCCAAGCAAATCAAAAATAATAATTGAGCAGCCTTTAACCGGCTGCTTTTTTCTACAAAAAGAAAGGGAGCCCCGAAATTAAATCTTAGATCTCAATATTTAAAATATTTAAACCAGTTCTCAAATACTCACCTAGAGGGATCTTTCCAACCATTTGATCAACCTCTATCTCTTTTTCGCCGCTCCATCCTAATAAATCAAAATATCCTTTCACCTATCTACTGTAAGAGCGAACTATATTTTAAGCATTATCTCTGGAGGATCACCGCCGGTTTTCTGCTCAAATTCGGAATCGATTCCGAATTTGGTGCCGGGCCGAGTATTTATCCATAAGAGCGGCCCATGGGCAGCAAAATCAACAGCCATCGGCTGGCGAGGCATTTTGTCATCAATTCACCGCCGGTGGTGAGATACATAATGTGCTTAGTCCTTATTATCTTATGCACCTTGTCCGGCAGGGGTTACCCTTGTCTAGGGTATTTATAACAAAATAATGGCAAGACCGTAAAGTGCCTACGCCTTTACGGTCTTGCCATTATTTTGTCAACAGTGAGGGCTTGAATACATAGCCTATCCGAGTAAAGTTGTTCAAATCCATGGTCAATTACGCACCTTTTTCACAACTGCAATTCCCTAAGTCGTTCACTAAAATAGGTCTTTACTTGCTCAACATATTCTGATTTTAAGGAATATTTTCTAAAAACACAGCTAAAGTCTCTATCTAAGCCGTAAGTTCCAGATTCAACCCATTCCTCATCAAGATTACACACCGCATTAATCTGATCGTACAAATAGCTGGAGCCTGAGAATTTTTCTAATAAATTATGTAGTTCGAGATCTATTTGTTGATGTGGGAGAACAAGATTAAAAGGCTTTTTGTAATTTCCATATTGATAAGTACCTTCTTCTTCCCAGACAAAAGGTTTGTCACATGATTCTAAGATAGCTTGACATGTTTTAATCATCTTTGCTTTATCGTCAGACTCTATGCACATTTTTAACACCTCGAATAATTTTACGCTTATTATACAACGACAAAGTGTCAAAAATGAACTTAATAGTTTATTATGAAAGTTCTTATTTAAGATTGGATGAACTAAAAATACATTAAGTATTAGGAATGGATTAACCAATCTGTCAATCCCCGCTTACCTTGCAAAATTCCAGATTCCAAGTTGGATTAAGGGTGAGTTTGCTATTCCAGTTAAGTAGATTATACTATTATGGTAACGAGAATTACCATTATTAACTTGAGTTAAAATGTCGGTAGGATTCAGGAAACTTTCAGCTTTCCCTCAGGTTGGATTCAACCTCCTATTGCATAATTAGGCATAAGCCCACCAAGTCATACTTTCTGTTTTGCGTAAAATTATTAATGATCTTTACCTGTTGTAAAGGAGCTTACTAGCATGAAGAAATTAAAGGGCATCAAACTACTATTGGTCGATGATGAACCAAACATTTTGCAGTTTCTGGAGATGGGGCTTCAAGAGGAGGGATTTGAGGTTCAAACAGCTCAAGATGGTATGGCAGCTGTAACACTTGCTAAGCAATTCCAGCCTCACATTATTATTCTTGATGTAATGATGCCCGGGATGGATGGCTTTGAAGTATGTCGAATGCTGAAAAAGACAGAAAATGTGGCCATTATCATGTTGACCGCTAAGGATGAAGTGGATGACCGAGTAAAGGGACTGACCCTTGGGGCTGATGACTATATGATGAAACCCTTTAGCTTTGAAGAATTGCTGGCCCGCATTCAGGCTAGAATACGGAATCAATTCCCTAATCTCCTTGGTGAGGTTGAGCTAGGCGCTTTTCGGGTTGACGATCGACGGAAAGAAATTCTGTACGAGCAAAGGGTTCTCGAACTCTCGACCACGGAGTATGAGCTGCTGAAATTCCTAGTACTGAATCACGGATTGGTCTTAAGCAAAGCGAAGATCTTGGACAAGGTATGGGGCTATGATTTCGGAGGGGATGAAAATATTGTTGAGGTGTATATTAGGTCCTTGCGGGAAAAATTAAACGATAAAGAGCACCGTCTAATTCGAACCTTGCGCGGGGCTGGATATCGGGTTGATCTCTAAAATGAAAGCCATTATCAAAAAAATAACTCGAACTATAACTATACCTAAAACCAACTCCCTTCGTTTTCAACTTTTATCCCGTTCGCTATTGCTTATGGCTGGATTATTGGTGATCATAGGTTTTTTTCAATATATCTTTATGCAAGGATTTATCTATCAAAATAAAGTAATCAGTGTCCAAAACCAGGTATTATCCATGCCTCCAGATGTTTGGGAAAGGTTAGCGGGGGACTATATCAATGAACTACCCGATATAATCCCGGATATTAAGGCCGGAGAAGAATTCGGTGATAAACTTCCCGGTAATGGTCATAATAAGTCACCTTTTTTCTTCCTGCAGGACTCGACAATTGCTTTCTATGATCTGAAGGGGAACTTTTCGGTTTTCTCAGATTCTTCAGCAGATGGTGTACTCCCCACTAAACTTGACGAAAAAGATTATGAAGATGCCACGCGTTCAAAACCCAACCTAAACTATAAGGTTATTGATCAAGCTTCAGGGCATGAGCAATTGATTGTTCTTCAGCCAATCAGATCGAGGGATCAATTGGTTGGAGTGGTTCAGGTAAGTATAAATACTAAACCTTTAAGGGATATTTTAACTCGGCAATTGCTGACATTTTTACTGATTTCTTTTCTTGCTTTGATCGGAGGTATGTTAGCCTTCATCCCTGTTTTAAGAAAAACCTTGGTTCCATTGTCTAAAATGGTCAATACTGTGGAACAAATCGATGCAGGGAATCTCGCTGAACGGTTACCGGTTGACCAAGGGCAAGTAGAAATTGACCGCTTGGCAGATTCGTTTAATGGTATGCTCGAAAGGCTGGAAACGTCTTTTGACGCGGAAAAAGAAGCGAAAGAACAAATGCGGCGCTTTGTTGCTGATGCATCTCATGAGCTACGCACGCCTTTGACGTCAATTCATGGGTTTTTAGAGGTTTTGCTTCGAGGTGCTATGAATCAACCTGATAAATTGCACAGATCGTTAACCAGCATGTATACTGAATCCGAACGGATGAAAAAGTTAGTTCAGGATTTGCTTCTTCTTGCAAAGCTGGATCGCTCGCCAAATATCCAATTAGCGGAAGGGGAGCTTGACGAGATCATTACAGGAATGGCGCCTCAGTTAAGATTATTAGCTGGGAATCGAAAAGTCACTTTAAAGCTTGCTTCTCATTCAAAATGTTGCTTCGATGAGGACAAGATGAAACAAGTCATTTTGAATCTTTTTCATAACGCGGTTCAGCATACTGATCCTGAAAAAGGGGATATCCAGATCGCTTTGGAAATGGTTTCAGGTGGTGTGGAGTTGACGGTTAGAGATAATGGTTCAGGTATTCCAGCGGAACATCTGCCAAAATTATTTGATCGTTTTTATCGGAGTGATTCCTCCAGAACTCGAAAATATGGGGGAGCGGGATTAGGTCTGGCTATTACAAAATCTCTTGTGGAGCATCATTGCGGAAGAATTAGAGTAGAAAGTTTGGCGGAAGAGGGAACTGTGTTTTATGTATGGCTCCCCCAGTCTTGTGAAGAATAACCCGGTTTTTGATTAAAGGTTTGCTCTTTTTTGTTTATGAATGCAAAAAAACTTTGTTAACAATAATCAAGGAAATATCAAAAAATATTATGAAAATAACCAAAGGAAAGCTTAATCGAAAGCTTCCTTTGGTTATTTAAGGGAACTTTTTAGCTGGATATTATGAGAATAATATCTTCCTATTGATCATACCCATTGGGATGGCTCAGGTGCCAAGCCCAGGCGCTCTCAATGATTTGTTCTAAAGTACTATGCTGTGGACTCCATCCCAAAAGTTCTTTAATCTTTTCCACTTTTGCTACAAGTCTATCCGGATCACCTGGCCGACGTGGAGATTCAACCACAGGAATTCTTCGCCCCGTGACTTGGCGGGCCGTTTCGATAACCTCTCTAACACTGAAGCCAGAGCCTGTTCCAACATTATAAACTCCGCTTTCAATCCCTTTTCCCAGAGCTTCCAATGCTAAAACATGTGCCTTCGCCAAATCCAGAACATGAATATAATCGCGAATGCACGTACCATCGGGAGTGGAATAGTCAGTGCCAAAGATATGTATTTCTTTTCGTTGCCCTAATGCAGTCTTTAAAATCAGAGGAATAAGGTGTGTTTCAGGTAGATGATCCTCACCTAAAGAACCATCAAGTGCTGCTCCGGCAGCATTGAAATAGCGCAGAGCAATCCATTGGAGGCCATAGGCTTTCTCAAGCCAAGAAAAGGATTGTTCAATCATAAGTTTAGACTGGCCATAGGGGTTGATGGGAATTGTAGGTGCACTTTCGGGAATGGGTATTTCTTCAGGAATACCATAAGTTGCTGCCGTGGAGGAGAAGATTAAGCGCTTTACCCCTGACTTAAGGAGCGTACTTACAAAACGGTTGGTCTTAGCAGTATTTTCCTCGAAATAAAGATCAGGTTTCTCTGCGGATTCCCCGACTAAGCTCCTCGCCGCAAAGTGAATTACGGCACTGATCTGTTCTTGCTCGACAATCTTTTGAACAAGATATGGATCGGCAATGTCTCCCGAAAAAAAGGGAACATCACCTATGACGGATTGCTGATGCCCGGTCACAAGATTATCGAGAACAACGGGTTTGTAACCCTGCTCTAAAAGTGTTTTGACAGTAAGGCTGCCGATATAGCCCGCCCCACCGGATACGAGAATAGATTGCATGAAATCTCCTCTTTTCCTATACTTGAAGGATATGCAAAGTGCATAATTGGCAGTTGAGTATAGACCCTTGATTTAATACTGGATTGACTTCTTGAGGAAATATTGCTTAAGATTACCAATATTATAACATCTGGAAATAAATCTAGGAACCCAAAGGAAAAGTCCTAAGTGTGATGAGATATGTTAAGACACCCTCCTATTAAATAGATAGGGGTATTTTTTTGCCTATTAAAGCAACTTTTGCGAGTGAATTCCCTCCCAAATTCTTCGCTTTCAGCTAATTTTCAGGAAACACTCAATTAACCTTCAGGTAGTATTTAGTCTCAATTCAGGAATGAGAGGTATAGTAAGACAAATCCATCAAGCATGTACGATAAGTATACTTTGAAAAGGAGCATTATCAATGAAAGCACTAAATCTGGACGTTGGTATCCGTACCTGGAAACCTTTTTTAGACGGACTGACTTCCCTCTCTGTTAAACCTCTTCAATTGGCCAATTATGCAGGGATAATCCTAATTACCTTTGGTTTTAGCTACTTGTTAGCAATGCTTCTTTTGAAAGTTTTCAGTGCTGCGGTAATTTGCGGGGTGGAATCCGAGGCGGGGGAATGTACCTCCACCAAGGGGAATCCAGAGAATCACTCCCACTTGTGGAAGGGGTATCTAACGATTAGATGAATAACGTTAAGGAGAGAGATTATGTTTCGGAAAATGCATAATTTGCACTTATGGATTTTTGAAAAAATAGGGAGGAAAATTTAAATGAAAAAACTTAATCGAGTTCAAAAGACCACAAGAAAGTCTTGGTTAATCTCTGGTTTAATACTATCTCTTGTCCTCTTAGGGGTAAGTGGTTGCAGTTCACAAGCTGCATCTACTTCTGCCTCAGATACGGCCTCAAACTCAAAAGAAGTATCATCCAATCAGCAAAATCCTGGCCCAGGTGCTCGACCTTCTAATCCTAACCCAGCCGTAGAGGCTGCTATGAGTATACGGCGTTTGCAAGCAAATGAGCAGCTGGTTCTGACGAGTGATCAGAAAGAGAGCATTAAACCGATTTTACAGGTACTAATTGACACAGAAAACCCGGGTCAAGACTTCCTTCAGCAAAAAGCCGACGACATTAATGCGATATTTACTGAGGAGCAGAAGACATTTTTAAGTACGTCCCCAGAGAGAGGAACCCCGAGGGAGAAGCGTCCAGACAATCAGAATCAGCCCCAAGGGCAACCCAATGAGCGGCCTAAAGACCAAACTGAAGGGTCAAAAGGCAATCAAACACCACCGGCAGGTCAATTCCAAGAGATTTATAAGGAAGTACTAGCTTCGTTGACTTAAACTGATAAAAGGGTCGTAGTTTCCAAGACATTCCAAAGGTTATAGTCGAAATATACATAGAACGAATGTGCTGGGAATAACCCAGTGATAATTTCGCAAAAATGCTCAAACCTTCATTAGATTAGTTGGAGGTTTGAGCATTTTTCACTGGTCAGCTGTTTGTTCTAAGTAATACCCTATGTTACGTACTGTTTTTATCGTTGAAGCGCCAATTTTCTTTCTCAGGTAGCATATGTAGAGATCTACATTGGCAAATTCTATCACAGAATTGGCTCCCCAAAGTCTCTCGAAGATACGTTCCTTGGTAACAACATTTCCGTAGTTTCGCATGAGAGTTTCCAGCAATAGGGTTTCCTTGACACTTAGTTTAATGACATTATTTCCTTTCGCTACCCTACACTTTAGTGTGTTTAAAACTAACCCTGCTACTATCAGCTCATTGTCAATATAATCTTTGTCTATTCTTCTGGAAAGTGCTCTTAGTCTTGCTAAGAAAACTTCAAGAGAAAAAGGCTTTACCAAATAATCATCGGCACCCGCATCTAAACAATCAATCATAAACTTAATATCATTATTAGTGTGAAGTACTAAAATAGGGGCAGCTATGTGATGGGCTCGAAGTTCCTTAATAAAATTTAGGCCATTAATCATTGGCAGAAACGAATCTAGGACAATAAGATCATATGACCCAAGCAAGGCCATTTCTAATCCGATTTCGCTATCGAGAATGCTATCAACCACATAACCTTCTTTTTTTAAGCGGGTGTTTAGTGCCTTTGAAGAATTGGTTTTATCTTCTATAAACAACAACAGCTTCATGATTGCCTCCTGAAAAACCTAAGTCTATTTGAATTTAGGGACTATTGCTTGTTGGCAGAACTGGAAATAATTATAAAGCAGTTTCCTGAAAATAAATTGACCGTAAGCTGAACGTAAGCTGAATGTTGGATTGCTAATCAAGCACACGTCTGGATCAAATAAAAAAACCGGATTCCTGTCGGAATCCAGTAAATTATCCTAATATATCTGATTTTCTATATCTAACTTGATTTGGAGCCGATTCCTCCATTGGGAGAAGGCTCCAGTTAATCATAGATTTTTCTTATCTAAGCTTAATTAAGCAACTTTATTAGGTAAATTTAAAATATTAGTTCTTGTATCGGGACGTGTTGCCAAATAAACACCTGTGATAACAATGGCTGCACACATTAATTTAATAAGGGTAATGGACTCCCCTAAGATTGTCACTGACTGGATAATTGTAAAGATAGGTACAAGATTAATAAAAACGGCGGTTCGAGAGGCACCGATACGTTGAATGGCAATAGATTGGAAGAGATAACCTAATACTGAAGCAAATACGCTCATGTATAAAATAGAGAGCCAACCTCTGGCAGTGGCTGTTGATAAATAAGTAGCAGGGTTTTCCCATAAAACAAAGGGAAACGAGATAATAACACATATTAAAAAGGTATAAGCTGTGATCATGAAAGGCGATATATTATATTGCTTCATGTATCTTCGACTAAGTAGGGAATAAGTCGAAAAGCAAAATACCCCAAGCAGCATTAGAAAATCGCCATGATTTACTTGAAATTGAGAGATTATTTGCCAATCCCCGTTGGTAATAAAGAGAAAGACGCCGCTGAAAGAAAGGAAAATCCCTAATACCCTGTAGAAGGTCAATCTTTCGCTGAAGAACATCGCAGCCAAAAGGGTAGTAACCATGGGATTGATGGCTCCGATCAGGGAGGAATTAATTGCGGTAGTATAGCTCAGAGAAGTGAAAAATAAGACATGATAGCAGAAAGTGCCGACAAATCCGAGCAGGAGAAGAGCCGGCCATTGTTTGCCGCGGGGGAAGAGGTTTTTCGGTTCTTTGATATACAAAATTGTGAAGATAAATGGTAAGGCAAAAAGGAAGCGAAAGAAAGTAAGGGCATAGGGCGGAAAATCCTGAATGGAGAATTTTCCGGTTATAAATGCGCCGGACCAAAGTAGACTTGTTAGAACCATCAGTAATCGAACCTGCTTATCGGACATTAGAATCTTCCTGGTCACATATGCTAAAAACCATCCAGCATATTCACTTAACCGACTAAATAAAGTGGCAGCACTACAGAACTTCAGCTACTAAGGTTTGTTTTGGTGTATCCAAACGCTCATAACCCCTAATAAGATTGGAAACAACTCCAACACATGTTTTGCACAGAATACCGGAAAGAGGATATCTACTTAATCGTTAAGGTAATCCTTAGTAGTTCATTCATTTATGCTGCTATAAACCAGGATATTTCACTTCCTCTCAAGTTTTTTAATGTTGTTGGGTTTTCGCTTTCAAAGGACACATTAAGTTTACCACGTTTTCCCCAGCTTTACTTCTTAATATAAGGATTTGTTCATAGGAGCTAGTCTGTAAACAAGGCGTACTTAATTCGATAAGTGGAAGGGAGTCCTGTTTCCACAGTTTGTTAGAAGGTATTCCGTATGATATAGTAAAATGATAAAGAATGGGGGTATTCAGGATGCCGCGTATGCTTATCTTAGATGGAAATAGCCTTGCAAATCGTGCTTTTTATGCACTTCCACCGTTAACAACAGCGGATGGACGACCAACCAATGTTCTCCATGGTTTTTTGACCATGCTCTTTAAACTTGAACAAGAGCAGCACCCAGATTACTGGGTGGTTGCTTTCGATAAAACGAAGGCAACTGTTCGAATTGAACAGTATGCCGGCTACAAAGCGCAGCGCAAAGAAACTCCTGAGGGATTGCGCCCGCAATTTGATTATCTCAAGGAGATATTAGCAGAAATGGATGTCCCACTCCTGGAGTTGGCGGGCTACGAAGCAGATGATCTAATTGCCGCTATAACTAAACAAGCGGAAGCTCAGGGAATGGAGATCCAAATATATACAGGGGATAAGGATGCCCTACAACTCATATCCCCCAGGACTAATATTTTTCTGACTAAAAAGGGAATCAGTGAAATTGAACGATACGACGAGACTGCTCTGTGGGAACGCTATCAACTGCGGCCCCATCAAATTATTGATCTTAAGGGTCTAATGGGTGACACCTCAGATAATATCCCAGGTGTCCCGGGAATTGGAGAGAAAACTGCCCTGAAATTACTTTGGGAATTTGAAACTGTCGAGAATGTTTTAACGAATGTCGAGAAAGTGTCAGGGAAAAAGGTTCAGAGTAATTTAAAAGAATATGCCGATCAGGCTATCCTAAGCAAGAAATTGGCTACGATGCTGACAGAAGTTCCCTTGACTTTTTCTAGCGAGGATTTTATTTATCGACGGCCACAGGCCTCTAAAGTGCTGCCGGTTCTGCAGAAGTATGACCTGAGAAATGTAACTCGTTTATGGCATGAGCGCCATAATGATGAAGGGCTTCTTAGTGAAAACTCGGAGGCAGTGTTAGAAACCTGGCCTGAACGAGCAATGTCAGAAGAAGACTGGCTCCTTCAGATAGCCGAATGGAAATCCCAAAAGAAACCTCTTACCCTAGCCTGTCGATACAAGGGGACAGGGTTGCAAGGGGGACAATGGCTGGAATGGGGAGTAGCTAACCAAGGGGAGACCTTTACTCTGGATCGTGAAGAGGCATCGGAAAAGGTTTGTCAGGCATGGCTGGGATTAATGGGAAGCGATGAGATTCCTAAAACCTTGGCAGACAGTAAGACGGTAGCCTTATTACTTGCTAACGAAGGTGTGAAACTCAAGGGGTTAGCCTTAGATCTAAGCCTGGCATCCTACCTTATTCAATCCTCGAGACCGAAGTTTGCGCCTCTGGATTTAGTTAAAGAGTATTTTCCCAGTCAAGATGTATTCGCTAATATTGCCGAGGAAGCTGCAGCCTTAGCTCAAGTTGCCCCTAAGTTTGAAGAAGATATCAGTACCCTGGGACTTACTAGTCTTCTTCACGAAATCGAAGAACCCTTAAGTTTGGTTCTTGCGCAAATGGAACGGCACGGAATTGCCATTGACTCTGAAACATTAAAAGCCTTTGGGGACGGAATAAGTCTAACCTTAAAACAGCTGGAGCAGGATATTTATGCGTTAGCTGAGGAAACCTTTAACATAAACTCTCCGAAACAGTTGGGAACCATTCTTTTTGAAAAGTTGAGCTTGCCTACGGCCAAAAAGACGAAAACCGGGTATTCTACCGATGCGGAGACCTTAGAAGAACTTCGCACTGCCCACCCTGTTGTGGCCAAGATTCTTGACTATCGGCAGTTAAACAAACTAATGTCTACCTATGTAAATGGATTACTCGCTCAGGCCAAGGAAGGTCGGATTCATACCACCTTTCAGCAAACTGTGACAACAACCGGACGTTTATCGAGCACAGAACCCAATTTGCAGAACATCCCAATTCGATTAGAGCAGGGAAGACAACTGCGAAAGGTTTTTCACCCTACTGAACCAGGGTGGGTACTTCTCTCTGCTGACTATTCTCAAATTGAACTTAGGATTTTAGCCCACTATTCCCAAGACCCTTTACTCTGTGAATCTTTTGCCCTGCGACAAGATGTTCATACCAGAACTGCTGCCGAAGTGTTTGGAATTTCACTGGAAGAGGTAACCTCGGATATGCGCCGAAGTGCAAAGGCGGTCAATTTTGGCTTGGTCTATGGATTAACTGAATTCGGTCTCTCCAGGGACTTGGGCATCCCGCGCAAAGAATCTAAGTTTTATATTGAGCAGTATTTTAAACGCTATAGTGGAGTTAAACGGTATCTGGAGGATGTAGTAACCCAGGCCAAAATAGACGGACAAGTCCGTACCCTGTTAAATCGCTTGCGTCGCATTCCTGAGCTCCTGCATTCCAACCGAGTTCAACGTCAGTTCGGGGAGCGGATTGCAATGAATACCCCGGTGCAGGGCACAGCTGCGGATATCATGAAATTAGCTATGCTTAAAGTAGCCGAAGGATTGAAACCTTTTCAAGCAACTATGCTGCTCCAAGTACACGATGAGCTCTTGCTTCAAGTAGCTCCGGAAGATCTGGAAAATGTTGCCCGCATGTTAAAGGAACAAATGGAAAATGCCTATCCTTTAACCGTGCCGATGACGGTGGAATGTAAGGTTGGCCCTAACTGGTACGAAATGCAGCCGTTTCATTCAATATAAGGGGTGAGGAAATAATATGCCCGAACTTCCCGAGGTTGAAACAATCCGAAGGACATTAGCCCAGCATGTTAATGGTTTGAAAATAAAAGAAGTTAAACTAGTTTGGTCATCTGCAGTTATCAGTTGGGAAGATCAATCATTTGAAGTACTAGTCACCGATCGTCAAATTCAAAGGATAGATCGCCGGGGTAAATATCTATTAATTAGATTAGATAATGATCTAACACTGATTGCCCATATGAGAATGACTGGGCGTTTAAACTATTACACAGAAAAACAACCCCCTGACAAGCATACTCATGTAGTTTTCTGTTTAGACAAGGGTGAAGTTCATTTTTCAGACGTTCGTAAATTTGGGCGTATCCAAGCAATACCCACCTCTCGGAGCATCAGTGATTCTTCTTTAGGAAAACTTGGACCTGAACCCTTAGAGTTGGAGTTTACTCCTCAGGTTTTGAAAGAGCGATTTGGTAAGAAAAAAATCTCTGTAAAAGCCGCTTTGTTAGATCAACATGTTTTAGCAGGCTTAGGAAATATCTATGTTGACGAATCCCTTTTTCAAGCAAGGATTTCCCCTAACCGTACTGTGGATACCCTAACCGAAGAGGAAATATCTGAACTTCATCAGGCAATCCGAAACGTCCTCCAAGCGGGGATTGATGCTCAAGGGACATCCTTTCGAGATTATCGCGATGCCAATGGAGAGAAAGGATCCTTCGAACAGGCTTTACAAGTATATGGCCGGGGAGGGGAACCATGTAAAGTTTGCGGGCAGAAATTAGAACGGGTTCGCCTTGCCGGACGGACAACGGTCTTTTGTTCGCAGTGTCAAAAATAAGCCCATTTTATTTTGGTTTATGAAGAATATGAGTCTACCCAAACTTCCTGGGGAGATATTGCACATTGGTCATTCCTGATGAGGGTATAAGGATAATATTGAGTACTCCTAAGAGATGCTGTAAAAGGAGCTGTTGTAACTGCTATGACGCAGTGACCAATGCTCCTTTTGTATGTGCAGAGGGCAGATAGGTTGTTCATTGATTTAGTTTTCTTCGGTGCTAGTGCTGAGAAGGCCTAGTGAACTAGAGATTTTAATAAATAGCAGCCCAATTCATCTCACAATCAAATTGCGATTGAGAGTTCGAATTTATAATATTTAAAGGTGAAATAGTAAAATAAATGATTAAGCTTAAAAGGAATATGAATTAACACGGCGAAGTTTGACTCGAATAAGTATTTAGGCCTTCTCATTTCATTTGGAAGCAAGTCTTTCAAACTATTCGAAGAGGCTTGTTCAAGTTTGTAGTAACTTACTAGGTAGTCACCTTTTAGAGTGCAGAACTGACTTAAGATATATCTAAGAGAATTATCTTTTCCAAAATGCTTTAGCTTCTTTTTCAAGTTTAGTTAACCTCGTGTAATAATCCGGAAACTCATTTAAATGGGCTAAAGCTATTTTGGCTGTTGTAATCGAGTCATCTTCTGTAACATTAGTCGCCCGATCTCTTCTACCGTGTTCCAATTCCACATCTAGACCTATTCTGAATTGTTCTACATTAAATGGGTTTTTGCTCCAATCTATTCCAAGTTGTTCGCCAATTTGCCGGGCTTCTGCGGTAGTGAATTTTTGACGAGGACTCGGCATGAAGTTATTAATCAAAGTGCTGCCTGACAGTAGATGATAGTGTCTTTGATCCGTAGTCGTAAAACCTTGATAAGAATGAAAATGCCCTCCAGCAATTTCGGTGCTTGGACCTGTAATTAGTTTGTAGTAGTGCCTATGACCATTATCTTTTGTACTACAACCCGATATCTCATGAACATGTATAGGATTATTAGGCGATTCGCTACTAAGACCTGAATATCGATGTTGATGATTGAAGACTCTATCACTAATACCTTCAAAGTAATGACGATGTATGACGTTCATATAACCACCTCATATTATTATATTTGAAGGTGGTAAAATTGTTATTGTTATTGAGTGTGATAACGTTATTAATTTAACAAGTGGTCTTTTTAAGGCCTCAATATATGACGATGGAAAAATACGTGCTAAAGGTAAATGCAATATGGATATTTTGGAATAGCTGTCGGTGCGACTATTACTTTATTGGCTGCTTTTAGACAAAGACAAAGACAAAGACAAAGACAAAGACAAAGGCAAAGGCTAAGGCTAAGGCAAAAACTGCGTATGTTGTCAGAGTGCACTAGTAGGACAAAGTTCAATGTTTGAGAAGAGAGTATTATGTGAATTAAAATGTGGTTGATTATGTAGGTATCGAAAGAAAAAGAACAAGGAATCATCAATGGAAAATTTTATTTTGTAGCTTTATCCTATTATAGATTTAATTCTATAGGTATCTACTTAAATAAGACCAGCTAATAAAAGTCAAGGGGTTAATTGATAATTTCTTTTGTTTTTCGATTCCGAACAATGGGTATTGCAAACTAAGCCACTGAAAAATCC
>NZ_FNCP01000009.1 GCF_900100785.1 Desulfosporosinus hippei DSM 8344 | reverse complement strand
ATCATATCCATCAAGCCACGAATGCAATTGTGAAAACCAAACCTTGTAAAGTGGTTATGGAAACCTTGAATATCAAGGGTATGATGAAAAATCGACATCTATCGAAAGCCATTGCCCAGCAAAAACTGTATGACTTTAAGTCAAAGCTTCAATACAAATGTGAGATACGAGGTATCGAACTCGTTGAGGCAGACAAATGGTTTCCATCGAGTAAGCTGTGTTCCGAATGTGGGGCTATAAAGCAAGATTTAAAATTGTCAGACAGAATGTACAAGTGTGAATGTGGTTTATCGATGGATAGAGATTTTAATGCCGCCATTAATCTTTCGAGATATCAATTAGTAGTCTAGTCACCTAAAAAGACACTACTAATGTGTACGATTCGTTGCATCGGAATTTAAGCCTGTGGAGTGTTATGTCAAACGAAAGTAGTCTTCGGACAAAATCGGACACGATGAATCAGGAAGCAAACAAAGCTTTTTATATACTTTTATAAAGTTTTGGCAACGGTAACAATATCTTAAGAAAATATAACTCCGATAACTCTAGAAGTAATGAAGGATATGTGTTGCTTGATGTGTTATTGGCTCTATTTCTTTTTTCATTAGGATTTGCAGTTTTATTCGAATTAACAAGTGAAGCCCTTTCTGAATCGAGGAAGGCCATGACTCTCATGGAGGGGGCTAATTTGGCTCAAGGAAAAATGGATCAATTAGCGGTTCGGAATTGGAGAGATAATATAGCTCAGCGGGATTGTATACCTGGCGGTATTGTTGAGGGACGAGAAGGTAAATTTCGGTGGCAAATAAGTTCTGATTGGCATGATATCCCCCACTTATTAAAAGTAAGTGTTAAAGTGATGTGGTCGGAGCGAGGAGATCCTTATCAATACAAGTTGGAGAGTCTTTATGCTGTCGAATAGAAGAGAGTCACCGGAACAAGGGTTAACTCTCATAGAAGTCGTGTGTGCCCTGTTGATTTCTTGCATTTTTTTAATGATCTCTATGCGCTTGTTGACTGATCAATGGCGAGGTGCCCGGGCTCTTAAGAATCACCTGGAAGCTCAATACACGGTCTTTACTACTGGAAAGACAGTCTCGGATGCCATTCGAACCGCCGAAACTGTAAGCTGGACAGAGTCGGGAGTGTTAAAAGTACTACCTCTACCTGATGATACCAATCCATCGCCAACCCTCGATTCCTATTTCATCGATGATTTAGACCATGATGGAAAGAGAGATCTGTATTGGCGACACTTAGGAGTTTCTCAACCGGTGGGGAGCTATGTTATTGATTGGAAATGTGCGGAGGTGGAACCGGGATTATGGGAAATCTTCTTACACGCCAGCAAGGAAGGGCAAGCAATCACTTGGAAAACTCTCATCCGCCAAAGGATATATTCATCGCCCTAAACCCCCTTACGGTTACCGCCAATGATATTAAGCAAAACTCAACAGGATATGTCAGCCTGCTCATTCTCTTGTTATTAACCTTGCTCGCAGGGCTAGGAATGGAGGGCTATCTAAAGGCCAATACTGAGAACCGAATGGTCAAACGTGAGGTTCAAAGCCGACAGGCTCTCTACCTTGCTGAAGGGGGAGTGGAGTGGGCAAAAGCCCATTTGACAGCTAATCCTGATCTGAGGAAGGGAAGTTTGTCTTTAGATAACGGGCAAGTCGATGTGCAGATTGAGTTAAGTGGAGGGGATTACAAAGTGACTTCCAAAGGGCTTTCCGGGTTAGCGGTCAGAAAAATCGAGGAACACTTAGAATTGGTCAATGAGAGTTGGGTTACTAAGAGTTATCAGGAACTGCATTGGTAATGGTGACGAGAAGCGACTATGACTTCGGTCAATATCTGTATGCCAATGGCTATCTTGATGAGGCTGGTTTAGCAATGGCCTCAGAGCTAGCCTTAAAGGGTGAAGAACCAATTGGGGATGTGCTCCTGCGCACAGGAATATTGAAAAAAGCCAGTTTGTCAGAGGCCCTACGCAGCTACTTGGGAATCCAGGCAGTAAAATTGACGAGAGTCATAATTGACCCCGCTGTCGCAGGATTGATTTCTGAAGAAATTGCTTGTCGTTATACCCTTATTCCCTTTGAGCGATATTCCGGGGTCTTAAAGGTTGCCATGTCTGATCCCACCCATGAAAGAGCCCTTCGGGATGTAAGAATGCTGACTGGGTTAGAGATTGAACCACTATATGCGGCTAAGGAAGAAATTGAAGCTGCAATTCGCCAGTATTTAACCGTTGAACAGTCTGTTGCCCGCCTGGCGGATATTGGAGATAGCGTTTTTGAAAATCCGGGAGTTTGGTCAACTGAATCCTCTAAGACCCTAGAGTATGAATTCCAAGAAGACGAAGCGCCCACTTTGAAATTCGTTAATTCAATTTTACATGAGGCAGTTTTACAGGGAGTCAGCGATATTCATTGGGAACCCCGTAAAAACCTTTTTGTAGTTCGCTATCGGATTGATGGTAAGCTTATTAAAAAGCATGATCTTGCTTCAAAAGCTGCTCGGAGTATTGTCTCCAGTCTTAAGGTAATGGCTCAAATGGATGTTGCAGAACGCAGGTTTCCCCAAGACGGTCGAATGACCTTTAGCGCTGGAGTTCGGCGAGTGGATCTGCGTATGTCCTCGATGCCCACCGTATATGGTGAAAAAGTTGTAGTTCGCATTTTGGATCCTGAGATGGCTCAACGTTCGCTGGATAGCCTAGGTATGCGCCAAGATGTTAGGACAGGGGTACACGCTTTATTAAAGCGTCCAAATGGCTTGATCTTAGTCGTTGGCCCCACCGGGAGTGGCAAGACTACTACCCTCTATGCCCTGCTCAGAGAATTAAATGCCGAAGAGCAAAACATAATTTCAATAGAAGACCCTGTGGAATATCAACTTTCAGGAGTTAATCAAGTACAAGTAAATCTTCCTGCCGGGCTAAGTTTTCCCGTAGGCTTGAAATATATTTTACGGCAAGACCCAGATGTGATTATGATTGGAGAAATCCGTGATGAAGAAACCGCCAGAATCGCCATAACTGCTTCACTGACCGGGCATTTAGTATTATCAACCCTACATACAAACACTGCTGCAGAGGCCTTAGCACGGCTGATTGATATGGGGGTAGAGCCCTATCTTTTAGCTTCAGCGGTCAGCGGGGTTTTATCTCAACGATTAGTACGTCGTTTGTGCGACCACTGTAAGACCCAGTATAAAATTTCTGAGGCAGAAAAAAGAGCATTTCGCCTACCCGTGTCAATAAACTACCTATACCGCTCGGTAGGCTGTCCGGAATGTCTGGGGACAGGATATCGAGGCAGGATAGGGATCCACGAGTTTTTGCTCTATAGTCAAGAGATTAAAGAACTGGTTCTCTCTGTACAAAATGCTCGCGACATAGAACAACAAGCCATGGTTTCCGGAATGCTTACTGTAAGTGAGGATGGGTTCCTAAAAGTTCAGCAAGGACTTACAACTGTTGAGGAAGTATTGCGGGTTACATCTGGAATAGAAGAATAAGGGGAGACTAAACCATGATTTCATTTAAAGAACTTTTACTTTTAGCCGGAGAAAAGAAGGCTTCAGATATTCATTTGACTGTAGAGAGTCCTCCGGTTTTGCGGATGGATGGCTCACTGATCCCAAGCAAGATGGATAAACTATCTCAGGCAGATTTAGAGACCTTCACCAAGGCTCTGATGAATGAAACTCAGGCTAAACGGTTTGCTGAATATGGTGAATTAGATATGTCCTATAGTTTACCGGGTGTTGGACGTTATCGGATTAATATATTTCGGCAAAGGGGATCAATTGGAGTAGTTATTCGCCTGATTCCTTTTACAATCCCGAGCCCTCAGGCCTTAGGACTTCCTCCCGTCAGCATTGAGTTGGCCAAGCTGCACAAAGGATTAGTCTTAGTGACTGGCCCAACCGGAAGTGGAAAATCAACAACTCTGGCCTCTCTTATAGACTATATTAATACGACGAGGGCCAGTCATATTGTGACAATTGAAGATCCCATTGAGTATTTACACCGACATAAATTAAGTCTAGTCAATCAACGAGAGGTTGGTAACGACACCCATTCTTTTTCTAATGCCCTGCGAGCTGTTTTGCGTCAAGATCCTGATGTAATCTTAGTTGGAGAGATGCGTGACTTGGAAACTATTGCCACAGCGGTAACAGCTGCTGAAACCGGACACTTGGTCTTTAGCACTCTTCATACCAATGATGCCACTCAGTCCGTGGATCGGATGATCGATGTATTCCCCCCCCATCAGCAGCAGCAAATTCGTGTTCAGTTAGCGGCTGTCTTGCAAGGGATTATGTCTCAACAATTATTTCCCAGAGCAGATCACAAAGGCCGAGTTGCAGCTATCGAGGTCTTGATGGCCACTCCGGCGGTACGCAGTTTGATTAGAGAGGGCAAAACTCATCAGCTTCCGACAGTTATTCAAACAAATGCTAAGTTGGGAATGCAAACAATGGACAAGGCTATTATGGAATTAGTCCAAAAGGGACTGGTAACGTATGACGTTGCCCAGGAAAAGCTGCAGAGCCCTGATAGCATGCGAAGATGAGCAAACAGCATTTCTTATGGAAAGCTGTTGATATAAATGGAAAAGTTCGTCGCGGAATATGGGCAGATACTGGCTTGTACGAGGTTCAAAGACGTCTAAGGAAGGCAGGCTACTTTCCGGTTTGGATTCGATCGACTGCTCCTATAGAAAATGTCCTTTTTCCAGCCGGAAGGAATTTTAAGTGGAGTAGTTTTGCTCGTCGATTGGCTACTTTACTGGAGGCTGGTATCCCCATCCTGCAAGCTTTGCAAATGATGAGCTCCAATGAGCGCAGTTCCTTTGATCAAGAACAATTAGTAATTCTCAAGAACCAGGTAGAAAGCGGCAGTGATTTATCTGAGGCTTTAGCTCATCTCGACCCCTCCCCTAACTCATTTATTCTATCCATGATAAAGGCCGGTGAATATACGGGAAATCTGGGGAAAGTTCTCAGTGAGATTGCTGATGAGTTAGACTTGGAGCTTGTTTATCAGCGAAAAATTAAGGCGGCTCTCGCCTATCCTGCCCTTTTATTTACTGCAGTTATCCTCGTACTCTACGCTCTTTCGGTCTGGATTCTGCCAATGTACGAAAAATTGTTTCTAAGTGTCGGTGTCTCCGAATTGCCTTTTTTGACCAGAGTCATTTTTGCCGGCAGTCAAAAACTTCCCCTTCTCTTAGGAGGTAGTCTTAGTTTGGCAAGTGTGAGTTTATTGATTTATAAACTTTCCAGCCCAAATCAGTGGAGAATCCATCTGGAGAACTTGCTGGGACGTGCCCCTTTGATCGGTAAAGTCTATCATCTTCGGGATTTAGTCCAGTTCAGCCGGATGTTGAGCCGCTTGTTGACTGCCGGAATTCCTTTATTGGAAGCCTTGCGTCTAACGGCAGGAACCTTGCGCAGCCCTAAGATGCTAGCCTTAATAAACAATCTCATACTAAATGTTCGTCAAGGAAAAAGAATGTCACCAATGCTCAGTGCGAGTGGGATTTTTCCTAAGGAAGGAGCTGAAATGATTGGAATTGCAGAGGAAGCAGGGCAACTTGATCTGATGATGCATTATGTCACCAAGATATTTCGCTGTGATCTTGAGGAACAACTCGAAGGTTTAATGCGGATGATTGGACCCCTTCTCACAATTATTTTAGCCGGGTTGATTGGTATTGTCGCAGGAGGAGTTATGCTCCCTATCTTTGATCTAAGTTCACAACTTCAGTAGTCTTAGCTTAACTTCATCCGAGTGAGACAGATGTTCAATTTTCATTGAACGAGATTGCTTTGTGCAGGACTGTTAAAATTAAGGAGGAATTAAGATGAATTATCTCAAACAAGACAAAGGCTTTACCCTGATTGAAGTTTTGGCTGTGATCATCATAATCGCCGGACTGGCGGCAATTGCAATCCCCAAATTAGTATCTAGTACAGCTAATGCAAAACAAAAAGCCGATGTAGCTACAGCACACCAAGTTAAAGCGGCTCTTGATCGGTATCAAGTAGAAAATGGTACCTATCCTAAAAACTTGGAAGCAAAGAATGGGAAGGTAACTGCTCCGGGATTTATTCCAAACTATATCAGTAAGTTGGATGTGTCAACCACTCAACAGGTGGTAGTGGGCAAAGAAGGATTTGGCTTATCTACTTTAACAGCTGATGCATCGGATAACACTTTGTATCTCTTTCCAGCTGATCATACACCTGACAGGATAATCATGATTTATATGTCTGCGGATGGTTTAGCTGCGGAAGTTCGGGCGTATGATGAAAAAATGAAAGAGGCAATTTGGACGTCAGCTGACTAGCGTGTCTTTTTCAAAGAGAAGTACTACCAAAAAACCAAAAAACCAAAAAACCAAAAAACCAAAAAAGTTGTGGTAAGGCTATTATACAAGGCTGAATTGAAGATAAAACCGGAAAAGAGGGCCTCATTTGTTTTTAATAAGTATTACAGCAGGATTTTTAGGATTGATAATTGGTAGTTTTTTGAATGTGGTCATTTACAGAGTCCCGCGAGGGGAATCCATAGTATCGCCGGGTTCTCATTGTCCTGCTTGTGGACATCCCTTAAAAGCTTGGGAACTTATTCCCGTCCTTAGTTTTCTATTGCAGAATGGAAGGTGTCGAGAGTGTCAAGAGCCAATTTCTTGGCGTTATCCGGCTGTTGAACTACTAACGGCAATTCTTTTCTTTCTTACGGCATACTTTAGTTGGAGTACGGCAATCTATCCCTCTCAACTATTCCTAAACTTAGTCTTTGTTGCTGTCTTGATTGCGCTATCCTTGATTGATATTGATACCCTGCGCCTGCCGAATGTGCTCACCCTTCCCCTCTTAGTGCTTGGGTTATTGGGGGCTTTTCTCATACCCGGAAACCCAACAGGATGGGAGAGTTTGCTGAGTGCTATGGGCGCGGGAGGGTTATTCTTATTGATTGCCTTGCTCTATCCCCAGGGAATGGGCTTAGGAGACGTTAAATTGGTTGCGGCACTTGGTGCCTTCCTAGGTTTTCCCGCAATATTCTTAGCTGTTTTTCTAGGAAGTCTAATTGGTGCCATATCTGAAGTATATCTCCTAGTTACAGGACAAAAATGTTTTCGTCAACAGATCCCTTTTGGACCTTATCTGGCCCTAGGATCAATAATAGCCTTATTGTGGGGAACCCAAATCTTTGAATGGTATTGGGCGTTGGTAAAATGAAAACCTCGAATAAGTAGGTGAAATCAATGCAGAAAAGTTACCTAGTTTTCGAATTAACAGATGGAGAGATTCGCGCATTTTGCTTTTCCGTCTCTTCCTTTAGACATAAACTTATTCATAGTTCTACTGCAGTCAAATTTGACCGTATTCCAATACCGACCGGTCTTATCGAGCAGGGTGCAGTTCGAGATGAAGAATCTTTAAGGAGCATTCTAGCGACCTATCGGTCTCAGAACCCTGGCAAGTTAGCTAAAGTATATCTGGCAGTTTCAATGCAGCAAGGATTCATAGGAGCATATTGCCTACCTTGGCTATCTAAACGCGACAGAAAATCAGCTATATGTCTTCTCGTAGATGAGGAAATATCGATTCCAAAGTCAGAGCTGTTTTATGATTACTTCATCTTTTCTGAGGAAAAACCTAAAAAATTACAAATTCTCTTAGGTGCAACACGACGAAGCATACTTGAACAGTATGCCTTTATTTTTGATCAAGCGGGTTTTCCCTTAAATGAGATCGATTTTGCTTATTCAGCTCTCGGACAGGCTTTAAGATTTGATGCAGATCAAGATGTATTATACCTCCAAGGTGAGCCTGAAGGTGTAAAAATGATTTCCTTTAGGGGAGTAGTTCCCAAAAACTTGCGCATGCTTTCTTCTTTTTCGGCTAGTGAAACGTATTCGGAAACAGACTTACTTGAAGAGCGGAAAAACGAAATAGGACGGTTTCTCTTATATCATCAAACTCAGCAGACCGATTATAATTTAAAACGGATAGTCTGGAGTGGAGGTTCTGATGTCAGCAGACTCGCTCAGGAGTTACATTCAACTAACTCAAATTTATTGCTTGAACAAGCAGTCATAAAGGATTTGCCTGATTCCTGGCAGAAAGTGCTTGAGCAAAACCATGGTGTTGCAGAGGTGGCAGTGGGGTATGGTCTGCGCGTTATATCCCAACGTCCGGGGCTTAATCTTTGGCGGGAGCCATTTGCTAAGGGAAAGCTTATGAAGGCTTACTTACGTCTAGGGTTCGCAGCAATAATATTGCTTATCACAGGAACCCTGGTTTGGTTATCTCTTTCTCAACTGGCACTACCTTTACAAGATGAACTAAGCCAACTATCTCGAGAGGGTACCGATATCCTGGAACAGAATCAACAACAGGCAGATCTGCTTTCTGCTTGGAAGAAAGCAAGTGTCCACCGGGAGAAGATCGGAGAGAGGTTGGCAGAAGTTCAGGCTTCGGCGGGGGTAGAATTGAAGATTAAACAAATTACTTTTAAAAACGGAAGTCTATCTATACAAGGCTCGGCTAATGACTCAAAAAATGTCCAAGCTTTTATTAAGACTCTGAGGATTCTAGGCTGGGCAGATCCGTCATTATCAAGTTACAAAATGACAGTAGAAAGTACCGTTGATTTTATTATAAACGCTAAGCTGGGTCGAATTTCTACCCAGCTAGAGTCCCAGGAAGCCGAATAATATCTTGAGGTACCGTGAATGTTCGAGTTAGTTTGGGTAGAAGAGAGCAATTGAAATTGGTTTTGATATTATAAAAATATTAACATTGATTTTAAGGTTAAGGGGGCTTGTTTTTGATTAAATCAACCATCAACTCCTCTATACGCAACTGTCGATGTCTTTCCCTACATAGTCTGAAAATTATCATATTCAGCATCTTTCTTGGCAATGCTGTTGTTTATACGACTCTTTGCCAGCCAGCGTATTTTAAGTTGATGGCATTGAAAGAAGAGACTAATTATTGGCAAGATGTATCAGAAAGAGATGTAACCCAAAATAAGTCTATTATCCCTACAATGGATCAGTTGCCAGACATGATTGAGCTATGTCGCCATACTTTTGTAGATAATGGTGTGTACGTAGCTTCCCTAAATGTTGAACGATTCGGGGAGCGGAGAGAGGCAGGAACAGGAGCCGCCCTTGATTATGCTTTGGTTCGCTTGCGTTTAGTTGGTCAACAGGAACAAATCACAAGTTCCCTGGAAGCTTTAGAGGATAATAAAGAAATAAGTGTTCATATTGAGGAGGTGCTCCTAGCTGAAGGAAAAGGAGAAACTCTTCTCAAAATCTATTTCAGTACTGGAGAATAGCTTTGCCAGCAAAGATACTGGTTCGATAAAGTGGGCCGTGGGGTAATATGGGAGAATTTCATAAACTTAGTAACGAGACATTCCGTTACTACCATAGTTTATGGAGAGGAGGAATGTGATGTGGGAAAAGAGTACTGCATACAAGCCGGAGATAATTTTTATGTTTTAGCTCAACGCTGGGGAGGAACCTGTGATGATTTTCTAATGGTTAATCCTAGTGTTGACCCGCTAAGACTTCAAATAGGACAAAAGATTGTTCTGCCCGATTTTAAACCGAGTAAAGGGCTGGAACAGTATGCAACAATAAATGCTGATCAGGGTCAAGAGTTTGTTGGGGAATATTTAGATCAGGTAGAAATGGAAGTTGAAGGAGTTCGTGTTAGGCTTAAGCGTATCGGCGAGCCAAAGACTCCTCATGAAATTCATTTAATGATTCCTCGAACAGAGATTCGAAAGGTCCAGCCTGCAGGAGAGTGTGGGCCGACTGAAGTTCAAATAATGTTGAGTAACTTAAATGTTGTGCTTTCTCCTCGTTTAGTGAGTGGAGAAGGGGATCGTGCAGAACAAGGCAAAATGAAGGTTCAGCAGGATCAAAACCAACAAACTCAAATTAATAATCCCCAGCAATTTGGTCAAGGAGCACAGCCGGGGTTCTAAGCGTCAAAGAGTAGCTGATGATAATTTGTAGGGTATTTCAATGGCCCATAAAAACAGTAAAACAGACAGGAGATTCTATAACCTCTTGTCTGTTTTACTGTTTTATGGGCCATTATTTGATTCTTCACCAATTCGAGGTGCCACTTCTTAAGTGGGCGTTCTTTATTCTGGTTCGGTGGGAGTAGAGTGAAGTTCAACAGTAGAGATAATAAATCTATTTAGGCAGGAATGGAATAACTCCTAATAGAAAAATACTATGCTACAATAGAAAATTGTGTTAAAATTTTAAAGGTGAGTTGAGGAAGTGATAAAATTGGGTATGATATGGGTGTTTAATGGACCGAATTTAAATTTATTAGGGTTGCGTGAACCAGAACATTATGGTTCGCATACATTGGCGGAGATTCATCAGGAAATATTAAGAATAGCAAATGAGGCGAAAATAAACGCCGAGTGCAAGCAAACTAATCATGAGGGAGTCCTCATCGATTGGATTCAGGGCCTAAGTTCAGCGGATTTTTTAATACTTAATCCTGGGGCTTGGACGCATACGAGTTATGCGATAAGAGATGCTATAAGCGCTGTAAAAGTTCCTGTGGTTGAAGTACATCTATCCAATATCCACGCACGTGAGGCGTTTCGGACCAATTCGGTTATTGCTCCAGTCTGTATCGGACAGATCTCAGGTCTAGGCGCTGAGGGATATTCCCTAGCAATGCATTATGCTATCTCTTACCAAAAAGCACAGGGTAAAATCTGAACTGGAATTCGAACGTACCACGAACTTCGAGATAGGGGGTATTTAAGTGAGTCGCCTGCAACAAATGCGTCAACACATGCGAGATGAAAACCTCAACGCATATGTTGTAATGCGCCCGGAAAACGGTAGGTATGTTAGCGGATTTTCCGGTGGTGAAACAACTTTATATATTACGTTAGAGAATGCTGTTTTATTAACCGACTTTCGCTACATAGAACAAGCTAAAGCTCAGGCCCCTGCTTTTGAGATTATTGATGCGGGACATGACCACTTTGCAAAATTAGGCGAAATAGGTAGGGGAGTACATAGGGTTGGCTTTGAAGGAGATTATATAACCTACGTTGATTTTGGCAATCTGAAGAATGCCTTATTAGAAGCTGAACTTTTTTCGCTGCCGAACCTTGTCAGCAACTTGCGCTCGGTAAAAGATGATTCTGAAATTGGGTTGATTCGCCAAGCTGTGAAAATTGCTGATAACGCTTTTAAAGAAGTTTTAATGACAATTGAGATCGGACAAACAGAGGAAGAAATCGGACTTAATCTGGAATATTCCATGAGACGAGCTGGTGCCAGTGGAGGTTCCTTTGACTTTATCGTGGCATCAGGCCTGCGTTCGGCCATGCCTCATGGAACTGCAAGTCCTAAAAGGATTCAGGCAGGGGAATTTCTGACTATGGATTTCGGAGCCATTTATCAAGGGTACTGTTCAGATATAACTCGTACTGTGTTTATCGGCGACCCTGAGGATAAGCATAGGGATGTTTACGCTACTGTTTTGAGAGCACAAATGGCAGGAATCCAAGCAGTTGCACCAGGCCGCTCCGGTAAAGAAGTAGATGCTGTAGCCCGGTCTATTATTGAAGAAGCAGGCTATGGAGATTACTTTGGACACGGGCTGGGACATTCTGTGGGTCTGGCCATTCACGAAGGGCCGAATCTGAGTAAGCGGGAAGAACGCCTTCTTCAGCCCGGAATGGTAGTTACTGTCGAACCTGGTATTTATATACCTGACTGGGGCGGTGTTCGCATTGAAGACATTGTTTTAGTCACTGAAAGCGGTTGCGAGGTCTTAACCCAAGCACCCAAAGAATTGATCATTTTAGAGTAAATTTTGTCCAAAAGCTGATTCTCACTAGCCCTTGTTCAATAACAGAAGGAATGGTGGTTTTTAAGCTTCTGGATAACATAGATTCGATGGGATATTATTCCATCGAATCAAAAATCACGTTTTTGCCATTGCGCAGATATTAGACTTCAATAGGGACAATCTGGTCTATACAAGAATTATTAGGGGGAAGTAAACAATGATTTCAACAAATGATTTTAAGACAGGTCTTACCATTACAATAGATGGTGATGTATTTTCAGTAGTTGAGTTTCAACATGTCAAACCAGGGAAGGGTGCAGCTTTTGTACGCACTAAACTGAAGAATGTCAAGACCGGTGGGGTCGTAGAGCGTAAGTTCAATGCCGGCGAAAAAGTTGAGAAAGCACATGTAGAGCGCCGCGAAATGGATTATCTCTACAAAGATGGAGAGCATTTCGTTGTTATGGATAAGGAAACCTACGAACAAACCTCTTTAACTGAGGCACAAATCGGTGATGGAGTTAAGTGGCTGAAAGAAAACATGACTTTAGGGGTGCTTTTCTTCGGGGTACAGGTTATTGGGGTAGATATCCCAAATTCCGTTCAACTGGAAGTTACTGCTACTGAACCAGGAGTTAAAGGAGATACTGCAACCGGTGGTACCAAACCAGCTACCTTAGAAACCGGTGCTGTGGTGCAAGTTCCTTTCTTTGTCAATGAAGGAGATGTCCTCATTATTGATACTCGCACAGGTAACTATGTTCAACGGGCATAGTGATACTCTTATACCTGAATAATTTTTTATAGACATGAAAACATCTTCTATGGGGCAAATTAACCTTACTGTTACCATAGGAGGTGTTTTTTAATTTGCATAATAAGAGGGCATCAAAGCTTAGTGTGATTCCACTTGGTGGAACGGGAGAAATCGGAAAAAACTTACTTGTGTTTGAATATGAAGATTCGATTGTAGTCATTGATGGAGGTGTGAAATTTCCGGAAGATGAATTACTTGGTATTGATCTAGTAATTCCCGATATCACTTATTTAGAGAAAAACCGTGAGCGTATTAAAGGACTCTTTATCACTCATGGACATGAAGATCATATTGGTGGACTTCCTTTCATCTTACCAAAATTGAATATACCCATTTATGGAACTCGGTTGACCTTAGGCTTAGTTCAGGCAAAGTTGCAGGAAAAAAACCCCTATCCGGAATCGTTGGTGCATGTTATTGAGCCAGGAGAACCGATTCGAGCAGGAGTGTTTGAAGTTGAAGCCTTTCGTGTTACCCATAGTATTCCTGATGCTGTCGGATATTCTTTACTTACGCCGGTGGGCCGAGTGATTTATACCGGTGATTTTAAAGTGGATTACACACCAATTGATGGATATAACATGGATTTAGGTAAACTTGCGGCCTGGGGACAGGAAGGGGTATTAGCCCTGCTTTGTGATTCTACTAACTCAGAGAGACCGGGGGTTACAATTTCAGAGAAGATTGTTGGCAAAGTCTTGCGGGAATGGTTCGAACGGGCTCAAGGAAAAATTATCATGGCTTCCTTTGCTTCGAATGTCCATCGAATTCAACAAGCGATTAATGCGGCCTCAGATATCGGACGCAAAATTTGCGTTGTAGGAAGGAGTATGGAAAACGTTGTTAATACTTCGATTGAACTGGGATATTTAAAATTACCCCAGGAAAACATCTTAATTCCCAGTTCTGAAGTAGGGAGTATGCAGCCGGAGAAATTATTAGTGCTCACCACTGGGAGTCAAGGAGAACCTCTGGCAGCCTTAACGCGAATGGCTACTCGCAGTCATCGGCAGATTAATGTGATGCCAGGGGATATGGTAGTCATGGCAGCAACCCCAATCCCCGGAAACGAGAAGTTGGTCGGAAAAACAATCAATCATCTCTATCAAATAGGGGCCGAAGTAGTCACTAAGGAAATGGGACAGGTGCATGTATCCGGGCACGCCAACCAAGAAGAAATAAAACTTGTTATTCGTCTCACTCAACCTCGTTTTCTTATTCCTCATCATGGTGAAATACGTCATCAAGCCGGTTTTAGAAAAATTGGTCAGTCTCTTGGTTATGTGGATGAGGACATTGCCATTACCCAGTTGGGCTCCCGGGTTGAACTTTCACCGGATCGAATGGAATTTGGTGAACGGGTTGAGGCAGGAAGTGTTTATATTGATGGGTTGGGTGTAGGAGATGTGGGGTACATTGTTTTAAAGGATCGGCAACAATTAGCTCAGGATGGAGTAGTTGTAGTTGTCGCTGCACTCTCTAAGAGCAAGCCTTATAAAATATTATCTGGGCCGGATATCATTTCAAGAGGATTCACATTTATGAAAGAAGCAGATGCCTTAATCGATGGTGCTAAAAAAGATGTAATAGGGAGTATAGAAAGGCAATTTGAGAAAGACCAAATTGAATGGGGAGCCTTAAAATCGAACATTCGTGATAGTCTAAGTAAATACTTATGGGAAAAGACTCGAAGGCGGCCTATGATTTTGCCAGTGTTATTACATTATTAAGCGTCTGTCGGATTGGTGATTTCAACACCTACATAGTCATAGAAAGAAGAAAGATATAGGGTCAATGAATACTTAAAAGGACCTGTAACGCCCACTTGTAAGAAGTGGGTGTTTTTAATGTTAAATAATTAAACCGATTTCTGTCATAAGAGTCGAATTCGTCTAAATTATTAAACAAATTAAGGGATTATTTAAAGATTCTCATTAAAATTGCAGGATTATTGATTATTATTGAAGAATAAGACCTAAGACTTAAGACCTATCGAAAGGAGTGCTTCGTAATGAATTTTAAGCTAAAATGCAATCTGAGTAAGGTCACTCCTTTTAGAATAGCAGTGCTTTATGGTTTGTTTAGTATGCTTTGGATTCTCTTTTCTGATCGTTTGTTGACTATTATTATTGCTGATCAAGAGACGATCCTCAATTTATCTACTCTAAAAGGTGCTGTTTTTGTCTTAGTAACTGCAATGTTACTGTATTGGCTAATTCAATCGGGATATAACAATCTGCAAGAATCCGAAAAAGCTCTAATTAAAGATCGGGCTAACTTGGAGCGTTATCGCTTATTGGCCGATGAGGTACCGGATATAATTATATTTATCAGTCCAGAGGGACAAATAATCGATGCCAATGAGGCGGCAGTAAAGCGTTATGGATATACTCGTGAGGAATTGACGAATATGCCAATGCACAAATTGCGTTTGCCAGAGGATCAGCTAATGGTTCCATTCTTTCTTAAACATGCACCAAAGGGAATGCAATTTGAACTGAAGCACGTCTGCAAAGATGGAAGTGTTTTTCCTATCGATATTAGCGCTAAAGGAGCAACAATAAACGGGAAACCAATTATTGTAAGTGTGATACGAGATATTGCTATACGAAAGAAAATTGAGGCTGAAGTTTGGCTGGCCAAGGAACGTGCACAAGTTACTTTAGAGTCAATCGGAGATGCCGTGATTACCACGGATGTTAAGGCGAAGGTAGAGTATATTAATCCAGTGGCTGAGGCTTTAACAGGTTGGTCAAATTCAGAGGGAGTAGGTCTCCCTTTAGAAACAGTCTTTCATATTGTTCATGAAGAAACAGGTGAAGAAGTTGAAAGTCCAATTATTCGCTGTCTTCAAGAAGGCCGTGTAGTTAATATAGCTGATCATACTGCCCTAATTAATAAAGATGGTTTTGCAGTTTCAATTGAGGATTCTGCCGCTCCCATAAGGGATAGAGATGATAAAATCATAGGTGCTGTTTTAGTTTTTCGAGATGTCAGTTATAAATGGGATCATATGAAAGAATTGGCTCATCAGGCACAGCATGACGCCTTAACAGGGCTGCCTAATCGGCTTTTATTCAATGAATATTTAAAGAATGCCTTAGCTAGAGCAAGACGTAAAAATGGTAAATTGGCGGTTATGTTCTTAGATTTAGATCGATTTAAACTGATTAACGATACAATGGGACACAATATGGGGGATTTACTTCTCAAAAGTGTAGCTGAACGTTTGCGGCAGACTTTGCGTGAAGGGGATACGGTGGCAAGGCAGGGCGGGGACGAATTCTTGATATTGCTCTCAGAAATTCAAGATGAAATCGAAGCAGCTTTAGTCTCGGAAAGAATTTTAGGGCTCTTTTCCAAACCTATTATCTTAGAGGACAATGAAATCTATATAAGTACAAGTATCGGAATTAGTCTATATCCTAATGATGGCAGCGATATGGAAGCTTTGGTAAAGCAGGCGGATACGGCAATGTACGCTGCTAAAGAGAAGGGAAGGAATAACTGCCAGTTTTTTACGCAAGGACTTAATATTAAAGCCAACCAAAGGCTTTCAACAGAAAACAGTCTCCGCAAAGCCCTGGTTCGTGAAGAATTTGTCTTACATTATCAGCCTCAAGTTGATTTAGATACTGGCTTAATTGTAGGACTTGAGGCTCTCATTCGGTGGGATTCTGTCGAATTAGGGATGGTCTCTCCTGCTGCTTTTATTCCTATAGCTGAAGAAACCGGGCTGATTATTCCGATTGGAGAATGGGTTTTACGTACAGCCTGTGCTCAAAATAAACATTGGCAAGAACAAGGGTTTTCTCCCTTACGTATAGCGGTTAATATATCTGCTCGGCAATTTAAAGAACCCAATTTTGTAAAATTGGTGAAAAATATTTTGAATGAAACCAAATTAGACCCCCAATGGCTTGAACTGGAGATTACAGAAAGCATTGCCATGGAAAAGGGCCAAACTTCGTTAGAAATGTTAAGTTCTTTT
This sequence comes from Desulfosporosinus hippei DSM 8344, assembly GCF_900100785.1. Taxonomy (GTDB): domain Bacteria; phylum Bacillota; class Desulfitobacteriia; order Desulfitobacteriales; family Desulfitobacteriaceae; genus Desulfosporosinus; species Desulfosporosinus hippei. Next base: position 136,473 of record NZ_FNCP01000009.1, on the reverse strand, counting down.
AAAGAGTTGGGAGTTCGAATTTCAATTGATGACTTCGGGACAGGTTTCTCCTCCCTCAATTATTTAAGCCGCATGCCAATAGATACTTTAAAAATAGATCAAACATTTATTCGGGACATTACCACTGGGGATAATGGTAAGGAGGTTGTTACTGCAATAATTCAGCTTGCTAAAAACCTGCAGTTAAAAGTGATTGCAGAAGGAGTAGAGACTGATAACCAATTCTCCTTCTTAAAGGATAAGCTATGTGATGAGATGCAGGGCTTCCTTTTTAGTAAAGCAGTGTCTTCCCAAGAGGCAGAAAAAATGTTTGTTCATAACTGTAGGTAGAGTGACTTAAAGTGTAAATTTCTAACTAAAGCCGAGAGCAGATCAAACTGCTCTCGGCTTTAGTTATGTAGATAAACTTCCTCTTTTTGCCAAGTGTTCAAGTCTAAAACTATCAAGTTGGACATACCTTCTATCAAGGGGGGCAATGAAGTGTCGCTACATTACACTCTATCTGTCGTTCAGGAACATAGGCTAACGGCAGATTTACAAAAAGTTAAGGTTTCTAATGGGGAAAAAAGCCTTCCAAGGCTTAATAAGAGCGCGGCCTTATGGGCGGATATGGCGAGATGGTTTGGTGATGATGTTCGATCAATTTTACTCAATCTTAAGGAGGTAGCTTTATACGAGGTTGAAGAACTGCGTTTGCGAGTTGGACAGCCGCTCATGCTTCGAACGGTGGATAAGGATCTCTTTATTAACCACCAGGGGGAGGCAACTAGTGCCTACAAAGCCTACTTGATTAAATCAGAGGACTTAACAGCTGCTTTAGAACGTATGACTCATAGCTCCCTCTACGCAGTTGAAGAGAATCTGAAGCAGGGGTTTATTACTCTGCCCGGAGGAAATAGAGTAGGTTTAACAGGTGAAGCTGTGCTTCAGGATGGTCAACTTCAGACATTGAAACACATATCTTCTTTAAATCTCCGTATAGCAAGAGATATTCAGGGACAAAGTCTCAAAATATTGCCCTTACTGCTAAATTCTACTGGTCAGCTGTATCATACTCTTTTAATCTCTCCCCCAAGAGCAGGTAAAACAACCTTGTTAAGAGATTTGATTCGTTCAATAAGCAACGGAGTTCCTAAATTGAAATTAGAGGGTCAGACTGTAGGAGTTGTCGATGAACGGGGGGAACTTGCCGGGATGTGGCAAGGCATACCAACCTATGATTTAGGTTTACGAACGGATGTTTTAGATGGCTGTCCAAAAGCCAGCGGGATGAGCATGATGGTTCGTTCCATGTCCCCTCAAGTGTTGGCTGTGGATGAGCTGGGTCATGCTGAGGATGTTATTGCGATAACTGACGCTTTGCGTACCGGAGTCCGGATACTAAGTACCGCTCACGCCGGCACCTTGGAAGAGGCCCGAAGCAGACCGGTTATAACTCATCTCTTAGATCAAGGGGTTTTTGAACGTTTGGTAGTGTTAAGCAGGCGACATGGACCGGGAACTTTAGAAGGGGTTTACGATCTGAAAACTGGGGGGAGCCTGTAATGCTAATACTGGGATGTATGGTACTTATAGCGGGGTGTGGATGTTTAGGGCTGTGGTTTGCTTACAGAATTCGAAGGCGTCCTCAGGAATTAAGAGAATGTTCCATGGCCTTAGCACTCTTAGACACGGAAATCGTCTGGGGGGCAACTCCTCTACCCGAGGCATTCGGAATTCTGAAAGAACGTACGGATGAACCTTGGCAAGGTTTTTTTGGAGAATTGAAGGAACGATTGGGTCAAGGTGAATCAGCGGGTATAGCTTGGAAAGAGACCATGATAGCACAAAATAGCCATTTTTGTTTGAAGCCAGAAGACTGGAATGTAATTGGAGATGTTGGTAAAGGATTGGGTCGGTCTGATCGGACGGAACAGCATAAACAAATTGAGCTTGTTCAACGTCAATTGATGGTAATGAAGGAACAAGCGGAAACCTGGTCTGGGAAACAAGCTAAGATGTGGTCGTACTTAGGCTTTCTTGGAGGAATTGCGGGAGTGCTCATCTTGATTTAACCAGGGAGAGGAGTTGTACAAATGAGCTTTAATTTAATAATAACAGTGGCCGGTATTGGGATTTTGGTCGGAGTTCTAGCATCCGTTCTAAATCAATCCGGCCGTAGTGAAATGGCTCAAGGAGTTACTATTATGGGAGTTATTGTAGTTCTCTATATTGTAGTACAGTCTATAGCTGAATTATTTACTCTGGTTAAGAGTGTCTTTAACCTATATTAGGGGGCTAAAGTGTGGAGATATGGCAAATAGTTGGACTAGCCCTAATAGTAACGATTTTTAGCGTTGTTCTAAAACAGATCAAGCCTGAGATCGCTTTACAGCTTTCCATATTAGCAGGTGCATCGATCTTTATAATTGTTCTCAGTAAAATACGAGTTATTGTTGACTTATTACAAAACCTGGCTGATCAAGCTAATATTAATTCCTATTATTTACTGATCATTTTAAAAATCGTAGGAGTTGCCTATCTGGCAGAGTTTGGTGCCCAAATATGCCGTGACGCAGGTGAAGGCGCCTTGGCAACAAAAATCGAACTTGCCGCAAAAGTCGGGGTAATAATCTTAGCTATTCCTATTATTGTAGCCATTACTGAGTCATTGGTACGACTCGTTCCGTGAGGTGATGTGTTTGCCGAGATATATTGTCAGTTTGGTAATGTTAGTTTTCTTCCTTTGTGGGACAACTTCTCCGGTTTTAGCAGAAGAAGTACCCCCTCAGCCCCTGGAAAAGATAGATCTTCTGCAAGAGATTGATTTGAGCCAAATGCATAGTTTTTTGGAGCAATTGGATAGTGATGTCCAGAAGGCAATGCCCGGATTTTCTCTTGTGCGTATGTTTGAGGATCTAAGGAGTGGCAAGTTAAGTCTGAAACCGGAAAACTTAGGGAACACATTGTTGACTTTATTAGGCCATCAAATACTAGGGACTGGCCCCCTAATTGGTAAACTCCTCATCCTAGCTGTACTGGGAGCAGTTTTGGGACAACTCCAAGTAGCTTTTGGAGGTAGTGTGGGGAAAATCGCCCAGGTCATGACCTATCTCGTTCTGCTTAGCTTAGCAATGACAACATTTAAAGAGGTTATAGACATTGCTACAGGAACTATCGATCAAATGGTAGGTCTGATGCAAACCATGTTTCCGGTTATCCTGACGCTCTTAATTACCATGGGGAATTTGACCAGTGCAGCCCTATTTAAGCCTCTTATTATGGGTAGCTTGACAGTTTTAGCCACGGTTATCAAGACGGTTATTCTGCCACTCTTCTTATTAGCAGCAGTCCTTAAGCTTTTTAATCATATTTCCGAACAATTTAAACTAAGCAAACTGGCTGGCTTATTTGAATTCGTAGGAAAAATATCCCTTGGTGTGATTATGACTATTTTTATCGGCGTCATGACGGTTCAAGGAGTGACAGGAGGGGTTGCTGATAGCGTTGTATTCCGAACAGCTAAGTACTCAGCTGATCTTGTTCCTGTGGTCGGAAAGTTTTTTAAGGACGCTGTGGAACTGGTGATTACCTCAGGACTACTCTTAAAAAATGCCGTTGGGATAGTTGCTTTAGTAGCAATTATTGTGATTTGCTTGGGTCCTTTAATTAAGATTTTAGCTATGATCCTGGTGTTTCGCATATCTGCAGCCCTCATCGAACCGATAGGTGAAAAGGCCCTTGCGGAAAGTCTTCAAGATATGTCTAAAAGTTTAATACTAATAATAGTTTCAGTTGCATCTGTCGCAGTTATGTTTTTCATGGCAGTAGCTGTAGTCGTAGGTTCGGGAACTTTTTCAGTGATGTTGCACTAAGGAGGAAAAACTGTGCAAACGTTACAAACACTTGTGAGAAATTTGGCCTTGATTTTATTGTTGGCAACCTTTCTGGAGATGATTTTGCCTAATAAGTCCATGCGGGGATTTGTCCAAATGGTGATGGGACTATTCGTGATTTCGGCGATTCTCGCTCCGATTACAACATTGCTGAATACCCCTCTATCAATGGAGATTCCCGCTTGGACTGTCACCAGTCCTCAAGATTTACCGGCAATTGCGGTGGAAGGACAAGGAGTTCAGGTTGGGCGAGATGCGGTCCAGGAACAATATCAGCGAATACTTATTAACCAGATTAAAGGATTAGCATTAGGTACTTCAGGGGTTGGAGACGCGGAGGTTGACGTTAGATTTGAAGAAAAAGAGGGGGGAATCACCGATCAACCAACAATTGCAGAAATTAATGTCCTGTTGACAGCTTCCCAGGAAACCATTCAATCAGTCAAACCAATTATTATTGGGGAATCTACTATGCCTGAGACAACACGATCTCCAAAGGTTGAAGAGGTGAGAGAGCGAATTGCCACATTTATGAGCATCCCTAAAGAAAAGATAATAGTTCAAGAAACCTAAAGGTTTTGCAAATACGGAAGGAGGTTAACTTATGGATTGGATGAAAAAAATCTCAACGGATAAAATGTTATTAGGAATTGTGTCTTTAATCGTTGTAGGGATGTCCTTTATTTATCTCGGAAAAGGTCAAATTGGCACTGAAGAAATTACCCCAATAAAATCCGCTATAACATCTATAGAGAATCCAAACACCAAAATTGGTGTTTTAGAGAAAGAGTTAGAAAGCAAATTACAAACTAACATTTTGATGATGGAGGGCGTAGGAAAGGTACAAGTTTCCGTTAACTTTTTGACTGGTTTAAAGAATGAATATGTTCGGAATAACAATGTCACTAAGCGTACGAATAAAGAAACAGATAAGACCGGAGGTACTCGAGAAACAACAGAGGTCACGGAGAATAACCAAGTTGTTATGCCAAGTGGATCTTCTCAACCGGTAATCGCCATTGAGGATCGTCCCGAGATCGGAGGAGTCTTAGTAATAGCTGAAGGTGCCCGCGATCCAAAAGTACGGGAAGGAATACATACAGCGGTACAAACTCTTTTAAGTATTCCAAGCTCCAGAATTACTGTTGTGCCAATGGGTGGAGCATGATGACTAAGTACATGAATTGGCCGGTGCTTTTAATTGTGGGACGCAAATCTCGGTTAAGACTGACTGTTTATGCAGGGTTAGCAGTCATGCTGGGGATTTTGGGAATTAGTTTAATGCTTTCTGAATCCCATGCCTATATTCCGGAACAGGCAAGTTCGCCTGTTAATGCTCCAAAAGAAAAATCTCAAATCAAGTTTGAGGTTGAAACTATAAAACCCAATAACTCCGGTGGAGATTATTTCGTCAATTATCGTTTAAAACGAGATCAATTACGTCAGGAATCAAAAGCTATGCTTGCTCCACTCCTCGATTCGACAGTAGAAAAAAGCAAGGCAGAGGCGCAAGATCAATGGCTGCAGCTTAGCATGAAAATTCAACGAGAAGAAGAGATTGAAAATCTTCTCAAAATAAAAGGCTTCCACGACGCAGTAGCGGATGTTTTTTCTGAACATGTAACAGTGATTGTCTATGCTCCGAGTTTAACTCCCCATGAGGTAAGTCTTATACAGGAGATTGTCCTGAGAGTGACAGGAATCCGTTTAGATAAGATTATGATATCTTCTAAAAAATAGTAGATATTCAAAAAGTTCTATATAACATATGCAGGAAAATAGGTAGGGCAGAGCGAATTATATCCATAATAGGACGAAAGTCCTGGTTGAGAGGGTGAGAGACACTGAAGATGAGCAAAATTCTTATTGCTGATGATGCGAGTTTCATGCGTTTGATGATTAGTCAGATTCTTGCTCGGCAGGGTCTTACAAACGTCATTGAAGCTGAAAATGGTTTGCAGGCTGTGGAGCAATTCAAGTCTAACAAACCTGACCTGACGCTTTTAGATATTACCATGCCGGAACTTGATGGATTAGCTGCTCTGGCAGAGATTCTTAGGATTAACCCCTTGGCAAAGGTTGTAATCTGCAGTGCAGTTGCCAATGACAATATTGTTCGAGAAGCGTTGAAAGAAGGTGCAGTGGGCTTTGTGGCCAAGCCGTTTCGGCCTGATGAGCTATTAAACATAGTTCTTAAACATTTAAATTAGCTGAATCTATAAATAACTTAAAAGCACTTAGTTGCCGCCTGATATAGGCGGCAGTTTTATGCTAATCTGCAAATAGTTATAATCAAAAGATAAGCTGGTCAAAGTATACAAAAAGAGTTATATTGTATACTTAAACTAGTTTCGTTGAAAAAGAAGTAGTACCCTCATATAATAAAACATATTGTTTCATTTTTAATAATGAGAAAATTACCCATTATTGAAGTTTGAACGGAATGGGGATAATACAAAGAGGGGTGACGGCAGTGAAACCAGTTAAGATTACAGATACGACTTTGAGGGATGCCCACCAAAGTCTTTGGGCAACTCGGATGCGTACCGAGGATATGCTGCCCATCCTAACAGAGCTGGATGAGGTAGGTTTTTTTTCGTTAGAAGTATGGGGCGGGGCTACTTTTGATGTGTGTCTGCGTTTCTTGGGTGAGGATCCCTGGGAACGTTTAAGACAGATAAAAAGCCGTGTTAAAAAGACACCCTTACAAATGTTGCTTAGGGCCCAGTCTCTGGTAGGGTATCAGCATTACCCGGATGATGTCGTTAGGGAATTTGTTTCCCTGAGTGTCAAAAATGGAATTGATATTATCAGGATTTTCGATTCTCTGAATGATGTTCGGAATATGGTCGTTCCTATGGATGCTGCCAAAAAAGCAGGAGCACATGTTCAAGCCTCCGTTGTTTATACAATTAGTCCGGTTCATACAACTAAACATTACCTGGAAACAGCTACGGCACTTGCCGAACTTGGTGCTGATTCTCTTTGTATTAAAGATATGGCTGGATTACTTACTCCTATCAAGGCTTATGAACTGATCTCGTTATTAAAAAAAGAGTTAGGAATTATGATTCATTTGCACAGTCATTATATTGGCGGAATGGCTGTCGGAACGTATTTAAAGGCCGCAGAAGCCGGAGTGGACATTGTTGATACTGCCAGTGTGCCCTTAGCCTTTGGTGCTAGTCAACCGCCGGTTGAAACAGTGGTTCGAGCTTTTCAAGATACCGGATTTGATACGGGTTTAAGTTTACGTAAACTCTTCCATATTGCAAAGTACTTTGAGGCACTGCGCAAAAGCCGTAGTTTTGAGCGCGGCATCACTCGAATCTCAGATATGAGAGTCTTTGAGCACCAAGTACCTGGGGGTATGATCTCGAATCTAGTCTCTCAGCTTGAAGAACAGGGTGCCCTTGAGCGCATACATGACGTCTTAGAGGAGATCCCTAAAGTACGTGCAGAGTTGGGCTACCCCCCCTTGGTAACTCCTACGAGCCAAATTGTAGGCACTCAAGCGGTATTAAATGTCCTCAGCGGGGCAAGATATAAGTTAATCCCAGGAGAGGTCAAAGGGTATGTTCGTGGGTTATATGGTCGTCCGCCAGCACCGATAAACCCTGAAATTCAAAAGAAAATTATCGGAGATGAGGAACCCTTATTAGTTCGGCCGGCAGACAAACTTGAACCCGGCATGGTAAAAGCAAAACTTGATAGTCTCGAGTTGGCTCAATCTGAGGAAGATGTCGTGAGCTATGCATTGTTCCCGCAAATTGCTAAGAAGTTTTTCGAAGAGCGAAAACTTGGGGTAATCTCAAGAGAGGAACCTAAAGTGGGTAAGGAAGCAAAGAATACCCGCACTTCATTGTTATCGAAGGAGGATTCAAAGTTGAATTTACAAGAAATTAAAGAATTAATCCAAATTATAGATGAGACTGAAATTAGTGAATTAAATCTTGAAAGCGATGGGGTGAAAATCGCTATTCGCAAGGGGCCCAGTGTTGTTGCCGGAGTGCCGGTCACGGCTGTTCCTCGTCAAGAGGTAAGTTCACCGGTTGTGGCGGATACACCTGTTCAATCCCTACGTCCCGAAGCAGTCAAAGCGCCGGAGTCTATCATAAATGCCAATACAGAAACCATAACTTCCCCGATGGTAGGAACTTTCTACTGTTCCGCATCTCCGGAGGCTGCTCCTTATGTTAAAGTAGGACAAACTATTGAAGCTGGCCAAATCGTTTGTATCGTTGAGGCCATGAAGCTCATGAATGAAATTGAGTCGGAAGTTAATGGGAAAGTTGTACAAATTCTTGTAGAGAACGGTCAACCCGTTGAATATGGACAGCCGTTGTTCGTTATTGAAAAATAAGGAGAAAAGAGCATGTTTAAGAAAATCCTGATTGCGAATCGCGGGGAAATTGCCTTGCGTATCATTAGAGCATGTCGCGAACTTGATATCGAGACAGTCGCTGTTTTTTCTGAAGGAGATCGGGAGGCATTGCACGTTAAGGCCGCAGACGAAGCGGTTTGCATAGGGCCCGTTGCTAGTGCCAAGAGTTACCTCAATATTCCTAACATCATCAGTGCTGCAGAATTGACAGGCGTTGATGCAATACACCCCGGCTATGGTTTCTTATCTGAAAACGCTCGCTTCTCTGAGATATGTGAGTCATGTAATATCACCTTTATCGGGCCGTCTCCTAAAGTTATCGAAACTATGGGAGACAAGGCCACCGCTCGAAAAACAATGATAGAAGGCGGCGTTCCTGTAGTCCCGGGCTCTAAAGATATTATTACAGATGATAAAACCGCAGAAATTGTTGCAGAAGAAATAGGATATCCCGTCTTAATTAAGGCCTCGGCTGGTGGTGGAGGCAAAGGAATGCGAGTTGCTCAGAATGCTAAAGAGTTGAGCAAATCCATCAAAGCAGCTCAAAATGAAGCCCAGGCTTCCTTTGGCAATGCTGAGGTCTACTTGGAAAAGTATGTGGAAGAACCCCGACACATTGAGATTCAAGTGTTGGGTGATAACTACGGCAATGTCATTCATTTAGGCGAGCGGGATTGTTCTCTGCAACGCCGCCATCAAAAGCTTCTGGAAGAGTCCCCATCGAGTGCCATAAGTCCAGAGTTGAGAGAAAGAATGGGTGCAGTAGCCGTGCAGGCGGCAAAGTCTGCAAATTATTCCAATGCAGGAACCATAGAGTTTTTGTTAGATCGTCATGGCAACTTCTATTTTATTGAAATGAACACGCGTATTCAGGTCGAGCATCCGGTTACTGAAATGGTTACAGGTCTGGACTTGGTAAAAGAGCAAATTCGTTTAGCGGCAGGAGAACCTCTAGGCTATACTCAAGCAGATATCCAAATGCGTGGTTGGGCGATTGAGTGTAGAATTAATGCGGAAAACCCTGATAAGAACTTTATGCCCTCTCCGGGGTTGATTACCATCTATCATGCTCCGGGTGGACCTGGGGTAAGAGTGGATAGTGCGGTTTATCAAGGGTATGCTGTTTCCCCCTATTACGACTCCATGGTAGGAAAGTTGATTGTCTGGGGTGCCACTAGACAGGAAGCCATTGCCCGCATGAAACGTGCCCTTGAGGAATTTGTCATTGAAGGGATTCATACAACGATACCCTTCCACTTAAAAGTATTGGACAATGCTTTTTATCAACGTGGCGAAGTTTACACAAACTTTATTCAACGTCGAATCTTAGGAGAATAAGGACCTTTAACCTGAGAAGAAAAATACGAAGTAAGAACGGGATTCCCCGTTCTTTTACTGCAAAAAGAACTTCACTATTAATGTGAGGATCTTTTTGTTATTCACTTAAATTATTTTTTAAGACTTAAATAATTTGTTGAGGGGAAATAGCCTTTGCTAGATCAGCCTTAATTTGGTATAATATCAACGTCATGTAGATAATGGAAACCTACTTAGGATAAGGATATTTCACACTAAATGGTAAGTAGGCTTATCTAGTTGCAAAAAAGGGTATGTGAATAATGTAATGTCGAAGTTCAATATTCAAACTTACAACCAAGAACATCGAACTTCGAGTAGGGGGTGTAAGGTCATGGAAAGTATGGGTACAGATAATTCCCTGGGATCTATTCGAATCGCGGATGAAGTTGTAGAAGTCATAGCCGGATTAGCTGCTTCAGAAGTAGAGGGCGTCGTAGGCATGAGCGGTGGTCTGGTTGGAGACTTAGCTAACATGTTGGGGAGAAATAAAAACCTGTCCAAAGGAGTTAAGGTTGAAGTCGGTGAACATGAGGTAGCTGTAGATTTGTTTATTGTTGTGGAGTATGGTGTATCAATTCCCGACGTAGCTTTTAGTGTTCAGCAAGCTGTAAAAGAGGCCATTGAGAGTATGACTGGACTTAAAGTCGTAGAGGCAAATGTTCATGTGCAAGGGGTTAATTTTAAACCGGTTGTGGAAACCAAAGAAGAAGACTTACGTTTAAAGTAAAGAAAACTTGGCAGGAGCTAAGAAGGCCCCCCCTGGAAAGCCCAGGGGGGGTTTCTGAAAGAAGGGACGACGATGTTGGTCTATACTTTAGGATTGATTCTATTTCTGGGGGCACTCACTATATTAGCAGTAGCCTCAGGGTGGGGACTACCATACTTTTTAATAACTCAAGGGCTTGATTGGTTAAGATTTAATCCTTGGGAGAGTATTATTATGGCTGGAGCTTTACTATTGTTAGGATTGCTATTGTTTATCCGACCACGGACGAGTAATGATAATTCCTTTCGGACATCTTTAAAAGGAGGAGAAGTTCGAATTTCTCAAGATGCCCTTCAGGAGATTATTACACGCAGTGCCAAAGGGCTGCCCGGAGTTTTGCAAGTTGGATCAAGTCTTAGACAACGCGAAGCTGGCCTTGAGATTATCGTGTTTTGTCAGTTTGAACAGGGGGTCATAATTCCTCAAATATCTGAAGAAATTTTGAAGAAGGTTAAAGAGGATGTCGAGCTTTATACCGGAATAATTGTGGCAGAGGTGAAAGTGCTGGTGCGTCGCTTAGAAAAGGTTCGTCCGGTACGTGTGCGATGAGGGGCTTTTGGTTAAAAATTGAAGAGAAGATTTCACAGTCTTTAGTTTGGGCCTTGGATAATCACCCTGGCAAGCTTTTGGGAACATCTATAGGTTTTATACTGGGACTTTTGTTTGTGACGCTAGGTTTCTGGCGAACACTTGTGTTAGTCTTATTTGCTGTGATAGGTTTTGTTTTAGGAAAACGCCAAGATGAGCATAAAGACCTTTCAGCCTGGGTAGAAAAGACTTTTAACAAGTATTAAATGATGACTTAAAATTAGATATCACTAGGGAGGAATTTTCTTGAGTCGAAGATTAGCTCGAGAAACTGCATTACAAGTGCTTTTTCAAAGAGACCTGACGAAAGAACCATTGATTATTGCAGAAGAAGTTAAGCGCTGGGCTGATGAATTTGTTGTTCCCGAGCCCAGTAGGGGGTTTGCGCAGGAACTTGTTGAAGGGACCATAGATCATCAAAATGAAATTGATCAAACAATTTCTTCATATGCTCAAGATTGGTCTATTAATCGTATGGCTAATGTGGATAGAAATGTAATGCGCTTGGCTACTTACGAGATTCTTTTCCGTTCTGATATCCCCGGTCGTGTAAGTCTCAATGAAGCAATTGAGCTGGCTAAGCGATTTGGAGGAGAAGAATCAGCTAAGTTCGTTAACGGGATACTTGATCGAATCGTGGACAGCAATCTGAAAGCAGAAAAAAAGGGTGAACTTTGATTCAAGTATTTCTTTTCACATTTGTAAAATTAAAGGAAAAGTCATTGAAGATATCGAATTAATTTAATATATGAGAAATTTTAATTTTATTCACATTAAGGGGGAGACAAATGTACCACGTTGTTAAAAAAAGACTATTGGCAACCGGTATTGCCTTACTGGACGTCAATGCACCAGCCGTGGCCGCAAAAGTTGAGCCAGGGCAATTTGTTATTGTCCGTGTAGACGAGCAGAGTGAGCGTATTCCTTTGACTGTAATGGATTTTGATCGTGAAAAGGGTACTATCACGATTGTTGTTCAAGATGTTGGGTACTCGTCAGCAATTATAACGGGTATGAATGAAGGAGATGCATTTCAAGACTTTGTAGGTCCGTTGGGAGTCGAATCCGAAATTGAAAATTATGGTACTGTTGTTTGCATCGGAGGAGGTTTAGGCATTGCTCCTATTCATCCGATAGCTCGGGCTTTAAAAGATGCCGGAAATCATGTTATCTCCGTCCTAGGTGCGAGAAGTGCAGATTTGCTGATTTTAGAAGATGAGATGGCCGCTGCAAGCAGTGAAGTTGTCATAGCCACAAATGATGGAAGTAAAGGTGTTAAAGGGTTTGTAACAGACGGACTTGCTGAAGTGTTAGCCCAAGGCCACCAAGTTAAGGCTATTTGGGCCATCGGGCCGATGATTATGATGAAAGCTGTTGTCGATTATACTCGGTCATTAGGCATCAAAACCATTGTTAGTATGAATCCAATCATGGTTGATGGAACAGGCATGTGTGGTGCATGTCGGATAAGCGTAGGCAATGAGACAAAATTTGCCTGTGTCGATGGGCCGGAGTTTGATGGACACTTAGTTGATTTTGACTTAGCAATGAAGCGTCTCGCTTTTTATAAAGATGAAGAGAATCGGGCCAAAGCCCGACTGGAATGCAATCATGAAGGAGGGCATCACTAATGGCTGAGAATGTTGAAAGCACAAAAAAAGTTAAAATCCCTCGTCATGAAATGCCTTGTCAGGAACCGGAAGTACGGGCGCGTAACTTTGAAGAAGTTGCTTTAGGTTATACAGAAGAAACAGCTGTAGAAGAAGCTAAGCGTTGTTTACAATGTAAAAAGCCTAAATGTGTTTCAGGGTGTCCTGTAGAAGTTCTTATTCCAGAGTTTATTAAAAAGGTTGCCGAAGGAGATTTTCAGGAAGCTGGTAATGTTCTGAAAATTAAAAATTCACTACCTGCTGTTTGTGGCCGTGTTTGCCCTCAAGAAAATCAATGTGAGAGTAAATGTATTTTAGGTATTAAGGGAGAGTCAGTAGCTATTGGCCGACTTGAGCGTTTTGCAGCTGACTTCGGCATGAAGACTGGCAAATCGCAGTTTGAGAAACCTGCACCGAGTGGTAAGCGGGTAGCTATTATTGGAGCTGGGCCTGCAGGATTGGCCTGTGCCGGCGACTTGGCAAAAGCTGGTCATGCTGTGACTGTGCTTGAAGCCTTGCATGTTGCCGGGGGCGTACTGATGTACGGAATTCCTCAATTCCGTCTGCCTAAAGAAATTGTCCAAACTGAGATTGAAAATCTCAAAACCATGGGTGTAGAAATTCTAACGAATCAGGTTGTTGGAAAAATCACCTCTGTTGATGAGCTTATGGAAAATGGTTATGACGCTGTCTTTATCGGGACAGGTGCAGGACTTCCTTACTTCATGGATATCCCAGGAGAGAACTTAAATGGTGTTTATTCAGCCAATGAGTTTTTAACAAGAACAAACTTAATGAAGGGCTATAAGTTCCCAGACTACGCTACCCCTGTAAAAGTCGGGAAAAATGTTGCCGTTTTAGGTGCCGGTAATGTTGCAATGGACTCTGCTCGCACAGCTTTACGTTTAGGAGCGGAAAACGTCTATATCATCTATCGTCGTTCTCGTGACGAAATGCCAGCCCGTAAAGAAGAGCTAGAGCATGCAGAGGAAGAGGGTATCCAATTTCGCTTGTTGACAAACCCTGTAGCTATCGAAGGGGACGAGCGCGGATGGGTGAAAAGTTTAACCTGCTTGCGCTATGAACTGGGAGAACCCGATGCTTCAGGACGCCGTGCTCCTATTGCAATTAAAGGCTCTGAATTTGATATCCCTATGGATACCGTCGTAGTGGCTATTGGACAAGGCCCGAACCCTCTGGTTACAACATCTACACCCGGCTTGGAGTTAAACAAGCGTGGTAATATCGTTGCAGATCCAGAAACCTTGATGACTTCAAAGCCAGGCGTTTTTGCCGGCGGTGATATCGTAACGGGTGCAGCAACTGTTATTTTGGCTATGGGAGCCGGTAAAAAGGCTGCCGCAGGTATTGATCAATACCTTAAGGGAAAGTAATTATATCTCTACCAATGTGAGCATAAGGCCTCCCGCTTTCAGAAAGTGGGAGGCTAATAAGCAGGAAACTTCTACTTTACGGGTTTCCACTCCAGTTTTAATAAAGGGAGTTTTGCGACTGAATAAATCGAAATATTTCGAAAGGAGTGTGTATTTTGGCACAATTGTTAGACGGAAAAGCAGTATCCAAAATTTTAAAAGAAGAAATTCGTGAGGAAATTGCGCAATGGAAAGAAAAAGGTGTGCAACCTAAGCTTGCCGTTATACTAGTCGGTGATGACCCGGCTTCGGTAGTTTATGCGAGATCCAAGCAGAAGGTCTGTGAGGGAATCGGGATGGCCTTTGAACTTTTCACAATGCCCGGTTCGACTCTGGAAGCAGATGTTTTGTCCAAAATTGAAGAGCTTAATAACGATCAGGCTGTTCACGGCATTATGATTGAACTTCCGCTTCCGAAGGGAATTCAAAAAGAAACGATTATGGCTGCAGTACGTCCCGATAAAGATGTGGACGGAGTTCACCCAATTAATCGCGGATATATTCTAAGCGGCGAGGACGGACTATTCCCGGCTACCCCGCAAAGTTGTATTGAATTGCTTCTCCGCTCAGGGGTGCAAATCGCCGGTAAGCACGTTGTTATCGTGGGCCGTGGCGAAACAGTGGGCAAACCTTTAGTTTTCTTAATACTTAAACACAATGCTACAGTGACAATTTGCCACTCTAAGACTCCAGACCTGGGGGCTTTCACTAGACAAGCAGATATTTTGGTTGCAGCGGTAGGCCGTGCTAAGCTGATCAAAAAAGATATGGTCAAAGCCGGCGCAATTGTAGTTGATGCCGGAATTAACGAGACACCTGACGGAATCTGCGGAGATGTTGACTTTGAGGCTGTTCAAGATGTAGCTGATTTAATTTCTCCGGTGCCGGGTGGTGTAGGTTCCCTGACCACTGCATTAATAATGCGTAATGTCCTGAAAGGAATCGTTCTGCAAGGAGGAGCTAAGTAATGGATATGAGCAAAATCTGGGAATGGACCACAGATGAATTCTTGACAGTGTCAGCCAGCTCTTCCCCAACACCAGGAGGCGGAAGTGTTTCCGCCTATGTCGGAGCCTTGGCTGCTTCAATGACTTGTATGGTGGCTAACCTTACCATTGGCAAGGAAAAGTACAAAGATGTTGAACCCCAAGTGAAAGAGATCTTGACTGAAGCCGAGGAAGTCTTAAGTCTGTTGAAAACGGGTTTAAGCCAGGATATCGCTGAGTTCTCCAATTTCATGGATGTCTTGAAGCTACCAAAAGGTACAGATGAAGAAAAAGCTGTGCGCACTGAGAAGATGCAGGAAGTCTTAGTATCTGCTACTAACACACCGCTGGGTATTTCTCAAAACTGCTTTAGAGTTCTGCAGTTAGCCCAAAAGCTTGCCCCAATCGGTAACAAGGGAGCAATCAGTGATGTGGGTGTATCCGCTTACTTAGCTGAAAGTGCTCTGAAATCTGCAATGCTCAGTGTAGATATTAATCTGCCGGGAATTAAGGACACAGAGTATCAGGAGCGAGTAAAGGCAGAACGAGCCAAACTTTTTGAACAGGCTGCGATTATTTGTGCAGAGACCGTTGCTGTGGTGCAAAGCAGAATGTAGTTCGTATTTAGGCAATAAGAAGGGGTGAGGAAATTTTTCCTCGCCCCTTTTGCTGTATCATCCTGACAGGGGACGGTTCTGTCGAGCTCTGGGAGAGCGCTTGTCAGCTGTGTTAACCCGTGCGAAGACAGTGTCTTCGTCTGCACGCGTCTGCGAGTTCCACCGCTGGCTCGCTGGACGGTTCGCGAGCGCGTCCGAACCTCTGGGCTTTTCTGCATGTGAACCTGCGGCGCGCTACGGGGACGCGAACCGTCGGCCCTCGCCTTAGCGCGGCTTCACTGACGCATCCGCTTAGCAGAAGCGCTCCTCCAGGCAGTTTGCTAAGATTATAAGCAGTGTTTTGGGGGACTCAGGTCAGGCTTCGCAGAGCCTTTAGCATGTTAGAAGGTCCTTCAGTTTTTTATCATCTGCTGGTGCCGCATCGCGTCTCTGGAAACACCCAAAACAAGCTTAAGAATAATAGACCCGTAAGACAGGGCGGCATCGATCCACAGGAGTGAACCCATTGCATGGAGAGGCGGTAAAGCCTACAAAGCTTGGGTGGGGAGCGGAGCCAGAGGTTAACATCAGGTATTACCCTGAGGTTTGGCAGAGCTCCCACCCAAGCGAGTAGGCGAGCCTCGGAGTGCTGAGTTGCACGTATGTGGTCGAAGGCGCCCGGCTCAAGCGACCTATTTTCAGTTACTATGTAGCAGCATGGAAGTCATTATTTCCTCCGGTCTTTTCTTTGTGATATTATAGCAGTGAGGTGAAGTTTGTGCCGAAAATATGGACTGTTTCTGAGTTGGTGGGCCGAATCAGTCAGGTCTTGCAGGAACAATGGGATTTACATAATTGTTGGATAAGCGGGGAACTATCAAACTTTAAATATCATCGCGCTTCAGGTCATTGGTATTTTACCCTTAAAGATGAGTCGTCGAATCTAAGAGGAGTAATGTTTAAGAGTCGGGTAGAACGAGTGCGCTTTCTTCCTTCTGATGGTCTAAAAGTTTTAATTCGTGGTAATATTCGTATGTATGAGCGAGATGGTACTATACAGCTTTATGCAGAGGAAATGGAACCCAGTGGGCTTGGTCAACTGTACTTGGCTTTTGAACAGTTGAAAAAGAAACTGGCTGAAGAAGGGTTGTTCGATCCCAACCGCAAGAAGAGTATACCGCGCTTGCCAAGGCGTATTGGGATTGTAACAAGCCCGACAGGGGCAGCAATTCGGGATATTATCAATATTATTGAACGGCGTCATCCACGGATGTCCTGGATCTTAGCGCCAGCTGCTGTCCAAGGTGAAGCGGCACCCTTTGAAGTGGCTCAAGCGATTGAGCGCCTCAATCGCTATGGGTCTGTAGATGTTATTATTGTCGGGCGAGGCGGAGGTTCCTTAGAAGAATTATGGGCTTTTAATACAGATATAGTTGCCCGTGCTATCGCCGCTTCGGTTATTCCTATTATATCAGCGGTAGGTCATGAAACCGATGTAACCATTGCAGATTACGTAGCAGATTTAAGGGCGCCGACCCCTTCAGCCGCAGCAGAGCTGGCTGTGCCAATTTTAGATGAGCTTCAGTTGTTAGTAGCTCAAATGAGCCTTCGGATGCGAGGGGCTATGGCAATTTTAATTGAACGGAAACGGCAGCAGATTGCGGGCCTTGCTAACAAGGGGCCCCTCAGAGACCCTTTCTGGCGAATAGATCAGAATCGTCAACGCTTAGATTCTTTGCAAATGCGCCTTCAAGAGGGGATGACTAGATTTGTAATCGATAAAAATGGTATACTAAATTTATTGGCTGCAAAGCTGGATTTACTAAGCCCTTTAGCGATTCTGGGAAGAGGCTACTCGCTGGCTTATAAAGAAGACGGTACTTTGCTTCGGTCGATTCATGATATCGAAGTTGATTCACAAATACAAGTTCGTTTAAGCGAAGGGCGTCTAAACTGCAGCGTTTTGGAGAAGGGGATTTAATCTATGAGTATAGATATAGCTACGGGGGATCTTTTCAATTTAGGGCATGATAAAGTAGAAGAGACTAAAGCCGATGAACCAAAATCCTTAGAAATGGGGCTTCAAACTTTGGAGGAAATTGTAAGGATGCTGGAACAAAAGGATTTGCCTTTAGAAAAGGCTCTGAACTTATTTAAGGATGGCGTAGGTCTCGTTCAATATTGCTCACAGGTGTTGGATCAAGCAGAAAAACAGATGGAGATATTGCTTGAAGGTTCAGATGGACAGTTGCAAATAAAGCCAGCTAGTTTTGATGGGAAGGATGAACGTTAGACGTGTTTAAGGAAACCTTTCAACGATATCTGACTATGATCGAAGAAACTCTGGCACAGTTGCCATGGAGAAAGAATAGTCTAGATGAGAGTATGTATTATTCCTTAATCGGAGGGGGAAAACGAATTCGCCCTGTGTTAGCGCTAGCCTCAGCCGAAGCTGTGGGTGGAAAACCTGAAAGTATCCTAAGAGCCGCTGCAGCTCTGGAACTTATCCACACCTACTCATTAATTCATGATGATTTGCCGGCGATGGATAATGATGACTATCGCAGGGGGAGATTAGCCAATCATAAAATTTACGGTGAGGCGGGAGCAATCCTGGCGGGAGATGCCCTCTTAACCTATGCTTTTGAACTGCTGGCCAGTCTAGAGCTAGGTCAACCGGAAAGGGAACTGCGGATTATTCGTGAAGTTGCTGTTGCTTCAGGGAAAGACGGCATGGTTGGGGGGCAGGTTGCGGACGTAACCGCTGAGGGAAAAGTTCTTACTTTGCCTGAGATTGAAAAAATTCATAAGGGTAAAACTGGCGCTATATTGACAGTTTCCGCACGTCTCGGAGGAGTTTTAGGTGGTGGGTCTGAAGATGATATACGAGCTCTTACTGATTATGCTCAAGCCTTAGGGTTAGCATTTCAGATAAAAGATGATATTTTAGATGTGATTGGGGACAGTGAAACTCTCGGTAAGCCCGCTGGGAGTGACCTGCGACAGGGTAAATCGACTTACGTTTCTTTGCTAGGGCTTGAAGGAGCATCAGGAGAATTGCATTCTCAAATTCTCAAAGCTCAAGCCGCAATTAAACCATTCGGGCAAAAGGGAAACTTTCTTAATGAGCTGGCACTTTATATTGAAGAACGCAAACACTAAAAGAGGTAGATATTATGCCTTTTTTTCCGGGGATTTTCCACAATGCAATCCTGATTTCGGCGATTACTGCCTGGTTTTCTGCCCAGTTCTTAAAAGTAATCGTTAATCTAATTGTAATAAGAAAACTAAATTTCTCATTATTTTTCAGTTCCGGTGGTTTTCCGAGTTCCCACTCCGCAATGGTGAGTGCATTGGCTTTGGGCGTTGGGAAATACCATGGCTGGGATTCGCCTATTTTTGCGGTAGCAGCTGTTTTCCTGATAGTTGTTTTATATGATGCTACCGGAGTCAGACGGGCTGCCGGAAAACAGGCCGAGGTTCTGAATAAATTGATTGAGTTTTTATATCATGGACCGGATCTAGCTCAAAAACGATTAAAAGAACTGATTGGACATACTCCTTTCGAAGTTTTCGGAGGAGTTATTGTTGGGATAATAGTAAGTCTTCTAATTTAGGTTTTTTGCTTTGGATACAGCTTAATTACAAGGGGGGAAGAAGGATGGGACTTCTTGAAAAGATCCAAGAACCTAAGGACTTGCGCAAGCTAGATTTCCAAGAGCTAAATATGTTAGCGCAAGAGATTCGAGAAGAAATGATAAAAGTGGTCTCCAAAAACGGAGGGCATTTAGCGCCGAACCTGGGGGTTGTGGAACTAACCTTGGCGTTACATCGAATATTTAATAGCCCCCAGGATAAAATTGTGTGGGATGTCGGTCACCAAACCTATGTACATAAACTTTTGACAGGGCGATTAAGACAGTTTAAGACCATTCGTCAGTACAAGGGATTGTCAGGTTTCCCTAAACGAGGAGAGAGCCCTCACGACAGTTTTGAAACAGGCCATTCCAGCACATCCATATCTGCCGCTGTTGGGTATGCCAAAGCTCGGGATGTTCTGAGAGAAAAACACCATGTTGTGGCTGTCATTGGAGACGGAGCTATGACTGGTGGGATGGCTTACGAAGCCTTAAATCACGCAGGACATAGTGAAACGAACGTCATTGTGGTTTTAAATGACAATGAGATGTCTATTTCACCCAATGTAGGCGCTATGTCTACCTACTTGAACCGATTAAGGACGGATCCACTCTATGATAAGCGAAAAGAAGATCTGGAGTATCTATTAAAGCGAATTCCCGGGATAGGAAATCAAGTAGCAAAGCTAGCCGCTAAAGCTAAAGATAGCGTAAAGTACTTACTTGTTCCCGGACTGCTTTTTGAAGAGTTAGGGTTTACCTATTTAGGCCCTATTGACGGTCATGATCAAGCCTGTGTAGAGCAAGTGTTAGATCAAGCTAAGAATAAGAAAGGGCCGGTTCTTGTTCATGTTGTGACTTGTAAAGGAAAAGGGTACAAACCTGCAGAAGAGAATCCGGATGTTTTTCATGGACTAGGCCCTTTTGATCCGGAAACTGGGAAAGTCATTAAAAAATCCGCTCCTCCAACCTACACCGCAGTTTTTGGAGAAACTCTTTGTAAGCTGGCTAAGGAAAATCCGAAAATTGTAGCGATTACTGCAGCAATGCCCAGTGGAACAGGTCTAAAAGAATTCGCGAGGGAATTTCCTGAACGTTTTTTTGATGTGGGGATTGCTGAACAGCATGCGGTGACATTCGCCGCTGGATTATCTTTCGGGGGCCTAAAACCTGTAGTCGCCATATACTCCACCTTTTATCAAAGAGCCTATGATCAAGTTTTGCACGATGTTTGTTTGCAAGGAGCCAATGTTGTTTTGGCAATTGACCGTGCCGGTATTGTCGGTGATGATGGCCCCACCCATCATGGAGTGTTTGATATATCCTTTTTTAGAATCATTCCTAACCTGGTTTTAATGGCTCCTAAAGACGAAAATGAGTTGCGACATATGCTTTTTACGGCACTAAAATATGACGGCCCGGTTGCCTTGCGGTATCCAAGATCAGTGGGGCAGGGTGTGACGCTAGATGATGACCTAACCGAAATTCCTATTGGAAAAGCAGAAGTTTTGAGAGATGGCAGAGATGTAACTTTAATTGGCATTGGCCCAATGGTACATACTTGTCTCCAGGCGGCACAAGAATTAAGTCAGCGCGGTGTAGACGCCGCTGTTATAAACTTGCGTTATATAAATCCCTTAGATCGTAAAATCTTGTCTCACTATGCTCGACTCACCAAAAAGATTATCACCTTAGAAGACCATTCTCTTAAAGGGGGCATGGGAAGCGCGATTCTAGAATTTCTTGAAGAAGAAGGGCTCAGCGGAGTAACAGTCGAACGATTGGGATACCCTGGTTTTGTTGATCAAGGCCCAATTCCTCAATTGCTTTCAATCCATGGTTTATCAACAAAGGGTATTATGCAAGCTGCTGAACGGCTAAGGCTATTTCGCAACGTTGCTCAGTCGTAAAATTTCTGCTCAAGGTTAAAGGACGGGATACAGTGGCTAAAGGAAAAGAACGAATTGATGTGTTAATGGTCAAGAACGGCTTGGCAGCCAGCCGTGAGAAGGCTAAAGCAATGGTAATGTCAGGAATTGTTTTTGTAGCCGGACAACGTGTAGATAAACCAGGGGTAGAAGTTTCTCTAGAAGCTATAATTGAGTTAAAAGGGGAGATCCTGCCCTTTGTTTCGCGGGGAGGATTAAAACTGGCCAAAGCACTGGAGGCTTTTCCGATCTCATTTAAGGACAAAGTAGTCGTAGATATAGGAGCTTCGACGGGAGGGTTTACGGATTGTGCTTTACAAAACGGTGCCAAACGAGTATATGCAGTTGATGTCGGGTACGGGCAGTTAGACTGGAAACTGCGGACAGATCCTCGCGTTGTCTCCATGGAGCGAGTAAATGCACGTTATCTCTCTAAGGATACCTTGCCGGAGAAAGTTGATTGGGTTGTCACGGATGTTGCTTTTATTTCAGTTACTAAAATTTTTGGAGCAATGATAGCAATCCTTAAAGATGGTGGACAAGTAGTAGCTCTGATCAAGCCTCAATTCGAGGCAGGGCGAGAGCATGTGGGAAAAAAAGGCGTTGTAAGAGATAGCGGCGTTCATAAGCAAGTTATTGCGACAGTTCTAAGTCAGGCAGAAGGTATAGGATTTCGGGTCTTAGGGTTAAACTATTCACCAATTCGTGGACCAGAGGGAAATATTGAATATTTAGCTTGGTTAGGTTTGCAAAATGAAGAGGGAATAGATTGGCATTCAGAGCTGGAACTTGTAGTTCAAAAGGCTCAGAAAGAGACGGAATAGTATCTATGCAAAAAATTGTTGGTTTGTGGCGTAATATGAGTAAACCGGAAGCCCTGACCTTGGCGGTTAAGATTGAGGATTGGTTTCAAGCTCGTGGTTGGCAGGTTTTAACCGAGTGGGAAGATATTATTAAGCATAAAATAGAGTTTCTAATATCCCTGGGAGGGGATGGTACTCTTCTTCAGGCTGCCAGAGAAGCTTCAACCTATGGAATCCCTGTGATGGGAGTGAATTTCGGAAAACTGGGTTTTCTCTGTGAAATTGAACGGGAAGAAGTCTACAGCGCTTTGGAAAAACTTCTGCGGCAAGAATATCAAATTCAAGAGCGTTTGATGTTTAATGTAGTTATTAACGGCGGCGGTCAAGACGGTGCTTCCTACAGGGTATTAAACGATGTGGTTTTCTCCAGAGAAGGCAGTGATGGAATCATTACATTGCAAGCAAACCTTTCCGGAGAACCTTCTGTCAGTTATCCTGCCGACGGCTTAATAATCTCTACGCCAACAGGATCCACAGCCTATTCACTTTCTGCCGGAGGGCCAATTGTCAGTCCAAATGTTCAAGCAATTTTATTGACCCCTTTAGCTGCACATTCTTTATCTGCTCGGCCTATGCTTGTTTCAGATGAAGAAGAAATCAAAATCCTCTTGGCTAATGGAGAAAAATGTGTAGTGACCTTTGATGGCAGACAAAGCACCTTAATTTATGCCGATCAAGCAGTTGTCATCAAAACAGCGCCAACAAAAGCATTATTGATTCGAATAGGCACTCGTAGTTTCCCTCAGGTCGTTCGAGAGAAGTTAAGAGATCGTTGGCATGATTAAACATCAAGGTGCGATGTTGATGCTCCAGGCATAAATTCAGATAGTATAAGCGGGGTTGGAGGTTGCGTTAAGCAACCTCACACTTTCGTGAAAGGAGGCTAGAGTATGAAAGCACGTCGCCAAATGAAGGTTCAAGAACTAATTACTAAGGAAATTATTCATACTCAGGAGGATCTTGCTGAAAGACTACGTTTAGCAGGCTTTGATGTTACCCAGGCAACCGTATCTAGAGATATCAAAGAAATGGGCCTAATAAAAGTCCCCAGCCAAGGAGAAGAGTATCGTTATGCAGTTGCAAGCGAAGCTCATCCGGCAAACTTACAAGATCGTTTAAAGAGGTTGTTAAGAGAAGCTATGGTGTCTATTAATGACACAGATAATCTTATTGTAATACGAACGATACCCGGAAACGCCCATGCCTTAGCAGCAATTATGGATAACAGTAACTGGGAAGAGCTTATTGGCACTGTTGCAGGAGATGACACAATTCTTTTGGTAATTAAGCCAAAGGAGGCCGTTCAGACGGTTCTTGAAAGGATAAGCGCCTTGCTGGGATAGGAGGTATTTTATGCTCGCGGAGCTTCATGTGGAGAATTTTGGACTTATGGAGACTGTTCGAATGGATTTTTGTCGTGGCCTAACAGTGTTTACGGGAGAAACCGGCGCAGGAAAATCAATGCTGATCGACGCGTTGGGAGTTCTGTTAGGTGGGAGAGCCAGCATCGATTTCATCCGGCATGGGGAATCCCGGGCACGGATTGAAGGTGTCTTTGAGGATCTTGCCCCAGAGTATTTACTTAGGCTCGAAGAAGCTGGCTATCCTGTTGAAGATGGACAGCTATTTCTTTTTCGAGAAATAAACTCTACAGGAAAAAACGTCTGCCGTGTTCAAGGCCGGTCAATTCCGTTAACTCTCTATCGTTCACTTTGTGTAGGGCTTGTAGATATTCACGGTCAAATAGAACATCTTTCTCTATTTCGCCCTGAAACACACCAAAATCTTTTAGATGCCCTTGGAGGCCTTCAAGGTGATGTTGATTTAGTGAGTAAAGCAGCCAGAGCCTACCAAAAGATTCTTCGCAAAGAACGCGACTTATCTATCTCAGAAGATGAACGACAAAAGCGGGAAGAGGTGCTTGCGTTTCAAATTGAGGAGATTGAACGGGTTAATCCGGTTCCTGGCGAAGAAGAAAATCTCTCTCAAGAAAGGAAACGACTCAGCAATGCAGAGAGAATTTCAAGTTTAGGCACTGAGGCTTATGAGACGCTTTATGAAGGCTCTTCTGGTAAGCCATCAGT
Source organism: Desulfosporosinus hippei DSM 8344 (assembly GCF_900100785.1). GTDB lineage: Bacteria > Bacillota > Desulfitobacteriia > Desulfitobacteriales > Desulfitobacteriaceae > Desulfosporosinus > Desulfosporosinus hippei. Next base: position 112,324 of record NZ_FNCP01000009.1, on the reverse strand, counting down.
CTTTGATATGCTAGGCCGGGTGCGTAAAGCCCTGCAGGAACTGAATCGCTTAGATGAGAGTTTAAATGTCTATGACCAAATCGAATCTATCTATTACTCCTCCGAAGATCTGGCTGAACAAATCCGGGCATATCGTGATAATTTTGAGTTCGAACCTAGTAGGCTCGACCAGATTGAAGAGAGACTGATTCTTCTCAAAAAGCTAAAGAGATTTGGAACTACAATTGAAGAAGTTTTAGTTAAGCGGGATACTATGCTTCAAGAACTGGATCAGATAACCCATGTTCAGGAACAATTTGAAACAATTAATCAAGAAAAGCGAGAAGCCCTCAAAGCTTATGAAAAAGTAGCAAAACAGCTGAGCTTAAAACGTCATGAAATTGCTAAGAACATTGAAAACGGACTGGCGCTTGAATTTGCTGATTTAGGTTTAGAGAAAAGTCGTTTTGAAGTCCGATTTACACCTAATGACGAGCCTACTACAGGTGGGTTTGAAACAGCAGAATTTTATTTTTCGGCTAATTTGGGAGAACCCCCCAAACCCTTGGCAAAAGTTGCTTCAGGTGGAGAAATGTCTCGTTTGATGCTTGCCTTAAAGAGTTTGCTGGCTAGAGTCGAAAGTGTAGGCACTTTTATCTTTGATGAGGTAGACAGTGGAGTCGGAGGCAGAACGATTCACCGAGTTGGTGAAAAATTGGCCAAGATTGCTCAAAATAAGCAGGTTTTCTGTATTACACATGCAGCTCAGGTCGCGGCTTTTGCCGAAGCTCATTATGGTATCGTAAAAGAAGTAACTGGGAAAAGGACTCGGACTCGAGTTGATATATTATCCGAGAATGAGCGTATTGAAGAACTTGCCAGAATGCTCGGAGGCGGAGAAATAGAGATAGCTCGTAAACATGCCCAAGAATTATGGCAGCGATCAGGACGAGGGTTAACCTAAGGTACGAGGCATGGGTACATTCTTCGATTTTTTTGAGATTGCGTAATTATAATTATGCAATCTTTTTATTTTGTCTAAACTGGAATTGTTTTAGTGAATCTGGAACACATTTGTCAGGATGAAAAAGAAGTGATTTGGATAATTTAAGATTAGAATTTCGAAACAACAACTTCACTAACTTATTATATTGACCGCTCTATAAACGAGGAAAAAAGGGGAGATTAAATGGGGAGAATAGAGTGGAGGATGATAAGAGAGTGAAAAAAAGAAGTGTATTATTAGTGATCAGTCTCTTGTATTGCACCTTCCTTCAACTATTAGTAGAATTGCCTCAAATGCATCAAGCTCAAGTTAATCAAGTAGAGCCAAGCCTCAGTGGAATTTGGTCAAAAGTTATTCAAATTGAAAAAACTTCATCAGTTTCCGCTTCTTCTTCTAGTTTATCTAATTCACAGGTTTCTCAAAAGCTAGATATAGCTTATAAGCTTTTTGGTATCTTTCCCTTAAAGACGGGAGAAGTTGAAGTAATGAGTCCTATGTCATTAATTCCTGGAGGCCAATCGATTGGTGTTACCTTGCAAACAAAAGGTGTTATGGTTGTAGGACAGGCTCCGGTAGTTGATAAGAATGGAAAGAATTCCTTTCCTGCCAAAGATGCTGGGATTCAAGTAGGGGATATTTTATTAAAAATTGAAAACCAAGAAGTTAAAACAGACCAGGAGGTATCCAATGCAATTGATGCTGCAGGTAAACAAAAAGGAACCGCAACTGTATTGTTTAAACATCAAGACCAAATGGTTGAAAAAGTAGTCACACCTATTTATTGTGTTGAAACCGGAAGATATAGAATGGGCTTATTTGTTCGCGATGAAGCTGCAGGTGTCGGAACCTTATCCTTTATAAACCCGGCAAATAATTTATATGGTGCGTTAGGTCATGTAATTACCGATGCAGATACTAATCAGAAGATCGAAGTTTATAACGGTAAGGTAATTGCCTCAACAATTTACGCAATTGAAAAAGGGAAACGTGGTCATCCGGGTGAGAAAATCGGTTCCTTTGTTCCCAACTCTAGTTTTAGTGGAACTATCGAAAAAAATACTATGACAGGTATTTTTGGTAAAATGAATGGACAAGTTGAAAATCCTTATTTCAAGGAAGCCATTCCGGTTGGATGGGAATCAGAAGTGAAAGTCGGTCCCGCTAAAATATATACGGTAATAAAAGGAGAAAAGATTGAGGAGTTTACTGTTAATATCGATCGAGTTATGCATAATCGAACAGATAGTAAAAATATGATTATTAGAGTAACCGATCCCAGACTGCTTGAGGTTACAGGTGGCATCATTCAAGGAATGAGCGGAAGTCCGATTGTGCAGGACGGAAAGCTTATTGGAGCAGTAACTCATGTCTTTGTGAATGACGCACAACGAGGTTATGGAGTGTTTATTCAGAACATGATCAATGACAGCTCTATGCCCGGTAAACAGGAAGCGGCTTAAGTAATTGAATATTTTTAGAGCAGCCATTTCGGCTGCTCTGATTCAATTTCGAAATAAAAAGTTAAATTTCTTGCTTGAAAAGCAGGAGTATTAAAACAGTTGTCGAAAATATAAACTGAAAGAGGCAGAATGAGGGGGATCCTGGGAAATGCAAAGGCCTATACGTGTCTTATTGGCAGATGACAACCGAGAATTTGTCGAGGTGGTCAAGGAATATATTGAACGGCAGGAGGATATGAGCCTTGTAGGGGTAGCATATCATGGAAATGAGGCTCTAGAATTAATTTCTCGGGAAGAACCTCATGTTGTGCTATTAGATATCATAATGCCCCATTTAGATGGATTAGGTGTATTGGAAAAACTTCAGAATGCATCCCTTAGACCTAAGATTATTATCTTGACTGCTTTTGGGCAGGAATCGATGACTCAGCGGGCAGTCAGTCTTGGTGCAAATTATTACATTTTGAAACCCTTTGATTTAGAGATTCTGGGGAAACGAATTCGTCAATTACAAGATGATTTTTCTAGTACCCTAAATAGTGCTTCCAATGGCAACAGAGCAGGTGCCATGAATTCGAGCGCTACTACAAATCCTAATATTAATACAGCGTCTAACAATAATCTAAATTTAAGTTCAAGTTCACAGATTTCCACCGGAATTTTACCACCTACTTCGAAAAATCTTGAAGTAGAAGTTACAAGAATGATTCACCAAATGGGTGTACCAGCCCATGTCAAAGGGTATCAGTATTTACGAGATGCAATTGTTAATGTAGTTACTGATGTATCCCTGCTGGGGGCGGTAACCAAAGAGCTCTATCCAATGATTGCCGTAAAATATCAAACAACTCCTAGTCGAGTTGAACGAGCTATTCGTCATGCCATCGAATTGGCTTGGGATCGCGGAAATGTGGATTTCATGAATCGCTTTTTTGGCTATACTATTAATGTGGATCGGGGTAAACCAACAAATTCAGAGTTTGTGGCAATGGTTGCTGACAAACTACGGATGTCGATAATGTACTAGAAGGAAGAAAAAGTAAATAATGGGTAAATAATTGACATGAGAGAATACTAAATCATTTTAAACTTTAGTTTAAAGAGAGTTAGTATTTTTCTTATTCAAGATGGTCTATAAAGCATTTGGAGAGAATCAAACAGATGCTTATAATGTCTTTAACATGTTGAATTTTCTCTAAGATATAGGGTAAGATGGAATTAAAGGAACTAAGAGAGGGAGAGTAATTATTGGAAAAGGACGATTTACAGGAAGAATACCTGGAAGGGGAAGTTATACTAGAGGGGCGCATAATTCGAGTTGAACGGGATTCTGTGCGCTTGCCAAATGGGCTTGTGTCAACGCGTGAGGTGGTTAGACATCCAGGCGCAGTGGGGGTAATTGCTGTATTGGATCAAGAAATACTTTTGGTACGTCAATATCGATATGCAATTGCTCAAGAGACCTTAGAAATCCCTGCAGGAAAACTAGATGCTAATGAATCTCCCCTGGAATGTGCTGAACGGGAACTTCAAGAAGAAACAGGTTATAGAGGCAGCATGGAAGGAGTTAGTACCTTTTATACCACACCAGGGTTTACGGACGAGGTTATGCATTTATTCTTGGCTCGAGATTTAATTTGGGATCCCCTAAAACCGGATGAAGACGAATTTTTACGAGTAGAAAGAATTCCCTGGGATAAAGCAGTGCAAATGGCGCGGCAGAACCTGTTCAAAGATGCCAAAACTATCCTTGGGATACTGCTTCTTCAAGGTCAAATTTGAGGGTCTTTGCAGACTATTTGGCAGAGTTGTGGACATACTTTCCCATCCTATGGAATAAAATCTTTTAGGGGCTAGGGGAGGGATATTAAGTATGTGGAAACAGCTTGGCGAACACATTCGGCAATATTGGGTTATTTATCTTACGCTTTCCAGTGTTTATCTTGCAGGTATGGTTTTTGGGGGAGTAGGGGTTAATGCTTTAGGAGTTTCCGAAACCTCTCAATTAGGAAATTTTTTGGAGACGCTTTTGAAAAGCCAACCAACAACATTTGAGCCTGCCTTTCTAGGACAGTTGGCCAGGGATATGTTCATTATGATGGCTGGAATTTGGATCTTAGGGCTTACGATTATTGGTGCGCCATTAATCTATTTGATTGTTTTTACTCGAGGATTCATTTTAGGCTTTACAATTAGTTTTATTATTGGTGCCAAAGGTACGCTAGGAATCGCTCTGGTATTAACGACTATGTTTGTACCAACAATATTCGCTATTCCTTTATTGCTTCTTGGGGCGGGGTTAGCTACAATCTTTTCGTTTCTATTACTCCGTGGTAAAGCTAGAGGAGAATCTTTAAGAAGGGAGTTTTTATATTATACTGCAGCCGCTGCCTTTGTTTCTGTGGGGGCTGTTGCCGTGGGAGTTGCGCAAGGGTATTTTTCAATCCTTGGTTTGCGCTTTTTCCATCTTTAAGTGATTATTATTAGATACCAAGGTTAACATATGGGCAATTCTAGGAAGCTGCAGATTTCAAGGCTTGCTATCGGGACAAGAGTTGCATTATAATACAACTATCAAGTGATTCTTAGCTTCAGATAGAGTTTGCCAAAGAGGAATACTTACTCCATCCGAAGCTTAGAAGAACTTATCCAGGGACGTAGCAGCCCTTATCTCATCCTCACCGCTAAAGTTGTTCTGTGTAGTTTGCGGTTCGGCGAAAGAAACCTGCGTCGTTATGCTTTTCTTTGGAGCAGGCGGCTTGGGCGAAACCCTCACCCGGGTTTCGTCACTGGATGCTTTCGTACTTATAGAAGATGGGAGTCTTACGGCTGGTAGTCATCGGATAAAAGTGCTAATGAGTGAGATGGAGGTTTAATCATGCTGATTGGAGTACCGAAAGAGGTTAAAAACAATGAGAGTCGTGTAGCTATTACTCCGGCAGGAGTCCACGCGTTTACTTTAACTGGGCACAAAGTATTCGTGGAAAAGGAAGCTGGAGAAGGAAGTGGCATTACCGATCAACAGTATATGGATGCTGGTGCTCAGATCGTTGATTCAGCCGAAGAAGTTTGGACAGCTGATATGATCATTAAGGTTAAGGAACCGGTTCAGGAAGAATACGGGTATTTTAAAAAGGGACAAATCTTATTTACTTATTTGCATCTAGCTAAAGAACCCGAATTAACCAAGATGCTCATGGAGAAACAAGTGGTCGCCATAGCCTACGAAACCATTCAATTAGATAATGGGTCACTGCCTTTGCTTATTCCGATGAGTGAAGTAGCAGGTCGTATGTCAATACAAATTGGAGCTGAATTATTAGAAAAACCCAAAGGTGGCAAGGGAGTCCTACTAGGAGGAGTTCCTGGGGTAACCCCTGCTAATGTAACCATCATTGGAGGGGGAATTGTTGGAACGAATGCAGCCAGGATGGCAATAGGCCTAGGTGCAGGAGTTACAATTGTGGAAAAGAGTACACAAAGACTAAGAGACATTGATGAAATGTTTAACGGCAGAGTTAGAACTTTAGCGTCTAACCCGTTCAATATTGCCAACAGTGTTGCTAAAGCCGATTTGCTCGTTGGCGCTGTACTTATACCAGGTGCCCGTGCGCCGCACTTAGTTACTGAAGATATGGTTCAAGCAATGTCACCAGGCAGTGTTATCGTTGATGTTGCAATTGACCAAGGGGGAAGTATTGCGACTATTGATCGTGTTACAACTCATGATGATCCCACTTTTATTAAATATGGTGTTGTTCATTATGCCGTTCCCAATATTGCCGGAGCAGTTGCTCGAACATCAACCTTTGCTCTGACTAATGTAACCCTTGGGTATGCACTTGAGATTGTTAATAAGGGGTATTTTAAAGCGATTCAAGAAAATAGATCCTTACGTAAAGGGGTCAATGTCATTAATGGTAAGTTGACCTATAAAGCTGTCGCTCAATCACTCAACATAATGTATACCCCCTTAGAAGAAGCCCTCCTCTAATTGATATTAGATCAATAGAATAATAGCTAAAGAGTTCGATTATTGTTTATCGAGTGGAATCCGTAACGGAGTTTCACTCGATTTTTATTTGGACCGATTTAATATGCGGTCCGTCTTTTTTTAGGATAAGGACAATCCGGAAGCGCATAGGTTTTAGAGATGGGGGGGAGCGTGATGCTACCAACAAGACACTGGTTGGATTTTTTTCTATATATCGGAAGAGTTTTTTTGCTTTTAATTTTACTTGCGGTGCTGCTGCCCAAGCTAGTCGCAGTGTGCAATAGCTTAATGTCAACCCTGTTACATAATGATCAGAATCCACATGGAAATCCTTTAAGGGTAGAAACAATTCTTTCCAGAGAGTTACATGTTTGATAGAATCCCTAAGAACAAGGAAAATCCCCTGCCTGTGTAGAACAATGTAAGAAAGGGGGGATAATAAGTGACCTCCGAAGAAAAGCTATTAAAAAAGTTCTTAACATATCTTCAGGTTGAGCGTGGGCTTTCGGAGAACACAAGGCAGGCGTACGAACGCGATTTGCGCCAGCTAAGGATTTATCTAAAGGAGCGGGGAACAGACCTTCTGGCATGTGAGGGAAATGACTTATTCTTATTTCTGTTACTATGTAAAGAAAATGGAAAATCACCTCGAACTATTGCACGTTGTAATGCAACTATACGAGGATTTTTTGCTTTTTTACTAGACGAAGGGCTACGCCAGGATAATCCAACGACCTATTTAGTAACTCCAAAGTTAAATCAACAACTACCAAAGGTGTTGTCAGAAGTGACGTTGGACAAACTACTAAAATCAGAGGAGGAATCGGATCTTTCACTCCGGAATCTGGCCCTCTTAGAGGTTCTCTATAGCTGCGGACTTCGAGTCTCAGAATTGATTGGATTACGTTTGTCAGATGTTTCATTGGATGTTGGCTATGTACGTTGTATTGGTAAAGGAAATAAGGAACGGATTGTACCTTTAGGCGAACAGGCTATTCAAGTATTGGAGCGTTACTTAAGTGGATCACGAAAACGTTTGTGTGGAAAAAAAACTACGGATATTCTTTTTTTGAACGTTCATGGTCGAGCTCTAACGCGACAAGGAGTGGTTTATATTCTAAAAAGATGGGGAAAAGAACATAATCTTGAGCAATCAATTTCCCCTCATATGTTTCGGCATAGTTTTGCAACTCATCTTCTGGATCACGGAGCTGATCTGCGTTCTGTTCAAGAAATGCTAGGTCATGCGGACATTGCAACTACTCAAATTTATACCCATTTGACAAGGCGCCGCTTGTTAGACGTTTTTCAAAAAGCTCATCCACGAGCGGATTATAAGCTTAAGGAGTGAAGGAAGGCATGCCTCGGAGAGTAATAATAATTGTTTTAGACAGTGTGGGAATTGGAGAAATGCCTGATGCAGCGAATTATGGTGATGTGGGAAGCTACACCTTGGGTAATATTGCTCGTCAGCGCGGGGGACTTAATCTACCCCATCTCCAAAAACTCGGTCTCGGGAATATTAATTCTATCACAGGGGTTCCGGCTACCCCTAGTCCTTTGGGAAACTATGGGAAGATGGCGGAACAATCCTTAGGTAAGGATACAACAACTGGCCATTGGGAGATGGCAGGGGTAATTTTGGAGAGAGCCCTTCCGACCTTCCCCAAAGGTTTTCCTAAAGAGTTTATTGACAGTTATGAGAAAGCTATCGGGAGAAATGTAATCGGGAATGAAGTTGCCTCCGGAACAGAAATTATTCAGCGCCTTGGGGATGAGCATGTTCGGACAGGAAAACCCATTGTCTATACCTCAGCAGACTCAGTTTTTCAAGTGGCTGCCCACGAGGAAATCATTCCTTTACCGGAGTTAATGCGCATTTGTCAGATTGCCAGGGATATGCTAACCGATGAATTACAAGTAGGACGTGTGATAGCGCGACCGTTTCTGGGTAAACCCGGAAACTTTTATCGAACCACAAATCGGCATGATTTTGCCATTGAACCTCCCCATAAGATATTGTTGGAATATATCAAGGAACGTGGGTTGGAAGTTTCTACGGTAGGAAAGATCAAGGATATTTATGCTGGTCGGGGCGTTACCAGCTCTGTACTTACCAAAGGGAATATGGATAGTGTCAATAAAATCTTGGAGTTTATGTCTAAGACAGAGAATGGCCTAATTATGGCTAATCTCGTTGACTTTGACATGTTATATGGACACCGCAATGATGTTGAGGGTTATGCCAGAGCCTTAGAGGAATTTGATGAGCGTTTGCCCAAAATACTTCAAGAATTGCGTTCAGAGGATATGCTGGTTATTACGGCTGATCATGGGTGTGATCCAACTCACCCTGGAACAGATCACACAAGGGAATATGTACCGCTCTTAGTTTTGGGGCCTAATTTGTCTAGAGGAGTTAATCTTGGTGTGAGGTCGACTTTCGCAGATCTAGGAGCCACCGTTACAGAATACCTAAATAGTGAACCGTTACTTAATGGAAAAAGTTTTTATGAAGAGATAGGGAATATAGGAGGATGATTCAATGATTTCCGAGAAGGAATATAATTCGAAATTAGACGAAGTGCGTAAATATATTACAGATAGAGTTTCCTCAAAACCTGAGCTTGGAATAATTTTAGGCTCGGGATTAGGAGCTTTTGCAGATTTGGTCAAAGATAAAGTGACAATCAGCTATAAAGATATTCCCCATTTTCCTGTTTCGACAGTAGAGGGACATGCCGGGCAATTAGTTTTTGGCAAGGTTGAAGAACGGGAAGTCGTGATAATGCAAGGGCGTTTTCATTATTACGAAGGTTACACTATGCAAGAAGTGACCTTTCCGGTTCGAGCAATGCAAGTTTTAGGAGTAACCGGACTGATTGTTACTAATGCTGCGGGTGGTATTAATCAGGAATTCCGGCCAGGGGATCTGATCATTATTAAAGATCATCTCAACATGTTAGGGGATAATCCTTTACGTGGTTCGAATCTATCGAATTTAGGGCCTCGCTTCCCAGACCTTAGTGATGCCTATAATTCCGAGTGGCGTAAAAGAGCCTTATCGATTATGCAGGAATATGATATTCAGCCTCACGAAGGGGTATATGCGGCAATGAGCGGGCCCAGCTATGAAACCCCTGCCGAGATTCGTCATTTGAGAGTGAGTGGTGCTGATATGGTTGGCATGAGTACAGTTCCCGAAGTCATTGTTGCCAATCATGGCGGAATGAAAGTTTTAGGGATTTCGTGTGTAACGAATATGGCGGCAGGCATTTTGCCGCAAAAATTGAGTCATGCCGAAGTTATGGAAACTGCTGAACGGGTTGAGAAAAAATTTGTTGATTTTGTACAGGGGATCTTGAGAGTACTGTAAAAATAAATTAACAGTTTATGGTTAGAAAGAGTGATTTCATATGCGAATGGTAGATCTTATTGAAAAGAAAAGAGATGGGGAACCCCTTACTAAGCAGGAAATTGGCTTTATCATTAATGGGTATGTGAAAGGAGATATTCCTGATTATCAAATGTCTGCTTGGGCAATGGCAGTGTTTTTTAGAGGTATGTCCCTGGAAGAAACTGCGGAACTGACTCTTTCGATGGCTAATAGCGGAGATAAGCTGGATCTTTCTGCTTTAGGGGGAAGATTTGTTGATAAGCATAGTACCGGTGGGGTTGGCGATAAAACCACCTTGCTCCTTGGTCCAATGGTTGCAGCCTGTGGTGTCCCTGTCGCTAAAATGTCCGGAAGAGGACTTGGACATACCGGTGGAACCATCGATAAGTTGAGTTCAATACCCGGATTTCTTGTTGAGCTTGAGCAAGATCAATTTTTAGCCCAAGTTAAGAAAATCGGCCTAGCCGTAATCTCACAGACAGGGAATCTTGTTCCCGCTGACAAGAAGCTTTATGCTCTGCGTGATGTAACCGGAACTGTCAGTTCTATTCCCCTTATTGCCTCTTCGGTGATGAGTAAGAAAATTGCCGCCGGTGCTCAAGGAATTGTCTTAGACGTTAAGTATGGCTCTGGGGCCTTTATGAAGACGGTTGAGGATGCTCGAAAATTGGCCAGAACCATGGTGGATATCGGAAAGGCTCTAGGACGTCAGACGATTGCTGTCTTGAGTAATATGAGCCAGCCTCTTGGCCGTGCAGTAGGTAACAGCCTGGAAGTCCTTGAAGTAGCAGATGCTCTCCAAGGGAAAGGGCCAAAGGACTTAATGGATGTGTGTTTCGAATTAGGGGCTTGGATGTTGGTAGCCGGCGACTCAGTAGCTAATGTGGGGGAAGGCAAGAAATGCTTGCGTCATAGTATTGAAACTGGGGCAGCGTGGAAAAAATTCCTGGCCTTTGTTTCAGAGCAAGGAGGAGACACCGAAGCGGTAGCTTCTCGACGCCTTAAAATTGCTCCGTGGAACTTGCCAATCCTAGCCTCTGAATCAGGATATGTGCAGCCCTTCGACGCCCATAAAATAGGGATCTTAGCTATGACTCTCGGTGCCGGTAGAGTCACTAAAGAAAGCCCTATTGATTTAGGAACAGGAGTCTTGCTTGTCAAAAAGGCGGGAGAGTGGGTTGAAGCTGGAGAACCGATTTTAGAGCTTTATGGAAGTGATAAAGAGAAGTTAGCAGAAGGAATTCTTTTTGCTAAAGAATTAGTTTCAGTAAGTAGTGAAGGGCCTGAACTTCCATCTTTAATTGATGAAGTAATACAATAGCCATTATACTCATAATATTCTCCTCTCAACGTATGCATAGTATAGGTACAACTGGGAGGAGGATTTTTCATGGCGAGGGAAAAGAAAATTTACCCTTTGGCTGATGGGTTATCGACTCAGGATACATTTGCGGTTTTGGGAGATATTGAGAAATTCAAAAAACATAAACATGCCTGGAAGGTTTGGCAGGCCTTAAAGGAATTTAGATGTACGGCATATCCTGTTGCGGAAGGTTTGGGGCGTTTAGATGGGAGTAAGGTCTACTCCACCTTAACTGAGTTGACGGATAAAGTAACAGTTATTGTCCCATGCTTACTCCCCGAAAAGCTTACATCCATAGTCCCGAATGCTGTAGCTGCAGGGTGCAGTAAAATTTGGTTTCAGGAACAAACCTGGTCTAAAGAACTTCAAGAAGAATGTGACAAGGCCGGGGTTGAGGTTATTCGAGGGTGCGTGCTTCGACATAGAATTTACCCCTCAAAAATAAGTTTGCGCTACTTAAGTCCCTGTTACTGGCATGGGCTGAGTGATGCCAAAGTACCTTTGAAACGGTATGGCAGGTAATCAATAAAAAAGCATTTGTTAGCTAATGTGTTAACAAATGCTTTTTTTCTATTTATCGGCGGGATTCAATATAATTTAAGTTTTCGGGAATAATAAATTCACACTAAATTTCATGAGGGGGGACAAAAGAATGCGTAAAATTATATCAATAGTTTTTGCTATGGTAATTGCCCTTGGGAACATAGGTCTTATGAACGTGCAACCGGTATTAGGAGTTGAGATCGAGACTGAAGCGACAAGCGCCATTTTAATGGACGCAGCTTCTGGTCGAATACTGTATGAAAAAGAATCGCATAAAGAGTTACCACCTGCCAGTGTTACGAAGATTATGACTTTATTGGTAGCGGCTGACGCAGTAGCTCAAGAAAAAGTTAAACTGACAGACACAGTAACAGCGAGTGAAAATGCCTGTAAACTTGGGGGTTCTCAGATTTATCTTGAGCCCGGTGAAACATTCTCCTTAGAGCAAATGTTAATTGCCATAGCAGTCGGGTCAGCTAACGATGGGTGTGTTGCAGTTGCTGAACACGTCAGTGGTACCCATGAAGCTTTTGTAGAAGAAATGAATCGCAAGGCACAAGAATTAGGACTGAAAAATACCCATTTTGCCAATGCTTATGGGCTGCCGGCTGAAGGGCATTATACAAGCGCTTATGACTTAGCAACCATATCTAAGGAAGCTCTAAAATACCCCCTTATCCGTAAACTGACTAGTATCAAAGAATATGACTTGCGCGAGGGTAAATTCAAACTTTGGAATACAAACAAGTTATTATGGTGGTACCCCGGAGCTGATGGGCTAAAAACTGGTTGGACTAATGAAGCTAAGTATTGCCTTGCTTCAACGGTTGAGAGAAACGGACTCAGGTTAATATGTGTTGTTATGGGTGTACCTCAAGTCAGAGGACATTTTGCAGAATCTATGAAAATCTATAACTATGGATTTGCTAAATATGAATTTAAACAGTTCGCTCCTGCTGAAGAAAAGCAAGGTGTGGTTAAGGTGAGTAAAGGGGTTGAAAATGAGGCTGTTGCTATCACAGAGAAAGCCTTGGGAGCAACCGTTGAAAAAGGGAAAGATAAAAATTTCTGGGTCGAGACAAAGCTTAACCCAGAGATAAGTGCACCTATTGAAAAAGGACAAAAGTTAGGGGAAGTTCTCCTTTACCAAAATGAACAACTGCAAGCAAGTGTCAACTTAATTGCGGATCGCTCCGTTGCCAAAGCAGGGTTGGTCAATCAGTTGACACGTACTATGAAAGGTGTATTTGGTTTTTGATTTCTAGTCCTGGCAGTTGATTGATTAGTCCGATTTATCACCGTAGTCAACGTCCGAACGATCATTTACCTGAGATAGCTGGCGAATTCTAAGAAGAGCGGCGCGTTCTATCCGCGAGATTTGAACTTGGGAGAGATTAAGCAGGCTAGCGATTTGACTCTGAGTTTTATCTTCGTAAAAACGCATTAGCAGGACGCGCTTTTCTCTTTCGGGAAGCTTGTCCAAGACCTCGTTAAGAGCAATTTTTTCAAACCAACCAGGATCCAGATCCTTTTCCTCAGAGAGTTGATCGAGAACGTAGATAGGATCAGAGTCGTCTTGATAGAGAGTATCATAAATAGAGGTAGGGCTTTGGATAGCCTCGAGTGCGGCGACGATCTCATCTCGATCAACTCCTATACTGTTGGCAATTTCCCCAATAGTGGCTTCTCTGCCTAGAGTGGCAGATAGTTCATCTCGAGCACGATTTACTTTATAGACCAGTTCTTTATAAGAGCGAGGGACCTTAACCGGGTGATCATCTCTGAGAAAACGTCGTATTTCTCCAATAATCATAGGGACGGCATAGGTCGAAAATTTAACTCCATAACTAAAGTCGAATTTGTCAATGGCTTTAATTAGTCCGATTGTACCAATCTGAAAGAGGTCTTCCAGTTCATAACCACGATGTGAAAAACGTTGAACCAAATTAAATATTAGTTTCAAGTTACAATTGATTAAACGTTCACGAGCCTCAGCGTCACCTTCTTTAGCGGCATGAAGGTATTCCATCATCTCTTTATCTGAGAGCAAAGGGAAATGGGGGAGATTCATTTCTGATAATCGTTGAATCATAATGCGCCCCCCCCTAATGAGAGGAGATGGGTGTTTGCTTGAGGTGCTTCTTCATGGTTACAGTTGTTCCCACTTCAAGCTTAGAGTCTACTTGAAGCTCGTCCATGAAAGATTGCATGAAGACAAAGCCCAGGCCCATTCGTTCAGGATCCGTACTAAAAGCGGGTTGCATAGCTTGCTCTACATCTGAGATGCCGCATCCTTCATCTCTTACTACAATTACCAAGCTATCTTTTGTGATTTCTAGATTGAGATAAACAATGTTATTAGGGTTACTTTTGTAACCGTGGATAATCGCATTGGAAACAGCTTCCGAAACAGCTACTTTGAGTTCTTCAATATCGTTTAGTGAAAGATCTAATTGCCCCCCTATAGAAGCAATGAGTAATCGGGCAATGCTTACATTTTCAGCGATACTTGAAAATGTGAGGGTTATTTGGTTAGATTTCATATTAAGCTCCCCTTCCTTCCTCATAGGCATGTGCTTCGTCTTGATAGAAGCTGATGATTTTTGGTAAACCGGATAATTCCATGATTTTATAAATGTGGGGGGGTACGTTTGTAATTTTCAACTTTCCTCCCAAAGGAAGTAGTTTTTTGTACCTACCCAAGATGACCCCTAGACCAGAACTATCGACAAACTGAACGTCTTGAAGATTAAGGATGACCGTTCGAATTCCCCGCTTTTCAATCTCATTATCTATGGCTTGTCGAAGAGTATGAGCAGTGTGCATGTCTAGTTCGCCGTCTATACGCAGTAGTAGGGTCAGGCGTTCTATTTTTTTTTCAAGGTTCAAGACCATTCCCCCTAATTATATGAGTATTTAAGATTTCGCTGTAATCCATAATTTTCCTGCTTTGATTTTGGGAATTCCTTGTAAGGCTATGTCGAATTTAGAAAGTTTATTCAATCATCTTAGTAAAAAGTATAATTTAGACTTATATGCCAGATAATACAATCTATCTGAGTGTTTAGAAAGGAGGGTGTTGTGATGGACGATCAATCTTCGCCTAAACCTGCAATTCCAGTGACCCCGGAGAAATATCAGAAATTAACAGAACAGTATACCCCTAAGCCTACCGTTATCAAGAATGTAGTATTAGCCTTTATTGTAGGGGGAATTATTTGCTCAATAGGGCAAATTATTATTAATTTGTTTATCTCTCTTGGGTTAGCGCGACTTGAAGCTTCCACTGCCGCAACAGCTACTATGATTTTTATAGGGGCTTTGTTAACGGGTCTAGGGATTTATGATGAAATTGGTAAGTTTGCGGGCGCCGGTTCAATCGTTCCGGTAACAGGATTTGCCAATTCAATTGTCTCCCCTGCCATGGAATTTAGACGCGAGGGTTATGTAATGGGTGTTGGGGCTAAACTATTCACCGTCGCTGGACCAGTATTAGTGTATGGAATTGCTACCTCAATTGTGGTGGGTTTTGCATACTACCTTTTACACTGAGGTAAGTATGAGGACAACGGATATTAAATGTGATTTAAACTCTACTAAAATGGGAAGGGTTAAATAATGAATCTAAAACGATTAGGAAACCAAACAGTTGTATTTGCTAACCCGCCGGTTATTCTATCATCCTATTCAGTGGTAGGTCCTAAAGAAGGACAAGGGCCGCTCGGGAAAAGTTTCGATAAGGTCTGGAAGGACGGAATAAATGGGGAAAAGTCTTGGGAGGTTGCCGAAAGCAAAATGCTTCAAGAGGCCATGCAGGGGGCTATGGATCAAGCGTCAATTCAAAAGGAGCAAATTGATTTTATGCTGGCTGGAGATTTGCTGAATCAGATTATTTCCTCAAATTTTACAGCTAGGCAAATAGCTTTGCCCTTTATTGGGTTGTACGGGGCTTGTTCAACGATGGCTCTCGGACTGGCTGTTGGAAGTATGTTGATTGATGGTGGATTTGCCAAAAAGATCCTTGTAGGGGTATCGAGTCATCATGACACTGCTGAACGACAATTTCGTTTGCCGACGGAACAAGGTTCTCAGAGGGCTTTGAGTGCCCAGTGGACTGTGACCGGAGCCGGCAGTGTCCTTCTCAGCAGCAGTGGTGTTGGGCCGCGAATTACCTCAGCGACGATTGGCAAAGTAATAGACTTTGCCGTAAAAGATGTAAATAATATGGGGGCAGCGATGGCCCCTGCAGTAGCCGATACAATCTTAAACCACTTTCAAGATATTCAACTCCAACCCACCGACTATAGTTTGATTGCTTCAGGGGATCTGGGGGGAGTGGGTTTAGGCTTAGCCTGTGAGTTATTAAAACAGAGCGGTATAGATACTGGCACCAATTTCACAGACTGTGGGGTTTTGATCTATGATCATACCCAGGATGTTCATGCAGGAGGGAGCGGGTGTGGCTGTTCTTCTGTAGTTTTTGCTGGGGATATTTTGCAGCGGATCAAAGCCGGAGAGTTAACCAAGGTTATGCTTGTTGGCAGTGGTGCCCTTCATAGCTCTACCTCAGCACTACAAGGGGAATCCATTCCGGGTATTGGACATGCTGTTGTTATTGAGAAGTAGAAGAAAGGATCTAAGGTATGTTTGATATGATTATTCCGGCTTTTCTAGTCGGTGGAACAATTTGTGTTATAGGTCAGCTTCTTATGGATCTTACCAAACCCTCATTTACTCCAGCCCATGTGTTAGTATCTTTTGTCTCTGGCGGAGCAATCTTAGGAGCATTGGGGCTATACGAGCCCTTAATGAAAATCGGAGGAGCGGGAGCCTCGATTCCTTTGTCTGGTTTTGGTTATTCATTAGCCAAAGGAGCCATGGAAGCAGTTGAGAAACGGGGGATAATGGGAGCATTCTCCGGGGGAGTTGAAGCAACAGCTGTAGGAATAGCTGCAGCTGTATTTTTCGGCTACTTGATGTCAGTGACCTTCAAACCCAAAGGATAACAAAAATATCCTTTAACCTGTCGAAACTACTAGCAACTGAGATACGAACTACGAACCACGCTTAGGGGGGAGTTGAATAGTATGGACAATAATTCCAGCGAAAAGAATATTCCGGTGAATAAGAACTATCAAGAGAACGTTGATTTTTTAAATCGGGAATTAGGAGTTCCGGATTGTTTTGATATCGTGCTCAGGGAAATGTCCATTGGTGGTAAAAAAGTTGCGATTTATTCTGTTAACGGTATGGTGAATTCGCAGGTAGCCAGCCTAATAATTGATGCTTTAATAGACTTAGAACGCTCTGACCTTGTCGTAAATGCTCTCGAAAAATTAGTTAAGGGACGCATTGTCAATCTTCAAGTTTCTGAAGCGCCAACCATGGACAAAGTACTCTATTTTATTTTGTCGGGGCCAATGGCGATCTTTGTCGAGGGACAAGATAAAGCAATTATTGTAGATGCCAGATCATATCCTGGCCGAACCCCTCAGGAACCGGATATCGAGCGTGTGACTCGGGGAAGTCGAGATGGATTTACAGAGACCCTTGTCATGAATACCGCCTTAGTACGCCGACGTTTAAGAGATCCTAAACTGCGCATGAAGTTAGTCCAGGTGGGAGGACGATCAAAGACAGATGTATGTCTGGCCTATATTGAAGATATCACCAACTTAGATATGGTAGAAAAAATCCAAAAAGACATCCAGGGAATCAAAATTGATGGGATTCCGATGGCTGAAAAGAGCGTTGAAGAGTTTATTTTGGGAAGCAAATTCTGGAATCCTTATCCCCGAGTTCGTTATACGGAACGCCCGGATGTGGCAGCTATTCATTTGCTTGAAGGATATGTTGTCATCATTGTTGATACTTCTCCATCAGTGATTATTGCACCGTCGACTTTTTGGAGCCATGTTCAGCATGCCGAAGAATATCGGCAAGAACCGATAGTAGGGGCATATCTTCGTTGGGTACGATTTGCGGGAATCTTTGCAGCTCTTTTTCTTTTGCCTCTTTGGTTAGCTGCAGCTATGAATCCACAGTTACTGCCAGAAGGGCTTCAGTTCATTGGTGTAACGGAGCAAGCGAAGGTTTCCTTGTTTGTTCAAGTAGTACTGGCAGAGCTTGGCGTAGATCTACTCCGCTTAGGTACAATACATACTCCGGGTCCATTAGGAACAGCTTTAGGTTTGATTGCTGCGTTTATGCTTGGCGATATTGCGGTTAAAGTCGGTCTGTTTTCACCGGAAGTTGTGATGTATATTGCTATCGTATCTGTGGGGACATTTGCTACACCCAGCTATGAACTAGGTCTTGCCAATCGCTTGTCGCGATTGTTTATGATCATTACAACGGGGCTTTTCAGCTATATTGGCTTTGGGATTGGAGCTGCTGCAGTATTTTTCCTCTTATGGCGGACAAAATCCTTTGGCGTACCTTATCTTTGGCCTCTCCTGCCTTTTGATGCCAAAGCAATGAAGGGGATTTTAGTACGGTCGCCAGTTACACTCAAAAATCAACGCCCAAGTATTCTAAAGCCACAAGACAAAGATCGGCAACCGTAACGGAGGAACGAGGTTCAGGAGTCCTGGGGTCTCGAAGGAGGCCATAACGTTTGAGAATTATTAAACTGGATGGAAATATGAAAGGATGCAAGTTTAGTGAAAATTGGTTTTCCTCGGGCCTTGTATTATTTTGATTACTTCCCATTTTGGTCTGGCTTTTTCCATAGTTTAGACATTGAGCTAGTGATATCACCGCCCACACATCGGGAGATTATGAACCAAGGTCTAAAGAAAGCAAGTGATGAAACATGTTTACCGCTTAAAATTTTAGCTGGGCATATTCAAGCTTTAGAAGATGTTGACTATATTTTCCTGCCTCGAATGGTTAGTGTAGAAGCGGATACTTACACTTGCCCGAAATTTCTGGGTATTCCGGAAAGCGTGCTACCGGCAGTTCCTGAGGGCCAGTCAGTCTTAACAGTTACATTGAATTGGCGTAATAGTAAACGTCAGGTTTTAAAGGATCTGGAGGTCTTGACCGAACAATTGGGCAAAAGCAAAGCTGAGATCCGACAGGCTTTTAACAAAGGAATGGAGTGGCAAAAAAAATATCAAAACTCTATGGGGGCAGAGTGGGATTTTGAAGACAGCCTTAATAAAATTGAGTCTGCTTCATGGGATTCCACTGAAAGTAGTAAATCCTCTGCCCCTCTTACCTGGAAAGAACGGATGATCTCAATAATTCCATTGACCAGCGATAAAGCTGAAAAGCAGAATTTACCAGTAGGGGAGAAATCCGACCGCTTGAGAATTGCCTTAGTTGGGCATTCCTATTTAACTCACGAATCCTATGCCAACTTAAACCTACTTAGAAAACTTCATGAAAAGGTAGATGTGGAATTAGTCCAAAATGTTCGACAAGAAGATATTGAAGGTCATCTGTCCGGGTTACGAAAGAAAATATTTTGGAGTCACTCTAAGCAAATTTTTGGAGCGGGTAATAAATATGCACAGGATCAAAGGGTCGATGGAATTATTTATCTTACATGTTTTGGTTGTGGAACAGACTCAATAATCCAAGAATTAGTTTCACGAAAAGCACGGGAGAAACATAAGCCATATATGTTAATTACCCTGGATGAACACAGTGGCGAGGCTGGTTTGGTTACTCGGCTGGAAGCCTTTTTGGATATGGTCGAAAGGAGGAGGGGCCATGAAGGTTACGTTTCCACATATGGGGAATGCCTGGATAGTGATTCAAACGCTCTTTGAATCATTGAATGTAGAAGTAGTGGTTCCGCCTTTTAATAGTAAACGGACTTTGAATTTAGGAACCAAATTATCTCCGGAATCAGCATGCTTGCCTTTAAAATTAAATCTGGGAAACTATATTGAAGCAGCCAATGAAGGGGCAGATACGATTGTAATCACAGGTGGAATCGGGCCTTGTAGGTTTGGCTACTATGGGGAAGTTGAACGCCAAATCCTTATTGATTCTGGGTATAACTACGAAGTAGTCACTCTGGAACCACCTGATGGAAGTTTGCTAGGGTTGGCTAAACGGATTCGTTTTCTGGCTGGGACGAAAAATTCTTGGGCTAAAATCTTAATGGCTATGCGATTTGCTTATTTAAAGAGTGTTGCCTTAGACAGAGTTGAAGATTTGATTCATGCGGCCAGACCGCGGCTTTCTAACCCCGCACTTACAGAAAAGTTATATGAAAAAGCTAAAGAGCAGCTGGTTCAGGCTATGACGGAAAAGAGAGTTAAAGATACAGTAGCTTGGGTGCAAGAGAGTATTCGAGAACGCCAAGAGGGACTTAACACGGAGAGTGTTAAACCCTTGCGAATAGGTATTATTGGTGAAATCTATACAATACTTGATCCGTTCAGTTCAGTGGGTATTGAAGAAGAATTAGGGCGTTTAGGGGTGGAAGTAGACCGTTCAATTTATCTTTCAGGATGGGTAGGAAACCATATTTTTCGAGGATTAGCACCGGGTTATCGATCAATTAAATCTTATCCTAAACATGCTAAACCATTTTTACCGCATTTTGTCGGGGGGCATGGTATTGAAACAGTAGGGGCAGCAGTTAAATTTGCTCGAGAAGGGTATGATGGAATCATTCAAGTTTTTCCGTTATCGTGCATGCCTGAAATTGTTGCCGCCAGCGTACTGCCCAAAGTACAAGATGCTTATAAAATACCAATTATGACTCTGATTGTAGATGAGCATACCGGGCATGCTGGCATACAAACTCGCTTGGAAGCGTATGTAGACATGCTCGAAAGGGCCCGGCTACTTCAGGAAAGCATTCAAACAAGAGAAGGAGTGTTAAGTGTTGGGGGATGATAAATACTTTCTTGGTGTTGACGTTGGATCGGTCAGTACAAATATAGTCCTACTGGGCCAGGACAATACCGTGAAAGAATCACTTTATCTAAGAACACAAGGGCGTCCTATGCAAATCATTCAAGAGGGGATTAGACTTCTAAGATCAAAAATCGGAAAGTCAGCAGAAATTATTGGAGTAGGAACAACGGGTAGTGCCCGACAGCTTGCGGCGACATTATTAGGTGCTGATGTTATTAAAAACGAGATCACTGCCCATGCCGTTGCTGCTTCCCGAGTTAATCCCCAAGTACAAACAATTCTTGAAATCGGCGGACAGGATTCGAAGATAATTATTCTCAGAGATGGTGTCGTTTCTGATTTTGCGATGAACACGGTTTGTGCAGCGGGTACTGGTTCCTTTCTGGATCAACAAGCATCGCGCCTGGGTATAAAGATTGAAGAGTTTGGACATTTGGCCCTTGAAGCAAAAAATCCTGTTCGTATCGCCGGACGCTGTTCTGTTTTTGCAGAATCGGATATGATTCATAAACAGCAGCTCGGGCACTCCTTACCAGATATCCTGGCTGGTCTCTGTCAGGCCATGGTTAGAAACTATTTAAATAATGTCGGAAAAAACAAAGAGATCCGCGGTCCTATTTTTTTTCAAGGGGGTGTAGCAGCTAACCCTGGTATCTGCAAAGCCTTTGAAGAAGAGCTGGGTCAATCCATCATAGTGCCTGAAAATTACAATGTGATGGGCGCACTAGGTGCAGCATACCTGGCTCAGGAAAAAGTTGGACTGCGGCAAGACATCAGAACTCAATTTCGTGGCTTGAACTTAGGTGATACACAGTTTCAAGCGAAAAGCTTTGATTGTAAAGGATGTGCAAACCGCTGTGAAGTCGTTGAGATTGCCCAAGATGGAAAGAGCTTAGCCAGATGGGGAGACCGATGCGGCAAGTGGTCTGTTGTAGGAGTACCTAGTCCGGGCACTAGAGGAGAAGAAACTAAAGAAGAGCAGCGAGGTGCGTAATCAAATTGACACTGTCATATAAGTCTGATATTATTAATCAAATTTTATATGCCTCATTCTCCTAGAGGTGTGGTAGAGATGTGAATAGGTAACAGAAGACCTCCTTCTGTTGCCGTTTTTATTTTGCTGACATAAGTGGATAGATAGATGAGGAGGAAAAAGCTTGAGGCTGCATGGAACACAAGTTGTAAATCGGCAGGGTCATCTAGAAATTGGTGGATGTGATACAGTAGAACTTGCTAAACAATTCGGAACCCCTTTATATGTAGTGGATGAAGTTCATATCCGGAAAATTTGTAAAGAATATCATAGTTATTTTGTTAAAGGTATGGATAATACCGAGGTCATTTATGCTTCAAAAGCCTTTTCAACCTTGGCAATGTGCCGGATTATAGAAGAAGAAGGTCTGGGTTTAGATGTCGTCTCTGGTGGGGAACTTTATACAGCCTTGCAAGCTGACTTTTCACCTGAACATATTTACTTTCATGGCAATAACAAATCACGAGAAGAGCTGTCAATGGCGATTAAATCCGGGGTAGGGAGGATTGTCATAGATAATTTTGGCGAAATGAGTGTGCTAAATGATTTAGCTAAAGAGCTGAATCAACAAGTAAGGGTACTCCTGCGTATTACTCCGGGAATTGAAGCGCATACTCATGAATACATTCAGACGGGCCAGATTGATTCAAAATTTGGTTTTACACTATCCGACGGGACAGCGGATCGTGCCTTTGATTTAGCATTGGCTTCCTCTAATCTCGAGGTTAAAGGACTTCATGCTCATATTGGTTCGCAGATTTTCGAATTAGCTTCCTTTAAAAATGAAGTTAAGATCATGATCAAATATATGGCTGATATCTATGGTCGTACCAATTGCTTGCTAGAGGAATTAAACATCGGAGGGGGATTCGGAATTTATTACGCCTCAGGAGATGAGCCTGCAAAAATTGCGGATTATGCTAAAGTAGTGGAGGCCGCCTTAGAGGATGGTTGCAAAAGCCATAATTTCCCCCGGCCCAAAATTATTATCGAGCCGGGACGGTCGATTGTGGGGACTGCAGGAATAACCCTGTATACTATCGGTTCTATTAAAGAAATTCCCGGAGTTCGAAAATATGTTGCAGTAGACGGAGGGATGACAGATAATCCAAGGCCTTCTCTTTACCAAGCGCGCTATGAGGCTATTTTGGCTAATCGTCCCCAAGAAGCCGTGTCAGAATCTGTTTCAGTTGCAGGAAAGTGCTGTGAATCAGGGGATATGCTTATTTGGGATATCGATTTACCTAAAGTAACTGCCGGAGACTTATTGGCAGTATCCGCTACAGGTGCCTATAATTATTCCATGTCTTCAAATTACAATCGGTTGCCACGACCGGCGGTAATCCTTGTTAAGGATGGGCAGGCGGATATAATAGTAAGGCAAGAAACCTACTCTGATTTATTGAGAAATGATGTTTTACCTGATCACTTGAAGAGATAGGAGTTTACTCTGGCCCTGTCTGGTATTAGCGCTGAAATTTGAGGATAGCTCACCTTAGATGTTGGATTTCGTTTGATAGGCTTCAGACCTGTGTTTTTGGGGACGGACGATTACTAAGTCAAGAGCAACTAATACAAGGGTTGCGATCATAACAATCACTAATCCTTTAGATGAAACCGTCGGAGCATAAGAATAAGTGGGAACAGAATAAGAAGAGAATGGAAGCGCTGAAGAGATGGGATAACTAGTTAAATTATTATTATAAGGGTTAGAATAATGAAAGTAGGGTGAAGGGGATTGGGAACGGGGATACAGGTTAGAACGGGGATATAGGTTAGAATAGGGATTATATCTATTAATTGTTGCAGAAGCTGGTTTTGGAGTGGGGTAATAAGTGGGAGTCGGACGAATCATGTTTTGTTGAAAGAGGCAAGGACTTCTTAATGCAGGTGTATGGCCATGGGAGTATTCGTAATTCAATGTTAGTCTCCCCCTTTCGCTAAAAAGATTTAGCATGAAATTGCGCTAATTCACATGGGGTATGCCTTGATCACTGGTATTATATGTAAATAAAATGTAGAGGGTGTACTCTGTATATGGAATAAAGGGAATTGATAACAGAAAATGGATTTAGCTTAACAAAAAAGTCCCGGGAAGGGATTTTTTTTGTAATTTTTTTGAGATTATCTAGAATATTTCCGAGGAGAATGTTTGATGCTAAGGATAAAGTGATTAGATTGGAGTGGACTCGGATGAAAGAAAAAAAGCATTGTTTGAAAACACTTTTCCGGGTCATCGGGGCCTACAAAAACTCACTACTTCTCGGATTTCTACTGGGTATACTTCTAGTAGTGGGTGATTTTTTTGCAATTCAACAGTTTTTTGGATTGGAAAGACCACCTCTTACTTTGGCTAAAACAGAGGTGGAATTGCGAAGGGACGAAAAAACAATACCGGAATATAATAGTTTAGAAACGAAAAATGAAGGGTTATTAGAGTCTAATAACAAAGGTGAAAATAAGGTTCGTGAAAATGAACTGAATAATCCAGATCCTGTCAGTGAGGTTACCGATTCTGATGTTCCAAATCAAGATCATATCGGTAATAATCTTGATGTAATTATCGAAGAATCTATCCCTACCATTAATCAGAAGCAGTTCACGGTGCTTTTAGTTGGGGTTGATCAAAGACCAGGTGAAAAATCATATAGTAACACTGATACTCTTCTGGTAGCCAGTATCAACACGGTAAATGGCCAAATCTCTTTGCTTTCTATTCCCAGAGACACTCAAGTCAATATTCCCGGCTATGGTAAGGAAAAAATTAATGCAGCAGCTCGTTTAGGGAAAGGACTAATAACCACTCAATCCTTAGTTGAAGAAATCACAGGTCAGCCCATTGATGGGTATGTTTTGACAAATTTCAACGGTTTTAAGAAAATGATTGATACTTTGGGAGGAATCACCGTTACCGTAGAGAAAGATATGTATTATGTTACTGGGGACAAGGAAGATGGAACTATCAACCTTAAAAAAGGAACTCAGCGCTTAAATGGGACACAGGCTTTGCAATATGCCAGGTTTCGCCAAGACGCCTTGGCCGACATCTCAAGAACTTCTCGTCAGCAGGCAGTTCTTAAAGCAATGGTAAAGGAATTGAAACAAGTTAAAACTCTGCCAAAATTACCTGCCTTGATTGCCCAAATGACAAAATCCATGGAAACAAATCTTTCAGCCGGTGAACTATGGTCACTAGCCAATATTCTTAGCCACTTTAAAAATCCAGAAGTCATTTCCCAAACATTACCGGGGAATTTTCTCATTGAGGATGAAATTAGTTATTGGAAGGTTGACCCTTTGAAATCCCATGCTATTATTAGACGCTTTTTAGACGAAGGTAAAACAACCTCTGTATTTTTTCAGTGATTTTAACACGGAAATTTAAACGCTTGTTATTTTATTTAAAGGGTTATATACTATATAAGATTAATTTAGGTTTTTTTGGAGGGTGAACATTGGATAAGCTGCTTGAAAAGTTGAAAGAATACTTACACATGGATACGGAAATTCCTTTCGAGGAGTTTTCTGAGTACTATCGGACTCTAATTGCTGAGTTGAACCAGACATTTGGTGATCTTGATAAGGATACTCGCGTAAAAGCTCTTTATATTTGCTCAATTGTACAGTCAAATGCTGAAGCAAGGGCCAAAGAAAGTAAAGCCAATCCCAAGGCTTATAAAAAGATTAGTGCTAAATGTGCTTTCTGGTCAGATGCAATTAAATTTAATTTGGGCAAAGATGGGATGTCTCTTGAAGAGATTGAGCAAGCTACCGAAGAGATTAATACCAATATTTAATTTTTTCTAACGTAAATGATAGAAGAAGCTTAAGCCACAGGCTTAGTCCTTCTTCTATTTTTTTTATTTCCTTCATTTTCAGTGAAACATTTCTACTCCTTGTTGCGTAATACAATTGTAAACACTAATCAATAAATAATAGGGGGAACAGAAAAATGCCAGAAAGAGTTTACCGGTCGGTACGAGATAAAATGATTGGAGGGGTCTGTGGAGGTCTGGCAGACTATTTCAGAGTCGATGTTACATTAGTTAGGCTTATCGCTCTCATTGCTTTATTTGCCGGAGGAGTAGGGTTTTTAGCCTATATAGCCGCCTGGATAATTATCCCGGTTGATTCTGCTGAGCATGATAACTTCGTTAACTATAAGCATGATGTTGGAGATGGAGGGAAGGAGATTATTGCTGATCTAAAAGAAGAGGCTAGAGATTATGGAAAGCTAGAGAATAACCCACGTGAAAATCGTTCAATAGTTGCAGGGGGAGTTTTAGTTGTTTTAGGAGTCGTTTTTTTACTTCAACGCTGGTTTCCGTATTGGTTTGATATGAGTAAAATGTGGCCGATATTTCTTATTATTATCGGGATATTTATTATTGCGCGGGGTGGGAAAAGATGAACAGAGTCTTTGATAACGTAAGCCGAGGACTACTTCTAATCACTTTAGGAGTTATCTTTTTCCTGCTCAATTATGGTTTCCTATCTTGGAGATTATGGGCTCATGTCATAGACTTGTGGCCACTAATTTTAATTTTGGCGGGAATTGGATTGCTGTTTAACCGTAGAATACCACTTGCTACCATTTTGCTGATTTTTCTTTTGAGCATGGTTGGATATTCAATAATTGTTGGAGATAAGCTTGTCCCGGAGAGAATTTTTAATAACTTTCAGGGGATGTATCATTATCGTATGTAGGCTGAAGGCATTCAAGTTGCTGTGAAGAGGCCATCGATGATATAATTTAAAGATAATTACAAGGATAGGAGATTAGGATGTAGAATGGACATCATTTTGGCTCACCGCCAAATCGATTTCGATGCGTTGGCTTCGATGGTAGCAGCTCAGAAGATTTATCCGAACAGTGTTTTGGTTATGGATGGAAAACCGAATGTTTTTGTTCAAGATTTTCTGGCATTGTCTCGAGATCTATTGCGGTTCCGCAGGGCTCAGGATATTGATTTGGAGGAGGTTTCTCGGGTAATTTTAGTAGATACCCATGAGCTTCGTCGAGTAGGGTTTTTAGGGGAGAAGGTGGCTAGACTCCCTGGTATTGAGGTAGAGATCTATGACCACCATCCCTATGCAGGTACACTTAAAGCAGGTATGGTTATCGAACCGGTTGGTGCCTGTGCGACCCTTCTTGTGGAAAAGTTAGCAGGAATGGGGTTGCCGCTTAGTAGTTTTGAAGCAACATTAATTGCTATAGGGATTTATGATGATACCGGAAGTCTATTGTTTGATAGTACCACAGTACGTGATGTTCACGCTGTGGCTTATTTATTAGAACAAGGTGCGAACTTAGGGGTGATTTCTAATAACTTGCGTCGCCCTCTTACTGAGGAACAAAAAGATCTTCTGCAACAGCTCTTAGATTCTGGACAAACAGAATTCTTTGATGGATTACCAGTCTATATTTCCTATGCTGAGATTAAGGATTATGTGGGTGGCTTGGCTCTATTAGCCCATCGAGTAGGAGAGTTAGAAGGGGCAGATACCTGGTTTCTTTTGGTAAGGATGGAAAATCGGGTGTATATTGTGGGCCGCTCAAGAGGCCGGGGTTTGCCGGTTAACGGTTTGGTTCAATTATTTGGAGGAGCAGGCCACGAAAGAGCAGCTTCCGCAACTATTAAAGATGCAAAGCTGTCTGATATATTAAAGCAACTGCGTTCAGCGATTAAGAGCCGGGCAAAACGCCCCCATCTAGTCAGAGATATCATGAGCTATCCGGTTAAGACTGTATCTCCCGAGACAAAACTAGGTGAAGTAGAACAAATCTTATTGCGCTACGGTCATACCGGGGTGCCGGTCACAGAAGACAAGAACTTAGTGGGGATTATTTCCAGGCGCGATGTGGATAAGGCTATTAAGCATGGCTTAAAGCATGCACCTGTCAAAGGCTTTATGACTACTAAGGTATCTACAGTAGAAGCAGATGTTCCTTGGGATGAAGTTCATAGATTAATGGTTCAGCATGATATCGGGCGTTTGCCCGTTGTGGAAGACGGCAATCTTGTTGGTATTGTTTCACGTTCAGATGTTTTGCGTCTTGTTCACGGCACGTCAATTCCTATCGAAACTCAACTCGCTCGAGAGAGAAGCGCAGCTATGCGCCAAGATATTTTAGATTTGCTAGAATGTTTGCCAAAAGAAACCCAAAATCTTCTTGAAGCAGTAAGAGATACGGCAGAGGAAGAAGAGTGTTCAGTCTATGTTGTAGGAGGATTTGTTAGGGATTTGCTCCTTACTGTCCCTACCCAAGATCTAGACTTTGTGGTAGAAGGTAGCGGTGGCCAATTTGCCCAGGCCTTAATGCGGCGGATACCGAATGGAAAGCTGACTCAGCATATAAAGTTTGGAACAGCTCAGATTATTTTTCCTGATGGAAGTCATGTTGATATAGCAAGTACGAGATGGGAGCATTATTCTTTTCCGGGAGCACTTCCTCAGGTAGAAGAATCATGTCTTCGGGATGATTTGTTCCGACGTGATTTCACCATTAATTCTATGGCGATTTGTCTCAACACAGATCGTTACGGAGAACTTGTTGATTATTATGGCGGTAAACAAGATTTACAACAGAGGAAAATACGATTCCTGCATAATATCAGTTTTATCGATGACCCTACCCGAATGCTCCGGGCAATACGTTTTGCCGAACGATATCAATTTGATTTTGCTAAAGAGACTCTCGATGCTTTACATACTGCAATAGATACCGGTGTTCTTTCTAAGCTGAGTGTGGAACGTTTTACTGAGGAGATTCTACTTATCTATAAAGAGGTAAATTACTTGACCATGGGGCAGCTTTTAGTGAACAGCGGTTTATTTAAGGCTTGGTTCGGTAAGGATCTGGCTTGGAATTTTAACTTGGAGGATGCTGTAGGGAGTGCGGAATGGTCGTTGAATTTGCGCTGGCTGATTTCTCTTTCCAAGATGGACTCTTTAGAAATCGATATTGTTCTTGAGCGAGTCATTTTGAATAAATCTCTGCGTGATGAAACAATAGCCTATGTGCAATTGCGGGAATCCTTGCAAAAGCCGTTAACCATCAGTGAAATGGATCATCTTCTAAACAAGGCACCTAAAAGAGTCGTGACCACTTTAGCCCGGGATGGCAGATATAATAAACGAATAACCGAGTGTATGGAAGCCGGGCAGAGAATTAATATGGCGCTTGATGGCAAGACTCTTATTCAGATGGGTTTAAAACAAGGTCCTGAAATTGGAGAAATTCTAGCTCAAGTACGGATGGCTTGGCTTGAGGGCAGAATTAGTACTGCAGAAGAAGAGCAGGGAATTGCTCGTCAATTGGTTAATGCCCAGGTTAGAAGGAGGTAGAGATTTGTTCGATATCAAGTTAGCGACTATTATCGCAAACATTCCTGCTTTGATGATCGGGTTTGCCTTTCATGAGTTTGCTCATGCCTGGGTTGCCGATCGCTTAGGAGATCCGACACCGCGAAGTCAGGGACGTTTAACCTTGAACCCGTTTGTCCACTTAGATCTGTTTGGGACTTTAATGGCACTCTTATATCGCTTTGGTTGGGCTAAACCCGTTATAACCAATCCTCATTATTATCGGGGAGATAAGAGGCGCGGGCAGATGATGGTTTCCCTAGCCGGTTCTATCATGAATTTGATTACGGCTTTTGTGGTTATGTTAATATGGTTCTTAACAATGCTTTGGTTAGAAGCCTCTGAGTGGAGTGGTATACTTTCATTAGTGTTTCAATCCACTGTTCTGATGAACTTGGGATTAGGAGTTTTTAATCTCTTGCCGATCCCTCCCTTGGATGGATTTGGTGTACTGGGAAGTCTGTTGCCTGAACGATTTGCTCCTCAATTGCAAATGATCGAGCAGTATGGATTTGTAATCCTAATTGTCCTTCTCTTTACAGATGTTCTTGGAAACATACTGTCTCCGACAGTAATTGGGATATTTGATGTTTACCAGAAAATTATTTCACTGATACTAACCCCATTTTTAGTGTAAAGTGATAGTAATATAAATTACAATAGACCTAAGAAACAGAAGGGATTGTTAATATGAAAGGTAGAATATTTAGCGGAATGCGCCCAACTGGGGCTTTGCATATTGGGCACTTGAGTGTCATTCAAAATTGGGTGACCCTTCAGGATCAGTATGAGAGTTATTTTTCGATCGTTGATCTACATGCCTTGACGACGGGATATGAAGATAAATTAGACTTTCCAAGTTTACGTAGAGAAATAGCTTTGGATTGGCTCAGTGTCGGGATTGATCCTCAAAAGAGTGCTATCTTTCTTCAATCTGATGTCAAAGAACATGCGGAACTTCATTTACTTTTTTCAATGTTCACTCCTCTGTCTTGGCTTGAAAGAGTACCCACCTACAAGGATCAGATTCAACAATTAAGTCAACAGGGTAAGGAACTGGGTACATATGGTTTCTTGGGGTACCCTCTTTTGATGGCAGCGGATATTTTGGTCTATAAAGCAGATGTTGTACCTGTGGGTGAAGATCAAATTCCGCATGTTGAACTTTGTCGGGAAATTGCTCGTCGTTTTAATCATCTTTATGGAACCGCCTTTCCTGAACCGAAGGCTTTAATAGGCAAAGTGCCTCTCCTGCCGGGGGTAGATGGGCGGAAAATGAGTAAGAGCTATCATAATGCCATATCCTTGACGGCCTCTCCTGAGGAGATTAAGACCCGGGTGCAACAAATGGTAACCGATCCGGCTCGGCTGCGTAAAGATGACCCTGGACATCCCGAAGTGTGCGTTGTTCATAAATTTCATAAAATCTACACTCCTGAAGTAGCAGACATCGAAGAAAAATGTCGAGCCGGAAAAATAGGCTGTGTCGCTTGTAAACGGAATCTGGCAGAAAATCTAGAGAAGTTAATTAGTCCGTTTAGGGAAAGGCGTTCCTATTGGGAAGAACCCGGCCGAGTTGAAAAAGTTCTAGAAGAGGGTGCTATACGCGCCCAGGAAACAACCTCACAGACAATGAAAGAAGTTCGCCACCTCATGGGGTTATAAATGGAACGTGAAAATAATAGCCCACAAGTTGAACTTCCTGCCTACCAAGGCCCCCTTGATTTATTGTTAACACTCATACAACAAGAAAAAGTTGATATTTACGATATCCCTATTGCCCGAATTGCTGATCAGTTCGTAGATGTCGTGCGTCGGATGGAATCGATGGACATGGAAGTAACCACTGAATTTCTGGTTCTTGCAGCCCAATTACTTTATATCAAATCAAGAGAACTCTTGCCGAAACCACCAAAGAGTGAAGAGAGCCCCAGAGAAGAAGAAGATTTACGCCAGGAACTGGTTGAGCGCTTGATTGCTTACCGAGCCTTCAAACAAGCGGCTAAGGTTTTTGAAAGTATAGAAACCTCATCGGGACGATCTTACTATCGAGAAGTTAATATTGAGGGGTTACTAGCAGATGTCAAGCCGGAAGATCCATTAAAGGGGATAAGCTTTGACGATCTTTGGCAAGCATTTTGTCGGGTTATCGAACGGGCTGAAAAAGGGGAAGAAATCACCTATGTTGAACCTGATGAAATTGCCATTGACCTTATGCTCGCGGATGTATTGCGCCGTGTTCTACTTCATCCCAAAGGGCTTCGCTTCAATCAGCTTATGAGGATTGGAACGCGCATGGAAATAATTGTATCATTCCTGGCGCTTTTAGAACTTTTAAAGTTAGGAAAGGTGCGTGCTGAGCAAGCAACGCTGCTCAGCGAAATAATGCTGTATCCAACAGAAAAAGCTTGGGAATTTACAGAAGAGGAGTAGATGGAATTGCTGTTTAGGGAGCCGGAAACAGCTGCCTTAGAGGCTCTTTTATTTGTTGCCAAGGATCCGCTTACCCTTGTACAGCTCGGTGAGATTCTGGAGTTGGACATAGCCAAAATTGAAGAGCTTCTTTATGAATTACGAACGCGATATGCTATAGACTCTTGCGGATTAGCCTTGTTAGAAATGAATGGCGGCTTCAAATTAGGAACTAAGCCAGAAGTGGCCCGATATATAGAAATCTTATATAAGCAGCCCGCCCAGGCATTGTCTAATGCAGCCTTGGAAGTGCTTTCTATAATCGCATACAAGCAACCTGTGACAAGGGGTGAAGTGGACTTCATTAGAGGAGTCCAATCTGATCGGGCCCTAGCAACTTTAGTGGAAAAAGGTCTTGTTAAAGATGTGGGACGCAAGGATGGCCCCGGGAGACCTATTCTTTATGCTACAACAGAGCAGTTTCTCCTGCATTTTGGGTTGCGTTCCTTAAATGATTTGCCTGACTTAGAAACTGAGTATTTAAGCAATGATGAGGTGGCAAGCACACAAGAAGAGTAAATCTTGTATTTCCAAAAAGCAATCTCCAATTAGGTTTTCTAAGAGGAGATTGCTTTTTCATATATAGAATAAGTTGCAGGTATTTCAGGAAATACTAGTTATCTTCACTGAGTACTCGAGAGGCGAGGTAGGTCGCCACTGCAACCAGAAATACTAGTAATACGGTTTCGTAAATCCCAAACAAGGGTTTTGCCTTGCCCATTTTAATTATTTTTTGATAAAGCTCCGGGGCCTGTTCTTCAATAGCGGCTACTCTATCTTGCAGATTATCAAGACCTTGGGTGATCTCTTGATATTTAGCACAGAATAATTCGTTTTTTCTTTGTATAATCCGGTCAGTGGCAACCGTACGAGTTACTGGTTGCTCGGAGTGAGGAGTAGCATATAAAAAGCTAACTGAGTTTCCGTTTATCGTTAAGTCCGCCTTTGAATACCCAGCATTATAAAGGCCGGCAATAAAGGCATCACGCATAAGCCTGTTTTTTAAATTAATATTTATATCCATAGTTAAGTCTGAGGGTTCGGAGAATTCGCCAAGTTTAAAGCCGGTTAACCACCAATGTTCTCCTTCTCGTCTAAAAAGAACCTTTCCTTTCTTCTTCAATACAAACGACATTTGCAGAAGATCAGAATCGCTTGCACAATTGTAAAAAGTACCTGTAAAAAATCCAGGTATTTTTAAATCAAATGCTTCGGTGTAAACTCCAATTTCTCCTCCGGAAACTAAATCATATTGTCCTTTCCACAAGCCAATCATCCATTTTTTGTTGTTATATTCGAAATGAATAGGTTCACAATCGATGATCATTCCTAAAGGAGCTGCCGCTTCATCAAAAAGGCGACAGTATCCAATTTTTCTCTGCCATGGATTCATCGTTGAATAGAAAATATCTTGCACTGAATCATAATCGTATCCTGCTATTTCAACAACTTTATCCAATTCTGAGTTCGTCATTCCCTTTGCTATAAAGCCGGAATTGTCATTATTTATTTGAATGGACATACTTATCCCCCCTTAGTACATATTATTGGCTCTAGGCATACTAAGGTGCATGAAATTGTCAGATTTAATAATTTAATCATGCTTAAGGGATTCATTATAAGGTTCTCTAAGGCTTTATCCGATGACTACCAGCCGTAAGACTCCCATCTTCTATAAGTAGGAGATAACGGCTGCTACGTCCCTGGATAAGTTCCTCTAAGCTTCAGCTGGAGTAAGTATTCCTCTTAGGCAAACTCATCTGAAGCTAAGAGTCACTTGATCGCAGCAAACAAGTAATTCAATAGAAATTCCAGAAAGATGAGAGTGTAACATGTTTAAAATGTTATACTCTCATCTTTCATACTTGTAGATTCCATGTTGATTAAGCTAATATTTTCTTTCAATTGCCATGCCCAACATTATCATTCCAACTACAGCAAACACATGAAAAATAAACCAGCCCGGCTCAAGAAAACTAAATGTGCCAGGATCAACTTTTCTTAATCTCATCATATTTGAAACCTCCATTTCTCCTAATTTGCGACAGGTTAGTTTTTGTAGTATTCGGGTTAAAATACAGATGTTAGGAAGGAAATACTTTCTAGATAGATACTACATTTGTTTATTGAATAATTAAGCTTTATTTGGGGAATCTTACCCTTTTAGGGTT
Source organism: Desulfosporosinus hippei DSM 8344 (assembly GCF_900100785.1). Taxonomy (GTDB): domain Bacteria; phylum Bacillota; class Desulfitobacteriia; order Desulfitobacteriales; family Desulfitobacteriaceae; genus Desulfosporosinus; species Desulfosporosinus hippei. The sequence goes on along the minus strand of NZ_FNCP01000009.1, from coordinate 78,658 downwards.
AGTCACCAGGACGATGTATGATGTGCGGAGGGGTTGGAGTGCGGGTTTTAGCTTTTTTGCTCGCGATGCTTATATTACTTCTAATTGGCTTTGCCTTAAAAATACGAGTAGATTTTCGTTATAGACGCATTGCAGAAGAAGATCATATAGATATAAATTTTAGGGCCTTTAATGGAATTTGGCGAGCATATTATCAAATTCCAACCCTTCAATTGGAATGGGAAAAAGGACCTCAAGTTGAATTTGAGCAGGTGGCAGAATTAAAAGGTGGGGTTCGCAAGAGTACAACCAAAGCTCGTGTCCGTTATATACGGCGAGGCTTTCTTAGTAGGCTGTGGCAGAACATTCCACTAATTACTAAGCATTTAAAGCACCTTAAAAGCCAATTCTATAGAGGGATCCATTGTAAGTCTATCGATTGGCGAGTAGAAATTGGATACAAAGATGCTTGCCATACGGCAATTGCAGCTGGGTCTTTTTGGACTATGTTTGGGTTTGCACTTTCCTATCTTTATCGACAAGTGACTATGGAAGTAAAGTCTCCAGCAATAGTAGTCGTTCCTCAGTTTAAAAAAGAAGGCTTCTTTTGTGACATTCAATGCATATTCCATCTCAGAATAGGCCATATTATTTTTGTAGGACTGAGGTTATTACGAACGTTCAAGCGGGGTATAAGGGGGTAGACAACACATGGGGAATCATCCGATTGAATCATTAATGAAAACTGCTATGGAAAGCATCCAGCAAATCGTTGACGTAAATACTATTGTCGGCGACCCGGTTGAGAGCCCGGATGGCTCTGTGATAATTCCAATTTCAAAAGTTTCTTGCGGATTTGCGGCAGGCGGAAGTGAATTTGCTCCGCCGGATGACAAAGATTCCGGACATTCTGGGGGTGGTACGCCTGGGCAAGGACCAGCGCTGCCATTTGGTGGAGGTGCCGGAGCCGGAGTATCCGTTCAACCGGTAGGGTTTTTAGTAGTAGGCAACGGCAACATCCGACTTCTCCCAGTCGATAGTAATGTAGTAGTTGATCGACTGATTGATACTGTTCCGGATTTATTGGAGAGAATCGGTGGAATGTTTCAGAAGAAAAAGAGAACCACGGACGATATTATTATCGCCCGCGACTAGAATAAATCACCACACCATTAGAATAAGATTAGCAGAAAGAACGGGGTATCTCGTTCTTTTTTGTTTGTCCTTTTCATACATTTAGGCAGGGGGTGGGAAATGGTTAATCTCATCTGGCTTTTAATGTTGGCAATTGGTATAGTCGTCGCTGCCTTAAACGGACACATTGAATCTGTCACCACATCAGCAATGAAGGCAGCAGAACTGGGAGTAGAGGTTGCTATTGAACTAATCGGAGTAATGAGTTTATGGTTAGGTCTAATGCGTTTGGCTGAGGAAGCAGGTTTAGTTAAAGGAATTGCCCGGATTTTTGGGCCTGCAATTCGTCGTCTATTTCCATCTCTCAAACCAGATAGCAAAGCCCTAGGTGCCATAATTATGAATCTAAGTGCTAATATATTAGGGTTAGGTAATGCTGCAACTCCTTTTGGACTTAAGGCCATGCAAGAACTTCAAAAAGAAAACCCGACACCTGATGTGGCAAGTCCTGCGATGATCACTTTTCTGGCCTTGAATACCTCTTGTATTACTCTAATTCCGGCAACGATTATTGGAGTTCGCTTAAAAGCTAATTCCGTTAATCCTACTGAGATTATTGGAACAACTATAGTTGCGACAGGATGCGCTATGTTCATGGCCATCCTTGTAGATTACTTAATTCGTCGCAGGAGGAAGCTATGAACATAATCGCAGAGATATCCAGATGGGCCATACCACTCCTCCTTTTACTTGTACCTATTGTAGCCTACTTTCGAAGAGTCCCTGTTTACGAATCATTTGTAGAAGGTGCGGAAGAAGGATTTAAAACAGGTGTGCGAATTTTGCCATTCTTAATTGGGATGTTGGTCGCAATTCGGGTGTTCGTTGATTCCGGGGCACTTAATATTCTATCCCATTGGCTTCGGCCACTCATCAACATGCTAGGATTAGATCCTGATTTTGCAGCGATTATTCCGTTAGCAATTATGCGACCGTTAAGTGGTTCAGGTGCCTTGGGCGTGGCAACACAGTTAATCAATGAATATGGTCCGGATTCCTACATCGGTCGTTTAGCATCAACATTGCAGGGAAGTACGGATACAACTTTCTTTGTGTTGACGGTGTATTTTGGTTCAGTGGGTATAAAAAAATATCGATACGCCCTAAAGCTAGGTTTACTTGCAGATATTATTGGTTTGATCGCTTCAGTTTGGATAGTTACTAAAGTGTTTTATTGATACGTACTTTGTGCATACTAAACAATGAACCTAAAAAGGGGGCATTGTTAGTATGCTATATATTGTTTTGCCAGCGTATAATGAGGATCAAGCACTTGCTGAACTATTAGAAGATATCAGAACAAACTGTGCACAGATTCCTCACCAGATCGTTATAGTTAACGATGGAAGTACAGATCGTACTTTAGATATTGTTCATCAGTATACTCAAGACTACAACAACATACACGGAGTAAATCATGAGCAAAATAAGGGATTGGGGGCTGCTATTAACAGTGGCTTCCAATATGTTTTAAATCACTCTTATCTCATTAAAGATCAAGACAAAAAAACTTGTGAGAGTAAAATCTGTCCGGATATTGTCATCACGATGGATGCAGATAATACTCAACCAGCAGATTGTATTCCCCTGCTTTATGAGGAAATCTGCTCAGGCTCAGACCTGGTTATTGCTTCGCGGTATGTCCAAGGAGGAGAACAACATGGCCTTTCATTAGGGCGTCGGGGATTATCTTGGGGGGCTGGGAAAGTCATGCAATTATTTGCTCCTATCAAAGGTGTCCGCGACTATTCGTGTGGATATCGGGCTTATCGCCTTAAGCTTCTGGCTGAGGGAACCCGCCAATATGGGCCGGATATAATTGTGAGTCGAAATTTTTCGGGGATGGTTGAATTGCTCTTAAAGATTGCTCCATTCGCAGAACGGATAACAGAAGTCCCCTTAAAACTTCATTATGAACTTAAAAAAGGTGCCAGTAAAATGCGAATTTGGGCTACAATCTGGGGCTACTTTCAACTTATTTACCGATTAAAACGTAATAAGTGGAGTACAGTAGAATGGGCCGAGGAATAAATCGTTTGTTTTTAGCAGGAATTTTACTAATGGCTTTAGGACTTCGTCTGCGTGGAATTACGAATCCATTGCTTGATGATCAAGCGTGGAGACAGGCAGATACAGCTAGCATGGCTACTCATATGCTAGGGCATTTATTGGATTTTCCAAAGGTTTTCTTACCGCAGCTTAATTATGATGGGGTTATACCACAACATGTTGAGTTGGAGTTTCCCTTTTTACCCTATGTATTAGCATGGACTTGGACAATTGTCGGTTGGACGGACTTATGGGGGCGGATCTGGTCAGTCTCTTTAGCGTTGTTTACGGTGCTAGGAATTTATGACCTGGGCCGAAGGATATTTAGTGAGCGGGTTGCACTTTTTGCCGCAGCGATTTACTCCCTGATGCCTTTGTCGATTTACTATGGAAGAGTTGTCATGCCTGAACCTATGGCTCAAGCATGGAGTATCTGGGCGCTGGCTATGGTTTGGAGATGGAGAACTTCGACAAAAGAGACTGGGAGTTGGCAAGCAGGCTTATTAATGGCTGGGGCAATCTTAGCTAAGCTTCCCCAGCTTATGCTGTTTCCCGTTGCCCTCCTATTAGGTTTTTGGCCATTGCAAGAAAGGGTAGGGCAAATAATCCGCTACAGTTTGATTGTGCTTATTCCACCAATGGTTTATTATGTATGGGTACATTTTAATGTTGATTCTTCTAGTCAATTTGTTTCGGGAATATTAACAGAGCAAGTTGCCGGCTCAGCAAATATCAATTGGGAAGTATTGGGGAAAAATGTCGAGCGTGGGTTTACAGATATTGTTTTATTTCTCTCTGGCCTGGGGCTGCTACGCCTCTGCTTTTTTCGTTCACCGGCACGTATAGCCTTTGGGGTTTGGGGGGGAATCAGCATTTTGTATATAGGGATAGTTTGTGCCCGTATTCCCTTGGATTATTACTTAGTGCCTGTTTTACCTTTAGTCGCCCTATTAAGTGCTTATGCTATAGACGGTATTACTAACTTACCTGGTACTGTTATTGGGATTGTGCTTTTGGCCTTGATTAATAAGGGTTCCTATAGTGATTTAACCCCTAAGTATCAATGGAACCAAGAATACCTAAGTCAAGCACATTGGATAAAAGATCATACGGAAATCTCAAGTGTGTTAATATTAAGCGATCCTCCGCCAATGACATTTTATTATGCTAAGAGAGTTGGATTTAGGTTGAATACTGTTGATGACCAAGCCTCTTTCAATCTTTTGAAACAGTTTCCCGGGGATTACCTTGTTCGTCTTCCCCAAAGCGGGCAGAACGAAAAATTCTGGAAAAGTGTGCAAAGCCAGTATTCTGAAATTGGGCCGGGCATCTATGATCTCAGATTATCCTCCGAATTATCAAAACGCTAGCAGCGAAAATCAGAAAGGAAGAATAATGAGCCAAGAGAAAGAGGATGGAGAACGTCTTCAAAAAGTAATTGCTAAAGCAGGCGTTGCATCCCGCCGACATGCAGAACAGCTTATTCTTGAAGGTAGAGTAAAAGTAAATGGGGCAATGATTTCTGTTTTAGGCTATAAAGTTGGGGTGGATGATTCCATTGAAGTTGATGGAAGGCCTATCAAACATACAGAAAAACTGCACTATTACCTTCTTAACAAACCTGTAGGTGTGATTACTAGTGCTCAAGATCCCCAAGGTCGCCCTACGGTTATTGATTTATTAAAAGAAGTTTCAGCGAGAGTATATCCGGTTGGCAGATTGGACTATGATACCTCCGGAGCGTTACTACTTACTAATGATGGAGAGTTGGCACATCGTCTGATGCATCCTTCCTACGGAGTGGAGAAAACCTATCGCGTTTGGATTAAAGGTCCAATGGGGATTAATGCCATAGAAAGCCTTAGACAAGGCGTTTTACTTGAAGATGGAAACACCGCACCTGCTAAAGTCCAGCGAGTATGCGGTGTTTCGAAGAGAGGCAACGAAAAGCTTAAACCTAATCATATTGAAATTTTAGAAGTGACAATTCACGAAGGGCGAAATCGTCAAATTCGTCGTATGTTTTCCGCTGTGGGATATCCGGTCTCTAAACTGGAGAGGATTCAATTTGGATCTCTTAGTCAGGGAAACACTCTTCCCCCTGGTGCGTACAGAGCTCTAACAAAAGAGGAAATCAAAGACTTGCGATCTCAAGTAGGATTATGATTTAGGGTAGACAGGATGATCAAGCTCCTTATTCCATTTTTCAATATCTCTACCGCCATAAGACTGTAAGGTGTTGGCAACAGCATTGATTTTTTCGTGCTCTGTTTGGATTAGAACTAACCAGTGTCCGGTACGAACTTCATTCTCGTAGTGTCGCGCCCGTATTTCTGAAAGTCCATAGCTTAAAAGGACTTCTGCTAGTCCACGGCTGGGAGGCTGATGCATAAGCTCGCTGGCCAGTGGACCTGCTACAATTACCTCCCCTAGATTTGGAACAAAAAAGGGTGGTGCTTGGACAAGCCAGGTGTGATATTTGTCGTGATTGGTTTCACTCGGGTAATATGCCAACTCGTTGGCGATTTCTTCACGGTATTGACCTTGATGGAAGTATTCACTGCGGATAATAACTGATACTTTAGAATTTGCTAAGGATTCCCCTTGTATTTCTTCGATAGCTTCTTTAGTTTGTTGTTGTCCCTTGAAAATTGCAACTGCAGTTTTAAGCATGTAATTTTATCCTCCTTGTAACTATACTACCTGTTGAAGTTTTCTTAGTATGTCCATAAATTCTAAGCCTAAAGCAAGGCCTGCAGGATAAAATTAAACCCATGGAGAATATTTTATAGGATTCATCTAAATATAGGCGTTTTATAAAAAGCGGGGCCTTAAATTTAAGTTGAACGATTATGATGGGGAACGGAGAGAACCAGTAATGAAGATTCGGATTGGAGATGAACTCCTAACAGAACACATCCGCGTACGGATTCGAGTGGATTTTCGCGGTGAATCGAAAACTGGACGCTTTTTCTTTGGAGGAAAGAGCAAGGAATTAGTAGCTGAAACGATGCGCGAGCAACAAGTAGCCTTATTGCGCAATGTTCCACTACAAGGAATCATCATCGAAGATATCGATCTAAGTTTAGATATCTACACTGTCGCTGAAGAAAATGGACGTCGTCACCACGACGAAGTTGCTTATGCACCAATTATTTTAACTCTGAGGGTTGAAAATATTGACGACTTGCTGCCCTTCCTAGTTAAACCAGAATTTCGCAAAATTGAATTTTTAAGCCCTGAAAATATTTCTCTGCACCGGCTGGATATGGAGAGATTACTATTTCGGCTTAGTCAGTCCTTTCAACAAGAGTTGAGATTGCTTGAACAAAAGTATTCCCGTTGATAGTATCGAATAGTAAAAGTAAAATGATTCCTGTTTGGCTACGAAAAAGAGGATGAATCTATGGATTTAATAAAGATATTAGCTGAAAGGCTCAGTATTATTGTGACCATAGCATTACTAATGACAAAGAGTCAGGTCTTTCGCCGATATTTGAACTCTCAACTAAACAAGCGTCAGACCTTAACCTTAATGCTGATTTTTGGCGTATTCTCCATGGCAGGAACCTATTCGGGAGTTTCTATTAATGGCGCTAATGCGGCTAATACGAGTGCTATCGGAACAGTAAGTGCAGGTATGCTTGGCGGGCCACTGGTTGGTTTAGTCGTTGGCGCAATTACAGGCTTGCACTTTTACATATTCTATGGAGGGTTTACTGGTTTAGCTTGTGCAATATCTCCAATATTGCAGGGCTTGCTGGGAGGGCTCATTTATTGGCTGGCAAGGGATAAAAACGATGATTGGAAGGTCGGCGTGGGGCTAGGAATAATAGCTCAAATAATGGAAATGGCTATTATTCTTATGATTGCCCGTCCTTTTGAGGAAGCATGGAGCCTAATCATGGTCATTGCCATGCCAATGGTTATATTTAATGGGCTTGGAGTGGGTCTTTTTTTATATATTATTAAGACAGTTTATCATGAGGAAGAACAGATTGCCGCCCTACAAGCCCAGAATGTCTTGCAAATAGCCGATATAACCTTGCCTTATTTTCGGAAGGGTTTAAATTTAGAAAGTGCTCAAAAAGCTGCTGAAATTATTCAAAAAATTTCCAATGTTGCAGCAGTGGCAATAACCAATAAGCAGCAAATAATCGCTTATGTCGGTTTAGGATCGGATCACCATTTTATAGGACAACCATTTATGACTGAGGCAGGGCATAAAGTCTTACGAGATGGTAAATCTATGCAGATATCTGAAATGGAAATTGAGTGCAAGTACCCGAATTGTCCTCTGCGCTCAGCTATTGCTGTCCCTCTGCGCCCTGGTGAAAAGACAATCGGAGCTTTAATTCTATATCGTGCTCGGCGGGGTAAATCAATTATCGACGTAACTTTAGCTGAAGGACTGGGGAAACTTTTTTCCACTCAACTTGAATTAGCCGATCTTGAACACCAGAAAGAGTTAAGCGTTGCATCTGAAATTCGAGCACTTCAAGCTCAGATCCAGCCTCATTTCCTATTTAATACCTTAAATACTGTAGTCAGTTTAATCAGGAGTCAGCCGGAAAAAGCGCGGGAGGTTCTTATTTTTCTGGGTGAATTCTTACGCCGCAATATGCGTCAAGGGGTTTCATTCCACACTGTACGGGAAGAATGTAAACATGTCGAAGCCTACATGGCTATCGAAGAGGCTAGATTTTCCAACAAGTTAAAAGTAGATATGAACATTGAGACAGGAACTGAGAATATTATATTGCCACCGCTAGTCTTGCAGCCACTGGTTGAAAATGCAGTTAGACATGGACTGTTACCTAAGGATAGCGGGGGTACAGTTTCAATCCATGTCCACAAAGATGGTGATAGCATACAAATTATAGTTCGAGATGATGGAATAGGCATATCTAGTTTTAAGCTGCGCGACATTTTTGAAGGAGTTGAAGAGGAAGATGCTGAGATAGGAATCGGTCTAAAGAACGTACATCGACGTTTATTAAGACTCTACGGACAGGGACTACTGATTGAAAGTATCCTTGGTGTGGGAACGATTATTTCCTTTCGAGTACCCATTTCAAGAAGTGTACTTAGAGGAGTGACATTATGATCAAAATAGTACTAGTAGACGATGAACAACCGGCGCGTGAAGAACTAAGATTTTTGTTGGAGAAAAATTCTGAAATGGAGATCATCGGTGAGTTTTCAAGTGGGGTGCAGGCTATTGAAGGAATTCCCAACCTGCAACCGGCGGTTATCTTTATGGATGTCCATCTGCAAGATATGGATGGTATTGATGTTGTTCGAGCTCTTCAACAGTTGGATATTCGGGCATCCGTTGTTTTTGCTACCGCTTATGATGTTCATGCTATACGCGCTTTTGAACTTAATGCCGTGGATTATATTCTTAAACCCTTTTCTCTGGAACGTTTGAAAGTTACAATTGATCGTATCCTACAACGTTTACAGCCACATGACCAGGAATTGTCGCAAAAAATATCACGTTTAATTCAAGAAATAGGGGTTAAACAACGACCGCGCAAACTTGCAGCTACCTCTAAGGGACGAGTTGTCTTGATTGACCCGCAGGAATTGCTTTATGTAGTTGCTGAAGGTCGCTATGCCAGTTTGGTAACAGAACACAAAATGTGGCCCACGACGTTCAGTTTGCACGAAATTGAAGAGAGATTGGATCCAGCCCAGTTCTTGCAAACTCACAGAGCTTACATTGTTAACTTGGATCGTATTAAAGAAGTAATTCCTTGGTTTAACTCAACCTATAAGATTATCATCGATGAGAATGCAACAGAAATTCCAGTTAGTCGAACTTATATCAAAAAACTAAAAGAACGGCTTGATGTTTGAGTGTTCAATAAATGAACACTTTTTTTGTTTAAAAATGAATATGCAAAACATTACGTTAATTCATAATTTCATGTCAAATTTTATGTGTTTCATGCAAAGAATCTAGAGAATTTTCACACAATACTATATTCTTTGTTTATTACTTAAATGATCGGGTTCAATGGTCTGATGACCATCCATTCTCTTCCAGCATTGACGGCAGCTATAGCTGGGAAGTCGAGTCCGACCATCAAAGGAACAGCAGCTGCAGCAGGAGTACCGACCTGCTGCGGCAACATACAACAATCAGGTGAATCAGGTCAAGACCTGCTTCACTTTTTATCGAAGAATAAATAGTCGGGAAGGATTGCCTGGGATATAGATCGGTTCATGAAGGCATGAAAGAACTTGTTATTTGCTGGATTTAATACAGCGTTTTACTCTATAAAACAGTAACGGCCTTCGACTTAAAACCAAAGAGGTTTATTTTGAAACAACCCGATATGCGAGGAGAGAAAAAGGGTGATACTTAAACCCATCAAAACCCTAAAAGTTTATGAACAGATTGTTGATCAGATCAGCCAACAAATTGCCCAAAGTCATCTAAAACCCGGAGATCGCCTGCCTTCAGAAAGGGAATTAGTAGAGCGGTTTAAGGTAAGCCGTGCCTCGATAAGAGAAGCTCTTAGTGCTCTTGTAATGATGGGACTGGTAGAAGTTCGTTCCGGAGAAGGAACATATATCAGGCGGGTAAATGCAGAATCCGTAGTAACCCCTTTAGCCTGGATGTTGGTGATCGAAAAGAATACAGATTTGGAACTTTATGAGTCACGAAAAATTATAGAGGTACAGACTGCCGGTTTGGCGGCAGAGAGAGCAAATATAGATGATTTGAACGACATGTCCGAAGCGCTGGAAATTATGAGAAAAGATTTAAAATTGCATCAATTGGGTGAAGAAGCAGATCATAACTTTCATTATGCAATTGCCAAATCAGCCCATAATAAAATTCTCTTTCGTTTGATGACTACTCTTTCAGATACTCTTCGAAAGAGCCTAAAAAGCAATCGAAGTAAGCTTTTCGAACATGAAGATTCTCCACAGAAGTTATTTAATGAGCATTTTAACATATATGAGGCTATAAAGAATCGGGACGTTGAAAGTGCTCAAAAAATGATGTTGGATCATCTAGTAGGGGTAGAGAACAATCTTAGAAAATACATAGTTAATGACAGTAAATAAGGAGTCAGATCATTAAAAATCCTTAAGCTGAAATTTAACAATAACAAAAGTGATTCCTGGTAAATTTACAATACTTAGGAATTTAAGTAGGTCTATGGGTAATTTGTAAGGAGGAATGCTTGGAAAAGATTTAGTTTACTCGGACTTGTTATTCTCATTAAGGACGTCATATTTTGGAAGGAGGATTTATCATTGACCTATCTACAGAATTATAACCCGACAGGTAACTTTTGGTTCTCTGTATTCTTAGCAGCTGTACCTATTCTGACTTTACTCTACTTTTTAGCCCTCCACCCTCATAAAGCTAAAAACGGTGAAAGAATCTTAGGAATTTATGCCCCCTATGCAGCTGCTATTGCAGTTGTTGTTACTTTTTTCATATGCGTTTTTGTTATGAAGATGCCTGCAGCTTCAACTGCCGCGGCCTTTGGGTATGGTGTGATAAGCGGATTGTTTCCTATTGGCTGGATTGTTTTCGGGGCAATTTTCTTATACACAATGACAGTTGTTACCGGTAGGTTCGAAATAGTTAAAGACTCAATTGCCGGAATTACACCGGATCGTCGTTTACAGGCCTTGCTCGTTTCCTTTAGCTTCGGTGCCTTTATCGAAGGGGCTTCGGGTTTTGGTACTCCCGTAGCAGTGGCTGGTGCTATCATGGTTGGTTTAGGTTTCCGTCCCTTGACAGCTGCAGTTGTCTGCTTGATTGCCAATACAGCGCCGGTTGCGTGGGGAGCTATCGGAACACCCGTACTCACTCTTGCAAAAGTCACTGGTATCCCGGACGGCATGATTACTATGATGGCAGGCAGACAATTACCGTTTTTCTCAATCCTCATTCCCTTCTGGTTAGTCGCAACACTGGTAATAATGGAAAAAGGCAAACTTAAGGAAGTCTTTGAAGTATGGCCTGCAATTCTCGTTACAGGAGCTTCCTTTGCTGTCACCCAGTTCCTGATGGCTGAGGCTCAAATGACGATGCTTGTAGATATCGGTTCTGGAATTATGAGTATTATTATTACCTCAATCTTCTTGAAAATTTGGAAACCAAAAAATGTTATTACCAACGAAATGGCTTATGCAAAATTAGAGGGCAGAGATCCCGGCAAACCTAAAGTTATACCAAAACATCCTCTTCCAGTTCTTCTTCAAGCTTGGATGCCTTGGATTTTCTTAGCGATCTTTGTAGCAATGTGGGGTGTCCCCGATATCAAGGCTTGGCTGACATCTCTCTTTAATCCTAGTTTTAACATTCCCTATCTTCATGGTTTAGTGTTCAAAACAGCACCGGTAACTGCTGGAGCTGTGGCTAAAACCGGAGAAGCAGCGGTATTTAGCTTCAATATATTTACTATGGCAGGAACAGGGATTCTCATTGCAGCCTTCATTACCGGAATCTTATTTCTCAGGGTCACAGCAGCTCAGTGGAAAGAAATTCTTGTTACGACAATTGTCCGTTTGAAAATTCCTCTTTCTGTTATCTCTTTAGTTATTGGCTTAAGTTACATGACAAAATATGCAGGAACTGACGTTATCCTTGCTTTAGCCTTTGCGAAAACAGGGACATTCTATCCCTTCTTTGCAGTTATGATTGGATGGCTGGGGGTTTTCCTTACCGGTAGTGACACAGCGTCAAACTCGCTCTTCGGTAACCTTCAGTTAGTAACCGCTCAGCAGTTGCATCTTGATCCCCTCCTCATGGTTACTGCTAACAGTACAGGTGGAGTTATGGGTAAAATGATCGATGCTCAGAGTATTACGGTTGCCACGGCTGCTTGCTATGCTGACGCTGACGAGGGGGTCAGAAATATCGGAGTTATTTTCCGGAAAGTATTCTGGCACAGCGTTGTGTTAGCAATGTTAATGGGTGTTTTAGTCTGGCTGCAAGCCTACGTATTCACCTGGATGATCCCAGTAATGAAATAAAAAAATCCAACAGGGCTGGCCTAATTTATTTAGGTCAGCCCTGTTAATTTAGTGTAAATAAAGTATTTGATACTACCTACCGGAATTGATGAGATTAAAGCCTTAGAAATTAGAAGACTGAAGCAAGCTTCAGTCTTCTAATTTCTAAGTTTTATAAACAAAAAATGAATATTTAAACTGAGAAACGTAAACAATTCCATAATAGTTAGAATTTCGAACACAGCAAGTCAAAACATAATGAAAGGTGGAAGTTATAAATGCAATGGACACAAAACTATTCGGCGCTAGGAGGTAGTATTGGACTTACCGCATTAGTGGTATCTTTGCCTATATTCTATTTACTATGGGCCTTAGCGGTAAAACGCATGAAAGGGCATATAGCTGGAGTAACCACGCTGATCTTTACGAATATTATTGTTATTCTAGTATACAAGATGCCACTGGGAGTTGCGCTTTCAGCAAGTGCCCTTGGAATACTAAATGGGTTATTCCCGATTGCTTGGATTATAGTAACTGCAGTGTTCTTGTATAACTTAACTGTTGAAGCAGGTCAATTCGATATTATTAAGAGTTCAATCGCTTCTTTGTCCAACGACCGTCGTCTCCAAGCACTTCTAATTGCTTTTTCCTTTGGCGCTTTTTTAGAGGGTGCTGCTGGATTTGGTACTCCTGTAGCAATTACTGGTGCGATTTTAATCGGTCTGGGCTTTGAACCCCTCTATGCGGCAGGCCTTTGCTTGATCGCCAATACCGCTCCGGTAGCCTTCGGAGGAATTGGCGCTCCGATTATTGCCGCTGGTGCAGTAACCGGTGTCAATGCAGATATAATTTCTGCTGCAGTGGGTCGTCAACTTCCCTTCCTTTCCGTTTTTATACCATTATATTTAATTATTTTAATGGCTGGCTGGAAAGGTGCTAAAGAGGTTCTGCCTGCAATTGCGGTTTCAGGTTTTACCTTTGCAATAGCCCAGTGGTGGTCTTCTAACTATCTCGGACCAATGCTACCCGATATTATTTCTTCACTGATTTCACTAATTGCTACTGCAGCACTGCTTAAAGTTTGGAAACCGAAGAACATTTGGCGTTTTCCAAATGAGAAAAGTGAGAAAATCGAACAATATAAAAAGTACTCCAGCGGTCAGATACTTAAAGCCTGGTCTCCATTTTTAGTTTTGACTGTTATGGTTGGAATTTGGGGTACAACAAGCTTCAAAAATTTTGTCACCAAACAGCTGGAATGGTTTGTTAACATTCCCCATTGGCCTGGGCTTGATGGCTTGGTTATAAAAACTACGCCAATTGTCACAAAGCCAGCAGTTTATTCAGCCTATTACAAATGGGACTTCTTTGCCGCAGCTGGAACTGCGATTTTAATCTCTTCAATTATTACAATGTTGATTCTCGGTGTTAGTCCAGCCAGGGGAGCAAAAGTAGCACGGTCAACTTTAAAAACTCTAATCTATCCGACCATTACAGTAAGCTCTGTACTTGGCTTTGCCTACATTGCTAACTATTCAGGATTATCTTATACACTTGGGATTCTTTTTGCGGGAACGGGTCATTTGTTTCCCTTCTTCGCTCCAGTTCTCGGTTGGCTCGGCGTATTCTTGACAGGGTCAGACACTTCGGCAAACGCCTTGTTCGGACAACTTCAAAATGTCACGGCTCAACAGGTTGGAGTAAACCCTGTTCTGACTATTGCCGCTAATAGTTCAGGCGGAGTTGTAGGAAAGATGATATCTCCACAATCTATAGCAGTAGCGACGGCCGCTACTGGTTTAGTGGGTAAAGAATCCGATCTATTCAGGTTTACATTCAAGCATTCAATCTTTCTCTTACTGCTAATTTGCATTATGACCTATCTACAGGCGTATGTCGTACCGGGAATGATTCCAATTATTCAATAAAAGCAAATAAATGTAAAAAATGAATAAATAAACCTAAAGTGGGGAAAGGATATTTTTAACCTTTCCCCTTTATTTGAAATAAAATGCGTTTTACATATTGAAATACATTAACAATTGAATTAATATATGGTTAGGTGGTCTGACTATCAGACGAAATTTATAGTTTAAAAATACTATAGGGGGTAGATGAATGCTAGCTCGTGAAGTTATAGAAGATCTAATTAAAGTATTGGGTAAGGAAAACGTCCTCACGGAGCAGGAAGACTTACTGACCTATGCTTATGATGCGACGGCTGCGATGAAACATCATAAGCCGGGTGTCGTGGTTTCACCCCTTAATGTCGAGCAAGTTGCAGAAGTTGTAAAGATAGCTAATCGCTATAAGATTCCGGTCTATCCACGTGGTTCGGGCACGAACTTAAGTGGAGGTACTATTCCTTCTGAGGACAGTATCGTTCTATCAATGCTTAACCTGAATAAAATCCTGGAAGTGGATCACGATAATCTAACGGCAACGGTTCAGCCTGGAGTAATTATTCAAGATCTGAATAACGCTGTACAACAGTTTGGCTTAATATATCCACCAGATCCAGGGACAGTCACAACGGCTACTATGGGCGGTTCAGTTTCTGAATGCTCTGGCGGATTGCGAGGACTCAAGTATGGTGTTACTAAGCATTATATTATGGGTTTGCAAGTAGTCTTAGCGAACGGGGAAGTCATTCGCTGGGGTGGAAAAACAGTTAAAAACGTTACTGGCTATGATTTAGTAGCTCTCTTTACCGGTGCAGAAGGAACCTTAGGAATAATCACCGAAATTCTCGTGAAGTTAATCCCTGCACCCGAGGCTCGTAAGAGTATTATGGCTGTTTTTGATGATGTTGACAAGGCTGGAAAAGCTATAGCGTCGATTATCAGAAATAAGATTATTCCTGCTACACTTGAGATTATGGATAAGGTTACGATCCAAACCGTTGAACATTTTGTTCACGCTGGACTTCCTTTAAATGCTGAAGCAGTTTTGCTAATTGAAGTAGACGGGTATAAAGAAGTTGTTGAACGGGAAGCCGTTTTGGTCGAGCAGATTTTAAAAGAAGAACAGGCTGCCGATGTCAAAATTGCTAAGGATGATAAAGAGCGGGATCTATTATGGTTGGCACGTCGAAGTGCGCTTCCAGCGCTAGCTCAAAAAAGGCCGACCACGGTTCTGGAAGATGCTACCGTTCCCAGAAGTAAAATTCCCGATATGATCAAAGCAATTCGTAAAATCGCTGACAAGCATAAGCTCAACATTGCTACCTTCGGTCATGCCGGAGATGGCAACCTACATCCAACGATATTAACGGATGAGAGAGATCTCGACGAAATGAAGCGTGTTCACCTAGCCGTGGATGAGATATTCCAAACTGCGATTTCTTTAGGCGGAACTCTTTCCGGGGAACACGGAATTGGAGTTGCTAAAATGAAATACCTGGATTGGGAATTTGGCGAAGCCGGTGTTGCATTACTGCGAAGTATGAAAGAAGCCCTGGATCCCAACTATGTGTTGAACCCTGGGAAAATAGTGAGGAGGGACTAATCGTGTCCGTATATAATTCTCTGGATTCGATTACCGAAGAACTCCATAAATGCATGAAATGCGGAAACTGTATGGCAGTTTGTCCTATTTACAAGGAAACTCGCCAAGAAGTTGCAGTGGCAAGAGGAAAGATCAGCTTAGTCGAATTCCTCCTTTCAGGAGAAGCTGAAATGACTCAAGGGCTGGCAGAGCGTTTTTCTCTGTGTACAACCTGTATGGCCTGTAATAATAACTGTCCCTGTGGAGTTAGATTTGACAAAATTATTTTAGCTGCTCGGGCTGAAGCTGTTCGTAAAAAGGGTCTGCACCCTGTCAAAAAGATTGCCTTTACGGCGCTTAAGATGCAGCGGATGTTTGATTTTGGAATGAAAACAGGCAGTATGTTTCAAGGTGTGGCCTTAAAACACGTACCTCATAAAAGTGATCGTATTGCCAGAATGCGTTTTGATATTGGGATTGGCACGGATAAAGTATTCCCCATGTTAGCCAGTAAGACACTGCGTTCGGAGTTTCCGGAAGTTGTTAAAGTCGAAAAACCGAAGATGAGAGTGGCCTTTTTTACCGGATGTATGATTAATTACTTCTACACTGATATTGGGAAAGCGGTTGTAGAGGTTCTTAAAGAAAATGATATCGAAGTTGTAATTCCTAAGGGGCAGGGATGCTGTGGAATTCCCGCCTCAGTAAATGGAGATGTTGCCTCGGCCAGTGCTTTAGCAAAAAGGAATTTAAGAGCATTTGAGAAGCTGGGCGCGGATGCTTTGGTTGTGGCATGTTCGTCCGGAGGAACTGCTTGGAAGCATGTCTTTGGTGAACTTTTAGACAATGATCCGCAGTTTAAGGCCTTAGCCGATAAATGGGCTGGCAAGTCCTACGATATTTCCGAATTCCTGATTCACAAAGTACCTTTCAAAAAAGAAGGTTTAGGACGAGTAAATCGTAAAGTGACTTATCATGATCCCTGTCACTTGAATCGTGGACAAGGGATTAATAAGGAGCCGCGAGAAATCTTAAAGAGTATTCCGGGTGTGGAATTGATTGAAATGAAAGAACCAGGGCGTTGTTGCGGGATGGCTGGATCTTTCAGCCTTGTGCACCCTGATCTCTCTGTACAGATCTCTGATCGTAAGACAGCGGATATTGAGTTAACCCACACTGATACAGTGGCAACAGGTTGTCCAGCATGTAGGTTACAGCTAAAAAGCGGAGTGGAAAATGCCGGAATAAATGAAGAAGTTGTGCATACTGTCCAAATTTTGGCGGAATCATACCGAGCTGGCAAAAAGAAGTAAATCAGGGTGTTGAAAACATGGGAACACTTTAAGAATAAAGTGTTCCCATGTTTCATATAGTGGATAGCTATGGTAAACTAAGTACATGGTTTTACAACCAATGTGCGAGGAGTGAAAAAAGGGTGATTCTAAAACCCATTAGAACCCGAAAGATCTACGAACAGATTGTTGATCAGATCGGTCAACTCATTGCCGAGGGCCAACTAAAGCCTGGTGACCGGTTACCCTCAGAGCGGGAATTAGTTGAACGGTTTCAGGTAAGTCGTGCGTCTATTCGGGAAGCGATCAGTGCCCTAGAGATGATGGGCTTAATAGAAGTGCGTTCCGGCGAGGGAACTTATATTAGGCAGGTAAATATTGAATCTGTAGTAACCCCTTTGGCCTGGATGCTTTTTATAGAAAAAGACACTGACCTGGAACTTTATGAGGCAAGAAAGATTTTAGAAGTTCAGGCTGCCGGATTAGCGGCTGCGAGAGCGGATGAAGATGAAATACATGAAATGTTTGAAGCGTTAGAAATTATGCGGAAGGATCTCGAATTACATCATCTAGGTGAAGAGGCTGATCATTACTTTCATTATGCAATTGCTAGAGCGACCCATAATAAAATCCTCTTTCGCTTAATGAATACCCTTTCAGATACAATGAAAAAGGCCCTTAAAACCAGCCGCAGTAAGCTTTATGAACACGCAGACACCCCTGAAAAGTTGTTTAATGAGCATTTGTTAATTTACGAGGCTATTAAGAATCATGATTCTGAAAAAGCTAAAAAGCGGATGTTGGATCATCTAGTTGGGGTAGAGAACCATCTTGCTAAGTATATGATTGAGGATTAAGAATTAAAGAGGCAGAAACAAAACAACAGTTTCTAGCCTCTTTTGACACTGCTAGCCAGAGCAACAGGGATAATAAGAATGAGAGAGTTAGCCTACGGTAATCCTAATTATGTAAAGATGAATTAAGAAAGCAAGCAAGAAAGAATTGTGATGGACAAGAAGTAATTAATAGTGAGGATACAACTATGACATGTCAAATGGTTTATCACAACGGTAATTGTCTTAACACGAAAAGACCCTTTGCTCGTTCCTGTAAGCTCTGTATTGAGAGTTGTCCCCATCAAGCCATCTCAAACTATCGTGAACTTGATCCTAAGAGTTGTACAGAATGCGGAGTCTGCATGGCTGTCTGCCCAAGTGGCGGCTTTGTCGATCATTCCATCGATAAATTCTATCAATACCTCCAAGAGGCTGAAGAAATTGTTCTGAATTGTCCCAAAGCAGTCCCTGGTGGCTTTGAGATACCTTGCTTGGGAATGCTGGATAGAGATAGCTGGATGACCCTAATGTTGTTGGCTAAGGAAAAATCAGCAACAATTAGCACAGGTTCCTGTGCAGACTGTCCTGATCGCCAGGCCTGTGCAATTAGTGTTGAGGCCTTTAATGGGGTGCATGCGGACTGGCCCACACATCCTGTGATTCATATTAAGGTTCGACCAGATCAAGGGTCTCATGAGGGGCATGAGGCTACTATTAATAAGGCGCCAAGGCCTGGCATTCAAAAGGACTCTTCCTTGGGATGGCGGCAGAAAAGTCGAGAAAAGATCGAGGAATGGCTGCCTAGCCTGACGGCAGATGAGACTTATCATATTCCAAAATCTCGTCAGTGGATGATTGAAACCTTCGGGGCTTCCACAGAAGAGAAGATTCCCTTTCAGGCTATTTCAATTGCTGATTCCTGTACAAGCTGTGGAGTTTGTGCAGCGATATGTCCTCAGGGAGCCTTACAGAAGCGAGAAGAAATGAACTCAGATTCTAACGGGGAAGACGATTTGACTAAAGAGGATAAGATCACCTCCCTGCGGCTGATTTTTGAACCTATGAAGTGTGTTCAATGCCATCGTTGTATGGAGACCTGTCGCTCTCAAGCCTTAACGTTTAATTATCAACCATTGTCTCATCGATTAATTACTGGCAAAATACTAGTCCACGAAGGCAGCCCCAAGTATTGCACACGATGCGGTAAACGCATTTTCGATAATGGGGACTTGTGTTTAGTTTGTGCTACTAGTGGCCCTGAAGGTGGAGGGTTCTTTACTCGCTAATTTAAGTTTAAAGCAACAGCCTAGGGGGATAATACTAAGCATGGTGCCCGCCGCATCCACAGTGGGCGCTATGCTCGTGTGCTTTTTTCTTGCTTTCACGTAAGATTTGATCCGTCATATGAGTTACATGAGATATTGGTTGCTGTTGAACCTCTTTAGCCAAGCTGATAACTTCCTGGATCTCTTCTTTGGTTAAACCGATATTTAATCCTTCGGTTATTGATAGGCGAAGTGCTGCCAGGGCATTGCAAGCAACTGCCGCAGAAATTTGCGAAATAATTGTTGTGCGTTGATCAAGACTCATAATGAATTCCTCCCAAATGATTATTAGTATTAGCTTTTCTCAATCTTAGCACATAATAGTTTATGGGGCAAAATGCACGTTACATATCAAATGCTAATTAGTATCCTGGGTCAGAGAAAGGAATTAATAATGAACGAGTATCAAGTTATTGTAGTCGGCGGTGGCGCTGCCGGTATGATGGCTGCCGGACAAGCAGCCAGCGAAGGCGCAAGAGTTCTGCTTTTAGAAAAGAAGGAACGTTTAGGGCGAAAAATTGCGATTTCAGGTAAAGGACGCTGCAATATAACCAATGTTGAAAATGTGTCCGATTTTATAAGCCATTATCCTGGAAATGGCCGCTTTTTGCATGGCATTTTGAGAGATTTTGATAATGTGGCCTTGAGAGAGTTTCTTGCTAATTATGGCGTTGAGACAAAGGTTGAGCGAGGAGGAAGAGTTTTTCCGGTCTCGGATGACGCGGAAAAGATTGTTGAAGCATTTATTATCTTTCTCAAGAAAATGGGGGTTATTATTAAATCAGGTATTAGTGTGGAAGAAGTTCTGGTTGAAGATGGGCATGTGGTTGGAGTAACAGGAAATGGAGAAAAGTACTCAGCTCCCCATGTGGTTATTTGTACGGGTGGGACTTCCTATCCGGCAACCGGTTCAAATGGGGATGGATTCCGATTTGCTCGAAAACTTGGACATTCAGTTATTCCCCCCAGACCAGCGTTAGTTCCACTTAAAGCTGCAGAAGGCTGGGTTAAAGAACTGCAAGGTCTTGCTCTGCGCAATGTGGAAGCATCGCTATTGATCGGAGGAAAGAAAGAGCATTCGGAATTTGGGGAAATGCTGTTCACTCATTTTGGTGTGTCAGGTCCTATTATTTTGACGCTGAGCCGACAAGCGGGAGATGCACTTCGTGAGGGGAAGAAAGTCCAATTAAAAATAAATCTTAAACCAGCCTTAACAAATGAACAATTAGATCTTCGAGTTCAGCGGGATTTTCAAAAGTATAGCAATAAACAGTGTAAAAATGCCCTGGATGATCTGATGCCTCAAAGCTTAATTCCTGTCTTAATCCGCCTGAGTGGGATAGACCCGGATGGGGTAGTTCATCAAATTAGTCGGGACGAACGCAAGGCTTTGGTTAAATTGTTACAGGAATTAACCATCACTATTACAGACACCCTTTCTATGGAAACCGCTATCGTAACTGCCGGGGGAGTTAATGTCAAAGAAATCAATCCAAAAACAATGGCTTCGAAATGTGTTCAAGGACTCTTTTGGGCCGGTGAAGTTGTGGATGTTGACGGAATAACAGGTGGCTATAACCTTCAGGCTGCTTTTGCCATGGGCTATAGAGCGGGCCGGGCGGCAGGAAATGTTATAGGATAGTTCGTGGATATTAGAGGTCTGATTAATTAGCTTCCTGCATAAACTCTTTTCGAGGTGATATACGTGCGTCGAAGAGGAAGTTTAATTGAGTTGATATGGAATATGATCCAGCGAGGAGAACGACGGATAATTAGGGTTATGGTTTTAGCATCTGTTTTGCTTTTAGTAATGCAATTAAGCGCTGTAAGGGATCCCCTTGAATTCTACGTTTCTGTAGCGTCCAAGGTAGAAGCGCCTCCTTTAGAACTGCCGGCACTTGCTAATGCAGATCTTCAACAGTCGGCAAAAACCTGGATGATTACCTTAAAGGCGACTCCTGCTGCTCCGATTAGGGTGGTTCAAAATGGAACAGTTATCGCAAATTTAGCCAAAGGAGAACAGCAAATTGCCATTCAATCCAGTCAAATTCAACTTGACGGAATAGGTATTAATCAGACCGTAAAGGTACAGGTTATAAAAAAAGATAATCTTTTGCTTGAGCCGCGTCAAAATCAGATTTTCATAGTCCAAGGCAATATTCAGAACATGATCATCAAGCAGTAGTGTTGCAAAGCACTCTTGGTGGTACTATAATTATTGGTAATAATTGTTTGAGTTTTTCTCATAGATTAAAGATGAGAAAAGGAGGGTAGTATGGTAGGATGGTATGGGCATAATATTATAATTGAAGAATGGTGGGATGGTTTTTACAAAAATCAAAGGCACTGAGAAGTGTCTTTTTCTACCATTATGGTTGATTAATTTTAGTTTTGGAGAGGAAGGGCGCTTAATGACACAAAGCAAAAAAATCGCACTTGCTGCGTTGAAAATGGCTATGAGCGAAAGTCGAGAAGAAGAAACCCATTTGAAAGAGTCTTATCTCAAAATGGGGGTTAAAACAGCTGCTGTTGATTATGGTGGCGAGTATATCGCTTCTGTTCGCAAGATTGTAGAACGTGCTATTGTAGCGGCCAAACGCGAAGGGGCAATCCAAGAGACTCATGGGGACGAGGGAGCTGTTGCTGGGGCCACGCGCGAAGCCTTAAGTCAAATAATGAACAAGGCTATGGGTTTGAATATTGGTGGAAAAATTGGTATTGCTCGTCAAAATGATCATTTGAGTGTGGCAGTTTTTTTTGGAATCGGGCTCTTGCATTTAGATGAGGTGGCTGTTGGTCTGGGACATCGAGTTGCTCCCAAGGAATAAGGGGGGATGAACGATGGTGCGAGGTATAAGGGGTGCGACCACGGTCGAGCACAATGATGCTGCAGAGATCAGAGAAGCAACCCAGGAATTATTGCAAATGATTCTCTATGAGAATTCACTTTGTACAGAGGATTTGGTTAGCGCTATATTCACGGTAACCTCAGATTTAGATGCTGATTTTCCGGCATCAAGTGCCAGGGCAATTGGCTGGCAGCTAGTACCGCTGCTATGCTCCACAGAAATTCCGGTTCCCGGTGCACTTCCCTATTGTATTCGCGTTCTGCTGCACGTTAATACTGAACGCAGTCAAAAGGAGATTCGCCACATTTTTTTGCGAAATGCGGTCAAATTACGTAAAGATCTTCTAGAGGGTGATCTCGAAAAAGATTAAAACACCAAGCTATATTAGGAAGAAGGAGAGCGCGATGAAGCTAATCGCTCGACGGAAGGAAGAACAACAAGAAACCACTACGGTTCGAGTGGGGGATGTTATCATCGGGGGCCCTCAGCTGGTCGTCATTGCCGGTCCCTGTGCCATTGAAAGTTATGACCAGCTGCTCAGTACAGCACTGGAGGTTCAACGTCTTGGTGCTACGATGTTAAGAGGCGGTGCTTACAAACCAAGAACTTCTCCGTATTCCTTTCGAGGTAAAGGTGTGGGAGGCTTGGAAATGTTAGCCCAAATCAAAGCATTAACCGGTCTGCCGGTAGTGACAGAAGTAATGGATGCTCGAGATATTGAACGAGTTGGGCTAGTCGCTGATATGTTTCAGATTGGTTCTCGTAATATGCAAAACTATACTCTCTTAACTGAGATAGGGAAAACCAAGCATCCCGTCTTTCTTAAAAGGGGTTTAGCTTCTACTTTGGAAGAATGGATTTATGCTGCAGAGTATATCATGGCAGAGGGCAACGATCAGGTAGTATTATGTGAACGAGGAATTCGAACCTTTGAAACCTATACCCGTAACACAGTGGACATTACAGCTATACCTGCGTTAAAGGAACTAACTCATCTGCCTGTTTTTTTAGACCCGAGTCATGGTACGGGAAAATGGTCATTGGTTAACCCTGTTGGCTTGGCTGGAGTTGCTGCTGGTGCAGATGGATTAATGATCGAAGTGCATCCTCAACCAGAGCTTGCATTAAGTGATGGAGATCAGTCGCTGAATTTCAAACATTTTGCTGAATTCATGGATAGACTCAGACCGGTTGCGAAGGCTGTAGGACGAGAAGTATTATAGCTCAAATTCCTTCAACATCTTTAAACATGGAAGAGACCCGATCGCTGGCAAGTGGGCAATCGGGTCTCTTCCATGTTTAAAGATTAATCGCAAAATTTATAACCTACTCCCCATACAGTGAGAAGATACTCCGGATGGGCAGGGTCAAGCTCGATTTTCTCTCGAATTTTCCTAACAAAAACTGTGATGGTTCCTGGATTTCCTAAATACTTTTCTCCCCACAGATTATCAAAAAGCTGCTCTCGCGTAAACACTTGGCCGGGATGTTCCGCCATAAACCATAGGAGTTCAAATTCTTTGGAGGTAAAGTCAACTTTTTCCCCCCGTACTTGCACCTCAAAACTCTTATTGTTAATTTCTAAATCCTTAATCACAATACTATCTTCTTTTATGGAGGAGCCGGCGGACTTCTCTTTTAAAGAGGCTCTGCGAAAGATAGCCTTTATGCGTAAAGTCAGCTCAATGGGACTAAAGGGTTTAGTAATATAGTCATCAGCCCCCATGTTGAACCCCACACTCTTATCGACAATATCCCCTTTGGCCGAAAGCAAGATGATTGGAACATTACTGATTTGACGAATTCTTCGACAAACTTCGAAGCCATCAATTTCGGGAAGCATGACATCAAGAATAATCAGATCCGGTTTTTTGAGGGCAAACATTTGCAAAGCTTTTTCTCCGTCGGCAGCATAAGAAAAGTCATACCCCTCTTTTTGAACAAGATGCTCTACTATGGTATGAATTCTTTCATCGTCATCCACCAACATCACTTTTAAACGCTCCAGCATTTTCACCCTCTTTTTCACTTTATTCAATATCCCAGACAGGAAGACCGACAATAAAAGTACTACCTCCGCCAGATCTACTTTCTACCTTAATCCAGCCTTGATGGAGTTCTACTAATTCTTTGGCTAAAGCAAGCCCCAAGCCGGTTCCTCCGTATTTTCGCGAAGAAGAACTATCGGCCTGGGTAAACTTTTCAAAAATATAGGCTTGATATTCTTCTCTAATTCCTATGCCATTGTCGGTCACTCTAATAATGATTTCTTTACTTAGATCATCCAATTGAACTTGAATTCCAACCCTGCCCCCTTTTTCTGTGAACTTGACAGCATTTCCAGCCAGATTTTCCACAACTCTGCGTATCTTCTCCGGATCGGCTTTAGTTAAGGGTACATCGGGAGCGACTTGAACCTGAAATGCCAATTCTTTGCTTTGGGCTAAAGGGGCAATGACACTCTCCACAGAAGCTACTATGTCGGTCATATCTAGCACTTCTAACACGAGCTGATCTTTACCTGCTTCAATTTTGGCCAGATCCAGAATGTTATTGATCAGCCTTAGCAGGATTTGGCTGTTCTGGAGTACTTCCTTCAGATAGTATTGCTGTTTTGTATCTTTTGGAGGAATTCCAACAGAGATGAGTTCGGCGAAGGCCATGATCGATGTAAGAGGAGTCCTTAACTCGTGGCTCATAACAGCTAGAAATTCTGATTTATAAAGATTGCTTTCTTTTAATCTGAGATTTACCTGTTCGAGCTCCTGTTTATGCCTTTGTAAAAGTAAATTGCCTTTTTCTAATTCATCCGTTCGCTGTTCTACTTTTAGTTCCAGGTTCGTATATAAATCCTTCAGCTGTTCAATCATAGTCTGAAAATGTTTGGTCAGCCTTTTTATTTCTCCCTTGGCCTTCAGATTAGTTAGATTTACATCCCATTTGCCTGCTCCTACTTGAGCAACAGCCTGCTCCAATTCACCCAGAGAACTTGTCACCATTTTGGTTACTAAAGAATAAATACCAGTGACACACACTAAAATTAGAATGACGGAAAAGAAGCCATTGCTAAATAAACTTCTCTTAGTATTGTCCATATAGATATCCATGGGCATTGTCAGACTAAGGGCTCCGGCAAAATCCCCGATAGCCAGACCTTCCTTGGCGAATCCGGAGATGTCGAGTTCTCCTTGAGGCTGTCCGTGGCAGTTTAAGCAATTTTCGTCGATACTTAAAGGGGACATATAGCGAAAAACCATTTCTCCCTTTTCTTCTTTGATAGCAAAATATTCAGTTGTGGAGGGATTTTCCTTAAGCCTGGTCAGACCCTCAATTTCAAATTCATCTGGGGCATTTAAGACGTTCCTATATTGTAGATTGGTTGGGTTTATCCTGTATTCCGTTTCGCTGGCCAGCATCATCCCTACT
The DNA here is from genome assembly GCF_900100785.1 of Desulfosporosinus hippei DSM 8344. Taxonomy (GTDB): domain Bacteria; phylum Bacillota; class Desulfitobacteriia; order Desulfitobacteriales; family Desulfitobacteriaceae; genus Desulfosporosinus; species Desulfosporosinus hippei. Next base: position 53,234 of record NZ_FNCP01000009.1, on the reverse strand, counting down.
CCCATAGCCACCGTGGAACAGCTTAAATGCTTGAACTCAAAGTTGCCTTTAGAATCGTAATTGATTTTATTTTGATTGATAGCTACGAATTCCATCAAAGCTTTTTGCTGCTCTGAGATAATCTGAGCTTTTTCTATTAGCTCTCGCTCAGTCTGTTTTTTCTCTTCAGAATAATCCCAGGAAAACTTAATTCCCATCACAGTAATAATTATGATAACTGTAGCCAACATGAAACGAAACGTTAAATTATCCCTTACTCCCCCGAAAAATTTGCTATTTTGCATAGCTTACCCCTCTTTGCCTTGTATTATTATCCCCTGTTCGGGTTACCTGTTACTTCAAGTAAGGGTTTAGTTGGTATTTATTGTTATAGAAAAAAGTAATTACGATTATTAAAAAGTCTATCATATTCTCGGCGTTTTGTAATTTTTTATTTTTAGGAGATTTGTCTTTAGTATCCAATTTAACTAATTAAAAAAATAATATTATATTAATAATCTATTAATATTTAACAATAAGATCATTAATATCTTTGTGTTAAGCTAGAAATTAGTACTACTTATAAAGTTTAAATGTATCTATTATTAATAAAGGGGGGCAAACTAGATCCTCATATGTGAATTTTTTAGCTTTCTACTTGGTTTATAAGGAGGTTAATTCAACAAATGGCTAATTTCATGGATAAAGTCAACAGTCTAAACCTTAGTCGAAGAAGTTTCATTAAGGCCAGCACGGCGGCAGCTGCCAGTTTATCCTTAGTGGGTTGTGGCAATACATTAAAGACCGCGGGTGTTGATAAAGCAGCAAGTCAGGAAGGTAAGTGGATAACTGCGGCTTGTTGGCACAACTGCGGCAGCAGATGCTTGAATAAAGCATTTGTAATTGATGGTGTGGTTATTCGTCAAAAAACCGATGATACCCATCCGGATACTCCGGATTTTCCCCAACAAAGAGGTTGCCTACGCGGACGTTCTCAACGGCAGCAGGTTTTTGGTGCCGATCGTTTAAAGTACCCTATGAGACGAAAGAACTGGGCACCTGGTGGTGGACAGAAAGAGCTGAGAGGTAAAGATGAATGGGTCAGGATTTCTTGGGAAGAAGCGTTAGATTCCATTGCGGGTGAAATGAAACGGATCAAAGCAGAGCATGGGAATCGAGCCTTCTTTGCTGACGGAGGTGCTGTATCTAAGACTCTATCATTGTATGGTGGTTATGTTGGCAATTGGGGCACAACCTCTCGAGGTTCTTGGCATGCTACTAATGGTCCTATTGGTTTTACTCCATCAGCAGTTGAAGGTATCAATGACCGACTAGATATGCGTAACTGCGAAACCGTGATTATGTTCAGCATGAATCCAGCTTGGAGTTCTGCGGGAAATCCCGCTTATAATTTTCTGCAAGTTAAAAAAGCAGGCGCAGAATTTATAGGAGTTGATCCCTATTTTAATGACACCTATGCTTTATTAGATGCCGATTGGATTCCTTGTCGTCCTTCTACGGATACGTCTCTGCTCTTAGGAGTAGCGCATACCTTGATTATAGAAGACAATCCCATTACGAACCCATTAATTGACTGGGAGTTCTTAAAAAATAATACCATTGGTTTTGATGCAGACAGTATGCCGGAAGGTGCTGACCCTAAAGAGAACTTTAAGGACTATATTCTCGGAACCTATGACGGAATTCCGAAAAATGCGGAATGGGCTTCGGAAATTTGTGGGGTAGAGCCTGATCGTATCCGTTATCTGGCCAGAGCAATGGAGAAAAATAAGAAAGTAGCTATTATTTTTGGCTGGGCCTCTGCGCGAACTCAAAATGCGGATAGTCTTCCTCATATGGTGATGACAATTGGGGCTATGACCGGTCATATTGGAAAATCAGGTCATATGTGTGGAGTAAGCTGCCATACCGGTTCCAGTAATGGTGGACCAGCATTGGTAAATGCCGGCAAGGACGGTTTACCAAGCGTGAAAAACCCTGTCGATGATAGTATGAATCACACAGAAATGTGGAGAGCTATACTTGATGGTAAATATAATTTTACAGGGAATATGCAATGGCTCAAAGGCGAAATGCGTGATATTGACATCCATATGATCTATCACGACCAGAATGCCAGGCTGCAAACGGCTGATGGGATGACTAAAGGAATCGAAGCTCATCGCAAGGTTGACTTAGTCGTGAGTCATGGTCAGTTTTTGACGACGAACGCCAAGTACTCAGACTTCGTTCTTCCGCTGACCACAGAATGGGAAAAACCCGGTGGATTCTTAACTGGCAACCGAGAGATTCTGATTATGTATTCTCAAATCACAGAGCCAATGTATGAATGTCACGATGATGAATGGATAGCTATTGAATTAGCCAAACGTCTGGGGGTAAATCCGGTAAAGGCATTTCCAATTGATGCGGTACAAAGATTGTTCAATCAAATAGCTGGATGTACGGTTGTTTTACCTGACGGCAAAAAGAAAGCACCGTTAGTTACCATTACCGAAGCAGATATTGCGGAATGGGGTACTAAGGGCAAACCTCAAGAAGGTCAAATTAGTTTAAAAGAATTCCAAGAAAAAGGGATTTATCAAGTGGAAAGAAAACCGGGAGACAATTATGGCTTTATTGCTTTAAAGGAATTTAGAGATGATCCGGCAGCTAATCCACGTACAACTGATAGTGGCAGACTGGAGATCTATTCAAAAGCCTTAGCAGATAGAATTAACAATATGGGATATAGCAAAATCCAACCCATTCCCACCCATACTCCACCTGTTGAAGGATATGAGGCTACCTTTAAGGATTGGAAGGGAAAAGTGAAAGGGGATTATCCCTACCAAGTAATTAATCCTCATTATTTGCGCCGTTCACATTCTGTTTTCGATAATGTTCAGTGGCTCAGAGAAACTTGGCCTAATCCTGTCTTCATTAGTGAAAAAGATGCTAAAGAATTAGGCATCAGCGATGGCAATACGGTCTTGTTGACCAGCCAGCATGGCAAGACTTTACGTACAGCTTTAGTGACCGAGCGTTTTATGCCAGGGGTCATTGGCCTACCTCATGGTTCTTGGGTAGATATGGATGAAAAAACAGGAATTGATACCGGGGGAGCGGACAATATTCTTTGTGGTCCTGTATCGACAGGTCAAGGCGTATCAGGCTGGAATAGCTGCGTGGTTAAAATGGAAAAATATTCAGACACGCCATTAATACCCGACGTTAAAAAACCTCAAAGAATTATTTTCTAGAAGGGAGAATGGGCGAGAATGAAACATATGGGATTCTATTTTAATATGACGACGTGTATAGGCTGTCGAACTTGTCAGATTGCTTGTAAAGACAAAAACGACTTAAAGATAGGTACTATCTTTAGACAGGTAAGAAATTTTGAAACGGGTGTTTTTCCGAGTCCTGGCGTGTACCATTATTCTGGAACCTGTAATCACTGCTCTAACCCCAAATGCGTAGAAGGATGCCCTACCCGTGCTATGCATATTGATGTCGATGGGACAGTACAGCACGACAAAACCAAGTGTATCGGCTGTCGTTATTGCACTTGGGCCTGTCCTTACGGGGTTCCTCAATTCATTGAAGATTTGGGTAAGGTAAGCAAATGCGATGGGTGTAAAGATCTTCGTGATCAAGGAGCAACTCCTGTTTGTGTGGAGGCCTGTCCTATGCGTGCTCTGGAATGGGGAGATCTGGATGAACTAAGAGTCAAACACGGCAGCGACACCACAAGTGATCTGCCGATTCTTCCTCCTTCCTCTACAACCAACCCATCGGTACTTATTAAAGCAAAAGCCATAGCCAGGCAAAAAGATTTCCGAAAAAAGGAGATTTAGAAAATGGACGAAACAGCTTTATTGATATTTACCCTTTGTCTGCAGGCTGCTATCGGCAGCATGATCTTTATTACCTTAGGGAAGCAGCTTTATAAAGACAAACAGTTTAAAGTTTCCGCACTAATCTCAGCGTGCTTAAGTGTTGTAGGAGTTTTGGCATCCTTCGTGCATTTAGGGCAACCCTTTTCGGCTCTGAATTCCCTGTCTAACTTAGGAAGTTCTTGGTTAAGTAAGGAAGCTCTGCTGGCAGGAATCTTCATGGGTATCACCGTGTTATACGCCTGGGTCCAATACTACAGACCGGAGAGCCAAGGCCTAAATACTGTTTTGAGATGGGCGGGAAGTGTTCTCGGTTTAGTCACCATCTTTTCCATGGTTAAAGTGTATACCATGGCCAGTGTTCCGGTATGGGATGGAACCAACACCTTTGTGGATTTTTATGCTACAGCCATAGCTTTAGGTGCGCTTATCTTTTTAGTGTCCAGCTTTAAGGAGCTGAACGAGGCGAATCAAAGACTTTTCCCATTCATTGTCTTAGCTACCGTGGTTATTCAAGTTGCTGCAGCTGTTCCCTATGCGTTTAGCTTAGGACTAAACGGGATGGCGGCTCAAGCTAGTGCTGAGGTGCTTAGTGAGATGGGCGTAGTCATTGCCCTGAAATGGCTGCTTATTCTGGGAGGGGCCGGACTTCTTCTTTGGCCGGCCATCCAGAAAGCCGGCGCGACGGGGGCTAAATCTGCTTCAGGAATTATTTATGTGGCGGCAGCCATCTTGTTAATCGGTGAGATAATAGGGAGATATGTTTTCTATGCTTCAATGATCACCTCTCATATTGGTTTGACTTAAAATGACGGAATAAAGGGAGGTTCCAATCGATGAAAACCGAATCTAGGCAGGATGATATTGCAATACTTTTGGCAAACAGAACCTATCTATATCGTTTACTGCAAAACTTATTTGGAAATGAACCTGCCCTAGAGACAATCCAGATTCTAAACAACGATCATACTCAGACCTCTCTGACTCTGCTGTCTTTAGAAGATAGCCTGGATCTTGTCAGAGATTTCACGGAGCAATTAGAAAAGAATAAAGACGCTGCTCTGGACGAGGTTCGCACTGAATATACGCGGTTGTTTCTCGGTCCAACTAAATTGCCTGCTCCTCCTTGGGAATCTGTTTATGTAAGTAAAGAGAGGCTGTTATTTCAGGAAAGCACCTTAGAAGTACGCAGATGCTACTTGAAATATAACTATCTCCCTGCTCGATATCGTTTTGAGGCCGATGATCACTTGGCTTTAGAATTAGATTTCATGTATAATCTCAGCAATCTTGCTGAAGCCGCTTTCCAAGGAGAGGATCTTAGTGAGTTTAGGGAAATTTTAAAGGATCAAAAGATTTTTTTGGCAGAACATCTACTTGTCTGGGTTCCACAGTTTGCTTTCGATTTGGAGTCTGCTACAACCCATTCCTTCTACAGAGGTATAGTCTCTCTATTAAAGAAATACCTCAAAACAGATATAGAGGTTATTGATGAAATGCTCGCGAGCCTTTAAATTTTTCTTTGAAATTTATTTACTTTATACGCAATAAAAAGGGTGGACTTCATTTTCTAAGGAGTCCACCCTTTTTTGAATTTGCGAGAACATTAGAGCCAAGGATATACAATAGGTAATAATTATAGAATATTTTATTTTTCTAAGGGGTTGTAGAGACAGCCCATTCTATGTTAAGATAGCTCTAATTTAATTTTAGCATATCTTTGTATAAACAAGCTTTGTTAGGCAAAGCTTAAGTAGGATGGTTTTCCGTTATCGCGTGTGCGAGTCTAACGGAGTTGCCGGATGGGTTGTTAGAATAGTAGGATGGGAGCAATTGGGAATCAAGGCACCCTCTATTCAGGGTGTCTTTTTGCATCCAAATTAAATAAATAAATGTAGGATGGTAGAAAGGGGTATTAAGATGATTGTAGTAATGAAAACGGGTTCAACGGCAGAACAGATTGAAGAGGTTTCCACACGATTAACTGAGGAGGGCTTTAAGATTCATCTTTCCCAAGGGGTAGAAAAGACAATTATGGGGGCAATTGGAGACCGTAGTCGTCTTGAAGCCCTCGACTTAGAAGCATTGCCTTTTGTAGAAAAAGTTGTGCCTATTTTAGCCCCCTATAAATTGGTGAGTCGAGAATTTCATCCGGCAAACAGCATTATTCGTATTGGCGATCAAGAAATTGGCGGTAATAAGGTTCATGTCATGGCTGGGCCATGTGCGGTTGAAAGCAGGGAACAAATTCTAGAAACAGCTCACGCGGTGCGAGAAGCAGGGGCGACCTTTCTACGTGGGGGTGCCTTTAAGCCAAGAACCTCACCTTACTCTTTTCAGGGACTTGAAGAGGAAGGATTGCGTTATCTAGCCGAAGCACGGGAGAAAACCGGTCTTTTAGTAATTACTGAGGTTATTGATGCTCGAGATGTTTCTTTAGTGGCGGATTATGCAGATGTACTTCAAATTGGGGCTCGTAATATGCAGAACTTCATTCTTCTTAAAGAAGCGGCCAAGTGTGGGAAGCCGGTTCTTCTCAAAAGAGGACCGTCTGCAACCTTGGAAGAGTGGATGATGGCGGCAGAGTATCTTATGGATGGCGGGAATTACCAAGTTATGTTTTGTGAGCGTGGAATTCGAACTTTCGAAAGCTACACTCGAAATACTCTGGATTTGAGTATGGTTCCGGCCTTGCATACACTTTCCCACTTGCCGGTCATAATTGACCCTAGTCATGGAACCGGAAAGTGGCATTTAGTCCCTCCTATGGCAAAAGCAGCTCTGGCTGCAGGAGCCGATGGCTTAATTGTTGAAGTGCATCCACACCCGGAAAAAGCGGTTTCAGATGGCAAACAATCTTTAACACCTGAAAAGTTCAAAGTCATGATGGACGATCTGGCAAGACTGACTTCCGTGTTAGATCGTGAGTTAGGGGAAGTGAGTAAGCGTGCTGAGTGACGTATCTATATTTACCAAGAGTGAAAAAGAATTAACACCGGGATGGTCAGGCCTTCGAATACCGAGGGCTTGCATTTTCGGTCTGGGTCTCATTGGAGGATCTTGGGCGGGAGCTTTGCATAATGCGGGATGGGATGTTTCAGCAATCGATTCTGAAAAGGCCAGTATCGAGGAAGCAGTAGGGCGGGGCTGGCTGCAGGATGGTTGGACATCTGTGCCAGAGTTTTTAGATGTGGATTTGATAGTATTGGCACTTCCGTTACAAATATTGGAGGAAGGGCTTGAGCAATTGACGGGAAGGATTCCTAAGGGAGCAGTTGTTACGGATGTGGGAAGCCTAAAGAGAGGTATTTGCAGGAAATCAGGAGTTGACACCCAGACAGATTTTCCAGAATTCTATTTTATTGGCGGACACCCTATGACCGGTTCCGAACAGTCGGGATTTGGAGTGGCGGATCCTAACCTTTTTCAGGGTTACCCTTACGTCCTAACACCTGACAAGTATTGTCCTCCTCATGTCTTTCAAAAACTAGCCGCTACTTTAAAAGGATTTGGCGCCAAAGTGGTATATCGGGAACCTCTTGAACATGATGTGGAAGTGGCAATGGTTAGTCATATCCCCCATTTGTTAGCCGTTGCCTTAACCTTAGCAACTCAAGATGCTTCCAAAGAAGGTAAAGAGCCTTTTGCTTTAGCCGGTCGTAGTTTTCGTGATATAACACGCATAGCAGACAGTTCTCCTGAAATGTGGAAAGAAATAATGGTCAAAAATGCTGACGCAATTTTAGGAGGACTTACTTTATGGGAACAAAGAGTCCGGGAGTTGAAGGAGTCCCTTCTGCAAGGGGATGGAGAGGGGATTGCCGAAGCCTTTCGTAAGGCTCACCTGGCGAGGGAAAGTCTTAATTAAGTAATATCGTATGTGATTGATAAGTTTTTTCGGTTATAATGGAGACTACCAATGGTAATTGAATGCGCTGGGAGGTAATCATTTATGGGAGGCGTGTATATAAAGCCGATCACCAAACTGAGAGGCGAAATCAGAGTTCCTGGCGATAAGTCTATTTCTCATAGGGCAGCACTTTTTGGCGGGATGGCTCATGGAGAAACACATGTATCAAACTTTTTATTGGGCCAGGACTGTTTAAGTACCCTTCGATGTTTGAAACAATTAGGAGTATCTTGGGAGAGACAGGATACTGATGTGTGGATAAGTGGTGAGGGCATTGAGGCTTGGAAGGAACCGGACGATGTTCTTGATGCGGGTAATTCCGGAACGACCATGAGACTGATGCTGGGTGCCCTGGCAGGAAGTCCTTTTACTGTTACCATGAGCGGTGATCACTCTCTTCGATCACGACCTATGCGCAGAGTTACCGATCCTCTTAAGGTGATGGGGGCTCAGATAATGGGGCGCAAGGATGGGAATTTCGCTCCCCTTACTATGCAAGGTGGTCAGTTAGAGGGTCATAGCTTTAAAACCCCTGTTGCTTCAGCTCAAATAAAATCTGCTATCCTTTTAGCTGGGTTAAGAGCTCATGGAGAGACTAGTGTGGAGGAACCTGTGCTTTCTAGAGATCATACTGAACGTATGCTCCGAGGGTTCGGAGTTGACGTCCAGAGCAATAAGACCCTCGTCAGGATCCAAGGTGGAGGAAGTTTAAAAAGTCAAGCTGTTTCTGTACCGGGGGATATTTCATCAGCAGCCTTCTTCCTAGTCTTGGGAAGCTTAGTAGGGCAAGGGGAGATTGTTTTACCCAATGTTGGCGTCAACCCAACTCGTACTGGAATCTTAGATGTATTGAAAGCTATGGGTGCAGATATCGAATTAATTGATGCCCAAGAATTATGTGGTGAGCCTAGAGCTACTATACGTGTCCGTCCTGCTAAACTTAAAGGTGTCGAGATTGCTGGGGACCTGATTCCCCGCCTGATTGATGAGATACCTATACTTGCCGTAGCAGCGAGTTTGGCTGAAGGAGAAACTATTATTCGGGACGCGGCAGAACTGAGAGTTAAAGAAACGGATCGGATAAGTACTGTTGTTCAAGGCTTAAGTGCTCTGGGAGCTAAGGTTGAAGAACTGCCTGATGGTCTGCGAATACATGGTCAGACTTCGTTGAACGGAGGACAAGTTAGCAGTTTAGGTGATCATCGCCTGGCTATGGCCTGGGCTATCGCCGGTATGTTATCAAAGGAAGGAGTTAGTGTGGAAGACATGGCCGCGGCTGATGTTTCATACCCTGACTTTTTATCTGTTATAGAGAAAGTAGCTGGATGACTTAATGTCTTACAAAGCTGATACGTCTAATGGTACTATTGAAAAAGGTTTTACCTACGGCTTAAGTCAATCATTGACAATTGCAATTGGATATGCACCAGTGGCTATAACCTTTGGTATTCTTGCGACGCAGTTCGGTTTAACCTTTTGGGAAGCCGGATTGATGTCGCTCTTTGTGTATGCCGGTGCTTCTCAGTTTATTGCGATAGAAATGATCCATCAAGGAGCAACCCCTTTAATGATTGGTGTTACAACCCTTATTTTAAATATTCGACATTTTATCATGAGCTTGTCGGTTGTTCCTTATTTCCCGGAGAGATCACTCCCCTGGTCACTGGGTTTAGCTCAAGGGCTTACCGACGAAACATTTGTGCTTAATACAAAGGTTTTGAAGAATGTTGAGGGAGAAGAAAACCGTCGTAGAGTTATGCTAGGGATTAACCTAGGAGCTTATGCAACTTGGGTAAGTTTTACAATCCTAGGGGGGATAATTGGTAAATGGCTCCCTATTCAGTTCTCGGGTTTTCAATTTGCCCTCTTAGCTTTGTTCATCATCCTAACAACATCCTCTTTGTCAAAGAAGAATTATTTGACGTATATCTTGGCTGCAGCTCTGGCAGTTTTTTTAAAGCTTCTGATTCCCGGAAAAATTTACTTAATTATTAGTGTGGTTGTTGCTGCAGGCATTGGGGCATGGTGGCGTGGGAAGAAAGCGTCTGAAAGTGTAGGCTGTGATAGCCAAAAGAGTATTTAAGAGGTCTAGCATGAGAAGGGAAGATATTCATGTCAATCCAATTGCTTGAAACCGTTTTATTAATGACAATTGTTACATATGGTTCGCGGGTACTACCTTTTCTATTATTTAAAGGAAAGAATGTTAAGGGGTTTGCTCGAGATTTTATCGAGCTTGTCCCCATCGCCTTACTTGCTGCCTTGGTTGTTCCTGAGCTAATAACACCGAATGGAACAATTGTTATTGTAAATAACCCCTTTCTCTGGGCGGGAATTTTGACATTTCTCTTTTCAAAATTCGTACCGAATTTATTTTTAGGAATCCTCTTTGGGATGAGTGTGTTCTGGGGGTTGGATAAATTACTCGTGTAAGAATAGCCGCGACTTAATTAAAATATTCTCCTCAAAAATGATAACCGTGCAGACGTTACTGCACGGTTATCATTTTATTACATAAGCGGGGCGAAAACACGCAGAACAGAACGACCTAGACGCTTGTACCATTTGACAGCCCGACAGTCCGCCAATGTGACAGGTTGACATCGTTCTAAGGTCGTAAGAAAATCCTTAGTTACTTCCAAAACGCTTTGTGTTTGGTAAAGCCAGACCCCGCATTCGAAATGTAAGAATAGACTGCGGTAATCTAAATTAATTGTTCCGACAACAGCCAGCTTGTCATCAATCACCAGGGATTTGGCGTGCATAAAGCCTGGGGTGTACTCATAGATCTTTACGCCGTTTTCCACAAGGGCATCATAGTTTGCGCGGGTCACAGCATGAACGTACCATTTATCCCAGATGTGAGGGGTTATGATTCGAACATCTACATTTCGCTTAGCTGCAGAGCAAAGGGCAGTAAGCATCACATTGTCGAGAATGAGATAAGGGGAATAGATATAGACATATTGCTCAGCTGTGTTGATAAGATTCAAATAAATGGTTTCTCCTAACGACTCGTCGTCTAATGGAGTGTCGCCAAAAGGCTGAACATAGCCATCCGAGGAGAATTCCTTTATATCCTTGGTCATAGGTTTGAAGTGTTCATAGTCTTCATCTGTATTTCGCTGATGACTCCATAGCGACAGAAACATTATAGTAAAGCTCCAAACAGCATCTCCTTGAAGAAGGACAGCTGAATCTTTCCAGTGTCCATATTTATTATAAGCATTGATATACTCATCTGCGAGATTGATACCGCCTGTAAAGGCCGTATAACCGTCGATGACTGCTATTTTTCGGTGATCACGATTGTTCATTCGAGTCGATAGAACTGGGATAAAGGGGTTAAAAGCACAGCACTTGATTCCCATTCGTTCAAGTTGTTTATGATAGCCATATGGTAACGTAAAAAGACATCCGACATCATCATAAATGACACGAACATCCACTCCTTGACTTACCTTTTCGATTAGAATATCCAGTACGGAATTCCAGAAGGTTCCTTCTTCAATGATGAAGTATTCCAGAAAAATATATTTTTCCGCCTTGGTTAGTTCCTCTAGTAAGCGTTCATACATTCGCTCTCCTGGTGTAAGATACTCAGAAGTCGTGTTTTGATAGACCGGACAGAAGGAATAGTTTTCTATATAGTATGACTGATTGGATGCACTTAAGCTTTTGGCTTTGATTTCCTGGCTAAGCATCTCGTTATGACCAAGTAATTTGATCATCTTCTCCTGAATCGCCTTCATTTTTCTTCTTGAACGCTTACTTAATTTCTTACCGCCAAATAACAGATAAAAAAGTCCACCAAAGATGGGAAAGAGCATAATTGGAACAATCCAGGCGATTTTATAGGCGGGATTTACCTTGCCGCTTAATATCCTTAGCAGGGCTACTACACTAAGTAATGTACAAATTGCATAAAAATAAACAAAGAAGTTACTGAATTTCCAAATGACAAGGACTAAAGCAAATACTTGGATGAGAATAGGTATGCCGACTAAAAAGATCCTGTTAAGTAGAAGCTTCAATATCCTTTTCATACACACCTCTATACTATAACTTACTTATATATTGACTAAATAAAGTATACTCAATAATATATAGAGAGTAAATATACCCATACGTATTGTGCGGAGGTCAAACGTAAATGGAACGTCCTTGAGAATGAATTTGGGACTTTATAAGACCTAGTAGGGTTAACAATAATGCAGACTCGCATTTTCGTTGAAATAAAGGATAATCTCCCCCATTCCAAAGGAAGTTGGGTGGGAATGCTGGGCTCTCAGGTAACGGTGGACGTGAACTTCAATCGGTTGCTCACTGAAATGGCTAATTTAGTTATTATTAAAATGAAACTCCGAGAATAATCTCGGAGTTTCATTTAGGTAATCTAGGGTAGGTGCTATAATATATTAAAGTTAGAAAGACTTTTGAGGAAACAAGTTGATTTATTGGGGGTAACTATTAGTTGGCGTCGAATCACTCATTATTTCCATTTCATCGTCATCTTCATAGCAACCGCACCCTCGCGAAACTATGGTTAAACCATACCTCTCTGATTTACGTCCCAGAATGAAAGCTAAAATCAGACTAACAAAAAATAACATTCCATGGGTATGATAGTGTTTTTGATGAAACATTGATATCCCTCCTTTAGTTTTAGAATAGCCGCAATAGCTTAGATTCATCCCGGAAATTTAAGGAAATAATAAAATCTAATTTGGAGGTTTATATGCGCTACGATATTCTGCTCTGGGATTTAGATGGAACTTTAACAGATTCGAAAGAAGGGATTACCCGCTCGGTGCAGTATGCGTTAAGTCAGTTAGGTTATCCCATACCTAAAGCAGATGATCTCGAGTGGGTCATTGGGCCGCCGTTAAAAGAGAGTTTTAAAATACTACTAGAAACTCAAAATGATGCTCTGTTAAATGAAGCAGTGTTGACCTATAGAAGGCGCTTTCAAGAAATAGGACTCTACGAAAATGAAGTTTACTCTGGAATCCCAGAGTTATTGTTGCAGTTAAGAGAAAAGGGTTGTAAACATTTTTTAGCAACATCCAAACCTAGAATTTTTGCAGAAAAAATTCTTCAACATTTTTTACTAGCAGAGTACTTTGATGTTATCATGGGAAGTGAGTTAAATGGTCAATTGGCGGAAAAGGAGACAGTCATTAAAGAAGTTCTGAAAACAGCTCCTGATGCTTCACTGTCAAAAGCAGTAATGATCGGTGATCGGAAATATGATGTTTATGGTGCTCGAGAAAACAAAATTGATGTGATAGCTGTTGGATATGGGTATGGGACTGCTGAGGAATTACAAGCAGCAAAGCCTGACTTTATTGCGCCAAATGTTGAGAGTTTAGGAAAGCTGCTTTTAAGTTAATCCATGGTCTGCGGCCTCTTCTCGCCATCCCTGGCTACAGAGGCACTCGGCCATCCATGGCCATCGGATACCGGACGGCTGCGTCTAGGTAGACGTAGTTTTCATCTCTTTCTTGACGAACCATTCCGACGATACCGTTATCCTTTGCTTCTTCCAGGTATTTATGAACTACAAATTGATAGGCCCGCTCATCCCAAGGATCTAGAAAATCTGTGACTGTATTGAAATAGGTTTCAATGGGAATTTTAAGATGATGATGATAGACTTGTAAGGTTATCTCTGACGAATCCATAAAAATTCCTCCTTTAGGGTTTAGTCTAGGAAAAAATTAATTGAATTATGTGCTCAGACATTTTGCCCGCTAAGAAGAAGGAGAGTGAGTAATGGACAATAATGGACTAAATCTAACAGATGGTGAAAGTCCACGTTGCGATCGAAAATTAAATTGGGTCGACTTAGTCTTGGTATTAGGTGGAGTTATTAGTATTTATGTTGGCTTAGCTTTTGGTACGTTTTGGTTGATGGATCTTTGGCCCCACGAACGGGTTTTAATGTATTTGAACGCTTTTTTGACACAGTTATCTTTCGCCCTGTTAATCTATTTTCTAAAACGTGTCAGGAGCTGGACATGGGCTGATTTTGGCTGGAGGGATGTACCTTTACGAGTGATCCTTTCCAAGGTTTTAGGATTATACGCTTTAACATGGGTGGTTAATATTTGTTACGCTATTGCGCTTTTTAATTATGGGTTTACACCTCCCGAGACGGATGTATACTCCAAACTTCTAGGTGATGTTTCAGGGTATACATTGATTCTTAATTTGCTGTTGGCAGGCATTTTAGCCCCCCTTGTTGAAGAAACCTTGTTTAGAGGAGTTATCTTTGGAGGTCTGCAAGCCTACTTTGGAAAATGGACAGCAGCAGTCATAAGTGCGATTATTTTCTCCGCGCTTCACTTCCAGGCCTATGGATTTTTCCCACGCTTTGTTTTAGGAATAGTGCTTGTTTATCTTTACGATCGATACAAGTCCCTTTATCCTTCCGTTGGACTGCATGCTTTGAATAATATAGTTGCTACACTTATCGCGGCTAAAATAATGATTGAGTAAAAGGAGCAAATATGATGATGAAAAGGCAACAGCACGCCTTACAGATTGCCCTTGATGGCCCTGCAGGTGCAGGGAAAAGTACAGTTGCCAAGATTGTAGCAGAGAAATTAAAGCTTTTTTATGTTGATACCGGGGCAATGTACCGAGCAATTGCTTATAAAGTGCTTAAAATAAATGCACCAATCGACGATGAAACTAGAGTTAGTCAGATTGCTAAAGAGACTGAAATTGTCCTAGATCATTCGGATAAGAGGATTGTTTGGTGTGATGGAGAAGAGGTTACTGAGGAAATTCGTTCCCCTGACGTATCCCGTGCTGTTTCAGTTGTGGCCTCTTACCCTGGAGTCAGAAAACGTTTACTCGAACTTCAGCGCCTAGAGGCTAACCGGGGCGGAGTGGTTATGGATGGTCGGGATATTGGTACTTATGTTTTGCCCGAAGCAGATTTTAAATTCTTTTTGACGGCTACACCTGAGGAGCGAGCAAAGCGTCGGTGGTTAGAACTTGCGAAAATAGGTAAAGAAGTGCCCTTACAAGAGGTTACTCAAGACATGGTTGAACGCGACCGTCTTGATACAGAGCGCGAGGTCTCTCCACTTAAGCCTGCTGAAGATGCAATTATACTCGATACAACAGGAATTGGTATTGACGAGTTAGTTACTAAGATTCTGACGCTGGTGCAGGGAGGTTGAGCAATGACGTTTTATAGTTTTGCTAAGGGAATCTTTCGTCTGCAATTTCGGCTAATGGGATGGAGAGTGCAAGGGGTAGAGAACATGCCTTGTGAAGGTCCGGTCATTTTAGCGATTAACCATGTTAGTATGTGGGATCCTGTTGTAGCAGCTTGTAGTGTTCCTCGTCATGTCTCTTTTATGGCGAAAGAAGAGTTATTTTCCTTACCGATTTTGGGAAAAATTTTCTCAAGGCTTGGTGCTTTTCCGGTTAAACGGGGGCATGGAGATATGAATGCGATTCGACAATCTTTGGCAATTTTAAAAGGCGGAGGGGTCTTAGGGCTTTTTCCCGAAGGAACTAGATCGAAGACTGGAGAAATTCAAAAGGGTATGCCTGGAATGGTTCTTCTAATGGAAAAAAGTCAAGCCTCGGTTGTTCCCGTAAAGGTAAGAGGGACAAAACACATGTTTACTAAAGGTTGGGGGAAAATTACTATCGTGCTTGGTCAGCCTCTGACCGCACAGATGCTTAAAGCTCCGGAAGGTGTCGAAAACCGTCGGGAATGGATTGCTGATCGTATAATGCAGGCGATGATTGAGCTGCCGGAAGCAAAGTAAAATGTTTCTCTATTAAATTGGCAGGATTTTTAGAACAGTATAGAGAATTAGTTCTTTACAATTTTTAGGGGGGTTCTAAATTTTGAAAGTCGTACGCGCAGCGAAGGCTGGGTTTTGCTTTGGCGTGAAGCGCGCCCTTGAAATGGCTGAACGGACATCGGAGACATCTCATGCAGTATCACTCGGCCCACTCATACACAACCAGCAGGTTGTTAAACGCTTAGCGGAAAAAGGCATCCAGGTTGTAGATGATTTAAAAGAGGTCACTAATCAACAAGCCCTGATTATTAGGTCTCATGGTGTAGCGCCGAGTGTTTATCAAGGGGCGGAAAACATAGGGGTTCAAGTGGTGGATGCTACCTGCCCTTTTGTCCAGAAAGCTCAACGCTTGGCGGCGATGTCTGCCCAAGAGGGGCAGCAAGTTATTGTCATGGGGGATAAACTTCATCCTGAGGTACAGGGAATTCTCGGCTGGGCTGGGGATAAGGCAGTCCCTATCCAGACGGTTGAAGAAGCAAAAGAGCTTCCATTTTATCCTCATCTGGCTGTTTTAGCACAGACGACCCAACTAGCAGAGAATTTTGCTAAGATAGTCGAGGAATTACAAAAACATACGGATGATTTAATCGTACACAATACAATTTGCAATGCTACAGCTGAGCGGCAAAAAGTTGCCAGTGAGTTAGCAGAAGTAGTCGATGTCATGGTAGTCGTGGGCGGACGGAATAGTGCGAATACCCGAAAATTAGCGAGTATCTGTGCTGAGCGCACAAAAACCTATCTGATTGAAACAGCGGATGAACTAGAAACTGTTTGGTTTGAAGAAGCTGAAATTGCAGGTTTAACTGCAGGTGCTTCTACCCCAGATTGGATAATCGAGGAGGTTTACAAAAAAATGACGGAAATGAATGAGCAACAAATGGATATGGCGAGTTGGTTAGACAGTTGTCCGGAACTACATAACGGCACAAAAGTAACTGGTACCGTTGTGAAAATTACCAGGGAAGAGATCTTTGTTGATATTGGCTGGAAATGTGAAGGTGTTATTCCTTTGGGTGAGTTATCGGTATCCCGAAAAACTCGCCCGGAGGATACTGTATCCATCGGAGATCAAATTAGCGCTGTAGTTGTTCGAGTGGAAAACGAAGAAGGGCATACTGTTCTTTCTAAACGAAAGGCTGATGAAGAAGGAGCTAAAGATCGTTTAGAGAAGCTAGTTGAGAGTAAAGAAGAAATTCAGGCCGAGGTTGTTGAGGTTGTAAAAGGTGGATTAGTAGTAGATGTAGGGCTGCGAGGCTTTGTGCCTGCATCCCAGATTCAATTGGGATATGTAGAAGACTTGGATCAATTCTTAGGTCAGACTCTCCGTTTGCGCTTGATTGATTACGATCCTGCAAAGCGCAAGGTTGTTCTTTCGCAAAAAGTAATCTTAGAGGAAGAGCGGGCAACTAAGCGCACACAGCTGCTGGAATCCCTCAAAGATGGTGATGTGGTGAATGGAACTGTTAAAAGGATGGCAGATTTCGGTGTATTTGTAGATATTGGCGGAATCGATGGACTTCTGCATATTTCAGACATGGCCTATACTCGAATTAAGCATCCATCGGACATGCTTAAGATTGGGGATGAAGTGGAGGTTCAAGTATTAAAACTTGAACAACAAACTGGGAAGGTGTCACTAGGTTTGAAACAGCTTAAGGAAAGCCCCTGGGCTCAAGCAGCTAAAAACTTCCCGATTGGGACTATTGTTAATGGCAAAGTAATGCGGATTACTCCTTTTGGAGCCTTTGTGGGACTTGGAGATGGGGTAGATGGTTTAGTTCATATTTCTCAATTGGCGGATCATCGTGTCAATAAAGTTGAAGAGGTCGTAAAAGTTGGAGATATGGTGTCTGCAAAGATTATAGACTGTAAGCCCGACGAGAAACGAATCAGTTTAAGTATACGCGAGGGAATTGCAGATGCTGCTAAGGCCAGCGATCAAGAAGCCTTAGACTCACAGTCTGAAATAAAACCTATGACAATTGGTGATGCCTTAGGAAAGGAATTCCCTACTGAAAACTAAGATATGCCTTGAATTCTGGCTCAGCTTTAGTGTAAGAATCTAATGACTTCCTGTTTCTAAAACACGGGAAGTCATTTTACTGACCTATACAGTTGTAAGTGTTTGGGTTGTTGGTGATTTTGGATTTAGCATAGAAGGAAGGAGATTCAAATGCCTAAACGAAAACCGACGCTGCCTATTGATTTTCCAATATTATATATTGCCTTAGCTGTCTTAGCCTTTGGCTTAATTATGGTATTAAGTGCAGGGGCAGTGCGTGGTTTCAATGCAACTCAGAACTCGTATTACTATTTCTCACAGCAATTAAAATGGACACTAGTCGGTTCTGTTTTCGCTATTATAGCTATGAAAATTCCCTACACGTTTGTGCGCCGGTTCGCTGGAATCGGGGTGATTGTTAGTTTGGTGCTGCTTATTGCAATTCTTTTTACGGACGCCGGTAAAACAGTTAATGGTTCGGCCCGTTGGATTGTAGTTGCAGGAGTCACTATCCAACCTTCAGAAATTGCTAAGCTGGCTATGGTACTCTTTTATGCACATGTCCTTGATCGTTATCCCATCCAACGAGGCAGCGATTGGCGTATTCCCTTGGGCATACTTGTTCCTTCCACTGTCCTTGTTTTAGGCCTAGTGTATAAGCAACCTGATTTGGGGACAACGATGGTTATTGCTTTAACCTGTGCAGTAATGCTTTTACAGACGGAAATCCCCACGATCTGGTTTGTTGCTGCCGTGCCGACTTTGGGGTTGCCTCTCTTCTATTTTATTCGTGCTACAGAGTATCAATGGGAACGGATTATGGTTTGGATGGATCCCTGGAAATACGCTATGGGTAAAGGATATCAGATTACAAATGCAGAGATTGCCTTTGGCTCGGGGGGGTTATTTGGGGTTGGCTTAGGACGGAGCTTGCAAAAATATGGCTTCCTGCCAGAAAACCATACTGATACCATCTTTGCTATCGCTGGAGAAGAATTAGGTCTACTGGGCACGACACTTTTGTTATGTCTCTTTGTTGCCTTATATGCTCGAGCGTATCAGGTTCTGAGAGAATGTCCTGATCGTTTTGCCAGGTTGCTAGGGTATGGAATAACCTCTTCTTTAGCAATTCAGACAACGATTAACTTGGCAGTTGTTACGGGAGTTTTACCTGTGACAGGAATTACTCTGCCCCTTATCTCTTATGGCGGGGCCTCACTTGTGATAACTTTAGTTAAAATTGGGTTGATATTGAATCTTTCTCGCTATCGAAAAACAGCCTCCAAGGAGAGAAATGTTAAAACCCTCACAGATATTTCTGTGTAAACCCTCTCGAAACGGGAATAATATGGTAAGCAACGTTTAGGAGGGGTACTATGCCTTTTCCATTTGGCGAATGGGTTATTCTGTTCCTTACATTTATCTCTTGGGCAGAAAAACGAACTACAAGGTACTTTTTTTCGCTGTTGACGATTGCCTGGCTCATTGGAAAATGGGCAGAGACTTATTTGCTTGTCAATATGCCTTGGCGTTGGCAACTTTCACGCCTGGCAGTTATGACAGTTTTTTGGCTTTGGGCGTTTCGCAGAGCTGAACGTCGATTTTTACCACTGTTCTTCGCTAGTTTAGTTGCCTTTGTACAAACCTTGTTTTTTGTTAACGAGCCTGGGGTGTTTCCCTTCGGAGAATGGTTTTTTGCAATTGCCATGGTGTTAGTGGCTTGGTTAAGTGCTAAGTCTTTTTGGGGAACCGCCGCTGCTTTAACTGGAAGTGCCCTCTTGAACCAAGTGTTTATTCGTTTTACTTATGATGGTATAATAAGGTTTGCTAACTTACCCGACGATTTCACCTGGAATTTGGGCGTCGGCTTATTCTCGACTTGGACAGCCCTGGCCTATGGCTGGAGGTTAAATACCGAGAAGAAATCGAAAAGAATGACTCAGGATCTTGTAGTGGTTCAAAATTTAGCAAACTGTGAATCCTCAGAAGAGAAGGAGCTTTAGGAGAGTCAGAAAGCTGATTTTTAGGGAATATAGCAGTTTGATAGTTATTTATAGTATACTTGTAAAGATTAAGGCCGAGAGTGGGCTTTTGATTATATGGTGGGAGGATGAAATGTTTTGCCTAAAGGGCTTGTGGTCGCAGCGGTCCATCCAGGGAGCATCGCTGAAGAAATGGAAATTGAGGTTGGGGATCGTGTTCTTGAGGTGAATGAACAAGAGCTCAATGATATCATTGACTTTCAGTTTGGTGTATCTGAAGAAGAATTCCTACTACTTATTGAAAAGCCTGATGGGGAACTATGGGAGCTTGATATTGAGAAGGGATCAGGAGAGTTCTTAGGTTTAGAGGTCGAGACAGTTAGCACTAAGGGTCTAAAGAAATGCTCTAATAATTGCAGCTTTTGTTTCGTAGCTCAAATGCCTGAGGGGATGCGTCCGTCTCTTTACGATAAAGATGATGATTACCGCTTATCTCTTACGCAAGGTAGTTTTATAACTTTGTCCAATCTAAGCGAGGAAGAGGTATCTCGAATCACGTCTTTACATTTAACTCCGATGTATGTTTCTGTGCATGCGTGGAACCCGGAAGAGCGTGTTAAACTCATGAAAAATCCCCAGGCGGGGAAATTGCCTGAGCAGATTCGTCGCTTCGCAGATGCCGGAATAGTGGTACATGCTCAGATAGTATTAATTCCTGAACACAATGATGGAGAGGTTTTGAGAGAAACTGTTGAGAGGTTAGCAGAGCTCTATCCCTCTGTCCAATCAATCGCTGTAGTTCCCGTAGGGTTGACGCGCTATCGTGATAAGCTGACCCCTTTGCGTGGCTTTACAGGTGAAGAAGCAAGTCAGCTGCTAGATCAGGCTGACAAATGGCAAAAGGATTACTTTGCCAAGACCGGACGCCGCATAGTCTATTTTTCCGATGAGTTTTATGTGCTGGCCGGCAGAGAGTTTCCTGAGTCTGCAGTGTATGATGATTTTCCCCAATTAGAAAACGGCGTAGGTATGGCCCGGAAGTTTATCACAGAGATTGAATCCGGGTGGGAATTATTGCCCGCTGAAGTTACTGAACGTAATGTGCATTTGATAACCGGAGCAGCAGCAGAAGAGTTCTTCCGCTCATGGCAAAAACGTTTGATGGAGCAAATTAGGGGCTTGCGAATCGTGGTACATAAGATTGAAAATGAATTTTTTGGATTGACCGTCACTGCTGCAGGACTTCTGACAGCCCGAGATATAGCTCAACAGTTAGGGGATCTGCAAGGGGAAGAGTTTCTGATACCTCGAACAATGCTCAAGGCTGATGAGGACATCTTTCTTGACGATCTAAGTGTCGAGTGGTTAGAACAGCAGGTCAATGGCAAAGCGCGCATTGTTGAAAACAATGGCTTTGCATTTTTGGAAAATGTTATTGGATATTCATTGGAGGTAGAAAGCATTGAGTAAACCTATTGTAGCCATAGTTGGTCGTCCAAATGTCGGAAAGTCTACATTATTTAACCGAATTACGGGCGGACTGGTAGCTATTGTTGAAAATATGCCCGGAGTAACACGAGACCGTCTTTATCGTGATGCGGAATGGCTAGGGAGAAAGTTTGCCTTAATTGATACCGGCGGAATTGAGTTTAAAGATGAGGGAACACCGATTTCTTCGCAGATGAGGCGACAGGCGGAAATTGCCATGGAGGAGGCAGATGTCGTCATATTTGTAGTGGATGCCCAGATCTCTCCAACCCCTGAGGATGATTTGATTGCTCGGACGTTACGCCGTTCGGGTAAGCCTGTTTTGCTGGCGGCGAATAAAGTCGAAGATTTTACGAAGATCGATGGTCAATTATATGACTTTTTAAGTTTAGGGTTGGGAGATGCAATTCCAATCTCTGCGGTTCATGGCATGAACACAGGGGATTTACTTGATTCAGTAATTTGGAATCTTCCAGAAAATAATGACGATGAGTTTGATCCGGATGTCATTCGGATTTCAGTTATCGGACGTCCTAATGTGGGGAAGTCATCCTTGGTCAACAACCTGTTAGGCAAAGAACGAGTAATTGTCAGTAACATCCCCGGAACTACCCGGGATGCCATAGACACTCCTTTTGAACACGAGGGTAAGCATTATATCCTTATAGATACTGCGGGAATGCGGCGCAAATCACGCATAGAAGAGCTGACAGAGCAATATAGTGTTGTACGCTCACTTCGAGCTGTTGATCGCTCAGATGCGATTCTCATGCTTATTGATGCTGTGGATGGAGTTACAGAGCAAGATAAAAAAATTGCCGGCTACGCCGAAGAAGCTGGCAAGGCAATTATTTTAGTCGTCAATAAGTGGGATCTTGTTGAAAAAGATGAAAAGACCATTAATAAATTTGAAAAGTCGATTCGAGAAGAGCTGGGATTTTTACAGTATGCACCAACAATGTTCATCTCCGCAAAAACCGGACAGCGAGTCAACAAAATTTTAGACCTTGTGGATTTTGTGGTGGAGCAAAATTCAACTCGTGTAACTACTGCAACCTTGAATACTTTACTGAGAGAATGGGTGCACCTCAATCCTCCTCCAACGGACAAAGGCAGACGCCTGAAAATCAGATATATAACCCAAGTGGGAGTTAAACCGCCAACCTTTGTTTTCTTTGTAAATGATCCGGAACTAATGCATTTTTCTTATAAACGATATCTGGAGAATCAGATGCGAAAGCACTTTGGATTTGAGGGTACTCCGATCCGAATTGTAGTTCGACAAAAAGATGAAGAAAAGGAGTAGGTCATTTGATGTCGCGTTACCTTATTTTTATCTTGGCGTATTGCTTGGGTGCCATTCCTTTTGCGTATTTAGCAGGCTCGTATAAAGGAATTGACGTACGTCGGCATGGTAGCGGAAATATCGGGACAACAAACGCCTTTCGACTCTTAGGAGTAAAACTGGGCATCATGGTGCTTCTTGGTGATTTTTTGAAAGGTGCTTTATCTGCCTTCCTCGGTTTGTGGGCTTTTGGACCTTGGGGAGGTATTATAGGCGGGTTACTGGCAATGGCAGGTCATAGCTGGAATCCGCTTTTCGGCTTTCGACCCAGTGGAAAAGGGGTTGCCGCCGGATTCGGGATTATTACAGTATTAATGCCAAAAGTCACTTTGATTGCAATCTCAGTCTTTGTCCTGGTGGTCTGGATCACTCGCTATGTTTCCATGGGTTCGGTCACAGGTGCACTTACGGTTCTAATTATGGTCTTCGTGTTTCCCCAACCCTTTGCCTATCGGGTTTTTGCGGTTGTTGCTGTTTTTGCAGTTTTAGTTCTCCATCGAAGTAATTTTAAGCGAGTATTACAAGGAACCGAGCATAAATTTGGAACAAAGAAATAGCGAGGCTCTAAGTTCGAGGCTCGAAAGACTGAACTCAAAGGTATCAGTTTGAACATTAAAGGCGCGATGCTCGATGATTGGGATTCTAGTCAGAGTTCGAATGTTCGATCAAGGTTCGAGGGTTAACGAACTTGGTCGAATCGATTCGAACTACGAACATCGAACCACGAACATCGATTAGGGGGGATTAGATGCCGAAAATTGCTGTTTATGGGGCTGGAAGTTGGGGGAGTGCTTTAGCGGTTTTATTAGCCAAAGCGGGTCATCAGGTTTCGCTTATTGGTCGTCATGCGGATGAAATGGAAGAAATGAAAAGGCAGCGCGAAAATAAGCGATATTTACCCGGTGTTCCGTTGCCTTCAGGGCTGTTGCCGACCACGGATCTCACCTTGCTTAAGGCGGATATGGTTGTTTTTAGCGTGCCCTCTCATGGCGTGCGAGATGCTGCACGCTTGGTACGACCTTACTTGAGTGAAGGGTGTATTGTGGTCAATACTGCTAAAGGGATGGAGGAAGGGACTCATCTTCGCCTTTCTCAAGTGTTAATTGAAGAACTTCCATATAACCCGGTTGCAGTTCTGTCAGGCCCAAGTCATGCGGAAGAAGTGGGCAGGGATATGCCGACAACAGTGGTAGTGGCCTCAGAGGTCGAGACTGCTAAAGCAGTTCAAGATATGATGATGACCCCAAGCTTTAGAGTTTACACTAACCCTGACATTATCGGAGTTGAACTTGGCGGGGCCTTAAAGAACGTCATTGCCTTATGCACCGGGATTGCCGAGGGTTTAGGTTTTGGAGATAATACTAAAGCAGCTCTAATGACTCGGGGATTAGCTGAGATTGCCCGTTTAGGCGTGGCCTTGGGTGGAAATCCCCTGACCTTCGCAGGATTGTCAGGAGTTGGAGATCTCATTGTGACCTGTACCAGTCTCCATAGTCGTAATCGTCGAGCCGGTGTCGCCCTGGGTCAAGGCAAGGCTTTAGATACTGTTCTTAGAGAGGTAGGGATGGTTGTTGAAGGAGTTAGGGCAACTCGAATTGCCCATAACCTGGGTATTGAAAATAACATTCCCATGCCCATTACAGAACAGGCTTATAAAGTCTTGTTTGAAAATGCTGATGCCAAAGTGGCAGTTTCGGACTTAATGCTGCGGGGTAAACGTCATGAACTTGAAGAAGTTTTAGAGATGAATTGGTTAAGTTAAAGTTAAAATAGCATACATATTTTTGTGATTAGGAACATAGACGTAGAAGAGGTTGTTTTAAAAGCCTTTTCTACGTTTTTTGTTATGTAGTCATATTTACCCAAAATGGCCAATATACTTATACTGCTTAATGTGCTAGTCCAGTAATGGGAATCCACGCGCTACTGGGAGGTGGAAGGGGAGATAAGGTGGAGGCCCTTCCCCAAATTTTGGGACAGCATTCAAAAGGGAGGGAAATAATACTAATGGAAAAATTAGACATTTTCAGGGATATCGCGGAGCGAACTGGGGGCGATATCTACCTCGGTGTTGTTGGGCCAGTACGTACGGGAAAGTCCACCTTTATCAAACGATTCATGGACCTCCTAGTTCTACCCAACATCCAAGATGCCTTCGAGCGGGAACGAGCAAAAGATGAACTGCCCCAAAGCGGGACAGGGAGAATGATTACGACAACTGAACCAAAGTTTATTCCATCAGAATCTGTGGAAATCATTGTTAAGGATTCAATTCATATGAATGTCCGCCTGGTGGACTGTGTCGGGTATAGTGTGGAAGGTGCTTTAGGTTACGAATCGGAAGATGGGGAAGAGCCTCGCATGATGAAAACGTCATGGAGCGATGAGCCAATGTCCTTCCAAGATGCTGCTGAAATGGGCACACGAAAGGTTATTTCTGATCATGCTACAATAGGGGTTGTAATAACAACGGATGGATCCATAACGGATATTCCCAGAGAAGCATACCTGGATGCAGAAGAGCGTGTTATCTCTGAGCTGCGTCAATTAGGGAAACCTTTTGTCGTAGTGCTAAATACGACTCGCCCCTATGCAGAAACCACCCTGGAATTATGCCGCTCACTTGAGGAAAACTATGGGTTACCTGTTATTCCAGTCAATTGTCATGATATGACCCAAGAAGATCTGACTCAGATTTTGGAAGAAGTACTTTATGAATTCCCTGTGGCAGAAGTAAATATCGACCTTCCAAAGTGGGTTGAAGAACTTGAACCCTCTCACGGAGTCCGTGCAGCTTTCGAGGATTCTGTTCGCAAAGCAATCGACGGTGTAAGACGTCTGCGTGATATTGATCAGGCTTTAGATGCCTTGACAGAATGCCAATATGCTCAAGATGTTCTTCTTAAAGAGATGAACCTGGGCAATGGAGTCGCCAATGTGGAAATTACGGCTGTTGATGGGCTATTTAAGACAGTTCTGCAAGATCTTACAGGAATTGAGATCGAAGGGGATCATTCTCTGTTGCGCTTGGTCTTAGACTATAGTAAAGGCAAGAAAGAATGGGATAAATTATCGGAAGCAATAAAAGAGGTTCGTGTCAACGGTTATGGTGTAGTCACACCTCAACTTGAAGAAATGTTCCTTGATGAGCCAGAACTGGTTAAGCAAGGAGGACATTATGGAATTAAACTTAAGGCAAGTGCTCCGTCGCTCCATATTATTAGAGCAGATGTAACTACTGAAATTACCCCTTTGATTGGTACAGAGAAACAAGCTGAAGAACTCGTAAAGTATATGCTGGACGAATTTGAAAGTGATCCTAAGAAGGTTTGGGAATCCAACATTTTCGGCAAGTCTCTTCACGACTTAGTTCGGGAGGGAATTCAGAACAAGCTTTATAAAATGCCGGAAAATGCTCAGAACAAGCTTCAAGATACTTTGCAAAGAATAGTTAACGATGGCAGCGGTGGTCTGATTTGTATTATTATTTAAACGGATCTAAAATGTTCAATGTCTAAATAAAGTTAAACTAATAGAACGTTTGAAGCGCGGTTTAGAAAAGCTGCAAATCGAACGTTCTTTTAGTTTTAATGAAAAAATATTTAGAATTATATAACAATAGCCTTTGGAAAGAGGTATAATTAGTTATGTTTTTAATAAGGGGGCAGATGTTTTGAATAAGCAAATTAATGCAATGTACTTTAGTCCCACAGATACTACTAAAAAGATTGTATCTGGTATTGCCGAAAAAATCTCTGAAAACCTTGACGATGGAAGAGGGATTAAATCTATTGATTTTACTTTACCTGAACCAAGGAAACAATTAATCTCTTTTACACAAGAAGATATAGTTGTCTTAGGAGTTCCGGTCTATGCCGGAAGAGTTCCCAATGTACTCTTAAAATATTTGAACACTATTAAAGGTAATGGTGCCTTAGCGGTTCCTGTAGTTGTTTATGGAAACAGAAATTATGACGATGCCTTAATTGAACTGAAAGATATTCTTGAACTAAACGGCTTTAAACCCATTGCCGGTGCGGCATTTATCGGGGAACACTCATTTTCAAGAACCCTTGCCAAAGATAGACCTGATGATAGAGATTTGGTAATAGTAAAGGAATTTTCCAGACAAATATATAAAAAAATAACCACTCTAGATAATTTTCAAGCATTAGTTGTAAAGGGAAACCCAGACTACAAAAGCTATTATATGCCAAAAGATAAAGAGGGGCGGCCAGTAGATATAAGAAAGGTTACCCCGAAAACTAACAGTGATTGCACTAATTGTAAGCTTTGTGTGCAAATATGTCCGATGGGTTCTATTGATCAAGAGGATGTCTCTAAATTGAACGGTATTTGTATCAAATGTGGAGCATGCATTAAAAAGTGTCCTTTTCAAGCAAAGTATTATGACAGTGAAGACTATTTAAGACATAAATACGAATTAGAGGTTGAATTTGCCTCAAGAAAAGAACCGGCATTATTTATATAAAGGGAAAATTAATTTTGGTTTTTAAAGCAATAGAATAATCGGATGGCGAGAGGAGTTTTCTAGAGTAGCTTTGACTTTCGGATTGATTTTAAAAAGTAAAGGTTGGGAGCATTTAAGGGCTCAATAAGGGCGTATGGAGATCAAATCCCATAGGCTCTATTATTTTAGGCATTAATTTGGGCAGTGTCAATTTTGAGATCTTGATGGAGTGATGGTAAGTTCGAGCTTGGCAAAGAATTAGGGGGAGTAAATTATTTCCACACTAGTGACAAGGGGATATTTGTGGGCTACCCCTTGTCACTAGCCATCAGTAGTGAGAACACTGGTACAGTTGCTAAATCAAGAGTTAGAATATATGTAAACCTAATCGTATAGATATGGTTGACAATATAAATTGATAACATTATACTTATTGCAATATCACCTTGCTTATAAATATACTATCTAAAGTGATAGGGGATTTGCGACAGGAAGTTTTCTGTCCTAAGTCCCCTATCACGTTTGGGAAAGCCTCGAGGAGAAGGCCGTTATGGAACTAATTTAATCTTAATTCGAAAGAAAAATGAAACTAGACGAGAAAGAACGAGAAAGAGGGATTAAAGAGATGGTTAAAACTAATAGTCCTATTCGGCGAATGGTTTACGCTGCTATGTTTGGAGCTTTGACAGCAATCGGCGCATTAATAGTCATACCCTTGCAACCTCTGCCCATTACACTGCAAACTCTTTTTACGGGTTTGGCGGGGATAGTTTTGGGTGGATATACAGGTGCATTGAGCCAGATTGTCTACGTACTTTTGGGTATTATCGGATTACCTGTCTTTGCCGGTGGAAAAGCTGGTCTTGGAACACTATTGGGGCCTTCAGGTGGTTATCTTATAGGCTTTATTGTGGGCGCATTCATCATCGGCAAACTTGTAGAATTCAAAAAGGAACCGGGTATTGCCTGGACGGGATTTTCTCTGGTTGTGGGCAATTTAGTGATCTATGCTTTTGGGGTTACCCAGCTTGCGTTAGTGGCGCACTTATCTATAGCCAAGGCCCTGATGGTAGGAGTAGTACCCTTTATTATTGGTGACTTGCTCAAGTTAATTGCCACAGTTCTAATTGCCTCTAAATTACGAAAAGTTATTAAACGTTAGGGAATTGTTAGGACATGAAAAATTTGATTAGGGTTCATAACCTGACCCACGCTTATGAAAAAAGTCGACAACCTGCTCTCAAAGAGATAAATCTACTAATAGATCAAGGTGAATACATAGCCATTATCGGCCCCAACGGCTGTGGCAAGACTACTCTCATAAGGCATTTCAATGCCTTGTTGATTCCAACATCCGGCGAGGTACAAGTTGATGAGTTCCCTACCAATGACCCGAAACGCCTTTTAGAAATACGGCGCCGTGTAGGTATGGCCTTTCAAAATGCTGATAATCAAATTGTTGGAATGAGCGTTGAGGAAGACGTTGCCTTCGGGCCGGGTAACCTCGGTCTACCAACTCAAGAAGTGCGCAGACGAGTTGATCAGGCACTTGCTATAGTAGGCCTGACTGCAATGCGAAGTCACTCTCCCCATAGTCTTTCCGGAGGACAGAAACATCTTCTGGCGTTGGCAGGTCTGCTGGCTATGGAACCTAAAGTTATTGTACTCGATGAGCCCACTGCTTCTCTGGATCCAGAAGCCAGAACAATGGTTTTAAAATTATTACGGGAGTTAAATAGCCGAGGGATTTGTATCGTTCACGTCACCCACAGTATGGAAGAGGCAGCTCTCGCCGAGCGAGTGCTGGTGATGGATAAGGGTGAATTGGTTGCCGATGGAAGTCCTGATCAGATATTGAACCGAGTGTCTTGGCTTAAGTCCCTGGGCCTGGCTCCCCCTATTATTACTGAGTTGATGTGGCGGCTCCAAGAAAACGGTTTAAACGTGAGTTCAAGTGTCTTTACAATTGACGCTGCGATTGAAGAAATAACTTCCTTACTAGAACAGCTTAGGGGCTCAAGCCAGGCATCTTTAACCCGGGAGGGGGATGAAAATGCTTAGGCCAGGATACGCATATCGGGAATCACCTGTGCACGATCGAGATCCTCGGGTTAAACTCATAGCAGTTATAGCATTAAGCATAATAATATTTAAAGTGAATTTTTTTGGCCTCCTAGTAGTCAGTATGATTACCCTAGTTATCTCGTTACTTGGCCGTTTATCCCTTAGGTCAGTTCTAAAAACTGTTTATCCTGTACTCCCCTTCTTTATCCTGCTATTCTTGATGTATATCTTCTTTACTCCAGGTCGTCCCATACCACCTTTTCCTATAGGACTACTACAGATAAGTTACGAGGGTTTAAACCTGGGGATTTTACAGATTTGGAAGTTTCTTTTGTTAGTTGTGGCAGCAGCTATTTTGACCATGACTACCAGCCAATCTGGGATTACTATGGGTTTGGAACGACTGTTAAGACCTGTAAGAATTGTAGGAATATCATCTCATGATATTGCCATGCTGATATCACTTGCCTTAAGGTTTATGCCAACGTTGCTGGATGAAATGAACAGTATTAGTCAAGCTCAGTTAAGTCGAGGAGCTAATTTTAACCCTCGTCGATTAAGCGGAAAAATTAGGGCAATTGGTTATCTAGCAATCCCTCTGGCGGTCAACGTCTTCCGCCGTTGTGATGAGTTAGTGGATGCCATGGAAGCTCGAGGATATCAGCCTGGTCACCGTACCTACCTGCACGAGCTGGCCTTATCTCTCTTAGACTATTGGTTAATAGTAGGGATTATTGCGGCATTGGTTTTAGTGGTAATAGTATAATGAACGGTTACTATTTAGTATAATGATCAGTAGCTATTTGACTCACAAGTTTGGAAATCAACCCCTCGAGTTAAATGTCCATTTATTATTGCAAAGCTCACGCAAATTAGAATATAATATCTATGACATAACAAAAAAGGATTGTGGGAATAGATAGGAGAGATTAGGTGGCTGGCAAGACAAATGAGTTTCTTATTGTCAGTAAAAGTATTTTGCCGGAAGCCATTTTAAAGACTGCACAGGTGAAAGAACTCCTTGTAAAAGG
This sequence comes from Desulfosporosinus hippei DSM 8344, assembly GCF_900100785.1. Lineage (GTDB taxonomy): Bacteria > Bacillota > Desulfitobacteriia > Desulfitobacteriales > Desulfitobacteriaceae > Desulfosporosinus > Desulfosporosinus hippei. The sequence continues at coordinate 23,228 of NZ_FNCP01000009.1, read as the reverse complement.
AGATGCCAATACTATTAACGATGCTGTTGAACGTGTGGGGCTTAGTCGAAGTGCTTTCTATAAATATAAGGATGGCGTATTCCCCTTTTATGAGGCTAGCCGCGAAAGAATTATTACTATTTCCTTAATTCTGGAGGATAAAGCAGGAGTGCTTTCTCATGTACTTAACTTCATTGCCTCTGTAAAGGGCAATGTTCTGACGATTAATCAGGGAATTCCTCTGCAAGGTGTTGCCAATGTCTCAATTTCTATAGAAACTGCAGGTTTGGCAGATACTCCAGAAAACCTTTTAGCTGGGTTGGGGGAAATTGTTGGAGTGAGAAAAATTGAGGTAATCGGGCAGACTTAAGGGTTGTTTATCTGTGTTCAGAAAACTAATGAATTGCCATCTTTAAAAAGGGAGATTTAGTAGGGCTTGCCAGAGGCCGATGGATTCGGCATGGTTATATATAATAGTAAGGAAGCTTTTTGTCCAAACCGAGAGGGCAAATGGTGCACCGGTGCACCATTTGATTTACTCTATGTGCACGGTTTTTACGTCAAAGGCTTTTTTCCATGCACATATTTATTAAGACACTAACCGTAAAACCTTGCAAAGTCTAAACTTTGCGATAATTAGCAAGCCCTAAGTAAACTTTAGAAACTTAAATAATTATTAAAAAAAACTAGCCTTAATATAATGGAAGTTCGAGTTTAATAAGTAGTTTGTAAAAAACATCCTTCATTCTGGATGTTTTTTATTTAATCAAAAAAATTCTGGAGGTTCGCCTTTGTTGCTGCAAACTGGCATAGTTATATAGATGGCATGAATGTTGCGAACGGTATATTTGAAATATGTTTTAATATAAACGCTTTATGTGTGGTAGGCGGAGGTGAAAAGGAGAAGTAGTCATGCGCAAGGCTTAATAACAGAACCCAAGAGAAGGCATGACGGCCTTTATTGGGAAAACGCAGAACAAATTTTAACTAACCAACCATACATTCCAGAGATTAAGTTAGGGGAGGTTATAAAATTAGAGAAAATAATTAAGTAATCGGGCAATATAGGGTAAACTTAGGGGTTGCGATTTTAGTTCTAATATGGTATCCTATAAAAGCCTTCGAAAGAGGGTTGTAAGTCGGGGCGTGGCTCAGCTTGGTAGAGCGCTACCTTGGGGTGGTAGAGGTCGCACGTTCAAATCGTGTCGCTCCGACCAAATTAGATATATCAAGGGTTTGATGCGATTCATTACTTCTTTTTCGGAAGATGGTCGCAGACTTACACGTTTTTAAATAGTTAGACCACTTAACAGGAGTACTACTACTCTAGATGGGAAGTGGTCTTTTTGTTGTTCAAATTTGCGGTTAAGGATTTTATTGATGACAGGGAATTTAAAAATTTATCTCCGAAAACAATCGAGGGATACAAATTGGGTTTGCGAAAGTTTCAAGACTTTTTGACGGATGAAGAAATAGTTGATGTAGAGGAAGTTACAGCAGGAGTTGTTAAACGGTATCTTTTAGACCTAAAAAACAATCGCAGTAATAACCCAACAAGTCTTAATACAAAGCTTAAAAACTTAAAAGCATTTTTCAACTATTTAGTTCAAGAGGAAATTATTGAAGAAAAAGGCAACCCCACTAAAAAGGTAGAGTATGTTAAAGAGGATATTAAAATTGAGGTTTTTACAGATAGCCAAATTAAGCAGATGATAACCTATTTTCAAAGGACTATGTCGAGAGACAAGACTTTTTTTGCCTACAGGGATTATGCAATTATTGTAACTCTGTTAGGTACTGGTATGCGACTGGGGGAAATTTGCAACTTACAGTGGAGGCACGTTGACTTTGAAAACCTTACAATAACAACCTATGGCAAAAAAAGAGAGTATTCATCAGTGCCTATTACCGACAAATTAAAGAAGGAGTTAAGAGAGTTTAAGATTTATCAAACTAAATGTTTCGGTAAAGAAACAGAATATGTATTTACAAATCAAACTGGAGGTAGGCTTAGCGAAAATGCGGTGCAAAATGTGTTTAAACGATTAAAGACTATCATGAACTTCAAGGGAGTCAGGGTATCTGCCCATACATTTAGGCACACCTTTGCCCACAGATGTTTAATGGCAGGAATGGACGTGTTTACTCTCCAACGAATGTTAAGACATTCAAAAATAGACATGACACAGAGGTATTTAGCTCTTTGGGGGACTGCTTTAAAAGAGCAGAATGACAAGTTTAACCCCTTGAACAATTTAAATATCTGAATAACAGAAAGATGTGTTAATAAATGGAAACAGGGATATTTATCTTTTAAAATGGATGTTAGATGTTAGATTAGAGGGGACAAGATCTGTTGCCCCAATTTCGTCTTATACATCCAAGAATTTGCTTCCTTCACATGTTAAAATTGAAGCAGGGCAAGGAGGTCTGGTTAGGGATTGTCTAGTAAAATTAGAACAATCTATTAGAATGGCAGAAAACTCATTAAAGCAAAAGATCGGTAGTGTGAGTGCTGAAATTAAAGATAAGCTTATCGATTCTTTTAATGATATTACTGGGCAAAAAGAATAAACTGTCTTCTTTGTAACATCCCGATTGATACTGTAGTTAAACGCCTTAGAACGTCCTTTATGAGCGTCTGAAGGCGTTTTTTATATCTATACAGATAATTGAGATAAGAGTTGTCATGCAACCGTAAATTAACTAGCAAACTTAACAAACGAAGGCAACCTCAAATGTCCTGCCTTGGTTAAAGCTCTATACTTAACATTGCACTTCAATGCCTCATTTCCCTTTGCAAAGTAAACATAATCATCAACTTCTTCACACCCTACCATTTTAGCAAATTCATAGACAAACTTTCGAGCATCGGCGGGAACACCAAGTTCCATAACACCTGCTGACTTACCGTCAGGAAATCGTAGTAACCAACCAAATTCAGACTTCCTAGACCCAACAATTTCTACCGTTGAATATTGGTAGTTTATAACTTTTAGCCAATTGCTTGACCTCTTACCAACTTCGTAGTTTGAGTCCTTCTTCTTTAGGACGATTCCTTCAAGTTGTTGTTGCATAACTAAATCAAAGAGTGCTTTCCCATTACCGTTGATAGGCAAGACTTTAGTGATAAACGGTAAATCCTTGGGCAGTATCTCATCAAGAATCTCCTTTCGCTCCATAAGGGGTAGATGGCTTACTTTTTTACCCTTACTATAAAGCACATCAAACGCACAGAATGTCACTGGCTTAGACCTAGATATCATTGGTATACGCCTAGAATTAGTAACCTGAAACCGACTCATCAATTCTTCAAAATCAGGCTTACCATCCTTATCGGAGATAATAATTTCACCATCGAGAATTGTTCCTTTAGGAATCTGACCTGTAACTAGTTCTGGGAAACGCTCTGTTACTTCATTTTTATGTCGAGTATAAAAATTGACCCCACTCATAGTAGAGTAGAGAAACCGTATCCCATCTAATTTCAACTCACTAAGCCATTCATCGTCATCAAATGGGGTATCCACTTTGTGAAGAAGCATCGGGCTAATAAACATATATTCCACCTCTACTGCAAGTCTAACATGGGAAAAGCTTACAGTCAGGTGGGAAGTGTTGGATAGAATAATGAGTTAGTATTTTATCTATGTCATAATAGATTTTCCTATATTTGGAGAGTTCAACCTTCTTTACACAGAACGTAAGCACCTATATAATAGGAACATACGTTCTGTTATGAGGTGGTGCTATGAGCAAACGAATAATATTCCATGTGGACGTTAATTCTGCATACTTATCATGGGAAGCTGTTCATAGACTTCAGCATGGTAATCCACTTGACCTAAGGACTGTACCATCAGTTGTAGGTGGTAACCCTGAAACACGTCATGGGATTGTTTTGACAAAATCGATTCCTGCTAAGAAATTAAATATACAAACAGGGGAAACAATCCACTCTGCTTACGCCAAATGTCCTGAGTTGGTTATAGTACCACCAAACTATGGATTATATATGCAGTGTAGCAAAGCTTTTGGTGATATCCTACGTGAATATTCGCCTTTAATTGAGCAGTATAGTATCGATGAATATTTTGTGGACTTCACCAACATGGAACGCCTATATAAAGACCCAGTAGAAACGGCATACTTGATAAAAGATCGAATAAAAAATGAGTTAGGTTTTACGGTCAATATCGGAGTTAGTACGAATAAAATTCTTGCTAAGATGGCATCTGAGCTAAAGAAACCAGATAAGGTTCACACAATTTTCCCAGAAGAGATTGCAGAGAAAATGTGGGTTCTGCCCATAGAGGAACTTTTTATGGTTGGGCGGGCAACCGCAAAGAAGTTGAAAAGCAGGGCAATCAATACGATTGGAGATCTGGCTAATTATGACCCTAAGTTAATCAAACTATTTTTGAAGAGTCACGGTATGCTAGTTTGGAATTATGCCAATGGGTACGAGGCAAGTCCAGTTCGTGAGAATCGCCGACCACTAATAAAAGGCATGGGGAACTCCACAACAATTGCTTTTGATGTAGAGGATAGAAGGACTGCACATTTGGTTTTGTTGTCATTGACGGAGACTGTAGCCACAAGGTTAAGACAATCAGGTTATTGTGCTAGATTGGTATCTGTTTCTTTAAGAACAAATGAGTTTTATAATTGCTCTCATCAGCGAAAGATCTTCTCTGCAATTGATTGCACTAACGCTATTCATGAGATTGCTTGTGAATTGTTCGATGAGCTTTGGAAAGGTCAACCTGTTAGACATCTTGGAGTAAGAGTTTCAGAGTTATGTCAAAACGACTTTCAACAGATATCATTATTTGAGAAGGACTATGAGAAGCAGAGAAAAGTTGATCGAGCAGTAGACTCAATTCGTGAGAGGTTTGGAAATGGTTCTGTTTTCAGGTCATCTTTTCTTAATAGTGGGGTGCGATTTAGTAGTGGAGGGACAATGGATGATGAAGAATATCCGATGATGTCAAGTATATTGTAGTCAATAACTGAGAAATTGCTTAAATTTCATGATCTGTTACTTCAAAGCAAAGAGCTTTCTGTACATATTCACAAGAATATCTACTTGATCGGAGATAGAATCCCAAAAGATGCTTCTGCTCAAAATTCAGATGGATAATTGTGAAACATCAAGGAGAATTCATACAATCTACAGAATAAGTAGGTATGAAGAATTTTGAAAAGAGGATAAAAGATATGAGAAATCCCCCTTGGGCGAGGGACGAATTGATTTTAGCGTTAGACCTATATTTTAGAAATAATCTTACTCAAATGGACAAAACCAATGATGAAGTTATCAAGCTTAGTAAGATTCTTAATTCCTTGCACATTCATAGTTCTATACCTGATGAGACACTTTTTCGAAATCCGAATGGAGTGACTATGAAATTAGCAAACTTCATGCGTTTTGATCCTAAGTCCCACGGATCAGGGTTGGCGAGAGGTGGAAAATTAGAAGAACAAATATGGAATGAATTTGCGAACAGACCTGATTATCTTAGAAAAGTCGCTCAAAGTATTATTGATAATGGATCAATACGCGAATCTGAAATACTTGATGATGAGGAAGAGGGGTTTTCTGAAGGGACAGTGTTATTTCGCAAGCATAAAGTAATTGAGCGTAATCGTAAAATAGTAAATGAGGTAAAATCAAAAGCTTTAGCAGAAGGAAATTTAAGATGTGTCGTGTGCAAATTCGACTTTTTTAAAGTATATGGAGAGGTCGGATACGGTTATATTGAATGTCATCATACAGTTCCAGTGTCCGAATACACGAGCAATATGAAAACCAAGGCAAAAGACTTGGCGTTGGTTTGTTCTAATTGCCATCGTATGTTGCACCGTAGAAGACCTTGGTTAACAATTGATAGCTTGCAAAACTTAATCAGTCAAGATGAGCATTGAGGATTAGTTTGGTGAGGTCAAAATTGTCATGTTACCATATCAAACACACAGAACGTCACAGGTTTTGTCTTAGATAATACTTGTTATACGCTTAGGATTAGTAACTTGAAATGACTCATCAAAATGAGGCTTGCCATTTTTATAGGATAAAGCAAAATAAAAAGCATGTTTAAAATTTAAGATGAGAAAATTGAGATTAAATATTAGCCGTCTAAATGTAAAAAATTCAAACTGGTTTCGGGAATCCTAACATTACATGAGATTACTACTCAATGTTTTTCAATAAATTTGAAGATTTTATTTATGAGTCGAAAAATGTCTAAATCATCTCCAGATTCTGGTTCATATCGTAGAACGAAATGTTCATTAGCTTGATAAAAAACATCTTTTTCTTTGTCTTTAAGTCTCTGTTTTTTCTCAAGGTGTTTTTTTTCATCGCATTCAATGATCAGGATATCGTTAATAATATAATCTGCTCTAATTTTATTCCTTTCAAAGGAAACGGATCGCTTAATATCACAAATTCCTTCAAAGGTTGTATTTAAAATTTCGCCAAGTCTATTTTCATTTGACATAAAGTCCGTTGTTGGAACTTCTTCTAGATGTACTTTTAACCAATCGTATGGAAATATGTAGATTTCGATTCTTAGTTTTGTAGAAATTTGACTACTCTTTAAATGCTTACAAAAGGCTATTACTGCTTCCATAGGAAATAGCCATATTTCACCTGCATTGGATGCTCCGTAAAAGTCTTTAAAGCTACGGAGTATAGAACCCTTAATTTTTCTTGCCCCATGATTGAAAAAGCGGGCTTTGTTATTATCAAATACGCGATACACGCTATCTTTTTTTACTTCATAGTACTCCGATATTTCCTTAATGGTCATAACTTTGTAAGGAATTTCACCAAATGATCCAGCATTCATTGTGGTATAATCGGGTGATTTAACTCGCTCAAGTAATTCTAAACAGATTTCATCAATTTGCTTAATCGAAGTTGGTTTTTCCATGTATTTCTCCTCAGGGCAAATTTCGTTTTATTTTGGCACAGAGTCTTAGAATATACATAAATCGTTAGATGGGGAAAAAAGTTAAATTTCTTTTCGTTGTCGAGACTTTTCTCTAAGGTAAGAGAATATGGTCGTGAAATATGGCTTGCGGATGCGGATTACTCTGCTAAAAATAAGACCTTTTAAATATAAAGGAGTCCTTTCTGAGGACTCTTGTATAAACACTAAGGCTGAAGTCTACTTTTCAGAAAAGTTTGTAAGTTTTTATCCCTACAATACACATAACAACCCTTCATTCCACGACTCAATAATACCTTGTAAATATTTTTAACTAGAGAGGTTAATTCCTCAGGTTTACTCTTTAAACCCTTTTTGCCCGTTGTATCAAAGTAATCATTATAACTCGAATAAAGTTCCATTTTTGATGGGTTATATTTTAAGTCATTACCAATAATGACACCCACGTAGTCAAATTCTAAACCTTGAGACGTATGTACGCAACCAATTTGATTTGCTTTTTTATCATCAATTGCCCATGAATAAGAATTTGACCTGCTATTCCAAGGCATTTTGAAGTTGTGTTCAGAGATGTCTACATCAGATACCTCTGCATTTGCGTTACCATTTTTTTCAGCTGTCCATTGCCAAGCAAAACCTGCAAGTATCCTTGCTTTAAATCCTTGTGTGTTTTTTTCTTTAATTTTATCCAATAGAATATTAGGTGAGTCAACAATTTGAAATTCAAATGAGCTAACATCCCAACCATCAAAGTTCGCCGTATCCTTAATTTGAAAATTATGATCAACCCAATTTAAAAATCCTTCAGCACCTGAGCAACGGAATTGAGCTTCTAATTTAACTTCCACAACCTCTGAGCCATATTTAGTTGCCACCTCTTTGACAGCTTTAATTGTACCAATATCATCAGGTCTTATTCGCTGATTATCATCAATAAAGAACACATTTACTCTTGATGCTTTTATGATATCCTCAATTTGATTTTCGCCCTTGTACATGTATGCACCTTTACCCTTTAATCTGTGGGCTTCATCAACAATAAGGACATCAAATTCGTCATTTAACGCATTATAGAATTGTCCTGAACCTGCAAAGAGGATATTAAGACGTTGCTTACTATGCTTCTTATTATTTGATAGCATACTGACCATAGCAGTTCTAAAAGAAGCATTAGGAGCGATAAACTTTAAGTTCTTTCCCCTCTTTAGGAGTGCAACGAAAGCGTTCATTGCTACAACAGATTTTCCTGTGCCAGGGCTTCCATTAATGATAATAGTCCTCTTTTCTGGGGCAGTTGTTGCATATGTAATAATGTTCTCATAGGCTAATTTTTGCTCGTCCAGAAGTGTGTAAACAGCATTACCATCAAACATATCAGCTACATATTCAATGAATTTTTTTGATGGCTTAATCTTCCCATTTTCAATTTGATACAGAATGTCTAATCCATTTCCTTTTCCTACATATTTGTGGATAAAAGATTCTAACTTGGTGTTATCCTCCGAAAAGAAAATGGGTGTACCTGATAAGATATAAGAATATTGAGGGAGAGTTAGAGGTTCAGGATTCTTTTTAACGTAGTTATGTAAATATGCACACGCATATGGCGTTAAATTGTTCGTGTATACAGCCTCATTCATATCTGAAATGTATCTTTTGTAAGACAATGCTTGATAGGAAGGATGTGCTATTTCCCTGACTCGACCTCCCACATATGCAGTTACAATATCTTCTTTTTCAGTTGCTTCAGCTTTATCCCATTGTTTGAGTTCGATGATCACAAAATTGTTATTATTGCTTTCGTCCTGACCAGAAATAATGAAATCTATTCTTTTGCTTGTTGCTGGTATGTTGTATTCGATCAAAACACCGCAATCATCAGGAACAGCAGACTTTCTGATTACTGTTTCCATGAATTTTAGAGAGTTATTCCATGCTCTTTTTTCGCCTTGACCTACTCTTCTGCCGAATTTGGAAATATATTGAGTCTCAATATCAGGGACTATTTGATTGTTATCTACAGCATTCCGAAATCCAATCGCACTATTTTGATATATAATCAAATATTTACACATCCAATCTGCTTTTGATAGCGAATATGCCTAAGTTAAGACAACTGTTTAGAATAGTTAAACTTCTGAGTGCTTTTTATTAGACCCTTTGCACTTATCGATGGGATATTTTGCGTTATTAATTTGGATTTTTCTAATGAGTTCAGCAGTTAAGTCAATATCAAACATTTGGGCAAATCTTAAAACGAAAAAAAGGACATCGGATAATTCCTCAGTAATTTTTAACTTCTTAATCGAATCGTTAAACATTTCCTCAATTTCTGAAGAGGACTTAAATCGAAAGTGGTCAAGCAACTCAGCAGATTCTGTGATTATTCCGATAGATAAGTCCTTAGCGTTATGAAATTGATCCCAATCTCTCTCTACGCAAAAAGTCTTAACGATTTCTTTAAGTGCGGACAAAGTAGTATCGTTATCCATAAAAATCCTCCTAATATTGGTCAAACTAAGTGCTACATATTAACATCTCTAGCTCTATAGCTCTAGCTTATCACAAATTGTTCCAGTTGAGCGATGAAATTGCCTCCTTATGTTAAGGAGTGCCGAAATGTAACTGTAAGAACCCAAATACAAAAAGTATAGAGTAGAAGCTTGCAGTCAGGTGGAAACTGTTCCAGTAGATGAAAAAGTCAAAACCAGACTTGATGTGATCTGTAAGGAAGTGGATGTGAACCTATGTCGCTTTGTTAGAATAAGTGAGATTGACTAGGAGGGTGTCACCTGAATAAAGTATATAAGCTACTGTTGCTCTTCTGTGCGTTAAACATCATCGATTACTATACAACTATCTTTGCTATTAGCCATGGGGCAATCGAAGGAAATCCATTGGCAGGTTACTTTGTGGATCGTAATGCTCTTCATTATTTCAAATTCGTCGGAGTTACCTTTCTTTGTATCTATCTGATTCATGCCTCAAAACGGAATCGGAAAAGCCAGAAGAGAGTAATTAGGGTGCTATGGGGGGTAAATTTGGCGTACAGTGTACTTGCTATTTACAACGTAACTGCATGTTTTATCCAGAAGTATGATTTTGCTTTGAGGTAAAGGAATTGATTCGGTATATGAACAACAAGAACATTGAATGTCAAGGACATTCACAAACCCTATCGACTAAGGGTTTTGTTTTTTTGCTTGCTTGACAGATTGAATCTGTCTAAGTATAATGAGGTTATAGCAGACTCAATCTGTCTAATGATAATCTTTAGGGGGAATTTCAAGTGATTATTGGTCTAGAATACATTGCAAAGATTTTTCAAGTAGAATACAAAACAATTGCAGAAATCTTAGGTATTAGCCCCAAGACTGTGAATGACTGGGTTAAGGGAAGAAAAAATATACCAGAAAATCGTCTTAAACAACTTGCCCAACATTTTGAACTTAAAGAAGAATATTTCCAAAAGGAACTATCCAAGCCTGAGGCGATAGAGGTACAAATAAAAAATGTAATACGTCAATCGCAAAATGTAGATGTTGAACGAACTATTGTTGACGAACTAGGAAAGGAACATTTAGTTATTGAAACAGTTAATGACTCTGAAGCTTTAATCCAACTACTTAATGAGGAAAAAGCAAGGGCAAGTCTATTGTCAGAAATAAGCAAGATGGTTGATGTTGACAACGGAAAAGAATATAATCTGAATTTCTTTCAAGACTTAGTTCGCTTGATCAAAGAGGATAGATCTAAGCGTTTAGTATTCTTACTCATAGGGTCTATGAGTCGAGCTATAGGTAATGCTAACTATGGAGTAAAGGAAAATGAAGAAGAAGTTGAATTTATTAAGGCGTTTAGAGAGTTGCTTCCGTTATATGGTTTAAAAGGTAAAAAAGGAGAAATTGTCAAACGTAAAAAGGTATTACCTCCAGAGGAAATCTGTTCAACTAAAAGTAGGAGGAAGGGTGAACGGGATAAGAAGTTTTTGTTAGAGGGAAAGGATCAAGAAATTTAAATTATATTAGTAAAAGCTTTGGTGGGCAATTTCTATCCGAAATATGATCGGCATTTGATTGTTAATCGTATTTAATTAACTATGAAGGGGGGCGATGTAGATGGTATTATCTTTTTTTGAAAAGTGTTTTGGGTTCGGTTAGATATATCTAAATAAAAATTACATGAAATGGTTTCCAAATATTTTGGCTTACATAATCAAGAAAATTGATCGCATTAAAAATTAGGAGGAAAGAAGAGAATGGGCAAGAAAAGGAAGGATCTCACAGGTCGTAGGTGTGGAAGGTTAATAATATTAAAATCTAAGAGAGAACGTAATCATATTTTTTGTTACTGTACATGTGATTGTGACAGTGGAACAAATAAAAGACTTGTACATAAAATTAAAGAATATCAAATAAAAGAGATGGGTAGAAAATCATGTGGTTGTCTCCGTGGTGATAAACCTTCAGAATATGGTTCAACTTACTTAGGTGAAATGCCTAATTATATAACGCTACAGAAAAAATGGGATAGTTATTGGAATAAGTGCTATAATTCAAAACAAAATTGTGATTATTCAAAAAAGGGCATAATTATGTGTTCCGAATGGGCTGATAAAAAAGATGGGGCATTATTATTTTATGCGTGGGCTATAAAGCGTGATTTTGAAGATGGCGATCGTATAAAACGTATCGATAAAAGTCTTGGCTACTTCCCAGAAAATTGTATGGTTGTTAAAAAACAATCTAATAATGCTCTAATGAAAAAACAATTCATAGCCAAGGGAAAAAATATAACAGATCGCATAGATAAGACACATAGATACGACCAAATCAATGTTTTTCACAATTCAAAGGTTAATATTCAATATCTTACAGCAAGATGAAAATAGGTAAATTTTTAATAATATTAGTACTTATAAGATTGGGAGGATTGGCATAATAATATACCAAAATTTGGGACGCTTATAGAGTTCGGAATTTTCTAATATGAATAGCAATCCTCCTATCTATCAGGAGGAGAATATCGAAGATATGAGGGTTAGTGAAGTTGTAACAATAGAAGAGATAAATAACTGGAATAATGGTGATACGATCACAATTAAAGCAGGCACAGGGGCAGGTAAATCATACTTTATTAAAAATATACTGTATGCTCTCGCCAAAAGAGATGGTTCAAGGATTTTACTGTTAGTTCATAGGACTAATTGTAAAAATCAATTTATAGAAGAGATTAAAAGAGATGGTAAAACAGATGTTATACATATTGAAACATATCAGAAGCTAGAACATAATGAACTTATAAAAAAAGACTGTGATTTTTCTACATATAAGTATATCGTATGTGATGAGTTTCATTATTTCATGTCAGATGCGGCTTTTAATAAAACAACAGATATATCATTAAATTTAATTCTAAAACAGGACTCTGGAATTAAGATCTTCATGTCTGCTACAGGTGACAATATGAAATCATATATAAATATGATTAAAGGTACAGACACTATAGATTATGAGCTACCTATAAATTATGACTTCATAGAAAGTTTAGCATTCTATAATAAAGATGAAACACTAGATTTCCTAATTGAAAAGGTAGTAGAGCAGAAGTACAAAGCTATATTTTTCGTTGACTCTGCTAAAAAAGCCTATGACTTATATAGAAGATACCCAAAACATTGTTTGTTCAATTGTAGTAGGAGTAATAGCGAATTCTATCACAAAGTTGACCAAACTAAAATAAATAACATGCTCAGAAATGAGCGTTTCGATGAGCAAATCTTAATTACAACAACTTGTATGGATGCAGGGGTCAATATCATTGATACTAACCTAAAGCACATAGTATGCGATGTTAAAGATATTGGAACATTAGTTCAATGTATCGGTAGAAAAAGAATACAAAACAAAGATGATAAACTCCATCTATATATCAAAAATATTAATAATAAATCATTGGGGGGCAAGGAAACTAAACTTAATAAAAAAGTAAAGATGGCAGATTATTTGCAAACTCATACAGTCAAAGAATTTATTGAAGAGTATCATAGAGAATATGATGCTAGTAATATTGTCTATGATGACACTGTTAACGACGATGATAAAGGAACAAAGAAAGTAAATGAATTAATGTTCTTTAAAGTCAAAAATGATCTGGCTAATATAGCTGAGATGAAGAACTATGGTGAGCATGGGTACTGTAAATATATGCAACATATGTTTGGCGTTAAAGCATACAAAGTTATTGAGGAAGATCATCAAATAGATAAAATAGTCAAATATGTAGACCAAGTTGTTGGTAAAAAGTTGACTAAAGAAGAAAGACAGGAACTAATTGATATAATTGATTTAAGAGATTCAAGAAAGAGACAGCAAAAATCAATTAAGTCATTAAATACTTATTTTGAAACGAATAATATGAGGTATTTAATTGTCAATAAATCATCTAGTGAGATGATTAACGGAAAAAAGAAAGGGTATCGATATTGGGAAATCATTAAGATAGCCTAAATTAAAATTACCTACAAAAATAGGAATAAGCTTTATAATAGCCTTATCAAAAATTTGTAGGTAAGGATAAATTATCAAATAAATTTAATATGTTCATGATGTAGGAAAGCATCGTTAATTCATAATTGGCATTAGGGAAGTATCCCTAATAATTTTAAGGAGAGATTCTAATGAAAATACATTGGCATGATTGTATAGAGAATGAAGCTTCTTATTGGGAGTGGACTAAAGATGGTCGCAGAATAGGGGTAAGCTACGGCGAATATTTCTTTAATAATAAACCGATAAAAGTAACCAGAGATGAAGATGGCGAAATTATCAACTTTAAGTATATAAACGATGAGAATTAAGAATGATAGATAAGTCATTTAAGGGATATATAACGTAGATATATCCCTTCCTTATTTTGTGAAGGTAAGATTAGGGCAGTACAGATGTCTTTTCAAGATATTTAGCGTTGATAGCTAAAGGGAAATTGTTGATACCTCTAAGACTTGTGGATGATATTGTGAACCCTGTTATATTAATCGAATCATTAAAACCTACTGATTTTTGCTGTAAGCCTTTTCCAGTTTGACTAAGTAATTTATTGTGAACTCAAGAGTTAAAAACTACATAATGATTGCTTTGAGAGGATAAAACCTTATTAACGATTAATTCTTTGAATATTATACGATGAAGACATGACTAAGAAGTTCTGTAAGTGAATTTATTTGTAACAAAAATTGCTAGCCTGATAGTTGAGCCGTTTTTGTTTGTACATAAAGGTAAAAGGTAAATACTTGTCGAATTGGAACATAATATATTGAGTATGGTAACTTGCTAAAATTGAACTACTGAGAGTGCATTTATGGGTATACATAAAGGAGTTACAGCATGCCAATCGATGAAACTGAAAAGTTGCCTCAAAATATCCAACATTTACTCATGGAAATCGGCGAAAAGTCTGTTCTTTTTAGATTATACTTGCTGACAAAAAGTACTGGATGGGAAGTCTATCAGAACTTAGGAGAATCAGGATGTGACCTAATTTTATTGAATAGCAAGAGCGGAGATAAAATTAAGATTGAAGTGAAGACGAGACAACGATTATACACGACAAGCAAAAATGCTGTGGGGACAGTCCATTTCACATTAACAGAGAACGAGTATAAAAACTGTAATTTTCTGGTTGCTTATTGGGTTGAGAATAATTTCTTTTTCATTGTTCCTAAGCACGATCTTAAACCAATGAAAAGCAACGAAAAGACGCTATATAAATTTATTGTTAGAGAGAATAAAATTGGGACATTAGATTCTAATAGTCAACATTACTTAAATGATTGGAAGCCAATACTTGAAGCAATTGGAGCATCCTAAAGTAACTGGGCTGTATCAACTGATGAACTAAAATATATGGAGGGGTCTAGCGTGGCTGATACGTCAAAATTGAACGAGATAACAAAGTACATCCTTGAGGAATTAGGCAAAGAGTTTGACACTAAGTTCATTCAGAAGAAAGTTAAAGTTGGATCAAAGGGTGTGGAAAGAAAATTCTCAGGAGTATCTGTTGACTCCAAAATAATTGTTCAAATTTGTCATCATAGTGGCAGGACAAAAGGTGGTAGTTTACCTGTTGGGAAGATTCATGGGTTATATGCCAAATGTTATCTCATGGAGAAAGCGAAAGCCGAAAAGAAATTTATTTACTTTACGAATAAGCAATTCTATCAAATCTTTACTAGAGAAAGTGAAGGAATTATTGAGGGGATTGAACTTAAAGTATATGAGGAGTTACCTTTAAAGTATCAAGAGATATTAAATGAAGTGATAAAAGGTGCAAGTGATGAAATGGCTATTGGATGATTAACTCTGCAGACAACTGATATTGTAAAGGAAGTATGTGTGATATGAAGTCAGAAGAAGAATTGTTAGAACTTTTAAAAAACGAAGGTTTTTACAGTTACAGAGTCCATACTACTGAAACAGAAATAACTCATACTTTACAATTAACGAGCATGGAGGATTTGCTAGATTTTTCGTGTAAACATAAAATTGACACAATGTTTTATAGTTATAATTTGATTGACAAAGATGTGTTAAGTATAACTGATGAAACAACATCTCAGCTTAAATTAGGTGAGGATGAATTGTTAATTTTACAAGAAAAGTTTGATGAGTATAATGATCGTTTATCTGAAGTTGATTATAGTAAACCCGTAGCCCTAAATGTTTATTGTATATATCAAGGAGTTATTTTCTTTATTCAAGAAGAGGATTACTGGTTTCTTGAACAAGGATTTGGAATGCCAGAAACAGTTTGTATAGAATTAGCAACTGAGAATTTTGAAGACATTCTAAAAGAAAAGGAAAAGAGAAAACAAAACATTAATGAGGGCAGAAAGGACTTACGTCAGCAGATTTTAAATGACGAAGAGTTTCATAGATGTACTAATCAAGAACTAAGAAGACAATTTGCAAATAAAATGTTTAGGAGTAATAGTGTAAAGCAACAACTTTTTTATAGTGAAAAAGAAGGATTATATGATATTTCAATAAATTCTTTCGTGGAAGATATTTGGAGAGAATACAAATCTTCACTAAAAAAGCATCTGTAAAGAAATAGATATTATAAACAAAGTATTGCTTGGAGGGTGAAGATTGTTACATAAGGTTTTGAAGTTTTATAAAGCAGAGGTTATGACTTATAATTTAATATTTCGGTATTATAAAGGAACATACTTTTCCTTTTGGATTTCATATTGGCTATTTTTCATTGCAATTTTACTAATATATTTCAGCATCGTATTAAAAATATTTACATTCTGGATATTAGTACCACTTATGATATTAGGAGCATTTCTTGTAGGTTCATTTTTAACTATAAACTCCAAAGCAAAGAAAAAGGTTTTGGAATATGGAATACAACCAGCGGGCTTTTTATGGAAGACAGACGGTTATAAATCTTATCAAGTTGATCTATTGCAAGGTTTTTTAACAAACCATAATATTCAATCTGAAGCTAAAATTAAATTGCTAATAGATTATTTGTATAAGGAGATTGAAGATAATAAATTACCTTCATTTGTCACTCCAAGTGCTTTTTTAGCATTGTTCGTACCTCTTTGGATACAGTTCATTACTTACGTTTTCAAAGGGGTGTCCAGTATGGAGATGGCAGTAGCAACTACTATGGGTTTAGCTGTGATAATTCTAATATTGATCGCTTCACTTAACATAATAAAAATTTCCTTTATCGAGATTAAGGATTCAGTAATAAGCAGTAAAATCCAAATGATGAGAGATCTTGCAAAGCTACTTGAGGATTTATTGTTAAGGAGTCCCATATCTTAGGGTGAAGTAAGTAGTCTGGAGTGTAATGATATGAGTATCGATAAATCCTTTCCAGAGCTTAAACCTGATGAGAGAGACAGAGAATATAGAAGATACACAGAGGAGCTTAGAGACAGGGTTATATTTGAATTCTTATTCAACGGTAGGTCAAATAGATGGATTGATGAAAACATCCTGCTCGAAAATCAGGAATATTCACGAGGTTGGTTTTCGATGGGAATATTACACCATTTTGGTTTAAGAAATCCTCACAAAGGGTTTTTCAGTAAATACGATATGAATGACGCTATCAAATATCTTACTGAATTAAATAAAGATCAATATAATCCTATTATTGGAGCTTTGAAAAGATATGCTTTAGGAACATATGACTTATACCTTGAAAATAGCCTAGAGATGTTTCTCGTGAATCGTGAATCCAAGAAGTTACTAAAGAAAGTTGGTAACTCCCAGTATACTGATGGTGTCAGAATAGACAAGGAATTCCATGAGATATTCAATCCAGAAGATAGTAAGTTTTTTGTGCCACGAGGAAAAGCCAGAGAAATTAAGGTGTTATTTAACAATAAGATATTCTCTGCCGAATATAGATTTGAAGATCAGACAGACAAAAGCATTGTCTTGCAGAGTATTAGATTCAGAAAAGAGCTGAAAAAAGAATTTGAGAAGGTATTTCCAACTCCTGAAGGTGAATTCACAATAGAAGTTGGTTCGGATTTATGCCATTTTATCTTTAGCCACATTGCAGTAACAATTGAAGAGGATCTTGATCCTGAATGTAAAGATGAATATTCAGAGGGCAAAGAATATTACCGTTTGCATAGAATGCGTGAACGCAAGTCTGGTGTAGTAAAACAAGCCAAGAAGCTATTTATTAAGAAGCATGGCAGATTATTTTGCGAGGTTTGTTCAGCTGATTTCCCTAAAATATACGGTGATAGAGGGAATAACTTTATTGAAGGTCATCATCGCAAACTTGTTTCAGAAATGAAAGAAGGAGATAAGACCAAAATTGAGGACATTGCGATGCTGTGCAGTAATTGTCATCGAATGATTCATAAGAAACCGATAATTTCTGTAGAAGATTTGGCTAAGGTAGTTAGAAGACAAACAAAAGTACAATAATGCAATTTGCTTGCCAACATTTAGGTATTGTAGGGTTTTTCTGTTCTAGTTTGTTTCACACCATGTTTCGCTGTCAATCTGGAATAAAGTGTCTTTAAGGATGTTATATCGTCTATTTAGTTATTCTGGGGGTGTCAATATGGATAAATATCGACCATTACAGCAGTTTCTCGAAAAATGCAAGGGACAAACGGTTACTCTTACCTATGAACAAATGGAAGGGATCATTGGAGGTAAACTTCCAATGTCCGCTCATAAATATCCTGCTTGGTGGGCGAACGGAGGACATTATTATGCTGATTCTTGGTTAGAGGTCGGTTGGAGGGTTGATGAAGTTCGATTTAGTGAGTCGGTGACTTTCAAGAAACAGTAGAAATACAAGGTGGGTTGGTTATATGGATGAGTAAAGGTAGTGAAAATAGTAAGTAGTAATGGTAGGTGATCATGCAATGGAAGATTCTATAAAGTATTTCAGAGAACTTCAGCGTAACTGTTCTAGCCAGCTATATGGAAATTTAGAAGAAGTATTGATGTATAGAAAAAAGCAGTTAAATCTTAACGATAAGAAGCTAAAAAAGATTGTAAAGAAGTTTAAAAATCGTTCATTCTTAAAATATGAAGAAAAATTGTATAATCAGAAGATTGCGAAGCCTTTTCTTGATGTTCTTCCCCTTGAGGTAAGCGAAAAGTTAAGAGATGTTTATATTGGAATATTACCTACCTATAAAATTAATGCTTCGGCGACGAAAGCACCACATGGAAAACCAATTATCAAATTGCATTGCCAATTAATGACAGCAATAGCACATTATAATGAAACACAAATGTTATATGGTGAAATTTCAAAGAATAGTGAAGCAAATGATGATTTTTTATGTAAGTCTTATTTAGAAATATGTAATTGCTTTATTTATCAACCTTATTTACCAAAGATGTCTTTATTACCGCCATTGTTAAATCAGGAAAAATTACAATTGGTATATCGTAAGACTTTTTTGCATGAGTTATTTATAATTGCTCATGAATATGCACATATCTATTTAGGTCATTTAGAAATAAAAACAGAAGATAAAACATTAATGCAAAAATGTGAGTTAGATGCGGATTTGCAAGCAGTTAAATGGATTTTTGAAGCAATTAATAATAAAAAGATGAAGGGATTCCAGTCACTGCCATATTACTTTGCGATTGAGATTTTTGTGTTATTCCATATATTGGAGGTAAACTCAAGCACTTATAACGATGATAAAATTATTACTGATTTACATAAAAAATTAACTCCTGAAGAATATTGTATGAGAAAAATGAACTTAATAAATGAGTATATTAACTTAATAAATAAAGATTTGATTACTAATGATCATGATCATCCAAAAGCAGTAGTGAGGTTAGTAAATATTCTTGTTAACACAAAGGATTTAATTGATGAAGAAGGACAGAGGTTTCTATTAGGTATGCTTCATAATGTTGTATATTATGAAACTTTTAAATTAAACTCTTAGTTTTTAATAGTTTGTTTCAATAGGACATACTTCATGAATCTTCACGAAACATATTTCAAAACGGCATTGAGAAAGGTAGGGTTAGCCCCTACCTCTTTACTTTATAAAGAATTAACTTTTTCGATCATCTTAGTACGACTTGGATTAGTATAAATGAGTGTTGTATGAATGTTTGAATGACCTGCGATATTAGCAACTTCAGCCACAGTTAAACCTTTCTCTAAGGCGTGAGAGCAAAAGAAGTGCCGTAGTTGGTGAGGGGTAATACTTTTAAGTTTTGCACCTTTACAATATTTATCAAGCATTTTATTTACTGTAATACGGTCTAGGCAAGAGTTTTTATTTGAAACAAACAAAAACGTACTGTCCAGTGCAGTTTTATAAGTGCTTCTCTCATTAGTAATGTAGTCTTTAAGGCTAGAGAGAACCTTATCATTGAGGTAAACTGTTCGTTGTTTATTCCCCTTGCCGTTTCGGATCATCAGTTCCTTGGTCTGGTATATATTATTACATTCAGATAAGGGAATAGATAAGGCTTCGGAAATCCTTAGCCCAGTATAAGCAAGAAGATTGATTAAAGCATAGTCTCGTTTTGAACCTTGCTCTAAAATCGCCTGTCTTAACTGATTTACATCTTTCTCAGTTATTGTAGCAGGGGAGGCGTATTCTTGTTGAACCTTGAGCATCATTTTATCGGTAATAATAATATCATTCTGTATACCACTATCTACGAGGAATTCATTGTACTTCTTTAAGCTACTTAACTTATAGTTAATGGTTTTAGCGTTTTGGCGTTTTATGGTTTGCAGGTAGGATCGGAACTCATCGATGTTTTGCTTAATCAATTTAGTTGGTTCTTTGCCGTAGGAATGAGAAAACCAAGTGAAATAATCCTTAATAGATCGAATGTATCCTTCAATAGTGCTATGAGATTTGTTCTGAGTCATAAGATATTCCTTGAATTTGTCAATCATTTGGACTCCTCCTAAATTGTGTTTCGTCCAGATTTGCAGAGCTTTATGTAAATTGTGTTTCGTTTTCTATAGTTATTGTACCTCTTTTAACAAGAAAAGTAAACACAATTGATGTTGTGTTTGCTTTGTGAATGTGTGGTGATTCCCTTGATAACTATCATTACAACCTAACATCAAAGCGAAATCTAACAAGGATAAGAATAGTTAATCTAAACTCTAAGCCAAGCTCATCAACCTTTCTTTTATTACGGTATATAAAAGAAAGGATCATTTATGAGGTGGTGGGACATTAACAACAGTTTGACACTGTTTTAGTCGCTAAAACATGCATAGTACACCTTCATCCATCGGCAAGATATTTGAGGGCTTCTACCGAGTTTGTCTTAAAGTTATTATATTTAATGATATGGAGCAATTGAACTAGTGATGAGCCATTTCGTTTATTGTTTGGAGAATGGGAGATGATGGATGTCAGAGTAAACCCCTTTGTTAAGTGTGATTGTGTGTAGTACATCTACTTCCATAGGAGGTCACTTTTGACTACAGTAAATTATCCAACAGTAGTAACAAGAAATTTAATCGATTTTCTAAATTCAATTCGTAAAAATTCAGGGATTATAGATATGACTGTTAGATTTGGTCTAAGGAAAAAGGCAATAGTAGTGTTTCTGATGCACTTTATGGACAAAAACATTAAGTCAAATTAAGAATCTTTTATTCCTTTGGATAAATAATGAGCGGATTACAGAAGGATATAGGACACAATTGTAAATGAATTAAACTATTTAAGGCTTCGAGAAATAATCGTATCTCCCTAAGGTATATATGTTTTAGCCAACAAAAGTAAATAAAAGTGAACGGGCAGGAAACAACAGGGAATTTGGCGAATAATTTGTCACAAGTATTATACGATTGGACGTGATGAAGCAAATGCCAAATATTCCGTATGACCGACCAGGAAGGCAAAGACAATATCTGAGTATTCAAAAACATCATCGAACAAGTCGCAAGAAAAATGCTAGTAAATGGGAGTCTGTAATAAAGGAAAAGGAAAACTTTGATATCGCCGATTTCGGCAACTTTAGTAAAACCTTAGGGAATCAGTCATGGGAAGATGATAACCAAAACCTCTGGGGATTTTTGCCCGATTTCGAGGTTGTTGGTACAAGAGGAGAGCAATTTGGATTCTTCCCTAAACCCACAAATACACACGATAGGTGGCACGGTTACCCGATTATACCATTTAAAGGTGGACATAATATTTCAAGTAATTTACTTGAGGTGTGGATAGATCAGGAATTAATTGATTCCGATGATGTTAGCACTTTGATGGGTGGGAAAATACTATGATTACTAATGATAATAGTCCACTAAACCATACCATTACGTCGCTTCATTGTTACCATAATTCTTTGTTTGTAGCCTATTTAAACGGAAAAATTGAAATTATACCACTGTACAAAAACTTTTCTGGTTACTTTTCTAGATTAACACCATTTAACATAGATAATTTGAACAACGATAGCATAATCATTGACATGCAGACGTATAGAGAAACATTATTTACTTCAACTCATCAGTTTCTATTTAGTTTCGACTTAAGAAATAATAATCAACCACAACAAGTTTTCGAAAAGCGTATCCCTTTTTGCACCAAAATCAAAATAAATCATAAACGACGGTTACTGTTTGCTTTGTCTGAAACTAGAGGGTTAGTCGTATTGAACATTTTCAATCCTAATAGTCCCCAATATCTAACAGATATTGAAAATAAGATTATCGATAAAAACGGACATAGCTATGTTACTGATATTGATGTCAATGATAATACTATTTTCCTTGCGTTACGTAGTAAAGGTATAGTTAGAATTGACTTCCTTCAAAATGAATTTAGCGTACCCTCAGTGTATAAACAGATTAAGAAAATTTCGCTGACTGAACCCCAAGAGATCAAATATTCTTCATTGACTAAGTTGCTGTATATTATTGATGCCAGCGAAGGTTTGATTCTTTTGAATACATCAAATAATGAAGTATTGTTCAGTAAACGGTTACCTCAAAATGATATGCCAAGGAAAATAATACTACATTATAAAGATGCAGTCATTCAGGGGAGAAAGGGTGTATATTACTTTAATTTTAAAGAGGAGACCCTTAAAATGATATTCAATTTCAAAATAGGCACAATGACCAAGTACCACAAACAATTAGTCTACTCAAAGCAAAACAGTTTAAACTTATTAGTTTTAGGTAAATTAGATGAACCCAAAAAGACAGAATTGATTGATTCAAGTGCCAGGTTTACACGAATTGATAATTACTTTAATAACGAATTAACCCCTTTAAAATAATTAATGCCGAAAGTAGAGTTTAAATATTTTAGTGTACGATTATTCTTTACTCTTTTTATTGGGACACGGTACGGTTGATACTCAAAAGACGGGTATAAAAACGCCTTCTTTTGTTGATAAGAGGTGGGCAGTACTTCACAACAATTAGACCTTTTTAGACCAGCTATAAAGTTCATAGTTCATCTGTGTCAATCATAAAGTTATCTGAAAAACTTCGACTTTATCTTTGAAAGCTACTTCAAAACATTGGACTTCGATATTCTTTCATCAGATCAAGGGATTGCTTGCGGATCTCAATAATAATAATGTAGCGTGTAACACTCACGCTGAAGCCATTAAGGCTCAGGCGATTATTACTAATGCAATGCGTCATATCCCTATTATTTGTAATGATGGTAACATGTTGTGAATGGTAAAATAAACTGATCGGTTTTCGGACAGGAAAACGGATCGGAATTTGGCCACAAACTGATCGCTTTCATCTTGAAATAATACAACT
>NZ_FNCP01000052.1 GCF_900100785.1 Desulfosporosinus hippei DSM 8344 | reverse complement strand
TTCCGGTGCCACGGTGTTCCAGTGTTCCGGTGCCACGGTGTTCCAGTGTTCCGGTGCCACGGTGTTCCAGTGTTCCGGTGCCACGGTGTTACGTTATTACTGTCACACCGTATTGCCGTTTGTTAGAGATAAAAATCCCCATATTTTTCTTTTTTTGTTGTTGTGTCCATAGGTATATCAGCTTTTGTTTTGGCAGATTGGGACGTTCGTCTTGATGCTGGCTTCTTTTTGTTTTTTGGGCGTTTGACAAGTTCACGGTTTATGACTTCATTCTCCAGAGCCTTTTGTAACCAAGCGACTGGGTTTATAATATCTGGTTCAGCATCCATTTTTTCTAGGGCATTTACTAGATCTGATTTGGTAGCCCCCACCTTCAATGCCATTTCAATATAGCGTTTATGGTATGTCTCTTCTTCTTCTTCTTCTAAATTGTTAATTCTAAGATTGTTATTATTAGTTCCTCGATTATCCATGCTTCGATCACCCGTGCCTCGATTTTGGGGGGATGGATGATCGAGTTTTTTACCCGTACCCCTGTTTTGGGGGGGTGGAGTTTTTTCCTCATTGGAGTCTAAAATTTCTGTGTGGAGGATATAAACATTGTGTTTAAATTTACCCTTTTCATCTCTAACCTTCTCAATTGAGATATATCCATATTCGATCAATAATTTAAGGTGAGTATAAAAACGAGTCTCTCCAATTCTTAGATCATAGAGGATCGTTGACACACTTGGAAACGCACTATTGCCTGATCCGGCATAAGAACAAATGTAGGCGTAAATACCTACTGCTTCAATTGTGAGTCTTCTATCTTTAGCAACCAGTTTGGGAAATGTACCATAACCTTTGGAGTTAATACCTAATACTTTTAAAACATCGTTCATTGCCTCATCCTCTTTCTCTCTGTCCACCGGCATATAAATAAGCCGGCAGCTTGTACGCCACCGACTTTGAATTTCGTAAAACCTTTTATATCAAAACTAATAGCTGAGTTTTCTTTGTTATATATATATATAAATATATAAACCTATTAAAGATAATTGAAACTCAGTTTGCAAATATGATATAATGTTCTCAGAAATCAATGCTCTTCGGTGCTTTCGTTGAGCTGTGATTAAAGTCCAAGAAGTCAGAGGGTCCAATCTCTGGCTTTTTGGCATTCTAAGGGTAAGTAATTCTCCATGAAGTGAAAAATTTCCTTTTTTTATGTCGAAATTTTTTTTTTCAGAATGGATCTTAATAATTCGCAACGAACGGCAACGAAATTTTACGTAACAATATTTTTGTAAAAGCCCAACTCGGGATATATGCTTGAGTTGGGCTTTTCTATTTCCAAAACTGCCACCAAGGATTTTTTTGTTTTTCCACCATAAGCTCACGGATCTGCGCGATGATCCGTTCGTCTCGTTCTTGAATGAGACTTTCTTGTTTATCCATTAGGTCATTAAAATTCTTTCGGCTTTTTTCTAGTTCAGCCTTTAATTCTGCGATTACGTCATCACGGCTTTGAAGTTCCTGAGCAACGGCACTTCTAACAAGTTCCAGGAACTGTGTTCGTGTTGTTGGGATGATTTCGAGTTGTGATGTTGTGTTGTTGTTGTCTTCTAGTGTTGTGTTGTTGTGTTCTGGTGTTTTAGTGTTTATAAAAAGTCCGTATTTCCGCTCTAGTTCAACCTGAATTTGTTCCTGGGTTAAGTTCTGGGACACTTTTTCAGAAATAAGTTTAAGTATGGCCACGGCTTCTTCGGGATAACGTCGTCGCCTTCCTTCACCTGTACAGGCAAAGAATTCTAAAAATCTATCACGATATGTTCTCGCTGTGTTTTCATGTAAACCGGCAAGCTCTGCTGCCTGTTTGAAAGTGTACATCTTGCACCTTTCTTCCCTCGTTTAGTCATTTACCTTTCCAGCATCCGTTGTTCGGATGATTTCCAATACTTGTTCTTCTGTCAATTCTCCTTTGAGGTATTGCCTTAATATTTTAGTTTCTTCCTCTGATATTAATAATCCTTCAATTCCGAGGGTTGCCCTAACATTGCCCAACATCAATTCAATTTTTTCATCAGGTATCCTTTTCACTTTATCCACCTCAAATGCTACTTAGATGCTTGATTTGAACAATAACACCCCAGTCCATACTGGGGTGTAAAATTTATTTTCAACGCAAGAATTCGTAAGCACCTTTAAGTATCATTTTCCTTCCTAGATTCCTTCAGTTTCTCGTAATACTCCAAAGTTTTACGTGTTGCTTTTAAAAGGTTCTCTTCAGTCTTTTTATAATCATACGGAGCTTCTCCTAATTCATCGACCGCCCTTAGAACTTTGCTAAGAAAGTTCTCCACTCAACCTCACTCCTTTACTTTAGGCCAAATACATACGCCCTACTCTACCTGACTTCCCCCTTGATGACCGTTACCAGAGACTTGAAAAACTTTCTTAACGCAAGGGCACAAGAATAAATTTTCGTCGAGAAAATTTTTCCCCTTGCGTGGTTTAGCCTGGTATACTCCCGTCATGGGGGGAGGTCGTTTATTTCTCAGCGGCCTAATGAAAATCCAAAGGCAGGATAAGGCGCTGAGCGCCAGATACACAAATTACCGGCAAAGCCAGTAATGGTAAGGATTTAGAGTGGATTAGCGATCTAATATAACTAACTTGCAATTGGTTAGCAATAATGATGAAATATAGATAAGAACCTTGTAGCGTAAGGGTTTGGATGGGTTAGTAAATCAAAAAAAGTGGCTTTTATGGTACCAAATATCATAAAAGTGGGAATTAAATTTGGACTCACAACCCGGTACGAAACCGGGTTGTTTTTTTTGTCAAAAGGGAATCAATTCATCATATTGCACCACTGTAACACCGCTTATAACCTTGCTGTCAGCGTGTTTCAAGTCTATTTTGCACCATTTGTTTAACCGATTTTGCAATATGCACCACCTGTTTTACCGACTCAAACCTGCATGATTACTGAGTTTTTACAGGCTTTGCCTGTAATTTGTCACCTCCCTTATCCTGCCTTCTTCACTTACTCTCTTTTTCCGTGATTTTTGATGGTGTTTATCTTATGGCTGATACGAGGACGCAAAGCCGAAAAGGGGTATTAGGGGGAACCACTAACAATGCTTGCTAATACACTTTTTTATATCTTCTAGCCATTCTAACGTTTGATCTTCATTATTCCCATTTGTTAATTGAGTTTTTCGTTGTTACCTTTACTAAGCCAGTAAACCAAGATAGAACCTATAATAGTTGAGGCAGTACCATCTTGACCTTTGCCTGACCATATCAACACTATAGCTAATATTATCATGAAGACAGAAATCCAAAACGCATATTTTATCATTAAAACCTCCAATAATTATTTAGGCAGAAGAAAAGGTTAAAAACCGTTGAATAAAGCTTATATTCGGTTAGTTCAATCAAATATTGGCTGCTACCAATATTGATTGAACTTTTTTTAGTAAGCTACAGAGGACTGGCACGAATCATATTTCCACCACCTTGTATTACTCTCATGAATAATTCACCCCTTTCAATTTCTCTGTGTTTTTTTGGCATAACAAAAAGCATCCAAGGATTACACTTGGATGCTTAAATATTTTTTTATAGAAAATAAATACGATCTCATCTGCGGGCAATGGAGAAGGGAAAGAATCACTTACTTTACCATATCGCGTTTTTGTAGCAAAAACTTCCTGGAATTTATACAGGAGACAAGAAATCACAATATCAGTGTACCACGGTATTTGGGGCAAAAGTTCCGGACTTTCTGACAAGAGAAATAATATACAATTATAGGTTTACCACACAATAGATCTAAGACTTTTCATTATCCCAATATTTTTGGGCATAAAAGTAGCCCTAGACCAAAAATTTAATCTAGGGCGTGCCTCTTAAGAGCCATTATAGCATGGGGTTGCAACTATTTCAATTAGAGCGTGCTGTTATTGGGTGCGATTTTTTCTTTCTCCAACACCTTTTAGTCAAAAAGCGTCTTTTTTTCTTTTCTAAACCCTAGTAAGTGTCCCTTGAAGTTTAAACTGAAAATAGATTCTAAGCTTATCAGTTAGGCCGTAGCTTGATTAAACCGATAGAATGAGTAGTTTAATGCCTCGGACAAGGTTTCAAGGTCTTAAAACTGCCTTCTTGCGCCCACCCCTTCCTTTTCTTGCTGATCCGTCCGTTCTAACACCCTGGTTGAGCCAGGGCGTGAATTATTTAAAGGTTGACCGAGCGTCGATTTAGCCGATCGCGTAGTTTGTAATGTGATCAGTTTCTGGCGGCTTTGATATTTGATGCCAATTACCTTCACCAAGATATTTCCCGGTTTGTAACCATTGAAACCACGTTTCTTCCTCGGTTATGCTATGTATCCCTTTGTCGATCCTCTCAACTACGATGTTGTTATATATGCCTTCGTTTAGATCACATCTGTTTTCCAGAACGGCAAGTAATGCTTCTTCCCTTGTTGGATAATATCCGAAACATCTAGTATTGGAGGATTCATCAAGACCAGTTAGCGCCGTTATAAAATACATTAGTGATTCTCCTTTTATGAAAATTCGAGTCCGATAATGGTCGTTATAAAAAGAGTAGCCATACTTGTAACACCGTAACACCGTAACACGGTATTACAAGTATCGTTTAATCGTTTACTGTAGGAATGAAGATGGATGAATCTTTAAACACACTTTTTTGACGCATTCTCAAATAAATAAAATTTTTTAAAAAAAGGCCAATTACGGATACATATGTCAAGTGTAAGTATACATTGATGTCAAGTGTAGGTATACATATTACCAAGACACTATTTCAACCCGCCGATCTAGGTTTGTAGTGCCTTTACGTAAGTCTTATACTCTGATATTATTAGTCCAAGCACGACTTTGAAAGCAAGGCAGCCTGCCCCGAAAGGGGGTGAAAACCTATGAATCAATTCGAAACATTAACAGTCGCCTGTGCTTTTCTTACACTTCTTCTAGGAATAATCAAGTTAGTACTGGAAATAACGAAAAAGCAACCTCCCCTAGCACGGTAAAGCTGCTTTTTCACCAATTTGAAACGACCGCACCTTGCGGCTGAGTTGTGCAAAGAGCTGTGATGTTAGCGCATCGCGGCTCTTAAATTTTAACACTCAAACTACGTTTCATTCACTACTTAGTGCACGCGTTCAGTATCAAGGCTTCATTGGTGTTATCGTAACATTTATTAAATATTTTCACAAGTTTATTGAATATTTTTGTGAGTTTTTTTAATGCTTTTTTCCCGTACAAATGGAATTTTTGTCATATAGAAATAATCCACCTATATTTTGCTGCTTGAGTCCTATAATACGATTACAATAGCAGCCGAATTCCACAAACGTAATGATCTGATAGTTGGGACTCCACCATGCGTGGCTTGTCTAGGTACTATAATGGCTGTAGGAAAAGCACCAACGTTGTAAACGTTGGTGCTTTAAGGCCTGGCGTAAGACTTATTTTCTGGCGCTGGCTGCTCACTTTTCTCATGCGCCATGCATTGGATCCGATAACTGAGACTATGTAAAGTGGCTGTGATAGATATTCTTTAACCAATCGAGTGTGGGAAGTTCTTTTAGAGATTACATATTTTGAGGGCAGTGTTACCGTAATATCGTATTACTGTAACACTGTATTACGGTATTACAAGTATGGCTGCTAACCTTTGCACATCGCTGCTATTCACTTTTAGCAGCTCTCATATATTGATCGAGCATGATTGGTTTATGAAAAATATTAGGGAGTGCATTCAATTCAAGTCCTCTCACCCCCTTTATTTAATCCTCATAGTCTTCTTCATAGTCTTCTTCATAGTCTTCTTCATAGTCTTCTTCATCCTCATGACTAATCAAATTTAGTATATTATTAACTCTTTCTTCACCAAATTCCTCTTTTAAAGCCATTCTGACTAAACCTGTATGTACAAAGAAAACACCCTTATTATTACGTTCAATTGAATCTGACTTTTTTTCCCCTTTCGATATTTTCTCAACTTCTATTCGCTCTTTCTCCATTATTGCTTGTTGATGTTTAAGTAATAAAGATTTTAATTGCCCTAGCTTGATAATTTGTAATGTTTCCAAATTATCAAGTAACTCATCATATAGTTCATCTTCTCCTTTATTCTCTGGCGGAAGATACTTATCTAGGACTTGTTTCAAATTATCAACGTTTAATAAATCATCGTCATTAACAACTACTGTATTTTCTAATTCAAGTATATATTCATTGCGCTCTGATAATAATCGAACCAATTCGAAATCAACAGTCTCAAGTAGTGCGGCCAATCTATTAATAGATCTTCTTAAAGGCAAAGGAACATGCCTTTCCTGTTTATACTGAAGGACATGGGATGCAGCAGCCCAAGTATGTTGAGAAATAGTTCTTACTTGAATTTCTGCACATAACCCTTGCATTTTTCTTAGAGTTGGTATCTTTAACCATGATTTTGGACTAGAAATTTCAAAGTGGATAGATCCGTATCCAAACTGATTTTCATCGAGTCGATTATGCGTATCTTCAATTCTTAAAACATTAAAATTCTCTTTGATAATAGTAGTAACTCTATCTACATCTGTTTGAAATAAAAGAATTACTCTTAAACCAGCTAAATCATTTAAATCGCTTAAATTACGTATTTTCATATGATTTCGGTCACATTTCTCTGCAATGGAATCCCAAGTCTTAACTCTAGATTCTAGAGGTACAGCCAGTTTTATAAACGATTCATTTAAAAGTTCATTAATTTGAGTTTTTAACTCTTTACAAAATAATTTATAAAGGTCCAAATTTGCTTCGTATTGTTTCCTAATATTTTCCATAATTAAGCAATCTCCAATAAAATTTTTTGTTAATTATTTCTTTAATAATCACTAAATATCCTTTAAAGTTCAAATTAAAATATATGAGTCCTATAATTAACCTTATGAAAAGAGCTGCCACATTTTTTTTTAGGAATTTCGACCTAAAAATTAACCGATTTTACGCTTGATAACAGTTACGCTGGTACTGATCCAAATAAAGTGTGGGCGATATCCTGTACTCCAAACTTAATTCACCATAACACTTAATTCTAATTAAATAAAAATAATACCCCTTAATATAGATATTTGTATTTACAAAACCCTTTATTAAGGGTATTATATCTATAAAACAAGTATTTAAGGGGGGTTTGATATGCAAAAGATTTGTAGGGTAGTATTAGTTCTTAAGGTTCCTAGTGCAGCTGGTTCTTCTCTTGACTTTAGAACCAAATTAGAAGACATTAATTACGCCATTACCCAATTTAACAAGAGGTTTGAAGGCTTTAAACAAGTGAAGCTTTTAGCCGTAAAAAATCAAGAACTTGAGTTCCTTTTGTCCATAGAGGTCGAGGATAAAAGTGTTATTCCAAACGCTAGAGATCTTAGTGCTTTTTCAAAACGGCTATACCATGATCGAAGTTGGAGTATCTATTCTAGAGAAAACGCTAAACTGTTTACAGCAACTGTCTTCGAAGATGTTACTGAAGAATACGCAGAACACTTTGAGAATCTTCCAGACATTCCTAAAAACTTAACTAAGACAGTTGCTAATGATGTTAGTCGGGATATTAACACTCAAATGAATGATCAACAGGCTATAGAAGCCTTTGAGGCCTTGTTGAAAATTCAAAATATCGGTGACGAAAACAAAAGGTCTACTCGCAAAAAAAGTATCATCGAAATAAAAAGCATTCTTCTCTCAACCCTATCCTAATTATAAGATAGGTCTAAAAGAAGGTGAGAGCTACCACTAACCTCGGTAGCTTTCTTTTTAGCCTTATGTATTTAATGAAATAAACAGATAGCTATATTTACCTAAATTTAGCTATCTGTTATAACTATATATAGGCTAAAGTTGCGGACGTTGGCTTAGAAGCAGCCATCATTTAAAGAGTGCGTAATAGCTCACCTCTCTAGCTCAGTAGTATTCGGGGGGTGGAGAAAAATGGGAATTGCATTGATACTAATAGTCCTTATGTTACTTGTGGTCCTGCTTTCTTGGCATGAGGGCATTATAATACTTAATTCTCAAGCACTATATAAAGTAATATGGTCCATAGTTAAATCTGTGGCACTCATCTTATTTTCTGTGTTACTTGGAATCATAGTAAAGTAATGTTGCTCGCTAAAATTGCGGGAAGGTCTCTCGCTAGCGAGAGACCAATCCCCTTGGGGGGCCAAAGAATTTAGATTGGTCTAGAAAACCAATTGTCGCACAGAGGGTGTTTTCAAAGAAACCGGAAACTAAACCGGGCCTTTAAGCATTGTCGTGTTAGTAAGGACTGAGGTATCGATCAACTCATTTGGATCCACCTTTCTATGGGGCTCTCACACAGGAGAGCCCCATACTACTAATAACAACAAATAAAAACCATTGACACTCACAAGTTATGGACTTGTGAGTGATCAATGGTTTTTATTTGTTGTTTTCATTAATGGTTTATTAGCCGCCTGTGTTAATCTTACCTATCACTCATATAGATGTTAAACTTTTGCCTTGATCTCTGCGGACTCATTCGTCATCGCACATACCAAGGAGAGTTTGTCGAGATGTATGCTGCGTGGAATAGTTTAACGGGTTTAACTATTCCACTATGAGTCTGATAACTAAGATTAAGTCAAGACTCACTTGTCTTTTTATATACCTTCGGAAGTGACTTCCAGATAACACCTATGCTGACAAGGCACCCCACAATACCAATAGTGATCGAAAGATCACTCCCTCGAAAGTAGCCATTTACAAAAGTAATAAAAAATGCTCCCAGGTCGAAACTCCAAACCATGTTAATCCAACTACATCTTGCAACACGTGTAAACTCCCACCGCTTTTTGTTTTCTTCCCGAGAACGGATCAACTTCGTTATTATGCTCAAGCCCTTCTCTCCCTTCTTCGTGAAATTTAAGACAGATAATGGCCGTTAGGTAAAGTCCTCGATCCTGCAGATAGACAGCTATAAACCTTGAAAATGACGGACTGAAAAATTCTTTCAGTCCAGATAATCGTATATATTTAACCTCTGTAAACCTTGATAATAGCAGAATCGTAAAATCTACGATTCAAGAACCGGAGATTTTACGACTCCAAACGTCGGATAATGACTCTCTGAGATTATGAAAAGAAGGCTATCATCGCTTTATTATTTAATAGTTATTTTCCATACCAATAAACTTGCAATGACACTGATTATTAGTGCTACACCTACACCCCAGATGATTTTGCTGCGTAAATCAATCAATTTTTTATATCTCGTATTTTCCTTACCCCATAAAAAAAGATTGAAAGGTAAAAGGTATTTGTACATCATATTTTTAAAATAATTTCCAAAATAATCGTTAAGGGCTATTATAGCCATACTTAAAATCATTAAAACGATTATTAGATTAAAGTTTGTTGTATTTATAGATAACGTAGAAACAGCGTCTTTTTCGATTAAATAATTCAATTTTAAAATAACATCTTTGTTATCCATTATACCTTTAAGTTCGTCATTACTGATTGGTTTAATATTTTTCATCGCTCTATAGAAAATAATAATAACCGTAAAAAGAGGCAGATTTCTGAGAACACTATAAAACACTGATGCAGAAAAAATGTACTTAGTATTTACTTCGTTAGTAAGATATGTTTTAAGATCTGAAAAAAACAAATAAACGAAATCCCTATCTTCACCTTCAACAGTTAATGTAGTTTTTGAATCGAAGTCTAATTTAAATATAAAGGGTATATCACTACTATTCTCAGCCTCTATTTGTAATCTAGTTATTTTCTGCCATTCACTATTATCTTCTTCTAAGATATCTTCAATATTTAAAGTAGTATAAACAAAATTATCTGAACGATAAATTTTATATTTAGGTTTAATTCTAAATTTATCATCCAATCTATCCTGAATGATACTGTGAATTTTCCGTAATCGTTCCTCATCGATCACAAAACCACGAGGAAATATAAATTCAACATGAGCTCCCATATTATTAGCAACTTCTTCCCTTTAACAGTTATTTTTCATAATATAATTCAATATGAATTACTAAAATCCTCTTATTTCTATAATTGTTTGAGCTTTGGTTCTATAAAAAGTTTTATAGATTTTAAATTGAGTCCGATAATTAAACCCTATGTAAAGTTGGTCCAATTTTCGTCTGGATTTGCCCTAGTATGTACCCCTTAAGGTTTGAAATGAAAATAGATTCTAAACTCATTATTTAGGTCGTAGCCCGAGTAGCCATACGAGATTATGACAATAGTACAAGCGATCCGTTAGTTCATTTTTACTCAAGCATTAGGCTGATTCTGTTTTTGTTTTTTTCTTTATTGTAGCCGGAAAAGTGTAGATTATTTTTAACAGCATCTCCACAAAATCGATCAGATCTTCAGCATCTTGCTTTGTCATAATTGCAATTTCATGAGTAGCTTCGTTTCCCTTTTTTCGGATATGATCAACCCATTCTTTTGCATCAGGAGGAATAAAGCCACCTTGCGCTAAATATTCTACGTACTGAATAAACTTAAGTCCTTCTTTTGCACCTCTTGAAACAGCTATGTTCATTAATAACTTCCTACAGCATAAAACCGCAGCTGTATATGCATTACAACTAATACAACTTCTAGCTTCGTTATATAGATTACTTTCTAATTCCGGAACATCGGTTACACTTTCTCCATAAATAGCCCCTGGAAATTGAATATTGTTATGGAAATATGTTGGATTGTTGCAATGATGGCATATATATATGTATCCGTTATTATTATATGAAGTACTAGACTTCGCATTGTATCCCATATTTGATGCTATTGAATTCCCACAATAACCACAATTAAAAGTGCGTGAAAACAGTACATTTGGTTTATCCCATGTAGCATATAGTTTATTCATTTTCTTATTAAATCCCTTCTTCAGAACTAATTCTATTCTGCTTTGGGTCCTATAATGGGCACTATGGAAAGTAGTTCAAAACTCAATTCCCCGTTTTTGGCCAAATTCCTCCCTGACAGCCGATTAACCTGTTTTTATTTCCCTTCATTTTTAGCCTTTTGAACGTGTTTTTGCGCAAAGTACTAAAGTCCGTTTTTCTCTCGCTTACGTCGATTTGCTAGGCTGTTTGTTTTTGGTTTTTGAGTCAAGTATACCTAATATCCGTATTCCGGTGTCACAGTGTTCCCGTATTCCGGTGTCACAGTGTTCCCGTATTCCGGTGCCACGGTGTTCCAGTGTTCCGGTGCCACGGTGTTCCAGTGTTCCGGTGCCACGGTGTTCCAGTGTTCCGGTGCCACGGTGTTACGTT
>NZ_FNCP01000031.1 GCF_900100785.1 Desulfosporosinus hippei DSM 8344 | reverse complement strand
TGATAAATTTTATATGCCCACCTGTATGTATAAGAAAAACACAACCATCTTAATCTGGATGGTTGTGTTTTTCAGGCCTTAACTTAATGACATTGCCCTCAAGGGATGCTAGTTTCTTTTGGGCCAGAGCCATCATTTCAGCGGAAATATCCACAGCAGTGACTTCATATCCCTCTTGCACAAGCCAGTTGGTATATTGTCCGGTTCCACAGCCGATCTCCAGAACCTTGGTACCCGGTGTCT
This sequence comes from Desulfosporosinus hippei DSM 8344, assembly GCF_900100785.1. GTDB lineage: Bacteria > Bacillota > Desulfitobacteriia > Desulfitobacteriales > Desulfitobacteriaceae > Desulfosporosinus > Desulfosporosinus hippei. Next base: position 49,603 of record NZ_FNCP01000031.1, on the reverse strand, counting down.
TAAACATGGACTGGGCCAAGTGACGTTCAACTTGATCAGAGACTGATCCAAGTTCAGTATCATACCAGGAATCATAATGTGCAGCTACCTGGTCAAAAAGTGCTTCCTTCATTAGTAATCACCCTCATATTCAATTTCCTATTCTATATGTAACTTTCGACTTTCTACATTTTGCTCTTTAATTCCTTCTTCACCTTCCTGATATCAATGAATCATTGGACCAGTTTTTATCAAAACTTGAAAAACAGTTCTAGCGGAAAATGTGAAGGAAACAAGGGGATACTTATAATTCAATTGGAAACAATAGCTTGGAGGCTTTTTAAAATCCTAGATGAGAAGGAACCGGCGTGATTAGATGACTGAAAAACTCGACGAGTACAATCAAAAAAGAAATTTCACCAGAACCTCAGAACCGGAAGGGATAACAGAAGTTGCCCAAGAGGGTCTGAGGTATGTGGTTCAGCACCATTTGGCTCGCAGAGATCACTACGACTTCCGACTGGAATGGGAGGGAGCTTTATTGAGCTGGGCGGTGCCCAGGGGCCCTTCCTATGATACCCGTGACAAGAGGCTGGCCATAAAGGTGGAGGAGCATCCCTTGGAATATAGAAACTTTGAGGGGACGATTCCCCAAGGGGAATATGGCGGCGGTGTGGTTATGCTCTGGGATGAAGGGTACTGGGAACCCTCTGGGGATGTGGGTGAGGGACTCCGTGCAGGTGTGCTGAAGTTTGTTCTGAAAGGACGCAGGCTTAAGGGCAAGTGGGCTCTGGTGCGCTTGAAAGGGAATGCGGGAGAGAAGCAGGATAACTGGCTGTTGCTTAAAGAGAAAGATGAGTATGCTAATAATGCCCAGGGGATTTCCGAATTTACCACCAGCATCAGAACCGGACGCACCATGACGGAAATTGAAGAAGGGGAAGAGGAAAAGATCACCAAAAACCCCTTCAGCAGTACCGGTGTACAGTTGGCCCAAATAGTCCACACGCCTCCTAAGGGTGAGGATTGGCTCTATGAGTTGAAATACGATGGCTACAGAATACTGGCCTATATTGAAGGTAACAGTGTCCGGCTGATTACCAGGAACGGCCATGATTATACAAAGAGGTTCCAGGATGTCTCCACTTCCCTTACGGAATGGGCGGTGGGCCGGGCGATGATTCTGGACGGCGAAATGGCCATCACGGATCCAGCTGGTAAGACGGACTTTCAGGCACTGCAGAACTATCTGAAAAATCCCCAGGCCAAAAACCTGACCTATATCGTCTTTGACCTCCTGGCCTTGGATGGAACGGACCTCAGGGGACAACGACTGATTGACAGGAAGGAAAGGTTGGAAGGATTGCTGCAGGATGCCCCTGAAAACCTCCATTACAGCCGGCATGTGAGAGGAAACGGCAAAGAGAGTTTTCGGGCGGCCTGTGAAGGGGATATGGAAGGGATAATCGGAAAAAAAGCCGATTCCGTCTACAGCGGAGGGAGAAACGGCGACTGGATCAAGCTTAAATGCGATAAAAGGCAGGAATTTGTCATCGGAGGCTATACCCTTTCTGATAAAAAAACCAGCGGAATAAGTTCCCTGCTCCTAGGCGTTTATGCAAGGGGGGTATTAGTCTATGCCGGACGGGCCGGCACCGGCTTGAGCGAATCGGATATAAAAAAGCTGGAGGGCGAATTTGCTGGCCTACAGAGAGGAGGGTCCCCTTTCCAATTTGCACCCAAGCCCAGGTCCAATGAAAAAATTACCTGGCTTGAACCTGAATTGGTGGCGGAAATTAAATTTGCCGAGTGGACCGCAGATCATCAGTTAAGACAGGCCAGCTTCAAAGGCCTGCGGAGGGATATGAATCCTAAGGATATTAGAAAAGAAACAGCGGATGAGGATAGAGAGGATGACGAAACACAGTCCCCATCAGCTGTTAAAAAAACGGAGAGCCTTGTGGAAGTAAACACCAATGGGATCATCATCGAAGGAATCAAGATCAGCAACCCGGACAAAGTGATCTTTGCCGACTCGGAAATCACCAAAGTAGATGTGATTCGGTATTACGCTCAGGTGGCAGAGCGTATGCTGCCCTATGTGAGCCATAGGGTTCTCAGCATTGTCCGCTGTCCCAAAGGCATAGCCCAGACTTGCTTTTATAAGAAGCATCCCATTCCGGGAAGCAAAGGAATTGTCACTATCCCTATTTCTACCGGCAGCGGTGAACAAGAGGACTACTTCTATATTGAGACCCCAGCCGGGCTGATCGCCGAAGCACAAATGGGCACCCTGGAGTTTCATATCTGGGGGAGCCGGGTGGACTATCTGGAAAAACCTGACATGATGGTATTTGATCTGGATCCTGACGAAGGGATGGATCTGAGCAGGGTGCGTCAAGGTGTGCTGGATGTGAAAAATATTCTGGCCCAGCTTTCCCTGAACTCCTACCTCAAGACCAGCGGCGGCAAAGGGTACCATGTAGTCGTCCCCTTAAAACCGGCCGTAACCTGGGAGAGGTTTCACGATTTTGCCAGGCGCGTTGCCGAAGTGATGGAACAGAAGTGGCCTGATCGTTATACAAGCAATGTGAGAAAGGCTAAGCGTACCAACAAAATCTTCATCGACTGGATTCGCAACGGCAGAGGTGCTACCAGCATTGCCCCCTATTCTCTGAGAGCTAGGAAGGGAGCCGGAGTGTCTATGCCCATCCCCTGGGCTGAACTGGACACGGTGGCTCCTGACGGGGTCAATATGGCGGAGGCCCTCCGGAGGATCGGCGGCAATGACCCTTGGCAAGATTTTTTCCGGAATAATCAGCAGCTTAAATGAATGCAGGGAGTCCTTTGCAGTTGTGTTTTTCTAGATTTGATTTATACTTTAAGTATTAAATGGGGCGAGGAGCACTGGTATGAGCATGAAATTTATTAAACGAATACCGACTGCTGAAGAAATCATTGAGCAGTTACCGTTAGCTAAAGATATAAGTAGTCTGCGCGACAAACGAGTTGACGAAATGAGAAATGTTTTTGCTAATCAAGATGATCGGTTTATCCTGATTATCGGACCTTGCTCGGCGGATAATGAGGATTCCGTCTGTGATTATATCGAGAAATTGGCTGAAGTTCAGGAAAAGGTGAAAGACCGACTATTAATCATTCCCAGAATTTATACAAACAAGCCTCGTACTACAGGTGAGGGTTATAAAGGTATGGTTCACCAACCCGACCCCGGGAAAAAGCCTGATTTATGTGAGGGTATTAAAGCCATTCGCAGACTGCATATCAGAGCGTTGGCGGAATTTGGTATGCCGGCTGCAGATGAAATGTTATATCCGGAAAACTATAGTTATCTTGCAGATGTTTTAGGTTATATCGCTATAGGGGCACGGTCGGTGGAAAATCAGCAGCATCGCCTGACTGTCAGTGGAATTGACTTGCCGATTGGTATGAAAAACCCAACCAGCGGAGATCTAACTGTTATGTTAAACTCAATTATTGCTGCTCAGAGCAGCCATACCTTTATCTATAACGGCTGGGAAGTCGATACCCAAGGGAATCCATACGCCCATGCCATTTTAAGAGGTGCCGTCGACTTCACTGGACGAAATATCCCCAACTATCACTTTGAAGATCTGATTCATACTGCTGCCGAGTATGAAAAACTAGACCTTAAAAATCCGGCTATTATCGTCGATGTCAACCATGCTAATTCAATGAAACGTTTTTATGAACAGCCGAGAATCGCTCGAGAAGTTTTATTAAGTAGAAAGTACGATGGCTTACTTAAGAAAATGATTAAAGGTTTGATGATTGAAAGCTATTTGGTTGAAGGCAGACAAGGTATCGATGAAAATATCTACGGAAAATCCATTACAGATTCATGCTTGGGTTGGGAGAGTACAGAAAAGCTTATTTACTATATTGCAGAGAACAGTTAAGTTATTCAAAGGCCAAGGTTTGGCCTTTTGTTTTTGGTAGTTTAATTTGTGAAAGGAAGGGCAAAAATTGGAGTCAGACATCACATGGCGTATGGCAACTAAAGAAGATGCCGAAGAAATTTTGGAATTATACGCACCTTATGTTACAGATACCGCTATTACTTTTGAATATGAGGTTCCTTCTGTTCAAGAGTTTGCAGAAAGAATCAGTAATATAACCAAGAAATACCCTTACCTAGTTGCAATAGAAAACAAGCGGATTATTGGTTATGCCTATGCGTCAGCATTTAAAGAGCGGGCAGCATACGATTGGGCAGTGGAGACCAGCGTATATCTAAGGCAGGATTGCCGAGGTAAAGGTGTTGGTAAGAAATTGTATTTAGCTTTGGAAGAAATATTAAGGCAGCAAAATATTCTTAACCTCAATGCTTGCATCGCATATACCACCACCGAGGATGGTTATCTTACCAATGGAAGTACATATTTTCATAATCAATTAGGGTATAAGAAGGTAGGACATTTTACAAAGTGCGGATACAAGTTTAATACTTGGTACGATATGATTTGGATGGAGAAAATGATTGGAGAACATTCTTGCAATCCAGAACCGGTAATTCCAATTACAGATTTGCACGGATTATAAAATGAGGTTTAGCATTCTGATAAAACATTTTCAAAGACCAACTGCATGACGGCGGAACAGGAGTTGGATAGATAAAAGAGGGAAAATCAATTTATCTAAATGAAAATACCCCTCGATTTTTGATATTGAAAATCGGGGGATATCTGTATCTTTAGTCAATCTATTAATTCTGCCGCTATTCACCATTTAGGTTTGGCTCGGAGGTTTTGCCGTTTTATCAATTGAAAAAAAGAATCGAGGTTCCAGGTATAGACCTGATCTTAAATTTTTTTACTTTTTTTCCTATGACTTGGAAGGGAATAACCAAATCATGCGGAAATATTAATGGATAACTCGAGAAATAATGATTGGTGTCTAAAATGAAAGGTAAATTTAACAAAGGGTTGGAGCGGGGCAAAGGTATTTCCAAATAAATTCAAAGGGTGATTAAGATTATGATTAGAGAGATAGCTTACAATGATGTAAAAGACAACCTCAAAACCGGGGATCTGATTTTATTCCATGGTGTTCAAACGACAAGTAAGCTGATTGAATTGATTGAATGGTCATTCTGGTCACACGTTGGTATGGTTGTTTTACCCAAAGACATCGGCATGACCGGCAAAGAACCTCTTTTTTGGGAGTCGACAGCCTCTGGTGACGGCCTGACGGATTACCTGATAGGCAAACCAAAAGAAAACGGCCCCATGCTCGTATCACTGCATGATCGTATCCAGGTAGATGTCAATCAACATTATGATACGCATTTTTTGGTGAAATATTTAAATCGTTCGTTGAAGCAACCGGAGCTGGAACAACTTAAGGATTTCATGTACAAAGTTCATGATTGTGGATTTCCAAATGCTGAAAATGCCTTGAAATACTACATAGAAGGTAGGTCTTTAAATAAACCAGCGCCCGATAAGGAAGTGTTTTGCAGCGAATTAACGGCAGAGACCTTCATGGCGATGGGATTCATCTCTAAACAATACGTAGCAAACGGGTATTGTCCGGATGACTTTAACAAAGGTGACAACATGCCCTCCCTGCAGCCTTTTCACTTTAATGGCGGGGCCAGATTGAATAAGTAGAGATGATATTATGAGAAATAAAATTACTCCTATATTTGTAATTATAGCCCTAATCATCCTTTCAGCAACTACATTTTTTGTAAATAAACGAACTGCCGAGAAACCACCAACGGCAATAAACGGTGTCTTGGATTTAAGCAACTGGTCATTTGAGAAAAATGGAATTATTAGTTTAGAAGGCACGTGGTCATTCTACTTCAATCGGTTTCTGACTCATGAAGACTTTGTGAAGGGTGTTGACGTTATGCCAACACCTATTGAAATACCCAGCACCAAAGAAAGCATGGCACGCTTCAAACCCTTTGCGGAAAACAAATTCTACGGTACGGTGAGGCTCGTTATAAAACTTCCTGAAGGTAGGTCAACATATGGACTAAGGTCAGATATTATACTGACATCCTTTAAACTCTACATTGACGGTAATCTACAGGGTGAAGTGGGAAAAGTCGGAACGAGCCGGGAGAATAGCGTACCTTACTACAATATACTCACCACCTACTTTAACCCGGAAAGTAATGAAGTGGAGCTGATTTATAATACAGCAGATTTTACGGCGGAAGATTGTACCATCGTGGCGCCCAAAATCGGATTAGCCTCCCAGATTTCTCAAGAAGTACAGTTGGGTTTAGGCAGAGATTTGTTCCTTTTTGGTATGCTGCTCATTATGGGAATCTATCATTTTGGTCTGTATATTATGAGGACAAAGGATCGAGCACCACTCTATTTCGGAGTTTTTTGCCTCCTGTTTGCACTTCGTATGTTATTGGTAGGAGAACGTTTTTTACCAAGTCATTTGAATCTCAGTTTTTTTGTTTACGGACGAATGGCTTATCTATCTGTGTTTATTGGTTTTGCAGCTTTGTGTGGATTCTTATACTATACCTTGGATGGCCTATTCCCCAAATGGTTCGTCAGGGTCAGTATCACTCTGGGATCATTGTTTGGTTTGCTCATTCTCTGGATTCCCTATAGTTCAGCTGACAGACTACTGATGATATATGCTGTATTTGGATTTGCCTTATTAGGCTATGCCATGATTCGCCTGGTTATTGGCATATGGCAAAGTGTTCCTTTTGCTAATATTGTATTTCTGGGTTTCGCTTTTTTGGGGATAACCTTTATCAATGATTTTATTTATCAAATCACACTTCGCAATACACCTTCCCTAATTCCCTTCGGCGTTGCTGTATTTACCCTTACCCAGGCCTATACCTTGTCTGCCAGATTCTCCAATGCCTTTACAAGAGCTGAGCAGCTCTCGGCAGAAAATAAGGCTATTTTGTCAGAGCTTAAGCTTTTGAACAGTAATCTTGAATCTTTGGTTAAGGAACGGACTTCCGATTTGCAGAAGGCCTTGGAGGAAATGGAAGTCATGTCTAAAACGGATTACCTTACAAAATTACCTAACAGGAGGTTGGTCTTTGCCAAAATCAAGGAACTTATTGAGCAGAAAAGGAGCTTTTATATTGGCTTAGCTGATATTGATCATTTTAAAGAGATTAACGATCACTACGGGCATGTTATGGGTGACGAAATCCTTGTGCTTTTATCTTCAATCATAAGTACTGCCATTGGCGGCTGTGGTTTTGTTGGTCGATGGGGTGGTGAGGAATTCTTAATAGTACTGGAGATGGATGAGTTTGATTCGATTTTAAAAAAGGCCAATGAGATACGTAGGGCAGTAGCGGAATACCGGCACGGAGACATCGGCAAAAGCATTTCAATAACCATTGGATTATGTCAATACCGGGAAAACACCTCTCTGGACATTTTAATAGCCAGAGCAGATGAGGCTCTTTATCAGGGCAAATTAGCCGGAAGAAACCAGTGTATCTTCAAAGCAGATGAAAAGAGCGAAAACGTGGTATAACTTTGTCTCAAGCATCGTTTATGAAAGCGATGCTTTTTGTATGTATGGTTTAATTATCGATAAAGATTCTCGAGAAAATGTAATTTTTTTTGGGGAAAACACCTTCCATACCATAATCTTTCCCGTTCCCATTCTCTCTATTTCAATTGTTAAACGCTAGGCTTACTGGTATCATAATAAAAGAAGAATCGACATAAACGCCGATACTGCTGTGCTTATTGAAGCAGCTAAACAGAAGGATTTGAAATAGATTATGAGAAAATTAGTTATTGGCATATTGGCACATGTGGATGCGGGCAAGACGACACTATCTGAGAGTCTGCTTTATTTGAGCGGTAAAATTGGCAGATTGGGAAGGGTGGACAATAAGGATGCTTATTTAGATAACTATGAGCTGGAGAGAGCAAGAGGAATCACCATTTTTTCCAAGCAGGCAATGTTTGAAATAGGCGAGACTCAGATTATCTTACTGGATACCCCGGGACATGTAGATTTCTCCGCTGAAATGGAAAGAACACTTCAGGTGCTGGATTATGCAATTTTAGTGATAAGCGGTGCGGACGGTGTGCAAGGGCATACCAAAACATTATGGCGGCTCCTGCACACCTATCGGATACCGGTTTTTCTTTTTATCAATAAAATGGATCAGATTGGGACTGATAAAGACAAGTTGATGAAAGAATTGAAAAAGCAGCTGGATGATGGGTGTATTGAATTCGGGCAAGTACCCACGGAGGATTTCTACGATCAACTGGCCATGTGTGAAGAAATGATGATGGAAACCTTTCTGGTAACGGGGAAGATTGAAACATCACAGATTAAAGGATCTGTCACAGAGCGGAAAGTTTTTCCGTGCTTTTTTGGTTCCGCCTTAAAATTAGAGGGTGTTGAGCAATTTATGCAGGGTATTGTGCAGTATGCCCTGATACCAGCCTACCCCGAGGAATTCGGGGCTAAAATATTTAAAATAGCAAGAGATGAGCAAGGGAACCGCCTTACCTACCTGAAGATTACCGGCGGAAGACTTAAAGTGAAAGATGTCTTAACCAATAGCCTTTGGAGTGAGAAAGTTAATCAAATTCGGGTTTATTCCGGACAGAAATTCGAGCAAGTGAACGAGGTAGAGGCGGGTTCTGTCTGTGCAGTAACAGGGCTTAGCCAAACCAGACCGGGAGAAGGCTTAGGGATAGAGGCAGCTTCAGATACACCGGTCTTGGAACCCGTTCTGTCTTATCAGATTATTCTGCCGGAAGGCTGTGACCCAAGGGTAATTCTCCCTAAGTTGCGCCAAATTGAAGAAGAAGAGCCGGAACTTCAGATTGTCTGGGATGAGCTGTTACAGGAAATTCAGGCGCAAATTATGGGGGAGGTGCAGATTGAAATCCTCCAGAGCCTTATCCAAAGTCGTTTTGGTGTGGCTGTAGACTTCGACGCAGGAAGGATTGTCTATAAGGAGACCATAACTAATGTAGTAGAAGGGGTAGGGCACTTTGAGCCACTCAGACATTATGCGGAGGTACACCTGTTACTCACGCCGGGAGAGCCGGGAAGCGGTCTGCAGTTGGGGGCAGAATGCAGTGAGGATAGCTTAAGTAAAAGCTGGCAAAGACTTATATTATCTCATCTGGAAGAAAAAGCTCATAAAGGAGTCCTGACCGGGTCAGCCATTACAGATCTGAAAATCACTTTAGTCTCAGGTCGGGTCCACAATAAACATACCCAAGGCGGTGACTTTAGAGAGGCTACCTTTCGTGCAGTCCGTCAGGGTCTAAAGGAAGCAGAATCCATAGTGCTGGAGCCTTATTATGCCTTTCAGCTGGAACTGCCTGAGAAAATGGTAGGCAGAGCCATGACAGATATAGAGAAGATGCATGGCACCTGCGCGATATCCGAGACCAATGGCGAGACGGCAGTTCTGGTGGGGAGCGCCCCTGTTGTTACCATGAGGAATTATCAGCAAGAAGTAATGGCCTACACCAAAGGACTCGGCAGGCTGTTTTGCAGCCTGAAAGGGTACGAGCCGTGCCACAATTCCGAAGAGGTTATACAAAATAGCGGCTATGATTCGGAAAGAGACCTGGTAAATCCGACGGGTTCGGTATTCTGCGCTCATGGTACGGGTTTTTTGGTGGAATGGTATGCCGTCAAGGATTACATGCATGTTGAAAGCTATCTTCAGCAAAAAAGCTCGATGAGAGAAGCAGTCCCCAATCAGGCCTCATACTCAGAGGAGCGTTCCATCAGTTTAGAGGAGATTGACCAAATTATTAACAACACCTTTTATGCCAACCAAGGGAAAAAGTCCGTCTGGAAAAGACGCAAAACAGCCAGGGACAGTTATTATGAACTAGATTCCTATGGGGACAGACAGAAGGAAAACAAAGAAGAGTACCTCCTGGTGGACGGTTATAATATCATCCATGCCTGGCCTGAACTGAAAGAGCTTACCGAGGACAATATGGATGGGGCCAGAATGAAATTGCTGGATACTCTAAGCAATTATCAGGGGATACGGAGATGTCAGATCATTGTTGTTTTTGATGCATACCGTGTTCAAGGGCATTTTGAAGAAGTTATTGACTATCATAATATTCATACGGTCTTTACCAGGGAGGCTCAAACAGCGGATCAGTATATTGAAAAATTCGCCCATGACAATCAGAAAAAATATGATATCACCGTGGCAACTTCAGACGGACTGCAGCAGCTCATTATCAGAGGAGCAGGAGCTGCTTTATTATCTGCTAGGGAACTGAAGGTTGAGATCGAAAGGGCTAACGAAAGAATTAGAAAAGAATATCAGGAATTAAAGGGAATAAATCGTAATTACCTAGTCGATGTATTGTCTCCTGGGGCGAAACAGCAGATGAAAGAAATAGTTATCAAAGATAAAGAACAATAAAAAACAAAAAATATATTCTGGAGGGATTTTCAAATGGAAAAGGAAAAAATGGAATCTTTAAGCTGCTGTGATTGTGGAACAGCAAACTATTTTCATAAGGGATTGCCCAAGAGATTTTATTACGAATATTGAAAAAAATATAAAAACGTATTACAATGTACCTAACTAAGTCAAAGGGATGTCCCGATGACAAAGTGAAAACAATAATTTGTTACTGACGCCAAATACAAGTTATAAGGCGAAAGGCATTGCAACGCTTCATATTATCATGAAATTTTTGCGCCTTTCCGGCGCATTTTTTATTTTACAAGGGAGGTACTTATATGGAGACAAGAGTTGCGATTATTGGAATCATCGTCGAGGATGTTGAGTCTGTTGATAAACTAAATAATATTTTACATAATTACGGGCAGTACATTATTGGCAGAATGGGTATTCCCTATCGTGAAAAAGGTATCAATATAATTAGCCTGGCAGTGGATGCACCCCAAGATATCATCAGTGCACTTTCGGGAAAGCTGGGTAAACTCCCCGGGGTCAGCACTAAGGCGGTCTATTCAAAGTTAAAAGATAAGGCAGAAAATGAGGGATCTAATGAAACAACTGATCGATAAGCTTCATAAGACCAGGGAGCTGGAACCTGCAGAATTTAAAGAACTCATCGAAAACCGCTGCGCTGAGCTTTCGGAATACCTTTTTGCCAAAGCAAGGGCAGTACAAATTGAAAACTACGGGAACAATGTATATATTAGGGGTCTCATTGAATTCACGAATTATTGCAAGAATGATTGTTACTATTGCGGGATCCGGAAAAGCAACTCCACAGCGGAGCGGTACCGTTTAACCAAGGAGCAGATTCTCCAATGTTGTGATACGGGGTATGAACTGGGTTTTCGTACCTATGTGTTGCAGGGTGGCGAAGACGGGTACTACACCGATGAAAAGATGGTCGATATTATCCAGTCCATTAAAAACAATTATCCCGACTGTGCTGTTACACTTTCCATGGGCGAAAAAAGCTTTGAAACCTACCAAGCTTTTTTTGAGGCTGGAGCTGACCGCTATCTGCTGCGGCATGAAACTGCCAACGAGGAACATTATGGCCGACTGCACCCCCATAATCTGCTTCTCAAAAACAGAATACAGTGCTTATCTGACTTGAAGAAGATAGGCTATCAGGTGGGATGCGGTTTTATGGTGGGTTCGCCCTTTCAGAATACCGATTGTCTGGTTGAGGACTTGTTGTTTATCAAAGAATTTAATCCTCATATGGTTGGGATCGGTCCCTTTATTCCTCATCATGAGACGCCCTTTGCTAAAGAGAAAGCAGGAGAGCTGGAACTGGTCTTGTTTTTGCTGGGAATTGTCCGTTTGATGCTTCCTGCGGTACTGATGCCGGCTACCACAGCCTTGGGTACAATCCACCCTCAAGGGCGGGAACTGGGGATACTTTCTGGGGCAAATGTAGTGATGCCCAATCTCTCACCCACTGATGTAAGAGGGAAATATCTGCTCTATGACAATAAAATTTGCACCGGAGATGAAGCTGCGGAATGTCGGAATTGTCTGCAAGGCCGAATAGAAAAAATCGGCTACAAAATCGCTGTCACCCGCGGTGATCATAAATCCAAACTTTGAAAAAATATTAATACTGAAGGGAAAGACATGTCTGACCCGCTAAGAAAGGAATTTTGTTATGTATAATGCAAAATCAGCTAAAGCAGAGGAATTTATTGCCCATGAAGAAGTTCTTAGCACCCTGGAGTATGCTGAAAAGAACAAAAATAATCTCGAATTGATCGACAGCATCATCCAAAAAGCAAAATTACGCCAAGGACTTTCTCACAGAGAGGCTGCAGTCTTGTTGGACTGTGATATCGAAGAAAAAAACCAAGAAATTTATGCCTTGGCCGAGCAAATTAAAAAAGATTTTTATGGCAATCGTATTGTAATGTTTGCCCCCCTCTATCTGTCCAATTACTGTGTCAATGGCTGTCTGTACTGTCCTTATCATTTGAAAAATAAGCATATCGCCAGGAAGAAAATGACCCAGGAGGAAGTCCGCAGAGAAGTTATAGCTCTTCAAGATATGGGTCATAAGCGCTTGGCCCTGGAAGCAGGGGAAGACCCTGTGAACAATCCCATTGAATACATACTGGAATGTATTGATACCATTTATAGCATCAAACATAAAAATGGCGCTATCCGTCGGGTTAATGTAAATATCGCGGCAACCACGGTTGAAAATTATCAAAAACTGAAGGATGCCGGGATTGGAACCTATATTCTATTTCAGGAAACCTACCATAAGGACAGCTATGAAAAATTACATCCCACCGGGCCCAAGCACAACTATGCCTATCATACTGAAGCCATGGATAGGGCTATGCAGGGAGGTATCGATGATGTTGGCTTGGGAGTATTGTTTGGACTTGAATTATATCGCTACGAATTTGCGGGCTTACTGATGCATGCGGAGCACCTGGAGGAAGTATTTGGTGTAGGTCCTCATACCATCAGTGTCCCCAGAATACGTCAGGCTGATGATATTGATCCCTCGACCTTTGCTAATGGAATCAATGATGATATTTTTGCTAAAATTGTGGCCTGTATTCGCGTAGCTGTCCCCTACACAGGGATGATTGTCTCGACGAGAGAAAGCAAGGAATGTCGGGAACGGGTGCTTCATTTAGGAGTTTCGCAAATCAGCGGAGGTTCCAAGACAAGTGTCGGGGGATATGCCCAGCCTGAAGCGGAAGAGGACAATTCCCAACAATTTGAGGTCAGCGACACCAGAACCCTGGATGAAGTGGTTAAATGGCTCATGGACTTAGGCTTTATTCCCAGCTTTTGCACTGCCTGCTATAGGGAAGGGAGAACCGGTGACAGGTTTATGACTCTTTTGAAGAGCGGACAGATTCAGAACTGCTGCCACCCTAATGCCCTGATGACCCTTAAGGAATATCTGGAGGATTACGCTTTGCCAGAAACAAAAAACGCCGGTGAAGCTGTTATTCAAAAGGAAATCGGAAATATTCCCAAGGAAAAAGTAAGAGAGATTGCTAAGGAGAATCTGATAAAAATAAGTAATGGCAGCCGGGATTTCAGGTTTTAGGAGGGGATGAACATGGGATTGAATGAAACACCATCTGCAAACCGGGTTCACATTGGATTTTTCGGCAAGAGAAACGCCGGAAAATCCAGCCTCGTCAATGCTGTTACAGGACAAGATCTGGCTGTTGTATCCAATGTAAAAGGTACAACGACAGATCCCGTCTCTAAAGCCATGGAACTGCTTCCTTTGGGTCCGGTCATGATCATTGATACCCCCGGAATTGATGATGAAGGCGACCTGGGAGAACTGCGGGTTAGGAAAAGCCGCCAGGTGCTTAACAAAACTGATGTTGCTGTCTTGGTCATCGATTCAACCGGTGGCAAAACCTCGGAGGATGAAGAACTAATTGCGCTATTCGCTGAGAAGAAGATCAACTATGTTGTTGCCTACAATAAAGCGGATCTGGCCGGAGAGGAAATACCGGAATCGGAGCATGAACTATCTGTCAGCGCAGAAACCGGGCATAATATTGAAAAGCTGAAGGAAAAAATTGCGGCTTTGGCTGTTACTGAGGAACCCAAGCTAAAAATTGTGGGAGACCTGATTAATCCCTCAGATTTTGTGGTACTGGTAACCCCTATTGACAAGGCCGCTCCTAAGGGCAGGCTGATTCTGCCCCAGCAGCAGACTATCCGAGATATTCTGGAAGCCGATGCCACGGCTATTGTCGTTAAAGAATTCGAGCTGCGGGAAACCCTGGAAAGTCTCGGAAAAAAGCCGAAACTTGTAATTACCGACAGTCAAGTCTTTGCCAAGGTGTCGGCAGATACACCTCAGGATATTTTTCTAACCTCATTTTCCATTCTTTTTGCCAGATACAAAGGCACTCTGGAATCGGCTGTTAAGGGAGCAAAAGCCCTGGACTCCCTACAGGAGGGTGAGAGCATTCTCATTTCCGAGGGATGCACCCATCACAGACAGTGTGACGATATCGGCACGGTAAAGCTGCCCCGCTGGATTAAAAACTATACCCAAAAGCAGATTAACCTAGAATTCACCTCAGGGACGGAATTTCCCGACAATCTGTCCAAATACAAACTGATTGTTCACTGCGGCGGTTGCATGCTCAACGAAAGAGAAATGAAATATCGTCAAAAATGTGCCGCGGATCAGCAAGTACCTTTTACCAACTACGGTATTCTTATTGCTTATATGCAGGGGATATTAAAGCGAAGCATTGCCATGTTTCCTAACATTCTAGCAGAATTTGAGGACTAGAGTTATGCGTAGTGAAAGAGACAAGATCGGAGAAATCCTCTTGGAAGATGAAAAGCTGTACGGTATCCAAACCGCCCGGGCAATGGATAATTTCAAACTTGAGCATAAAAAAACAAGTTTACAGTTGATATATGCTCTTGTCACCATCAAGAAAGCTGCTGCCATGACCTACCAGAAGCTTGGTGTGGGCAAGGATGGAGTTTATGCTGGGATTTCCCAAGTCTGCGATATGATTCTGCAGGGAAAACTGGATGATGCCTTTGTAACTGAAGCACTCCAGGGCGGGGCCGGAACCTCAACGAATATGAATGTTAATGAAGTGATTGCTAATCTTACACTTTTGAAGTTGGGATTCAAAAAAGGAAGTTACGATATCGTTCATCCATTAGACGATGTGAACCGCGGACAGTCCACCAATGATGTCTACCCTACGGCTCTGCGCATAGCTGCCATTCAGATGTTGAGAAAGTTAAGCGAAGCCTGTGCCCAACTTCAGCAAGCACTGCAAACAAAGGAGAATGAGTTCGACAGCATTTTGAAGCTTGGCAGAACGGAGCTGATGGATGCGGTGCCTATTACCTTGGGACAGGAATTCGGTTCCTATGCCCAGGCTGTTGCCAGGGACCGCTGGCGACTGTATAAAGTTGAAGAGCGGCTGCGGCAGGTAAACATGGGTGGAACTGCGGTTGGTATCGGAAACAATGCTGAAAGAAAGTATCGCTTCGGAGTCATTGAAGTACTCAGAGAATTAACCGGAATAGGCCTGGCCACAGCCGAGTATCCCATGGATATTACTCAGAACAATGATGTATTTGTCGAGGTATCGGGGTTACTCAAGGCCCTGGCAGTAAATCTGATGAAAATTTCCAATGACTTGCGGCTCATGAATTCAGGACCAAGAGGAGGATTGTCGGAAATAACCTTGGCACCACTGCAAATGGGCAGTACTATCATGCCTGGCAAGGTGAATCCGGTTATTCCTGAAATGGTGATGCAGGTTTCCATGAGAGTCATGGCTAACGACGTAGCCATCTCAACCGCCGCCGCCCACGGAGAGTTTGAACTCAACGCTTTTTTGCCTCTGATTGCCGATTCTCTACTGGAAAGCATGGGCCTTTTACTGAATGCTGCTGAGCTGTTTCGAACTAAGT
This sequence comes from Desulfosporosinus hippei DSM 8344, assembly GCF_900100785.1. Classification (GTDB taxonomy): domain Bacteria; phylum Bacillota; class Desulfitobacteriia; order Desulfitobacteriales; family Desulfitobacteriaceae; genus Desulfosporosinus; species Desulfosporosinus hippei. Next base: position 33,714 of record NZ_FNCP01000031.1, on the reverse strand, counting down.
GTATTGAGCAAATTAAACCAAATCCAGAGAGATGCAGGGAGTTGCTTGAATTATCCTATGCCTTTACAGCCGCCTATACACCCTTTTTAGGTTATGATAAAGTCCGTGAAATAATCGAAAAATCCAGCGGCGATCCACAAAAGGCCAAAGAAATGCTGGATGAGTGATCTTCTGCAAAACCTTTTAGGCTCATTTTCAACCACGAATTACTTTGATGTCTCTCAGATTTAACTGACAAGACCTAAGGTTATATAAAATTTGGTTCTCTAGAATGAAGATGAGATAAATAATTGGCTAGCAGAAAAAAGGAGAGCTATTAATGCTCTCCCGAAAATTTTGTTCTTCCATTTCGAATAAATCCGTCTTGCTTGTAAATGGGAATTAGAAAATTACAGCCAAAGCAATAAGAATCAAAATAGCAATTGCAATGATTCCAGCACCGACATAGTTTGCCCCGCCGGATCCGCCACAAGCGCCGCCATAACCCGTTCCGTACATATTATTTCCTCCTTTCAATTAGAATACAATTCCCATTGCGATGAGCAAGAGAATAATGACGACAACCGCAGCAATACCTGCGCCAAGGCCATGCCCTGTACCTATAGTTGTTCCGCCACCGAATGCCATGAGCGTTCCCTCCTTTTTTAAGAGATACATTATGTTATGCATAATATGGAAAATGTGAGACAATTTGTAAAATGGGCATAGAGGATTCTATTTACCTCCTAAGGATTAGATAAACTAGAGGATCGGTTAGATAAGTTACAGCCCCTAAAAATGGTTTATCCATTTACCATACACGTAATAAGGTGTAAAAATGTAATTTTCACTTTGTTATTCCTCTGCATATGCTGAATTACAACATATGCGAGGAGGCTCTATAATGACGGATAATAAATATGACAATAGTATGATAGTTTCTGCTACCCGCGAGGAAGTTCCGTGTCCGGGCAGTTGTCAAGGTATGCGATATACTGTTCAAGCAGGGGATACTCTATATTTTATCGCTCGTCGATTCAATGTAACAGTCCAGCAGATTCGAGATGCAAATCCACAAATAGTTAATCCAAATCTTATCTTTCTCGGACAGGTAATTTGCATTCCAACTATACCTCAGCCGGATAGTCAATTGAAAGTCCTAACTCTGCGATTCTTGACAGAAACAGGCCAACAGCTCCCCATAGTGGATGGAGCGGTTCAGCTTACAAATAGGGTTATTGTCCGGGCAACGTTTAATCGACCTGTTTCACGTGCCTTCTTCTTTCTAGAACCTACTGGTACAGATACTTGTGAATTCGCACGCCTAATAGGTATTGACTGCCCAAGTACAGTTACCGGTGTTGCAGAGATTTTTTGGCAGGTGCCGCCAGGAACTCTAGGGCGAGTTTATGTAATTGCTTGTATCAACAGTATTTGTACGAAATCAGATGATGTTCTGGTTATTCTTAATGATTAATATAGCTTGATAGCCGCTCCTATGAGCGGCTATTTTTTGCGCAAATTTGAGCAAAAAAAGGGCCTAGGCGTTTATTGCCTAGGCAAATTCTTTATGCTGGTGTAAGTGTTGGGATTTTTCTGGAAAATTCAAACAACCAAGTAATGATTCTCCACAGTGCAACGAGAACACGCAAAAAACCTGAAAGCATTTATCTCACCTCCTCATTGGGGGAAATGCCTAATTAAAATGGCCCAGGCTACTACCTGGGCCAAAGGCTTTAACTCGCAGCAGGTACTGCGATTCTTGCTCCTCCAAGCCATAACCATGGAAAAATTAAAATCAATAATGCAATTAAAAACGCTAAAAACCCTAATAATCCAAATAGACCTATAAACATTCCTATGCACCTCCTTATTTGGAATCCTATAAGATCAGGATTCTGATATATATTATGCAACATGTCCACAATTGTTAATTTAGAGATTACTAAATTAATAGGCATTATGACACAACTTTCAAATCTACATTTCGAATGATAAACTGAGTATATAGAAAGATATGGATCTATGGCTCAATTGTCAGGAATAACGATTACCGTTTATCTTGGCTCGCTTTTTAATCGTTTAAATTATTATGTGGATAAATATGCTCATACCTTTATGGAGAGATCTGTAGTTTTTTAGTGATTAAATATGTTTCCCAGGAGATATAGTTTTTTAGACAGACTCAAAAAAATCGACTGTGAAATAAGATGAAATATATTTTTATTTTGGAGGCAATACCATGGTTAGCAACAATTTTGTGCGTTCTTCGCTTGAAGTTAACCTGTTTTTCCTTAGAATTATGAAAGAACATCTAATTTTTATTGAAGCAGATTTGTCGCATAGGGATATTCATCTAAGTCATAAAATAACTGCCCTTAGAAATGAAGCCACTAACCTGCTTAGGACTACGATAGCCTTAGCAAACGGTATTGGTCTTCAAGCCGTTGGTTCAGGTGAATTTATCACAGACTATACAATAAATGCTGAACAGGCAACCGAGTTTTTCACGGGTATTGTGATAGATAGGGATGTAAGTACATCCGTGCTTACAATCGGCAGTATTGAAAGTTCCACCTATTCCTCGGCCTTAGTAGATCAGGTCGCTGTATTAAACAACAATGCAATTGCGGTAACCCAAGCTATATCTAATTTCAAAGTAAGTATCTTAAAAGATGTACTGAGTTGTCGTGCTTTTTCTCACAGTTACCCTCTGCTACTGGATCATATAAACAGAGAAGCTCAGTTCTATCTAAAAACCCTTCAGAAGCTTCAAAATAAAGTGCCTTTCAACTTAGTACGTGAAGCAGTAGAGCAAGAAGCATTCTGGAATCGCATCATGGGCGAACATGCTAAATTTGTTCGTGGTCTGTTAGATCCAACGGAGGAGTTGTTATTTGATAAAGCCCATCGGTTTGGCAAAGAATTTGATCGACTAACTGCTGAGGCAATATCTCTTAGTGAAGACATTAATAAATTACCTGAAGCAACTAAGAATAGCATAAGAGCCACGACCTCTATCAGGAACTTCAAACGCTCTGGGGTAGAAGGGATTTTAGGCTGTAAGATAAAAATTGTAGCACTTCCACTACTCGCCGACCATATCCTAAGGGAAGCTAACCATTATCTTCGGATGCTTAAAGCGTTCAATCAAGTAAGATAATATTTAGGACCTAGCTAAGCTAAGCTAACTTAACTTAACTAGGTCCTAATGATTTAACTATATGCTTTTATATTTACAAATTATGTTATCCTTAACATTTGTTACTCCTAAGGTTAGGAATACTGCCACTAAGAAACCCTTACCATTGTCATGGTTTAACTTGAATAGTCAATCGGCTGAATAATTTCTTTTTTTAATAGAATACTAAATTAAAAGGAGGCAGGAATAATTGAAAAAATTAATTGTTTTCGCCCATCAACATCAGGAGAGTTTTAATCGTGCAATTTTAGATCAGGTGGAGTCCAGTTTAAGAGAAAAGGGACAAGAAGTTATCGTTCGTGATTTGTACAAAACTAACTTTCAACCTGTGTTAAAACCTGAAGATACAGATTCAATGAAAGTTGGAAAAATTCCACAAGACATTAAAATAGAACAAGACTTTATTTCTGAGTCGGATGTCATCATTTTCATTTATCCCATCTGGTGGTCAAATATGCCCGCTATTTTAAAGGGGTATTTAGATCGGGTGTTTTCGTTCGGTTTTGCTTATACCATGGGGGATCAAGGTGCCGTTCCCTTATTAAAGGGAAAGAAAGGCCTGATTATTAATACCTATGGTGCATCTGAGGAACAATATGAATCTATAGGTATGAATAGAGCCTTTAAAACCACAATGGATGTAGGCGTTTTTGGTTTTACTGGAATTGAACCAGTGGATCATTTGTTGTTTGGATCGGTAACTACTGTAGATGATCTTGCCCGTAAAAAAATGCTAGGGAAGGTTAAAGAAACCTTGAATAAACATTTTTAATAAAGTTATTTGCGCAATAGATATGTACATAAAAGACACAAAAAAATAGAAACGCTAAAGCTACGCCATTAGGCTTGATTTAGCGTTTTTTTAGCTCTAAACATACCTATACTCTTTATAAGGTTCTACGATAGGAGTTCAGGGAGCCAAAACCGATCCAATTACTGTAAAAGAGATTTATTAACTACTTGAAAACTAAAAGTCATGGAACTAGAAGTGATAACAGTGATGAAACGGATCAAATCAGTTTTTCTGAAACTTAAAGTTATAAAGATAAAAAGGGATGCAGATGTAAATGTGGATCTTGGAGTAAAGCTTGCGGCTTTGCAGGGGGCTTGAAAATATTTTTAGGTTGGATAGGATTTCGGATTGGACGCGCAGAATTGTAAAATAGCCCTGTATGTCAGTTGAAAAGTCAGGTAAGGAGGATATAGAATTGATAAATCTAAATCAGAATATGATCAATAAAAAGGCTACAACAAATTGTTGAGAACCAGCTGTAAGTGCTGGTCAGCACAATGGAACAAGCACTGAGAACTGTCAAATTTGCCACGGACAATTGGAGTATTTTAATCTAGGCCGGGAATTATCATGTTTTCGATGTGGCATAAAGGAAATCGCTAACATTGCATGTCCTAATGGACACTATATATGTGATAAGTGTCACGGGGAAGGCCTATTTGATAATGTGAAAGATTTTGTCTTAAAGAGTAAATCGTTAAATCCTATAGAAATTGCTGAATACTTGATGGATCAGGATAATGTTCCGATGCTCGGTTGTGAAAATGCTTGGATAGCAGCGGCAGCTTTGATGGCAGCTCTTAAGAATGAAGGAACCGCTAAAGTTACAGATGAACTAATTGTCGAAGTACTGAATAGGACGAAGAAACAAGCAATCGGAGGATACTGTGGTCTAACAGGGGTATGTGGGATTGTTCCTGCAATTGGAGCATGCTTTAGTGTCATCCTTGGCGCATCCTGTTCAAAGGACAGAGAAACTGCAATCGTTATGAGCGTAGCAGGTAGAATTATTGGAACAATTGCCAAGGAAACAGGGCCCTGTTGTTGTAAGAATTTCCTCCGAAAATCATTGGACGAATCGGTTAAAATGGTTAAAGAGCATTTGTGTATTTCCTTAACAATTGTCAGGGAAGACAATGTTTGTAAGTATGTTGATAGACATCCTCATGGATGCAGAAAAGAAAAGTGTTCATATTACAAAAAAACGTAATGGTAGCAGCAATTCACTCGACCATTTTTTTGGCTTGTGAACATCATCGATTATGATATAATCTAGAGATATCATAAATATTGAGGTAGAAAGTGGTATGGGTACAGAGAGTTTGTTTTCGGTAGTATCATTAGTTTCGGTTGCTATATATGCTTACATTGGTATTTATACCTTCACCCAAAATCCGAAATCTCTTGTCCATAAAGTATTTTTGCTTTTATGTTCAAGCTACGCGATCTGGTCTTTTGCTTATTCCTTCGCCTACATTGCACATGACAAAATTAGTTTTTCCTTTTGGAACAAGATATCTGCTATTGGGTGGTGTAGTTTCAGTGCTCTTACGTTATATTTAGTCCTTTTAATCACAGAAAATCCAATTCTAAAATATCGAGTGGCCAAGGTTTTAATTTTTTTGCCAGCAGGAATTTTCTTTTACATGGCAATTTTTTTATTTGGCGAAGGTATTGAGACTTCAAAAGTTACTACCAATATTTTTTATGTTGGAAATTTTTTGTACAATTTTTTATTTTTATTGATTAGTATACTTACCTTACTATTTTGGGGCTTAAAAACTAGCAATGTCAGAATCAAAAAGCAATCTTTTATATTAGTAACTTGTAGTGGGATTCCTTTTATTTTGAATCTATTGACCCAAGACATACTTCCGCTGGTTGTAAGAATACAATTTCCTCTAATGGGACAATTGTATTCCATTATTATGATCTTAGGTACTTATAGAGTGATTACTAAATATAAGTTTCTAAGGCTTCCGGAGCGCTACATATTTGAAGAAGTTGTTAAGGAAATTATGGATATGGTCATATTGTTGGATGCAAAAGGAATGATTATAAAAATATCTCAGCATACTTTGAGTTTACTTGAATTTAAAGAGGATGAACTGATAAATCAGGATATTGATGTTATTTTAGAAGAAAAAAGAAGACGAATATTAATAGACTCTTTGAAAGATAGCAGTAAATTAAATGATATAAATTTATTGAAAAAAAGTGGCGAAAGAATTCCAGTTAATATATCCTACAAACAAATCATAGATGATAAACTACATGATCTGCTAGGTGTAATTCTTGTAATTCAAGATATTAGGTTATTGTATGATTTGCGGAGAAAAAATGAAGAACTTCATGCTTATGTACAACAAGTAGAGGCTAGTGAATACACCTTTCGAAAGCTTTTTGAAGGCTCTTCTGATTCAATTTTAATAATGGAAGAAAATAAGATTATCGATTGTAATCCAGCAACGACAAGATTATTAGGAACTGATTCTAAAGAGATTTTAATTGGTAAAAATTTATGGGAGCTTTCACCTGAATACCAACCTGATGGGATTCTTTCTGAAGAAAAGGCCCAAGCAATGAATAAACAGGCCAAGACTACCGGTGAAGCTAAATTTGAATGGTGGCATAAAAAAGAGAATGGGATCGAGTTCCCTGTCGAAATCATGTTGACTTCTATTCTACTCAACGGCAAACAAGTTTTTCATGGTTTGTTGAGAGATGTGACTGAGCATAAACAATTGGAAAATAGACTAGAGTATTTAAGCTACAACGACGTACTAACTGGGCTATACAATAGAAGATTTTTTGAAGAGGAATTGAAGCGGCTGGATGTACCAAGGAATCTTCCTCTAACCATAGTTATGGCAGATGTGAACGGGTTAAAGCTTATCAATGATTCATTCGGACATATCATGGGAGATGAGCTCTTGCAAAAGGTAAGTTCAGCAATAGCAAAAGGCTGTCGATCAGGCGATATTATAGCTAGGCTTGGTGGAGATGAATTTGTTATCCTGTTACCTAAGACAGGTGTTAAGGAAACAGAACAACTTGTTAAAGGTATAAAAGCTTACTCTAAAAATGAACAAGTAGGCTCTATTGAACTATCCATTTCATTTGGTTGGGAAACTAAACACAATCCGGAGGAAAATATTTTAGAAGTATTTAAAAAAGCTGAGGATCGAATGTATAAGAAAAAGCTTTTTGAAAGTCCCAGTATGAGAGGAAAGACCATTAAAGCTATCATTAGCACTCTTCATGAAAAAAACAAAAGAGAGGAACAGCACTCCTATAGAGTTTCGGAATTGTGCAAAAATATCGGAAAAGCCCTTAGTTTGTCGGAAGGAGATATCGAGGAGCTAAAAACAGTCGGGTTGCTTCATGATATAGGAAAAATTGCGATAGAGGAAGCCACTCTCAATAAGCCGGGGAAATTGACTGAGCTGGAGTGGGAAGAAATAAAGCGTCATCCGGAGATAGGCTATAGAATACTTAGCACAGTGAATGATATGGCAGAAATTGCAGAATACGTTCTATGTCATCATGAAAAATGGAATGGTATGGGGTATCCCAAAGGCTTAAAGGGGGAAGAAATACCGCTGCAAGCGAGAATTATCGCCATAGCTGATGCTTATGATGCAATGACTAGTCAAAGGAGTTATCGAAGTGCATTACCGGAAGTTATTGCTCTTGAAGAGCTACAAAACAATGCAGGTATCCAGTTTGACCCAATGATCTTAAACGTATTTATTGAAACCGTATTAAACAAACTTTCCAGGAATGACAGTCAGGCCGGATAAATCGGTTTCGAGTGCCAAAGGATAAATTTATTACAGATAGGGTATTAGGACAATTGTGAGTGGGGATAATTTACATTAGCCAAGCTTTCTTCTAAAGGAGGTTACAATGGAAGATCCTCTACTCACAATAATTGTTTTAGCAATTACTTGGCAATGGGGCGATTGGAGGCACTGGAAAGATTACTACTCAACAATTCTGTTTTGGGCGCTAGGTAATTTCATCTACCTCTATCTTACTATTAATAAACCTCTTTGGAAATTTACAACGATAGTACCTTCATCCCTAGCTGATATGCTAATGAGTCTTGTGCTTTTTCCATGTTTCGGCTTGTTGTTTTTAGCATATTTTCCCTCGAAAAATATCCCTAAGAAATTCATATACATAATCACTTGGGTGCTTTTGTTTTCGTTAATAGAGTTGTGGGCTTTAAAAATTAATCATTTTGCTTATCTAAATGGTTGGAAATTTACGTATTCGGTTATTTTCAATTTATTCATGTTTCCCTTACTCCGCATACATTACATAAAACCACAGTGGGCTTGGCTAATTTCGTTGGTTGCTGGGGTTATGATCATGATAGTTTTTAAAATACCACTTAATTAAATAGGCAGAAAACACACATGACTAGGATGCCAGGTTTGTTTTCTAGAAATCAGAAGGTGGCTACTACCAAATTATTTGATGGTAGCCACTTTTACGATAGCAGCCTCACGGTATGTTATCTTTAATTTTTTCTAATACTAGAGAAGGTATATTAAGAATCCCTAATTGGCAACTATTGTTTTAGTAAAGGAAAGTATTTCAATGAATTATTTTTGGTCAAATACGATTTGGTATATGCTATTAGGTATTTCGACTATCAGTACAGTAATTTACTCAATAAGCAAAGCTAAGCGGCGTAAGTTTGCTTTTGCCTTTTATATGACTTTAGTAGGACTGGTTCTTTTCTTCGAAACAATGATACTTATTGTGTTTAAATCATACAACTATTATCCGATGATTATTCATACTTCGCCTTTTGATGATGTTCTTGCAGGAAACCTTTTCTCACAGTTTTCCGTCGCAGCTACTGCCCTGTTAGTAGCGGTTTTAAATTTAAAGAACTATTGGATATTAATTCTATCTGGAATATACGGACTAATTGAAGAACTATTTTTGGCTTTAGGTATCTATTCGCATAACTGGTACCGAACTTGGATGACTCTTGTGGGGTTGATTATTTATTTCTGGTGGGCAAAAAAGAATTACATAAAAGGGTTGGTGAGGGGTATTAAACCCCTTAGATTGTATTTTTACATATTTATGGGATTATTTCCCCTCGACGTAATTACCTTGTTATGGGGGTTTATTTTGTCTGGATATCAAAACTATACAAGAAACCTTATTCCTGACTCGGTAAGAAGTCCGTATCTAGCATCATTTTTGTATTATACATTTGTTACAATTATTATAATTTCAATCTATTTTCTGAGGCTTAAATGGCGCTGGAAGTCCGGAGTTATTTTGGCGATTTACGGCATAAATTTCATTGCCTATAAGCTGCATATCCTTTACTTTTATAATATGTTTTGGTATGTGGTTTTTTCGACAATATCAATTTTCTCAATTTATCTATCAATTGTATTGCTAGATTACTTCTACAAAGACAAGTAAATTTGAAAAGTGGGAAGGCCTAATATGTAGTGACATCATTGGTGCTCCGCTCATAGTATGTCTAGAGAGGGGAGTGAAAATGGATAAACCAACGATTAAATGGATCGGATCGCCTAACTTCAGTAGCCCGATGGGGTATAAAATAATTGCGATTGTAAATCACATCATGGAAGGTACATTGGTAGGTACAGACTCATGGTTTGCGAAGCCGGAGAGTAAAGTTAGTTCTCATTTTGGAGTCGGTAAAAATGGAGAGATACATCAGTATGTGGATCTGAAAAACCATGCTTGGGCAAACGGAAGTGTGAATCAACCGAATTGGTCGTTGCTTATTTCAGGAGTTAATCCGAATTATTACACCGTCTCAATTGAACACGAAGGCCTAAGCGGGAGTAAGATGCCTGAAACACAGTACCAGGCAACTCTTGCCTTACATCGCTGGTTAATTGAGATTTTAGGGATTCCTGTATCCAGAGATAATATCATTGGGCATAACCGGATCGACTCTGTTAATAGAGCTAGCTGTCCTGGAACAGAATTTCCCTGGGATCGGCTCTTTAAGGATTTGCAAGGAGGAAGCGAAGTGTTAAAAGTGGCAGTCTTATTGTTCACGAAGGAGGATTTTTGGGCGGGTTACGATGTCGCATCGAAGCATGGCAACTGCGCTATCTTTGTAAGACCTGCAGATTTATCAGTACCTGTTGAGGCCCAAAGTGCCGAAAAATTGATAGTCGTAGGGGGTCCGACGACCAAACATCCAGCTGAAGTTCTGTTGAGTGGAAATGACAAATATCAAACAGCGGCTGCTGTGGCCAAATATTTAGGGTGAATAATGGAAGGTAGTATATTAAGCAGGTTAAGCAGAGCCTGCTTTTTTTTGAGTAAATAGAGAAGATAGTTATAAATGACACTAAATCTCGGTGATGCATCTGCAGCAGCATTTAGGGCATTTCCCGAGGTTCCTTTGTGTGTTATAGTTTGAAAAGGGAAAAGGTTGTGGACATTAGATAACTATAAGGACGGAGGTATCGATATGTTTAAAAAAATACTGGCTGGTTTAGGAATTGATGGTGCCAAGGTAAATTTTCAACTTGATAATAATGTGGTCGAACTTGGTGGTATAGTAAGCGGAAAAGTCTATGTAAGTGGTGGGGCAATAGATCAGGTAATATCGGAAATATCAATTGCCTTAGAGGTTTCTTCAAGATACAAAGCAGGAGATGATCTAAGGCAGGTCCATCAGGAAATTGCCGGTGCAATCGTGGCGAGCCAATTGATGATAAAGGCAAACTCACCGGAAATAAGCATCCCGCTTGAATTTAAGCTTCCATATAATATCCCAATATCTACGCCCAGCACTAGATACCAGTTCAGAACAAACTTAGATATACCAGGCGCCATTGATGCTACGGACATCGATGAGATCGTCATAAAACCAAACCATTCTGTCCAGTGCTTACTGGATGCCTTAGCTTCTCTTGGCTTTAGGTCTAAAGCGGAGTCAGGTTCCTTTAATGGGAGATTCCAGCAGTTCGAGTATGTGCCGATGCAGTTTCTCAGAGGAAAACTTGATGAACTTGAAGTTTACTTCGAGGCCCGAGAAGATAGTATTCATATTGTGCTTCAGATTGATAAGAAGGTAAGAGGTTTTTTTGCGAGTGCAATTGATGATCTGGATCTTGATGAGAGGCATGTGAACTTTTACCTTACCAATGATCAGTTAAGGGCATCTGGACAAACTGCTGAAATCCTGGCCGGGATTATTCAACAGGAATACGACAAAATTGGTAGATATTAATTACTTAAGTAGGTGCTTATAGAGAAAGACCTTATCGAGAAGGGGATGCAAACTTCACTCGATAAGGTCTTTCTTTCAAGGGTATGTGTTATAAGGTTAGAGATAGAGGCAAGGTAAGGGGCACTGACATATAGAGATAGATCCAGGTAAGGGGCTTGCTATATATTACCTAAGTCCTTTATCGTAGGGTATGCCTTCGGCTTTAGGAGCCCTTGATTTTTTTGATGTAAAGGCCAAAACAACCATCGTTGCTAAATATGGAAGCATCTTGTAATAAGTTTGATTGATGTTTAAAGCATCTAAGAAGGGGATTAGGGCAATGGAATAGGCCACAGTACGCAGGAAGGCGAAGAATAAGGCTGCGAGCAGGATCTTAAAAGGCTTCCATTGTCCGAAGATCATAACGGCAAGTGCCAGGAAGCCAAATCCTGCAACCCCTGTATGACCGTTGGTGTTGCCATTCATAACACCAACGGCGTAGAAGAATCCGCCAATTCCCCCCAGGATACCGGAAAGGCTCACCCCTGCATAGCGCATGAAATAGACGTTTATTCCGACAGAGTCGGCAGCGTGAGGATGTTCGCCACAGGCGCGAAGGCGCAAACCAAACTTCGTTTTATAAAATACGATTGCCGATAGGACCAGTAGAAAAATACCAATGTAGACAGTAATATACGTGTTTTGGAAAAATAACTTTCCGAGCACTGGTACTTCACTTAACAAGGGAACTTCTTTAATATAGAAGTTCTTGTTTGTTGTTATGCCGTCACTGTTGAAAAACATTTTGGAAAACAAGAGAATAGCTGCGGGAATCAACATATTAAGTGCGGTACCTGTAATGGTCTGGTCTGCTTTCATAGTTACTGCTGCCAGGGATAATAAAAGTGAATAGAGAAATCCCGCACCTGCTGCAACGAGCATACCCAGAAGCAATATACCCTGGGCGTCAAGAGAGGTACTTTGGACAAAGTAAACGAAAAGGCAGCCGAAAAATGCACCAACCAGCATGATTCCTTCAAGGGCAATGTTAATAACACCACTGCGTTCACTGAACATACCGCCCAGGGCCACCAAAAGCAGGGGTATAGCAACGGGAAGGGTATTCTGAATTAAATAATAGAAGGTATCCATAATTTACGCCCCCTCCTTTGAATCAGCAGACGGGAGTTTTGCTGACTGTTTTTTGCTGTAACGCTTCTTTATAAGGTTAGCCACGGTTGAGTTCATGAGCATGGCAAAGGCTGAAAAGTAAATAATAACTGCGATCACAACATCGATGATTTCCGGCTTATAGCCGTAGAGGCTGGCCAGTGTGCCACCCCTTTGAATATGGGAAATAAACACTGCAGAAAAGATAATTCCGATGGGGTTGGAGTTACCCAGAAGGGCCACGGCTATACCATTAAATCCGTTGGCGGCAATAACGCTGACCGGCTCATAGGTCATACTGCTCCCAGCGATGGTCGACGGTGCTAAAATAGCGAATGCTCCCCCTAGTCCCGCCATGGCCCCGGCAATGACCAGGGTGAGAATAATATTGCGCTTGTCGTTCATGCCGGCATAGGCGCTGGCAAATTTGTTAAAACCCGTTGCTTTGAGTTCATAGCCAAAGGTGGTTTTGTTTAAAACGATAAATAATATAAGTGCTAAAGTAATGGCCAGAATAATAGAGATATTGACACTGGAATGAGGGATTCCAAGAGTGGGCAACTGAGCTGAGGCCGGAAGATAGGCCGTTCTGGTTTTTGAGGAAATATACATGGCTGCGTTTCCTTGAATAAGCATATCTACCAGGTACATGCCGATATAGTTGAACATGATGGAGGTAATAACTTCGTTAACGTTCAGGAATGCCTTAAATATCCCGGGAATCAAACCCCAAAGCATACCTCCGACCATACCCGCCAGTATACAGACGATCCAATGAATGCTATCCGGCAGCTTCCACATAAACCCAACATACAAGGCAAAGAACATGCCCATGGTATACTGGCCTGAGGCCCCAATGTTAAATAAGCCCATTTTGAAGGCAAAGCCCACAGCCAAACCTGTCATTAAGATGGGAGTTGCAAAATAAAACACATCACCTATACGTTTGAAACCGCCGATCAGCAGCATCTGAAAGCCTAAGAAGGAGTTGGCCGGACTTGCAATCCTCATAATAAGATAGCCGAAAATAAGGCCCAGCAATATTGCCAGCAGAGCGGCGGTGAAAGCAGAAAAGCCTTTGCTTTTTCCAACTTTTTTTAGATTATCAAAAGCTTTTGAAGATGAAACCGTCTTATCCTGCATTTTCATTCTCCTTTGTAATGCTGCGTTTGGCACCTGACATGTAAAGGCCAAGTTCTTGAACAGTGGTCGCCTTGGCGTCCAGCTCACCAACGATTTCCCCTTCATACATAACAAGAATTCGGTCGCTTAAATTCATGACCTCCTCCAGCTCTAAGGATACCAACAAGACAGCTTTTCCGGCGTCGCGCCTGGCAACGAGCTGTTTATGGATATACTCGATAGCGCCGACATCGAGACCTCGGGTAGGTTGTACGGCAATTATCAGCTCATGTTCCTTGTCAATCTCCCGGGCAAGAATGGCTTTTTGCTGGTTGCCGCCGGACATGCTTCGGACTGGAGTGATGGGTCCTTGCCCGCTGCGCACATCATATTGCTTAATCAACCTATCGGCATAAGAGCGTACGGCTTTGGTTTTGATAAATCCGAAGGTCTGAAATTCAGGCTGCCAATAACGCTGCAGGACGAGATTTTTTTCCAAGGAATAATCAAGGACGAGACCGTACTTATGGCGATCTTCTGGAATGTGGCTTATACCAGACATTGAACGGGTGCGTATGTTAGCCTTGGTAATGTTCTTGCCGCCAAGGGTGATACTTCCGCTGCTTATTTTTTCAAGTCCTGTAAGGGCCGAGACCAGCTCAGTTTGTCCGTTTCCGTCGATACCGGCAAGACATACGATTTCACCTGCCCGCACATTGAAACTTACATTTTTCACAGCATTGTTTTTATGAATCTTGGAGGAAACGGTAATATTATGAGCGGAAAGAACAACATCCCCGAGCTCCTTAGTCTTTTTATGTACCTTGAAGTTCACATCTCGTCCCACCATCATCCGGGACAGTTCTTCCTTAGTAGTATCCTTTATTGCAACGTTACCAATGTATTTACCTTTGCGCAGTACTGTGCAACGATCGGCAACAGCCATAATCTCATTTAATTTATGGGTTATAAATAATATAGATTTACCTTCTCTGGCGAATTCCCGCATTATTTCCATAAGCTCATCTATTTCCTGGGGGGTTAAAACTGCGGTGGGCTCGTCAAAAATCAGAATATCATTGTCACGGTATAACATTTTTAGAATCTCAACACGCTGCTGCATGCCGACGGAAATCTTTTCAATTAATGCATCAGGGTTTACCTCAAGTCCGTACTGTTTACTAAGTTTAAGTACCTTTTCCCGGGCTTGTTTTTTTTGCAAGAAGCCCAGCTTATTGGGCTCAACTCCTAAAATGATATTTTCAAGAACTGTAAAAATATCAATGAGTTTAAAGTGTTGGTGCACCATGCCAATCCCCAAATCGTTGGCATCATTGGGATTGTTAATTTTAACAACTTTACCATTCTTCTTAATTTCGCCCTTTTCGGGCTGGTATAAGCCAAAAAGAACGCTCATTAGGGTGGATTTTCCGGCACCGTTTTCCCCTAACAGGGCATGAATTTCTCCCTTTTTTAAACGGAGAGTTATATTATCATTGGCAATAATGCCCGGAAATTCTTTCGTTATATTAAGCATTTCGATAATATAGTTTTCCATTAATAAACCCCTCTTTAACAAGTTAAGTACATATAAAGGGGAAAGGAACTTTTGCCTTTCCCCTTTATCTTTAAAGGGCTTCTACTGGCGTCAGGCTCAGGCCTAAATACTCAGCAGAGTTACAATAATTATTTGTTATCTAACTTGAACAGTAACTTTGGAAAGTTTTAGGCCAGTAACAAGCTCTTTAGCTGTTGCATAACCGTTAGTATCTTCAACCTTTAGGGTGCGGACAGGATCGATGGAGCTATCAGCCAGTGAAGCATAAATAGCGTCATAATCTTTTTTGCTGAAGGATTTAAAACGGTCAAAGGCATTGCCATCTTGTTTGCCAATAATCGTTGTTGGCAGACCTACGCCATTATTAGATGCATTGAAATAGGTAGATTTCCCTGCGTAGGTGCTCCATTTGTCAGTTTTATAGATAGACTCAAGAACCTGGATAACCGAAGCGCCAAGTCCTTTGGTTGCAGAAGTGATAACAGTCTCGCTGTCATATCTTTGGTCCACGTCAACCCCGATAACCTTTTTCCCTGCTTCTGCAGCAGCGGACATAACACTCTTACCTACGGAACCGCCGCAAGCAAAAATAACCTCAGCACCTTCCTGATACATGGTTTTTGCTGTGGCCTTATTGGTATCGGTTTCTGCAAAATCCCCTGTATAGTGGTATGTAACAGAAATTGCACCTGCAGGAAGGCTCAATTTTTCAGCAGCAGCCTCAGCTCCCTGTAAATATCCATAACCAAATGCTTGAACAGCTGGAACAGCCATACCACCCATGAAGCCAAGTTTCTTCATGCCGTCTAAAACTGCTGCATAACCAGCCAGATAGCCGGGCTCTTCTTCAGAGTACAGAATGCTTGCTACATTATCATTAGTTTTAAAGGTTTTGTAATCAGCTGTATGAGGAGTTCCATCCAAAAGGATGAATTTCACCACAGGGTACTTTGACTGTGCCTCGTAAATAGGAACCTCAAAGAGGAAACCGGGTGTAACAATCACCTTAGCGCCACCTGTGACTGCCAGATCGATAGCAGCAAGATAGCCTGCATCAGATGCTTCCTCAGGTTTATAATACTTGTGGCTAATTTTGTTTGCCTCAGCAAAGGCAACGACCCCTTCCCAGGAACCTTGGTTAAAGGACTTATCATCGATATTGCCTTTGTCGGTAATGAGAGCGATTTCGAAGCCTTTGCTTGTTGCATCACCTTGGCTAGTTGAACTGCCACAGCCAGTAATCACCGAGAAACATAACAAAACAAGAACTAATAGCATTGACGAAAACCTTTTCAATTATACTCCCCCTCCGATTTTAATAATATTTTTTATAAAAGTATTGTATCATCCTTATCTGAATTTACAACTATTATCCAATGCTAACGGATAAATTCATCGACTTAATAAAAGATTGGAAATATAAATTCTTTATTAACGATTAAAAAACCTAGTTTTTAACGTTAAACCGTACAGCTAAAGATAATGGAGAACCGGTTAAATCACTATCTTATCCTCAAGAGATAATTTATAATAGTAAAGGATTGAAGGGGGGCAATTTTATGAATCACCGACATTTAGTTCTAAATGAAGACAGTAAGTTTGCATTCCATTGTCACGATGGACTGGAGTGCTTTAAGACATGTTGCCGGGACATCAATATTTATCTCTCTCCATATGATGTTCTCCGGATGAAAAATTTCCTCAACCTTTCTTCAGAAGATTTTCTGAAGGAGTACACACTTAAGGTACAAGTGCCTAATACTGGCTTGACCATTGTACAAATAGACATGTCCAAGGACAATAAACTAAGATGTCCTTTCATAACACCTAAAGGATGTCAAGTCTATCAAGAGAGACCTTGGTCCTGCCGTATGGCACCTGTGGACATGCTGGGGGGTGGAAAGTATTCTTTTATTTTTGAAAGTTCGCATTGCCACGGCCTAAATGAGACAAAGACACAAACCGTAAAGGATTGGCTCCAAGACCAGGGGTTAGGGATTTACGAAGAAACTGAACAAGGGTTTAATGAAATACCCAACCACTTAAAACTTACCGGTAACCCGGAAACTGACGAAAAGCTTAAACAGCTTTTCTTTATGGCTTGCTATGATCTGGACAGATTTAGAACGTTATTGCTGAATAACCCTTCCCTATTTGAAGAATTGAGTTTGGACCAAGAGGCAATAGATGAGATCAAGCATAACGATGTTCAGCTAATGAAATTTGGTTTTAAACTTTTATGTTTAGGTTCCAAGCCCTTGACAAACCTAACAATTAACGGCATAAATTAAATAAGGCTGGAAAGTCATCCTGCTTAAAGGAATGATAGTATCGTAAAACTACCCCTCCCCATAAAGGAGAAGGGTAGTTTTTTTGTTGGCTAGATTAGAATACAATGCCCAACGCGATGAGCATAAGAATAGCAATTGATACAATAGCAATGCCACAACCAAAGATTAACATTATCATATCCTCCTTTTGCCATATATACCATGATATTCCCAATAACCCCGCCTGACACAAAGAAATAATGGAATATCAGAGTTGCACTAAAGGGCTATAATTATGCTTCCATTTTCAGAGATAGTACTTAGTTTCCTAAAGAACCTTGAGTCTACAGGAAGGATATTTGTAGATCGAAGTAGAATAATGGGAATATCGGAAGAATAAAAAGATTTTTGTGGTGATACATAAAATAAACTTGGGATTTGTAGTAGAAAATAGAATGTATAAATGAATCGTGTCGAAAAGCAATTAGATAAAGTAGGGAATTTGCTGATGAGGTATAAAAATGACAGACAATCTTTATTAAATGAACTCGAGATACGGCCATGCTTAATAACAATCAACGCTAAAGTTGTTAAAGTAGGAAAGGCCTTTTTAGCATTAACTGATTTCTCGAAAGAGGATCTTTTAGATAAAACAATATCCCAGGTACTTTACGAGTTATTAAGGATTAATACTGAAACGTATGACGTGTGTAAGGGTCTAAATCAAATAGAATGCTTTATTTTCACAAAAAGCTATCAGTCCAAAGAGGTAACACTGGAAATACATCAAGGATCAACAACAGAAGAGAAAATTTATATATTTCAGGAAAAGGCTAATTCAAGACTCGACGATAAGGTATTATTCTTAAGTAAGTTCTTTCTGGACAATAAAGTTGGGATTGGGATTTATTCTGCTCTGAACTTTACACTGCTCAAAGCCAATAATAAGTACCAGGACTATATCTTAGAAACCATTAAACCTGTTGCAAATCCTTCTGAATTACCGAGAGTTGATTATAGGAAAAAGCATTGTTTATTAGGGCTGAGAATCATGGACTTTTTACCGGATTTTCAAGGCCGTAAGCTTGAGTTATCGTGGAAAAATGTGGTGGATTCAAATAACAGCTTACATATCACTGAAAGGAAAGGATTGCTTGGATCAGCTGATCAGCGTTATTGGGATAATACCTTAATGCCCATCGAAGAAAATGGCGAAGTTAAGTATATTATTTCCATACTGGAAGATGTAACCGAGAGAGTCCTTAGTAAAATAGAAAACAAGGAATATCAGCAAGCTATAGAAAAGCAAGCCAAGGAATTACAGAAAACTAAGGAACAATTGCTGGAAGCACAAGAGTTTGCTCATTTGGGATATTGGGAGTTCGATCCTATTACCGGAGAATATCCTTGGTCGGATGAGTTGTTTAGAATCTTTGGCTATAAGCCACAGGAGTTTATACCTACTATTGCTGACGGCATTGAGCTGATTTATCCCGACGACAGAGCTATAGTACTAAACGTGTTGAAGGAGCCTCCTCCCGGCAACGAATTTAAATTAGACCTCAGGATAGTTAGAAAAGATAACGAAGTTAGATGGATTCATGAAAAGGTAAAGTATGATAAGGATACCTCGGGAAAACTTGTTCGGTGGTATGGGGTTGTGCAAGATATTACGGAGCGAAAACTAAATGAAATTAGACTCAAAGAGAGTGAGGAAAGGTTCAAAGAGCTCGCTGAAAATTTAGGACAAGTTATTTGGATTAGCGAAGGCAAGCAATTTGTTTATATAAATCAAGCGTATGAGAGTGTATACGAAAGAAGTTGCCAAAGCTTATATGAGAACCCTCGATCTTTTATCCAAGTCATACACCCTGATGATAGAGATATAGTTCTAAAAGCCTTTGTAGAACAAAACGAAAATTCTAATTATGTATTCGATGAACAACACAGAATTATCCGATCCGATGGATCAATTTGCTGGATTTGGGCCAGGACATTTCCAATATTTGATGAAAATAATGGAATTAAACGGAGAGTTGGCATTGCTGAGGATATAACAAAGATCAAAACTTATGAGGAATCATTACGACAGGCTAAGGAAGACGCTGAGAAAGCCAACAAAGCAAAAAGCCAGTTCCTGGCAAACATGAGTCATGAAATAAGAACACCGATGAGTGGTGTTCTTGGAATGGCCCAACTGTTAATTATGGATCTAGAAGGTAAACAAAAGGAAATGGCCAAAATAATTAAAACCTGCGGCGATAACCTGTTGAACATTATCAATGATATCCTTGATCTTTCACGAATAGAAGCTGGAAAAATTAACCTGTGTCTTGAAGATTTTAACTTTAGGCAGTTAATCCGTGAAGTAAATGATATAATTCAACCTTTAGCTTTACGTAAAGGACTTAATTATTCATTTTTCCTAGATAATGAAATAAATAGTCGGCTATTAGGTGATACAGGTAGGCTGAAGCAAATTCTCTTTAATCTTTTGGGAAATGCCATTAAGTTTACTGAACATGGAAGTATTGAGCTATCTATTCTAAAAGAAAAAGTATGTAAGGACAGAGTGCAGCTGCTCTT
Source organism: Desulfosporosinus hippei DSM 8344 (assembly GCF_900100785.1). GTDB lineage: Bacteria > Bacillota > Desulfitobacteriia > Desulfitobacteriales > Desulfitobacteriaceae > Desulfosporosinus > Desulfosporosinus hippei. Next base: position 13,800 of record NZ_FNCP01000031.1, on the reverse strand, counting down.
TTCCATTAAAGATACGGGTATGGGAGTAGAAGAGGATAAAATTGGTCAGTTATTTACCTATTTTACACAAGGTGATGATTCAGTTACTAAGAAATATGGAGGTACAGGGTTAGGTCTGGCGATTTCTAAACAGCTCATTAATATGATGAATGGAGAAATTAGTGTGGAAAGCCAGGCTGGAGTTGGGAGTAATTTTTCATTTAGTGTAATCTTGACACAAACCCAAAATGTTGAAAGGTTTGACAATTATAGCCCTAATGATAATCCCCTAAGTCCAATTTATTCCTCAGCCTTATTAGTTGAAGATGATTATGTAAGCGGAGTTCTAATAAAAAAGCTCTGTGAACGAAAGAATATCAGTTTGATGATTGCCAAAAGTGGAACTGAAGCAATTGAGACTTTGAAAAGCCAATGTTTTGATTTAATATTAATGGATATTCAAATGCCTGATATAAGTGGTTTTGAGACTACAAAAATAATCAGAGCTATGGAAAAAACATTAAATAAGCATACGCCGATAATAGCTACGACTGCTTTCGCTCTGGTTGGTGATAGAGAAAAATGTCTTAGTGCTGGAATGGATGATTATTTAGTAAAACCAATTGATGCGGAAGCATTTTATAAAATTGTGGAGAAATGGATCAGCATCAAAAACTAGAGTGCCTAATGTCTTATGAAAAGTGATGTACCTGAATTAGGTACATCATTTTTTGATTCGCGAAAGTTGCTCATTTGAGAATAACCAAATTGTTTTGGTATGGTTTAATGCTCCAAATATTATTCATATTCTTGTGATAAATCTTTGGCGCTTAGAGCAAGTGCATTCTTTTATCAATGAACTTTAGGGTAAAAGAAACCATTAGCCCATAGATTAGCGCAGTAGAAAGTGTTGAGTATGCTACGTTAAGGGGCATATTTATAAAAAGAGGAAGCTTTAGTAATGTACCAAATGTGTTAAGTAATAACCAAATAGCTAAACTGTATCCTAAACCTTTTAGATATAAATAATTACTTGAAGTAAACAATAATAAATAGGCGAAGACTACACCAAGCATCATACACACAGCTCCATGGCTAATTATCGATAGGACTAGACCCAAAAAACCTTGCTTGGAATATATCTGATTTGTAAGTACAATTGTAGCGTAATCGTTGAAAGCCCTATCAGTCCAGCCTAATGCTTTATAAGTAATCCCGACTAAATCACAGGTAACACTGGCTACAAATCCTGCAATCCCTCCAGCAACAAACCTATCTTTCTTCATTTGCTTAATTCTCCCTTTTTACGATTCGCAATTAAAGTATGCCGTAAAATTTAAATTTTTATTTAATAAAGGGAGAATAAGAATTTTTGAAACTCCACTAGGGTTCGTTTTTGGTACCAAGATGAGTTCTAAAGAGTATATATAGTTATATAGAAAACTTAAAACTACTACATTAAGCTAAAATCTACATACCTAGTGGTTATGGATTGATTAAGGGTTTATATATTTAGTTCTCTAAGTTTACAAATTGTGACAAAGATTTCGCTTTATCTATACCCTTTCTTGGATTACAATAATATGGTCTGATTTAATATGAAAATTCAAAATAGTCAGGTATATTGGGAGGAGAGAATATGACTGCACAAGAAAAGCATGTAATTGAAACTATTCTAGCCGATATAGGACTTGAGCCTTTGTTCATTGGCGACAATGATTGTGATAAACCTGAAAGAGTCGTTAAAACAACCTGAATTTTGTTGGTAGATAGGAGCTCATTGCATGGGTCTGTTTCAACTACAACCTCTTGATAAGAATGCGGAAACTGCTATTGATGGAATCATAAGTTGCGATAACTATAATCGAACCAGACAATTTGCTATTATCTTATTCTTAGCTAATCTCATTTTTCTTATGATTGATTTTAATAACAGAGCAAAAGGCCTCTGGGCAATTAGTGATGGCTATTATTATGTGTTTTACAGCCATATTGTTTTAGGTTTCGTGACGCTCATGTCTATTTTAGTTACTTACAAGGTCACTGCTCACTCTACAAGCGAGATAACTTTATTTCATAAATTGTATGTCATACTTTTTGCTTTTTTTGCATTGAATTATTCAGCAGTTATATCTGGTTGGGTATCATTGGAGATCAATAGACCCAATAATGTATACCTCATTGCATGCTATTCAGTTGCCATATTGTATAATTTAAAGTCAAAGATTGCTGCATTTTTGTATGGACTGTCCTGTATTAATTTCATGATATGCTTAACCATTAGTCAAGAGGATCCTTATTTAAGCTTTGGTCATTATCTAGATGTTTTTTTATTAGTTGTGATTGCTTATTTTTTATCGACTGTGCTTCTTAAATATAAGCTACGGAATTTGCTGCAAAACCATTATCTTGAGGATTTGGTCCTAGAGCGGACAAGGGAAATGCAAGTTGCTAATGATTTGCTTAAAAAGGAAATCATTGAACGTAAACGTACTGAGTCCGAGATGGCACGACTTGAAAAGTTGAATTTAATTGGTGAAATGGCGGCTAGTATCAGTCATGAAGTAAGAAATCCAATGACTACCGTCAAAGGCTTTCTGCAACTGCTTAAGGATAAACAAGGATCAAGAGACAAGGAATTCTTCAATATCATGATAGAAGAACTAGATCGTGCCAATTCCATTCTCACAGAGTTTCTTTCCATAACTCGTAACAAACCAACTGCGTTGGAATGCCACAATATTAATGACATAGTTATCTCGACATTACCCCTTCTTCAGGCGGACGCACAAAATAATGACAAATTACTGAATGCCGAGCTCAATGATGTCTCGGATTTACAACTCGATGTACAGGAAATTCGCCAATTGTTATTAAATCTTGTTCGAAATGGATTCGAGGCAATGTCTAGTGGCGGACAGGTTAGCATTAGAACATATTCTTCAAACGGTGAAGTAGTCCTAGTTGTATCCGATGAAGGTACAGGTATTGAAGAAATTGTGCTTAAAAAACTAGGTACACCATTTTATACAACGAAAGAAAAAGGCACAGGTTTAGGATTAGCTGTATGTTACGGCATAGTTTCTCGACACAATGGAAGGATAAGTGTTGAAACCAGTCCTTCTGGTTCTACCTTTTATGTTTACTTTAAATTAGATGATCGGAATTAGAAATGAGTGAGTAAGCAATAGGGATAGTAATAGAGATAGTAATAGAGCTCAAGTCTTGATTTCAACAGATAGCAGTCCTGCTTCATACAGGCTGCTATCTGTTTTTTTGCCTAAGAAAATGCTGATGAAGAATTGGACGTCTTAAGTTTGCAAAGACTAGAAAATAAACTTGTCTGAAAGGAGTGACTGATTTGACTCATCGACGTAGCGGCACACGACAAATATTATATCCTTTAAATCCTAAAGACCCACGCAATCTTTCCTATAAACAAGAGGATCTGGGCTCGCTTCCTAAAGCTTATCAAGAGTTTTACCGAGAAATAACCCGGTTCATTCCCTACCAGCGGGTCTTTATTGATCCACTTTATACTTTAGGGTTTGGCATTGACGCCAGTTTTTATCGGTTAATTCCTAAAGTTGTGGTTAAGGTTCTTAATAATGATGAAATGTCGGCAATTTTAAAGATTGCGCAGAATCTTAACACACCAGTTACTTTTAGATGTGCAGGGACTAGTTTATCGGGGCAAGCTCTAACCGATTCTGTCTTACTCATGGTTCAAGGAGCGTGGCGGCACTATGATGTTTTGGAAGAAGGAAAGAAAATCACCCTCGAACCGGGGATTCTCGGAGTAGAGGCAAACCGGTACTTAAAATCATATGGCAGGAAGATAGGCCCGGATCCGGCGTCCATCGATCATTGCATGATAGGTGGGATAGCCGCCAATAATGCCAGCGGTATGTGCTGTGGTACTGCAGATAATAGCTATAAAACAGTTGAAGATATGCGCATCATTTTTGACGATGGAACGATTCTTGATACAGCAGATCCTAATTCTCGTAAAGCCTTTCTTCAGAGCAAGCCGGAGCTTATCCTACAAATAGAGAGCATTCGGGATGAGCTTAAGGCTGACCCGGAGCTAACTATGATGATTGAAAAAAAGTATAAGATTAAGAATACTACAGGCTATAGTCTAAATGCCTTTGTTGACTATGAGGATCCTATTGAGATTATTAAGCATGTTATGATTGGTTCGGAAGGAACTTTAGGGTTTATCTCTCAAATAACCTATAAAACAGTTATTGAACATGATCATAAAGCATCTGCCTTAATTATATATCCTGATATGGATCATGCCTGTCGAGCTGTAATGAAGCTGAATCGGGATCTGGTGTCGGCTGCTGAGATGATGGACAGAGCTTCCCTTAAAACCATGGAAGAGGAGCCGGGTATGCCCAATTACTTGAGAACTCTTTCGGAAACGGCAACCGCACTCCTAGTGGAGGTTCGTGCAGAAAATCGGGAGGTTCTTGAAAAACGGATTGGCGAAGTTAAAGAACGTCTTAAGGTAATTACAACAGTTTTGCCGATTGACTTTACAACCATAAAATCTGAGTATGAAACTTATTGGAAGATTCGCAAAGGGATTTTCCCTGCAGTGGGTGGAGTACGAGAACAAGGTACAGCGGTAATTATTGAAGATGTAGCTTTTCCTTTGGAAAGATTAGCCGAGGCCACACTGGATCTAAGAAATATTCTTAACAAATTTGGCTATGTGGATGCTATTATTTACGGTCATGCTTTAGATGGGAATTGGCATTTTATTTTCACACCAAAGTTTGAGACGAAAGAAGAAATTGACCGATATGCAGGACTCATGAACGAGGTCAATGAACTGGTTGTCAAAAAATATGATGGCTCATTGAAGGCCGAACATGGCACCGGTCGGAATATGGCGCCTTTTGTGGAGCTGGAATGGGGGAGTAAGGCATATCAGCTCATGAAACGGATAAAATCCGCCTTTGATCCTCGTGGTTTGTTAAATCCCGGAGTGGTTATCAATGATAATCAGAACGTATATCTGGAAGACCTAAAAATGATGCCAGAGTCTCATGAAACTATTGATCGCTGTACAAACTGTGGTTTTTGTCAAGATATCTGCCCCTCAAAGAATATTACGACAACCCCGCGAATGAGGATTATCCTGCAACGTGAAATATCCTTTCTGAAACGGACAGGAAAAGAACCCCAGCGTTTAATGCGTTTACTTAAGGATTATGACTACGCCGGCAATGCAACCTGTGCTACAGACGGACTCTGTGCCAAAGCATGTCCCCTTTCCATTAATACCGGAGATAATTCTAAATACCTGCGTTCACAGGCCATTACGCCCACCGCTCGCTATATCGCCCAACGTCTGTCCAAAAATATGAATGGGGTTACTACTTTTATGCGCTTTGGACTTGGTGCCGTAGATGTTGCCCATTCACTACTGGGAACTGGATTGATGGATACACTGGCAACAAAGGCTCACACCCTCACAAAGAATCGAATTCCCAACTGGAACCCTTGGATGCCTGGCCGGGGCTCTAATCCCAAGATGCCAGCCGGCAATTCAACACGGGGTATGAACTCGTCTGGAACGGCTTCGATGAACCCAGACCTCTTAAAGGTAGTCTATTTTCCGAGCTGTATTAGCCGCTCTATGGGTCCTGCTCGTAAGGATAGGGATCAAAGACCTCTTCACGAAGTGATGAGTTCTATATTGGACAAAGCTGGATATGAAGTTATCTACCCACCAAACATGGATAACCTGTGCTGTGGTATGCCCTGGGAAAGTAAAGGTTTCTTCGATATTGCTGATGAGAAAAGTGAGGAGCTTGAGAAAGTACTGCTCCAAGCCAGTGAAAATGGAAAATACCCCATTCTTTGCGACACCAGCCCCTGTCTCTATCGGATGAAACGAGCTTTTAAATCTGGAATTGAGCTGCATGATTCCGTAGAGTTTACCCATGATTTCTTGCTTAATCGCTTGAAATTAAGAAAGCTTCCTGAGACTGTGGCTGTTCATGTAACCTGTAGTTCCGTAAAAATGCATCTCAGTGACAAATTTAAAGCCATAGCAGAGGCCTGTGCAGAAAAAGTAGTGATGCCGGATGATGTGCATTGTTGCGGATTTGCAGGGGATAAGGGATTCTCATACCCTGAACTGAATCGTTCCGCCTTGGCTGGGCTTAAACCCTCACTTCCGAAGGGCTGTACTTCAGGTTATTCTAATAGCAGAACATGTGAGATAGGGCTATCGTTACATAGCGGAATAAGCTATCAATCGTTAATGTATCTTGTGGATCGTTCTTCGACACCACTACCTTTACATTAACGGTTGAATAATCCAGAGATTAAAAGTATTTAGCATGTAAGAGTGAAGAAAGATATGGAGCTCGTAATGCTGTTCATAAGCAGCATATGAGCTCCAATTATAAGTGATCATTACCCTAGGAAATTAGGCTGAAACTCTAAAATTGAGAGTCTATTACCTTGAATAGTTTTCTAAATCATTATTAACTCCGTATTGAAGCTGGATTTCATTGACTCGCGGTATCCACTGAATTAACCGCTCCTGAACTTCCGTATCTTTTACCTTGTCGACCAGCAGTACTTGGTTTTCGCTTAACTGTACAGCAATCTTATATTGATTATTCTCTGTATCAAGGCTTACCATAATGCCCTCATATGGCTCTTTAGCATAGGGGGCATTATTTAGGAAGGCGTCTTTGGTCATTATTTTGCCATATAATTTATTCATTTTTAATCACCTCACTATTAATGTTTCCAGGTGTAATGGTTCTATGTAAGCGAAGCTCCATATAAAAAATATAAATGCGTTGGTTAAGAAGAAAATTTCTCGTACCAACGCATTATGTATAGTTCGTAGTTCTTTAAATATGGCAACTATACTATATTTAATTTTCTCAGGGTGATGTTGTCATCTAATAATTATGAGTGCCTATAACTACTGGTTTTCCGTATTTCCCTTCTAGTTTCACCTTGATACTATCTATATCGATGGGACAGGCAGCTGTGCTTCCTGCTCGAACCACACAGGTACCAATATGAATAGCATCAATATCCTGATATAAATAATCAGCCATTTCCATAACTAAGCCAACCTTAGGCATAACTAGGCCAGGGCAATCACCACAACCACTGAGTCCCGCAATTTGAACTGTGTCATACTTAGCAAATTCACCATCTTTTAGAGCAGCTGCCTTAAAACATTTTAAGCAAGCAATACAACTCACATCACGGATTTTAGAACAGGAAACAATTAAAATATTAGCCATAGGGTTCATCCTCCTTGTAAGTATTTATATGGAAATGTTCTACAAAGAAGATAAATAATCCTATGTAATTTGGATGGTTTAGAAAATTTAGAAAAGAAATTTCATAACACTGGAATGGAGGTTAAATAAATAGCCTATTAATGTGAACAAGCTTTTTAAGTTAGGCAGGCTTGGAGGAGTTCGCTATATTTCTTGGAGATGATTTTTAATTAAGAATAAGTTTCCTAACCCCAAGAGCATGGTTCTGCCACAGCAAGTCTTTAACGACTTCCAATTGGTGTTCCTCACATTTAATTATTAATACAACCTCTGGTGACCGCTGTTTTTTCTGTCTGCCAGCGACGTCCTTTGTAATTATGAGCCTTATAATTAAGCCGACCGTAAATCCAACGATGATACCGATTATTCCCCAGAGAATTGGTCCCCAGGTTAATAAGAAACCATAGATACTTCCAAAGAGACATAATAAGGTTGCTAGAATTATGGGTAAATCAAATAGGCTTAAACCATCTGAGGAATGAATAGAATCAAAAAGCTTTCTCTCCTCGTCGCGTTTATCCATTGATACACCAAGAATGTTCTCTTTAGGAACTCCTTTCATTTGTATAGCCGTTATAGCCAATTCCAGATAAGTTGAATGATCAAATGTTGAGACAATATACATGTTTTTCCCTCTTTCATCGCCTTTGCAAAAAGGCATGAGGAATTCTTTAGATTGATAATTGTTTTTTAAGTATTTAGCCTGTTCCCAATCAAAGAGCTTATTGAGATAAACAGTTTTAGCATAGGCATCATAAATGGAGTAAAAATAAATACTTGGTAAGTTTAAGAACCATTGTGGATCGATAACATCTTTAGCAGAGTTAAACTGTCCCATTAAAGTGTAATGTATGGCCGGCAATAGCTCGGACTGAATTACAATAAATATTGACCAAATTGTTATAAAGAAAGCGGATGGGAGCCGATTTAAGGCTTGCCCTAGTCCCGGCATGAATACTGACCACATAGCTGAATGCCAGGGTATCTTTTTGTCGAGGAAATTAATATCAAATAGGCCAATGTTAAATGACTTCACTTGAGCATCTTCTCTAGCCCCTAGAATATATTGTTGATTCAAGGCGACTGTACTTCGATAACTATCCCATACTGTGAAAAGGTAAGTCGGAATATATAAGAGTACCCATTGAATATTCAGAATGTCTTTTGCCATTTGGAATTGTCCAGTAAAGGAATACAGCAAGGCTAGGTTAATATGGGCACAGTAATTAATTGTAATTTCCCAACAAAACAAAAAATATCCCCTAAGGTATTTGCATATCATTATATGACCTAAGCCGGGGAAGGCAAGGGACCACCAAGCTATTACATAGGGATTCTTTAATTGAAGTTGAGTAATACCATAAGGGCTAACATAGGCTATATACCGACGAACTTTAGAATATAATTCTGGTCGGTCCATGGGCAACCTCCAAATACATTTGCCTTAGTATACCCTTTTCTTGAGAGAAAATTATGACAATATTAGTGTTGATTGACAGGGGTTGCGCATATAATGTCGGTGGTTTTTGAAAATTGGTTACTATTATAATAACCAGATCAAAACTGAACTGGTTGTCGATTTATCATCGAATAATTCTATTGATATCTGAAGGACATTGAAGAAGGATGTGGAAGATATTAAATGATTTAATGCATATTTAAGGAGGGGAATGACATGGATCAGAATCCATCACTTGTAAAGATAACTATGATTATCGTTATGATTACATCTTTTATAGCACCATTTACTGGAAATGCCGTAAATCTTGGAATTCCTCAGATTGGCTTGGAATATGGCGTCGACCAATCCGGTCTAAATTGGGTTGTCACCAGTTATCTCCTAGCAAGTGCCGCTTTTTTACTGCCATTCGGACGTCTGGGAGATATTATTGGCAGAAAGAAAGTATTTCTCATGGGAATGTTCTTTTTTGCAGTAACTTCATTAGGGTGTGGGCTAGCATTTTCTTTCCCTGTTTTAATTATCTTCAGAGTTTTACAAGGAATCGCCAGTGCCATGATTTTTGGGACTTCCATGGCTATTCTAACCTCAGTTGTACCACCAAAAGAACGCGGAAGGGCAATGGGCTTAAGTGCAGCTACCACCTATATTGGTCTTTCACTTGGCCCCGTTTTAGGTGGAGTAATATGCAGTACTATAAGTTGGCGGGGGATATTTTATTTCAATTTTTTAATAGCGTTACTAGTGTTTGGCTTAACTCTTGCCAAGCTCTCAGGGGAGTGGGTCGGAGCTGACAACGAACAATTTGATACAAAAGGCAGTGTTTTTTGGACATTTGGGATACTGTTGTTTCTCTATGGATTATCGGATATCAGTGAAGGATCCCAATACACCGCTGCCTTTATTACAGGTATCGTCTTATTGACTGCCTTTGTACTTTACGAAAATAAAACTTCATTCCCATTACTGCCTGTTCGGATGTTTTCTGAAAATCGAGCCTTTTCCTTTTCCAATTTAGCAGCCCTAATAAACTATAGCGCTACATTTGCCTTAATCTATTTGATGTCAATCTATCTTCAAAATGTTCAAAAGATAGATACATCACAATCGGGTTTGATTCTCCTTTCACAGCCCATTATTATGGCCGTTCTTTCACCTTTAGCAGGCCGTTTATCTGATAAAATTAATTCTAAGATTCTTGCTTCTTTAGGAATTGGTATAACAACAATAGGACTATTCTTATTTATCTTTTTAACAGAAGTAACTTCCATTACGTTTATCATAATTAACCTTGCTTTCATCGGGCTTGGCTTTGCTCTGTTTTCTTCGCCCAATACAAACGCAGTTATGAGTTCTGTTGAACGGCCGCTTTATGGTGTAGCTTCTTCTACCCTAGCTACGATGAGACTTATTGGTCAAACTCTGAGTATGACTATTGTGGCCCTTATTACTTCGTTTGATATGAAAAGCTTAACCCTTGATTCACCATATTATGTTGAGAGTTTCCTCAGAAGCTCTAGAACCAGCTTTATTGTTTTTACCATTCTTTGTTTTATTGGTGTTTTTGCATCTTTAGCAAGAGGGCACAAGGCCAGTATAACCAGGCATAACGTCAAGCCATGAAGGCCATCGTAAAAACCAAACCTTACAAATGGTGATGGAAGCCTTGAATATCAAGATTATGCCGAATATCGGCATAATCAATTTTTTTTATTCTACATTATGATAATCACTTAGTTTTCTTGGACCGGCAAGAATTTCTCTGCCTATGAACAAGGTGCCGTCGTCTTTGGTTTTGACATTCCATTTAACCAAGGTAATATTTCCGCTATCAATTTCAATTGCTGTTATACTTCGAGGGTGGACACTGCTTCCGTCATTAAAATAAGGAGGTTCACCTACTTCAGGAAACATAGGCCTATGGGTGTGACCGGCTATAAGCATGTGTTTTTCTCTGATTACCCACTCCGAAAGTTTTAGTTCAACTGCATCTTTCTTGGCATAGTTCTTGGCTGTACTTGTAGGGTCGTTTACCCCAAACAATTCAAGTGGCCTCCAAAAATATCTTACGAGAAATCTCGAAAATCTCCACAGTTCATAATCCAGGAAACTCACCTGGTGACCGTGAATAAGGAGAATTTTTTGATTTGTAACAGTGTGCTTTAAAACTAGCCCTTCATGGACGTGGATTTTTTCAAATAGGGGAACATATTTTTTTTCCTTTTCATTATAAGATTCACATAAATTTTTTTGAACAAATTTATTTTTGCTTTTGATCATATCGTGATTTCCGAAGATTAAATGTAACCGTCCTTCATTATAAAATTTAGAAAGAAGCCAGAAAGCATTGCTATGAACATACATAATGTCTGAGAGCCTTTTGTTTTTCCAAAGCTCGTCGCCATCCCCGATCTCAATGTAAGTATAGTTTTCATTGTAGTAATAAGTTAAGGCTGCAAAATATAAGTTTTGGTTTTTTAAAAAGTCATCAGCCCAGCTTCCGTCACCCCTATGGACGTCGCTCATTAGGATGAATCTGGAGGAATCGTCGAAAGGAATTACTTCTGCCGATTCGAAGACGTTGGATATGCGTTTTAATTTATTCATCCTTACCCCCTGCAAAAAGAAAACATTGAAACAAGGTCTTTAAGATGCTAGTTAAGATTAATTGCACAAGCTATCCCTTGAAACTGTCGCTAAGTCATTATATTGAATTAAGATAAAAAAAGTGCTTTGTTGAGGGCTCTAAAAACACCCCCCCAAGTTTTGAAACTCAAATCAAAGCTTGGGGGGGTGTTTATGCTCCGTGTTTATACATTTAGTCTCTGAACTTCAGATGATCTTTTTAAATCACTCAAAGTAATTCTATTAGAAGCATTTAAATTGTACCTGGGTACTAACCGGATAAAAAATTTTCGTTTTGAGCACAGTGGTATTGAAATTCGTAGGTATTTCGATATAATGAGAACATAAGTTCGTATGATATCAAATACATGTACTGCGAGGTGAGCTTAATGACTGACTTGTGTCTGAAATGCAATCGACAGCCTTATTGTATCGAACCCTGCGAACAGTGGTTAATCTGGCACAACAAATGCCCGGTATGTCAGAATAGACTTATTCATATTGGAGGTTGTACCGAGTGTATTACCGGGGATTGGTCAATGTGTGGGTAAGAATGTCTGTTTGGTTATATTTGATGGAGGTGTGAAAAATGCCAAGCATAACTACAATTTGCTATTTTTTGTCTCTGCTGTTTTACGGAATGGGGTATTCGAAGAACTTGCTCATAAAGAACTATACAACCTATATAAGTGCATCCGATTACACTTTTCTTGTATCATTAACAACGGGTTACTTTGTCTTAGCAATTTTCTTTGCGGTATCAGGCTCTTTTTATCTTTTTGTTAATCTTCGTCGTGACTTATTGTAATTATTTTTAACTAGCTATAGCCAAGTTAAAGGGGATCAACTATTATATCTTTGATAGTTCTTTTAGCTTTAAAACGGAGGTGTCTTTCATATAGAAAGGAAGTTTGGCAAAATCCTATTAGCTATCTTAGTAATAGGTTTACTATTTCCCACCTGGACGCCTTCAATAAGAGGTCACGAGAATAGTATTAGTATTTTAAAACAGATTGAGATTAATGGAAGCAAACATGAGGTCATGATACGAGGATATGATAGAAGAAATCCTATTGTAATATTTGTGCACGGTGGTCCGGGCTGTCCCGAAATTCCATATGTGAAAAAGTATCAAGAATCACTGGAAAAGAATTTTACAATCGTTCAATATGACCAACGAGGAGCAGGGAAATCCTATCATTTTTTTGAGGACTATACCAATCTGTCCATTAATTTATTAGTGGATGACTTAATTGCCCTTACCGATTATATTAACAAGGAATATGGGCCGGAAAAGGTAATTCTAGTGGGACATTCATTTGGAACAGTAGTAGGTATTAAAGCTGCAGATCGAGCTCCGGAAAAATATCTTTGCTACATAGGAATTGGTCAAGTCGGAGATTTCTGGACAGGAGAACTGGAGGCTTTAGAATATTGTCTAAGGCAGGCTATTGACCAGAGAGACTTTTTAGATGCTAAAAGAATAGAGGTATGTCGGGAAAACATAATTAACCACAATGAATCATTTAAAAGGAATTTTGTATGGAAATATGGGGGAGCAGTACGTCTTATTAATGAAAAGAAGGACATCTTAGCAGGACTCCTATTAAATCCAGAATATAATTTGCTGGATGCAGTTCGATATGTTGTTGGTTTAGGCGTTTCTGATAATTTACTATGGAAAGAAATTAAAGAAAGTAATATTCCTCTAGAAGTGCCGGAATTAGTAATTCCTTGTTATTTTATTGCTGGGAAATTTGATTATTTAACACCTATAGAGACTGCTCGCAGCTACTATAATTCCATTCTTGCCCCTAAGAAAGGGTTTGTTGTATTTGATCAATCCGCCCATTTTCCACAGTTTGAACAGAATGAGGATTTTGCTAAATTACTTAATGAGATAAATAGGGATTTACAGAAAGACACTTATGCAGATAAGAATAATAATATGTAATTTTTAACTAGCAATTAATGAATAAATGAAAAAGGTATAATTTGGATAAAAATTATAGTTTACAGCATGCAAAAAAAATGGTATCTTAATTGAGCGGCAAATAAGGCCTTTTATGGAATGCTAAATGCTAAATTAATCATAAGTTAGATCTTGACAACAATGATTTATGATGCTATTATGTAATTCCGGCCAGATGGGGCCGAGGAAAAAATGGTCTTTGGTCACCTCGCGCCATCCTGCAAGATGGTTAATACGTGCGAAGACAATGTCTTCGGGCTCCGGTGACACCCAGACCGTCCATGGTCTTTGAAAACTAAACAACAAGGACAGCCAATGAGAGAAACTCGCAAGAGTTTTAAAATAAATCATGAGTCAATCATCTTCTTCTAATGAGAAGTTTGAAATAACTTTTTTTGGAGAGTTTGATCCTGGCTCAGGACGAACGCTGGCGG
>NZ_FNCP01000030.1 GCF_900100785.1 Desulfosporosinus hippei DSM 8344 | reverse complement strand
TTTAGTTGTTCCCGGTATGCGAGTATCTTCTCTGAACTGGACGACTCGGGCTTTGCCCGAGCCTGTAATAGCAACGTACATCGAGCCCTCCGAATTAAAGAAATTGTATAAATCCATTATACCATGAGTCGAGCAAAAAAGGAATGAAATAACAGGATATAACAGGACAAAATAATTTAACAATTTTAAGGGTAAAAATACCCCGAAATCCGCTATATTAAGCGATTCTCAGGGTTCAAATTCCTCTATTTTGTTAAGAAACTCCTAAAGTCAGGAGTTAATGCATGAACATTATTCATGAAAATCAAAGTTAAAAAATATATTAGTGCCTTCAGATAGTTACAGAAACTATATCTGAAGGCACTATTTGTTAGAATCCTGAATAGTTTTTGGGCCGTCGTTAGAACGAAAGGATCCTATACATTGCGTGCTTAAGAAGAAGGGTTTAGCTTTATGCTAGGCTTTAATTTTAGTTTATAAAAGGAAAAGAAAGAAACCTCCCCGTCGGGAGGTTTAAAGTTTTTGCGCTAATGTCTTAAATTTCTTTTATATAACTGGTACAACACAAATTTAGCACGAATTGAGGGAGGAATCAATGCCCAGTTTTTAGGAGCTTCTATAAAAAGTAGTAAATTTGTTGATTCAACATCAAATTTGATTTAACTAGCAGAACTTGGATAGAATTTTGGATATTTATAGAGGAGAAATCCGATAGATAGAGAAATAATTATAAAGAGGTGATACAAACTGAAGATTACCAAGGCTTTAAGACTTTCAATAATGGTTTTCTTATGTTTAGTTTTATTGGGTTGCGGTGCTCAATCAGTGGTTGGGCCTGTTTCAAATCAAACTCCAAAACAAAGTGCTGATGAGATACCAAAATTGTCCCATTCAGTTGAACCTAAGACCTCTGTACGGAAATCAGTTACGTTAGTGGCAACAGGGGATATTTTAATGCATAATACACAAATTTGGTCTGGACAACAAGCCAATGGATCTTACAATTTTGATCACTTTTTTTCTTCGGTCAAACCCTTATTAGAATACGGAGATTATACCTCCGCGAATTTTGAAGCAGCTATGGCTGGAGGTGAATCTGGGTATACGGGTTATCCTAAGTTTAATAGCCCGGATGAAGTTGCAGCCACTCTGAAAAGTGCAGGATATGACCTTATTGTTACCTCAAATAACCATATTTTAGATAGAGGGTATTCAGGAGCCATACGAACCATGAGGGTCTTACGCAATGCTGGTTTAGATATCGTTGGAACCTATCAAAGCCAAGAGGAAAGGGACACCTATTTCATTAAAGATTTAGATGGGGTTCGAGTGGGATATTTGGCTTACTCTTATGGAACTAATGGGATTCCTGTACCAAAGGAGCAACCCTATTTCTTCAACTTCCTAAATAAAGAAATAATCTTAAAGGATATTGCTCAATTAAGCCCTAAGGTGGATGTCCTAGTTCTTGTCTTGCACTGGGGAATTGAATACAGCTTACAGCCCACTGAAGAGCAACGAGAGTTAGCTCGATTATTTCTCGAGAATGGAGCAGATGTCATCCTGGGCAGTCATCCTCATGTGATTCAACCAATGGAAATTATGAATATTAATAATCAAGATAAACTTGTTGTTTATTCGATGGGTAACTTTATTGGGGATCAGCACGGAGTGGAACGGAATAGCGGAGTGATATTAAACATTACCTTTCAAAAAGATCAAACAAAGGGAGAAACCCTTCTGAAAGAAGTTTCTTATACGCCTACCTATTCTCATAGTTACTTTGAGAATAAGCGCCGTCAATTTCGAGTTATCTCAGTTGAAGACGCTATACGAAAAATTCAGGAGGGAAAAGATCCCTATCTTAAAAGTTCAGATTTAGCAGTTTTAAAACAAGTCCTTGCTCAGACCCAAAAACAACTAGGTATGCCGTATAAACAAGATATATAAAATTGGATATTAAGAGGGATTAGCTGAAGAGCCAATCCCTCTTAGTTTTTGGTGATAATTCCAGAACACCGTGTTTATTGTGGAATCCCTTTGCAAACGGGTACTTCTTCTGCCCTGAGAGCCTATCAATAGATTAATAGTGTCTTTGTCTGTTTTGAAGTATTAGTGATATTTTTGCCCGTCGGCTGATAGGATATTGAAAGGTACTTTATTTAACGTCCAATTGTAGGAGGTTAACGATGAGAAGAAATATGACAGGGACATTCAATAGAGTACCAAATGGAAACTTTCTAAGAAGGAGTAAAGCTCAAGATGATTTCCCCGAGTCTTGGCTTCAAATCGGTGGCAATAATGAATCTACTTGGAGATTCATCTCTGAATCAAAGGTTAACCCCACTCTGGAGATTAATAATTCTACCGCCATTCGATCGGGAATCATTCAAACTAAGGAAGCATCTCTAAGCATTGGAAAGGATAAAGAATGGCTCTTTAAAGTAAATCTTAAGGGAGAAAGACCGGATACCCAGGTTTATATACGGATTTATCCCATCTCATTAGAAGGGAATGTATCAAAGCCTATAGAGTATTACTTTAGAATAGGCTTAAAAAAGGAACAGATTTCACAGGTCATTAGTGCTGGTTATAATGTAGATTTTTTTCGTCTAGAAATAGGAATTATGGGACAGGGGTCCCTTGATATATTCAAAGTCATTGCCTATTCTCTTTCTCCGGGCACTATGAAAAGGCGTGTGATCAATAACAATAAAGCATGGACCCACAAAATTGAGTCTATTAAAACCATTGAAGAAATAAAGAAACCGATTCGACTTGCCTCTCCAATACCCATTCAAGTTCCAGTCAATGTCCACGCAACTGTTAGTGCAGATGTACGTAATTTAACACCGATTCGAGATAAAGTACAGGTTTATGGAAATAACCAAGTTCCTATAGCTACTTCAGTATCTGGGCTTGTCCAAGTCGAAATTAGCAGTCATGAGTTTTATGAAAGTCTCGAAGATGTTACTGCAACCGAAAAAATGTCCACAACCATAACTAGAGATATTTCGGCACTTCATCGTTGTTCCTTCTCGGTACTGAATTTCGGAAGCGATCCAGCATTTATACAGATAGAGCTAAGCCCTGACGGAATTCATTGGCTGACTGAAGATAGTTTACAGGAAGTACTACCTGGAAAGCTTGTGCTTGTTTCTCCTAAGAACTTTTTGCGGTTTATAAGAATTTCCTACAAGGCTGAGAATTTTACAATGTTAAGAATTTGGGTTCAGGCTCAAAATTGATTTGTTCACATAATTTATTAATATCGCTTAACAGGGATTGAAAAACATTTAATTTATTTACTTGGTGCATTAAGAATTTGGTTTCAAGCCCAGTGTTGATAGGTCCAGTACCATCACTATGCTCTGAATGAGATAGAAGAACATTAAACTCCTTGAGGAATATGATGGAAGTAATTGGAGCTGATTTTCAGAGGAGAGATTGGGATGGACGGGCTGGCTTTAGTTTTTTTCTTAGCGGTTCTGGTAGAGAAGGTCGTAGAGATTTTTAAAGATATTGTTTATACTGTACCCTTTTTTCCAGATAAATTTAGGCCCCTTACTTTAGAATTATTGAGTTTAGCCTGTGGGGTCATTTTAGCTTTTCAAAGTAGAATTAATGCTTTCGAACTTTTAGATGTGGAGATTTCAAACCCTAAGGTAGGAATGGTAATTACAGGACTAGTTATAGGTAAGGGTGCAAATTTCGCCCATGATTTCTTTCATTCTTATGGTAAAAACAAGAAGTCGATAGAAAAATAATGGGGGACTAATGTCCCCCTAAATATTTTCACCTAGAGTTTCCTGCTCTACTATTTGGTTTAGGGTCCGAAATCGAGAGATATTATTCCAAACTGGGCACGAGCGACGTTTCTATGACACTTGCTAATATCACAGATAAAGCAGGAAGTGGGGATGAAACTTATAATGTCTTAGAGGTGAACCATGGACAAGCCATTTACCCTTGAAAAATTGAATGAGGCTTAAGCCATATGAAAAGCCAGTGAATATTATACTAACAAACAAGCGACATTACTGAATTGAATGAGAAAGGAAGGGTAATGTAGCGGCTAGGTGATGTGAATATTTTGGCTATATCCTAAGTAAAGGGGTGAGTGAATAAATGGCCCAGTCAAGTTGTATAAAATGTGGTAATACTCAATTTGAGGTTGTTCACGCTAATAATCTAGAAGGAACAACTCGGTCTGTACTCTTTGTACAGTGCAAAAGCTGTGGATCAGTCGTCGGGGTGCTAGATTTCCTAAATGTTAGTGTTAAAGCAGAGCGCATGAAAAATGATTTGCGAATTTTAGCTGAAAAGATATTGACTCAAATTAAAGATAGTTAAGAGCAAGTAAGGGAAGAGGGAACGCCTCTTCCTTATTATATTAAATGCAATTAAATATTTTTAAATTGTAATTAGATCTGGAATTTTAGCTAAGGACTTTATTATAGGCTTCTAAAGTTATCTCTGCGACCCTCGACCAGGGGTAATGCTTATGAATATGCTGCATCAAAGGCAGGGGTGAAGCATTATAAGATTGTTCAAGAGCGGTATGTAGACTGGTGTTATCAAGTGGGTGAACATAAAGGGCCATATCCTGAAAATATTCTTTAGGACTCCCTTGATCCGTCGAGATAACAACAGTACCGCAGGCACTAGCCTCTAAACTTGATAGTCCTGGTGTTTCAAACCAACTAGGTAAAGCATGAGCTTTAGAAGCTGCATAAGCTGAAGCTAGCAGTTGCCCTTGAAGAGTACCGATATGGGTAACGTTGGAAAAGCTTAAGACACATTTATAATAATTTTGATCATTAACGGGTCCTAAAAGGACGAGAGATAGACCAAGTTCATGACAAGTTTTGGCTAACCATAGTTGATTTTTACGTGGGGATATTCGCGCCGCACAGAGAACAAATTCATCTGGTATATTAGGAAACTGTTCCCGAAAAAGTTTAGGGGTCGTGCCGATGAATGAGTCAGGAAACCCATTAGGTGTTACATGATAATCAGCAATTTTGAGGAAGTCTTGTTGTAGAACATCCATTTCAATTTGGCTATTGGGAAGCAAGAGATCACATTCTCGTAAGAGCCGTGCCCTCATAGGTTGCGTATGTTTCCAAGCAGCAAGAGCGTTAGAACTTGCCCCTTCACGGTTAAGATAAGCATTAGGAGGCCAATAAATTGGAGATATAATAATTTTTTTCCCTTGTTTTTGGGCATTGAGAAAAAACATGTAACTTTCTTTTATACGAGTAATATTGAAAATATGGACAAGGTCGTATGAAGAGACATCAATGTTCGGATCAGATGAGAAATGTGCTTCAATTCCTAGGGCTTTTAAAGCTTGCCCAGTTGAAACAATTTGTACAGTATCTCCGGCAGGGTTCTTCATAAAGTCCGGACGAGCTTGGAAAAGTATTTTCATAAACAATCCTCCCAGAAAGATCTCTTTACTTTTGGGCAAAGTCCGTTGAGGATTCAACACTAAGGATCAAAGAATAACTGTCATGCCAGGTGATTATATAAACAGAATGTAGTCAAGAGAAACTCAGAGTTTTTGTAGGTGCTTATAAACAGATTGCACGCGGTGCTGATAAGTATGTTTGTGGTACACTTCTTCTTGTCCTTGGCGAGCGATTTTTTCTCGCAAGTCTGCTCGGTTTAAGTAAAATCGAACGAGCTCTAATGTTTCGTCTGGATGGCGGCTCCAAACAAGGTGAACGTGGTTTTTAAAAAGATTCTCTACCGCCGGTGTCCAATGAGTCAAATAAAAGGCTTGACAACCCAAGGCTTCGAAAGTGCGCATGCTCATCATTGTAGGAGAGTCAATTACAGAATTTAGGCCTAAGACAATTTTAGCGGAAGAATATGCACAAGGTAATTGATCATATGGCAAATAACCTTGATACACTCCCGGTGCCAATGTGTAATGATCTGTATTTGCCAGCCAGTGCTCATTCCCAAAGACTTTAAGATCATAGGGTTCTGATTTCAAGGGGGATAGGACTTGCTCTATGCCGATTTTGCGTTGAGGATATGAAGTATAGTAATTGGCAACAAGAAGTAAATCGCAAGAATACTTATATGAAGGCTCAGTCGGCTGATGGAAACTAGGGTTACAGGCAAAGTGAAAATAGAGGGCCCGTATTCTCTCGCGTTGATAAAGGGATAGACATTCTTTTGCAGGGGTGAGAACCAGACTAGCTCCCCGCCCCAAAGGACGAGACATAAGGCGCCAGTCTGGAGGATCATCAATTGCCCAATAGACTAAAGGGATTGAATAACGGCGTAAAAGCGGAAAGAGTTTTCGAGCCACTGTGGAGATTGATACACCTTCGGCTAGAGCAAATTTGGGCTTCCAGGTCTTTAATAAATTAGTTAAACGATCCGCCCAGTCCGGTTGATGAACCGGAACTAAACGTATATCATCCTTTGAAGAGAAGCCCGAGACTAGCCCTAGACTTAACAAAGAGGAATCATTCAAAAAGAGGATATTCATTAATTTATCTCCATTGATGTTTAGATTGGTCGATGGTAACTTCTAAGGTTTTAATTAAAGTTGCGGAATTGAGACGATATCGTTGAGCAGCCTGCTCAATACTCATAGTGAGTAAGCTTTTTGCCCCTCAACCAGATGTGAGAATTCCAAATTTACGAAATGCTTTTGCAGTTTGTGGATATTTACACAGAATATCCGCAATGTTAGTGTTTAAATCTATGTGATCCATTTGTTCCAAAACCCTCCTTTATTCTTAGTATCATCTTTTTCTGATTGAAGTTGAGAAATCTGCGTTTCGAGTTTTTCAAGAGAAGAGTCACTTTCTTCTTGCTTGACAAGCATGACCCGGAGAACTTGTGATAGACTTTGGGTTTCTTTTTCTAAATTCGACATAGCTTCTTTGACGGGCTCTAGTTCGTCAAAAGGAGGTGAGTCTTCTTGTTTTGGCTTAACAGCAGTTTCAGTTATTGCTTCCATTATTTCATTAAATTTGGTTAGCATGCTTTGGACTGCAGTACTTAAAAGAGCGTTTTCTTGTTCAAGATGGGCGACGGTTTTGATCAAAGACTCTAGTTGGTCTGGATTTTCACTAGGCATCGAAGGAAGGACCTCCTCGTCACACTTTACTGAGATTAGAGTTTCTTCAAAAACTTCAAGATTCTCAGCTTGTTCAGGCATCTGAGGTGTTTCAAACATTTCAGATGTTTCTGTAGTTGTGATAACTTCTATTTCTTGAACTTCTTTGTCTACGAGAGGACTAGTGATTTCAGGCATTTTTGGCACTTCGGTAAATTCTGTTCCTGTTTTAGAGATTAAAGGTAGTTTTATTGCGTCAGGTATAGAAACTATATCTGGAGGGTTGGGTGCATTAAGTTCTCGCAAGTTAATCCCTGCCGGGATATTAGGAAGAGGATCACTATGGGGTGAGATTTGGTTCGGATAGAAGGCTGGAACAGGAGGAGCGGGTGTGGCAAGAGAAGGGTTTGGGGAGATTGGTTGGTAAGGAATAGCACAGTAGGGCGAAGGCGATGAAGTTTGCCTATCGACGGCGAATCCTAATTCCCGATGATAGGCTGGAGTGCGTCGTAACATTCGATCTTCCAACCAGTATGTCTGATGGAAATACTTTCGACCTTTATGAACCCACTGAATGATTTGATTATATGGTGTGTGTGAGGCAATCAATCGCCACCCTTTGCCGTCATTTTGCATTAGCATCTCTTCGCCAGTAATTGCTAGGAGCCATAATACGCCGCCAATTTCTAAAGCCCCAATATTTTTACATGGAGAGTTAAATGTTTTTATTGGAGCAAGAGACGGGCTCCAGCTACTCGACAATTCTTGGGCATCCAATTGCTGGGTTGTGCGGAGTTCGAATTGCCCCGTTGGAGTTTTAATTACCCAAAAGAGATGATGAACATTGTCCGTTGTCATTAGTGCAGCCATATCCATGACCTCACCGGGTATTCTCATGGTTTCAGTTGGAGATCCCCATAAATGAAATGTTCCATTAAATCGATTTGTGAAAAGAAGAGAATGCCTGCCTTGGAAAGTAATACTACAAAGATGAAGATTGCCGTGACTATCTAAGCTGACACTATAGAGAGGTTCTCGGGGATGAACAACCTCACCCATATGATTACTGCGCCAGGAATTACCGTTCCAGAACCGGTGTTCAATACGCCAGAGTTCGGGAATGGATTGGTGTGTAGAGGCGTAAAAGATATGTATTACTTTCCCTTGAGGAAACAGAAAAAGCTTACGATATCTTGTGCCGCGTACGTCCAGTTTAGCTATTAAGGTTGTCTGTGGAGTGCTTGCCCCGGAAATAAGAGTGTAGCAAAGATCTCCACTGGATTTGAGTACAACTATATGAATTGTTTTAGAATCTGTCATAATACCATGGGCTAAGAGAAGAGGTTCTTGAATCCGGTAAACTGGTTCATGACTATTTGCATTAAATAGAGCACAGCCTTGTGAGTTGATATGTAAGTATGAAGATTCATTTTCATAGGTTAGGAGAAGCGGACTAACAGTGTTTCGTGTAAGAAAAGCCAATACAATCACTTCCTTTCTTAAAATCATTTTAGACAAGAGTTTAGGATGACAATAGAACAATATATTTCGATTTGAGCCCCCACTACGCGCCAAGGGATCGTAGAAGAAAGGGCCGTTTATGGACGACCCTTTCTTTATCCCTAGAGCAAAGATTTATAAGAAGAGGGTGAATAACACATAAGAAATGATTATTGGCAAGTATCTTGCTGTGGTGGGAAGAAATCACTTGGGAATGGGGTAAGGGTGGCATCAAAGAAATTGATGCACGGATTTTCTGGAATATCCGGGAATTCCTCGCACATTGGAGGTTCAGGGCAGAATCCGAAGGCAGGAACGAGTAGCTGAACGAGACCTGTAACTTTTGTAATGACAAAACTTCCAATGGCAATTTGAATTGTTGTTGTTGTAAATAATGGGCTGGTTAATACTTCTGTTCTTGTTTCAACCCGCAAGTTAAAGTCGAATTCTGGACGTGTCGGTGGGAAGTACATAACAATGTCTTTGTTGATATCTGGTAGGGTGCCGGTTACAGTGAATAAAGCGCCAGTTGAATCCCTTAATGTCAAGGTGTAAGGAATCTGAATTGTGAATTGTACTCTGGAGAAGTTCGGCCGTGCAGGAATAGGTGTAATGACGACACTGCCGGGAACAATTACGCCTGTTGAGAAAGTCATGCTTACAAAGGTGAAAGGTGGAACTCCGCCTGCGGGTAAAGTGATTATGAAGGCGGGGAAGCATTCTCGCTGCAGACAGCTAGCATAAACTTTTTCGACGATAATGCACACTGATTCAGTAATTTCTTCAAGCTGATATGGGTCTGTCAAGTCAATGGGGTCACTAGGCGATAAAGCTGAACCCACTCTACCTACTGTTACACCCCGAGGTGGGAATGATGTTGGCAATGCAGCTGCAATGGTATTTGTCAGAGTGTTAATAATGCTAATTGAGCTGTCGCCTTCGTTTGCGACCCATAATTGAGTGCCATCTCCTGTAACATCTAGCCCGAGGGGATTTACTCCGACAGGAATTGTGGTTATAACGTTAAGTCCTGTTGTCGAGATCACACTAACACTATTCGATCCGAAGTTGCTGACGTACATAAAGACAGGGTTTACTGGGTTAGCAGCAATTTTTTGAGGGTTTGATCCAACGGGAATGAGGCTTAGTAAAGCATTTGTAGCGGTGTTAATTACACTAACATTATTGCTGCCACTGTTAACGACGAAGAGCCTGGTATTGTCTAGGCTGAGGGCTAGACCATTAGGAGAAGTACCTACTGGGATTGTTGCAATGACAGTATTGGTTACTGGGTTGATAACTGAAACTGTATTACTGTCGCCATTGCTTACGTAGACACGGCTGCCATCGCGGGCAATTGCAACATCGACCGGACCTGTACCAACCGTTATAGTGCTTACTACCGTATGAGTTGGAATACTAATTACGGAAACAGTTCCACTTCCAGAGTTTGTCACATATGCTGTAGTACTAGTAGGGTCAATTGCGACAGAGGTAGGAGCAAGACCTACTGGGATGGTAGCCAAGACAAGGTTGCCGGCTGTACAAATAACAGAGACAGTGTTACTACCGAAATTAGGAACCAAGACTTTTGTACCATCCGGAGTGCGTTTTGGGAAAGCTGGTGCAATCCCCACGGGGATGGTAGCGACTAGCACATCGCTATAAACGTTATATATAGCGACCGCATTGTCGAGTGTTACCCAAGCGTGGGTTTCAAATAGCATGTGTGTATTCCCCCCTTTTTTGATTGAGAAACGAGTTAGACTTAGTAGCTTTCAACGTATACTATTCGCTCGTCGATTAGGGTGTTACACGCTATTTCTGATTTGTATTAGCCCTTTCTAAAATATACTGCAGCATTCGGCCGACCCGCTCACTCCAATCATTAGCTTGCGCGTAGGCCATTCTTTCTGCTTTATTGGAATCAACTTCTTTTACTAAGTGTTTGAGGCGCAGTGAGAATAGGTGAGGACTGCTCTCAAGATTAATTTTAGGAATTTTGAGAAGTTCAGGAAGAGGTGTACCTAGAACTCTTATTCCGGCTGCGTAATATTCATAAAGTTTGATCGGGTTGCACCCTTTGGTCATTTCTGTTTGACGAAAGGGAATCAATCCAACATCAAAATAATGGAGATATGCAGGAAGCTCCTGATATGACTTTAATCCTAGGTAGTAGACGTTTTTTAATTTCATTGGAAATTTATTAAGCTGAAAGAGGGCTCCTAAAAAGACAAAGTTTATTTCAGGGTTTTCTTGGATTACTAATTTAAGCAAATCCCAATCTACCCATGGAGCAATAGCTCCACTATATCCGACAATGGGTTTTCCTGATGGAAGGTCGATAGGGCGGTGAGTAGGGGCGGGCGAAAAATGAACGTAGTCTACACCATTGGGGATTAAATAGACATGAGGATGTCGGTTAAGAAAATATTCGTAAATACTGTTGCTGCTACAAAAGATGAGATCTGCTTTTTCGAGTATTGAAGGATAATAGGGAGCCCAACTAGCGAACTCATCCTTAGGTTCATCCACAGCATCGTAAATAACCAGATCAGGGTCATAATTTTTAATTAAATTAATGTGAGATGGAACATTCAGCCATAGGATGCGTGGTCTTGGGTGGGGAACAGACATTGCTGACGAACCTTGACAGATGAGAAATGAAGGAGACAGTAGATTGTTTTTTGAAGTTGAAAAATTACCCAGGTCTTCATAAAGGACTGTTTGCCCAGAAGCCGAGAACCGTCCGAGTAACTGTTGTGGGCGCTGAAACATCCAATTCCAAGGAATTGAAGGAGGGTAGATTATCGTTGGCATTTGTAACCTCCTCATTAGCCGTTACCGAAAAATAATCGTACTTAGTATTATGATATGTCGAAGCGAGTTGAGGGGGAATGAACAGCAAGTACCTTTTCATGAATGGGAGCATAGGATATTGTAAAGGGTTGTCCGTAGTTGAGATGGAGGGTGGACAATGGAAGAGGAAGTCCAGACAATTAAGAAGGATATTGCAGAGATCAAGGAGGCTGTTAAGGATGTCTCAACAGTCGTAAACGACATGCGTGTACTTCTGGCGGGTAACTATATTACAAAACAGGATTTTGAGGATTACAAAAAAGGAACGGAAAACAGCCGACGTTGGTGGTCGGGTTTTGTTATTGCCTTGGCGGGAGCATTTGCTACTATTGTAAATGTTCTTTGGAGGCATTGATTAATATGAAAGAAAAAAGTAATAGCAAAGTATCAAAAAGCAAACGAAGTCTGCCATTGTATCAATAGGTAGACTTCGTTTCTTTTTTTTATGTTAGGTAAGAGCTTTCAGCAATACTGTTAGGGAATTTTTTACTAAGTGGGAGATTGATCCGATAAGTATGGATTAAGGCTTATTAAACCTATTAAGTATTTAAGTCTAGCAAGATAGAAGGCTTGTGCATAAAGTATTAGAGAAGTCAACTTAGGAACATGACAATTAGTAAGGGGGGAGATTTTCTGAAAATCTTATCCTTAAGCAACGAATTTGAGGAAGAAAGCTTTGGCGGCGCAGGAACAGCAGTCACAGGTATGGTGCATATGCTTGATCGTATGGGTGTGCAACAGACCGTTGTAGTACCGCGCAGTAACTGGAATATACCTGTCTGGACGGCAATAGGACAACAAATTAAGGTTCTATGGCTGCCGCGGGGCAGTCGATATTTTGGATATCTTGGGATGATCAAGGCAGATGTTGTATGTCAGGAATTTCCCCAGATCTGTCAGGGATGGGACATGATTCATAGCCACGCCATTAATTTTGCACCGTTGTCGTATACTCTATCTCAAGGAAATATTCCAATTGTATATTCAGTTTACTCTTTCTTACGCAAAGAATTGGGAGACTTACCAGACCCTGAATTACAAGCGCAATTTAAGATACAGGAAGAATTGCTAATGCGTTGTCAATGCATTCATCTTATTAGCCAGAGTGAGAGACAATATTTAGCTGGTCGTTTTCCGCAATATCTTTTTAAGACTCAAGTTTTACCCCTCGGTATTAGTATTCCTTTAGAACGTTGGCAACAAGGGATAATGAATCAATTGCTATATGTCGGAAGGTTGTTAGATTATAAAGGAATTGAAGATCTGATTAAGGCTGTATCAATTAGAGTTAGGAGTGGGCATCAAATTCATGTAAATATTGTAGGTAAAGGAACGGAGTTATATGAAGGTTATTTAAAGCATCTTGTCCAAGCCCTAAATCTGGGATCCTACATTCATTTTCATGGTCGAATCTCAAGTTTGGAGGTCAGACAGAGAATGGCAAGTACAACTGCACTTGTTGTTCCCAGTCGGCGAGAAGCCTATGGACTAGTTGCTTTAGAAGGAATGGCGATTGGAACACCGGTTATCTCCTCTAATGCTGGGGGGTTAGCAGAAGTTGTTCCAAATTCGTGTGCATTGACTTTCGAACCCGGAAACATTTTAAAGTTATCAGAGGCTTTAGCAATCGTATTGGGTAATCCCTCTCTACAAAAATCACTCTCAATTAAAGGACACCAAAATGCAGTAAAGTTCGAGTGGTCTCAGCTAGCATCGAAGTATTATACCCTCTTGAACACCATGTCAAAGGGATAGTCCTTTTTAACACGTTAATGTAAATTAGTTCGCCTTATTAAGGATTAAAAAGGATCGTCCTCCGAAACGGTAACTGCGGTGTCAGATAGACAAAAACTGACATAAGATATATCAGTTATTGTAATAGAAGGGATGAGCGTAATGTGGGAGCATAAGCAGGTCTTGATTACTGGTGCAGGAGGATTCATCGGCAGTCACTTGGCAGAGGCATTGGTAAAAGCAGGGGCAAAAGTTCGTGTCTTTATTCGATATAATTCTAGGGATGGCCGCGGAAATCTAGAAGATTTGGAACCAGGGTTACTTGAACAAATTGAAATCATTGCCGGGGATTTACGTGATGCAGATGTAATCGAACGATCTGTCAAAGGGTGTAACGCAGTATTTCATCTTGGGGCTTTGGTAGGGATTCCATATTCTTATAAAAATCCTCGAGAAGTTGTGGAAACCAATATTTTGGGAACATTTAATGTTTTGACAGCGGCCCGAGATCATGGGGTAGAGCAGATTGTACACACTTCGACAAGTGAGGTCTATGGATCGGCACTCTACGTCCCAATTGATGAGTCTCATCCACTTCAAGGGCAGTCGCCTTATTCAGCAAGCAAAATTGGTGCGGATAAATTAGCAGAGAGCTTTTATGCTTCTTTTGATTTGCCGGTAGTGACTGTAAGACCGTTTAATTGTTACGGACCGCGCCAATCTGCTCGGGCTGTGATCCCGACACTGATCACTCAGGCTTTGGCCTGTAAGGAAATACGTCTTGGTAACACAGAAACTTTGCGTGATTTTACCTTCGTCACAGATACAGCAGATGGTTTTATTAAAGCAGCACAGAGTAAAAAAGGCTTTGGAAAGGTTATAAACATTGGTTCAGGTAGAGAAATTTCGATTGGAGAATTGGCCAAAATTGTTTTGAAGACCGTTCAAAGCACTGCAGAAATTACAGTGGATGGGGCGAGAATCCGCCCAAGTCGTAGCGAAGTCAGCCGTCTTTTAGCAGATAATCGCTTAGCAAAAGAAACTATAGGGTGGGAACCCCAGGTTACGCTTGAAGAAGGCATCAAAAGAACAGTAGCCTGGATTGCCAGCCATATGAATCGTTTTCAGATCGGAAAATACCAGATTTAGAAGGTAAGGGGGGATATTATGCAAACTATTATTTTAGCCGGCGGCAGAGGAACCCGCCTGGATCCCTATACCCGAATTTTGCCTAAGCCGCTTATCCCCATTGGAGATAAACCAATAGCAGATATTCTGGTTCAACAACTAAAATCTTCTGGAGTCGATGAAATAATCATGTGCCTAGGATATCTTGCGGATTTTATTAAGCTTTATTTTCAGGATGGCAGTCATTTTGGCCTTGACATCCGTTATTCTATTGAAACAGCACCACTGGGTACTGCTGGCCCGCTAAAACTTGTGGCAGATTTAGAGGATGACTTTTTAGTCGTCAACGGCGATGAATTAACGACGCTGGACTTTGGCGCGCTTTATGGACACCATATTGCGATGCAAGCAGATATGACCGTTGCTGTGCATAAGAAGGCCGTTCACTCAGCGTTCGGAGTCCTAGAAATTATAGATGGACAGGTGACCGCTTATTCAGAAAAACCAACCATCAACTATTGGGCGAGTATGGGTATCTACGTCATTAATAAGCGAGTTATTTCATTAATTCCTGAAAATGAACGCTTTGACATGCCTGATCTAGTTAAAGCTCTACTTTCAAATCATGCTCAGGTTGTGAGTTATGAAAGTGAAGACCTTTGGTTTGATATTGGGACACCTGCAGATCTGGAAAAAGCGAAAGAGGTCTTTAAGGAGCTAAAACTGTCTTAAGAGCAAATGTAATTAATTTAAGTAGGATTTACTAATAAAACTTCTAGTAACTACCCCGAAAGGTGTGAATAAGGGAATGACAAAGGTATTGATCCTGGGAGGATCGGGGATGTTAGGGCATACCTTGTTTCGTTATCTGTCTAAAGACCCCAGGTTTGATGTTTATACAACAGTTCGTTCTGCAAAAGTACTGTCCGATTGGTTGCCGGCGGATTGGATGAAAAAGGTATACGGAGAAGTTGATGTTTTTAATGGAGATAGCCTGACAAAACTTTTCTCAGATGTGTCTCCAGATATTGTAGTGAACTGTATCGGAGTGATTAAGCAGGTACCCAAGGCCCAAGATCCACTTACTACTATATCGACTAATGCACTTTTGCCCCATACAATTGCTAAGCTCTGTAGTGCAACCGGTTCACGATTAATTCATATCAGTACAGATTGTGTCTTTTCTGGTGAAAAAGGGGACTATTTGGAAAGTGATGTGGCTGATGCCCTTGATCTATATGGTAGAACAAAACTTCTTGGTGAGGTAGATTATCCTGATTGTGTCACGCTTCGTACGTCCATTATTGGGCATGAACTAAAAGGATACTATGGACTTGTTGAATGGTTTTTAGGGCAAAAAGAGAAGGTTTATGGCTTCAGTGAGGTCATTTATTCAGGTCTGCCAACTATTGAAATAGCACGAATTATTCGAGATAATGTGATCCCAGATAAAGAAATGATTGGACTTTATCACGTTTCTGCAAATCCAATTTCCAAATTCGAACTATTGAAACTCATTAAAGCTCAGTATAACAAAAACGTGGAAATTGAACCGAACAACAATGTTCGGATTGATCGATCTTTAGACTCAACGCGTTTCCGTTCTCTAACGGGCTATAATCCACCTTCGTGGAAAGACTTAGTACACGAAATGTATCTGGATTATTTACAAGGCCCCTATCATTATGGCAAGGCCAAGGGGGATAAAAATGGAAATTCTAAATAACAAAGTAATTGTAATTACTGGTGGTACAGGTTCGCTAGGTAAAGTATTAACTCGTAGACTCTTGAAAAAAGAGCTTGGTTCACCGAAGAAAATTATTATCTTTTCCCGGGATGAGGCAAAACAGCACGCTATGAGAATTGAATATCAAAATATGCAAAACGTTACTGATGAAGTGATCTATGACAATTTTGCTCGCTTAATCGAGTTTAGAATAGGTGATATCCGTGATTATCATTCCGTTTGTTCAGTATTACGGGAAGCAGATATCGTCATTAACGCTGCTGCCCTTAAGCAGGTTCCTTCATGTGAATACTTTCCATTTGAAGCGGTGCTTACTAATATAGTTGGTGCAGAGAACATCATACGTGCCATTCGTGAAAACAATCTAAAAGTTGATACGGTGGTTGGTGTGTCCACTGACAAAGCCTGTAAGCCCGTGAACGCTATGGGAATTTCCAAGGCTTTGCAAGAGAGGATCTTTATAGCAGCAAATGTGACGCTCCCTAAGACAAGATTTATATGTGTCCGTTATGGCAATGTTTTAGCTTCTAGGGGTTCTGTGATTCCCTTATTTCATGAACAAATAAAGCGTGGCGGGCCAGTTACGATCACGACAAAGGAAATGACAAGATTTTTGTTGCCTTTAGAAAGTGCAGTGGATACTATTTTTGCAGTTTTAAAAGATGCTAGGCCGGGAGAAATATTTATTCCAAAAATTCCGGCGGCTTTAATTGAGGATGTAGCAAAAGCCTTAATGGGAGAACAAACAATCGCCGTAAAATATACGGGAATTCGGCCAGGAGAAAAGGTTCATGAGATAATGATTTCGGAAGAAGAGGCATGGCGAACTTACGATCGAGGGGATTACTATGCAATTAAGCCAATGTTGCCAGAGTTGCTAAAAGAAGATCTGAATTTGCAGGTGTTATCTAAAGAGTATAGTTCGGGTGATTCTCTAATGACCTTTGAAGATACTGTAGCTTTATTACGCAAGCATAATCTGATGATAGGTCAAGAAAATAGAGCAGGGGAATTCTTGAGATGAAGAAAAAATATAGGATTGCGTGCATTTGTCAAATCTATAATGAACTTTGTAAAAACAACCTGGAACGGTTTGTTAAGTATGTTTTACCTGCAGTAGATGATCTTATCGTCTATGATGACGGTAGTACAGATGGCAGCTATGAGTATATGCTTAAACAAACACCATATGTCCTTAGGGGAACGAAAAATGACTTTGTCAATGAACGGAGTCATAAGCAACTTCTGCTGCAAGAGGCCCTAAAGCTCAATCCAGATTTTATCTTATGGTTAGATGCTGACGAGGTGTTAACTGCTAATGCTGCCGAAAAGCTTCAAGAATTGTGTGCTCAATGTGAGGGCAACAATTATGATGCCGTGATTATGCATGAAATTAATCTTTGGCGAAGCAGTACTTGGCAGCGGCTGGACAGTTTATATGACAAGGGCTGGTTTTGCCGTTTGTGGCGGGTTGTGCCAGGGATTTGTTTTCATGATACAAAGCCCGGACTTCATCAGCCACTTTTTCCTTCCACGATTCGAAACGTAATGTGGACACTTGACCTTCAGGTATTACACTATGGCTTTTCTTCGAAGCAACGTTTAGCCCATAAATATCTAGTATACAGGTCTCACGGACAGCGAGGTTATGATATGCTGGATCGTTTAATCAGCGAAGAGAAGCTCGTTGTATCGAAAGTTCCTTCAGATTTTTTTCCTGAAGGTCTTTGGTCTGATGATGACGAACCGATACCCCTGACCTTTGCAGAGTCCTTGGCGTATGTTGAAGAATATCGGGAAGAAGTATTTAAGCCTAGATTCTCTATTGTTTGTCTGGTTTATAAAAGTGTGGAATGGTTGAAGTTTGTCTATGAGCAGGTCCATAGATATACGGATATGACAGATAAAGAGTTTTTCTTTGTTGCTAATGATGCGACACCTTCAGTCCTTAATTATTTAAGGGATAACTATATACCGCATTATATTTTCACAAATACTCCCGAACAACAACAGGAATGGTACGTCAATAATGTTTATCGTGCCTATAATTTTGCTGCAAGCAAAGCTCAAGGGGACTTTGTTGTATTTATCAATTCAGATATGGCCTTCACACCAGGATGGTTTGATAATCTATGGAAAGCATATAATGGAGAGAACTGTGTTGCTTCCCGCTTAGTAGAGTCGGGAAAACTGCGCAGTGGTCAATATGGCGTGGAAAAAGATTTCGGTCGGGATTATTCTACGTATCGAGAGATGGAATTTCAACAGTATGCCCGTGAAATCACTGAGCCTAAATTGTTAGATGGCGGACTCTTCATGCCTCTCTTGATTCGTAAGGAACACTTTGAACATGTAGGCGGCTATCCAGAAGGGCAGGTTCTCTTAGGGAGCGATTTTAACCATCCGGTTATTGCTAAGAAGGGCGAGGCTTGTATATCCGGGGATACTGTCTTAATTCTCAAGCTCAAAACCATAGGAATAAAGCATCAGACAGCCTTAGATAGTCTGGCTTATCACTTTCAGTGGGGAGAACTAGATAGTCGAGAAACTTTGAGATATGACCAAAATGACATTAAAGTCGCAATTTGCTGCGATTCTATAGCAGGGTCAATAGGGGAGAGATTGTTTTGGAATTCTTTGGGGGAATCCTTGCCTGCTTCAGTAAGTATAGGAAGGGATACTATAGGAGATTTAGGAGATTATGCTGCCAATGCTCGAAAATACATTCAGCATAATTATCCTAGAGTAGAAGTAATTCTGCAAAATGCAACATTCATAAACATCGTTGATCAATCTCGTTACACGATAGCAGTTTTGCAGGACAATTTAAGATCTATGGGCATTTCTAATGCCCAGCAAGAGGAGAATTTGCGACAGGCAGATAAACTTGTTACGAATTCGGACCAAACCGCTCTGGCATATCCGGAGTTCGATTTTGAGATTATTTCTGGCGGCTTGGGGCTACAGCTTTTCAATAAGATGAACAAAGAGGAGCTGCGTCAAGAGTTTTGCTTTGGTTCGGAAAGAATAGGAATCTACATTGGGGACTTTAACGAAGTACACGGCTGGGGCAAAGTTCGGGCCTGTATTGTAGCTCATCCGGAAATAACTTGGATTATAGTTACAAAGAACATTGAACCATTTATTGCGGACAACGTAAGGCTTTTTTATCAAGTGCCTCGGAATCTGTTGGTTAAACTTCTTAACTGTGCGGACTTCCTTATCAATGGTTCACCATTAGAGCTTCAGAGTCATGGAGCTATCGAAGCTTGTTTATGCGATGTGCCAGTGATTATGAGAAAGATTGGAATTTTTAAAGATTTAAGTCCTAAAGAGCGGGATCAGTGTGGAATCTTTGGTGAAGATATTGAGGGGGCTATTCAAGGATTATCCAAACGATCTTTTACTCCTAGGAATGTTCTGTTAGAAAAGACCATATCTATATCTACACCGGATTCTACGCAGAAATGGGAAAGCCTAATAAAGACTGTCTTCAAAGACCTAATGATAGAAAATTCTAACATCAAGCAAGATGTAAAACAACCTAAGGTATCTATAGTAATTACAACCTATCAGAGAACACATCTATTAAGATGGGGACTTTATTCTTTATCCCTTCAGACAATGCCCTTCGAGTTTGAAACAATCGTTGTCAATGATGGAATACAAGATCAAACAGAAGAAATTTGCAACGAATTTAAAGAGAAGCTACATTTGAAATATATTTTTACTGGACAAAGAAATCTTCAAGGAGAACCCATCTGGAGGGTGCCTGGTTTTGCAATTAATATTGGTGTGAAGCAAGCCTCTGGAGATATTTTAGTAATGTGTTGCGCCGAAATGCTCCATGTAAACCAGACTATAGAAAAAATTACAATTCCTATCTTAGATAACCCAAAGCTACTGGGTATTCCGGTTGGCAAAGACGACCGAACAGGTGCACTTTTAGAGTCAATCGAGAAGAATAACGGCAGTTTTGAACAAGAGACATTCAATAATTGCATAGACTTAGATACTAGAATGCCATTTCTGATGGCATTGCATCGCAGTAAATTCTTGGAGATTGGGGGTTATGATGAAGATTTTACTGGAATAGCTTATGATGATCGGGATTTCATTGATCGAATACTGGCATATGGTTGTCAGTACTGTCGTACTGAAGCCGTAACGGCACATTTGTACCACCCCAGAGCAGAGGGTTATTATCAGGGTGGAGGTCCGCCCGAATGGGACTATAATAAGAATCTCTACTTTTCTAGACGAGGGAAAATCGTAAGGAATGAAGGAAGAGAGTGGGGAAAACTATAAAAAAATGAGTAGCTTACTTGCATAATAAAAGGGCCACTAGATGTGGCCCTTTTATTATGCAAGTAAGCTTTGTTAATAGGGTATTTATTTTACTAAAAAGCGCATTTGGATTTATACATTTATTTTTTCTATTGTGTTTTGAATCCTTGTCATAGCAGTAATTGTTTTCTCTTTCAGACTCATTGTCTGGGTCACAATGAGGATTTTTATAATCGATTGGGGTTGGGAAGGTGAGTCGAAGCTGGATTAAAAGAACCATTTTTTCCTGCAAGGTGGTAAAAGTATATTCTTCAGGTGGACCACCATACAAAGGAATACAGTCAAGGGCATTATCCGTCTCGTTAATTTGGCAGAAGACAAGTTGGCAGGTCGGCATATGGTTGTAAAACTGTTTACTCAAAAGGTTAAATTCTGCCTTTGATGCAACAAACCCATATTCTCGCTGCTGATCGTAATGAATTCCTGGAAATTGCAAGTGTCTGCCAAGGTCAATTACACAAGAAATTGGAATATCGACTAGAAAATCTTTCATCAGACCTGCCACAGTGGTTGGAGTTTGGTGCACGGCTTCTGAATATTGAATATCCTTGCGCACAAGACCGCCAATAAATAACTTAGGAGTATCGCTTGTTATTCCGGGTGGCGTTGGAGCGCTATTAAAGAAATGATTTTGTGTTAGTTTAAAGTTTTTTTTGATCGTTTTTACCTCTAGTGCTTTTGTGGGCAAGTGAATAATAGATTGGGCAGGAACCGAAATAGTAATTAATACTGAGCTACAATCTATCTTTTCGATTTTTAAAGGATTGCACATCTGTAGTGCTGCAGTATTTGGAAAAACAGGATTAGGTGTAACCGGTGGAATTGGTTGAGGACACACCACTGGTTTGGGAGTTTCTCGAACCCAATTAGGGATAAAAGGCGCTGGTTGCTTCCATTCGTGAGGACAATGTTTTTGATAAGACAATCTGTTCCCTTCCTTTCTTATATGAAAACGTAAGGTTAGACTTTATTTAGAGGCTAATCCTCTTATATAACTAGCATATGTTGTACTAAAGAATTTGTACCACTATGAGCGACTATCACAAAGTAAGATTTAATGGTAACAAAATTAGGACATGAACAATAGAATAAGTAAACCCATAATTTAGGAGGTAAGTAAAAATATGCCGTATTTTTCTACGGGTTTGTTAGAAAGTCCTTCGGTCGAAGGCATTTGGGCAAGTCCAACTCTTTCAGTAAATATCTCAAATGATGATAGCTCTACTGTCGCAATTCAAATTGAGGGATTTTCTCAAACTGAAACTACAAAAGTCAAGTATGTCGAAGAGTTTTTTACTCTTGCATCAGGTGCAGTAGTCTTAAAGAATTATTTTATTCCATTTAATGCATTTGAGTTTTTATTCTTTGCCAGTTCTCAATCTGTAGAAATTTCTGTATGGTGCAAAGACTCTAATGGAAATCTTATTTCAGCCCCTTTAGAAATATTCGAAGCAAAAGCATAAATGGTAACGAAAAACGGACAAGTAAAATACAATATATAAAACTAAAATTTTGGAGGAGATTATATGCCTAATTTAACAACTGGTTTGTTTGAAAACACTCCTGTCGCGGGAGTCAGGCCGAGCGTGACGCTTTCGGTGAATATCACGAATGATGATATAACGTCTCAAGATGTTCTCATTCAAGGATTTTTCCAAAGTGGAACAACAAAGGTGTTGTATGTACAGGAGTTATTTGTACTTGCCCCAGGGGGTGTCGCCTTAAGAAATTATTTCGCAGATTTCGATGCCTTTGAATTTCAATTTGTTGTGAGTTCAGAAGCTGTTGAAGTTACAGCTTGGGGAAAAGATGCGGCAGGTAATCTAACTACAGCTCATCGAGTAGTTGCCCAAGAAGTTAACCCATTCTAGCAATATTAAAGAAGGAGACGAGAAAATGGCTGAATTAACGACTGGATTGATAGAGAATACACCGGTCAATGAAGTAAGACCTACTTCAACGTTCACAGTAAAGATTACGAATGATGATACAGTTGCTGCTACAGTTTTTATTGAAGGGTTTTACGTGACGGGGATTACGAAGACACTGTATGTCTTGGAGTTATTTATTATGGATCCCGGTGAGGTAGCAGAAAGAGTGTATTTTGCACAATTTGATGAATTTGAATTTCAGTTTATTACCAGCTCCGATGCAGTAGAGATTTCTGGCTGGGGAAAAGATGCAGAGGGGAATTTGGTCACGGCTCATCGCTTGGTAGCCGCGGAACTTGATCCGATAGGCCCGAGTGGAATCACCGGAGCAACAGGAGCAACAGGAGCAACAGGAGCAACAGGAGCAACAGGAGCAACAGGAGCAACAGGAGCAACAGGAGCAACAGGAGCAACAGGAGCAACAGGAGCAACAGGAGCAACAGGAGCAACAGGAGCAACAGGAACAGCAGGAACAGCAGGAGCAACAGGAGCAACAGGAGCAACTGGAACAGCAGGAGCAACAGGAGGAACCGGAGCAACAGGAACAGCAGGAGCAACCGGAGCAACTGGAACAGCAGGAGCAACAGGAGCAACTGGAACAGCAGGAGCAACAGGAGGAACCGGAGCAACGGGAACAGCAGGAGCAACAGGAGCAACAGGAGCAACTGGAACAGCAGGAGCAACTGGAACAGCAGGAGCAACAGGAGCAACCGGAGCAACTGGAACAGCAGGAGCAACAGGAGCAACAGGAGCAACAGGAGCAACGGGAACAGCAGGAGCAACAGGAGCAACGGGAACAGCAGGAGTAACAGGAGCAACAGGAGCTGGCTTGGCTGCCTTTGGGTATGTTTATCAACTCGCCACACTGCTTGACGCTACGGTAATCGGCGGTGCCGACGTGCCATTCAGCAATAATGGACCACTCACGAATATCACTCATACGGCTGGTACAGCACCTGTAACTGTGATTACTGCGGGTGACTATCTAATTGATTATAGCATCAGTATTACGGCAGGCATTGGAGCTGGAATTGCTATTGCAGTAAATGGTGTAGTTGATCCGTCAACACCAGTTACAGCTCTTGTAGCTACCGGGCAAGTTGCAGGGCAGGCAATTTTGACACTGGCTGCAGGTGATGTTGTGACATTAAGAAATAACTCTGCTGTTGCCCTTACTACAACCTTAGCGCCAAGTGTAGGTGCACAGATGACCCTTGCAAGATTAGACTAATGAATTGTAGTGAAATGATTAAACAAACAACTGCGGGCTTTAAATGCCTGCAGTTGATTTCATAGGGTTGATATGATTGTCTTGTTTATTTTGTATTAGGCACTAAAATCCAATGATTTCCCTAAGTAATAATTGACATTTTCGTGAGTGTTAGGGTGTAACAAAAAAAATATATGCAATATCATAGTATTAAATGACTTTAATTATAATAGTATTTTTAGTCGTCGCTTGCAGAGAATTAAGGCACTTATATAATAGTATATTTTAAGTATGTGTAAGGGAGAAGAAATAATGGCTGAATTAACTACCGGGATAATAGAGAATACACCATTTGGTGGAGTGAGGCCCACGGTAACATTTACAGTACAGATCACCAATGATGAAGTCTTTTCTGCAGACGTTGAAATATTGGGGTTCTTTGTATCAGGAAACACTAAAGTTCTGTACGTTCAAGAGTTGTTTACTTTGGTTGCAGGAGAAGTTATATCAAGAGTCTATTTTGCACAATTTGATCAGTTTGAATTTCAGTTTATAACTAGTGCTGATGGGGTGGAGATTTCTTGTTGGGGAAAAGGGAGTAGTGGTGACTTGGTCGCAGCTCATCGCGTTTTGCCAGCGGAACTAGATCCAATAGGCTCTGTAAGCATAGTAGGGGCGACCGGAGCGACAGGGGCTACTGGAGCTGGAGTAACGGGAGGTACAGGAGCAACAGGAACCGTAGGAACAACAGGAACAACGGGAGCAACCGGAGCTGTAGGAGGTACAGGAACAACGGGAGCAACAGGAACCGTAGGAACAACAGGAACAACGGGAGCAACCGGAGCTGTAGGAGGTACAGGAACAACGGGAGCAACCGGAGCTGTAGGAGCAACGGGAACAACGGGAGGAACCGGAGCTGTAGGAGCAACAGGAACAACAGGGGCGACCGGAGACGTAGGAGCAACGGGAACAACGGGAGCAACCGGAGCTGTTGGAGCAACAGGAACAACAGGGGCGACCGGAGATGTAGGAGCAACGGGAACAACGGGAGCAACCGGAGCAACCGGAGCTGTAGGAGCAACAGGAACAACCGGGGCTACTGGAGACGTAGGAGCAACAGGAACAACCGGAGCAACCGGAGACGTAGGCGCCACAGGTGCAACTGGAGCAACGCCTTAATGACTGGGAAATAATAATAGAGGATTAAAGTTAAAAGGTTATATCAATGAACCGACTAGGAGTATAGCAATTACTATCTAAAGTAATTGTATACTCCTTTTCTTTTAGTTCTAGTTTAATTATCTGTTTTCTAGGAACACATTGAACCGCTCGACATATAGAGTTAGGGGAGGCGGCAAGCCCAAAATGTATGTATTGAGAGGACAACTCTGTTAGAGATGCCTCACCCGATAGGAGTGAGTGGTATGCCGGGTAACTACGTTTTTCTTATATTCAGACGCGACATATAGGTCGCGTCTGAATAATGTAATTATACTATCGATCAAGTATTAATTACATTCTATACTTACTAGATTAGTTTACTATTCCGGGGGTCAATAAACTTATAATTGTGGTCAAGCTTCCGCCTCATAGTTCTCTGAATACAATAGAGTATGACTAATTCTAACTTTGAGGGGTAGAAAGCATGTCTGACAGTTCAATAACAATTAGCTTGTGTATGATTGTGCGCAACGAGGAAGCAACTATTGGTAGGTGTCTTGATTCAGTAAAGGGAATTCCAGATGAAATTGTAATTATTGATACAGGGTCTATTGATCTCACAAAAAAGATTGTACAGAAATATACAGATAAAATAGATGACTTTACTTGGGTCGACGATTTTGCAGCAGCTCGCAATTTTGCTTTTAGCAAAGCGACAATGGATTATATCCTTTGGTTGGATGCAGATGATATCTTTGTAGATTCAGATCGTGACAAGTTTCTCAAGTTAAAAGAGAGTTTTAATACTTCATTTGATGTCGTGAATATGCCCTATCTGTTAGCTTTTGACCAATCTGGTTTAGCTACTTTTAGTCTAAGAAGGAATCGCCTGGTTAAAAGAAATAAAAACTTTCGGTGGATTGGAGCAGTACACGAGTATTTGGAAGTGTACGGAAGTATTTTGAATTCTGATATTTGTGTAACTCACAAAGGGATAGGAGGTCATGATTCCGACCGCAACCTTAAGATATATGAGAAGCGTAAAGCAAAAAGGGAAGCGTTTTCCCCTCGGGATTTATATTACTATGCAAATGAACTCTTCGATCACCAACTCCATGAACGGGCTATTGAATCTTACAAGGACTTTTTAAATACAAACCAAGGATGGGTGGAGGACAATATTTCTGCTTGTGGGAAACTGGCAGACTGTTACCAAAAGCTCGAGAAGCCAGATAAACAACTTGAATATATCCTGAAATCCTTTCAATATGCTCCACCAAGAGCTGAGTTTTGCTGTCGATTAGGATTTTATTTTTTAACTGGGGAGCAATATGAACAAGGTGCTTTTTGGTACAAACTAGCTACTCAATTAGAGAAACCTATTAGTAGTTGGGGGCCAATAAATGAAGCTTGCTGGACATGGCTGCCCCATTTACAGTTATGTGTCTGTTACGATCGCCTTGGTAAATATGAATTAGCTTATGAGCATAATGAGATTGCTAGAAAGTATCGCCCAGACAATACCCAGATTCTGTATAACAGAAAATATTTAGAGGGTGTTTTTATTAAAAATGGAATCAAAAATTCAAACGGATAGAGAAAGAGGCAGAGTAAAATGGCGTTATTAAATTGGCACGAAGATTTTATTGTTAACTTGGTAAGCCTTGTCAGGCCGAAGATATACGTGGAATTAGGGATATATCACTGTGCACTTTTTAATCGACTGGTTCCTTTTGCAGAACAACTAATTGGGGTTGATATAAGTACTGAAGCCGGCAAGTATATGCAACAGTCTTCCAAAACCCGCTTTTTTAACGGTACTACCCAAGAGTTTGCTGAAGAAGTAAGAGGTAACCCATTTCAGATTGATATGCTATTTATAGATGCAGATCATTCAAAAGAGGCAGTGTTACAAGACTTCAAAGACTTTTTCCCTTTCGTAGCCCCACACGGTCTAGTTTTATTGCATGATACTCATCCAGGGAATGAGCAGATGATGCAGCCTGAATGGTGCGGGACTGCCTATCTTGCCATAGACGAGTTGTTGAGAGAAACGGGATCATCATATGAGTTAATGACCATTCCAATTTCACCTGGCTTAACAATTTGTCGAAAGCGTCAGGTTCAATTGGCTTGGCAGGAAAAATAGTAGATTAATAATAACCTGAGCCTTAAAGAGTAAAAATTTTTACTAAAAGGGTGAACGGCAGTTATGCTTTCACCCTTTGTTGTTATGAACACTAATATTCGGTTTTGGGTATAACGGGGGTCCTTTAAAATTTCATTAAATTTTGTTCTGTTTGTTAATTCAAATATATCATAATTCAGTTTTCATTTTGATTTCTTTAATATTTCCGTGGTATGGGAGTAATACTGACTTTTCGAACTCGATAAACTTCGTGTTTTGGAATGGGCCTAGATCATAGGGATAGTCCTCTTCTGCTAATTGCCTAGTTATTATATTTGCTGCTTCTTTCCATTTTCTGAAATATTGGTTTCGGGAGAAATTTGTTTTCTCGTAGTTCCAAGATGTAGGCAAATGGATATACTGTATTTCTTCGCTCTCGTAATAACCGATGTTAGCCTCTTTCAGCCTTCTGGCAAAATCGACATCTTCGTAGCCACCACCAATAAAGCGCTCATCAAAAAAACCAATTTTTCTGATTAAGTCTTTCTTGAATCCAAAAAAACCAAATCTAAATAGCGCAACAATCCCCCAACCTTCGTTCAGCATAACCAAAATTTTTCCCACTGCTTGAGGTGTCGGTCTCGCTTTTTCATTACATATAATTATTGTTTCGTGCTTGCTTGAAATTATACAATCATTAACAAGCTTTGAAAATGATGGGTAATTTCTGCCATCAAAAACTCTGTAATTATGAGCCTTTAAGCATAATTCAGCGCCGCTGCATAGATGAGGTCTATGAGATATGATTACTACTTCAAAATCCATTGCATAATCTCCTAAAACATTATTACTATTATATGAAGTCATCCTTGATTCTGACTACAATTAATGGAAAGATGCATATTGTTTAGTTAAAGAAAAATAAAAAAGGGGCCTAAGCTCGGCCCCAGTCAAGATTTAGTTATGCACTCTGCAATTGATAAAAAATGATAAATACTTCTATCTAAGGCTCAACAAAAATGCCTCTACTTGATCAGCAGTACGTTGCCAAGTCCAAGTTTGAGCGAAAAGATGCCCGGCATTTGCTAAACGATGACGTTCATTATCCTTTGTCAATAAATGATAAACAGCTGAGCGAAGTTGATCAATGTCACTAGGGGGGACTAATAAACAGTTTTCACCACTTCTGGCGTAATCACGATTTCCGCCACAGTCTGTACTTATAACTGCTGTGCCGCATGCCATCGCTTCAAGGGGAGGCAAACCAAATGCTTCAAAGTAGGAAGTGTAAACAAAGAGGTCTGCCTTAGCATAAAGCTGGGCAAGCTCTTGATCTGTAGCCGAGGTTCTAACCTGACAAGGAACTGGGCACGAAAATTGAGCACTCTCTGGAATAGAAACTGTTAAGTCAAAATCAACCTGTTCCTTAATTTGATTAATAACTTGTAAAAACTCTGAGCCGCCCTTCCAGGTATATCCTGAGGCAGGATCACGCATGATGTAAAAAATGTTCTTGCGACCTGTAAGGGCAGAAGGTTTGGAATAAGGGCGGAACGTCGATATATCTACACCCCCGGAAATTACTGTGCTTTGCAGGCCGGTTTCCTGGAGAATGAGTTGACGGTGCCACTGTGATATCGACATGATTGGGGCGCCAATTAAATAAGTCTGTTTTGCTATTTGTGATTCGGGAACCCATAGAGGTTCATACCCCAAACTTAAACGCACTACTTGACCTTTTTTAGACTCCCAGGCGGGTTTGACTGTCAAATAAAAATTTGGAAGTATGAAATCTGCTGAAGGGATGAAGGCAGGGGTAAGCTCTTTTACACGTCTTAATTTGGTACGAAGAGGCCATACTTGGAGTCCATTTTCAGGCATTACAACTTCAACATCATGCCCTTTATCAAAAAGGGCATTGGCGAGATGATAGATAAAACGGGCTCCCCCACCCATTTCTAAACTAAGAACAGGAAATACAATTTTCATAGTTTGTCCTCCCTTTGCTTTCCGATACTACATACTATGCCTTCATGTGGGGTAATTGTGTATCGACTGGTACTTTAAAAGAAGTATTGAATACGATAATAAAGAAAGAAATTTTAAATGGAAGGATGTTCG
Organism: Desulfosporosinus hippei DSM 8344; assembly: GCF_900100785.1. Lineage (GTDB taxonomy): Bacteria > Bacillota > Desulfitobacteriia > Desulfitobacteriales > Desulfitobacteriaceae > Desulfosporosinus > Desulfosporosinus hippei. The sequence continues at coordinate 29,785 of NZ_FNCP01000030.1, read as the reverse complement.
GCTTGTGATCAACTTTGTAAATCATAAAGACTTTCTCAGTTCGATTAATGAACTACTTTCAGATTCGAATACAGTCCTAGATGTGGGCTGTGGAGTAGGTGAGACTCTCGGAAAAATTAATTGTCCAATTAAAATTGGAGTTGATGCGCATCGGCCCTACCTCGAGAATGCTAGGGCGAGTGAAAAGTTTTTAAAGTTAAATTATAGGGCAGAGCGGCTTAGAGAATTATTTTTGCCTAAGTCGATTGATAGCGTAACTATGATTGATGTTATTGAGCATTTTGAGAAAGAGGATGCATTAGATGTCTTGAATCAAGTGGAAGAAATTGCAACCAAAAGAGTGGTTATCTTTACTCCAAGAGGTTTTTTTCGTCAACTTGATATCGACCATTATAATTTAGGAGGAGAAAGCTTCCAAAGGCATCGATCAGGATGGGAAGTTGAAGATTTTGAAAAACTGGGGTATAACACTGTAATTTTTAGCAAGTTCCATGATCAGAGTAATAAGGCTTTTTTAGAGGTCTATGGAAAAAATGCTACTCCTGTCGATGCCCTTTTGGCTTGGAAAGATTGTTAAAATAGATGGCTGGGTCAAAACTAGAGCTTCATGTCGAGGAATAAAATTTGGAATATATCGCTACAGAGGCTAATAACAGCTTGAGTAAAACATGGGTTGAAAGCTTTAGGATTGGGCTAACTGATAAAGTAAGGATTCTAACTTATTAGCGGCATGCCGCCAAGTCCAAGATTGTGCAAACTGTAACCCATTAAGAGCAACGCGATTTCGTACTGCTTCCTGAGTTAAAAGATGAGCAAGTACAAGGGTTAGTTGATGAGTATCACTAGGGGGGACGAGAAAACAGTTCTCCCCATTTTTTGTATAGTCACGATTCCCGCCGTTGTCAGTAGTCACTACCGCAGTTCCACAAGCCATCGCCTCTAAGGGAGGCATAGAAAAGGCTTCAAAGTAAGACGTTGAGACAAAAATGTCTGCTTGAGCGTAGAAACGGGCCATATCGCTGTCTGCTTGAGCTTTCACGATCTCATAGGGAAGAGGTGCTTGGTAGTTTGCTCCTTCCGGGGCTACAACCTGTATATCAAATGCTGGAACCAATTGTGATAAACCCCTGCATGCTTCCCAAAAATCTTCTGAGCCTTTCCAAGTATAGCCGTGTTCCCTAGAACGAAGAATATAAGCAATTGTTAATCTTCCCGTAGAAAGAGACTTTTTTTGACAGGGTAAAAAAACAGAGGTGTCAACCCCTCCAGGAATAACTGTACTGTCTTTCCCAGTTTCTTGGAGGATTATTTGGCGATGCCATTCTGATATGGAAATTATCGGAGCATTGATATGGTAAGAAGCTAACGCTTTTTCCTTTTCGGCAACCCATAAGGGTTCATAACCTAGGCTAAGTCGTACGACTCGGCCTTTTTTTGATTCCCAGGCAGGAAAAACTGTGGGATAAAAATTTGGAAGCAGAAAATCAGCTGGAGGAATTGTATAGGGAGTAAGCTCTTTAACTCTTGTAACCTGTGCTCTCAACGGCCAAGCAACTGCAGCGTTTTCTGGAAGTACAATCTCAACGTTGTGCCCTTTATCCACCATTTCATTGGCTAACTGATAAATAAAGCGTGTCCCCCCTGTTTCCAAACTTATAACGGGAAAAACTATTTTCATATTTTGTCCTCCAAAAAGTTATTGTCTTTTCAGTCTATGTCATTTCGAGCTGCAAGGTTGCAAGATATGCGTAAAAATCGATTATTGATTGAATTATTTCTAGCAGATATAAGCTTATGTTTGTGTCAACAAGGAGTGGACTGCCATAACCTATAGTGATGATATTGGGGGAGGATGGTTCCTATAATGAAAATCTGTGTCGTGGGGTTAGGGAATATTGGGTTTAATTTGTTCGCTTATCTGGACCAGAAATTTGCTGGAGAGGTCATTGGAGTAGATGTGAATGAAAGCCGAGTAAAAGAGCTGCGACGCCAGGGATATAGAGTAACCACGGATTATAGGGCGTTAACAGGCATAGATGTATGGTTAATGGCACCTTCTACGGGTAATCAGGGCCAAAATTTATTTTCAGCTCTGGAGCATATGATAATCCGCCCAGGCTCTTTAATCTCTATTGAATCCACATTGCCTCCGGGAACTATGGTGCGAATTCGGGAGTTTTTAGAAAAAAAGGGGTTTGAATTAGGATCAGATCTTTTCTTAATTCATGTTCCGCACAGAGTAATGTTTGGTGTCGATAAAACCGTTTGTGATACACCAAGAGTAATGGGGGCCTTTACAGAAGAATGTCTGGAAAGGGGGCGTGAGTTTTATAAACCTTTGGTACCCCTTCTGGTAGAGGTTTCGGATGTTAAAGTGGCTGAGTTATCAAAAGTTGTTGAAAATGTTAAACGATACGTGGATGTTGCCTTTGCCCAGGAAATTTATGGGTTTTGTGTTACAAATGGCCTGAGTTATGAGGAATTGAGAAGAGCTGTTAATAGTAAAAATAATGTTGAGCTTCTGGCTACTGATTGGGGAATTGGAGGAGAGTGTCTTCCCAAAGATATGAATTTTTTAAGAACGGTTTGTTCCTCGGCTTTGTTAGAGGGTGCTCAAATTGCGGATCAAAACTATAGAGATCGAATTCAAACTCAGGTTGACCAAGGCAGAGAAGTCTGGCTTAAAGGCATAAGCTATAAAACAGGAGTTAAAGATCTCAAGCACAGTAGAGGAGTTGATTTAGTTAGCGCTTTAGAGGCAGCCGGAAAAACTGTAAAAGTTGAAGATCCCTTATTTTCTCCTAATGAGCTACGTGAAGCCGGTTTTAATCCAATCAATCAGCAAGAAGACAATTCTCAAAACATCCAAGAGAATAAAGCCAGAGTAATATTAGATCGTCATAAGGCCTTAGAACCTACGTGACTCACCTTACTTTATAGAAGTAAGGACTTGAACTATGAGGAAAAAATGTGACATTCTTCGCATTTCGATTCTTGTAATATAAATAAGTGGAAAAAGGAGCAATATGATGGCAAAGATTTTGGTGACAGGCAGTAGGGGCACATTAGGAACACGATTAGTAGAGGTACTCAAATATAGAGGACACGATGTTTGGGAAGTCGATTTGCAGCATTATCTTGGAGATAAGTATGTTAGAGCGGATATCTCTGAGTATCGTCAGTTAGAGAGGGTTTTTGAGCAGGACTATGATTATGTTTTCCATTTAGCGGCTGAATTTGGGCGCATTAATGGAGAGCACTATTATGACACTCTCTGGAAAACAAATGTTATCGGCACAAGGAATATTTTGGAATGGCAATTAAAGAAAGGTTTCAAGCTAGTTTTTACAAGCTCTTCTGAAATCTATGGGGAAGCTATTGAGCCCTTGTTAACTGAAGATTTGCCTCTGAAAAAGACGATTATTCAGCATAATGATTATGCGCTGACTAAGTGGGCAAACGAAGTGCAAGTGATCAACTTTGAAAAAAAATACGAGTCTCCTATCGTCAGACTGCGGTTATTTAATGCTTATGGTCCCGGAGAATACTATCATTCCTATAGAAGCGTTGTTTGCCTCTTCATTTATCGGGCATTACAGGGAATCTCATATGAAGTTTTTGAAGGGTACTACCGTGTGTTTATGTATGTTGATGATTTAATACCAACTATAGCTAACGTCGCCCATAATTTTAAACCGGGCGAAGTTTATAACATTGGGGGAACGGAATATCGTAGTGTCAGAGATTTAAGCGACTTGGTGCTTAAATATACGGACGGTAATCAAAAATTAGTTAAGTATCTCCCTGAAGACAAGCACAATACGGTAAGTAAACGACCAGATATTAGTAAGGCAAAAGCGGATCTGGCACACAACCCAAAAGTGTTGCTGGAAGAAGGATTGCCTAAGACGGTAGAGTGGATGAAAAAGATTTACCTGACGGAGAAGAAGCTGTAGATCTTTTATAGAATGGGTTTAGTTTACTTCAATGAAGTCGATCTTATCTTCATTGAAGTAAACTACTAGATTAAGGAGGAAAAGTTATGCTAACCCCTAAAGTTAGTGTGGTTATCCCTACGTATAATCACTCTCGGTACCTGCCTTATGCTTTGGAAAGTGTCATTAATCAAAGTTATGCGAATCTTGAAGTAATAGTCATTGATGATGGTTCAACTGATGGAACAGCAGAAGTAATAAAGCCCTATTACTCTAAGATTAACTATATTTACAAGGAGAATGGAGGTACACCCAGTGCTCTAAATCTCGGCTTATCGAGGGCAACGGGTAAGTATATATGTTGGCTAAGTGCTGACGATGCCTTTATTGAAGACAAAGTCTCAAAACAAGTTGGATTGATGGAAAGTGATCCTAGCTTGGGTTTTAGTTACACAAGCTTTATAGTAATTGACGCAGGAGGCAAAAAACAATATGAGGTTAACTCACCATTTTATCCCGACAAACAGGAAATGGTGACTAAGCTTATGGAGGGTTGCTTTATAAACGGATCCGCTGTAATGATGAGCACTCATGCATTAAAGACTGTAGGATATTTCGATGTAGGTCTGCCTCAAGCCCATGATTACGACTTATGGTATCGATTCCTTAGGCATTACTCATGTGGATTTCTTCCGGATCATTTGCTGGCATATCGCTGGCATGGTGAAAATATGAGTAAAAATCCTATTGAAGAATGTTCTGTAATTGTTCAAGAGAGGGCAAAAAAGTTGTTTCCTGAATGGCTAAATTAATTCTGTAAGGAGGCATAAAATGGCTTCGCTAACAACCGGATTGATAGAAAATACTAGAGTTTCCAATATAAAACCCTGTTCAACGATTTCGGTTACAGTAACAAATAAAGAGCCGATAGCCAATACTATTAGAGTAAATGGATATTATTGGACTGGAGAAGTAAAAAAAGAGTACGTTTTGGATTTGTTGACGTTGGCTCCCGGAGAGGTCATTATTCAAAACTATTATGCACTGTTTGAGGCTTTTGAATTCCACTTCATTTCTGGTTTGGATGATGTTGAAATCACGGTTTTAGGTAAGAATGATGCCGGAAGGTCGACCATGAAATATAATATCCTTCCGGTACAACTTTTTTCCCTTGATAGTGGAATGAGGGTAGAAGTACCTAAAACGGCTATTCCCTCCGCTCTTAACAGAGTCTATCTTTTGGATCCCAGTAGTAGAAGAATATCTGTGATTGATGGAAACACTCATACTCTAATAGGAAGTATAATAGTTGGTTCAGGCCCCTTTGGATTAGGGATAAATTCCGTAACAAATCGAATTTATGTTGCAAACTTTGCCAGTGACAGTGTCTCAGCCATTGATGGAAGTACTAATCAGGTAATAACCGAGATTACTGTAGGTTCTAATCCCATGGGGGTGGGGGTTAATCCCCAGACCAACAGATTATATGTAACAAATTGGGGAAGTCATAGTGTCTCAGTTATTGATGGATTAACTCATACTGTTATAACAACTGTGAGGGTAGAAGCCTTCCCGGAAGGAGTAAGTGTTAATCAAACAGCTAATTTGATTTATATTACTAATCATGGCAGTAACAATGTTACGGTTTTAGACGGAAGCACTAATACTATCAAAACAATGGTAGATCTAGGGCACTAAAGCTATGAGTAGATAAAATCCATTGAAGGAGCAAGTATATGCTCCTTCTGATTTAAATCTACTGTATCAAAGAAAGGGAATATGCAAATGAAAATTATGACAATCATAGGTACACGCCCGGAAATCATTCGCTTAAGCCGGATTATTCCCCTCTTAGATAAAGTATGTGATCATGTTTTTGTGCATACAGGGCAGAACTATGACCAAAGATTAAATGATATTTTTTTTAGGGATCTTGAGTTGAGATCTCCCAACTATACATTGAATTGTCGGACTTTAACTATGATGGGCCAAATCGGGGAAATACTTTATAAGTGTGAACAGCTAATGATCAATGAAAGACCCGACCGGTTACTAATTCTAGGAGATACTAATAGTGCGCTAGCAGCTATGTCAGCCAAACGGCTGAATATTCCAGTTTACCATATGGAGGCGGGTAACCGCTGTTATGATGACCGAGTGCCGGAAGAAATTAACCGTAGAATCATTGATCATTGTAGTGATATTCTAATGCCCTATACAGAACGTAGTCGAGCAAATCTTCTGAAGGAAGGAATCGACGGAAAGCGCATATTTGTTACTGGAAATCCTATCAGGGAAGTTTTAAGTTATTATGCTGATAACATTAAACAAAGCCGAATTCTTGAAATCCTAGGGGTGAGTTCTAAAAGTTATTTTCTAGTAACCTTACACCGAGCTGAAAATGTAGATGATGAGGTGCGCCTTAGCAAATTTATAGCCTCATTGCATAAATTATATACAGACTACAAAATCCCGCTTATTTGTAGTCTGCACCCTCGAACCCGATCTCAATTGCAAAAGCAAAGTAAGATTCTAGAAGGAGGCGGGATTAAGATCGTAGACCCATTGGGGCTATTTGATTTTGTTTGTTTAGAGCAAAATGCTTTCTGTGTTCTAAGTGATAGTGGGACGGTACAGGAGGAGTGTAGTTTATTTAAAATAGCTAATGTAACGCTAAGAGATGTGACAGAACGTCCTGAAACTATGGAATCGGGAAGCAATATCCTTTCTGGCTGCGAACCGGAAAACATTTCAAGATCAGTAGAAATTGCATTAAGCATGGGTTGCGCTTGGGAAGCTCCGGTTGAATACATGGAACATAATGTTAGCAGGAAAGTGCTCAAGATCCTGCTAGGATGTTAGAAAACAATATAATTTATGCCTTTAAATAAAATGAGCTGTTTTTCATGAACTTGGTTTGTGATAAACAGCTTTTTCGTGCTTGTTGGAGATGTTTTTATTAAAACGGAGATTGCTCAATAAAACCGAGAAAAATAAAGGTTTATGAAATATATTTGCAGAATTAGAGGAATTTTGACAAAGAACATCGAAAGTTCTATTTTAACCGTTTCTATGTTGTCATTACTGCATCAAATATGGAGGTGCATAAAGATGAAGTTCGATTACCGAGGGATGATCAATGAAACAATGGATACCTTACGAACGCTATTTAATATCATCGAGGACTACGTGTTCATTGTTAATGAATCTGGATCAATTATTGAGGTTAATGAATCAGCAACGGAAAAGTTAGGGTATTCCAGAGAAGAATTGTTAGGTGTAAACATTCTGCATCTTTATCCCCCTGAACGGCATGAAGAAGCCTTTAAATCTGTACAAATGATGCTTGAAGGCCAGTTGTACAAAAACATGATTCCTCTTTTTACAAAGGAGGGTAAATATATTTTTGTAGAAACTCGGGTGTTTATTGGCAAATGGCTGGGTGAAAATGTGGCTTTTGGAATAAGCAAAGATATCTCAAAATTGAAAAATCAGCAGCGTTTTTTTGAATCTATGATTGACGCAATGCCTGATTTAGTTTTTTTCAAAGACAAGAATAGATCTTATTTGGGGTGCAATAATGCTTTTGCCAGCAAATTTATCGGCTTAAGGAAAGAAGATGTCATAAGCAAGAAGGATAGCGATCTACTTGAAGATGACAGTATGGTTGAATTTATTAAGCAAAAAGATATTGAAGTGTTAGAATCTGAAAAATCGAGCGTGTATGAACAGAGAATAGCTTTGACAAATGGTAATAGCGCAGATGTCGAAACTGTCAAAACACCATTTTATGATGAAAACGGCAATGTAGCAGGGCTAATAGGGATTGCTCGTGATATCTCTGGTCGAAAACTCGTCGAAAAGCAATTAAAGGTTCAAACAGATTATGCAGAAATGCTGCTGAATACAGTTCCAAGTGCTGTCTTTTCAGTTGATAATAATAAGAAGATTCTAAGCTGGAATAAATGGGCCGAGTATTTAACTGGTTACTCTACGGAAGAAGCTGTCGGAAAAAACTGTTGCTTGTTTTCCGAGGATCCTTGTAAAGAGCAATGCGGGCTTAAATTAAATGAAACCTCTCAACCAATGATTGGAAAAATATGTACTATTATTAATAAGGATGGAAATAGAAGATATATATCTAAAAATGTAGCTGTTATTAGAAATAAGATGGGTGAAGTCACTGGCGGAATTGAGTGTTTTGATGATATTACAGAGAGGATAAAAAATTGAGGAACAACTTCGAGAAAGCGAAGAGAGATATTCTGCCATTGTGAACTGTGCCCCTGAAATAGTAGTAATATTTAAAGTTGGGATAATTTCCTTTGTTAATGATTCGGGTTTAAGAGCTTCTGGATACACAAAAGACGAAGTTATAGGTCAGAGCGTTCAAAAATTTGTTTCTAAAAAGTCAAATGAGCTTATTTTAGAAAATATGAAAAGAAGGTTGCTGGGAGAGACTATCGGAGATTTTGAGATAGAATTCATTAAGAAAACGGGAGAGTTATCGAATTTAATTGTCAAGACTTCTCCAATAACCTATGAAAACGAATTTGCTGTGCTTGCAGTATTGGTTGATATTACAGAGAGAAAACGTGCTGAAGAGGAATTAAATAAAAAAGAAAAGATACTATCCGCTGTTGCCATGTCAATTAAAGAGTTTTTGGATTGCAGTGACTATTTAGTAGCAGTGAAGAATTCCTTTGAATTGCTTGGAACAGCGACTCAGGCCGATAGAATTTATCTGTTTCAAAACTCGACGGATGTGGCTGGAAATCGGTATACTAATCAAAAGGTTGAATGGAATTCAGGTTCATGTGAATCTCAGATAACTAATCCTGACTTACAGGAGATTCCTTTTTCCGAAATATATAGTTTTATCCAACCACTGATTAAAGGAGAAGCTTATTTTGGAATTGTAAAAGAACTTAAAAATGACAGAACCCGGGAATTCCTTACGAGTCAAAATATTTTATCCATTGCAGTAATTCCTGTCTTCGTAAGGGGAGATTTCTGGGGATTTGTAGGTCTTGATGATTGTACTTATGAAAGAAAGTGGTCAGAGGCAGAGTTTTCTGTTTTAAGAGCCTTTGCTAATTCTTTGGAGAGAGCAATCGAGCGAAGTTTGATCAATGAGGAATTAGAAAAGTCAAAAAAAACCGCAGAGACCGCCAGTATTCTAAAAGGTCAATTTCTTGCAAATATGTCGCACGAGATAAGAACCCCTATGAATGGAATTGTTGGTTTTGTTGAACTGCTATGTAGAACAGATTTGACGAGAGAACAAAGGGGATTTCTAGGGCAAATAAAGTCGGCTTCTAATGCGCTCCTGCTGCTTATCAACGATATCTTAGATTATTCAAAAATTGAAGCAGATAAACTGGAGCTTGAGAATATCCTGTTTGATATGCATGCTCTTGTAAATGATTCAATAAACCTTTTTGTCCCTAAAGCTAACCATAAGGGCATCCGAATTAATCTGTTCATTGAGCGAAATGTTCCTAAATGGTTAAACGGGGATCCTAATAGGTTAAGGCAGGTTCTCAATAATATTATAGGTAATGCTCTTAAATTTACGGAAGAAGGAGAAGTTGATTTAAAGCTTATCCTTAGGGAAGAAAGGGAAAAAAGTGTAAAGATTCAACTTCAAATCAGTGATACTGGAATTGGCATAAGCAAAGAAGTGTTGCCAAGGTTGTTTACTGTTTTCTCTCAAGCAGATACCTCAACAACAAGGAAATATGGAGGTACTGGTCTAGGTCTGGCTATTTCTCATCAGATTATAAAACTAATGCACGGTCAGATAAGTGTAAACAGTGTCTTAGGTAAAGGTTCTGCATTTTTAATTGAATTGGAATTAGATAAGCACAATGCTAACACTAACCTTAATCAGGAGAATATACAGATTCTAAGCAGAGACTTACTTACAACCGACTATGGTGCTCAAGATGAGTTAAGTGATGAATTTTCAAATGTGGGAAAAGAAGAAAAAGTTCTGTCAAATAAGGCAATAAGAAATAAAAAATTAACTATCTTACTGGTGGAAGACACTTTAGCGAATCAAAAGCTAGCAATTGTTATGTTGGGACAATTAGGATATAAGACTGAGTTGCTGGGAATGGGCATAAGGCTGTGGAAATGTGCAAGATAACAAAATACGATATTATTTTGATGGATTGTCAAATGCCTATAATGGATGGGTATGTAGCATCGAGCAGGATTAAGAATGAAGGATTGAACAAAGATACTGTAATTATTGCCATGACTGCTCATGCTATGGAAGGGGATCGTGATAAATGCCTTAAAGCAGGAATGGATGACTACATCAGCAAACCAATTATTATGAATGACCTTGATAAAATGATCCAACGGTGGTTAAAAAAATAGTGCCGTTAGCATTAATATTGTGCTTTTTTGTGGTTTTAGTAAAAAGATTTTAATAAAAGGAGAACGTAAATGAGTCAGAGAATAGTGGATATAATTGGCTTTAAAGAGGATTTAGGACTAGATTATGATACTCTGAAAGATCTTTATATGGTTTTTGTTGAGGAATTGATACAGGAAAGAGAAAAGGTTAATAGTCATGTAATCTTACATGAAGTTGAAATTGTTAGAAAATCCGTACACAATATCAAAGGTATTGCCAGTAGTTATAGGGCTAAATTAGTATTTGAAAGTGCAAGGAATTTAGATGTTAAGCTAAAGCTTCAAGTCTTCGAAGAATTAAACAGCTTTGTTAGAGATCTCAATAAGAGAATTGACGAGGCAGTCAAAGAAATTAAAATATATTTTAGTGAACAGATTTCAAGTTAATACCATTATAAATGTATAAATTTCCATTAGCGTTGCATAAATCATCTGACCAAAAGTCAAATATCAAATGGCAAAGAAATCAAGAGAAAAACTACGAAATCAGCCGATATTCCTGATTATTCCTGTAATAACCAATAAAAAATCCTTATAATTAGAGTTAGGGTAGTCCTTGCCCAAATCTCTAACTATAAGGAGATATATATGCAGGACAAGGATACTAAATATTCCACATTTTTTCAAGCCTTTAAGCCGATTTTATCCAATAATATCTGGTTAAAAATTACCCAAGCTGTTCCTAATCTGAACAAGGGCGTTAAAAAACTCACGGTTAAAACCCTGATTCTACTAATGGCTAACGCTCAAATCCAGGAGTATCGCGCTTTAAGAGACATTAGCGGAAGCGTGAATTAACGATCACTTAAGCCAAGCTGTAGGACTTAAGAACATCAGCTATAGTACAATTTCGCGCCGACTAAGAGATCTTCCCCCTACAGTTGCTGAGATGCTTTTGAAGAATGTTACCCATCAAATTACTCAAAAAAAGGGCTATGCAGCAGTTCAGCAAACGCTCGGGAAACTAAATCTGATTGATTCCACTACAATTAGCATCTGCTTGCACCGTTATCGCTGGGCGGAGTTCCGGAAAACAAAAAGCGGCGTTAAACTTCACCTCGCTTTACAGTTTGACGGTGATTCTTATCCGAATAAATCAATCATCACCCCAGCTAAAAAAGCCGACCGAAAACTCTTAGATGAGCTTATTATCGATGAAGAGGGTGGCATTAACGTTTTTGATCGTGCCTACGTGGACTACAAGAAGTTTGATGAGTTCTGTAAACTGGGAATCCGCTTTGTCAGTCGTCTGAAAGATAATGCAATCATTCAATTTACGGGAAAAGAAAGGGTTATCGACGAAAATTCCTCAATTGAAGAGGATGTTACTGTCATCCTTGGAGGCAACTCTAACAGGATGAAAAGCGAACTTCGGCTCATTACCGTTTATGACTCGGAAAAAAATCCAGTGACCATTGTGACCAATGTATTTGACCTGAGTGCCGAAGAAATCTCTGATATCTATCGGTATCGCTGGCAGATCGAGACCTTTTTCAAATGGCTCAAACAACATGCTCAGATCAAGCACTTCTATGGATTAAGTAAAACCGCAGTCATAAATCAATTGTTAATAGCCCTCCTCACTTACTGCTTGCTGTTATTAATGAAGCTTGAAACCGGCTTTAACAAAGATCTCTTGTACATTCAGAGAATGGCGAAAAACTGTTTATTTGAGTCCTACGAGGATTTTATCAAGAAGCTCTTTGCAAAATACGGAAAGAGTTCTCGAGGCCAAAGACGACTAAGCAATGCAACAATCTTTGCTTCGACAAAACTCCAGGTACTATGCGGAGATACCGAACTCTTAAATAGTGTAGACTATGATCCTTTAATTCTCTAATTGAACATGTGGCAAAATGTGGGAAAGGGCTATCGCTTAGTTCTACCTTGTTTTGGATCAAATAGAAAAAGAGCAACTGTTTGTATACACCATATTTGTTAATATTAGGTATTGGATACTTTTGAAATATTACTATTGACAAGATGAGTTAAAATTTATGCAACGCCAATGATAAATTTCATAAAGTTTTTCTTAAAGAAATGAATTTCTAAAAAGCTAATTAAAACAACCTAAAAAATGGTTGATTTAATTAGCTTTTTTAACATATTACTTTTTAAAGTTGCACAAAAATACTTATGCCTTAAGCATAATGATTTGGTGACCTTTGGTACTGCAGCAGTGCGCTAGGAACCGTTAAACTATTTATAAAGACTTAACAAATTCTTAAGAAGAGGATTGATTTATATGTCACGGTTGGAAGCATTACGTAACAAACTTCATTTAACATGGGAAGATGGCAATCCTGATGAGATTCTTAGGGTAAGTCAGGAACTAGATGTAGAGATTGTAAAACATATGAAAAGCTTTGAGGTGTCAAAAAGAAATTCTTTGAGAGACAAGAACAAGATATACCAACAACAGTTAGTTTTGAAGGGATTGTGTGAACATGGTTAATGCAGCCAGTGAGGAGCTTGTCGATCAGGAAGAAGATACACAGAAGGTCAGATATCTCACTTTTCTGATAGGAAACGAGTTTTACGGCATTGAGATAAGGTGTGTAACTGAGATTATTGGTCTATAGCCAATTACCGAAGTGCCTGACTTACCAGAATACATAAAAGGAATTATTAATTTGAGGGGGAAAATAATTCCTGTCATGGACGTAAGAATGAGGTTTAAGAAAAAATTTAAAGTCTATTATGATAGAACTTGTGTCATTGTTATTGAGGTTGGGAATATTTCCATGGGTCTAATCGTAGACAGTGTATCGGAAGTTCTTTCAATTTCGGAAGAAGATATAGTCGATCCTCCTGATATGAGGAAAGATGGGAATAAATTCATAAAAGGAATTGGCAAAGTTGGCAATGAAGTTGAATTAATTCTTGACTGTGAAAGGTTACTCTACAAAGAGCAGTTAGATGAGCTGACAACAATTCAGTCACCGGAGGATGAAGTATGAAGTGGTTTTATAATATGAAAATAGGCAAAAAGCTGATTTTGAGTTTTGTCATTGTAGCCATATTAGCTGGTATTGTCGGAGGGGTTGGAGCCTACAATATCAACAAGACTGATAAAGGGTATTCTGCATTGTATACCAATTATGGTATGGCCCTAGGAGATATTGCCAAAGTATCGATTGCCTATCAACGTAACCGAGTCAATTTAAGGGACATGTTGTTGGACAAAGGAAATTCGGATAGAAGTTTATATGTCAGCAAGATAAAAGGGTATGACAAACAAATACAAGAGGGGCTAGATGCATTTGATAAATCAATCCAGACAGAAGAGGCAAAAAGGGAATTTTTAAAGCTTAGAGAGGCTATCTAAAAATTTGCTCCTTTACAGGAGCAGATTATCAATCTGGCACTTGCCAATCAGGAAGAACAAGGGCTTCTTATTATTAGAGGAGAAGGCCTTGCGTCAGCAAATGAAATAAATGACGCCATAGATAAGTTATTCGAATTAAAAGATAGTGGTGGTAAGCAGCTATCAAGTCAGTACTCAAAAGATGCAGATAGCAAAGTTCAAGAGAAGCCTATAGAGGAATTGAGAATTTAAATCCTGATGTTCTCCAGATGCTTGAACGTTTAAACAATAAAAAGCCAGTCCAAATGAGTTTACAAAAAGAACCAGCGGCAACTAAATCACAAAAAATAGCTCTAAGTGATAACGAGTTTGGTAAATACTAAATTGGAAAAACACATATCCAACTTAAAAATACAAAGAATTACCCCGACTTAAAAACCGTGAGGGTTTCTAAGCCAGGGATAAAGTAAAATATTAGACAGTAATAAAGAACCTCTAAGAGGGTTCTTTATTATATGTTACTGTTGTAAGAATTCTTGTACATATAGGTTGCCATAAGCTGATCCGTAAGCAATTCCGACTCCTACATGTGTGAAGCGAGGGTCTAGGATGTTGGCTCTATGGCCAGGGCTTTGCATAAGGGCAGCCATTGAAGCCGAGACCGATTTGTTTCCAGAAATGTTTTCTCCTGCCCATCGTACTGTAATACCCGCCTGTTGCATCATAGCCCAAGGACTCCCGTAGGTTGGAGATGTATGGCTAAAGTAGTTGTTAACTTTCATATCGTTGGCCTTGGCTCTTCCCACTGCTGTTAATCTTAAGTCAGCAACAACGGGATTTAAGCCGGCAGCAGCACGTTCTTGATTGATCATGTCTACCATGAGTTGTTCATCCGCTGTTAAAGACGATACTGGAGGAATTAAGTTGTTCGTTTGGTTAGTTGGAGTAGCTGGAGTGGGTGTAGGTGCCGGAGTGGCCGTTGGAGTAGGAGTAACTGGAACAGTGATTTGGGTATAATTCTTTAAGGAAACAACATTTCCTCGGGTAGTAGGTGTTGCACCAACATAAACATTTGTCGGAGTTGAAACTGTAGGCTGGCTTCCTTGTACTGGAGTAGGAGCCGGAGTAGAGGCTGGAATAGTAGTTTGAGGAGTAGAATCCGGAGCAGGAGTCGTTACGGGGGAAGAGGAGCGAAGGCTGATAACAGAACCGGATAATTGACGCGGAGCACCAATTATTAAAGCAGCTTGAACCGGTAACGCAACAGTGGCCATTAGAGCAGTTAGTTGAATTCCCAGCAAAATCTTTGTGTGAAGTTTCACGTACCTTTGTCCTCCTAACTTTTATTTAAGGCTTGTCTTAAGACAACTGCAGTATAACATGAGAAGTTGTCCCTTGGAACTGGTATTTTATAGCAAATTATTTCGTATTATTCATAAGAAATTTCCCTCTAACCTTAAAAAGCGCTATAATAATAAAACAGATGTCAATTAGTAGTTAAATAATTCTTTGCATAAAATAAGAGAAGGGATGAAGCAATAAATATGAACAAAGAGATGTTGCTGATCTTTGCCCATCCTGACGACGAATCCTTTGCCTTAGGTGGAACCATTGCTAAATACGCCGAACAAGGTGTCAGAATTACTCTTGTTGTTGCTACTAAAGGAGAAGCCGGTAAAGCAGCTGGACTATGCAAGCAGGAAGAACTCGGGTTATTTCGAGAGCAGGAACTTAGCTGTGCTGCGAAAGTCCTGGGGATTACTGAAGTCATCTTTTTGGACTATAAGGATAAAGAAGTTCCGATTTCCCCGCCTCTTGAAATAGTTGAGAAGCTTGTTCGAATTATACGTAAAGTTCAGCCTCAAGTAATAATTACCTTTGGTGCTGATGGGTCATCAGGTCACCGTGACCATAGAGCAATCCATTATTTTACCAAGGCCGCTATTAAATTGGCTAAAGAATTTATTGAACCGGAGTGGGGAAATCCGTATATTTTGCCACGCTTATGCTATGTTCAGGCCGGATGGAGGCTTGGGGATAATGTGTTAAAGGGACTTGACTATATTGTTGAAATTAAGCCATGGGCTGAGAAGAAAAAGAGAGCAATTGAAGAACACAAAACTCAATTGTTTTCACAGCAGAAGTTCGAGGCTTTAGATCAAAAAACCAAACAAGATTATTATAGTCGAGAGTATTTTCAATGTGATGTTGAGTTAAGTGCTTTCCCTGGACGAGGTGAGGACATCTTTGCAGATATGGAGAGGGTGGGTTCTTAGTGAGAGCAAAGGTAGTGCTGAAATTTTGCCCAGACTACACAGCAGATGTGGAAAAGAGTTTAAGAGAAGGACTTTTGGAGTGGGGCGGAATGTCCACTTTTGTAAAGCCTGGGCAAAAGGTTCTGCTCAAAGTCAATCTGCTTATGAAAAAGCGACCTGAGGAAGCAGTAACTACTCATCCCAGTGTCGTTGAAGCTGTGGTTCGCCTTGTTCAGGAGGCTGGAGGAATAGCCATTATCGGGGATAGTCCCGGTGGACCTTATACAGTGAATGCCCTTCAAGCCATCTACTCCAAGTCAGGGTTGCGTGAGGTTGCAGAGCGTACCGGAGCAATTCTGAACGAGGATGTTGGACAAACGACAATTCAATATCCGGAAGGAAAAATAGTAAAAAGTTTAACCGTAACAAACTGCGTATTAAATGCTGATGTGGTAATCCCTATATCAAAACTGAAGACACATGGCATGATGACTTTTACCGGTGGGGTTAAAATCTTATTCGGGGTTATACCGGGTCTTTTAAAAGCGGAATATCATCTGAAAATGTTTAAGATTTCGGATTTTGCCGACCTTTTAGTAGATATTGCTTCTTGGGTAAATCCATCGCTCAGTATTATGGATGGTATTGTGGGGATGGAAGGGGATGGCCCTTCAGCGGGCAGCCCACGGAATGTTGGAGCGCTTCTTATGAGTACAGATCCATACGCCTTAGATACTGTGGCGGCAGATTTGATAGGCTTAAAGCCCGAAAAGGTTCCTACTCTGATGGCAGCTCGTGAGCGAGGTTTTATAAGCAGGCTCAATGAACTGGATTTAGTAGGTGATCCACGCTCCCTTTGGAGAATAGAGAATTTCAAAATTCCTAAAGCAATATCCACTAATTTTCTGGATATGGTTCCTCTGCCTCAAGGTGTAAAGGATTTTGTAATGAATCGTTTGCGACCGTTGCCAATGTTTGAACATGAGAAGTGTGTCGGATGCAGAGACTGTGTTAATAACTGTCCTCCGAAAGCATTGACTATGAATGAATACGAGCGACCCACTGTCGACTTACAAGCGTGTATTCGCTGTTTTTGCTGCCAGGAGCTTTGTCCACACCATGCAGTAAAGCTCTATAAACCTTGGCTGGGAAGAAAACTGATTAAGTAAAAAATGCTAATAAGTAATTAATACACAGATAACCTAAACATGAGATTCATTGAGTTGGAATTTATGGCATGTCTTTAGGTGGAGGGTGTTAGTAAAATGGCAGAAAGTGCACTAGTTATTGATGTAGGATCAGGTACTCAGGATATTTTGCTCTACCAATCAGAGAGAAATTTAGAAAACTGTCCAAAGTTTATAGTCCCTAGTCGAACCCAGATTGTCGCAGCTCAAATTCGAGAGGCTACATCTAAAAGCAGACAAATTTTTTTGCATGGTCATTTAATGGGCGGAGGGGCAAGTTCTGTAGCCCTAAAAAAACATATCGCTGCAGGTCTTAAAGTTTACGCAACTGCTGAGGCGGCGGTTACATTTAACGACAATTTGGCGATTGTAGAAGGCATGGGAATCCTGATTTGCGATAAACCTCCGGAACCGGTAACTTCTATTTGGATGGGAGATGTAGATACAGGTTCTCTGCGGCAGGCACTCGAAGCATTTAGCCTGGGTTATCCAACAAGAGCAGCAGTAGCTGTTCAAGATCATGGTTTTAGTGTTACGGAGAGCAATAGAACGCTAAGATTTCGCCTTTGGGAAGAATTCGTCCTCCAGGGTGGAGATTTAAAAAAGCTAGTCTACACTGAGACTATTCCAAAGGTCTATACGAGAATGCGTGCCCTACGAGACATTATTCCGAATGCAGTGGTGACTGATACTGGAACTGCAGCACTCTTGGGAATCATGGCAGATCAGTATGTAAAGCCTTACTTAAATCAGGGAATTTTGGCTATTAATATTGGAAATTCTCATGTCCTTGCTGCCGCCATACGCGGTGAACGGGTTTATGGAGTATTTGAGCAGCATACTAGTATGCTTGATACCGAATCTTTGGCGCATTATATCAAACGATTTCAATTGGCCGAATTGACCAATGACGAAATCTATGCAAACGGAGGACACGGAGCAGCTCTTCATCCGGATATGGGCTCGGGTTGGGATTTTGTGGTTGTTACCGGTCCGAGAAGAAGTATGGCAAAACCAATGAACTGGTATGAAGCAGCACCTTACGGGGATATGATGTTAACAGGATGTTTTGGCATCCTGGCTGGAATGGGAATCATTAAGTAAAAAAAGTTTAATTAAGGCAAGGACTTTTTACATAAATGGAGAATTTAAACAAGGGAGATAATACTCTCTTACAGATTTGAATGCATAAAGAAACGGGGGGGGGACCATGGCCGAGTTTTTATCACAATTTCGTAATTTTGGACTGCGGAGCGCTATTGATATTATCGTGGTGGCGGTGGTCTTCTACCAGTTTTATATGCTCATTAAACGTACCCGTGCTGTTCAGTTAGTCAAAGGAGTAATGGTTCTTTTAGCAGTCTCTTTGCTAGCGAAATACTTCCAGCTAACAAGTATTAGTTGGTTATTAGATAAGCTCTTGGAAGTGTTTTTCATAGCCATACCTGTTGTCTTTCAGCCTGAACTCAGAAAGGCCTTAGAACAATTAGGCCGAGGGCGGTTTTTTACTCGGCATCCTTCTACCCCCGGAGTAGATACATTAGAACAAGTCACCGAAGAATTAGTGCGTTGTACACAAGTCCTTTCTAAGAATCGGATTGGGGCTTTGATTGTGCTTGAACGTCAAACAGGAGTTCAAGATTTTGTAGAGACTGGAATCAAAATTGATGGAGTCGTATCATCTGAGTTTTTAGTCAATATTTTTATTCCAAATACACCACTACATGATGGGGCGGTAATTATTCGACGCGATCGAGTGGCCGCTGCGGGTTGCTTTCTTCCTTTGTCTGTAAATCCTGCTATTAATAAGGAATTGGGAACAAGGCACAGAGCTGCTTTAGGATTAACCGAGATTACTGATTCTTTGGCCCTCGTTGTTTCAGAGGAAACAGGAGCGATATCAATTGGAATAGATGGTGCACTGACTCGGTTTACCGATGAGAAATCATTGCGAGAATTATTGCTAAAGGAACTCGATATTAAGAGTATTCCTTCATCGGTTATTCCGTTTTGGAGGTGGTAGTGATGTTAGAGTTGTTGCGGAGAAACCTTGGCGTTAAGGTAGTGTCGTTTTTGTTTGCGATTCTCTTTTGGTTATATGTGTTGAACCAAGGAACAACAGATAATCTGATTCCTGAACAAACACTGACAATTCCCCTCGTGGTCAGTGAATTAGATCAAAAAATGGTTGTAATGACTCCGCTCCCTTTAGTCCGTGTCCGTTTACAAGGAATTAATCCCAGTGCCAAAGATATCTATGCAGTGGTAGATCTTTCTTCCGGTATGCCGGGAGAAAGTACCTATGGCATTAAAGTAAATACACCCCCTGGGATTAATGTTGTGGAGTATCAACCCAGCACTATTAAGTTGAATCTAGAAACAGTTGAGGAAAAGATGGTTCCGGTGCAAGCAGTTGTCTCGGGAAGCCCGGCGAATGATTATCAGGTAGGAAGTCTTATCATTAAACCCTCAGCGGTTAATGTACGAGGTCCCAGCTCTAAGCTAGGCACCTTAGACAAAGTAATAGTTGAAGTCAGTGTAGCAGGAGTTAATGAAACAATTCAGGTTTCCAGACCTGTGAGCTTTCGTGATAAAGAAGGCAAACCGATTTTTGGACCTGACCCAAGCGTAACTATTCTAAGCGCTTATCCAAGCAGCGTAGATGTAATTGCCCCAATCATGGCGAAGGAGCTGGCTTCAAAGATGGTTCCCCTTAAAGTGACAAGTACAGGGATCCCGGCCGTAGGAATGGAACTTCGCTCACTTGTTCCATCTCCGGGTAGTGTACAGGTTTCCGGGACCCAGCAAGCTTTGAAAGGCTTCGACATACTCAATATTGGGCCGGTGGACATTAGTAATTTGGCGGATAATAAAACCTTCCAGATACCTATCGAGCAAGTCGCTCTACCACAGGGAGTTTCCTTGATAGGTGGAACAACCATAAGTGTAACTGCTCAGATTGGGCCCGGTCCTGTTCAAAAAACGATTCCGGGGGTTGCGGTTCAAATTCGAAATGTAGGAAAAGATTTAGAGATAGATCAATCAATAGCCCCCATAGATATCGTAATCGAGGGGCTTTCCGATAACTTAAAGAATGTAACAGCAGACCAGATACAACTTTGGGTTGATGCTTCCGGTCAGGCAGTCGGCAGTTATACGGATGTTAATGTTTTCTGGCAGCTCCCTCCGGGAGTGACGATGCCCACTACACCTCAAGTGACCTATAGTCTTAAAGCTCACTTGGAAAAAGGAGCAGAGTAAATAAGTGGATTTAGTATGGTCGAATTTGAGAATCTCCGTAGAAGAGGATGTTTTCTTAACCACTATAATGGCTCGTAAGTTAAAAGTGCCAGAAAATAGTATCAGCGGTCTTCGTTTTTTGAGACGTTCTTTAGATGCTCGCAAAAAACCTCATTTGGCTTTCGTGTATACGCTCCAATTCTCTCTTAATGTGCCGAGACCTGAAGGGAATCGAATTATGGCTCGGGTTCCCGGACTTAAGGAGGCACCGATAGAGGTTCCTGTTATATGGACAAAACCCAGCAATACCCTGATTCACCGTCCGGTAGTAATTGGTGCCGGACCAGCGGGGTATTTTGCTGCATTATCATTAGCACGAAAGGGATATGCTCCGCTCGTCCTGGAACGGGGTGACTCCGTCGAAGAACGATCCCTTAAGGTTCAGGAATTTTGGGATAAAGGAAAGTTGGACCCTGAGAGTAATGTGCAATTTGGAGAAGGTGGAGCCGGGACTTTCTCAGATGGTAAACTCACAACTCGCATCCAAGATCGACGGATTTCGGAGGTTTTAGAAACTTTCGTCAAGCATGGAGCACCCTCAGAAATTCTCTACCTAGCCAAGCCTCACATTGGGACAGACATACTTAAAGATGTAGTTAAAAGAATTCGAGAGGAAATTGTGTCTTTGGGCGGAGAGGTTCGTTTTCGTGCCAAAGTAACCGGATTGAAGTCATCCTTAGGCCGTCTAAGTAAGGTAGTCGTCAACGGAGAAGAGGAAATTCCAGCTGAAACAGCCATACTTGCAATTGGGCATAGTGCTAGGGATGTCTTTAAACTATTAAGCGATATGAATCTCACTCTGGAGAAGAAATCCTTTGCTATTGGCTTGAGGATTGAACATCCCCAGGCCCTAATAAATCAGTCCCAGTATGGAGTTGAGGAACATCCTCACATTGGGGCTGCGGATTATCAGCTCACTTACAAGGATGTGAGAACCGGTCGAGGCGCCTATGCCTTTTGCATGTGCCCAGGAGGAAGGGTTGTGGCAGCTGCATCTGAGGAGGATGGAGTTGTCACGAATGGAATGAGCGGTTATGCTCGGGATACGAAGATTGCCAACAGCGCGTTAGTCGTAACTGTTGGGGCAGACGATTTCCCGACAGCTTACCCGCTGGCAGGTCTGGAGTTTCAACGGGCATGGGAACATAAGGCGTTTATTGCAGGTGGATCTTCCTATATGGCACCGGCCCAAAGAGTTGTTGACTTTTTTGAGCGACGTGTAACGGATAATTTTGATTTGTTACCCACTTATAGTCCCGGTATCAAACCGTATAACTTACATGAGGTACTTCCGGAAGTTGTAGGGGATGTTTTAGAGCGTGCTCTTCGAGATTTCAATGGGAAGATAAAAGGTTTTACTGGGAAAGAGGCGACTTTGACAGGGATTGAGACAAGAACCAGTTCCCCCATTCGCATTGCCCGAAATGCCCAAGGGGAATCTTTAAATCTGGCGGGGCTCTATCCGACGGGTGAAGGAGCAGGGTATGCAGGGGGAATTACAAGTGCTGCTGTCGATGGAATTAGAATTGCAGAATTTCTTATGGCGCAATTTGCTCCAATAGAGTAAACTAATGTAGTTGATTTTTATTGAGCATGTATATAGGTGGTTCCAATGCTATTCTAAGCGTATTGGGCATTTAGCTTTTGGGACCATGATACATAAGATTATATCAACGATGTAGAATGACCTTTGCTTTCAAGTGAAAAATTTTAGATTCTGAAAATTATGTTTGAAGATTAAGAACTTTTTACAAGGAAAACAATACACTAAATAGGAAGGGAGGGAACGATTTGGATCGACTCTTTGGAACTGATGGGGTGCGTGGTGTGGCGAACAGCCAACTGACCCCCAGTCTTGCTTTTCGCCTTGGGCAGGCAGGTGCTTATGTACTTAGCAAGGAGCATCCACATCCCCGAATCATAATTGGCAAAGACACTCGGATCTCAGGAGATATGCTTGAAGCTGCACTTATCGCAGGGATTTGCTCAGTTGGAGCAGATGTCTTGCGGGTGGGGGTACTACCGACCCCTGGAATCGCCCTCTTGACTCGAACTCTTGATGTTAGTGCCGGTGTTGTTATTTCTGCCTCTCACAATCCAGTACAAGATAACGGGATTAAGTTTTTTGATTCTACTGGCTATAAATTGCCGGATGCTATTGAAGATGAAATAGAAAGAATCGTTGTCAGTGCTGAAAAACCTTGGGAAACCCCAATCGGCGGAGAGATCGGCCGGGTTATCGAAGTACCTGATGCTGAAGCCCGCTATAAGGATTTTCTAAAGAATACTGTAGGACGTCTGGATGGTATTAAAGTCGTTCTTGATTGTGCCAATGGAGCAGCATCCTTTGTTGGTCCAAAAGTATTACAAGAAGTAGGGGTTGAGGTAATCTCTATTTGTAATACACCAGACGGTGTGAATATCAATGCAGACTGTGGGTCAACTCATCCGGAAAAATTACAGAAGGCTGTTCTGGAGCACAGCGCAGACCTAGGGTTGGCAATGGATGGAGATGCTGATCGCCTTATTGTAGTAGATGAACAGGGAACTGTTTTAGATGGGGACTTTATTATGCTTATTTGTGCTTTAGCACAGAAAGGAAAAGGAAAGTTAGCACAAAATGCAGTTGTTGTTACAGTAATGAGCAATTTAGGGTTGCATCTGGCTTTGAAAGAGGCAGGAATTGCGATCCATGAGACAAAAGTCGGGGATCGCTATGTTATGGAAGAATTAATCAGGACAGGTGCTCAGCTTGGTGGGGAGCAATCCGGACATATTATTTTCCTGGACAACAACACCACGGGCGATGGTTTATTAACTGCTCTCCAGCTCTTGGCAGTGATCAAGGAACGGCAACTTCCTTTGTCAAAGCTCGCATCTCAAATGCAACGGCTACCTCAAGTTTTGCTCAATGCTAAAGTTCAACATAAGGAACGATTAATGAAGGATGCCCGAGTGCTTGCCAAAGTACAAGAGGCAGAGGATCTACTTAACGGTACAGGTAGAGTATTAGTACGTCCTTCCGGAACAGAGTCTTTAATTCGAGTAATGGTAGAAGGTCCAGACCAACAAAAATTGAAAGAATTAGCCCAAGAAGTAATAGACACTATTCTTCAATGTGATGAATAAAATACCAGTGGATACTTTTTAAATTTTGGCTATAATGGTTTCATGTGTCTTTTGCAGTGAAGTTTACCAGAGGTTTACGAAAAGAGGCACATGAACTAAGTCAGATCTGTCAAAATATCCTCTATCAGCATAAGTGGATAAGCATATGATCAGCGATTCTTTTAGTATGGATCTATTCTTGGAAAGAAGGTGATGCTATCGGTTAAAAGTATTCGGGATACTCTGGACGATTGAATCAGCTAAGGCAATATCTTAAAGCGCCAGGACCTTTCTATTAATGGTAAGGTCGACGAGGAAGAGGGTTATCGAAGTATTCGGCGGATCCCTCTCGGTGGCTTGTCACCGTAAAGCTTGCTTAAAGCCAAAGAGTAATTTTTGGGACAAAGGTAAAGCTGTCAAGACAAGGGGAAAGTGGGTTGAATTTGATCCCCCTTGCTTGTTGTTGCCAAGAATCTGATTAAAGTCGTCCGCCTAAGGATGGCTTTATTTTTTCATCCGGGAACATGAGGTTTAACGTTCTTATTTGTAAGGCTATGAGTAAAAGGCAGTAGAAAAAGTGATTGAATTGCTTATAAGAAAATTCTAAAGAGATTGTGTATATTGTTACATACTGAAGACGAGTATGGATGTACTATTATTATTTTGAGAGGGGTAAACGAATATGTGTGGTATCGTAGGATATATTGGAAAAAGGGTAGCTATTCCTATTTTAGTTGATGGATTAAAGAAATTAGAGTATAGAGGGTATGACTCTGCAGGTGTGGCAGTCCTGGACTGTGAAAAAATTGTGGTTTCAAAAAGTGTCGGAAAGTTAGTTGCTTTAGAAGGAGAACTTGGGCAAGATTATTCCCAAGCTTCGATTGGAATCGGTCACACTCGTTGGGCGACTCATGGTCGACCATCTCAACTAAATGCCCATCCCCATTGCGATTGTAAGCAAGATTTTGTAGTTGTGCATAATGGAATCATTGAAAATTACCTGGAATTAAAAGATAAGCTTATTGAAAAAGGCCATAAATTTGCTTCAGAAACAGATACAGAGGTTTTAGCTCACTTATTGGAGGATTACTTTGAAGGTGACCTTGAAGGGGCAATGCGAAAGGTTCTAAAGACTATTCGGGGATCCTTTGCGATGGTCGCTTTAAGACGTCAGGAACCCGATAAATTGGTGGCAGCTCGCAAAGATAGTCCCATGGTGGTCGGTCTCGGCGATGGAGAATTTTTCATAGCGAGTGACATTACTGCGATTTTAAACTATACCCGTAAAGTTTATATTTTAGATGACGGTGAAATGGTAGTTATTACTGAAGAAGGGGTTAAGGTCACAGACTTTGAAGGGAATTCTCGCACGAAGGAAGTCTATGATGTAAAGTGGGATGCAGTAGCTGCCGAGAAAGGTGGATATGAGCATTTCATGCTCAAAGAGATCCATGAACAACCAAAGGCTCTGAGAGACACGGTGTTAGGCCGTCTGGAAGAGGAGCGAGTTGTCCTCCAAGAAGTAGACTTAACTCTTGATGAACTTGCTCAAATTAATAAGGTTTATATCGTTGCCTGCGGTACAGCCTGGCATGCAGGGTTAGTTGGCAAAACTTTGATCGAACGTTGGGCCCGCCTCCCTGTCGAAGTCGATATTGCTTCCGAGTTCCGCTATCGCTCCCCATTAGTCGATGAGCATACTTTGGTTGTCGTAGTCAGCCAGTCGGGGGAAACAGCTGACACCCTAGCAGCTCTGCGTGAAGCAAAAAACCGCGGTGCTCGGGTGGTTGCAGTTACAAATGTAGTCGGAAGTACCGTTTCCCGTGAAGCTCATGATGTAATCTTTACTTGGGCCGGCCCAGAGATTGCAGTAGCTTCAACAAAGGCATACACTACTCAGTTGGAAGGGATGGTTTTACTAGGACTCTATCTCGCTCAAGTTAAAGGGTCGTTACCTTCGGAAAAAATTGGAGAGATTATTGAGGCTCTGAAAAAAATCCCGGCTCAAGTTCAAGAGCTTTTGGATCAAGAGGATTTAATTAAAGACTTAGCAAAATCCTTTGCTAAGGTGGAAAACACTTTTTTCATCGGACGTTCTTTAGATTGGGCTGTCGCAATGGAAGGATCACTCAAACTAAAAGAGATTTCTTACATCCACGCGGAAGCCTATGCAGCAGGGGAATTAAAACACGGAACCTTGGCCTTGATCACTGAGGAAACGCCCGTAATCGCTTTAGCTACTCAACGTGATGTGTATGAAAAGACGATCTCTAATGTCAAAGAGGTAAAGGCTCGGGATGCCAAAGTGATCGGACTAACCTATGAAGGTAACACCAGCATGGCAAAGTCGGTTGATCATGTCATCTATATACCCGAGACATTGGATGAGCTTTCACCGATGCTTACGGTCATCCCACTGCAACTGTTATCTTACTATGTTTCCGTAGCTAGAGGGTGCGATGTCGATAAACCGAGGAATTTGGCAAAAAGTGTGACAGTGGAGTAAGGACTAGCGTAAGTGTGAGGGGTATTGTGGTATAAAGTCGGAAAATAGTTAGGCATTGTTTTGAGGATTTTTTTGATAAAAGATACCATAGAATAAGTGAATTTTTCTTTACCTTGAATATTTCCAGGCTTTTAGGAGCTATTTCCATAACAATGTTTTGGAGTAGCTCCTTTTCAATTAGGTGAAGACAAATATAAATTCTTTTTTGAATTTACAAATCTCTCCCATGTAAGTTTTCCTGCAGTGTACATAATATGGTATTTAAATTATAAACAGGATTTTACATGTCGCGAAACTTCCAATTAGAGAAAGTAGGGGGATCTTTACTTGAGGGATATTAGCTAAATTTAGAAAACATCACGACTAGCGTTTATTTTTTCAACACATTATGTTAAAGTAATTTTGCTATACTATAGGAGTTTCTACAAAATACTTGGTGAATAGGAGATTGATTAATGGAAAATGGACTACAAAAGAAATATGGTCTAATAACAGCAATAGCAATGGTTATTGGTATTGTAATTGGCAGCGGAGTATTTTTTAAAGCGGAGAAAGTTTTGACCGCTACTGGTGGAAATCTTCCACAAGGTATCTTGGCATGGATTATTGGCGGAATTATAATGATTGTCTGTGCCTACGTTTTCGCAACCATGGCCACCAGATATGAGAAAGTTAATGGTGTGGTTGACTATGCTGAGGCTGCTCTCGGCAGCACGTACGGTTATTTTGTAGGATGGTTCATGGCAGCTATTTATTATCCAACTCTAACTTCAGTACTGGCTTGGGTTTCGGCCAGATACACTTGTGTTTTGCTGGGATGGAATATAGTAGGCGGTGAAGCGATGGCCATTGCTGGATTCTTTCTGATTGGAAGCTATGCCTTAAACGCCCTCTCACCAAATCTTGCCGGTAAGTTCCAAGTCTCCACAACTGTAATCAAAATTATTCCTTTAGCCTTGATGGCAGTAGTCGGAACAATCGTTGGTCTAAGCAACGGGGTATTGGTTAGTAACTTTACTAGTGGTGTCATTGCTGAAGTGACTAGTAATAGTCCACTCTTTACCGCTGTTGTGGCTACCTCCTTTGCTTATGAAGGATGGATAATTGCAACTAGTATCAATGCTGAATTAAAGGATGCCAAGAAGAACCTGCCTCTAGCACTAACATTTGGAACACTGTTTGTAGCCCTCCTTTACATCCTCTACTATACAGGTTTGGCTGGGGCTGTCAGTAACAGCGTTATGATGAAAGGCGGCGAAGCGGGGGCAAAGCTTGCATTTTCCACAGTCTTCTCTAACGTAGGAGGTACTGTTCTGTTTGTTTTTGTTGTAATCTCTTGCTTGGGGACGTTAAATGGTTTAATGATGGGCTGTACACGTGGTTTCTACTCTTTGGCAGCTAGAGATATGGGTCCGGCACCAAAGGTTTTAAAATGTATTGATGTAAACACAAATATGCCAACCAACTCTTCTATTTTAGGCGTTCTGCTTAGTGGCGTTTGGTTACTATACTTTTTTGGTGCAAATCTGACCCCAGTCCCTTGGTTCGGTCCTTTTAGTTTCGATAGTTCAGAACTTCCGATTGTTACCATCTATGCAATGTATATTCCCATTTTTATTATGATAATGGCAAAAGAAAAATCTCTGCACTTTATTAAACGTTTTATTATGCCATTTCTCGCCATTTGTGCCTGTGTCTTCATGGTTATTGCTGCAATTTATGCTCATGGTAAAGCAGTACTCTTTTACCTTATTATTTTCTGTGTTATTATGCTATTTGGAATAATGGTAAACTCTAAAAGGAAATAGTATTTGTTCTGTTTCTGATCATATTTAAGGTTGAAAAAGTGCATAATCTAAGATAGGAGAGGATAAAACAAAGTAGAAAAGGAGATGCAATGAAAAACCTTACAACAGATATAGAAACAGGATGGAACTTTGATAACAGTTATAGCCGACTACCAAAATCATTTTTTACTCCACTAAAGCCAACCTCTGTAGGTTCCCCAAAGTTAACCGTTCTTAATAATATGTTAGCAAGGTCCTTAGGACTGAATACGGAAGCGTTACAAAGCAAAGATGGTATAGAGGTACTTGCCGGTAACCAGGTTCCTAAAGGTGCCTCGCCACTTGCTCAAGCTTACGCTGGGCATCAATTCGGGCATTTTGCCATGTTAGGGGACGGACGGGCTCTACTACTTGGAGAACATCTTACTCCTCAAGGTGAGCGGGTTGATATTCAGCTTAAGGGCTCCGGGCGAACGCCATTCTCGCGTCGTGGCGATGGTCGAGCGGCGCTTGGACCGATGCTCCGCGAATACATCATCAGCGAAGCAATGCACGGACTTGGTATTCCTACCACACGGAGCTTAGCGGTAGTGACAACAGGAGAGTCAGTAATTCGTGAGACTAAACTGCCGGGTGCAGTTTTGACACGTGTAGCTGCCAGTCATTTGCGAGTTGGTACTTTTGAATATGTAGCTAAATGGGGAACAGCCGAGGATCTCCGGATGATTGCTGATTATACATTGCAACGACACTTTCCAAATGTTAACGATGGGGAGAATCGTTACCTTTTACTACTTTATGAAGTAATTAAACGTCAAGCCTTGCTAATTGCCAAATGGCAATTGGTTGGATTTATTCATGGAGTTTTGAACACTGATAACGTTGCTCTAAGTGGAGAAACCATAGATTATGGCCCTTGCGCCTTTATGGATACCTATGACCCGGCAACGGTGTTCAGTTCTATCGACCTTAATGGACGCTATGCCTATGGAAATCAGCCACCTATTACCGAGTGGAATCTTGCGCGATTTGCCGAAACCCTATTGCCACTCTTGCATGAGAATCAAGTGCAGGCAGTCAAATTAGCTGAAGAGGCGCTTTCTGATTTTGTTAAGCAGTTTCACAGCAATTGGCTAGTGGGAATGCGAGCCAAACTAGGAATAGCTAATGAAGAAAAAGAAGATGAATCTCTAATAGAAGACCTGTTAAGAATGATGGAAAAATATCGTGCAGATTATACTAATACCTTTCGTGCTTTAACGTTTGATACTCCTGAAGAAACGGTGCTATTCGATGCCCAAGAATTTAAAGAGTGGCATATGGCTTGGCAGGGAAGGTTAGGCAGGCAGAAAGAACCAAAGACTGCTATCCGTGAGTTAATGCGAAAATCTAATCCTGCTCTAATCCCTCGCAACCATCGTGTAGAAGCTGCTTTGGAATTAGCAGTAAAACAAGAAGACTATAAGGTGATGCAACAGCTTCTTACTGTTCTTTCAAATCCCTACGAACACTCTGCTGAACAGATCGATTACTCCAAGCTGCCTGAGTTAGCTAATTGTTCTTATCGAACCTTTTGCGGTACCTAATAGGGAACTCTATTTGTTTATTCAACCAATTGATTAGAAACCGCTAGCTTTTGTACAATTAAAAATCATTAGGTTATGACGTAACGATGGAATTTAAACAAATTAATCAAATCATGAATAATAAACTAGCATTTAAATAAAATAATAGTTGACATTACTTCTTAAAAGGTGTAATCTAACAAAGCGCCAACACGACGCATTGATTGAACAAAGAAATGCTTAAACCCATTGAAATAGCAATCAAAAAATCAAATCTTTTTGTTGACAACGCAAGTTGAAAATGCTAAGATAACATTCCGGCCTAAACGGGTCAAAACAAAAATCCTGATCTTTGAAAACTAAACAACAAGGACAGCCAATGAGAGAAACTCGCAAGAGTTTCAAAATA
>NZ_FNCP01000029.1 GCF_900100785.1 Desulfosporosinus hippei DSM 8344 | reverse complement strand
ACTTCTCATTAGAAGAAGATGATTGACTCATGATTTATTTTGAAACTCTTGCGAGTTTCTCTCATTGGCTGTCCTTGTTGTTTAGTTTTCAAAGACCATGTTTTTGTTTTGACCCGTTTGGGCCGTTTCAACTTGCGTTGTCAATACTTTTTTGCGATTAGTGGGAGCAAGTAGCCCCTTCCTAACCTTTCAGCACCTCATTTGTGGCGCTCAGTTATAATAGCATTATCGCTATTCCCTGTCAACTAGTATTTTCTAAGTTTTTATTTTCTATGCATCTCTTATGCATAATATATGATTTGATTAAAATTTGAACTCTGAGTTAAGTAATTACCTTTTTAGTACACCATAGATTATGCCGCTATAGACTAAAGGGTTACAACTTTTTAGCAGAATATATTATAATCCACCGACTTACAGCTATATCATGCAAAAGGCAGTTACTTACAGACATGGATTTTTTCCAAGTTCTGTTCCACTTAGCTCCCAGCCATTGACCAGAAAAATAGGCACTTCCTAAGAGAAGAACCGTAGATAATCCCCATCCAATTCCCAAGTGTATACGAAAAAACGCCATAACCAGTACCGGAAAATGAACAGCGAAAAACCACTGACGAGATAGTCTCTTAACGTTCTCTCTCCAATACCCAAAAGGGATATTTAATACTATCACCAAAAACAGCAACCATCCCCAAACCATTTCCACACCCCTTTTCACTACTCTAAACAATAATAAAAGCAAGTGTTTTACAAACTTTTCTCAAATTATGTTTACGAAACACATTCTTACAATATACATAATGAGATAACTCTAGTGAGAGGAGTGTGCTGAAAGATTGTTTAATCGACCGATGATTGTATTTATTGGCAAGCCCTTTATTATTACGGGTATCATTGCGTTAATCATTTTATTGATGGGAGCCGGCACATTAAAATTAACGTCCGTATTTTCTTCCAATTTAAAGGATAAAGTTATTGTGATAGACCCGGGACATGGAGGAGCTGACCCTGGGGCCCAGAATTCAGGACTTAAAGAAAAAGATATAAATCTAGATATTTCGTTACGCCTAGGTAAAGTTTTAGAGTCTAAGGGGTGTAAAGTTATTCTAACGCGAGAAACAGATAAAGATTATTTTCTCCCGGGCTTTGTCAAAGGACGAATGGCTAAAAGAGCAGAGCTCAACCAAAGAATTCAAATTGCCTCAGAAAATAATGCGGATCTATTTATTAGTATTCATGCAAACAGCTTTCCTCAACGAAATTCTTATGGAATGGAAACCTATTACCATCTGAAATCTTCATCCGGAAAAGCGCTAGCCGAAGTAATTCACGAGCAGCTCAACCAAGTTCAACCTGACAATAAACGTAGAGCCAAAGCAGGAGATTACTATTTAATTAACCAAGCTGAAATGCCTTCGGTCATAGTTGAGGTCGGATTTATATCCAACGCTCGAGAAAGGAAACTATTATCCTCCGATGACTACCGCAATCAAGTGGCTAATGCTATCGGAACAGGGGTAGAGAAATATTTTGATGCCTATCCACAGGGAGTACGAGAAAATTTACCCACTGTTGCCCAAGAAGTTCCTCCTATGATTAGTGAAAACTCATATAAACTCTACTTTTCAGATGATAATTTAGATAGTCTTGTGCCTGAAATACGTCATATAAATCGATCCGAATGGTCTCGACTTGATCTTTCGCAAAAAACGAGCCTTGTCATGAGTAAGCTCATACAAGGCCCAGTTTCCAGTAAATTATCACCGACTATTGCTCCAACCACTAAATTAATTTCCGTAACAACTCAGAATGGCTTAGCGACAATCAACTTTAGTGAAGAGATTAGAGATGATTTTGCAGGGGGTGCATCTGGGGAAAATATGACCATTCGATCGATCATCTGGTCTGTGACACAAATCCCAGGTATCACCGGAGTTCGCATTCTTGTTAATGGAGAATTTGGCGACTCTATTGGCGGTCATATTCTTTTAGATCGCACCTTTACTACTCAATTTGGAGTCTAAAAGGGTTGATTATAAAATTTAATTTCATAACGTTCGCTTAACCAATTTGCTTTCCATTGATCTAATAACAACACGGCATAGTTATCATCTTTATCCATCACTACAGTGCTCATGCTTGACTCTGTAAGCAGTTTAACAGTCTTCTCGTCCTTTTCAACCCAGCGCACAATTTCAAAGGGCAGGTGTTGAATATTGACGTTTACCCCATACTCTTCACGCAACCTGTATTCTAAAACTTCAAACTGCAATTGGCCTACTACACCAACAATCGGAGCTTCTACCCCCACGTGGAGATCACGGAACACATGGATTGCGCCCTCTTCTTGCAGTTCCTGAATTCCTTTAATAAATTGCTTGCGCTTCAAGGCATTGGCAATATTTATCCGAGCAAAGTTTTCAGGACTAAAAAATGGCATTGCTTCGAATTGAAGTCCATCCTTTTCAGTAAGGACATCCCCAATCCTCAGAAGCCCGCTATCATGTACCCCGATAATGTCGCCGGCAAAGGCTTCATCGAGAATCGTTCTTTCTTGGGCGAACAACTGTTGAGGTTGGGCGAGTCGAAGACGACGGTGAGAGCGAGTGTGAATCACATTCATCCCCCGCTCATAGCGACCGGTACAGATACGGATAAAAGCAATTCGATCCCGATGCTGGGAATTCATGTTAGCTTGAATTTTGAAGATATACCCAGAAAAACTCGGTGTTTCAGGATCTAGCTCTCCTAAATTTGTATTTCTGGGTTGTGGTGCCGGAGCCAGTTCCAAGAAATATTGCAGAAAATTAGGCACACCAAAGTTATTTAGGGCACTGCCGAAAAATACCGGTGTCACTTCTCCACGATCTACCCGATCTTGAGAAAAGTCATTTCCTGCTAAATCCAGGAGTTCAATCTCCTCGGTTAATTGTTTGACAAGACCTTCTCCAATACCATCCTGCACCAAGGGATCACTAAAAACACCCGATATAGGTGGCTTAGCGCTGGATCTTGCACTTCCCTCAACAAAACGTTCCACTTGTCCGGTTTTGCGGTCATAAATCCCCTTAAAATCTTGACCCATACCGATGGGCCAATTCATAGCATAAGATTCAATTCCCAGTACCTTTTCTACTTCATCCATCAAATCAAGTGGATCCTTAGCATTACGGTCAAATTTATTGATAAAGGTAAAAATCGGAATCCCACGCTGACGGCAGACCTCAAATAGTTTCTTGGTCTGGGTCTCAACCCCTTTTGCTGCGTCAATCAGCATCACAGCACTATCCGCCGCTGTCAGAGTTCGGTAGGTATCCTCACTAAAATCCTGGTGCCCAGGTGTATCAAGGATATTAATAACAAATCCTTGATACTTAAATTGCAGGGCACTGGACGTAATGGAAATCCCACGCTGTCTCTCAAGTTCCATCCAATCCGAAGTAGCATAGCGTTCCGCTTTCCTTGCTTTTACCGAACCGGCTTCACGAATTGCCCCTCCAAAAAGAAGCAGCTTTTCGGTTAAGGTAGTTTTTCCTGCATCCGGATGGGAAATAATCGCAAAGGTTTTACGAGAATTAATTTCTGATTTTAAATCCGTGTGACTCAATGTTTTAACTCCTTAAACTAATCTTTTGTCATAAATCATATTCTAACGTTCAATTGTTTTTCAATTAGTATAAGAGTTAATTATACACGATATTCTATATATCCTCAATTGGCAGGTTATATGAGAAAAATACCCTTTTCAGGGCTTTTATGTCTCAATAACGGCTACAGGCTCAAAATCCTTAAGCTTGCAGACCTCTTTGAAATAGACCAGCAGGATGAAGACATCCCGCGGCTCCTCAAATTCTTCCACATGTTCGATGTTGATTTGTTTCCCTGCGAAGAATGCCTTCAGATCCAGGTCCTTGTTATCTTCCTGTCCAATCAGTGCACTATATTCATTTACCAGCTCCTGCAATTTGTTTTGATTTTCATCATTGACCTCCACATCCGGAAAGAGGTAATTGCTGGAGTTTTCCCCGAAGCAAAACATCTCTTTAATGGTTGATTCCCCTTCCGCAGCAGCCTCTTCTTCAGGTCTTAACATAATATATTTCTTCGACATCCTACTATCCTTTCCGGAGGCTGAGCCTCCATGTTCTGAAATATTCCCAGATCCGATATGAATTCTAAGTGACATTTGGAAATTCCCTCATTTTACTATACTATACTTTATTTTTACAAATACATGTGAACCTCATATCATATTTACAGTCAGGCTTAAAAGGCCATAATAATTTGAACTCCGAACTAATATTTATCAAACCACTTTCCAATCTTAATTCTAAGTCATTTTCAGCTTGAATAGCCCCTTCAATTCCACCATACTGTCCTTCTATCCCCATCTCATATCCAATAAATGATTTATCTTCAGTGCTTTCTATGACTGCAGCATTAAGCTTTTTTGCAATAATTTCATTCATCTTTTTCATCTTGTCGAGAGCCAGATTATCTGTCTTCCCAGTTATTTGTAGGCATATTGACCAAATCTGCTGCAAATAAACATTTATCTGACTATGGACTCCTATTAATACACTATTTTTATATGCATCTTTTCCGAAAACTAATGGATATTTGTCAATTTTATCAGTTAGATTATCGAGAAGACTTAATATTTTTCGTCGACTATTTAAATTATTCGTACTAGTAAAAAAGAATTTCCTTACTAAATATTCATAATCTCTATATTCGATATCCTCTATACCCAAAAAGTCACAAGCTATCAATTCGATTTTGTTGCTATTTTCTAATGAATACTGGTTTATACCCTCTTTCATAGAAGACATATCTATATCAATTAAAATTACTTTTTTAAATTTAGATTCAAGTATGCTCAAATCAATATCATTACATTTACCTGCACCAAATATTGCAATACTTTCAAAGTCTGTAGTATTAGAAATAATATATTCTGTTACTTGATATCTATAACTACTCCATTCTTTGTAAGCTTCGGCAATTATTTGCGACTTCTTTAACTCATCAAAAAAGTTAAGGTCCATTAAAGCTCACCCCTACATTAAGTTATCATTTCAAAATATTATAACACGGTGAAAATGGCCTGTTCATGTTTCTTTTCACCATGTGAATATTCAAACTCATTACGCACTACTTAAATTAACCCTTTCCATTGGTACTTTTATGCTTAACCTCGGTTTATCCATGCTTCCGATTATGCGTCTAATCTCTTTGATCAGGTTTATATCAACTCCACCGTTACATCTTCGCGTCTTTTTTCATAAAACATCATGTGCCACTCCACACCGTCCATCGGCTCAAAGTGCAGTGCGGAGCAGGCTGCATGGAGCTTGCTCTGGCCGCTGCCGCCGAAAATGATGGCAGTCGAACCACCTGCTCCACCAATGAGAGTGATGGAAATGCTGCCCGATGCCTGGGGCTCATTGGCATTGGTGCGCTTCAGCCGAGGTTGGTCGGAAGGAAGGCAATCAGTGACGGTAAATGCACCATCAGGCAGATCCGGCGAGAGCGTATAGCTCATCACACTCTTTGATATATGCAAAGGGGTGCTCCATAGGCGTGAGCAACAGCTTCTCTCGAATAGCATCCAGCACAGCTTGCTGTTCATCGGTAAGAGGATGTCCTGCAGGAAGGAATCAAACTGCGCCTGCTCCCAACAGTATATCTGCGATAAATTCAAGTGTTTAAAAGTATCTTCAATCTGTCTCTTACACAAAATAAATGCAGGATTATCACCACCCTAAATAACTGCGTAGCAACTCTTTCAATTAAGAAAGTAAGGTATAGCATTTTATAATCCTATTACATAACTGAAAATAAGTCGCTAACTATTGATATCATTATTACTTTTATATAGTTCGAGAAAGAGATTGGTTTGTTCAATTCGCTGTTTATCCAACTCTATTTTTTCCTTCATAAATCTCATTACATTAACAAAAAAGTAGACTGCAAATATACCCGCAAAAAATGGAAGTAGTGCATTGAGGACTACAAATAATGTGAAACCACTCATTTAAGCACTCCCTTTCAAATATTAAATTAAATTTAATTTAATATTCTAGCAATATTCCAATAAACCTCCAATCAATTAGCCATAATATAACTGGAAAAGCAATACCAAAAAAGTAATCTTAAAAGAGGATTAATTTAATTTTTAAATCGATAACGAATCTATGGCATTCAGTGTTATTTCTTATTAATGATTTCCTCGACAAGTTTTACATTGCTGATGATGCTTTGGTCAGTTGGTCGATAAGACAAGGCGATTTTATTGTGATGGTAAGACAGTTCGTATTCCCCCAATTGGTAATAGCAAAGGCCGAGCTGCATATGCGGCAGCCACGTGCGACTGGCGTGGTTCTGAATGGCCCAAAGGTTGTTCGTCGCCGATAACTCGGTGGCGAGTTTGTACCAGAAGGCGGCTTGAGAGAATTGGCTTTTCTCGAGAAAATAATAACCTAAACGACAACAAAACTCTGAACGAGGCGTATCGTATTCCATCGACCTAAAGATATACTCCCGTTCTTTCTTTCGATTCTCAAGGTAATGATAACAGTCTGCCAGCTTACTGCAACCATAGATACGGTCTTCATCCGAAATTTCCTTCATCTCCATAAATTGGAGATAGAACTCTATGGCTTTTTGGTACGATCGGTGCTGATGGAGCTCCATGGCGTAGTGTAGCATATCTCGTGGAGCAAATTCCTTACCTTGGGCAATTAGTCTTTCGTAAATTTTTATATTTCGGTCAGGGTCGTAAGAAGCATGGTTCTTTCTGTGGGTCACTACGATATCGCTGTCATAACATGTTCCATCTTTGATCACTAAATCTTCATGGACGACACCTTTCCACGGATAGTTCTTTGCTCGTTTCACCAGTCTTGTACGCCGAACCTTTAGGGTTACATTCCCCTGGTCATCAAAATCACAGTGATACATCATGGATACAGCATCCAACTCAGGAGACATGAATTGCTTCAAACGGGATAGTTTCTGGCTGTCTTCGGGCAACAAGATATCGTCTGCATCAAGCCACAGGATGTAATCCATAGTGGCATTAGAGAAGGAGAAGTTCCGAGCAGCCGCAAAATCGTCAATCCAGGCAAAGTCGAGGACGTTTGTGGTCCACTTGCCCGCTATTTCCTTGGTCCGGTCTGTCGATCCCGTATCCACAATGATGACTTCGTCCACGACGTCACCAACCGATTGCAAGCATCGATCGAGTGTATCTTCTTCGTTTTTCACAATCATACATAAAGTGATGGTAATCATTTGGTTACCTCTCATTTTTATCATTGTTCCTTCTGCTCTATATGCTTAAAGACTGCATGATGCGACTGACACCGTTCTTCAAAGTTAAAAGGAAAATGGACAGCAACCATAGTAGAAAGGTAGAGCTGCTGTCCCACTTCCTGCAATAACGAGGATGATATTATTGAGCTCTTTGATCACAATAATTCTTATTAAGGATTTATACCTACGCCAGCTGGGTTAATTCCTACCGCAACGGTGGCTATGACGGTATTTGAAAGCCCGCTAATGACCGAGACATTGCTGCTAAAGCTGGCAAAGTTTGACACGAAAATCTCATTCGTTAAAGAATTTACTCCTATGCCTTCGGGGTTAGTTCCTACTGTGACGGTAGCTATGACGTCATTGGAAAACCCATCAATGACCGAGACATTACTGCTAATGTTTGAAACGTAAATTCGGTTCGTTGTTGGATTTACACCTACGGCAATTGGGTTAGTTCCTACCGCAACAGTGGCTATGACGGTATTAGACGATCCATCAATAATCGAGACATTGTCAGGACCGAAGTTTGCTACATAAATTCCGTTAGTTAAAGGATTCACGCCTACGCCGAATGGCAAATTACCTACGGTAACAGTCGCTATGACGGTATTGGTAAGCCCATTAATGACCGAGACATTGTCACTGCTATTGTTTGCCACGTAAATTCGGTTTGTTATCGGATTCACACCTACGCCTTCTGGTACTGAACCTACCGTAACAGTGGCTATGACGGTATTGGTGACTCCGTCAATGACCGAGACATTATCACTGCTAACGTTTGAAACGTAAATTCGGTTCGTTGTTGGATTTACACCTACATTAATCGGTTCCAAACCTACCGGAATAGAGGCTATGACGGTATCGGAAAGCCCGCTAATGACCGATACACTGTTACTGGCAATGTTTGCCACGTAAATTTGGTTCGTTGTTGGATTTACACCTACGCCTGCCGGGCCAATACCTACCGTTACCGTGGCTATGACGGTATTGGTGTCCCCATCAATGATCGAAACATTGTCAAAGTTTTGGTTCGCCACGTAAATTCGATTAACGGAGGTAGGGAACGGGGAACCGGTAGCCCCGGTTGTGCCCATAGCCCCAGCAGTTCCTGTTGCGCCGGTAGAGCCGTTAGCCCCAGTTGTGCCGGTTGCCCCAGCAGTTCCTGTTGCACCGGTAGAGCCGGTGGCCCCGGTTATGCCTATAGCCCCAGCAGTTCCTGTTGCGCCCGTAGAGCCGGTGGCCCCAGTTATGCCTATAGCCCCAGCAGTTCCTGTTACGCCCGTAGAGCCGGTAGCCCCGGTTGTGCCCATAGCCCCAGCAGTTCCTGTTGCGCCACTAAAGCCGGTTGCGCCGTTTGCCCCAGCAGCTCCTGTTGCGCCTGTAGAGCCGGTAGCCCCAGTTGTGCCGGTTGCCCCGGTTATTCCTTGAGAACCAATTGGATTAAGTTCTGCCGGTAACACGCGGTGAGCTGCGGTCAAAACCCCAGCAGCATTTTTCCCCCAAGCGGAGATCTCTACAGCATCCGAGCTGGTTGCAAACTGGAATTCAAACTCATCAAATTGCGCGAAATAGGTTCTTGCTGCTACCTCCCCAGGCACCATGTTTAACGTCTCCAAGACATAAGGTGTCTTCGTTGTCCCTGTTACGTAAAACCCTTGAATTTGAATAGAAGCAGCAATAGAGTCATCATTGGTAATTTTCACTGTTAGCGTTATAGTGGGCCTTACCCCGGCAACCAGTGTATTTTCAATTAATCCGGTAGTTGATGAAGTCATAGATCTGTCTCCTTATATATAATTTTTTCAGTATTGCTAATGCTCTAGAAATCAAAATAATTGTCTCTACTGTATGATGCGACTGAACCCATTCTTTATTGTTAAAAGGGAAGGGACAGCAACCATAGTAGAAAGGTGAGCTGCTGTCCCATTTCCTGCAATAACGAGGATGATATTATTGAGCTAGTTGATCACGATAATTCTATTATTAAGGATTTACACCTATGCCTTGTGGGCTAGATCCTACCGTAATGGTGGCTATGACGGTATCGGAAAGCCCGCTAATGACCGAAACATTGTCACTGCCAGTATTTTCCACGTAAATCTCGTTCGTTAAAGGATTTACACCTACGCCTTGTGGGATAGATCCTACCGTTATGGTGGCTATGACGGTATTGGAAAGCCCGCTAATGACTGAGACATCTTCACTAGAAGCATTTACCACATAAATCTTATTCGTTAAAGAATTTACACCTATGCCTAGTGGGCCAGATCCTACCGCAACCGTGGCTATGACGGTGTTGGACGGTCCATCAATAATCGAGACATTATTGCTGATTTGGTTTACCACATAAATTCCGTTAGTTAAAGGATTTACGCCTACGCCGAATGGGTTAGTACCCACTGGAACAGTTGCTATGACGGTATTGGTAAGCCCATCAATGACCGAGACATTGCTACTGCTACGGTTTGAAACGTATATTCGGTTCGTGATGGGACTCACACCCACACCTTCTGGGTTAGAACCTACTGTAACAGTGGCTATGACGGTATTATTGCCCCCATCAATGACCGAGACATCGCCACTAGAAGTATTTGCTACGTAAATTCTGTTCGTTATAGGGTTTGCATTAATGCCTTGTACGCCTTGTGGGTCAGTACCTACTGGAACAGTCGCTATGACGGTATTGGTTAGCCCATTAATGACTGAAACATTGTCCGAACCTGAGTTTGCTACATAAATTCTGTTCGTTATCCGATTCGCGCTTACACCTATTGGGGCAGCACCTACCATCACGGTAGCTATGACGCCATTGGTGTTTCCGTCAATGACCGAGACATTG
Organism: Desulfosporosinus hippei DSM 8344; assembly: GCF_900100785.1. Taxonomy (GTDB): domain Bacteria; phylum Bacillota; class Desulfitobacteriia; order Desulfitobacteriales; family Desulfitobacteriaceae; genus Desulfosporosinus; species Desulfosporosinus hippei. Next base: position 56,903 of record NZ_FNCP01000029.1, on the reverse strand, counting down.
TTACTAAATTGGTTTGCCACGTAAATTCGATTAACTGAAGTAGGAAACAGAGAACCAGTAGCCCCGGTTGCCCCAGCAGTTCCCGTTGCGCCAGTAGAGCCGGTTGCGCCGGTTGCCCCAGTAGTTCCTGTTGCGCCACTAGCGCCGGTTGCGCCGGTTGCCCCAGTAGTTCCTGTTGCGCCACTAGCGCCGGTTGCGCCGGTTGCCCCAGCAGTTCCTGTTGCGCTACTAGCGCCGGTTGCACCGGTTGCCCCAGCAGTTCCTGTTGCGCCACTAGAGCCGGTTGTGCCGGTTGCCCCAGCAGTTCCTGTTGCGCCACTAGAGCCGGTTGTGCCGGTTGCCCCGGTTTCACCAGTAGCGCCAGTCGTTCCTGTTGCTCCGGTTATTCCTTGAGAACCAATTGGATTAAGTTCTGCCGGTAACACGCGGTGAGCTGCGGTCAAAACCCCAGCAGCATTTTTCCCCCAAGCGGAGATCTCTACAGCATCCGAGCTGGTTGCAAACTGGAATTCAAACTCATCAAATTGCGCGAAATAGGTTCTTGCTGCTACCTCCCCAGGCACCATGTTTAACGTCTCCAAGACATAAAGTGTCTTCGTAGTCACTGTTACGTAAAACCCTTGAATTTGAATAGAAGCAGCAATAGAGTCATCATTGGTAATTTTCACTGTAAGCGTTATAGTGGGCCTTACCCCGGCAACCGGTGTGTTTTCAATTAATCCGGTAGTTGATGAAGTCATAGACCTGTCTCCTTATATATAATTTTTGTATAGTCTGCTGTTATTTGGCTGACCTTTTACTACATCTCCATGAGCTATATAGAGATTATTACAGCAAGCTTTGAACTAGGAGCAAACACCTCATAGTTATATGCTGCTATATGATACGGAACTAGTACACATCGTGTTACCTTGTTCTTGTAATAATTAGGGAAGTCTAAGGCCTATAGACAAAAAAGGGAGGATGTCTCAAACTATTTTGAGACATCCTCGGATGGGCTTCGCTACTATATACCCCAGCGTTCTTTGGACAGCTGGCGATTCTGTCACTACAGTAATTGCAGGACTCAAAGTTAACTAAGTAAATTATTAATTAAATGAGCTTCCCATTATCCACTTTTATCTTTACCCTCGGTTTATCGATGCTTCCAATTATACTTGTAATCTCTTAGATCAGCTCCACCCTAACATCTTCGCATCTTTTTCCATGAAACACCGTGCGCCATTCATATCCGCCGTCAATATCATAAATTTCATCATAGAGCCACCATGTATGTTCTAATGAAGCATTTTACCCGGAACATTCATCCGTCGTTTCTCTTAAGTGATAGGAATTAATTCCGCCGGTTTTTGATAACGGGACTGATGGAGAAAAACGCCGGAACGGTTATGCCTTTGCAAATGCTCCGTTAAGTTTTCCCGCTGCAGCTTAATGATATCGCTGTAATCCCCGTAGTGAGTGAGTATCTGTTCCGCCAGCCCTTCAATGGGTTTTCCTGAGACGGGCATGACACAATATTCTCTAATGGAAGAGCTATAGTAAGCCCCGTCTTTTGCCTGTTCATAGCTTTCCAGAGTATACCTCCCGTCAGAGCCTTCTCGATAGGTGATGGCCGCCGGAATAATCCCTCCTCCTTCTTCGCTCAGAACATTGTCATACAAGCGATAGCTTTGCGCAAAGGTTGTCACAAAAACCTTGAGTTTGCCGTCTTCCCGATAGCTGGCAAAGATATGGGGGGCCACAACGCAAAATCCGCCTTCTCGTCCCCTATGCTTTTGGACTTCCGTCTGATAGACGAGCTGGGCCACGGGATCATTCCCTTGATAGGCAAAGTCGGGCAAGCTGACTTCCCGACGAACCTGAAGCCGACTGTACCATTCCTGAGGGGATAAGGTTTCATCGCTGACATTATTTCTCACCCCCAACAATTCCTTACCAAGCCTCATCAGGATTTGCCCCCGCAGTCCCTCGGCATTTCCTGCTTCAAACTGGGCTAAAACATAGGGCAAGGCATCCTCACCCCCATATTTGAGGATACTCTCATAAGCCAGATCGTGAGCTTTGATATAATCGTCAGGATTAGAGGACTGCCGGGGGGAGGACATGATAGTCTGCAGATTGTCTTCAATAAGTTGGGCGATTTTCTGAGTCTGGGCTTCTGACGTAGACTCTTTTGCTGATTCCTGACTGCTGCCAGTGGGCTTATGGGCAAAAGTTAGGGCTCCCCTATAGGATTCTTCCGAAATCTCCCTGATAAACAGGTAAGGCTGCTCACAATAAGACTTGCCGTCTTTTTGGTAGAGATAATATACTTCCTTGCCTAGCTCAATAACCCGGTAATCCTTTTCCTCAGGGAAATCCTGAACACTCTGTCGGTTGATTTTCTTTCCTTCCAGCAGGGCTTGGGCAACCACCTCCGGGATTTGGTAGCTGCGGGAAGCCCACAGGCCATAGACCTGCTCGTATTGCTCCGGAGGAATTGTGTAGACGCGATAATCCCCGTCACCGGCCAGCATCGCCAGTCCTTTTTCCGAATCATAAAAATTGAGCAGCTGCGGTTCAGGGCCATCGTTCAGATAGATGGTTAAAGTCGGGCTCAGTTCGTAGGAAGAGCTGACCTGCTTTTCCGTCCAGCTGTGAGAGGCGCCGGTCAGCCATTCTCCAAACTCTTCCCCCGTTATCAGAGAGGCTCCCCGGCCATGAACTCTGATGATGAGCTGCTCCTGTGCCACCGAAAGCTTGGCCGCATTGTTAATAGTTAAATTTGCCATAGCGGATTGAGAATTTTCCGGATTGGAGATTAAACCCAGAGAAAGGATTAAAATCCCTGCCGCCCCGGCGAGGATTCCCCAAAAAGTGGGCCGCTTATAGTTCAGGACATTTTTGATCCGGCTTTTAGCACTGCTTTCGCCAAAGGCCAGAGGGCTGCCAACCGTCATCTTGTGACTGAGAGCCAGGGCTAAAAGGGAGCGGCTGTAGTCCTGCTTGATTCCCTGGCCCATTTCCTTAAGAACCTGCTCGTCACAAGACATTTCCATATCTTTGGTCATCAGGATAAAACTCAGCCAGACCAGGGGATTGAACCAGTGAAGACAGAGCACAAAATAAGCCAAGGGCTTAAGCAGATAATCATAACGTCGAATATGTATTTCCTCATGCTTAAGGATATAGCTTTTTTCCCCTTCGGAAAAGCCCGGTGGCAAATAGATCATAGGCTTAAGAAAGCCTAACACAAACGGAGACCGGATGGAGTGACACTCCCAAATATTATCTCTAACAAGTATCGCCTGGCTGACCTTTCCTTTCAGCAGTCCATAGGAAATCAGGCTATAGGCAAATAAGCTGAGAAAGCCCAACACCCAGACCAGGGAAGCCACAAAAATAATAATCTGCAGAGGGTTGGCACCGGTCATGGGGGTTGCCCCAAGCAGAGAGGATGTAACGACCTGGCTGACATAACCGACTCCTAAATCGACTTGAGGCTGTGCCATCATGCCAATACCGGCCGGAATATGTTCCATGGTATCCTTTTTCATAAAGCTAAAAAAACTCCAGGCAAAGGAGAAGGAAACGGGACTGATTAAGCGAAACAGCACCACTCCCCACAAGCAATAGGAGAAAATTTTGGAGGTTTTCTGTAACAATAACCGGGCCAGCAAAACAAAGAGGATGGCATAGCCGGCGGTAATGCTCATGTTTAGAACAGCCAAGAATGCATCCTGCAGGAATTGCTCCATAGCCTACTCCTCCTTATAGCTGTCGATGAGCTTCTTGAGCTGCTCAGCCTCTTGCCGGCTTAATTTTTTATCATTCATGAATGCTGTGATAAAGCCGGGCAAAGAGCCGCCAAAGGTGCGGTTAATCAACTGTTCGCTTTCAAACTTCTGTACTTGGGCTTGGGGGACAAGGGCGGTCACCAGGGCATTTTCGTTTTTTAGAATCCTCCGCTCACAGAGCTTTTTCAGGACAGTATAGGTGGTGGACTTTTTCCAGCCCAGCTGTTGTTCGCAGAGAGTTACCAACTCGCCGGAGCCAAGGGGTTCATTTTGCCAAACAATGGCAGCAAAACGATATTCACTTTCACAGAGTTTAAGCTGGTTCAAGGTAAACGCCTCCTTCGGGTCTATAGTTATAGACTTTTTAATTAGTCTATAACTATAGACCCGAATTGTCAATGAGAAGGTACTGGTTGAAGGTTAATGTGATTCAAATAGTGAATATCCTTCAATCTTATTATTAGCTTTTATTGTCACACTTAAATCAGACCTCCCCCCAATTTTAGGCGAATTTATAGGTTGAGCAACGGATTCATCATATTTAGTAACGTTAATATATTCATTGTATTTTTTTTCGATATCCTTAATAAATTCCTTGGAGTAGCTGGTTTTTATCCCCCAACCATAATAATCAGCAGCTTCTCCATTTGTATTATAATCTTTTCCAAGTGTTGTAGGTTCTCCAAGAAGGCTGATTATCTTTTCAAGAGAATTACATTCAAACACAGAGTATAATTCTTCTTCACTAAGTTCAAGCGTGTATGGAGACTCGAAACTAACAAGTTTATTCAATACTCTCGATCCCTTGTTTCTATCATGGAAAATGCTTACATAACCGTAAGTATAAGACCATGTTTCAAAAAAATCACCAATATTTTTGCTTTTCTTATTAAGAAGATTGTCTATTTCCTCTACTGTTGTATCATTTTCTATATGGTTATAGGCTTTATAAATGCTCGATCTTTTCATTTCTTCCAAGGAAAGTTTCTGTCTTAACAGTGCTTTTGTACTAATCTTAATTTCAAACAAATCATAATTTAGACCTTTTAAAACCGTTAATAGATATACCATCACTAAACAAACAATTAAGATATCTCTTTTTTTCAAGACTACCTCCCCTTTTAATCACATTAGAATGTCTTGCAACAGGAAGAATGCCCAATATCATTTTATAATCAACTAACCTTTGCAATAGGAATTAAAAATTGATGCTAGCTCTTTTTACAAACGTAACACCTTTACTCCAAACGCTGCCACATTCCGTCTGAAAATGTACCGCTTGCGACACTCGAAACCGTACCGGTCATGTGAACGTGTCCGTCAGTATTAATGTCTATGTCAATGACTCCGCCAGGCATATGTACCTTCACTTGATTATCAACTAAACCTAACTTATAGGCAGCGCTTGCTGCCGCACAGCTACTACTGCCAGATGCCAAAGTATAACCTGCTCCCCGTTCCCAAATCTCAATTCGAATATTATTTCTATCAAGAACCTTTAGAAACTGTACATTTATCCTATTTGGGAACATGGGATGGTTCTCAATAACTGGCCCCCATTGTTTTGCTAGCTCCTCAGAAATTATATCCATGGGTAACACGCAGTGTGGGTTACCTATCGAGAGACAGGTAATTCTGAACGAACCCTTTTCCAAATCTAAGACTTCATCAATAACCTGGCAGGATAGTCCTGCCACAGGGATGGATTCACTCAAAAATGTTACAGTCCCCATGTCAACTCTAATTAATTCACCTTTTCGGTCTAGTATGGTAACAAGCACTTCCCCTCCCAAGGTGTCCAAAGTGAAACTACTCGTATTGATATAACCCTGATCAAAAAGATAACTTGAAAAGATCCGAATTCCGTTTCCGCTTTTCTCGGCTTCACTACCGTCAGGATTTAAAATTCTTAGCTTTATGCAACCGCCATCAAGGATTGGTCCATACAAAATCCCGTCCGATCCTATTCCAAAATTCCGATGACAAATTAATTGGATATTTTCCATTGTTAGATTAAGCCTTGTTTTATTAGGGTCGATAACTATATAGTCGTTACCTAACGCATGATATTTTACATAATCTACTTTCATCTATTAACCCTCCTCAATAGGCTACAATATCTTCTTTTTATTGGGTGCACGTTATAGTTAACACCTGCATAAAACCGTTATTTAAATTCACCAAACCTCCAGGTGTATTATCTCCTCGAGCTTTTTTCTGGGACGTGCCTTGGGAATTTCATTTGCATAACCAAGAGTAACGATACTCACAACGTATTTGTCGGGGGGAATATTTAAAATCGGCCTTATTTCTTCTTGTGTAAACCAGGCAACCCAACATGTACCTAATCCTAAATTTTCAGCTTCGAGCACCATATGCTCTATGGCAATTGAGGTATCCCTTATTATCTGTTTAACTTCCTCCTGTGGACTGGCTTCATCTATTGAAATTGTCACATTATCTTTTATCCTAGAACGAATATCTGCAACACATACGATAAAAACTGGGGCCGAGAGCATCCAGCTCTGATGATGGGAAACTTCAGCTAGTTTTTGTCTGTTATGTTTCGACTTTACTATAACAAAATGCACCGGCTGTGTATTATCTCCGGATGGAGCAAGCCTAGCGCTCTCAAGTATTAGAATTATTTTATCATCTTCAACTGTCTTATCCTTATAGCTTCTTATACTTCTGCGCGTTTTGATCGGCTCAATCATATTTTTTCTCCTTTAAATCTTCTCTCTGGCTTCACCTAAATTGGCGTTGATTTCTCTACTTTTCTTAAAATTTTTCCGTATGGATGAGATGCATCGTTATCTGCAACAATTTCTAATTGATTATTAGCAATCATCATTTCAATGCGCAATGCATACCAACCGTCTCCAACTCCTAACTGATATTTCCCCAAAATAGTCCCAATAAGGTGACCCATAACAAAATTACGATCCGGAACATTTTTTATAATGATATGGTCGTAAAAATCTTCCGGAACAGAAATCAACCTACCGTTGACTAAAGCCCTCAATGGTGTATTTTCAGCTTTTAGATCATTCCAAAGACTGCTTTGCCATTGTTTTTCAATATTGGTCATTTCACGCGCCAAAGGCAAGAAACTATAAAACTGCTCTGGTGAAACTTCTGCCCAATCAGTACAAGACTGTATCGTGTCGTCTGAAACCTCCCAATAATCAGGTAGTGAAATTATACTCATTTTGCATTCTATGTTTCGTAAAGCATCACAGATAAAAGCAAAAGCACAAGCCGAAAATGGTGTATTGCTTTTCCAAACTCGTATGGTTTCTCCGTTTTTTGCGGTGATAATTAATTTCTCAAAATCTTCACGCTGCGAGCTGAAGAATCGTGCTATTTGTTTATTTCCAATTTTTACAGACCCAAACACTCTGATAAATTCATTTTTTCGTTCTTCACTGTCAATTTCGCTGGCAATATCCCCTATATCTAGGTTAAAGCCAATGTAGACGACATCCCTGCCAATGGCTTTACCTTCAAAATATTTCGGGTTTTCTAACTCTTTTTTGGATGGGCTCTTACCTATATATCCCATAGCATTGCTATGCACATTTTCTTGGTTGTAGTGTTTTGCCATTTTCATAGCACCTTTGGCGCTATCGCTAAATACAACTTCGAGCATATATTGACCACCTTGTCTGATAATTTTCCGGGGGAAAGTAGAAGTGATACTTTACTCTTGAACATTTAAATATTTCTCTTACACATGTGCTATGCTAAAAAGAAAGGCTGACAAAAACCTTGTCAACCTTTTACTTGTATCGAGTCGTCTAAATTAGGTTCCATAACTTCGGGACATGTATTATAAAGTTCTTCCGGATCAAGATCTAGGCATTCAGTTGGATCAAACTTCCCCACAAGATCCCAGGCTAATGTATGGTTCAAAACTGTACATGTGCCTTTAAAAACGCTTACATCTTGGAGTTTCTGAAATACTCCCTTGGTTATTAAATTGGATGCATTAAATAGTTTTATCTTCCCATCTTCAAAATAGACATATACTCTAAAATCGTTAGTTGGTACAACCTGTACAACTCTAAGGAACATAATAAAACCTCCTTATTATATAAGAGGATTAATCTTTTGAATGTTTTGATGTTCTTTTGCTGCTTCCCAATTTCTTATCAATTCATCTTTATGAATCTCACACCATGCAAGAACCAGTTTTAGCTGCTTTGATGGGAATATCCCCTTTAATACAGAACCATTGACTATATCTACAAGTATCTTATGATCACCATATTCGGCATGGAAATGTGAAGGCATGTGGTCATTCCAATACATCAATATCTTTATTCCGTAAAATTCTGAAACTATAGGCATTACCGATCACCTCTTCTTAGACTTTCACTATTCATTATAAACGCTCAAAACTCCTTTGCAAATATTTCCACAAAATCAGCCCCGAAAATCCGATTTGATTTAACGTCCCGAGGGTTTGCGACGTCGGGTTACTACCTTCATATTCTCTCCGATGTTGCAAACCCTCGGGTGTACTAAACCGCTGCGCGGTGGCTTTTCTTAAACACCAACTACCTATCTATGATATCATCATTTCTGGATAATTCTACTAAATTCAGGAAGAATGATTTTTTATGTCTCACAACGCCCGACCTCTGTCAACTCATCTACAATAGATGAAATTCAAATGGAACTCCGAGGGTATTCTCCTTAAACTCAGCAGCACTATCTCTCGCAATTGAGAGTTCTCGAAAAGTTCACTTGCAAGTCTGCCCCTCAGATTACCCCTGGCGAGCTTAAACAGTTCCTTCATTTCCGTATTAAATGGCATCAGTTACAGCAATGTCAATATTTCCCGTAAAAACTAGCTATAACTTTTGCAGCTGGCAAAAACATTATCTGTCCAAGTAACGTGCCAATTAGTTTGGTTGCAATGAGTAAAACTACTAGGGCCTTTACATCCTCGTAGGGTCTGTTTCCTCTTAACGCCTGGTCAGTGATCATAGCGGATTTGGGGTCAATGAACAAGGTTAATAAAATTGTAGCTAGTCCATTGATCATTCCCGATGAACCAACAGCTGCTATCCTCTGGTGCTCAGTAACCAATATTGCAGAATAGTTCGCAGCAAGAACCCCTACTGTATAAATTCCTGTAACCAATGCATTGATGATAAGCAGTCTCTTAGGAATTTCGCGATACCTAAGTCGCTGCAACATCGTTTTCGTTGGTCTGGTTGCACTTTTCATCATTCGCTTGATGTTACTTACATGCAATGCTTCGACCACTAAAGACGGAATGGATCCAGTGGTTTCCAGCCGTTTTACTGCAACATCAAATACTCTGAGAAATGTTGGAATCAGAAGAATACCAAATAATGAACCTATTGTTGAAGCTAATATCACCTTACGCATGTCATTAATTGGGTCAATACCATGGAAAATACTTACACCGATAATGCTGCCAATTAATGGGGCCTGAAACGTATTGGCAGTACGTGAGACAAGTACAAATAGGTTGAACAAAGAAAATGACAAGGCAAATTGTCCGTTTTTTACCGAGTTCAGCCTAACCGAGTAAGAAAGGGTATCTATAAGGTGGATTACAAAAGTTAAGACCATTAATTCTAGTAGAACTTTTTCCACTGAACACTTCCCTTCTCCGAAAGGACGATTTCATCGTCACCTCCCGTGAATTTCCCGAAGTCTGGTTATTACTTGCATTTACTCTCAGATTTTAGGAACACTCTGTAAGCGATGAACCATCTCCCATATTCAAAGACAAAGAAATACTTTAAATTCTTTTCGTCCGCGCCAAGGATGGCTCGTCCTTTGCGCGATATGTCGTAGAACGTCCCGAGGGTTTGCGACGTCGGGCAAATACATGCATATTCTCCCCAATGTCGCAAACCCTCTAGAAGTTATGTGAAGTCCCCGTTTCCTATTTTAGCTCATTTAACATCTTGATTATCATTGGCTTTGTTGTAGGCAAATCAGTCTTAATTATCTCCCATACTATCTCTGAATCGACTCCAAAATACTCGTGTATTAAAATGTTCCTCAATCCTATCATGCTCTTCCAAGATACATCTGGATAGTAGCCAGCTATCTCTTCCGGAATACTCTTTGAAGCCTCCCCGATAACCTCCAAATTACGAATAACCGCATCAAAAACTAAGCTATTCTTCGTAAACTCTTGATACGATAATTTCCCAACATATTGTTCAATCTTCCCCATACAATCAATTATATCTTCTAAATACATAACATAATTTCTCTTGTTCATTGGTACGATACCTCTTTAAGGATCTGCTCCTTAATTTGTGGTTTAAGTGCATTTGGAGTAACTAGATCTACTTTTCTGTTAAGGATTTCTTCTAAATAAAGTTTCAGATCAATAAACTTAAGCCCTACTGGTTCAGAGAACTCAACGATTAGATCAATATCACTATCTTCTTTCTGCTCGTTGCGCCCATACGAACCGAACACCCCTATCTTCTTAACAGAATATCGCTCTTCAAGTATAGGCTTATATTCTCTTAGCCTTGCTTCAAGCACATTCTTATCAAACATAGATATCACATCCTTTATAAAGGAATTCTTCACGAAACTAGCTTTTCCTTCAAGCTATAAACCATTCACTAAAATTATATACATAAAATGGGATTTAGCATAACGTCCCCTCAAACCTCTAAGGACATAGATGCTTAACATTTCTTTATTAATACATCCTCGGCCACAACTCTCAATTCGTGTAAAGTTAGAAATCCTTTAGATGACTGCAGCAATACTCGAAAATCAAATGCACCTTTTTCAGATAGATGTACTTCGTTATTAATCCAACAATCACCAATAATTTCATCTGGCTTTTCATGTAACTTAACCCCGACAAATGTTAAAGAATAACTATCTATATACTCAAGTTCTAGATCTAAACTATCATTATTTAACCTTAATGCTGAAATTTTAGCATCGTGAAAATTATAGTTCTCAAGCATATTTACAACATTTCGGGGTAATTCTTTCTTTATTGTTTCATAATATTTCTGATACTCTTTGAAAGCATATTCAGATCCAATCCTTACACACTCGCGCCATTCTTTAATTTCTTTTAACAAATTAGGATGAGATAATTTCAAGAATGGTTTGATAGTCTCATCATAGATACTCCCTCTAATCGATTCGGGTAAGTATTTTCAGCATTAATGGATTTCTTCTTAAGAATCTTTGCCAGTATTCTTTAATAATTTGATAATCTTTTTCGTCTTCTGGATATACAAGGTTAGCCATTACCTGAAGTTTTTCATAACTTTCTTTTGTGAAGAATTTCATTGTTTATCCCCTCTTCAATCTTGAAGACAAATTTCATCCCACTTTAAAAATCAGGCAGGTGCTCACCCCATGAGCATATAAATCATCATTTCCGCCCTTAATGCGGCCTTCTACAGTGGCTAGTTTTCGTCCTATATGGATGATCCTAGCCTCACAGCGTATTAGTTTGCTTTCAACACTAACCGGTTTGATAAAATTCACTTTAATCTCAACTGTCGAGCAGGTTATGTTCTGTGGGAGGGTTGTAAGCACCGCGGCAGTCATTGTGGTATCCAGCAGCGTGGAAAGAATTCCCCCATGAACTGTGGCAAAAGGATTATAGTGGTACTCTCCAGGATGAAGTTCAAATGCCGCAAAGCCATGGTCGACGTCTTTGATCTGGTACCCGATCAGTTCTCAACCGGAGGCGGGCTGATTTTACCGTCCCTTATCGCCCTCAGATAATCCAGTCCAGAAAGGGATGACACCGCATCCCTTTTGTTTATTTGTGGATCCTCCCAGACGATGGTCCGCTTTCTTTCCATATCCATAAAAACCTCTTTCATGGACAAAATCAAAAATCAGTTTTCTCATTTTGTCGATTTGCTATGGTTTTTTTTGGACAACTAAATGAGTCAACGATTATTTCTTTCCCATTTAAGGAAAATTGAGTTAATTTAGTATACTCCATAATGTCATTCCAGTCATTAAAGTTATGTGCAGCACAAAAAGGAGTCGGCCCTATATTCTAGACACTCAAGTCCGTCCAATACAGAACCCGCCTCCTAAGAAACTCTTTTCAAGTGAGGATAATTTACCACCTTTCATGGGTGGCATAGGTTTCAACCGTCTTCATATTCGTCGTGGGAACTGGCGGCCACTCTTTAAGCCTTTCCACCATATATTCTGCCAGCCCACTCGCATCTTTACTGCATTTCTCCTTCACCGCCGGATCAAGTCTGGCCAGCTGGCCAAGGGCTTCCAACAGTTCCTGGAATTTATCGGCGATAGTTTGGCAGCAAGCGGTGCATCTTTCTTCATACTTCGTAGTAAAGCTTGGGGAGGCTGCAGTTTTTGGCCTGCTTGTTGGCTTTTCAGTTTTTTTGACGGTTTGATATTCTATTTTTAAATCCCCGGGATGATTGGACAGGGGCGAGACTTGAGCCTGCTCTTTCTCCGGAGGGGTTGGGTTCTGTTTTTTGAGAGCCCGATCCAAATCCCGGGTAGTCATATTCTTAACATCATGCTCCAGGATAAATTTCTCCCGCTCATCTTCCGGGATTCCCAGCAGGATGATGGCCTGGTAGTAGGTCAAATTCGTCTGCGCCGACGAATTTGACCTGTCGCTCTCATTGGCGGCTGCAAATAGTTTATCTCCATATTCTTCAAAGAGCTGCATCAGCCTGTTGGCTGTGCGCTGGGAATAGCTCACTGATTCCACCAGCCATTTTCCCCATTCTCCATGGGGGAGCAAGTCTTTGGCCTCCTTCAGGCGCTTGCCGATCTCCAGGGCATTGGTAAGCATGATTTTACAAGTCTCTTGTTTGATCTTATTAATTTCAGCCGCGATTACCAGCGGATTACGTTCTGTGCTGAGTTCGTTCATTTTGATTCCCGCCTTTTTAATAGCTTTAATACAGCATACGTAGACGGGTCTCGTATGGTGAAGGCTTGGCAATGTCTACAGCCGAGACTTTAAGAGTTCTGACTGAGATTGTAACCCCCCGGGGTACAACCTCATAGAATATAGGGACATGCCGGGACAGCCGGTTTGTCAAAAAGATCAGAAAGGAAGATAAAAATGCCCATTATATCCGAATCTTTGAATTCCGCACTGATAGCAATTTATCAAACCGGATCGACTCCCACCGGAACCCCGGTAACCAGGCAAAAAAGCCTGAGCTATGTGCGATCCGATGCCACCGAAGCAGCCCTTTACGATGTGGCTCAGGCCTTATTCAGCCTGTCACAGCAGTCATTGCTGGACGTACAGTTAAGAAAAAATTTCCGGCTGATAGAGGAGTAACCGTTTATAATTGCCGGTCAAGTCTTACTTGGCCGGCAATTCCGGGCTGAGTCTCAGTTCAACTACTGCTGAAAGGTAAATTTGTTTTCCTGCTCAAGACTAAGTCGGAAATTTTCTTTAACTTACTGGACCTTACCCATTAATTGAGCATGGTCAGCCAACCATTTTTCTGCCGCGTAATCCAGAGGGAGAGTTCTGATGTTTTCCCAATCCAGATCCTCTACATTCTTTACGCGTAAATCATATTCTTTAAAATACTGCCCACAAGCTTGGCAGATAACCACCTCCAGCCTAGGGTACTCCTCAGACTTAAGATAGTTCAATTTTGAAGCTTCCTGAATTCCACAGCGAATGCAACCAACGCGCTTTGCTAACCATTCATGTCCGCAGGTCGAACAATGTAAGAATCGTTTACCAATCGGTGAAGAAAGAACTGATACGGCGGTTAACTCTCCACAGATCGGACAACCCATACTTTGATTGGCAGCCAGTCCAACATAATCATTGACTTGGTTATCCCCCAAATTATTTTTGGTAATGACTATCGTCTCGCGGAACAGCTGTGCTACACCAGATAAGGCAAGCTGAAGACGGCTTAAAAGCTCTGTGTTTGGGACAAGTTGAAAGGTTTTGAACCTGTGCCAAGCTTCTAATAACTCAGGCTCTGTGAGCATAATATTACTGGCTCGATTTAACCTTTGACATAATTCTAGAATTGCTTCCTCAGGTAGTTCATTAATCGGGTAGTACGGAGGTGCCTGAGCTGGGCTGAGCTTTTCGATCCAGAAAGAACCTCGCTCGGCTTGCCATTGCTTGACTTCTTGCTTAAGGAGGGTATAGGTCTGAAAGGCGTTGTCCATCGTACTTTCTCCTGACGGTTTCATAGTAATGTTGTTGTTCATAATGGATCTCTCCTCCTCATCTATCAGAGATTCTGCTGCTCATTTTTTAGTCGTTCATACCACTGAGCATGATGTGCCTTAGCAAACTTTTTGGATACATAACCATTGAGCATGCCAGACATAGCGACTCTGGAATCCGGATGTAAGAGGCCTAAGTATATATGTCCGATGACAGCGGCGGTCATGACAAACACTGAAAGATCATGCACCGGATAAGCCCACCGAACTAAGCTGGGCGGAAAATGTGGTGCCCACCACATGACAACCCCACTAAGAGTCACGAATATGGTACCAAAGATGGTGATCAAGGAATTAATTTTTTCTCCCCCATTGTACTTGTCTTGAGCCGGATAGTTGCCATGCCCGCCGAAGAATTCCTTAGGGAAGGCACTAACATGCTTCAAATCTGATTTTGTAAAGTTAAAGGTGAATTTTAACCATCGCCAATGAAATCTTGGGTTTCCGACAAAGAAAAGCAATCCTACTACCACCACAAAGAAAACAGCTGATATTCGGTGAATCACCTGAGCAACATGAATTCCCCCGACAATAGCCATGGCAGGCTGAAATAAAGAACTGTAAACTCCCAGTCCGGTAAAAAGCAAAACAAAGAAAGAAACGGCATGAACCCAATGACTCAGGCGTTCACCTTTACTAAATCGCAAAACCTGGTCTCCAACAATTCTTGGGGGTGCTTGATTTCCTGCTTCAGCTTTAGGAGCCATTAGTCTTTCCCTCCTTCTTTATAATTTCCCCTCCAGAGGTTAGCAAAAACTCCGAGGACTACTGCCGCTGCCGCGCCACCCACTGCCACACTCCCTACCGGACGCACCACATCTTTCCAGAGGGTTAGCGACAGAGGAACCGTTGGGTTAGCTGGGAGACCGTAAACCTCAGGACTGTCCAGCAACAAATAGAGATAGGTCAGGCCCCCCATTTCCTTTTCCCCATAGAGCTGGGCCTTAGGATGGGTCTTTTGAACCTCGGCAAGTCGCTTCTTTGCTTGGGCAAGGATTGCATCACGTTCTCCAAAAGCCAAGGCACCCGGTTGACAGGTCTGCACACAAGCCGGCAACAAATTATTTTCAACCCGATCAATACACCCCGTACATTTGGAGGATTTTTTCTTGATCGGGTCGACCTTCGGTACCCCAAAGGGACAGTTCTCCACACAATAACCACAGCCGATACATTTATCCTGATTAATCACCACATACCCGGATTCCGTCTGAGTAATCGCAGCGGAAGAACAGGCCTTCAGACAAGCAGGGTCTGCGCAGTGGAAGCATTGGGCCTTGCGCATTAACCAATTCATTGTTTGGTTTTCATACTTTTCAATAAAGGTCATGTACGTCCAGGTATTCGTAGTAAAATTCTTTTGAGTTTGATAACTGGTGAGCAGCTGGGTTTTCTCCGCCGGAAGCTCGTTCCATTCCTTACAAGCCACAGAGCAAGCTTTGCACCCAGTACATTTAGAAGTGTCGACAAAAACCATTTTTTTCGTCATGGCTATGCCCTCCTTATGTTGACTAGGCAAACCTTATACTCCGGAGTACCGGCCCCGGGATCCAGGGCAGCAATGGTTAAATCATTAGTACTCGGACCGGGACTTAAGGAGGCAAACCCCCAGCTCCAGGGCATTCCGATGGTCTCAGTGTCTTTTCCGTTGACTTTGTAGGTTTGTAGGCGATCCGTTACTAAGGCCCGCACAGTGATTTTGCCCCGAGCTGAAGCAACTTCGACCATATCCCCTTCTTTAACTCCAATCTTTTCCCCTAGGTTTTTACTGATCTCAGCAAAGGGTTCCGGCATGATTTCATTCAACCAGGGAATATTGCGGGTAATCCCTCCTGCACAGAAATGTTCCACCACTCCATAAGTGGTCAGCACATGGGGATACTCTTCCGACTTACCCAGCTGAGTCGAGACAACCAGAGCCACTGGGCTGATGGAAACCTTGGGATGTAAGATGTTTGTCGAAGGACTTTCCGTGGGTTCGTAGTATTCCGGCAACGGTCCGTCTACGCAGAGACCTCCGGGACGAATCCCAATGGGTGGCAAACCGTCTGTAGGGGGGGCTACGGGTAAACCGCTCATATAAGTGGCAGCAAATAGCCGGCCTACCCCCTCGGGATTCATGCGGAAACTTTGCTTCCCTTCAGGTGTATCCGGGCCCTTGGTTTTATCGACAACATCCGCTCCATCGTTTCCTGCCCAGACCTTAGCTGCGCTATCCCACCAAATAAGCTGACGTTTAGCGTCAACCGGCCGACCCGCTTCATCACATGAAGCACGATTATAGAGAATCCGAACATTTCCCGGCCAAGCAAAACTCCACTCTCTGAACAGTCCTAATCCTGTGGGGTCATCATTTTTACGACGGGCGGCCAGATTTCCATTCCCTGTCACGCCGGCATAAATCCAACACCCTGTAGAAGCAGTGCCTATTGGTGCTTTAAGATAATCCCCAATTGTGGGCAGCAGCTTACCTGTGGTCTCGTCATAGCCACTCAATTCTTGAAGCACTTTCAAAGCGCTGGGTTCTCCCTCCCCATAGTCCCAACGGGCCTTGAGTATTGGGGCATCCTTGACATCCGTGCTGCCTTCATATAACTTTCTGATTTTCTTGAAAAGATGATCCAGCAGATCGAGATCCGGTTTTGATTCCCCCAAAGGCTTAATCGCCGCCTCTTTCCACTGAATCCAGCGGGAAGAATTGGACATACTTCCTGCCTTCTCATAGACAAAGGCTGCCGGGAACATGATGACTTCAGTCTTAATATCCGCCGGGTTCACCCCCGGTTCACGCCAAAACTGGGCCGTCTCAATCTCGAAGAGGTCTGATACAACGAGCATATCTAGTTTAGCTAAGCCAGACCGGACTAGTTTTCGATCCGGAATAGAAACGAGAGAGTTTGAGCCAACGTTAAAGAGAAGCTTAAACTGCCCTTTATTCATCATCTCAAAAATTTTAACCATGGTTGCATTCACTGAGGGGTTGGTCTTGGGTAAATAGTTAAATCCATAATCATTTTCTTTGGTGGCGTTGGCACCATACCAGGCTTTTAGCAGGGCAACGAGATGTTTCTCATAAAATGACCCATTACGCACCAGATAATCCTGCAAGGTCTTATCTGTATTAATCGGGTAGGGCAAATAACCCGGCAAGTTACTGACCAGATTGGCCATATCCGTCGAGCCCTGAACATTTGGCTCTCCCCGTAAAGCATTGATGCCGCCGCCGGCTTTTCCGATGTTGCCCAATAACAGCTGGATAATAGCATAAGCTCGAATTCCTTGCACACCCGTGGTATGTTGCGTCATTCCCAGAGCATAGAGAATACTTCCTGGTTTTCCTTGACAGAAGACCTCAGCAATTTCCTTAATTTTGGCTGCAGGAATTCCGGAAATGTTTTCCGCTGTTGCAAAGGTATATCTTGAATAGTGAACCTTAAGCTTGGCAAATACGCAATCAGGATCCTCCAGACTTTCTGCCTTCAGAGGCTTATTATCTGGCCCAAGTTGATAGGCCCAGCTGGTAGTCGCATATTTTCTGGTTTTCTCGTTATAACCGGAGAAGATACCATCATCTAATTTGTAATCTTTGCTGATCTTCAAAAGAGCGTTGGTGTAATTTAAGACATACTTCTCATCGTACAATTTCTGATTAAGAATATAATTAATAATTGCGCCGAGATAGGCGATATCCGTTCCCGGACGGATTTGGGCGAAGATATCTGCTTTAGCAGCTGTCCGGGTAAAGCGGGGATCGACGACGATGATTTTCGCCCCCTTTTCTTTAGCCCGATTTATCCACTTCATGGCAATAGGATGGTTTTCGGCACAGTTACTGCCGGCAATTAAAAAGACCTCAGAATTTTTCAGATCTGACCAGGAATTCGTCATGGCACCACGACCAAATGAGGGTGACAAACTTGCCACCGTGGGAGCGTGTCAGATCCGGGCCTGATGTTCATTATATGGTGTGCCGATTAAGCGACTAAATTTCGAAATTAGATAAGACTCTTCATTATCAACTTCCGCAGAACCTAAGAAGGCAATTCCTTCTGCACGGTTTACTAAGAAGCTCTCCGGTAGTCCAGTTTTGGCATTCACAATCTCATCGGCAGCTTTCCAACTGGCATCCCTGACTTCTTTAGTTTTCTTGGCCACAATGTCCAAGGCTTCTTCCCAGGAAATGTCTTCCCAATGATTAGCTCCGGGAGCCCGCCGTCTTGGCCTGATTACACGATCCGGCGAATTGGCAACACTAAGTAAACTTGCCGCCTTTGGGCACAGCGTCCCTTCATTGGTGGGATGATCCGGATCACCTTCAAGATGAATTAGTTTACCATCTTTGACATACAAGAGCATCCCACAGCCACCGGAGCAGAAGTGACAAATACTAGGAATCTTTTTACTCCCCTCCAGCTTCAAAACATATCCCTTGGCCTCAGCTACTGCGGGGTCAAACCCCAAACCAGCCGCCAAAGCAGCGATGGAAAGCCCAGAAAGTTTTAAGAAATTCCGACGCGAAACATCCATCTTTTTTCCTCCCTCTTTAAATGTTCATAACATGCCTATGTGTTGGTATCAGTTTTACATCTAACAAGTAAGGTATGAATGACACAAATTGGACGAGGACTTAATTGAGTAATTAGAAAGAATTTTCTGAATCAACACATTATAAGCTTACAACCCTTTGTCGCTTTAGTCATCATCAAAATAATTAAGTAAATAAAGAAAATATTCTGTAAATATAAAGTACATTGGCTCCTTACTATTCTGAGTTGTTATAGGTAACCCATTAATCAATATCAGTAACACTTAGATTAGGTACCGGTTGAAATAATTTTACAGGTCTTCCCACTGTTCCGTATTTTAACTCTGTTGTCAAAGCTCCATGTTGTTCTAGAAACTCTAAGTATCTTCGAACAGTTACTCTTGTTAGGTTTACCCCTTCGGCGACGTTTTCAGCCGATACCAGTTCCCTTGTCTCGCACATAAATGAAAGGATTTGCATTAAAGTAAGTTGATTTAGTCCTTTAGGTAAACTTTGTTGATCAAATTTCCAGCTATTCTTTGGATCTTCAGTCATATTTAATTCTGGCTCTTCAGCCTTATTTAGCGCAGAAGAAGCTTTATCAACTTGTAAGTCTCTAGACATGGTGGCTTTACTCATTTCATCTGCGATATCCCCTAGTCTTTCAACCATTTGGTTAAAGGCAACTGCCAGATCTCCAATCTCTTTGGGACCGGTGATATCAACTTTCTCGGCAGCGTGTCCGGTAGCCACATCACGTGTGGCCAGGGTTATGTCACGGAGTGGATTAATAATTACTCTTTGAATAAAGAACCAAGTCGCTAAGGCAACAATGAAAGTAATTCCTAAGCCAAACTCTGCTAACAGAATTAGCGAATTAACAATAAAAGCCTGAGTATAGCTTTTTGAAATACCTACATAAAAGATCCCAATAATATCTTCATTGCTATCACGAATAGGTTCATAAGCTGTCTGATAAAGCTGACCAACAACATTCGCTTCACCCAGGTAGATCTGCCCATTTTTCAAGACAGTCTGGGCCACTGCATCCGAGACTTTCGTCCCTATCGCTCTCTCCCCATTGGTACTGCGCACAGTTGTAGCGACTCGAGTATCGCCGAGAAATAAAGTCACGGTGTCGCCGGTTAGTTCTGCTAAATAATCGACAAGTTCTGTTTGATGGGATATTTGAGTGTCTCCTTTGTACAGAAGTCCCTCTTTTACTTGCCAAGAACCTGGGGTCTTCAAATCGATAATTTCCATGCATGTTGTTAAATCAGTTTTAGCTTTGACAATAGCCGCATCCACTGCCCGATGCTTCAAATGCCAACCTAATCCAAAAATCAAGCTCGTCGAGAGGACAATTAGCGACCCCAGCAGAAGTATAAGAATTTGATGTTTCAGTGAGTGCAAAGAAACTCCTCCTCGGAGATAATTTATACTTTCATTCAATTCGGGATCTATCCAATAAAAACCTCTCTACCTATTAACTAATTTATTTTTATTCCATAATTGGAAGGATTTTACCTTTATCGCGTTGAACTTATTTGAAAATCAGTCCGGTTTAGGAGGGATAACATGTCCTTATTCAAGGTGCTCTATGAGATTCTGAGTCAAAACGGTTGGGAGTTTGATTTTGACAATAAAAACGAAATCATTCGGCTGGAGATTCGAGGCATAAATACAGATTTTAACTCTTTTCTTTTTGTAGACGAAGATCAAGAATCACTGCTTTGCAATACCCATATTAATCAAAAAATCCCTCCTTCTAAGCGACTTGAAGTGTGTGATTTCATGAGTCGGGTTAATTACGAGTTAGTCAATGGCAACTTTGAAATGGACATGGATAACGGTGAGATAAGGTACCGTACATACCTAGATCTTGCAGACGCCAAACCCTCTCAGGATCAAATACTAAATATTGTCTGGAACGGGGTATTAGGATTTGATACTTATTACCCAGGCTTAATGAAGCTGGTATATGGGGATTACAGTGCCGAAGAAGCCGCGGCTTTTTGCACTGAGGATAGTTGACATTATTAAAAGGGTTGTCTCATAATGAATGTTTTCATTCATTATGAGACAACCCTTTTAATGTTTAAACCTAAGCTACTCTGCCATAGGCATAATATAGATCAAAATCATTATGTAATGCACAATACTTCCCGCCCCAATGAATATATGAAATATCTCATGGAAACCAAATCTTTTCGGAAAGAAATCAAAAATCTTAGTTGCATATATAATGGCCCCAACGGTATAGGTGACACCACCTAACGCCATGAGAATAATTGCACCCACAGGCAAATTCTTAACAAGCTGCAGGAAAGGAACTAAAGCTATCCAGCCCAGTGACACATAAAAAGCTGAAGATACATAACGGGGCGCATGAATAAACCAAATTTTTAATAACATCCCTATGAACGCCAGAGCCCAAACCACACTTAGCATCGCCCAACGCCATGCCCCTTCTAATCCATAATAAAATACGGGAGTATAGGAACCGGCAATTAATAAATAAATAGCAATATGATCCACCTTTTTAAGGAGAAGTTCTTTCTGGGGAGTTGTTCTTACCCAATGGTAAAGTGAACTGGCACCATAAAGCAAGATCATACTAACTCCATATATCGTCATTGTAATGAGCTTTGAGATATTATTTTTACTTAGGATAATAAGAAACACCAGTCCCACGATTGCAGCCATAAACAAGACAAAATGTGTCCAAGTGTTTACCGGTTCTTTCATCTTCAAAAACATCTGAAAGCCTCCCATAACTCTAAGTAATTTAATTCTAAACCTTACAATCGATAAAATCAATAACAATCCGGCTCCTGAATAAAAAGGAAAGCCTTTTATATTGTAGCAATAATTACCTGAGTAAGAAAATCGATTAAACACATAATAAGAATGTTCCAGTACACAAACACAAATTTTTAAAGGAGGGTACCTATCATGGCAGGAGAAAGAAACAGTAATCAACCAGCAGCTATGGGCGCTTCACAACAATTGGATCAGTTCAAATATGAAGTGGCAAATGAAATGGGCCTTCAATTAGGCGGTGACCGTACCAGCCGCGAAAACGGTTCTGTAGGCGGTATGATGACCAAACGGATGATTCAATTTGCTGAAGAACATCTTAAAGGCGGAAGCAAAATCTAACTTCAAATAATGATGTTAGTACTTAAGAAGGATATCGAAAGATATCCTTCTTACTATTTATTTAATGCCTAGTATTGGCTTCATCAGGCTAAAAAATTCTTTCTAAATCTTTAACATACTAACTTTCACATACCAAACTAATAGCTTAACAATTAAATCTAAATATAAAAGGAGCTTTAAAGCTCCTATTTAATCGTTCCATCTGTTTCCTCAAGGAATTTTTTCTTTGAAGCCAAGTGCTCTTTCACATCTTTAATTTGATGAGCACTTAATTCTTCAGCATTCTCTAATAGAAACTCTTCATTCTTATGAATGTTGCGGAGAGTTAATTCGATCTTCTTTAATTCCTCATTCTTATACTTGTTGCCATCATTTCTTGGCATTGTTTCATCACCTCAGTAAATAGTTTATCCAAAGATAAGGTATTCATCCGAGATAATAATTTCCGAAGTTAAGGAATTAGCTATTCTTCGTTTTTTTTGGATTTTGTAAAGCGAGCAGACAAGCGCTCCTTCAGTTAGTTTGTTGGAAAGTGTATGCAGAACTTTAGGGGTGCTCAGGTTAGGTTTGCGGAAATCTTATGCGTGTTAGGCATTTTTCATCATCTGATGGTGCCGCCTTAACAGCGGCATGAATGGCTATCCTGCAGAAAAAATGCCTAAGGGGCCGCAAAGCGGCCCCTTTCACCTTATTCAACGACAGTATACCCAGCATCTACGATTGCTTTAACCAGATTCTCGCGCTTAGCCTCACCAGTTACAACCGCTTCCTTAGCTGCAAGATCAACTTTTACGCTTTCTACACCACTCACTGCCTGTAAAGCTTTTTCTGCTCTCATTTTACAGTGGTTGCAGGTCATCCCTTCAACCCTCAGAATAGTTTGACTCATCCTTATCACCTCGCTTATTCAGAAGTCAGAGATCAAAGTCAGAGCTCAGATGAAATCTGACTCGGACAGAATTATGGGAAATCTCCTTTTAAGGCCCGCAAATGTCTCGTTCGGCAACTCACAAGCCAAAAGGGAAACTTAAACATGTCTTTCTATCTAGCCCTCCAGTTGACGATCAAATCGTCTCAAAAGAATAGAACTTGTCACTACTGAAACCGAGGAAAAGGCCATTGCCAGTCCAGCCCATTCAGGAGGCAGAAGCTCACCGGTAATCGGATAAAGGACACCTGCGGCAATGGGAATACCGATGACATTGTAGATTAAAGCCCAGAAAAGGTTTTGCTTTATCTTACCCAGAGTTTTTCGACCTAAACGAATTGCTCTCTCCACATCCAGCAGGTCATTGCGGACTAAGACTACATCCCCGGTTTCCTTGGCAACATCAGTTCCTGAGCCAATGGCAATCCCGATATCGGCTTGGGCAAGGGCTGGAGCGTCATTAATCCCATCCCCCACCATGGCCACTTTATAACCCTGATCCTGATATTTCTTAATAAGACTAATCTTATCTTGGGGCAAAATTTCAGCAATAACTTCATCGATCCCCACCTGTTCACCAACCACATTAGCCACTTTTTTATTGTCCCCGGTAATCATAAAGGTCTTTAAACCTAAGTTGTGCAAACGCTTAATAGCTTCAATAGTGCTTTCTTTAATGACATCGGCTAAAGCTATAAGACCTATAACTTTGCCATCAAGGGCAATAAAGCTTGTGGTTCGGCCGGCTTCCGCCAGACGCTTAAAGTCTCCCTCTGATTCACCAATATCCACAGCTTGTAAATTCATCAATTTAATATTGCCAATCAATAAGGTTTTTCCTTGATAAGAACAAGTTACTCCATAGCCAGCCTCTTCCCGATAGTCCTCGACATTTTCAATCTCCAATTCCTCCAGCTTACTCTTGGCCACAACCGCCTGAGCCAAGGGATGAATGGAAGGATTTTCACCGGCAGCTGCGATTCCCAGGATATCTTGCACTGTGAAAGCGCCATAAGGCACAATATCTGTCACTTCCGGAGTACCTTTAGTTAAGGTTCCTGTTTTATCAAAACCAATAACCTGCAGTTTGGCGATTCCTTCGAGAACTGCCGCTGTTTTGAACAAGATACCTCGGTTTAGTCCTACTCCGCTCCCAACCATAATGGCCGTAGGAGTTGCCAAACCTAAAGCGCAGGGGCAGGCAATAACTAAGACAGCTATGGCAGCGGTAAAGGCAAAGACAAAGGTACTCTGGAAAACTATATACCAGATAATAAAGGTAAGGAGTGATAAGCCAACCACAGCCGGAACAAAGTAGTTGGAAATAATATCAGCAAGCCTCTGAATCGGTGGCTTAACCCCCTGGGCATCTTCGACCATTCTAATAATTCCGGAAAGAACCGTGTCCTTACCTGTTTTAGTTGTTCTAACCTTAATACTTCCCGAACGGTTAATTGTCGCCCCAATCACCTGGTCTCCAACACTTTTGTCAATGGGAATAGATTCCCCGGTCAGCATTGACTCATCAATACTTGCTTGGCCCTCAATTATTTCACCATCTAGGGGTATTCTTTCTCCGGATTTCACTAAAGTGATATCTCCGATTTTTAAATCCGAAGCCGACACATCTTTAACCAGGCCATCCACCCACAAATGGGCTTTATCTGCCTGGAGCTCCAGAAGTTTCTTCAGAGCCTGCCCAGCCCTCCCCTTAGCTTTCGCTTCAAGATATTTTCCAAAGCGAACAAAGGTAATCAACAAGGCCGAAGTATCAAAAAAGTTGGGGCCTTCGAAAAAAACAGCCGGGATAAACATATGAATGGTGGTCATCAAACTATATCCGTAGGCCGCTGTAATTCCAAGCGCCACCAAGACATCCATATTAGCTGAGCGATTCTTTAAGGCATGGTATGCCCCCCGATAAAACGTCCAACCGGCAGTAAACTGAACTATTGTCGCCAAGATGAGCATGGTATACATGATTGGTCTGGACATAGGCAGAAACATCAGCGGCATGATGGGCAAGGAGAGGATGGCACTAAAGATTAGCCAATTCCGCTGTTTGAGGGCAGTGCGATCATCTTGATTCTCATCCACATTCTCAATAGGTGTATATCCGGCATCCTGTACCTGGGCAAAAATTTCTTGCATAGTTACTACACTGGAATCGAACTCTACCGTCACTGTTTCACTTGCCAAGTTGACAGCCACACTGTGGACACCACCGATACCCTTGAGTTTTTTTTCGATTGCCAAGGCGCAGTTGGCACAGGTCATTCCACTTACTTTAAATTGTTGTTTTCCTTCATCTGCACTTTGAGCACTATACCCCAGATCTTTGATCTTTGCTAGAAGATCATCGTCTTTAAACACCTTAGGATCCATTTCTAGAGTGAGCTTTTCCGAGGCAAAATTGACAGCTGCTGATTTTACTCCCGGCAAAGAACGCAGACCCTTTTCAATGGTTAAAGCACAATTTGCACAAGTCATCCCCGTTATTCTAAACTGCAGCTTTGGCTCTATAATGGATGACTCACCCTTAGTCTCCTCAGACTCCTTCTGTTCATCATCCCTCACAGAGTTGTCTGGCTTTACTTGCTCTAAATCCTCTGGGTCTGTCGGTTCAACTGCAAGGGGTTCTAAGGAATAACCACCTTCCTCAATCTCCTTTCGAACATCCTCTAGGTTGACCTGACTGGGCTCCCAGGTAAAAGTGGCCTTGGAATCAGCTAAAGAGACCTGAACCTGTTCCACACTTGGGAATTTTTCCAGAATCTTGGTGACATGGTTGACACAATGCTGACAGCTCATGCCATATATCTTAATTTCTTTACGTTCGCGGTTTGCTTGTTCCATCATATATCCCCCCAAACATAGTCCACTTCTAACGCATCATGCGAAAGATCGTCTTTAGGACTTCATCAACAACTTGATCATCATTCCCTTGCAGTCTTTCTTTGACACATGATTTCATATGCTTTTCCAGAAGCAAACGAGAGGCTCCATCAAGAGCGGATTGAGCTGAGGAAATTTGATTTAAGATATCATCACAATAAACCTGACGTTCTATCATCCCTTTAATACCACGAATTTGCCCTTCGATGCGGTTCATTCGCGTTACAAGTTCTTTTATTGTCTTATCATCATGATGACTCTTCCGCTCTCCTTCTCCTTGTGAATCACCACCGCAAACTGAACAGGTCTGGGTCTGCTTGTCATCAAAATCCATGTAAATCACCTCTAATCAATATAGTATACCCCCCTACCCCTTATGTCAAGTTCATTCTTACTGCTTAACAATTATCCCTTAGTATTCCTAAACTGTCCTCTGCTATCCTGAGCCATCATTTGAACTGACTGGGTTCAATTCAAATGATGGCTCACAGATAACAAGCAATCAGACACCCACTTCAGCAATTGAAGTAGGTGCCTGATATTTTCTCGGAAGCTATTTTAAGCTAATGGAATTCCCTTACGATCCAATTCAAATTTAACAGCATTAGCAAGTTTACCGGATATCACCAGTTCTTTGGCCAGATTAATATCCATATACATAACCCGATCTTCTTTGAGGGTGGCTACCTTGGAACGCACCAGCCGATAAGCACTCTCACTTCCCTTGCCAAGAGTTAAGTTTTCTTTGCCGGATCTCAGATCCAGGCCTTGACAGGCTGCTAATAGCTCCATTCCCAGGACATGGCCTGTGTTTTCAATGATACTTCGGGCCTTGCGGGCGGCAATTGTCCCCATACTCACATGGTCTTCTTGATTAGCTGAGGAAGGGATGGAGTCTACACTTGCAGGATGAGCTAAGACCTTATTCTCTGAAACCAAAGACGCTGCAGAATACTGCACAATCATAAAGCCTGAATTCAACCCTCCATTAGGGGTCAGAAATGCCGGCAACCCGCTTAGGTTTGGATTAACTAAACGCTCTAACCGCCGTTCCGAAATATTAGCCAACTCTGCCATGGCAATTCCCAGAAAATCCATGGCTAAGGCTATGGGCTGACCGTGGAAATTCCCCCCGGACAGCACGGAATCTTGATCAGGGAAAATTAAAGGGTTATCCGTCGCGGAGTTAATTTCTGTTTCTACAACCTTTTTAACGTAGGCAACCGCATCCCCCGAGGGACCATGGACTTGGGAAATGCAGCGCAGAGCATATGCATCTTGCACTCGGGGATGATGTTCATCCGCAAGGAATGTACTACCTTCCGTAAGCTGGCGTATTTTTTTCGCTGTCTCAATTTGCCCAGGATGAGGACGGACGGCATGGATTTTGGGATCAAAGGCAGCCAAAATCCCTTCTAAGGCTTCCAGAGTCAAAGCTGAGGTAATATTTGCCGATTCACATAAGATCTCAGCATCCCAGACCGCTAAAGCCGCTATGGCTGTCATTACCTGAGTGCCGTTAATCAGGGCTAAACCTTCTTTGCCTTCCAAAACCACAGGTTCTATACCCGCTTGAGCCAAGGCATCCCGCCCACTCATCCGACGATCTTTATAAAAGGCTTCTCCCTCACCGAGCAAAACCAAAACCATATGGGACAACGGTGCCAAATCCCCACTTGCCCCAAGGGATCCTTTCTCAGGGACGACAGGAACGATTCCTGCATTTAGCACATTAATTAAGGTCTGAAGAGTGGAGAGACGAATCCCCGAAAATCCTTTGGCTAAAGCATTGGCCCGCAGGAGTAAAATTCCTCTTACTACTTCCGAGGCTAGAGGTTCTCCAACACCTGTTGCATGACTCATAATAAGGTTACGTTGCAATGTCTTGGCATCCTCTTTGGAAATAAAAACATCACTAAACTTGCCGAAACCGGTAGTAATGCCATAGACGGTTTTATTACCTGCAATTAATTGATCCACGTATTCTCTGGATTTTACGACTTTTTCCTTAGCTGAGGGGTGTAATTCTACTTTAGCACCATAGCGTGCCACGGCAACCACTTGCTCTAAGGTCAGGTTTTCTCCATCCAAAGTAACTTTAGACTTTTCTGCTAATACTACGCTCATGTTTTTGTCCTCCTTTTAGAGTAAAGAAAACTTGGCTGGCGCTGAAGACACTGTCTTCGCACGAATTAACCATCTTGCAGCCGCAGGCGCTGCGGCCTTAGTTGCCCTTATGCTTAGATAGTATAATAACAAAGTTTTATACTTTCTGGATTGTACAAAAAAGAGGATTAAGCCATAAACTTTCGTCTATAGCTTAGCCCTCTAACATCTAATAACTCTGAGCATACCCTATTTTATTGCAACTTTCGAAAATACATACACTTTATTAATTCAAATCTTTAGAGATGGTTGATTCCTAAACCACAAACCTCATGCTCATGTCCTTTAATTGGTGCACCTATCATTCCATACATGCTGACAGCAATCCAAAGATCATCTGAATCTTCCAGAGTTCGCGGCCCTTTGACGACTGCAAAGCGAAGTCCCACTGTGCGCAAAATATTCCCCAGTTGAAGGGGCCCTCGCCCCAAACCCTGCAAGGCATCAAGAATGGCGTGATAAAGAGCATGCTGGGAACGATAACTCTCATCAGTGAGTCCCGCCCGTTTGGCTGCCGTTTCCACTGCTGCAATAATTTTTTGGACATCCATGGAACCGACCTTACCCGTCACAACCTCAAAGCCCTTTAATCGAGCCCGAGAAACGTAGTCGTCAGTCTCAGATCCTTCGGCCATTGCAATCAGTAAGGCCGTTTTTCCTAACGATGAAAAATGTAACATGATAGCCCCCTGATTCAACCTGAGCATTCTATTATCTATGTCAGCTGGTGTACTCATTATTAATAGCTGACCCTACTCTTATCATAGACGAGAAACAACTATCCTTCAAGAGAAAATTCTTAAATAGCTTAGTTAGATGGCTAATAATCTTGATTGAAATTATATTTAGCCCTATGACCGTTTGCAATCCCCTTGCAAACGGTCATTCCTGCGGCACAGCTGCCCTGGAAGACCCTGGCACGCCAAATTTACTGTCATCAGATTAACTACCGGCACTATAGGATGAAATAGCGCCCTGTATTTCTGAAATACTTTAGATAGTCCTCCTGAAAAGTTGCCTTGAGATGGACTTCTTCTTGCAGGATTAATAAATGGATGGCCAAGATATTGGTGAAGGCTAGTACTAAGGTTAGAAGACTAGGGTAAGTAAGGAAAAGCCCCATAAACATTAAGTCAAAGCCAACAAAAGCAGGATTTCTGGAAAATTGATAGATCCCGTCAGTAACCAGGGAGGTTTTGACACTTTTATCAATACCTACCCGCCAGGAGGTTTTCATGGCAATCATGGCTACAATAAATATTCCTAACCCCACCGTATTGATGAGAAGGCCTAAACCGCTGAGATAACTATTACTAACGAAAGGAACACTCCACTGGGAAATTAGCGGTTCGAATAAGGAAAGCATCAACCAAACAACACCCCAAAGAAATGTCGTGAATTTAACAAATGCTTCCACCACTCTTATAGGAGATTCCTTCCTGCCTTTACTGAGGACATTGGCGTCAATTCTATACCTTTTCTTTAGAAGTAATAGTTTAGACAAATACGAGAACAGAAACACCAGAAATAAGAAAAGTGAAAGACTATTTTTTAGATTCAACATAAACATATCCCCTATTACTAAAATACCGGCCACAAATATTTAATAGCTTCTTTTATTGTCGTTGTGCTACAGCGACCACGTTAAGGTTTAGGGATGATTTAGATCTCTAAACTTGTGTGCCTACTTACGCGAGTCGCATTTAAAACTGCTAAAAGGGCTACACCTACATCAGCGAATACCGCTTCCCACATGGTGGCAATGCCAATTGCCCCCAAGAAGACAAAGCCCAGTTTTATTCCTAAGGCAAAGAAGATATTCTGCCAGATGATTTTCTTAGTAAAAGCTGCAATCCCAATAGCTGTTAAAAGTTTAGCCGGCTGATCTTCCATCAGTACTACATCAGCGGCTTCAATAGCTGCATCTGATCCCAGCCCCCCCATAGCTATCCCTACATCCGCTCGCATCAGGACGGGAGCATCATTAATCCCATCCCCAACAAAGACAACCTTCCCTTGGCTATTCCCACTCATCAGTTTTTCTACCCAAGCAACCTTGTCCTGAGGCAATAAATCAGCATGGAATTCCCCTACCCCTAAGTCTTTGGCCACACTTTCGGCTACAGTTTGATGATCTCCTGTTAACATCACTGTTTTAATCCCCGAGTTTTCTAAAGCCCTAATGGTTTCTTTAGCACCGACTTTTAGGCGATCTGAAATCAAAATCTGCCCCGCATACTTGCCCGAAACTGCTACATATACTAAAGTTCCCTTAAGCCCATGCTCCTCGTCAGGAATAAGAATTCCTGAATCTTTTAAGAGTACTGCCTTGCCAACCAGAACTTCGTACCCTTTAATTCTAGCTCGAATCCCCTTACCACTGACTTCTTCGTAGTCCTCAATGTCCCCCTGGTCAATGGCGGATCCGTAACTCTCACGAATCGACTTAGCTATCGGGTGACTGGAATGGGCTTCCGCAGCGGCTGTTATCTCCATAAGAAATTTCGATTCAAAACCCTTTGCCGGGTTTATTTCTACTACATCAAATACCCCTTGAGTTAAGGTTCCGGTTTTATCAAAAACAACGGTCTTAACTTTAGTCAGGGCTTCAAGATAGTTGGCTCCTTTGACTAAAATTCCCTGCCGAGATGCTCCGCCAATTCCGCCAAAATACCCCAAGGGAACTGAAATCACTAAGGCGCAGGGGCAGGAAATTACTAGGATTGTCAGGGCACGATAAACCCATTCACTGTAAGTTCCCATTCCGATAAGCGGTGGAATTATCGCAATTCCTAAGGCGATGAACACTACCGCCGGGGTATAGTAGCGAGAAAAAGTAGTGATAAACTTTTCTGTGGGTGCTTTTCGCGAACTGGCGTTTTCCACAAGATCGAGGATTTTTTGAATTGAAGACTCTGCAAAAGGCCGAGTAACCCGAACAGTGAGCACACCGCTGGAATTGACCATCCCAGCCAAAATGGTATCCCCTTTTTCCATATTTCTCGGGACTGATTCTCCAGTCAAGGCAGAAGTATCTACAAAGGAAGAACCGTTTACCACTTCTCCATCTAAGGGAACTTTTTCACCGGGCCGTACTAAGATTAATTGTCCTACCTGAACATCTTCAGGGGCAACTTTCTGAACATCTAATTGATGAACCAAGTTCGCATAGTCTGGCCTGATATCCATTAAAGCTTGAATAGAGCGTCGTGAACGATTAACCGCTAAGTCCTGGATATATTCTCCAACTGTATAAAATAACATTACCCCAACCGCTTCGGGAAGTTGCTTGATGGCTATAGCTCCAATGGTACCTAAGGCCATTAGAAAATTCTCGTCAAACAAAGCCCCTTTAGTTATATTTCTCAGGGCAGTATAAAGCACCTCATAACCAACGAGAAAATAAGCGGTTAAAAATACCGTGTATTCCAGAGCCAAGGGCAAATTAATATTCAGCAGAGGCAATATTAGGCCTATTGCAAGCAACATCCCTGCCCCTAACATTCTTATTTTTTTCCATTTTATATCTGAGGAATTCTCTTCTTGTTCCAGGCTTTTACTTAGTTGATTAATTGGTCTTAAGATTACCCCTGGCTCAATCCGATCAATGATACGTTGGGCTAGTTCCAAAGCAGCAGGAGGCAAATAAACAGTTTGGGTTGCAAAGTTAAGGCTGGTTTCTCCAATCGTTTCCTCCGAACTGAATGCTTTTTCGATTTTCAGGGCACAGTTGGCACAACTCAATCCTTCTAAACGGTATTTAAGCTTCTCTTGGCTTTGATTTTCTATACTCATCTTTTTTTCCTCCAACCTACTATCAATAATAATCCAATGCTGTCTAGGTCCGAGGCGCCTAGTCAAATTATTACTGAGATACTTTTTATTGTCTCTATTTATGACCTTCGGAAATATGCTCCAGACCCTCACGATAAAGTGCCATTACATGGTGATCATCTAAGGAGTAATAAACCATCTTTCCCTCTCTGCGATATTTCACCAGATGATTACTTCGAAGTACCCGTAATTGATGTGATGTAGCGGATTGACTTAACTCTAATAGCTCAGCTAAATCGCACACACAGAACTCATTTTTGGCTAAAACATCCATAATTCTCACTCGGGTAGGATCTCCAAGGGTTTTAAATAACTCAGCCAATTGATGGATCTGTCCCCCAGGTATGAGAGTTTGGCGAACGGATTCAATTATATCGGTGTGAATACATAAAGTATCACATACAGGGCTATCCGTGGACTGGGTTATCGATTCTGAAGAATTCTTAGGTTCATTTATATTGGTAGCTATAACAGTACCCTCCTTACATATGATTATATGTTCATATGTAATTATAACAGAAATCGATTATTTATCAATACTTTCTAAAGACCTTATAGGGTTAAAACCACAAAATAAATACCGTATCCCGGCAATCCAAAATACAGTTTTATTAGCTAAAATTAATATGAAGCTATGGTCTTTTTCACTTAAAACAAAATTGGAACACCGACCTTTAAAGTCGGCATTCCAATTATTTAAGAAGCTATGCTTTATTCAGTATAATGAATAGTGAATAGTGAATAAAACTATTGAACCTGATACATACCTTTGCTTTGCATGTATTGGAATATTCCTTCGCCATGTTCCTGCTCTTCCTTTTGAATATGGTTCAGCACTTGTCGGACATTAGTATCTCTAAATTCAAAAATTGCTGTATTATAGACACTAGATACATACTTTTCTGTCATCAGCATATCTTTACAAAGTTTTGCATCTTCTTGATTGTAATTTCCTTGCACCGTTGGGGACATTTGGCCTTGGTTGCCACCAGCGGTTTGTTGTTGGTTCTGAGCCTGTTGCCCTTGCTTCTGTTGCCCTCCCATAGCAGGTATCTGCCCAGCTAGCATCTGATTAATAGAGTTTAGATGTTCTTGTTCCTGAGCTGAGTATGAAGTAAATAACTGCTTTAACTCAGCGTCTTGTGCTTGATTAGCATATTTCGCATATTTGTCTACGCAGCCTTCCTCGTGTTCTTTTTGATCCATTAAAAGTGATTTCTCTTTTTGTGAAAATTGAATTGTCATATAAAGCACCTCCTTATTTATGCTTTATATTGTTGTCGATAACTTTGATTCTATGCATGGATCGGGCTTTTTCTTAATAATCGTTTTTCTTTACTAATACCTTCGGTTTGATTATTCTTGTATTCGGTTAAACCCTAAATTTCTCAACGGCACTTTGCAACTGATTAGCATTTTGCGCTAGAGATTGGGCAGTTGTGGCAACAATATGCATAGATGCTGAAACTTCCTTTGTTGAAGCCTCAATAGTTTCGGCTTTTTTGACCGACTCTTCAGAGACTTCCTTGACTCTATCAACATAGCGATTCATTTCCTCCATACTGCCCAGCATTTCCTCGCTGGAAGCAGCAATATCTGAAATATTGCCGGAAACATCTTTA
Source organism: Desulfosporosinus hippei DSM 8344 (assembly GCF_900100785.1). Classification (GTDB taxonomy): domain Bacteria; phylum Bacillota; class Desulfitobacteriia; order Desulfitobacteriales; family Desulfitobacteriaceae; genus Desulfosporosinus; species Desulfosporosinus hippei. Next base: position 23,750 of record NZ_FNCP01000029.1, on the reverse strand, counting down.
GTCGCCTCGGCAATCACCCTTAAAGCCTCCTGAGCCTCGCGTATTGATATTACACTATCTTTTACTTGTGAATCTGTAAGCATCATCCCTTTAACTGCCTGGTTGATACTTTTTTGAATTAGGGTTGTGATCTCTGTTACATCCCGAGTTGATGAGGCTACATCCTCGGCAAGTTTGTGGATTTCATCAGCTACCACAGCAAAGCCCTTGCCATGTTCACCGGCCCGGGCAGCCTCAATAGCGGCATTAAGTGCTAAGAGATTAGTTTGTCGGGCTACTTGAGCAATGGTTTCAGTGATCAAACCGATGCGATTTGATTGTTCGGCCAGCTCTTCAATGATCTGTACAGATTTGTTGACCGTTTGGTTGGTTTCTGCCATTGTCGTTACTATCTGGGAAAGCTTAACTAAGCCCTCTTCTGAATGCTGTTCAGATTTTACCGCTTCAAAAGAAACGGATGTAGCCTTTTCAGCAATCATCTGAGCGGCTTTTTCAAGTTCGATAACCATAACTTTCATCTGGTTTTGAGTTTGGGCTTGTTCTCGAGCCTCGCTGGCCATGCGTGTCGTATAATCGGCAACACCACTATTGGTAGCTGTTACTTCCTCCGAACTGGCTGATAATTCCTCCGCCGAAACTACCCAAGCTTTAGCCATCTCACGGATATCCTGAATCATCGTTCCAAAGTTAAGCATCATGTGGTTGAAAGCCTTGCCTAACTCAGCCACTTCACTCTTGGGGGAAAAACTAATTCTTTGGCTTAAATCCCCCTGAGCTACCTGAATAATTTTTTGCTGCATAAAATAGATAGGTTTCAGAAAGCGAATATAGTTTTTCAATGAGGCGAATATCCCGATTAGCATACCAGATACTAAAAAACTCGAAAACAAAATTATAGAATTTGACCGATTAAGATTCATAATATAAGTAATTATAAGACCCATAGCGGATACCATAGGAACCACTGTAACTAAAGTTTGACTTATATACTTCACCAAACTAATTGTCTGTTTGCGTTCAATCGTCTCACTAACGGCTTCCATATCAGAATACCTCCTTAGTTATAGACTCAATTCGCTGACAATTCATAATATCATAATTATGAATATTTTGTATATTTAATCGCCGTTAACACCTCTTTGTCTATGGGAATAGATAAGGAACTCAACATTTTTGCCTTGTCGTCCGCTACATTAGCCCACCTTTTTCTTAAGTTGCTCCCAACCATAGACATAATGCAATTGTATGAAGAGTAAACCCGGATGTATTGCTTCACCACCCAGACTTGAAGCACTGGCATATACAGACTCAGCTGGGCTATGTCTCAGCATTTGCTTATTCAATTTGCCTCTAATCTCTTGACACCGGGCTTTCAAGTTATCGCTGGGTAAACCATGTCCCGGCAAATACCCCCTACTTGGTAAGTTTTCTATCCTATTAAGGCTTTCCAGATAACTAGGCATCCCGCTTACTACAATCCCTTCTTGTTCCCATATTCCTGGGTAGGGAATCTCATCGGGAAGAAGCATATCCCCAGAAAATAAAACAGAGTCTTTAGCAGCGTAGAATGAAAGATGTCCTGCTGTGTGACCTGGTGTAGGTATTACTTGCAAGAGACTATCCCCGGCCTGGATTATTTGATAGGGTTCGAGCAAATTCACTTGCTCAGGCAAGGCAGTAAAAGTTTGTAATCTTTTGGATATCTTAAGCATTCCGGGTAACACATTTTCCGGTACTCCCCACTCTCGAGTTGCCCATTCATTAAGTCGGGTAAAGGCCTCCCCCTGAACGAAACTAGTCCACTCTTGGTAATCTCTAGAACCGGCAAATACTCTTGCTCCTTCCTGGGCCAAGGAGTTTGCTGCTCCGGCATGATCAACATGCCAATGGGAAATCAGGACTTGTTCTAGCTTTTTTATCCCAACCTTCTTCATTCCTGCATGAACCGCTTCAAGAACCTCGGGAGTATTAGTTCCGGCATCTAATAATGTAGGAATTTCTCCGGCAAATAAATACAAGTTAACAGCATCCACATTGATCGGAACAGGAATTCTCAACATAAACACATTATCCGCAACTTCTTTAATATCGATCATAACAAAAACCTCCAAAAAGTGAATGAACATTCATTGTTATTAATTTAATTCTGGAGTACAATTGAATAAGTAACCAGTAAAGGATTCATAATCTAAGTGTATCCAGACGCTATCTCTAAGTTTTAAAAAACCGAAGAACTGTTAGGAGGATTTAATTCAATGAATACAACTTTAACTTCCCTACAAGAAAACCCTTATCAGTATCGGGTAATCTGTGAACGTTGCCACAGAACCTTATTTTATCAAGGTGAGGAAAAGGGAGAGACTATATCCGTCCTTTGCGATAAATGTACGGAAGAAACCATTGAGCCCTATTCCAACTGAACCAAGCAAAACGAAATATTTACATTAAAAGGCCATGTCCTACAGACGATGGCCTTTTGTGTTGGAACAACACCCGAGAGTACTCCCACTTCTTTGTTAAAAAGTGAGAGTACTCTTCTAAGGTTAAACTACATTTTTTAAAATTAGTAGTTAACAGGATAGCCCTCTTTTTCAATAATATATTTAGCAATCTCTTGGCGCATGCCAATCATATCAACGTTCGGCCGTTTAACAAGCTTACGCATTCCTGCCAAAACTGTGCTCAGAGAATCCCCCTTCTCCACGGCACAAAGAACTTCTTTAGCTTGCACTTCAAGAATATTAAAGGCGGCATAGGCTCCTAAAGTAGCGGCCTTCTCAACAAATACTTTGTGCTCATTGGAAACATCAAGAGTTTGAACTTTCTGAGCACGCAGAACGGCACTTTCCATTGCGTAAACTTGGTTGACCATCTCTGCCATACCAGTTAAGACAAATTGATTATCTTTTAAAGCCATACCTAAGTTTTGTGCTGCTAATCCTGCAGCCATTAAGCAAAGTTTCTTAGCTTTCTGAGTCATTTGGTTGAGAGCTTCTAATCCTTCTGCGTTTCCGCCCATTCCGACAGAAACCAAATCTTTACTGACAGCTTGAGCTGCTTGCAGCAAAGGAAGTTCACCGGTCATAGCTCTCTTCAAAAGGGTGCCGGGTACAAGCAGGCGGTTGATTTCATTGGTTCCTTCAAATAGGCGATTAATACGAGAATCACGATACATACGTTCAATGGGATATTCCTTAATGAATCCGTATCCACCATGAATCTGAACCCCTTCATCGACTGCGAAATCCAGCACTTCAGAGGCATACACCTTGTTCAAAGAACACTCGATAGCGTACTCTTCTAAGGCCTTGCCGGCTTCCTTACGGCAGTCACCTGTCAGATCAAGATCATGGAATCCGCTCTCCATCAAACCAGCTGTTCTGTAAACAACACTTTCTGCCATATATGCTCGGGTAGCAATTTCAGCAATCTTGTTTTGAATTGCCCCAAAAGTATTAAGGGCTACCCCAAATTGTTTACGCTCAGAAGCATATTTTAAAGCAGTCTCTAAAACCACTTGGACACTTCCGATAGCTCCGGCAGCCAGCTTAAAGCGGCCAACATTCAAGATATTAAAAGCTACGACATGACCACGTCCCAGTTCACCAACGATATTTTCCACCGGAACCATCACATCTTCTAAGATGACTTGACGGGTAGAAGATCCTTTAATACCCATTTTTTGCTCTTCTGGTCCCAGAGAAAAACCAGGATAGTCACGTTCGACAATGAAGTTGGTCATTTTCCCATCTACTTTAGCGTAGACCAAGAATACATCTGCAAAACCGGCATTGGTAATAAATTGTTTTGTACCATTAAGGATATAGTGGGTTCCCTCTGGATTAAGAACAGCCGTAGCTTTGGCACCTAGGGCATCTGATCCAGAACCAGGTTCAGTTAAACAATAGGCAGCGACCTTAGAACCATTAGCAAGCCCGGGAAGATATTTAGCCTTTTGCTCAGGTGTACCAAAATAAACGATTGGTAAAGTTCCAATTCCCGTATGGGCCGCATAAGCAACGGCAAAGGCCCCGCCACGAGGAACTTCTTCGCCAACTACAACAGTCGCATATTTATCTAAGGATAATCCTTCAAATTCCTCAGGAATTTCTAACCCCAGTAATCCCAATTCCCCTGCTTGACGCATAAACTCTCGAACAACGCCATCTTTTTGTTCTTCCATATCCTCTATCATAGGAGCAACTTCTTTGGTCATAAAATTATGAGCCATTCTCTTAAGTTGTTTATGGTCTTCGTTGATCTCCTCACGTACAAATATTTGATCAGGAGCGACTTCAGTCAGTAAAAATCCGCCTCCGCGTAATGCTAATTCCATATAACATCCTCCTCATTATCGGGGTTCGAAGTTCGAGTCTCGAGGTTCGTATGTTTTATGTTTAGACGTTTAATTTAACGCCTCAACATCTAACTGAATTTCCCGACTCCGCACCACGTATCCTATCTTTAAGCTTTAATAAAAATGGACTTCCCTTACCTGCTCCCAATTCCCCGAAGTCAGCCAGACCGTCCTTCCCAGGTTCCCAGCCCACTCGCCCCTTACTTTCACACCCTCACGTTCCCAGCCCCGTCGCCAGAAACTAAGGGGCCAATTGCACAGTGAACACTTTAGTGGAGTTCACGTTAAAGCGAGTGCCGATGCTGAAGGCCCAATTGCGCCCAGGTTCACTCCATTGAGCGACCCAGAGGTTGGGCGCAATTCCTTCAGCATCCAACGAGCCAGTGAAACGCAACGTGTGTGAACAGGGCAATTTGCACCTTACTTTCACACTCCCACATTCCCAGCCCCGTCGCCAGAAACTAAGGGGCCAATTGCACAGTGAACACTTCAGTGAAGTTCACGCTAAAGCGAGTGCCGATGCTGAAGGCCCAATTGCGCCCAGGTTCACTCCATTGAGCGACCCAGAGGTTGGCGCAATTCCTTCAGCATCCAACGAGCCAGTGAACGCAACGTGTGTGAACAGGGCAATTTGCACCTTACTTTCACAGACCCCTATAGCAACTCGAAAATCCCGGCCGCTCCCATACCGCCACCGATACACATGGTCACCATGCCATACTTCAACTTCCGCTTAGTCATTTCGCTTAAGAGTGTTGCCGTAAGCTTAGCACCGGTACAACCCAGTGGGTGTCCGAAAGCAATAGCTCCACCATTAACATTCACTTTTGCAGGATCTATCTCCAGCGTCTTAAGGATCGCCAGGGATTGGGAAGCAAAAGCCTCATTGAGCTCAAATAAATCGATTTGATCCAAGGTCAATCCCACTTGTTTTAAAACTTTAGGAATAGCCTTGATCGGGCCGATACCCATCAATTCCGGTTCGACGCCGGCAACTGCATAGCCCCGCCAAACCGCAACAGGTTTTAGATCAAGAGCCTTAACTTTTTGTTCAGACATAAGCAGAGTCATTGCAGCACCATCACTGGTCTGAGACGAGTTCCCAGCCGTAACCGTACCTCCTGCTTTAAAGGCTGTTCTTAATTTAGCAAGGGACTCCGGAGTGGTCTCCGGACGAATTCCTTCATCTTTTGCGAACCACTTTTCACCGGGTTTTCCATACATGGGAAGTGGAACCGGTACTATCTCATCCTCAAAACGCCCGCTGCTTTGAGCTGCCCAAGCTTTTTGATGACTTGAAGCAGCAAAGGTATCTTGTTGCTCACGAGTTATCTCATATTTCATAGCCACATTCTCAGCGGTGATGCCCATTGACACATAGGCCTGCGGAGCATGCTGAACCAAGTATGGGTTCGGTGCCGGTTTAGCCCCACCCATTGGAACCATCGACATGCTTTCCGCTCCTCCAGCGATCATCGCCTCTGCCTCGCCTAAGCGAATTCGATCGGCGGCCATGGAAATTGCCTGCAATCCGGAAGAGCAAAAACGATTGATAGTTACTCCAGCCACGTCAATCGGCAGGCCGGCGCGCAGTGTCATGATTCTGGCCATATTCATTCCCTGCTCTGCCTCAGGAAAGGAGCAACCTATAACGCAATCATCAATCTCTGCAGGATTAAGTGATGGAACTCTTTTAAGAATATCCTGTATAACATAAGCACCTAAGTCATCCGGACGCACCTGAGCCAAGCCACCTTTGCCTGATTTGCCAATAGCAGTCCGCTTAGACTGGATAATAAAGGCTTCTTGCATGCTTTTCCCCCCCTAATTCCGTAATGGCTTGCCTTTGGCGAGCATATGGCGGATACGATCCTGAGTTTTCGGTTCGCCCACTAAACTCATAAAGGCTTCACGTTCAATATCTAAGAGATATTGTTCATCTACGAGCATTCCCGCCGGACGATCTCCGCCGGTTATGGCATAAGCTACTTTCTTACCAATGTGCTGATCATATTCCGAGATATAATTTCCCTCACGCATTCCATACAGAGCCAATTCTAAAGTTGCTCGAACTCCGGGCCCACCAACTTTATATTTCTTGGGCAAATTAGGTCTGAAGCTGCGGGCTAAGTCAATGACTCTGGCCTTAGCATCCAATATTACATGCTCCGGATTCATGCTGTAACGATCATCCGCCCGTAAGAAACCGAGCTGACGAGCCTTTTCCGCACTTGTTGAAACCTGAGCCATAGCCACTATCTCAAAACGTTTGGCAAAGAAATAATCCGGAGCTGCCTGGATACCCGGAAGAATACCTTCCATAGCTCGTATAGCCATTTCCTTAGTTCCGCCGCCGCCGGGGATTAAGCCAACCCCAACTTCAACTAAGCCCATGTAAGTTTCTGATGAAGCTTGAATAGCATGAGAATGCAAGCAAACTTCACATCCTCCGCCCAAGGTCATGCCAAAGGGAGCTGCAACGACAGGTTTTTTAGCATATTTCAAAGCCATGGTGCCATTTTGGAATTGACGAACCATGTAATCGAGATCATCCCAGTTCTCTTCTTCTGCCTCCAGAAGAATCTGCATCAAGTTAGCACCTACGCAGAAATTCTTGCCTTGATTCCCGATAACCATGCCCAGATAGTTTTTATCGACTTCTTCTAATGACTTATGAATCATGGTCAAAATATCCGCACCTATGGAATTGCTTGGAGAGTGGAATTCCAGGCAAGCTACCCCATCTCCCAGGTCAATCAGGCTTGCTCCGGCATTGCCTAAGATTTTCTTGCCATCTTTATGTGCTTGCTTCAGAGAAATCGCATAAGGACTTGAGGCTTTTTTGTGATACTCTCCAGCTTGGAAATAGGAGACTTCTCCGGATTCACTCTTTTGATAGAAACGTTCATTCCCTTTTGCCAGCAACTCTTCTACCAGAGGCGGCAAGGTTCCACCTTCGGCAATTACACGATCAGCAATTGTTTTGACTCCCAAGGCATCCCAGATTTCAAAAGGACCCATTTGCCAGTTAAAGCCCCAGCGCATGCCTTCGTCGATTCCGGAAATATTATCCGCAATGTCATTGGAGATGGTTGCTGCGTAAAGCAGAACCGGCTTTAAGACATTCCAAGCGAACTCTGCTCCTGCATCTTTGCCATTCACTAAGGTACGAATTTTTTCCGTTAAACCACCTGCAGCTTTGGCTTTTTCCAAAGAAGCAAATTTAACACTTTTCTTGGGAACATAGGTCATGGTATGAGGATCAAGAACTTCAACCACTTTACCTTGAGGCCCTTTAGACTTTTTGTAAAAGCCTTGTTTAGTTTTATCTCCAAGCCAACCATTGGCCAGCATTGTTTGCATAAATTCCGGTAAGGTGAAATTATCTTTTTCGGCAGGCACCCCAACTGCTACAGTGTTAGCAGTATGGATAAAGGTATCTAAGCCGACGAGGTCAACTGTTCTAAAGGAAGCACTCTTGGGACGTCCCATTACAGGGCCGGTGAGAGCATCAACTTCATCCACGGATAAGCCGGAACGCAACATTTCCTGAAGCGTAACAGCGAGACCAAAAACACCAATACGATTGGCAATAAAATTCGGAGTATCTTTTGCTATGACAACTCCCTTGCCTAGAACCCTTTCTCCGAACTCGGAAATAAAGGTCATTATTTCCGGATCCGTATTTGGTCCGGGAATGATTTCTAAGAGTTTCATATAACGGGGTGGGTTAAAGAAGTGGGTTCCTAAGAAATTGCGAGTAAAGCTTTCGGGCAAATCACTTACCATAGCCTGTAAAGAAATTCCCGAAGTATTTGAGCTAACGATTGTTCCCGGGCGTACTATAGCAGCAATTTTCTTGAATAAATCCACCTTAATATCTAAACGTTCAACAACAACCTCGATCACCCAATCTACTTCGCTTAAGCGACCTAAATCGTCACTTAGGTTACCAACTTCAATGCGTTCTGCAAATTCTGGGACTAATAGTGGAGCGGGATTCATTTTTAATAACTTTGTCTTATTACCTTCTGCGATACTATTTCGTACCTTGGGATCCTCCAATGTCAATCCGGCTGCTTCTTCTTTAGCCGATAGTTTGGAAGGAACAATATCCAACAACAGGCTCGGGATTCCGGCATTGGCCAAGTGCGCTGCGATGGTGCTTCCCATCACCCCTGATCCTATTACCGCTACTTTATGAATCTGCATTTCCATCCTCCTCTCGTTTCGGTTCAACAGCACTTCTTATTTGATCTCACTTTTTCTTACCTGAAGTGCGCCCTCAAATAAAGCTAGCATTGGCTCTATTCCACTGGTTAAAGTCCGTGGACTTCGAGCCATAACCCAATCGGTTGTGGCCTCATCTAAGGATCCGAAGATCATTTGACGAGCTACGCGTGTATCCATTTTAGGAACCTCTCCACTTTCTATCCCTTGCTGGATCACCCCCTCAATAAGGTTGAAATAATCTGATACAGTACTATTAATGGGTAACCGCACCCGCGGATCGGATTGCCTAAGCTCAAGTTGGGTCACGATTGCAACTGATCTGTTCTGCTCCATATAAGTAAAATGGGTTTTAACAATTGTCCTTAAGCGTGCTTCCGTCGTCTTACACTGGGAGAGTTCACGGCTTACACCGGCAATGAAATCTCCCATTCGTTCCTGAAAAACTCGAATGAGAACGTCTTCTTTACTTTTAAAGTATAAGTAGATCGTACCATCGGCGACTCCTGCTAAGCGGGCAATCTTGTTTACCTGACAATGGTGAAAGCCGGATTCTGCAAAAGCTTCAATGGCAGCATCGAGAATCCTTTGAAACTTACCCTCGCGCTGCGCGTCCATAGGATCTGCACCTCACCTCTTACTATTAGTAATTGAGAATGAATGAATCACCATTCAGTTAGTTCATCATACCATAGCATCCTCAAAAAATAAATAGATTTTTCAGAACCTTGTATAATTTTTTTTGTATTTCTAGATTCTTGACAAACATACATGCTGTCGTATGATGACTATATGAACCCCGTAGACTTGATTTTGAGATCTTATAACACTCCCCAATGAAAGGATGAATAGGTTGAAAGTAAGGATTTTCAGTTCCCCGGATTCTCGTCTCTTAGAAAAGGAAGTCAACCAATGGTTAGAGGCTAATAATTGGATCAAGGTGCTTAATATTACCCAGAGCACCGGAGCATCCACGGTTCTCTCGATTTGGTATGATGAACCCAATGTGCCGATTCTCGGCTAAGAGTTGTTTCTTACGACTAAAAGGGATCGTCGCCTAACTACTTTAAGTGGTTAGCGACGATCCCTTTTAGTTAGAAAGATAGGAAACTATTCATGATTATCGGCTAGCGTGAGATACTAATCAACAGTAAATCTGAACTAAGATGAAAGAGGTACAAACAATGGGCGACCGCATCATAATTGATTATCAGTTATTATTATTCCTTGCTTTCACCCTTGGAAGTTTTACTTTCGTTGGGTTCATTGTTCACATGATGGTGAAAGCCAGTCAGTTTCTCAAGAGTAAAGCGCTAAATGACAAAGAAGTCTTGCAAAAGATGGATGAACTGATCAAGCTACTGCAGCAATCTCAGAAAAGAGTCTAAACCCCATAAAAGCTAATTCTGAGGAACTCATACAGCTCAAGCCACTACACTTGGTATACAAGTAGAGGCATTGCTAAAACACCTTAAAGATAAGTAATTAGCCACGTCCCCTATCCCGCATCAAAATCTAGTGTATTAGGAAATACTAAGACAATTAAGCAAGGATTCTTGCATTTCCAAAAGGATGGTGTTTATGAAGGTTTCACTTTTTGCAACCTGTCTTACTAATGCCTTGTACCCTGATGTGGATCTAACCATGGCCAAAATACTAAAGCACTTAGGCCATTCCGTTGACGTCCCTGAAGGACAAGTCTGTTGCGGACAAATAGCCTTTAATTCCGGCTATGTTGATGATGCCAGGGAAGTTGCCCGAACTCTGATCGATGCATTTGAACGCAGCGAAGTAGTAGTAGGCCCCAGCGGTTCCTGTATCGCCATGATTCATCACTATTACCCTACCTTATTTGAGAAGGAACCTGCTTACCTGAAAAAGGCGGAAGACTTGATCCATAAAAGTTATGAATTTACCCAGTTTGTAGTCGACGTCTTGAAGCAGCCGGATCTGGGAGCACACTACAAAGCTAAAGCTACTTACCATCCCTCTTGCCATGCCACAAGGCTCTTAGGAATTGGCGAGGCACCTCTAAAATTGCTTCAACACGTAAAAGGGCTGGAACTTCTCCCTTTACCTGAAGCTCAGCTTTGCTGCGGATTTGGAGGTACTTTCTCTGTTAAAATGCCCAAAATCTCAGAAGCGATGGTTGCTGAAAAGGCCCAGCATGTTCTGGATTCCGGAGCAGATATTCTCCTGGGGCTTGATATGGGCTGTCTGATGAATATTTCCGGTTACTTGGAAAAGATTAATAAGCCCGTCAAAACTATGCACATCATTCAGTTACTCGGGGAGGGAATGAAATCATGACCATGTACAACCAAACCACCGATGAACGGGTGGATAAGGCCCTGGCCAATAGCTTTTTACGCCAAGCCACTCGCCGAGCAACTGATCGTTTAAGAAACAATAAGTATAAGGCAGCCGACGAACTAGGTAACTGGGAAGAATGGCGTGCAGCCGGTGAAGCAATTCGCAAAAACGTCATTTCCAATCTTGATTATTATTTGAATCAACTCATCGAACAAATGGAAAAACGGGGAGTTCATGTGCATTTGGCGAAAACTCCGGCAGATGCTGTGACAGTCGTACGTAATATAGTGCGTGAGCATAATGCTAAAAATGTCCTTAAATCAAAATCCATGATCTCAGAAGAAATCCACCTTAATCATGCTTTAGAGGAGGATGGGGTCGAGGTTGTCGAAACAGATTTAGGGGAGTACATTATCCAAATTGCCAGCGAACCCCCTTCCCATATCATTGTGCCGGCAATGCATAAAACCCGCCAACAAGTTGCTGATTTATTCGAACCTATCGCCGGTCACGCCTTAAGCTCTGACACCCCTACCCTCACTCGGTTCGTACGTACGCAAATGAGGGAAAAGTTTCTCCGAGGAGATATAGGAATCACCGGCTGTAACTTTGCCGTAGCCAGTACAGGAAGCATTGTGATGGTGACTAACGAAGGAAATGGCCGCATGGTCAGTACCCTGCCCCGAGTTCAGATTACCCTCATGGGCATGGAGCGCATTGTGCCTTCCTTTCGGGAGTTAGACATCTTACTGAATCTACTGGCTCGCAGTGCCACAGGACAGCGTCTCTCAAGTTATACAACCATCCTTACTCCCCCCAAGAATACTGCTGACCCAGATGGCCCGGAAGAATACCACCTGGTTATCTTGGATCATAACCGTTCAGAGATTTTGGGGGATAAACTCTTCCGCTCATCCTTAAACTGTATACGCTGCGGAGCATGCTTTAATGTTTGTCCAGTTTACCGGCAACTTGGCGGACATGCTTACGGTTCAGTATATTCCGGGCCAATCGGCTCAGTGATCACGCCTTTATTGGAGAAAGACTGGAAGAAGTGGGGGCATCTGCCCTATTTCTCCTCCTTATGCGGAGCTTGTTCAGAGGCCTGTCCTGTCCGCATCCCTCTCCACGATCTCTTAGTCAAGCTAAGAATGCGCAAAACTCAGAGCGGACACACTCCTCAAGTCGAGCGCCAAATTTTTAAAGCATATCGTTATTTCTTCACTCGTGAGAAAACCCTGCGTCGAGCACTTCGGCTGGGAGCGCGTCTGCAGTGGCCCTTTGTCCGAAATCAACGGATTACCGGCGGTCCTCCACCACTTTCCAACTGGACCAATAGCCGCACCCTGCCAATGGTGGCACCTAAACCCTTTATGCAACTATGGGCTGATTTAAAGAATAAGAGGTGAGCACAATGAGCAATACCAGTGATTTTATCAGTAACCTGGCGTCCAAACTGGGGCGGCCTACCCCTACAGAGCCTCCTCCGCAAGTTGAACTTTCTGTACCTCAGTATCGGTTATCCAACACAGAAGAACGAGTCTCAATTTTTATGCAAAATTGGCAAGCCCTTGGGGGTAAAGGTGCCATTGTTAGATCTGCCGACGAAACTCTTCAATGCCTCAAAGCATGGTTCGGTGAGCAGCCTATTACTTGGTTTAAAGAGAATTCTCAGGCTCTACTTGCTTGGGATACACTCCCCACCATCGCTGAGTCAGCCTTTTCTTCCTTGAATTGGCCTCTTACCCGTTATAGTCAATCAGCCTTTGATCCTCGCGACCGCTACTCCATCGCAGCCAATGCCGAACTTGGTATTACCGGTTCTGATTGGGGAATCTCACTTTCCGGCACAGTTGTCGTGAAAAGTGATCCCCTCAGAGGCCGAGCCATAAGTTTGCTTCCCCCCAGGCATCTTTCCTTCATAGAAAGTACCCAGATACAGGACAACCTCTTCAATGTCCTCGAAGAGGTTGCCGCTTTAGGAAGTCCGCCTGCCGCTATTGAAATGATTTCAGGCCCCAGCCGCACCTCAGATATTGAGATGGATCTATCCATTGGTGTACACGGACCGATTGAAGTTTATGTCATAGTTATCGACCATTAGATGAAATACTCTACCTGAGCTAAGGGGAAATAGTTCTTGACCTGCTCCAGAAAAAATTCTTTCATCTCGATCATTTCTTCCGGTTGGTAGATATACTTTCCGTAACCAAACTGACCATATTTAAACTTGCGTTCCTCCTCCTTCATAGGTAAGGATGACTTCGGGAAGATATCTAAAATATTTGTCTTAGCTCTCGCTGTAAAGCGATGAGAAATAAACTCCAGGGATAATTGTTGAGAAGACCAACCGGAGGGAGCCCTTTTGACCAGTTCTTCAGCTGACCGTTCCATAAGCTTTTGATACGCTTCCTGCCAGCCCGGAAATCGGAAAATCGGAGCGATAATAAAGCCTAAGGGATAGTCAGCTTTTAAAACTTTACCTGCGGCAATAATCCGCTGCTCCGGAGCAGGCGTTCCATGTTCATACTTCTCCACAACCTCATCGCAATTCAAACTAAAGCGAAAACGGGTATGTCCCTCATGTTTAGCATCAAGCAAGCTTTGAATATCTGTGTACTTTGTGACAAAGCGAAAACGACCGTTAGTCTCCCGTCCGAAGAATTCAATGGCTCCCTTTAAAGACCCGGTATAACGCTCCACCGGAACCGGATCAGAGGTTGCCGCTCCTTCAAACTGAGTAATCTCCGGAAGTCGCTCCTCAATCAGTTTGGCGGCAATATCTAAAATTTCATCTAAATTCACATAGATTCTGATATAAGGCTTTTTCCCCAGGGTAGTAGCCAGATAGCAGTATTCACACATGCCGGGACAGCTTGTGACCAGGGGCAGTTGATAATGAGCAGAGGGTTTACAGGATTGAAACTTCTCGCTGCGACGGACGCCGATCACTAACGTCCTCTTGGCCTCGCCATATTGGGCAGCCGGAGTATCCCCGGGAATCCCGGTAATACGATTATGAGAGGAAGTAGGTTGGATCGGCATTCCTTGGCTCCGAAACTGTTCTACTAAGGACTTTCCTAAGGGATAATCCAGGGCACTTGGCTCATAAAAGACGCGGGCAGGTCTGAATTCAAGCGACATTTTTCTTCACCTCAGGCTTAGGTTACCCTAAGAGCGCCCAACTAAAACTTACCGGACTTAAAAATTGAAACAAAAAGCCAAAGTAACATCAGCCCGGCCATAGCTGCACCAATCTCAATCACAGAGATCTGCCAAAACATAATCGGCTCCTGACCCAAAGCAGATGCCACAATAATCCCTGCCATGACTATACTAAAGGACAACAATACAATACTAAAAGATATTTGATTCGTAATTCGATCGAGCTTCCGCAAAAAAACATCCAATTCAGGGACACTGACTTCCAGGCGAATACGCCCTCGCACTAGATTTCCCATCAAATCCTTCATTTGTTTAGGCAGCTCAACCAGTAGATCACCATAATCTGAGACATTATGCCATAGCCTGCCTGCAATAGTACTTGGCCGGTATCGTTCCTTTAAGAGTTGAATCCCAAAAGGTTCTGCCATGTCCATAATACTCAGCTGAGGATCTAACTTCTCCACGATTCCTTCAAGTATAAGCAGGCATTTGGCAACCATGGTAAAATCCGAAGGAATGCGAATCCGATGGCGGAAAGCAACCTCAAAAAGATCGCTGATCGCTTCTCCCAGGCTGATCCGACTCATGGGGACATCCATATACTTTTCGCGCAATTCATCCACATCATTACTAAGCAAAAGTAAATTAACATCCTCCGGAACGATCCCGATGCGCAAGACTGCCTTAATCATAGCCTCTGTGTTCTGACGCATCATCGCGATAATTAAGGAAGCAAAATTGTGTTTCATGTCTAAAGTGAGTCTTCCAACCATCCCAAAATCAATGAAGGAAATAACTCCCCCCTTCAGGAGAAATATATTCCCGGGATGAGGGTCGGCATGAAAAAACCCTGCAATTAAAATCTGATGAAAGAGCGCCTGGACAAGCTTTTCTGCCAAAATTTTATGATCATACCCATTCTTCTTAAGAGATTCAAACTGATTCAGCCTTAAGCCCTCTACAAATTCCAAGGTAAGTACTTTTCGAGTGCTATAATCCCAATAAATCGAAGGGATGTGAACACTTTTATCATTTTTAAACTGCTTAGCTATCTTCTCCGCATTTCTGCCTTCAATGGAATAATCCAACTCGTTGCGCAATGACTTAGCAAATTCTTCTACCACATCTCGCAGTTGAAGACGTTCCATTCGTTTCATACGGTGTTCTGCCAATGTGGCCAGGTCAAGAAGAATCTCCAGATCAGTTTCAATCATTGTTTTAATGCGAGGCCGCTGTACCTTAACCGCCACCAGCTCTCCGGTAGATCTGAGACGAGCGCAATGTACCTGCCCAATTGACGCCGCAGCAATTACTGTCTTATCAAAGGATAAGAAGATATCAGATAGAGGTGAGCCTAATTCTTCCTCGATAATAGTTTCTACTTCCTCGAAGGAGAAGGATGGAACATTTTCTTGCAGCTTTTCCAGTTCACAAAGTATTTCCTGGGGGAAGATATCCGCCCGGGTACTGGCAATCTGACCGATTTTTATGTATGTAGGACCTAATTCTTCTATAACTAAGCGTATCCTCTCTCCTATTGACAGCGGATCTATCTCTTCTGTGTCTGTGAAAAGTCGCTTAGGTAAAGAAAGCATATGTAAAAGCCCCATCTCCTCCACAAAAAAACCAAAACCGTGGCGAGCTAAGACTTTAGCAACATCTCGATAGCGCTTGATATGGCGTATTCTTTTCCCAATCATAAGAATTCGTCCCCTTTATTCTTAGTGCGGGATTCATAGGTGAAGAATATATAGAGGGCCTGAATTATTCAGGCCCTAAATTTTCCCGACTGAGTCCCACTCTCCGGGTATTACCGGTTCTAGTTACTGTTTATTTTCCAGCTCTTGAATTCGCTTTTCCAAACGCTCTAGATCAGCTTTGTTAGGGATATTGAGATCTTTAAGCACTTTTTCTAATTGATCATGAATCCGAGCATTCAGTTGCTTATGCTCGGCTTCCCCCTTCTCCAACAGCTCATTGATTAGTTCCTTGGATTCAGCAGTTGAAACTTCACCTTTTTTAACTAATTCGTCCACTAGCTTTTCAATTTGTTCTTTACTTACTACCGCTAGTCCTAAGCCCAAAGACAAGCCCTTTTTGATAAGGTCTTTCACAAGCACATCTCCTCCTTACTTTTTGAACCTTATTTGAATTATTATTCCTTTTATTATAACTCGTAATAACTCCATTACACTAATAATTGTTTACAAAAATGGGATAACTTATTTATTGATTCCGGAAAAAATGTTATTGCGATGGTCTATATCTCGATTTGTCATTTTTCACTCCAACATATACCAAAGACAAGCTGTGAATTATCAGTTATACTAGGAAACAACTTAAGTCAGCACGAACGGTTGTGAGTTAACTAATTGCATCTATCAAGTTAGGCCGGAGTGAAAGTACTGAAATAGGAATATACTCGGTACTCTCACCCCTGTAACGATATATAAAGTAGGCTTACACAAAGTGGGAGTCTCATGATTGGACAACTAATAAATTGAAATGGAAGGAATGAACTAAGTGAAAACTTTAAGAAATAATAAGTGGTGGTCCCTAATTTTAGTCCCGGTCTTTTCCACATCTTTGTTTGTGACAATTCTCACAGCTGCACCTTTGACAATCACTGAAAAAATGGATGCGGAAGAAATTCAGACCATAGCCGTCTCAACATCGGAAGTGCCAAAGAATGCAACTGAACCACAAACAACCTCAGAACCTCAAGCAACCGTTAATACCGCTACTAATCCAAATACCCCTACCTCGTCAAGTTCGACACCGGCACCGACAAGTACTCCAGCCAAGAAAACTCAGCCCCAGCCAACCCAATCGAACAGTACCGGTAGTACTACCACTAAAACTACTGCTGCCAAACCAACCACTCAACCCACAAAAGCCAGTGCCATTATTGCTACCGGCAAACAATACCTGGGGGTAAAATATGTCTACGGTGGAACAACACCGGCTGGATTTGACTGTTCAGGTTTCGTCCAATATGTTTTTGCTAAGCATGGCATAACTCTGCCCAGAGTTTCTAGGGATCAGTATAAAATTGGAACCTCCGTCTCCTATAGTAATCTACAGCCGGGAGACTTAGTATTCTTCTCCCTGGCTAAAAACGGAGTCGTAGACCATGAAGGTATTTATATTGGTAACGGTCAATTTATTAATGCCGCAAGTTCTAAAGGGGTTACGATCTATACTTTGGGAACCTATTGGCAATCCGCCTACGTCGGAGCAAAACGAGTATTGTAATGTTGGAGTAAGGTTATCCTTACCTTACAAAAGAATAATGTTAAAGCGGGTGTATAACTTTTAATATGTTATACACCCGCTTTCGTAATACGGTAATAAGTATTTTCCTGCTATTAGTCCCTTAACGGTGGGGAGACATGCACTCTAAAATTGTGATTCCAGTTTTGAATTACCGCTACTTCAATAAGAGTAGCTAGGTTTCGTCCCGGTCGCACAGGGATTAAAATTTCGGGAACCGAGATTCCTAAAATCTGTCTTGTTTTAGGTGGTTCAAGTCCAATTCGGTCATAAACCTTATCTTGCTGCCATTCTTCCAGATGCACAATAAAATTAATAACTTTTTCTTCTCTCACTGAACCCGCCCCAAAAAGAGTGGTTACATCAAGTATTCCTAAGCCCCGCACTTCAAGCTGATTCTGAATCCGTTTGGGAGCAGTACCCAACAATCTTTCTTCATCAACTCGGCGAACTTTGACAACATCAGCGGCCACTAATAAATGGCCTCTCTTTATAAGCTCTAAAGCTGCCTCGCTTTTTCCAATGCCTCTCTCCCCGGTGATCATTAATCCTACTCCATAAACATCAACTAACACTCCCTGAACATTGGTACTGGGAGCCAACTGATTAATTAGGTAACGAATTAACAGGTAGAATAGTTGAGTTGAAGAGCGAGGGGTTGTTAAAAGAGGAATCTTCCGTTCACTAGCTAACTCGATAAACTCTAGTGGAATTGTTAAACCGCGGGTAATAATAACACAAGGTACTTCCGAAAGCATAACTTGAGAAAGTTTTGAACGACGTACAGAATCATCAAACTGCTGGAGTAACCCTAATTCGGTTCTGCCGTATACTTGAATACGCTGAGGTGTCAAGTGTTCTAGATACCCGGCCAACTCAGCACTCGGACGTTTCAAGCTATATTCCGTAATTTCCTTGTCCAAGCCCACATGCCCAGCTAAGACCTCAAAATTAAATTTATCCACTAACTGGTTTACCGTAAGCAATATAAACCCTCTTTCCTAAAGGGAGACAGTCCCTCTATTTTTCTTATTGTTTGCTACTACAGTCATCTATTATAAACTATTTCCGTAAATCTCGCCTCTTTTTGGTGATATTGATTATTTACAATACCCCCTTGTTACCTTTATTCTAAGGTAAGATCATAATCATTACTTTCCCTTAAAACTGTCGTATATAGGAGGTAGAATTTTGAAGAAACAAGCTGTAGTGATAAACCCTAAGGATAATGTTGCCACAGTTGTAGCTGATTTATCAGCTAATTCAATTGTCCATTTTTTCATTGATCAAACTGAACACGAACTTACACTCCTTGAAGACATTCCTCTCGGGCACAAAATTGCTATTCAAGAAATTCAGGCCGGAGAAGATATCATCAAATATGCTGAAAGCATTGGGGCTGCCACTGAATTAATCCAGCCAGGCCGGCATGTTCATGTCCACAATATGGAGAGCCTTCGTGGACGCAAAGATAAGTAAACCAACAGTTAGATGATTTCCGAAAGTGAAGGATCATTGATCTTAGGAGGCAGTATATATGGAGATTCTAGGTTATCGACGTCCCGATGGCAAAGTAGGAATACGCAATCATATTTTAATAATCCCTACATCCGTCTGTGCAAGCACCGTTGCTGCAAATATCGCCCGCCAAATCCCCGATGCCGTTGCCCTTCCCAATCAACACGGCTGCTGTCAAATTGGCCCTGATCACCTGCAAACCCTTCGAACCCTGGTTGGGTTTGGCAAGAATCCAAATGTCGCAGCAGTTTTAGTAGTCGGCTTAGGATGTGAAGGAATCCCTATTCAGGAAACCGCCGCAGAAATAGCAGCCTCCGGAAAACCCGTTGAAGTGGTGATTATCCAGGATATTGGCGGCACTTTAAAAGCTGAAGCCGAAGGCTTACGCAAAGCCAGTGAATTAGTACGTCAAGTCGCTCATCAGCAACCGGCAAAAGTTGATATCAGTGAGTTAAGTTTAGCCATTGAATGCGGGGGGTCAGACTTCACTTCCGGCCTCGCCTCAAACCCTGCAGTCGGAATCGCTGCTGATCTCTTAGTTGCAGCCGGGGGCAATGTCATGCTGTCTGAAACCACCGAATTTATTGGTGCAGAACATGTTCTGGCCCGTCGCGCCAAGACTCCGGAAGTTGCGGATAAGCTATTCAAAATAGTCCACGACTGTGAAGAACGCGCCAAGTATTTAAATATCGACATTCGTGACGGTCAACCTACTCCCGGTAACATCGCAGGGGGTATTAGTTCAATAGAAGAAAAATCCCTAGGTTGTATCTATAAAGCCGGTCATGCTCCCATCCAAGACGTCCTTCAGTACGGAGAAATCCCCAAGGGAAAAGGTCTGTATGTTATGGATACCCCCGGTCAAGATATTGAATCTATAACGGGAATGCTGGCCGGAGGCGCTACCATTGTAATCTTTACCACAGGCCGAGGAACTCCCACGGGTTCCCCCATAGCCCCTGTTATTAAGATCACAGCGAATCCGCGGACATTTAAAATTATGGAAGACAACATTGATCTAGATGCATCTCCTATTATCTCTGGTGAAGAAACCATTGAGCAAGTCGGACATCGAATATTTGAAGAGATTATTTCTGTGTCAAATGGACGCCGAACCAAAGCGGAGAGCTTAGGCTATAAAGAATTTGGAATTTACAAGATTGCTCCGACCTATTAAACATTTTGCTCTTTATTAACCTCCTTACTTAAAGAATATTCTAACATCTTTAGGCTCTTTTTTGCAATGGCACTTTAAGTGAATTAAGTGATTCTTCGCTTCAGATGTATCTCATCCTCACAACCCTCACCAGGGTTTCGTCGCTGGATGCTTTAGCACTTGTAGAAGGTGGGAGTCTTACGGCCGGTAGTCAGCGGATAAAAAAATAAAGCCAGCTGAAAGTAGTATCTACTTCCTCAGCTGGCTCTTAATTAACCGCGAATACTATCCAAGGTCTGCTTAATCTCTACCAGGAATTGCTCCGTACTGACTGTTTTCTTATTAGGCAGTTCCGAGATCAGCGCCAAGTCCTTCGTCATAATCCCTGATTCAATAGTTTTTAAGGAAGCCTCCTCTAATTGATTCGCAAATTCAACCAGCTCATTCAAGCCGTCAAGTTCTCCCCGCTTTCTCAAGGCCCCGGACCAAGCAAAGATGGTTGCCATGGAGTTCGTCGAGGTTTCCTCACCTTTCAGATGCTTATAATAATGCCTGGTAACAGTGCCATGGGCTGCTTCATACTCAAAATTACCATCTGGGGAAACCAATACTGAGGTCATCATTGCCAAACTGCCAAAAGCCGTAGCTATCATGTCTGACATGACATCACCATCGTAGTTTTTGCAGGCCCATATGTACCCTCCCTCAGAACGAATCACGCGAGCAACTGCATCATCAATTAGGGTGTAGAAGTACTCTATCTGGGCCTCTTCGAATTTCTCCTTATACTCCCGGTCATAAATATCTTGAAAAATATCTTTAAAGGTGTGGTCATACTGCTTAGAAATCGTATCTTTCGTAGAAAACCATAAATCCTGCTTCAGATCCAGGGCATAATTAAAACAGGAGCGGGCAAAGCTTTCGATTGAACTATCAAGATTGTGCATTCCCATGAGAACACCCTTATCTTTATATTCAAAAATCGTTTGGCGAGACACTTCCCCTTTTTCATTGGTGAATACCAGCTCGGCCTTACCCGGCTCGCTTACTCTATACTCTACATTTCTATAGACATCTCCATAAGCATGACGTGCAATAATAATAGGTTTTTTCCAGGTAGGCACCAATGGTCGAATACCTTCGGCAACGATAGGCGCTCGAAACACTGTTCCATCAAGAATCGCTCTAATGGTGCCATTAGGGCTTTTCCACATTTCCTTAAGTTTATACTCCTCTACTCTTTGAGCATTCGGAGTAATTGTCGCACACTTTACAGCAACGCCATATTTCTGGGTAGCTTTCGCTGAATCAATAGTTATTTGATCCTCTGTGTCATCCCGTTTCTGTAAACCAAGATCAAAGTACTCTGTTTTCAAATCAATGTAGGGTTGTAATAAGATTTCTTTAATGGATTTCCAGATGATTCTAGTCATCTCATCTCCATCCATTTCTACTAACGGGGTCTTCATCTGAATTTTCTGCACGGTTCTGTTTCCTCCTTAGTATACCTCCTTGAATATCTAGGACTGATCCTAAAATCCAATGCTTTCATACTTCGACAATCAAAAGGTTTTCTCCTGTCCCTAAACCCCTTTTGGCAACAGTTATACAGCATACAACATTTGCTCGAAATTGCCTAGCTATGGGCAAGTGTTATCAACTAGCATTAGCAATGTACTCATTATTATTCCCTTCGTTGAATACTCTAAGAAGAGAACTCAACTGCTTTTTCCTAAACTTAAAGTAAGGTCCACCTATATTAATCGACTCAAACGATTAAATTCTACGATTATCTACATAATTCAATTGATTTTTCGAGCCTATCAAGATATTCTATACATTATATAAGTATGTCTTTATTTTGTTGTTACAAAATGACATATATTCATTCACCGCACTGAGAAGGGAGTATTATACCACTATGGAACTCTTAAAGAACAAGATTCGTGATACTGCAAGAATTAGCGAGGATCGAATAATTCAAGTAGATAATTTTTTAAATCATCAATTGGATATTTCCTTATTCAACGAAATAGGTAAGGAATTCAAACGGAGGTTTGCTGATAAAGAAATAACAAAAATCATCACAATCGAAACCTCTGGCATAGCTATTGCGTGCATAACCGCTCAATACTTCGACAATATACCTGTAGTTTTTGCCAAAAAACATGCCGGCCTCAATATGAACCCTGATGTATACGAGGCCCAGGTTTTCTCTTACACAAAGAATCAGGAATATACCATTAAAATATCCAAGGCCTTCCTGTCTGCTGATGATAAGGTCTTAATCATTGATGACTTTCTGGCAAGCGGCAGCGCACTCTTGGGATTGGTTAGTTTAGTAAATCAAAGCGGAGCGAAAATAGGTGGAGTAGGGATTGTCATTGAAAAAACCTTTCAAGGCGGTCGAAAAGTCGTTGAAGAAAAAGGGGTTCAGATTGAATCTTTAGCAATGATTGACTCATTGAAAGATGGTCAAGTTTTTTTCAAATAACCTTGGACAAGTTAACACTGGCCTAAAGCCTAAGGAAGCAAGTTAGAAATAGCTTTGCTTCCTTATATTTTTACACATGGGTTCTAATATTAGTTATTGCTTAAGTTCACGAGATAATAATGTTCCATGTTTGGCTTTATGAGGATGTCTCAAAGGCATCCTCTTTATCTTTCAATCTCCAAAAACAGTTAGGAAAAAATATCTTCTTTGGCATAGATTTTAGTAAACCTCAACATAAAAATAACATCTTTGTTAAGACTACTAATAGGTTTCTAGAGTAAAAATTCAGGAGGAAAATTATGAATTATAAACAGATTAAGTTTCTAATAGCACCTGTAATAAGCATAGTATTGATTATCACAGTCTTCACTACAAATCTTATTGCTCAAACGCCCTTCAGTAGAACAAATGTCCCAGCACAAGTTAAAGTAACTGCAGCCTCACTCAATGTAAGATCAGGACCCTCTGCTGACAAAGTCAAAGTAGGATTACTGTATAGAGATCAAATAGTAGATTGCATCGGCAAGATTGGTTCTTGGTGGGTTGTGCATTTAGAAAATGACACAGTAGGATTAATTTCTGCTAAATATGCTACCCCCTATTATCCGCCTACTCCGGCTCCCGAGCCGACTCCGACTCCAGCACCTACTCCTGCTCCAGCACCCACCCCTGCTCCAGCACCCACTCCTACGCCGGAGCCCACCCCTGAAAAGCCGACTATCGGAACAGAAGAACAACAAATGCTTGATTTAATCAACAAAGAGCGCTCAAAAGTAGGGGTCAAACCTTTAAGCGCCGATACTGAGCTAATGAAAGTTGCAAAGCTAAAAGCAGAAGACATGGTGGATAACAATTATTTTTCCCACACTTCTCCGACTTACGGTTCTCCCTTTGATATGTTAAATAAGTTTAAGATTACCTATAAGAGTGCTGCAGAAAATATCGCCGGCAATTCGTCTGTAGAAGCTGCTCATAATGCTCTAATGCAATCGGAAGGACACCGTAAGAATATCTTGAATGCCAACTTTAACTATATAGGTATCGGTATTGTGCCCAGCCCTGTCTATGGAAAGGTTTTTGTTCAAATGTTTGTCGGACGTTAAGAATGTATGTATCCCATAAACTAGGCGTAGACAACATGTCTACGCCTCAGTTTGTAGACAAAAGAGGAAACACCCTTGTCCAAATGGTATAATATACTAGAGGATAGGGGTGTTTTTTATCAATGTATGTAAAAAAAGATC
>NZ_FNCP01000064.1 GCF_900100785.1 Desulfosporosinus hippei DSM 8344 | reverse complement strand
AGACCAGCTAATAAAAGTCAAGGGGTTAATTGATAATTTCTTTTGTTTTTCGATTCCGAACAATGGGTATTGCAAACTAAGCCACTGAAAAATCCGAACAATGACCTAAACGTTAATTTTTGGAAGACCTGACCTAGAGGAAACGAGACGCTCGGCGCTAGCCAAGCAAACTCTCTTTTAATCTGGGTAACTTCTGAGGTAAAAGAGACTTTGCAGCCTTCAAGCGTTTGGGTGTCGTGCACGAGTCAATGGGATGATGGCAAGCATATCCTCGGTCTAACGCCCTCCGGTATCCCTCGCATCACCCTTGACGCTCTCAAACGGCTCTGTTGCATCAAACTAGTTAAGTTTTAAGCGGCGACAGGTTGAGGCTTTGCATTTCTCCAAGCTTGATGATCCTCAGGCCTTTTAAGCGCAAAGGACTTTTGGTCACGAAGGACCGCAAAGATGTAGTGAAGAAGTTTGTGCATGACGGCCACGAGAGCCACCTTTTTCTTCTTGCTGACGCATTTAGACTGGTAGAATTCTCTTAAAACCGGGTTGATCTCCTTGCCATTCCGAGTAGTTCTAATGGAGGCCATGGCGACTGTAAAAAGAATTCTCCTTCCAATTCGTGTGCCGCGTTTAGAAATCTTATTTCGGTCGCCGTTGAATTTACCGGACTGATTGACTGAGGGATCAAGACCAAAGAATGCCGTGAGGGCTTTAGGAGAGTTGAAAAGACTGAAGTCCCCAATCTCAGCAATAAGCGTAGCAGCCGTCAAAAAGCCAACACCTGGTATTTCATCAAGAAGCTCAACGTTCCGCCGTGCCTTGGCCGGGAATTCCTTGGAATCAATCATCTTATGGATTTGTGCCTCAATGCCATCTAAGCTTGCCTGCGTGTGTTCTATCCCATCAATATGAAACTTGATCTTAGTATCAAGCAATGAGAATTCACTGGGCATAGAAGAAGCAAGCTGAGCACAGTCACGAAGTAGCGCCACCTTATTAGAGGCCCACTTTAAGCCCTTGCGACCGGCTTTAGAGATTAAGAGAGTGAGGACGTCTGTATCAGCATCTCGAATAGCCCTAGGTGAAGGATAGTCTTGAAGAACCGCTAAAGCCGTCTTTCCAAAGGGTCCAGAGAACACGTCAAGGAATCCAGGAAAGAGCAAATAGAGATCCGTACAAAGCCTGTTCTTCATCTCAGAAAGCCTATCTGAAACGGCAAAATACTCCCTTGTCATCATGCGCAAAGCAAGAATTTGTGGTTCAGGCATCATGGAAACCTTAATATCTTGGTATTTAGCCAGCCTAGCGATGGCTTCAGCATCTTTATTATCATTTTTCACTTTTCTTAAGTCGAAATTCTTGGTAGAATGAACACACAAGGGGTTAAGTACAAAACCCTTGAGGTCATTCGATTTCAAGAAGAAGAAGAGTGGTAAATGAAAGATACCCGTAGATTCTACGAAGTAGATGGGCTTTCGATTTAACCGCTCTTCTTCTTTTTTGAGGATATCAAGCAGTTTATGAAAGCCGGGGGGATTGTGATCAATCCTAAAGGGTTTACGGATGAGTTCCCCCGTCGGTGCTAACATGGCAACAATAGAGAATTCAGAAGAAACATCGATTCCGACCACGAAATCGTTAAGAAACTGAGACAAGGGAACACAACCTTTCGAACAGAATGAATCAGAGCATCCACTAAGGAAGAATGTCAAACAACCTTGCTTTTGAAACGGGTAGCACTAGAGTAGTGACCCAACCAGCTAAACATCGAATCATTCTTGTGGAGTGACACGCTATTTTACGGATAATCCTCCGAAGAGGGATCCAGGAGTGACGCACATCTATCTCTCTAACAAAAGTGAGTATAACACAATATTTAGTGGTTGAGATCCAGCGTGTCAACTAATTCATCTGAACAATTTGGAGTCAATTATCAAGGAACGTTCGGGTTCGTTTTGTAACCTGAACCCTATATTTATCTTACAAGGAG
>NZ_FNCP01000028.1 GCF_900100785.1 Desulfosporosinus hippei DSM 8344 | reverse complement strand
TTTTGTAATCCACCCCTAAAGATTTAGAGATGAAGGCGGTCAAAAAACCGATCAATTTGTGTCCAAAAAACGGTCATTTTACTTGACCGCTTACAACCCCATGCCGTTGCCGCAGCACATTAGACGAAGACACTGTCTACGCACTGATCAAACCTTCTTGCAGTATGCAACGAAAAGTTATACTTTCTGACTAGTACAAAAAAACCGAAGCAAGCTTCGGTTCATAGGTTGACGATTGTGTTTAATAGTACATTGGTAAAACGGTAAAAGACTGAGAGGTGTGCTACTACTTACTAAACTTCTACTGTCGGGTCATCTGTTGGGTCATCTGTCGGGGCATGTGTAGGGGCATGTGTAGGGGCATCTGTTAGGTCTTCTATTAGATTTTCTGTAGGATCTTCGGGTTCTTCAATTTTCAAACTTGTTTTTGTCAGGGCACCATTTTGGATTTCAGATATTAAGGTTTTAAAATTATCAACGAACTGTTTTTTTTTCTGGAGCCAATTTTTGCCGGTATTAAAGGTTACTTGAGTTTTCTCCTCGACATTTTGCAACGCGCTCTGTGCTTTGTCTTTAATCACAACGGCTTTTTCCCCTAATTTGTGTGCCTGGTCGGATAGATCATGGCGCAATTCCTGACCGCTTTTAGGAGCTAGTAGTAGGCCCGTTACTGCACCGGCTAGACTTCCAAACACTGCTGCCTTAATAACCTTTTTCCGTTCGACTTTGCTTTTCGCCATCGTTTGCCACTCCTTTGAACTTAACAATTTGCCTTAAAGTCATGTTAATGGTTCCGCATCTGAGAATTATCAGGATAGTATTTAATATGTGACGGTTTACATGGTACTTAAGGTAAGATATAGTACAGGGTCGTGTTTGAATACAAAGCTATCTTTTCAGGGATGATTTATTCAGACCTAACCTATTATATGCTTCCAAATAGAAAACGCCTCAAAGAACATCCCGTTTAAAGATTACATAAGATAGAATTAGATGACATATTTTTGTAGCCCGGATAGAGGAGGATTGACAATGTCAACTGATGATTTCATCAGGTCAAAGAGCGACTTGGTACATAAACCATTTACAAGTGTTGTAATTTTGCGTAAGAATTATCTGGGCATTGTCAATGCTTATCCTTCTACGAAGGATTCTGTGCCAAACCATTGTTCAACAAAACCAGATTATCACCCTGAATTTGTTAATGTCCAATCTAGCGAACAAACGATTAGAAAAAAAGAACCATTCAAACTAGGTCAAAAGGTTGATAAAATTGTAAGCTTAAACAAAGCCCTCTATTTTACTCCGCCAAAGAGGTTTGTAAAACTGTTATGCCTCGTCATAACTTTGAGTGGGATACTGATAGTTAAAAATAAACAGAGGAAATTTCACTGATATATAAGGTTTACAGGAGAATAAAAACTTTAATATGAACTAAGGAATAGGCTCTCTAAGTTATAGGATAGAGAGCTTATTCCCTTGCCTCAAGATTGATTTATTCATTTGAGTCTGAATTCTAAGTGAAGATTTAGATGAAGCTGAAAAGAAGCTTTTCTGACTCCGTTATAAAAGTTGTATAAATATAGTAGACCACACAAATAATAGGCCGGAAGGTGTTTTTTCTACAAAGGAGGGCGAACAATGTCAGAACAAGATCAGATGCTTACGCAACGCGAAACTATTGAGCTTCATGAACTTCTTAGTATTGAAGTAATGGCAAAGAAAAAACTCAAAACTACTAAAATGACAATTCAAGATTATAGTGAACTTTCAAGTTATGTCGATGATGTTATTAATGCTAAAGAACAGAACGTTGAAGAATTAAAACAATTTATTAGTAGTAACGTACTACAATAGGAGGTGTAATTTATATGGGCTGGTTTGAGGATCTATTTGGAATTCAAGATTCTGACACTACTAAGATGACGGAAAAAGATATTGCTATAGATATGCTGAAAGATTCGAAGTTTATCCTTAATTCAATGTCTATGGCGATAACTGAAACAACCAATCCTCAACTAAGAGAAATCCTTAAAAAGCAACTTAACAGCGCAATTCAAAACCATTTTCGATTGGTCGACCTATCTGTTCAAAATAATTGGTATCTGCCACGCTCAACACCTATCGAACAAGTTAAACAAGATTACGAAGAAGCTTCAACTACTTAGTTCTTAAGAAAATAACGTGCTAGGAGGGATTAGGTTTGGCAAACCAAAATGAACTTACAACTCACGAGATGCTGGAGTTACATGAAATACTATGTAATGAGACCTTAGGAATAAAAAAGATTGAGTCGATGATCAGTATGGTTAAAGATCAAGAACTTGCTTCTTATATCAAAAATAACGTAACTGCCCGCCGGGAAAATTTAAAGGGATTTCAAGAGCTGGTTTTCGATAAGACTCTTCAATGATAGGAGGTTAAACCCATGCCAACATTCACAAATGCCTTAAGTGACCAAGATATTGTTAATGATATGTTGAAAGACTCCAAGTTTGCAATACATTCACTATCTGTAGCACTTGGAGAGAGTACATCGACTGTCTTCAGAGAAAAACTTGTTAATCAGTTGAACAGTTGCATAGATAACCACTTTAAGTTAAGTGACTTTGCTGCTCAGAAAAATTGGTATCAGCCTTATCAGTCACCGGAACAGCAGTTGCAGGAGGACATCAATACTAGTTTAGGCTTTGTATAAAACTATATTTAATCTAAAAATGCATTGGCGAGAGGGATTTAAATCTCGCCAATGCATTTTTAGATTAAAATTTCATCTTTTGTCCGGTATCTAAAGTACACAAAAATTTAATCGACAATTTAAAATACAGTATAAAATAGGGAATATTTGTATTATAATAAAGGAAATAAAAGGAAGGCAAAGTGTTTTGCCTAAGTGAATGATTAAGCTTTAATAGGAGGGGAGAGGTATGTCATTAAACACACAATTTAGTAAAGAGAAGTTGCTTGAATTCAAAGAGAGAGAAAACAGAGAACGGATTTTTAATATCTTAGGAACTGTAAGTGCAGG
Organism: Desulfosporosinus hippei DSM 8344; assembly: GCF_900100785.1. Lineage (GTDB taxonomy): Bacteria > Bacillota > Desulfitobacteriia > Desulfitobacteriales > Desulfitobacteriaceae > Desulfosporosinus > Desulfosporosinus hippei. Next base: position 65,114 of record NZ_FNCP01000028.1, on the reverse strand, counting down.
GATTATTGTATTAGTTTTTGTAGTTGCCAAATTAATTTATTAATTAACCGATTGATAGTAAATGGTTTGATGTGGTATATTCTTTTTGTAGTTAATGGCAATTTGATATGGAGATTCATATTTGCCAGTTCATTTTGACGAGCTGGCTTTTTATTTTCTCTAAGATTAGTAAGAATCAGAGCAGCTATTCACTCAAACATTTTAAAGGGTTAACATCATTTCCGGATCAAAGCAATAGCTAGCAAGTAACAAAAAAAGACGCTTTAATCAAAGCGTCTCCCTTTTTCTTTAAGATGTGCCCCATAATTGAAGACCAGAATTAATAATAAGCAGATAATGTATATAATTAAATACTTCATATAACACCAACTTCTATAAATCCTAGCTCTGCATTAAAATTAGCCTAATAAATACCTTTCTATTTCACTAAACGAATTGCCAAAAGTAACTGCAGATATTCTTTTTCCTTTAATATACTTATGGTTCAAGTTTTTTTTGAAAGTCTTTTTGTAGTATGCAAGAAGACTTTCAAAATTATCGACTTGGTTAATAATTATCTCAGGCTTGACAAAGCCATCTATTTCGATTTGGACTCCAACATATTGGTAATCAAGTTCTTTTGCGCGTTCAAAGGTACAGCTCAAATAATCAAGGGTTAAAGATCCCATCACTAATTCTCCTCATTATCAATCTAGCATTAAGAATATATTAAAATGTGTCTCCCTGTAATGACCAAACATCCTATCATGAATAGGTCTAAAGACTCATTGCATTAAACAAAGGTAATTATTATTGAAAAATCCGTTCAAATGTAATAATATAAACACATTAATAAAAGACATTTATGAAAGTCGGGGATACGATGATTAATAGAGTTAATAGCATGGAAGTGAGAAAGATTAATCGAAATGCTATCTATAAGTTTTTATATAAGCGGGATCCAATCTCAATTCAAGAAATAGCCCAGTCCTTAAATATGAGTTTACCTACGGTTACTCAAAATATCAAAGAATTGCAAGAAAGAGACTTAATTATTGAAACTGGTTTATTTGAATCGACAGGTGGTAGAAAGGCAAAGGCGATAACTTTTAATAGCCAGAAATATGCTATTGGCTTAGATATTACCCGGAATCATGTCGGAATTGTATTAATTGATTTAAGTGGAAAATTACTTAAAAATGTCCGTAAGCAGTATCCATTTGTCAATTCCAAAGAGTACTTTAAGGGAGTTGGTAACTTAGTAAAAGAATTTATTGATGAGAGCACTATCGAAAGTTCGAAAATTCTAGGTGTAGGTATTGCTTTACCTGCCATATTATCTGCTGATAAACAAACCGTTAATTACGCAACTGTTATCGATTTTCAAGGGGGAAGTGTCAAGGAATTTTGTGAGTTTATACCTTATCCCTGCATTTTGAGTAACGATGCTAATGCGGCAGGTGTTGCAGAACTATGGAATGAAGACGATATTCAAAATGTGGTTTATCTCTCTCTTAATAATAGTGTAGGTGGATCTATTATAATAGGAAAGAATATTTTTTCAGGACAAAATCAACGTAGTGGCGAGTTTGGACATATGACAATTGTTCAAGATGGGCGCACTTGTTACTGTGGTCAAAAGGGTTGTGTTGATGTATACTGCTCAGCTAAAATCCTATCTGACAGTACTAACGGAAGTATTGCTGAGTTCTTTAGACTTCTAAGATTGAAAAATGAACCTCAAAAAGCTCTTTGGGAGGAATATCTTTCACACTTAGTTGTGGTTATTAATAACTTAAGAATGCTTTATGACTGTAATGTAATTATAGGCGGATATGCTGGAGCCTATATGGACGAATACATTGAGGAATTGAGAGAATTAGTCTCAAAAAGAAATTCATTTGAGGTTGACGGAAAGTATTTGCATGTCTGCAAATATAAGTTAGAAGCCACAGCCGTCGGAGCAGCTTTACAACACGTGGAAAATTTTATCAATAATATTTAGGTAGCGATTTATTATTATTGAGGTCCTAGATAGGTATACTTTAGTTACTCAGACTAATACTTGGATTTTTCCGGGAAATATCATAGTGAGTTGAAATTGCAAAATTAATCTGAAATGTATAACTTTACAAGTAAAATGCAGGTTGACTTAGGCGAAAAAAGAGATATAATTTTATTGGAACTTATTAAAATATATTTATAAAAGTCTTATATAAATCGCAAGAAACAAGTTATTTTTTACATTGAAATGGTTTAAGTCGAGAAAAATGTGGGATCTTAAGAGAAAAGATTGTATACCAATTACTGAAAATCAGCATGAGAAAGGATTATTCAAATAATCTCATGGGGGAAGAAAATGAAAGAAAATATTAAGCTGCGGGTGTCACAAATTGAAAAGTCTTTTCCGGGTGTTAAAGCTCTAGATAAAATTGATTTCACCGTGAAAAAAGGTTCGGTTCATGTTCTGTGTGGAGAGAACGGGGCAGGAAAATCTACCTTAATGAAAATCATTAATGGAATTTACCAACCGGATAGCGGTCAGATCTATATAGACGAAAAACCAGTAAAAATCGGTAATCCTATCCAGGCAAGAACTCTCGGGATCTCCATGATCTTTCAAGAGATGAGTTATGTTCCGGAGATGACCGTAGAAGAAAATCTCTTTCTTGGAAATCTCCCCGTCAAAAGGTTCGGTAATGTTAATTGGAAAGAGGTAAGACAACGCACTCAAGAGCTCTTAGTGGCGGAAAACCTTCCATATTCACCGACGACTCCACTCAAGGATCTAACTATCTCAGATATTCAGATGCTAGAAATTATTAAAGCCATTTCCTACAAGTCTGATATCATCATTATGGACGAGCCGACTTCAGCAATTACGCTTAAAGAAGTAGAGAAGCTATTCGTAAAGATAAGAGAACTTAAGGCACGAGGAGTAAGCATTATCTATATATCTCATAAGTTAGATGAAGTTTTCCAGATCGCCGATGATATAACGGTGTTAAGAGATGGAACAGTTGTAGAAAGCCACCCAAAGGAAGAGCTGGATATCGAAACTGTAATCGCCTTAATGGTAGGACGTAAACTGACTACGACATTTCCCAAGGAGCAAGTTCCTATCGGGGAAGATATGCTTCAAGTTGAAAACTTTAATTATCCAAATCTGTTTCATAACGTAAATTTCCACGTTAAAAAAGGTGAGATTTTAGGATTTGCCGGGTTAATGGGTTCAGGACGAACTGAAGTTATGCGTTCATTATTTGGTCTGGAACCTAAAACCTCGGGTGTTGTAAAGATTAAAGGTCAGGAAGTTAAGATTACCAATGTTCAGCAGAGCATTCAGCATGGAATGGTCATGCTTTCAGAAGACAGGCGACGCTATGGTATTATCCCTATGCGCTCCGTTAAAGAAAACACGACTCTCTCTAACCTGAAATCCGTTTTTTATTCCTGCAGAAACCATAAAAAAATCGAGAGAAAATTAGTCTCAGAAATCCTTAACAAAATGAAAATAAAAACACCAACCATTGATACTCCGATTGCTACCTTGAGTGGAGGTAATCAACAAAAAGTGGTTCTCGCTAAATGGATGTTGAGAAATCCGGATATTCTAATCTTGGATGAGCCAACTCGCGGGATTGATGTTGGGGCTAAATATGAAATATACAAGCTTATGACTGATTTAGCAAAAGAGGGTAAAGTTGTAATTATCGTTTCTTCTGAACTCCCCGAGGTCATTGGTATGTGTGATAGGATTTATGTCATGGCTAAAGGGACAATTACCGGGGAGATAAATCGAGAAGATTTTTCTCAAGAACTCATTATGAGATATGCTACTGGGACTCTAACAGCAGGGGGGGTGAACTAAAATGAAACTAGATAATAATTTTTGGACCACAGTTAAAAAGAAATACAGTATTTATTTGATTTTAGTAGGCTTGTTTATTGTATGTTCGCTGGCTAACCCTAACTTTTTGTCAATTAATAACTTGACAAACATCTCCAGACAATTGTCCGTAACCACTATTCTGGCCCTAGGTGCGACGATGCTTATCATAAGTGGGATGCTGGACTTGTCATCAGGTTCTGTCCTGGCACTTGCCGGAGTATTTGCAGTATCCACTTATAAAGCTACCGGATCTTTGTTACTGGCAGTTGCGGTGGGTATTTTCACTGGGATTATCTGTAATGCCATTAATGCTCTCATGATTAGTACTTTTAAAGCACCTCCATTTATTGCTACTTTGGCAATGCTAACTGTGGCACGTGGTGCTGCACTTCTCTACACAAAAGGACAGAATATCCTCCAGCTGGGGAATTTTGTAGAGTTAGGACAGGGATCAATCGGAGTTATTCCTATTCCAATCATTTTTTTGGTAGCGATTGCGATTTTGACCTGGTATTTATTGAATCATACCCGTTTTGGACGTTCTCTTTATGCTGTTGGCGGGAATGAAGAAGCTGCAATTGCTTCAGGGATTAATGTCCACAAAGTAAAATATACTGTATTTATCATTAATGGTATCTTTGTAGGACTTGCCGGGGTTCTCTTTATGTCCCGTGTTAACGCAGGTCTACCTAATGGCGCAATCAATTATGAATTCACGGCACTAACAGCTGCTATTATTGGAGGAACAAGCTTTTCCGGCGGTATTGGTACTGTTGGAGGAACACTTGCCGGTGCGTTTATTGTTGGCTTCCTAGACAACATTATGAACTTGAATAATGTGGACTCCTACATGCAGCAAATTGTACGTGGTACAATCATCGCTCTTGCAGTAATCTATGATATCCGCTCAAGGAATCGCCGAGCAAACAGCATGTTAGGAAAAGTCCAGGATCAAGGGGCAGCTAAAAAGTAGAAACATCAGTTAAGGTTATTTAAAGATCAAAATATCATCTCTTTAACGAAACTAGGTTAAAGAACGATCAAATAGCCTTGCTGTTCAAAGATATAACATATCAAGAGAGAAGGATGGAGAAAAGATGAAGAAAAAACTGTTAAGCGTTGTTTCGTTGTTATTGATGGGGACTTTATTAGCTGGCTGTTCATCAAGTAAACCTACTACACCTGCTCCCAATGACTCAGCTAGTGGCGAGAAAACATACAAGGTTGCATATATTGCACGAGCTCAATCCGATTCATTTGCAGCTTGGCTTGCTAATTCAGTAAAAGAGGAAGCCACCAAATACCCTAATATTAAGCTTGAGGTTTTTGATGGTCAAGCCAACGACGATAAAGAGAATTCTATGATCGAGAATGCCATTACCAACAAATTTGATCTGATTATCGTCCAACCAAACAGTGGCGAATCCCAAAGACCTTATGTAGAAAAAGTTGTTCAATCAGGTATTTTTGCTATCACAACAAACGCACGGATTTCCGGTATTAAAGGCGCATCGTCAGTCGATGCTCAACCTTATGAACAAGCAGCAGTTAATGCCCGTGCAGCCTTAACCCAAATTCCTCAAAATGCCAAAGTCGTTGTCTTAAAAGGACCTTCCGGTAACTTCCATGCCGATGAGCGTCGTGCCAGCTGGCAGAAAGAGTTCTTTGACAAGCGCCCCGATGTTAAAATTGTCGGTGAACAAATTGCTAACTGGAACAAAGATGAAGCTATGAAGTATATGGAAGACTGGGTTCAAGCTAATGATAAAATTGATGCTGTCATTGCCATGAATGATAACATGGCAGCCGGAGCACTAGAAGTTGTAAAAGGTAATGCTAAATATACAAATATGCTGGCTTATGGTGTTGATGGAACTGCAGAAGCTTTATTCCTGATCAAAGAGGGAAGAATGACTTCCACATGTCTACAAAACGCCAATGAACTCGCAGAAAAAATGCTCGATGCCAGTAACAAGCTTTTAACCGGAGCAGAAAAAGAAATTAACACAGACATCGGTAACCCACTTGTAAACAAAGAAAATGTAGATCAGTATATTGAAATTCTAAAAAAATCCGGCACAATAAAATAATTCAACTCAGCTTAGCTTAGCTCTCTGGAGTACGCAGGACATTCTTCCTCAGGGATGAATGTCCTGTTGGCTAAATATTTACTTGGTTAGCGTTCATATGTGCTTGCACCATTTTTAACTAACTTTCATCACTCAAGGAGGGGTACTCAATGAAAAATAGAGCTGCTTATATGACAGGTGTTAATAAAATGGAAATCCGAGAAATCGAAGTTCCGGTACCAAAAGAAAAACAGGTTCTTGTCAAACTTGAATATGTGGGGATTTGCGGGTCTGACGTCCACTATTTAGAACATGGTAAAATAGGGGATTTTGTGGTCAATGGTGATTTTATCTTGGGGCATGAATGTGCTGGTAATGTAGAGGCCGTTGGAGCAGGAGTAGAAAATCTTAAGGTTGGAGACAGAGTAGCCTTAGAGCCGGGGATAACTTGTGGTCAATGCGAATTTTGTAAGTCCGGCAGATACAATCTTTGCCCGGATGTAGAATTTTTAGCGACTCCACCCTATCATGGCTGTTTAATGAACTATATTGCCTTCCCGGAAAATATGGCTTTTAAGCTGCCGGAATCAATCTCAACCAAAGAAGGCGCACTTGTTGAGCCCTTAGCCGTTGGTATGCATGCTGCTAAGCAGGGTGATGTTAAGTTGGGAGATTCAGTAGTGATTCTCGGCTCAGGTACCATTGGTCTGGTTACGCTGCTGGCGTGTAAGGCCTTTGGCGCAACGGATATCACGGTTGTCGATGTCATTCCCAAAAGGCTTGAATATGCTAAAAAATTGGGTGCAACCACAGTTTTAAATGCCACTGAAGTTGATGTGTTAGCAGAAATCGATAAACTGACCAACAAAAAAGGGGTCGATATTGTCATTGAAACGGCAGGTTCCGCCCAAACTATTGCTCAAACCCCCTATCTTATCAAAAATGGTGGGCGTATAGTGCTTGTCGGTATGGCTCCTCAGGATATTATTGAATATAACATTGCTAAAGTATTATCTAAAGAAGCAGAAATCAAATCCGTCTTCCGTTATAGAAATATCTATCCTCAAGCGATCAATGCAATAGCCCAAGGGATTATTGATATTTCAGGAATCATTACCCATGAGTTTGATTTTGAGGATGTTGCCAAGGCTTTTGACTTTGTAATTAACCATAAACAAGATGTAGTTAAAGCTGTGATAAAAATCGGCTAATAGTTTCACCAATTATTATAGAATTGTGAAACAGGAGGGATGCGCTGTGCAATTTTTACTTGGCGTTGATTTAGGAACTTCGGGTACAAAAACTGTGTTGTTTGATCTTGCCGGGAACGCAATCTGTTCCAAAACGATTGAATACCCATTATATCAGCCAGCAAATGGTTGGGCAGAGCAAGACCCTTCTGATTGGTGGAGTGCCACCTGTGCTGGTATTAAATATGTTATCACCACAAGTGGAATTGATGCCTCTGGAATTGCCGGAATAGGTCTTTCAGGACAGATGCATGGGCTTGTCATGCTTGATAAAAACGGAATTGTCTTAAGAAAATCAATCATTTGGTGTGATCAAAGAACCGATAATGAATGCCAACAGATGAATAAACTAGTCGGGGAACGAAGACTCATTGAAATCACGGCCAATCCTGCTCTAACAGGTTTTACGGCTTCGAAAATTCTCTGGGTTCAGAATAATGAACCTGAAATATATGAGAAATGCGCTCATATTTTGCTTCCTAAAGATTATATCCGTTATATGTTTACGGGTGAATTTGCGACAGAAATGTCAGATGCGTCAGGTATGCAGCTTATGGATATCCCTAGACGCTGTTGGTCTGATGAAATATTATCGAAATTTAACATTGACAAGTCTCTGCTGGGTAAGATCTACGAGTCGCCGGAGGTTACCGGTAAAGTACACGGAAAGGCCGCTGAGCTGACAGGACTTCGTGAGGGAACAATCGTTGTGGGCGGTGCCGCTGACAATTCGGCAGCCGCAGTTGGTACAGGAGTTGTTAGGGCGGGGAATGCCTTTACAACTATTGGAACTTCCGGTGTGGTTTACGCAATTTCAGATGACGTTTCTATTGATATTAAGGGCAGAGTGCATACCTTTTGCAGTGCGGTTCCAGGGAAATGGACAGTCATGAGCTGCACATTGGGTGCCGGCTTATCACTGAAATGGTTAAGAGATACCTGTTGCGCTCCGGAAATGATCGAGGCAGAAAAACTGGGAGTTGACCCATACGTCATCATGAATACCCTGGCTGAACAAGTTAAGCCGGGAGCAGGTGGACTGATTTACCTGCCCTACTTAATGGGAGAGCGATCTCCTCATCCGGATCCCTATTCCAGAGGAGTGTTTTTCGGATTGTCTGCCTCCCATAGTCGTGCCAACATGATTCGTGCTGTTATGGAAGGAGTTGCCTATTCCCAGCTTGAATGTGTTGATGTCTTTAAGGAAATGCGGGTTAATGTAGCAGATATGATAGCCTGTGGCGGTGGAGGACGAAGTCCGCTTTGGAGACAAATGCTTGCAGACATGTACGGTTGTCCTGTCAGCACAATTAAAGCCGATGAAGGACCAGCCTTTGGTGTAGCCATCCTAGCGGGAGTTGGAGCAGGAATTTATGATTCTGTTGAAGATGCCTGTGACAACCTGGTTATTAAGAATAGTGTCCAGCAACCGAATGTTGCTGCAGGTCAGGTATATGGGGAGTATTATCAGCTTTACAAAAAATTGTACCTTGATTTGCAGGACTCGTTTAAGCAATTGGCCAGACTTCCAAAATAGGGCTTACTATAATTGAGCTCTTGCTTTAAAAATATAATTAAGTTATTTCTATTAAAAATCGGTCTCTTTCCACTGTTGAGGTGGAAGAGACCGATTTTGCATTGATGTTCATAGAGTGAATTGTGGAAATAACTTAGGTGTTCATCAACGTTAGAAGTAATTGCTGGATTATCTTCCAAATATCTAAATTTCGGTATAAAACCGTTTTTATTTCATTGAGCCCTTAATGTCCTATTGTGCTCGATTTTCTTAGCAAATTGCTAAATGACTCATTTTTCTTCCCATTTATCACAATTCTTTTCAAAAAAGAAAAATTTGCGATAAAAAATGTTCATACAATGCGATAAAACCTTTATTTACAGGCCTTTCCAGAACTTCAACCATTTTCTTATCTCATAATTACTCGTGATTTCGACATAGCTAGTAACGTATAATAACGATACTGGAAAATTTAGTCACAATTAAAATATAGAATATCTTGTAAGATTGAAGTGAATTGAAACTGGATTATTAATCAAAGGTATGATTGTGATAATTTCAGACCGCTGCATTAATAGGGAGAGTGTTATCATTGGGATGGACAAATCTTATTATGAACAAAAGTAACGGAGCAAAGGCTCCGGTAGTGTTATTATCTGTAGCACTGGTCTCTGTGTTATTAAGCTATCTGAGTTCACATCTACTTCAAGATATCTGGCATAATGATCCGATTTTTCTTCACTCTGTACTAGAGGGAGCTTGTATTTGCGTTGCAATATTTACGTTTCTTACCATGTGGCAGAATTATGAGCGTAGTTCGACTATCAATCGACTGGTTGGCTTTGGCTTTTTGCTGGTTGGGGGGTTCGATTTTCTTCATACATACTATTATCCTTTGCTTAATCATCACCCTTTGGGCTTCGATGACATATCTTCCCGGTATTGGGTTCTTGGCCGTCTAACGGAAGGAGTTATTCTTCTCCTCGGAACTTTTGATAGATTAAAAGGGCCCCAGAAAAGATCATTAGGTCTTGTAATAACGATTATACTTGGTGCATCGATATCCTATCTGGTTTATGCCTATCAAGGGTGGTTCCCGGTACTTCTTACAGCTAACGGTGGGGTAACAACTGCTAAGATTATCTGCGAGTATATTATAATTGCTCTATTCCTCCTGAATTTACTGCTCCTATATCCAAAGGTAAAGCAGGACGAATACATCATAGAAAAGTACTTATTCGTCGCTCTAATTATTGCAATCCCTGCTGAGCAATGCTTTGCATCCTATTTAAGTTTATCATCCTTTGATTATACATACGGGCATATCCTTAAGTTTGTATACTATTTCTTTCTATATAAGGGTCTTTTTGCGTCGACAGTTACTCACCCCTATTTGTATTATGAGACCATACTTAATGAACTTCCGATAGGCATAATCAATTACGATAAATATGAAAAAATAAGATTTGTAAATACAGAAGCTGCCAGATTAATCGGAGTCACCTCAACGGAGTTAATTGGCCTAAGTGCTTTAGTCTTTGAAAAAAGGTTCTATAAAAACGGGGATAAATCGACGATCAGAGACGTAAGAGAGGGTGCCAAACGGTTCAATAATGTATTTCGGACAATTGATAAAGGAACGGAAAAGGTAGAGCTAGAAATCAGCGGTTTTAGATTTTCACAGGGAGGCTGGCTGCTTTATTTTAATGATGCTAAGCTGGCTCACCTGTTTGAGAATTTGCAGCTACAGACAAAGACGATTTTAAATTCAATGGATAGCATGGTTTTAGTCTCTGATGCAAACGGTCGAGTCACCATGTGCAATAACAGCTTTATTCACCTAACGGGTCTTACTGAAGAAGAAGTTATCAATAAAAGACTCAGTAAAGTTGAGAGTTTATTAAGGTTAAACTTAAGCAACAGCAACATAAAAAAGTCCCATGAAGGAATAGAAGGGTGTTTTCTAAGCAAAGATGGGGTAAATCGAGATATTGTTTTAAATCTAAATTCGGTTCAAGGAATAGATAATAGTTTGATTGGTAATGTGGTCGTTGCAACCGATATTTCCTCAGCCAGAAAGGAGGCTGAAAGGCTTCGTCAGCGCGAAAAACTTGCGGTATTGGGTCAAATGGCTGCAGGAATAGGCCATGAAATAAGGAATCCGATGACAACCGTCCGAGGCTTTCTGCAATTATTGGGAGAGAAAAACCAATACGCAGCCCAAAAACCAATTTTTGAATTAATGATCTCGGAACTGGATCGAGCGAATTCAATTATTACGGAATTTCTGATGCTGGCAAGGAATAAGCACACTAAGATGAAGTTTCAAAACCTTAACGACATCCTCAATCATCTATACCCACTTATTGAAGCAGACGCCTTTAACCAAAACAAACAGATTAGGTATATTCCCGGTACAATTCCGAGTCTCAAGCTAAATAAAAATGAGATCTCTCAACTTGTCATGAATCTAGTCCGCAACGGGCTTGAGGCAATGAAGGCGGGAGGAAACCTGACCATCAGAACCAATTTAATTGAAGATAAAGTGCTATTAGTGGTTGAGGACGAGGGATGTGGTATCCCTGCGGAAAACCTTGCTAAAGTTGGAACTCCATTTTTTACGACAAAGGATGATGGTACGGGATTAGGCCTTGCGACAAGCTTTACCATTGCGGAAACACATAATGCTCAAGTAGATATCAAATCTAGTTCGAAAGGTACTAAATTTTATATATCATTCCAGCTTCCGGATGTGCTTCAGGATCAAGGCAAGATGATAGTTTAGATTATAAATATTTCCATTAAAGAAATTATATAGGAGGATAATTCTTCCTTCTGTCGAAGTATCAGGTGAAAGGGAGTGATATAGATGCATTGCGACTTACTAAATAAGGATGTTCAAATTGAATTATGGAAAGAACTCCGCAACCCAAAGGATGAAATTGAAAAAACAGTCTATAAATGTAGTGAATGTTATGTAGAAATCAAAGGATCCGGCGGTAGAAAAATGTTTGTATATTGTGATAAAATGAGCGATTCTAAGTGCTTATTGAAGCATATGTAGCCATATCCTTCAGTAATTTTAGTGTGCGAATTATTTATAGGGCACTCTGATTTAGAGTGCTTTTTTGTTTTGTATCTATCTTAATCTATATAATCAAGGTGATTCACAATCTTCGCTTATGAGATATAATCTTAAATTAAGAGGAAAATACTCAAAGAATGACGAATTATAAGTGCGATAATACCTAGAACTTATAGTACTTATACGAAACTCGAATTTTTAAGTCTGAACCGGCAGGTTTATAATTAGACTTATGAATAGAGACTTCTACCAACGAGGATAAAAAGGGAGATAGAATTTGTGAATAAAGAAGATCTGGCAAGTATTCGTAGAGAATTAAAAAGCAACAACTCTAAGTTAAATCTACAGGAAATTTGTAGTTATTATATAAAACAAGAAAGTAAGGACATTCTTTGTTCTGAAGTATTATATTTTGCTATGATGGATGAAGAAAAAAAAGAGCTTTTTCTTAAAAACTTTAAAAAAGTATTATCAGGAAAGATTGATTCTAAAACTTTCGAGTTAGAATTTAAAGATAACAAGCTGGGCCAGAACTCGACTCAAAGGAATATGCTTGATACTTTGAAAACAGAAGATTTTAGAGAAGCGACGTTTAAAATTGTAAATAAAATTCTGGAGGAAACCTGTGAGGTCTATGATAAGGATTTTATGATCAGCTTTGTACGGGGAGAGGTTTATAAAGCAATTAAAAAGGATAATGACGAGATAGATGATGAAAAAGCCTATTCTTTGGGTTTTTTTATTGGCAGCATTTGTCCAATTGTTCTTCCTAAAAAGGCACTTAATTTTGATTTTGAAGAAAGAGAATTTAAAACCAGTGTTCCTATGAGTGTTACAATTAATACGGATGCTCCATATGAGGGTTTTATGTTTCCCTCATTTAGCGAAGATGCTGCTGAGACTGATAAAGTTGTTTACTATACCCAAAAAGAAAACCAACCTAATCAATTGTTTGTAGAAAATGTTCTTGATTGCGAATTGAAATTAACAGCCGAGGCTGACAAAGCGCGGTTTTTAGAAGTTGTACGTGATGTTGTTGGAACAGAAATTGAGCCGGAAGTTGTTTCTAACATTTATTCGGAAATTGGTCGTCGGCTGGAGGTTGAAGCTGAAAGTGGAGAGGTATCTTTAATTGGCTTAAAAGATATGGAAAGAATTTTGGAGAGTAGTGGGATTCCCACCGAAGATAAGTTGCAGTCTTCATTTTTGGAGATTATGGGTGCGGAAAACTATGAATTTAAGGCATCAAGTCTAGCCCCTAATTTTAAAACAAAGTCGATTAAAATTGATAGTGGCACAGCTTCAATTACGATTGGCCCGGAAGATCTTAAAAACGTCAAGCAAGTGACCAAGGATGGTATACGATATTTAATGATTCGTATTGATGATGCGGCTACACTGGAAGGCTTTGACTTGGTAACAGAGGAATTGTAATGTCCTGCACAGCTTTGTCGAGGGTTTCTCTAAAGACCATTAAGCATGGCTTCCCAGAAACGACAGCGCTGTATGTTTCTGGGAAGCCTATATTTAATTCTATCATGATAAATTGACAGAAGGCAGAACAGTCTATTTAAATTTAATCAAGTCGGCAGCTCGCTTTAATTGCTCATCAAGGACTTTGGCATAAATTCGCGTGGTTCTGGGATCAGAATGGCCCAGAGCGTCCTGGACAATGGCCAGATTGTCCGTTTCCCGAAGGAGCAAAGTGGCAAATGTAGAGCGCATCTTATGAACACTGAAGCCCTCTGTGTTATGTCCAAGAGTTTTGAGAATGGTCATATATTTAGTGATAAGATTCTGTACGGCTCTCTTGCTTATTCGGTTTCCTTGAATTGAGAGAAAAAGAGGGTCAAGGTTTTTGCGGACATAACGGGGGCGCTCATTCTGCAAATAATCATTCAGGGCTTTGGCTACATCGTCATTAAAATAAATGACAGTCTCTTTATTCCCTTTACGGAGGATCTCAAAAAAGCCTTTATTAAGGTTTGTCTTGCTGATATCAAGGTTACAAAGTTCAGATAGCCGCAGTCCTGTACCAATCAAGGTAAGGACAATGGCATAATCTCGTTTCTCGGTATAGACGTGATATTTGAGTTGGCCTGCTGATAATCCTACACCAGTTTCTAAAGCGTCTGTTAAGTCGGCAATCTCATTAGGTTCTAAGGCTTTAGGAAGCTTTTGATTAACATTGAAAGGGTCTAGTTTGATTGTCACGTCTTTAGAAATCATATCCTCGCGTAGTAGATAGCGGTAAAGAGACTTTATGACTGCTTGCTTTCGGGCAAGAGCTCGTACTCCATTATTGCGCTTAATGCTCGCCCAACTTAAATAAGCTTCGATATCCCGATGTCCGATCTTATCCATGTGATATAATAAGTTAATGCCTTCGGGAGAGGAGGGGAAAGTCGGCAGAGAATCGCAGAGGAATTGAAAGAACAGTCTAAGTTCATTGGAATATGCATATTGAGTATTTTTTGATTTATTAATAACAGCTAAGTGATTAATATAATCTTGTGCGAAATGGGGAAGGGTAGAAAAGTCAGCTCTATAATTATCTTTCATACAACACCCTCTAGCAGATAAATTAGAATTAATCTTGAGTAAGAAGTATCATGATATCGTTATTATATATATTAATGAAAGATTTTCAAAATATGTTTGATCGGAGATTTTGATTAATGTCTTTTTTAATTAGGACTAAAGGTGATGTATTAAAATTTGCCCTGCCTCTATATGATTATCTCAGTCAGCATGGGCATGCAGCAGAAGCTAATGCCATGGCCAACTTGGTGGACTCCTGTTATCCTCAGGACACCCAAGCTTTTGACGCCTATCAAAGGGCATTTCAACAAATCCGAGAAACAGTTCACGACTTGCCACCTCAATATCTTCTAGCTCTGGATGATGCTCTAAGAATTCTACAAAACAACTAAGTTTTTGGTGAGTAACGAGAAATTTACGGATGAAAATCTTCTCGTCTTTTGTAACATACACTAGTGATCAGCGGTAAGGCCCAGTTTGCTGGGCTTTATTTTTATTATATTCCTTGACATCAACGAGTTACAAATGTAGACTGTGGTTAAAAGCTACGTTTGTAACCTGAAAGGGGGATGTCTATGAATAAATTAGTTTCCAAGATAACGGATTCGGAAGTTGAAGTCATGCGTGTTTTATGGGATGCAGGCCGCGAACTTCCTATCTCGGATATCAGAAAAACCCTTGAGCAAACAAGCAATTGGGAATCCTCAACAATTAAGACCTTGCTGCGCCGACTTTGCGATAAAGGTGTAGTTTTCGTTTCTAAAAAAGAAGTACTTTACTATACACCTTTAGTCAGTGAGGCAGAATATAACGAATATTCGACTCAAAGCTTGATTGACCGCTTATACTCCGGTAGTGCAAAGAACCTTGTTGCCTCGCTTTTGGGAAGCAAAAAGCTTGATGACTCAGACATAAAAGAATTACGCAATCTCTTTAAGGTGGGGAGTAGCGATGAATGAAACTATCAAGCTAATCTTATCACTATCCCTATCTGCAAGCATTCTGGCAGTAGTATTATATGCCTTTAAGCCGTTAATCAGGAACAAGTTATCAAAGTCCTTTCAATACTGTCTTTGGATTGTAATACTCTTTAGATTGGTTTTGCCATTTTCATTTGAAGCAAGTGTTATGAACGAATTGTTTTATGGGAATCAATCGACAATCCTGAGTACATCATCAACCATCAAGCAACCAATGAGTAGTACAAAGGATAGTTCTGAGCCATTAAACTTACCAGATATTAATGAAAGCACGACTGATGTTGTTTATAACTATAATACAGGTCTGGGCAGACATTTTCTTGAGCTATTTAACCGGTATTCGTTATATCTTTGGTTGATAGGTGCATTAATCATGCTCACCGTTAACTTAGTTGGATATGTCCGTTTTATAAAACACCTCAAGTTAATTAATAAGGCGGCTACTGATCAGGAACTCAGAATGTTGTCTGCCTTGTTGCAGGGGCGCAATAATGTAAGACTTATGCGTAATCACTTTGTGACCACCCCCATGTTGATTGGAATCCTAAGACCAATAATCATTATTCCCGATACTGACTTTAATGAAAAGCAATTGAAGAATATCCTGCTTCATGAGTTAACTCATCTAAAGCATTCTGATATAGGGGTAAAATGGTTAACACTGATCGCTATATCAATCCACTGGTTTAATCCTTTGATGTACTTTATTAGAAAAGAAGTCCATCGTGCATGTGAGTTGGCCTGTGATGAAGCGGTTATCAAGAACCTCAGCCCCGCAGAAAAGCAGGCTTATGGTGATACATTGATTTCTGTGGTAGCAGATCATAAATATCCGTCTGGAGTGCTGCAGGCGACTATGTGTGAAGAAAAGAAGAGCTTAATGGAAAGATTATTAGCAATCATGAGGCCACATAAAACCTCAAAGCCAAGCTTAATCTTATCAATATTTCTAATGGGGTTAGTAATATTCGGAGCTTTATATCTAGGAGCTGGAGTGGGCAGTGGAAAATCCACACCGCCCAACCTATCTGGCAGTAGAGAAGGAAATAAAACTGAATCAGCACTTATCACGACCTATGATCTAGCTAAGATTTCAAGACACAAGACACCTTATGTTGGTGATAATAGCAAGGTGGGAGCCATTGCGGCCAGCTTGCCAATCCCGGACAACTATTTTATCCAGAGATATATCTCAATGGAAACGAGTGAAAAGCCTTATGGCCTGACAATATATTATGAGGCTGGGGCGGATGAAAAGTATAAAGATGAGTGGCCAATTATCAAACCGGACTCTGTCATAGAATCAAACTCACGAATGAATGCTTTGGTAGTTTTCTGCATGATCGATAACCTTGATCAAGTGACTTTTGCCTTCAGGAATTCCCAATCTTCCGGACAGCTAGATACCTCAAGATATAATACTTCATTTACCTTTCAGAGAGCTTCTTTTGAAGAAAAATACGGAAAGCTCTCCGAGTTGGCAGAGAACTTAGATAAACTGCAAAACATACTGGTTCAGGATGAACATATGACAGACGGAAACACAGCTATTGAATCGCCGTTGCCTGAACTTACTGATGCCGAGGTGTCCACAGCCCGTAAAGTAGTGGAGGAATACTTTCGGGCGATTGCTGTAAAGGATGATGAGGCTATCCTTGCCACAATGTACCCGCGAGATGGCCTGACCTTAGGCAACGTGAAAAGTGGCAATGTTCAGCTCTATGGTAAGGAAACACGAACTTTATTAGCCATGAATTATGATTCTCAGGATCAGATGCGCCGGCGTTATCGGCCGAGTAACCACTATATAGCAGATAAAAATATTATTGTCTTTAAGGTGAGTTTTAATATTGACTCCCCACCAAATGAGCTCGGTCCATGGAACAAAGGTATTTACGATAACTGGAGTATGATCCTGATTCGTGAAGATGCAAATAGTCCGTGGCTTATTTACGATCAGGGTTATTGATTTGGAGTATTATTCATGGCGGCTAAGTTGCGATAAGCCTATTATGTGTTGATACAAAGAGAAAGTGTTGGCTGAGCATTGTAAGTTGGAATGTACACATAATGTATAACAAAATACAAATTCTGCTGTTAGTTTATTGACTTAGAGTGCACTCTAGTATGTACAATATAAATATCTCTAATAAACTCTGGCAAAGTGGAGGTATACTAATATATCTTTTAGTACCAGGCAGGACATTAAGCTTATGAAAATAACTAGATGTACTTATAGTTAGAAAGAAGTGTACAAATAATGGAATATGCACAATATGGAAAAACCGGGATGAAAGTGTCTAGATTCGGACTTGGTTGCATGCGATTTCCTTCAGATGAAAAAGAAGCTATTGAAATGGTGCGTTATGCAATTGATCACGGGGTGAATTATCTTGATACCGCCTTCATTTACAAAGACAGCGAGATTATTACAGGTAAGGCTTTAAAGGATGGCTATCGAAACAAAACTTATTTAGCTACCAAAAGCCCAATTTGGAATATCGACAAACACGATGACTTTGAAAAATATCTGGATGAAGAATTGATACGACTTGGAACAGACCATATTGATGTATATCTTCTTCATAATATGAATCACGGCCACTGGGAAAAGGTCAAAAAGTATGATGGACTTACCTTCTTAGACAAAATGGTGGAAAAAGGGAAAATTGCTCATAAGGCATTCTCTATTCATAATACCTTAAATGCATTTAAAGAGATCGTAGACGCCTACGATTGGGAGATGGCTCAAATTCAGCTGAATATTTTAGATGAGAAGCAACAAGTGGGTGTGGAAGGTTTAAAATATGCAGCAGATAAAGGCCTTGCGGTAGTAATTATGGAACCGCTTAGAGGGGGCTATATATTAAATACTGTACCCCAGGAAGCACAGGATTTAATCAATCAATATCCCGAAAAGCGTTCGTTGGTAGAGTGGTGCTTTAGATGGCTTTACAATATGCCGGAAGTATCTCTAATCTTAAGCGGTACAAGTACTTTACAACAGTTAAAGGATAATCTGAAGATATTTGAAAATACGGCTTCTAATGTTATGTCAGAAGAAGATCTAAACTTGATCAAAATGATTCGTGAGGCATACGAAGCGAAAAAGAGCATTGGCTGCACTGGTTGTAGCTACTGTATGCCGTGCCCACAAGGTGTCATAATCCCTGAAATATTTAAGCTTTATAACAGCCAGCAGCTGATGAAATCACATCCCATTGACAAAGTGGTCTATCAAAGTAATCTGGTGCCTAATGGTACTGGTGCAGATCAATGTGTGTCTTGTGGAATCTGTATAGGAAATTGCCCACAGTCTTTAGAAATTCCAGAGTTACTAGAAAAGGTTCACGCTGAATTTATGAGCAGCACCAACACACCACAGAGATAGGATTGAAAGTCACGGTGCCGCCTTCCTCAATCATTAGTAATCTGGAACCTATTGGCGATCACTCTGTGAATATCAAGTATACTATTTTACACAGTAAAAACTAAAACTATCTGCCTACGAAAGGGTTGGATTTCAGAGCATTTTCTGAAATCCAACCCTTCTTTAGGATTATCCTAATTAAGGCTAGCTAATTTATTGAAAAGGAGACCATGTATCCACTTTGAGGTTAAGAATTGTACTTGACCCTATAGTAACTATAGGGTATAGAATACCAAATATAACGAATGGCAAACGGGATGCCGATAATTTTATCGACAAACAGAAAGGCAATGAGGACAACATGGAAAAGAAAATCTTAATTAAAAATGCCCGGGCCATTGTGACATGTGACGCTTCGGATCAAGTGTTTCAGGATATGGATATGCTTATCGAGGGATCACAGATTGTGCAGATTGGCAAGAGCATAGCAACCCAGGACGCTGAAGTCATCGATGGGCGTGATAAATTCGTTTATCCCGGCCTGATCAACACCCATCACCATTTTTTTCAAACCTTTGTCAGAAACCTGATGACCATCGATTATCCCAATCTGCTGGTAGTCGAATGGCTGGACAAAATCTACCGCATCTTTCAAAAAGTTGATTCCGAGGTCATCTATTATTCCTCATTAACTGCTATGGGAGACTTACTTAAGCACGGCTGCACCTGTGCTTTCGATCACCAGTATTGCTATACACGGGCCTCGGGCAAGTTGCTGGTCGACCGTCAGATGGAGGCTGCTGCCCAACTGGGCATCAGGTATCACGCAGGCAGAGGCACTAACACACTCCCACGCAGTAAAGGGAGTACAATTCCCGAGAACATGTTGGAGACGACGGATGAATTTATTGCCGATTGTGAACGGCTGATTGATTTGTATCATGATTCGGATCCCTTTTCCATGAAGCAGATCGTCGTGGCTCCTTGCCAGCCTATTAACAGCTACATAGAAACCTTTAAAGAATCAGTCGCACTGGCTAGAGCAAAAGGTGTCCGCTTACATACTCACCTGGGCGAGGGAGAAAATGTGATTATGCAGGAACGCTGGAATAAGCGTACGCTGGAGTGGTGCCAGGATATCGGCTTTATCGGCCCGGATGTTTGGATTGCCCACGGCTGGGAGCTGCATCCCGAGGAATTCAAGTTCATGGGACAAACAGGCACAGGGGTTTCCCATTGTCCCTCACCGGCGGTCTTGGGCGGGTTCCCGATCCTGGATATGAAAGCTCTCCAGAAGGATAAGGTGATCATCAGCCTCGGGTGCGATGGTTCCGCAACCAATGACAGTTCAAGTCTCTTGGATTCCTTGAGGATGGCTTATCTTATGCAGGCTTACCACAGTAAGGAGCGAGGAGGGTGCCTTTCCCCTTATGAATTGCTGAAAATAGCAACAGTGAACGGGGCAAAAACCTTGGGCCGAGATAAATTAGGATCCTTGGAGGTTGGAAAAGCCGCTGACTTGTTCATGATCAACACCGGAGTCCTGGAACTTACGGGTACCTTGCATGATCCTAAAAACATTCTGGCCCGGGTAGGCGTGACCGGTCCGGTTTGGCTGACGATGGTCAACGGTAAGGTTGTCTTCAGGGACGGTCAGTTGTTAGGTGTTGACGAAGGGGCAGTGGCCGAAGAAGGGGAAAAGGTTTGTACGCGGGTGCTGCGCAATGAATGTGAGGCCTTCCGCTAAAAATAGATTTGGAAAAATTCAATAGAAAAAGAAAAGAGGAGAATTTGGATGAAAATTTTTAAAGGGCTTGCACTTCTAATGTGTATGTTAGTTCTGTTAACCGGGTGCGGCAGCGGCGCTGCTCAAGAGACGACGTCAAAAGATCAGAAAATGAAAGTGGCCCTGCTCCTCTCCGGTCCCGCCAATGATCAGGGCTGGAATGCGACAGCTTTAGAGGGACTAAAGGCTGCTGAATCGAAATTCGGATTAGAAACTACCTATTCAGAAAATGTCGGCGTGGCTGATACGGAATCTGCTTACAATGATTATGCTGCTCGGGGATATGATTTAATCATCGGCCACGGGTTTCAGTTTGGAGATCCGGCAGTCCGAGTAGCTCAAAAATTCCCTAAACTCCATTTTATGGCGACAGAGTCCAATTCACAGGCTGAGAATATGGCTTCCTATGTAATGAGCTGCGAACAAGGTGGATATTTGATGGGTATCCTATCCGCTTCTATGTCCAAAACCGGCAAAATCGGAGTAATCGGTGGTATCGAGCAACCATCAATTATCAAGGAACTTGAAGCTTTTAAACTGGGTGCCAAAAAAGTAAACCCTAACATTGTGGTTTATGAAATTTACGTTAATTCATTTACGGATGTTTCTGCCGGGAAAGATGCGGGCCTATCTATGATTGACAAAGGTGCAGATGTGCTTTACCACGTTGCCAACCAAGCGGGCACCGGTGCTATCAAGGCTGCAGAGGAAAAAGGTGTTCTGGCCTGTGGAAATTCATACGATCAGAATTCAATCGCCCCTAATACTATTATTTCTTCGACGGTGTATAATATGCCAACAGTCATCCTGACCGCTGTGGATGCTGTTAAAAATGGTACCTTTAAAGGCGGCATTACTCACTTAGGTATGAAAGAAAAAGTCGTCGATATTTCCCCGTATCATTCCTTTGAGAGCAAGATTCCCGAAGCTACCAAGAAACTCATCGAAGATACCAAGAAACAGATTATTGATGGAACACTAACCGTTCCAGTTATCGAGAAATCCACCAAGTAGGCATAAACATTTAGAAGATGTCTCGATGGATCAAGTTGCGACTGTCCAGGGACATCTTCTTCTTTTTTAGGGGAGGAGTAATCTATGGCTTTGCTTTCCATGAAGAACATTAGCAAATCCTTTTTTGGAAAAATGGCCAATAGCCAGGTCTGTTTTGATCTGGAACCGGGAGAAATCCATGCCCTCTTGGGGGAAAATGGAGCAGGGAAAACCACCTTGATGAATATTTTGTACGGTATCTATTCTAGAGATTCCGGTGATATTTTCTGGAAAGGGCAAAAGGTTTCCTTTACATCACCCAGAGATGCCATTGCTTTTCAGATTGGTATGGTTCACCAGCACTTCATGTTGGTTCCTACATTAACTGTGTCTCAGAACATAACCCTGGGGCTCAAAGAGAAAGGATATCCCTTTACTGACCGCAAAGCACTTAATGCAACGATTACGGAAGTTGCCCAAAAATATGGACTTCAGATTGATGTTAATGCTTACATCTCTAACCTATCTGTGGGCGAACAGCAAAGAGTTGAGATTATTAAACTTCTCTATAGAGATGCGGAACTGCTTATCTTAGACGAACCCACTGCAATGCTGACTCCGCAGGAGACAGAATACTTTTTTGAAGTGCTGCGTAAACTGCGGGCGGACGGCCATTCGGTGATCATCATTACTCACCGTATCCCTGAGATTATGAGCATTAGCGACCGGGTCACGGTTCTACGAGATGGGTATAATGTGGTGACAGCGAAAACCAGTGACATTAGCGAGCAAGAGTTATCCCGGTATATGATTGGGCGTCAACTTCAGATTATTCAGCGTGAGGCGGTCGTGTCCGATACCGGCAGTGAGGGAATTTCCCTTGAAGAGGTTTCACTGAAAGAAAAGGGTAGAGAGCGGCTAAATTCCCTTTCCTTGCAGATTGCGCCGGGGGAAATCGTCGGCGTGGCAGGGGTTGATGGCAACGGGCAAAAGGAGCTGGTTGAGGTAATTCTGGGCATCCGTAAACAAAGCAGTGGGAAGATCAGGATGGATGGCGTAGATATGAGCTCCATGAGCGTACTTGAACGTAAGAAGCTTGGAATTGGCTATATTTCAGATGACCGTCATCAAGACGGTTTAGTGATGGACATGAGCCTAACGGACAATATCCTCTTAAAAACCCATACCGACCGTCGCTTTATTAAGCATGGACTGATCAATACCCGCTTAGTGCGGGCTGAGACCCAAAAAGCAGTTGAAGACTATGCCATTAAAACCCCGGGGTTGAATACCCCTCTGCGCTACCTTTCCGGCGGAAACCAGCAAAAGCTGATCCTTGCCCGGGAAATGGCAGGTAACCCCAAAGCTATCATAGCGCATCAGCCCACCCGGGGGCTGGATATTGGGGCAACGGAGTTTGTCCAACAGCAGCTCCTCCAACACCGATCGAATGGGTGTAGTATTCTCCTCATCTCTGCCGACTTAGAAGAAGTCCTCTTACTAAGCGATAGGATCGCCGTGCTTTATAAAGGGTGTTTCATGGGGATTTTCCCTAATACCCCAGAACTGAATTTGTCCCAGATCGGTCTTTTGATGGCTGGCAAAACGTCTGAAGCAAGGAAGGAATCACTATGAAACAGTTTGGCAAACTTCTGTCTTATCTCGGTATTGCTTTCCTGACGTTATCAATCTCGATTTTGCTCATTCTCTTGGTTGGCAGCAGCGTTACCCAAGCATTCTCCAGCTTTTTATCCGGAATTTTCGGTTCCTTCTATTCAGTTTCCGAGGTTATGGTCAAAGCAACTCCGTTGATCCTGACAGGATTGGGGGTGGCAGTAGGTTCTCGAAGTGGGTTTATAAACATCGGTGCTGAAGGGCAGCTTTATATGGGGGCTATTGCCGTTACCTTTATTGCTTTCTGGCTGAATGATCTGCCGGCAATGGTTATGATTCCTCTGGTGATTCTGGGCGGCTTTGTTTTTGGGGGCATTTGGTCTGTAATTCCGGGATTCTTAAAGGCTCGTTTTGGGATCTCAGAGGTAATTACTACCCTCATGTTTAATTATATCGCTCTAAGTATCGTAGGAATTTTAGTGCGTACTTTGCTCAAGGATCCTGCCAGTTCCTTGCCTATGTCGGCTTTTCTGCCCGACGGCGCCACACTGCCAACCCTTATAAGCACTACACGGCTGCACGCAGGAATCTTGGTAGCCCTGATCTCTGTTGTCCTCGTCTGGCTTCTGGTTTGGAAAACTCCTACCGGCTATGAAATGCGGGCGGTGGGTCTAAATCCCAGGGCCAGTAAATGCGCCGGTATCTCCGTGTATAAAAACATCATCCTTTCCTCCCTAATAAGCGGCGGGCTTGCCGGAATTGCAGGTGTGTGCGAGGTATCCGGACTGCATCACAAGCTGCTTGAAGGTATCTCCCCAGGCTATGGGTATATCGCCATAATCGTTGCGTTGTTGGGGAAAAATCATCCCGTAGGCGTGGTCATCTCCGCCTTGGGAATCGCGGCGCTTCAAGTTGGATCGTTAGGAATGCAGCGTATGGCTGGGGTGCCGACCTCTATTTCATCCATTATCATGGGGGTTGTCGTTTTATTAATTCTGGCCCGTAAAAGTTTATTCCGCCGACTTTTAACCGACGAATAGGAGGATCAAACAATGGATTCTGGATTTATTGCGCTGATTACCATGTATTTAGTAGCCTCTGTAAGGATGGCAACCCCGCTCATCCTAGCGGGATTGGGAGAGGCTGTTTCTGAGAAAGCCGGGATCCTGAATATCGGCGTTGAGGCAATTATGCTTTCCGGAGCGTTTTTCAGCTTCATCGTTGCTTTTTTCACAGGTAATCTTTACTTAGGTTTATTAACAGGTATCCTGGGCGGCATCTTAGTCAGCATGATCCACGCTGTATTGAGTATCCATTGTAAAGCAAACCAGACCATTGCGGGTCTGGCACTTAACTTTATGGTGATGGGGCTGACAAGCTTCTTGTTCTTAATTGTCTTTGGTCAAACAACGACCATTCCAGCTTGCAATATGTTTGGTGACCTAAAAATCCCTTTGCTGTCGAGTATCCCGATCATAGGCCCGGCTCTCTTTAATCAAAACATATTTGTCTATCTAGCCCTAATTGGCATTATCCTAACGGCGATTTTCTTTTATAAGACGGAGTGGGGCATCAATCTGCAGGCTGTTGGGGAATATCCCCAGGCGGCCAACTCAGCAGGTCTGAATGTCTTTGCAATTCGTTACTTTGCTTGTTTTATAAACGGTGTGTTAGGCGGGTTAGGGGGAGCAAGTATAACCCTGGGACAGTTGGGTTTCTTCATGGAGAATGTTACCTCAGGAAGAGGGTATATTGCTTTGGTGGCCGTGATCCTGGGACGGCGTAATCCCATCGGGATTTTTGCGGCAGCTATGGTGATCGGATTTTCCCAGGCACTGCAGTACAACCTCCAAACCTTGGGTTTCCCGATTCCGACTCAGGTATTCACCATGTTCCCATATCTGGTTGCCGTTATCGTACTCTTCTTATCGATTGGTAAAAGTATTGACCCTTCTGCATTGGGCATCCCCTTCGAGCGCAATAAACGGTAGCGACTATTTTGTAGAAATCTGCACTAGTCATAGTTTATAGGATTTATTCAATTTTTCTTTCAGATCGCAAAGAGTAGGTAGTATAAATTTTATTTCTGCTCCTGACCCGGTCGGCAAACAACGGGATTGTCTGCTAGGCAATTGATAGATATAATGACCTTATCACAGGAAAGGAAAAGACTATATGAAAGAGACTCTTAGCATTGGCGAGATAAGTGCATTATTTCATTTGAATGTGCAAACCCTCATCTATTATGATTCAATTGGCCTGCTTGTCCCCATTGAGCGGAATCCGACCAACGGCTATCGCAAATATCGGTTCGACCAGATCTATAAGCTGGCCACCATACGTTATCTCCGGCGCCTGGGTTATTCCCTCAAGGAAATTCAGGCTTCTTATTTAGAATCCCGTGATATCGATTCTAACTTGGAGCAGCTAAAAAAGCAGTCTAGTATCATCAGAAAAAAAGCAGAAAACCTCCTTAATACCGACAGGGCGATTCAGCAGAAGATTCATTTCATCGAGCAGGAATTGCCCAATGTTGACATTGAGTGTGTTTCAATTAAGGAATTCCCGGAGAGGTTTTATTTTCCAATTGGCGGAGAAGAGCTGCTCTATGGGGATGATTGGTTCTATCTCAATCCAACGGTGGTGTTTTACAAAAACGATTCCAAATATTTTGGTGCCTATCTCTTTGACGATGGAGAAAACACAATCCTACAGAAAGAAACGACTGATTCTCTGCGCTTTCCAGTAATACCTGCCGGGCGTTACCTCTGCGGGTATCATCAGGGTGCTTATGAACACATCTACTCAAGTGCCCAGCGCATTCGTGATGCGGGTGGAGATTTAGATCTTGCTGATATAACCATAAACTTTAATATCATTGATCAATTTGTGGAACGGGACAACAGAAACTATATTACGGAAGTGCAAATCCCGATTATCGAAAGTGAGGAACATCGGGAACAGTTATTGTGGCTTTGAAAATCAGGTCATCTTAGATTTTGTTTCTTATGGAAGCCCTGTCTAGCAAAGACGAACTTCTACCGGAGTTCCTATGGTTATCCCGTCTTCAGAAACTATCGAATCATAAGCCAGGATAGTCACTCCTTTTTCACTGGCAAGCCTTAAGGCTTTTGTGAATTCCGGATCCCTTATCTCAAAGGGGGTAAAATAGTTTACGCCCGTCATTTGAATGAGAAAGAAGATGAATCCCCCATACCCTTCTTGAACAGCTTTGATCATTTCATAAATATGCTTACAACCTCTCTGAGTAGGAGCATCCGGGAACATGGCAATCCCCTCAGTTTCAAGGGTTACACCTTTTACTTCTATAAATCCACTTTGATCTTTGGTTTCAAAGTATAGATCAAATCTAGAATTACCGTAAACAACCTCTTTGGATAGTTTTGTTACATTATGTAATTCCTTAATTTTCCCCTCCTTGATACCATCAAACACCACCAGATTGGGGACTTGTGAATCGATATTGATCAGAACATCTCCCTTATAGCTGGCTATAAGGGAGTACTTCGTCTTGCGCTCTGTATTTTTTGCTTCTTCCAGAATTACCATAGTTCCTTCTTGGAGTATCTCTCTGCATCGCCCGGTATTTTTAACATGAACAATTTCTTCATTATTGTCTACGATAACGTGAGCAATAAATCTATTAGGCCGTCTTATAAATCTTGCCACTTTAACAGATGAATACTTCAATGTTTGCACTCCTTTTATCATAAGCCCTAGCCTTGGATAATAAATTTCATGACAAGATTGCCGCCCATTATATAGTTTAATATTAAGGAGGGATAGTTAATCAATTATCATACTTAGAAAGCCACTTAGAAAATTCAAGGGCATTTATTCTTTCAGCTGTTAGGCCATCAGACTTGCTGGAAGCCAGGAAAACAATGGGTTCTACCATAACTCTTGGGCGTAGGAGTGGGGATTTTATTTGCCCCCTAAGATCTTCGGGAATCATCCCCGTATCCGTTGCTCCGCCAGGAAGCAGCATATTAATGGTTATTCCATATGGGCGAAGATCCTCGGCCATAATGTATGACAGTGACTCTGCACCGGAACCGGCAGGGCCGTAGGGGATAAAGCCTGTACGCCTCATGGTTTCCTGATTCATCGTAATGTTGATAATTTTCCCATGTCCCTGGCGGATCATCAGAGGGGTAAACCCTCGGGCCACAAGAAAATAACCCGTAAGATTTGTGTCAATTAAATTTCGGAACCCCTCAGGGGTAACTTGAAAAAAGGGCAGGGGTTCGATCAAGAAGCGCTTATTTACTGTACCCATCCCAATTCCGGCATTATTGACTAAAACATCAAGCTTTCCCCAGGTTCTTTGTACCCATTCCACTGAATCCGCTATAGATGTTTCCGAGCGAACATCTATAGGTAATCCGTATACATCCAAACCGGATGATTTAAGTCGTTTGACTTGATTATCCAGTTTTACGCCCGGTCTTGAAGCTAAGGCAACCCTAGCCCCTGCACGAAGAAGCCCTTCTGCCATTGCAAGTCCAATACCGCTTGAGGCACCGGTGACAACGATATTGATTCCCGATAAGTCAGTATTGGAATTTGAACTATTGGTGTTAGTCATCTTATTCCTCCTAAATGTGCTATGAGTATAATACCGAAATTTTTAAATAAATACTATCAAGAAAACTAGGCTGGTGCCTAGCAGCAGGAAAAGGCTGCCGCCTTTGTTCATCAAAATTGGTCATGATAACGTTAAGGAGGTATAGTCATTTTGAAAAAAATCCTATTTAGATTAGCAACAATCCTTCAAATTCTATTCATTATAATAGCCTATCTAATTCAAACATACTCAGTAAAAAAGATGGGAGTGATGCGATTCGTTGTTTATATAAACAACACCTGGAAGGATTTGTACCCCATTGATGAAATTCTACATATTGCGGTCAGCATCTTAGTTATATCTACGATTATTATTCTTATTGTGTTTAAAATGATAAAAAAAGGTTCTGGGTTAGGCAAAGAGGCTGTCTCTATGGTCGTTTTCCAAATTATTATTACACTGGTATCCACCATTTTTACTATCGGCTTCTCAACAGAAGACTATCGCTCCTATTACTTTATCAGCTTCATATTGGCAATCGTCACCTTGATTCAAAACATTAAGATTATAGTATATTTAAGAAATTTAGCTTAATAATTTTCTTAGTCCTTTTTAGATCAAGAAATCTAGAGTGTACTCGTCTGCTAAAGCAGAACATCTAGACTTCGGTGGGGGACGCTACCCCCACGGAAGTAAAACAGTGAACACCAATTTAAGAAGTAGGAGTCTCGTAACTGATCAAGGCCCGGAGGTTAATTGAACTAATAAGCAAAGAGAGTCGACAGCTTTTGCTATCAGACTCTCTTTGCTTATTAATTATTTTTTATAATTAGCTGCCGCTTCTTCGGGAGTGATAGTCTGTACCGGATTCTTTTCGTCCATCTGCCACACGAACCAGCCATCATCATACAATTTAATGTTTTTCCAACCATTTTCATAGGCCATTAGCCAGGGAATAGTTGCTCTCCAACCGGTTCCACAGTAAAAGGCAATTTCATTATCTTTTGTTATACCTTGTTCAGCCCACATGGCTACCGCCTTATCAAAGTTAATGAATGTTCCGTCTTCATTGAGGTAGTCAGTTTCATCATGTCCCCAAACTGCTCCTTTAGGTTCGCCAGCTCTTTTAATGTAACTATAGCCGCTTTTCTTACCCGTAAATTCATCTAAACTCCGAATACTTACTAATCTAAAGTTCTTGTCTTTTGCCAGCTTATCTTTAACTTCGTCAGTCGCTAAAACATAGTCCGGATGGGCAGGTATAGTAACCCCGAATTCTTTTGCAGTTGCTTGTGCAGTTTCTATACCGTCCTTAGTTGGATACCCAGCTTTTTTCCAAGTGTTCAATCCACCATCGAGGACTTTTACATTTTCAACACCAGCCCAGATACATACGAATGCGACTCTCGCTGCACCTGAGTCTGCACCATAAACGATTACATTAGTATCTTTCGTTATACCATAATTTTTCATTACCTGGGTAATTTCCGCGCCTGTTCTGATATCCCATTTCTTTTCTTCTTCGATTTCATCTGTATTTAGATGGATCGCTCCCGGAATATGTGCTTCTGTGTAGGCTTTATCCTCGCTAACCTGGCCCCAAGCGGCCTCAATAATTACATAGTCTTTGGACTCCGGTTGTTCACCGTCAATGACACTTTTTACCCAATCTGCGGATACAAATACCTTTGTCTTTTCGACTGCCTTAACCGTCGGAGTTTCTGCCGCAGGCTTTTCCGGTGTAGCGGTGGAACTACAGCCAGTTGCAAATGTTGCTACCATCGCAATACAAATAAGGACGATAAGTAATTTCTTTTTCATTAATGTTTTCTCCTCACAAATTTTTAGCTTGAGCCTTTATATGGTACAAATTAGCGGCTCTCTCGATAAAATAATAACTGCAGATTATCGGAGAGAATATCAATTTTCACCCCCATATTCTTAGAACTATACATCTATAGTTCAAGAAATGAATATAACCAAGCTAAATGTTATCATCGATATCTGGTTATGTAAATATAATATCACCATATATTTATGTGATAGATTTGCAAATGCTTATGAGTCCGACAACATGGCGTTAATCTATGGGATATATTGGGAAAATTAACAAATAAGCCATTGCACTCAGGGGTGATTTTCGCTATAATCTAACTAGTTGAATACCTGAAGATAGAGGCGGGTCAAACAAGAGTAGCTAAGATGAGGTTGGAGAGATACCTATGATCCTTAGCGAAAGGGGATGGCTCCGAAGGGTGGATTTTCTCTTTAATTCCATGCCTGGTTCCCGGATTAAGAGTCCTTGAACTGTCACCGTATTGCGGTGAAGTGCTATCGTTTTGTGTGCATTATTTAATTTTTATTAATTTTGTTTATAACAAGGCGTCAGCTCAATCTGCGCCTTGTTTTTCATGTTCTGAAGGAAAAATTGTCTGGGGTTATCATGGCAAGCGTAGGTTAGTTGGTGGGTTGGTTGTGCATATTATAGAGCTTATCCCTGCTGAAACTGATAAAAACTAAACTGATGTTAGATCAAATAATTCGTTAAACAAAATAAGAGTAATAAGAGGTAAGGAGTGGGAATATGTCATTTGGAAGAATTCTAACAGCAATGGTTACACCTATGAACGAGGGACTAGAAATTGATTATAAAGAAGCGGGGCGTTTAGCTTTACATTTAGTTGAGCATGGTAATGATGGGATTGTCGTCGCGGGGACAACCGGGGAATCCCCGACAATTTCCTCTGAAGAAAAGCTTGAATTATTTAAAGTCGTTAAAGAAGCCGTAGGCTCGCGGGCTGTCGTTATTGCCGGAATCGGCTCAAACACCACAGAAGGAAGTATTGCATTAGCCAAAAAGGCAGCCGCAATTGGAGTAGACGGGCTGATGGCGGTGGTACCCTATTACAACAAACCTTCTCAAGAGGGCTTATATCAGCATTTCCGAAACATAGCCGCTGCGACTCCGCTTCCCTTAATGCTTTATAATATCCCGGGCAGATGTTCGGTGAATATGCTCCCTGAAACCGTGCTCAGACTCAGCGAAATTCCCAATATAACAGCGCTTAAGGAATCCAGCGGAATGATGGATCAGCTCAGCGAACTAAAGCGCATTCTGCCTGAGAATTTTGCTATCTATAGCGGGGATGACTCCCTAACTTTGCCTATGCTGGCTTTGGGCTCTACTGGTATCGTCAGTGTGGCCGGACACGTGGTTGGTGACGAAATGAGAAACATGATCGACTCCTGGTTTGCCGGGGATACTCAAACAGCTTTACAATGGCATTTGAAGCTAACTCCCCTGTTTAAAGGGATTTTCGTAACCGCCAGCCCAGTACCGATTAAATACCTGTTGAAGTATCAGGGGATTAATGCCGGTGGAGTAAGACTTCCTTTGGTCGACGCTGTCGAAACTGAAAAAGCATTTCTGGATGATTTATACCACCGAATTAAAGGTTAAAATGACAAGTTTTACTTGTCGGACAAAACTGTAATATTATACTTTAATCTAATAAGATTTTATTATAAAATAGGGTAGACCCCCATGCTGCTACTAAGGCGGCATCATCAGAGGATGAAAATAGGTCTTGGGGCTTTTTCTGGGTTAAATTTTAATAAAAATATAAGGAGAATAAAATGGGGAAAACAATCGCTGAGAAAATATTTGATGCACACAGGGTAAACATGCCGTTTCCGGATACCCATGTCTTAAAACTGGATAGAGTTTTCTGTCATGAAATTACCACACCCATTGCCATCACAGATCTTATGGCCAGGGGAATGGACAGAGTCTTTGATCCTACAAAAATTAAGGCGGTCATCGACCATGTCACACCTGCCAAAGATTCTAAAACTGCTGAGCAGGGAAAGATTCTCCGGGATTGGGCGAAAAGACATGGTATCAAAGACTTTTTTGACATCGGGAGAAATGGTGTTTGTCATGCAATATTCCCGGAAAAAGGATTCGTAAGACCGGGCTATACAATTATCATGGGGGATTCACACACCTGTACCCATGGAGCTTTTGGAGCTTTTGCTGCCGGTGTCGGGACTACTGACCTTGAAGTAGGGATACTTAAGGGTATCTGTGCCTTCCATTTCCCAAAAACCATTAAATTTGTGCTTAATGGCAGCTTAAAGCCGGGGGTTTATGCCAAAGACCTGATCCTTTTTATTATCAAAGAACTGACGGTAAACGGGGCAACAAACATGGTCATAGAATTTACCGGACCGGTGATCGAGGGAATGTCCATGGAATCACGTATGACATTATGCAATATGGCTATTGAAGCCGGAGGCACTTGTGGCATATGCTACCCGGATATGACAACTGTTGAATACCTGTGGGAATTCATTAAAGACGAATTTAACACAAAAGATGACGCTTTGCTGGAATACTCAAAATGGACTTCCGATGCGGATGCGTCTTATGAAAAAGTCTATGAATATGATGTCTCGACCTTAGAACCAATGGTTACTTTCGGATACAAACCAGACCAAGTAAAATCAGTCAAGGAAATGTCTGATACAAAAATTGATCAGGTGTATATAGGAAGTTGTACCAATGGTCGTATAGAAGATCTTAGAATTGCTGCTAGTATCATTAAGGATAAGAAGATAAGCGATGACGTACGGGCCATTGTAAGCCCTGCAACCCCGGCTATTTATTCCTTGGCTTTAAAAGAAGGTCTAATTGAGATTTTTCAAGACGCAGGTTTTTGCGTTACAAACCCAACCTGCGGAGCTTGTCTGGGCATGAGTAATGGGGTGCTTGCTAATGGTGAAGCCTGTGCTTCTACAACAAACCGAAATTTTAATGGCAGAATGGGGAAGGGCGGTACAGTTCATTTGATGAGTCCTGCTACTGCTGCAGCTTCAGCGATTGAAGGAAAAATAACCAACTCACAATTGTATAAAGCTTGAAATATCGGAGGGAAAGATGAAAGAATTTAGCGGAAAAGTCTTATTCTTGGATAGAAGTGATATCAATACCGATGAAATCATTCCGGCCAAATATCTTACCGAAATTACCAAGGAGGCCTTGCAACCTTATTTATTAGAGGATTTGACACTTCCTGGATTTAACAATAAAGAAGATATTCAGAACAAAACTGTGCTTGTAACAAGAGCCAATTTTGGTTGTGGGTCTTCCAGAGAGCATGCTCCCTGGGCCTTGGAAGTAAATGGAATCAATGTGGTGATAGCTGAGAGCTTTGCCCGGATCTTCAGACAGAATATGTATAATTGCGGTATGTTAGCAATTGAATTGCCGGCCGATAAGCTGGACTATCTTTTTGAGAACTGCGCGGGGAAAGACACTTCAATAACAATTGACATTGATCGTAATAAGATTATTGTCACCTCATCAGACCAATCAGAGGAAATTGATTTCCAAGTCGGCGAGTTTGACAAGACACTTGTCAAAGAAGGCGGCTGGGTTGGTTACGCTGATTCAAACTATTGATTCATAAGTCAATTAGTCATTGCACAATGTCGAGCCTTTAACCCTGTATAACTATTTTGTTATGCAGGGCTTTTATTTTACGTGAGAATTGCAGAATACGGGAAAAGTAAAGATAACCCTTAGTCTATCAACTATCAAACCATCCTTTGCTCTTGAACCACAAGAACATTAAAACGCCGATACAAGTCATTATTCCTAAAACTAGGAAATAACCATATTTCCAGGTTAACTCCGGCATATAATCAAAGTTCATGCCATAAATTCCGGCTATAAAAGTTAATGGAATAAAAATTGTAGTGATCACCGTCAATACCATCATATTTGTATTCATTCGATTTGAATTTATGGATAAATAACTGTCACGGAGATCAGAAGTTATTTCCCGGCTGGACTCAATCATATCCGAGAGTTTTAATAAATGGTCATGTATGTCAGAAAAATATATTTTATGCTCTTTGAAGCCTGGGAGTCGTTCGGAATTTAAGATTCTATATAACAAATCTCTCATTGAAGATACGGTTCTTCTTAATTTCAATAAATCCCCTCTTATTTGAAATACCTCATCTAACAGTTTATGAATAAGCTTGCGATCTAGATTGGCATCCAAAGCATCTAATTTATCTTCAATCTTATAAACAGCCGGAAAGAAATGATCAACTATTTTATCAAAAATTTGGTGTGCTACAAAAATAGACCCTTTTTCCCAGTGAGATCGATCTCCGGTAACTCGTTCCCAAGCTGCATCAATCTCAGGCAAGCTATCCGTATGGAAGGATATCAGAGAATTTTGCTCAACAAATAAGGATACCTCCGAGGGGTCGAGAGTATCGTCTTTCAAAGCATTAAGAATGAAAAAGGTGTACCCTTCATAGTAGTCTAGTTTGGGTTTGTTCAAGGAAAAAAGGGTATCCTCGATAGCCAAGGGATGAAACTTAAAGTGCTTTTGTAACAATTCTATTTCAGACTCGTTAGGGTTATCAAAATCAATCCAATACCATTGCAGGTCATGATCATTTAAGCTATCTAGACTGAAGTTGAAATAAGGCTCCGAGTCCTTCTTAAATCCAAAGGTTCGAATCAAATTAACTCATTCCCCTGTCTTGGTTATAATATTTATTAACATGATAATTCTAACAGATAACTCATTAATTCGCATTAATTGCCTTATCGCTTCTAAAGATGTTTAGGTTTGTCCTGTAGCTTGAAATTGAATTTTGATATAATATGTACGAGACAGTTGGGTCAGCACTATTTTATGCAAAACTTTCAACTTACGAATTAACTGGGGGGAACTTTCATGAGTGCATGTTTATGGCCTGGGAAAAATCCAATGATGCAGCTGTATCACGACCAAGAGTGGTGCAGACCAAGTCATGATGATTCATATTTATTTGAAATGCTTACCTTAGAAGGTGCTCAATCAGGATTATCCTGGAATATCGTACTTTCTAAAAGAGAGGAATACAGAAGAGCTTTCCGCAATTTTGATATTGTCTATTGCTCCAAGCTAAGCGACGAAGAACTAGAGGAGATCAGAACTCAATATAATGTTATTAAACATCAATTAAAGCTAAAATCCGTTAGAAACAATGCCTTAGCTGTTCTCCAAATCCAATTAGAATTTGGAAGTTTCTCGAATTTCTTATGGCGCTATAGTGATTTTAAACCGATAATCAATAATTGGGAATTTGATGGACAGATTCCTGCGCAAACTACACTTTCAGAACAAATCAGTAAAGATTTAAAACGAAGAAGTTTTAAATTCGTGGGTTCAGTAACTGTCTACTCATTTATGCAAGCAATCGGCATGGTCGATGATCATATAAGATCATGCCCACACCATACAAATAATAGATGAGCTTCTGATCAAGCTCTTATATTAGCTAAACGAAATGGTAAAAATCCTACTATTTTAATTGGCCAGCATGCTAGATAAAGTAATCTATAAATAATCTCCTATGGGAACGCCTGCTATGAAAAAATGAGGTGGTTTACAGTGAGTACTTGTATAAACTGTGTTTGGGAGGAATTCAGTCTACCCCTCAAAAGGTTTATCAAGAAACGGGTTGCCAATAAACAGGATGCCGAGGACATATTTCAGGAGATTTTTTTAAAAATCCATAAAAATATCGGCAGCGTGATGAATGAGGATAGACTTCATGCTTGGATATTCAGAATAGCCCATAACACTGTTAAGGACTACTATAGGAGAAATAACCTTAAGTTGGAAAGCACGGATCTTGGCGAAGATCTGGAAAGCAGTACCGCTGAAGAAACTTCTGCGAATACTGAAATAGCATCCTGCTTAAAAATTATGGTAGACAGTTTACCGGAGACCTATAAGCAGGCTATTCTGCTGACAGAATTTCAAAGCATGACTCAGAATGAGTTGAGTGAGAAGTTGGGTATTTCTCTATCAGGGGCAAAATCCAGAGTTCAGCGGGGAAGGAAAATGCTTAAAGAAATGCTCTTAGGCTGCTGTCAGTTGGAAATTGACAGCAGAGGGAATATCATCGACTATAAGCATAAAAGTAGTGAATGCAAATATTGTTAAGGAAATGGACGTAAAGCTGCGTCCTTTTTTCTTTGCCTGCGTCTTTATTAGTAAAGACTATTTAATGAAAACTGATGGAGGGTATTTATGACAGACACTAATGAAGAGATTAGAGACTTTATTAGAAAAAACTATGCAGAGGTTGCCCGAAAAGGAGCTGAAGGAGGCTGTTGCGGGGGCGGATGCAGCTGTAGTGGTTCTCCGGTAGATATCAGTGAAATATCCGCTAGAATTGGGTATAGCGCGGGGGATCTTTCAAGTGTGCCGCCTGAAGCTAATATGGGTCTGGGATGCGGAAATCCAATCGCTATCGCAGCTTTAAAAGAGGGGGAAGTAGTTCTTGATCTGGGAAGCGGAGGGGGGGGTGATTGCTTCCTTGCCAGAAGGCAGGTAGGGGAAACCGGATATGTGATAGGGGTTGATA
Organism: Desulfosporosinus hippei DSM 8344; assembly: GCF_900100785.1. Classification (GTDB taxonomy): domain Bacteria; phylum Bacillota; class Desulfitobacteriia; order Desulfitobacteriales; family Desulfitobacteriaceae; genus Desulfosporosinus; species Desulfosporosinus hippei. The sequence continues at coordinate 29,009 of NZ_FNCP01000028.1, read as the reverse complement.
TGACCCCGGATATGGTTAAACTGGCAAGGAAAAATGCTGAGAAGAGTGGGTATACCAATGTTGAGTTCAGATTGGGGGAAATTGAACATTTGCCTGTAGCCGATAGTTCAGTGGATGTTATCCTCTCGAATTGTGTTATCAACCTTGCTCTGGATAAGGAACAGGTGTTTAAAGAGGCTTTAAGAGTTCTTAAGCCCGGTGGAAGATTATCAACGTCCGATGTTGTTACTACAGCTCAATTACCTCAAACTATTAAACAAGACTTAGGGATGATTGCCAGTTGTATTGGCGGTGCCGAATATGTGGAAGACATCAAAGCAATGTTGCAGAATGTCGGCTTTAAGGATATTCGCTTGACTCCCAAGGATAACAGCAGAGAGATTGTAATGGCCTGGGCTCCCGATAAGAATATTGAAGATTTTGTTGCTTCTTATATTATCGAGGCAAGAAAATAAGCGAGTGAGATTATTAAACCCTCCTATGTACGTTCTTCAACGGGTAAATACTGTTAAAGGTAAGGATTAATATGATAAAAGAAGCCTGAAAGGGCTTCTTTTATCATATTAATCCAGTGTCTTCGTGCGCCAGCCAATTTTTCTAGTAAGCGAAGCTTGTTCTTTATGCCTTGTTGTCTCCGCCGAAACGACCCGCACCATATTTAAGCAAATTTCCGAAATACTAGTTTTCTTTTCAGAGATCATAATGTATAATACTCATATAATCGCTTAAACGAATATAAGATTATTAAAAAAGGTTAAGCAAGAGGTGATTTCAATGGAAAAACTGTTAGATGCCTTAAAGGCCCTTTCTGACGAAACCCGATTAAGGATTTTAAACCTGTTATTTGAAAAGGAACTCTGTGTTTGCGATATCATGGAAACCTTACAGATCTCACAAGCTAAAGCATCGAGGCATTTGATCTATCTAAAGAATGCCGATTTGGTGAAAGACCGCAAGCATGCCCAGTGGGTTTACTATTCCTTGGCTATCGATGAACGGATCAAGTTTATAGACAGCTTGGTCTATGACAACTTGAGGAATCTGGAACTATATCAGAATGACCTGCAAAACTTAAAGGATTGGTTAAAGCGCAAGACTGTGAACTGTGATTAGATTTGGGAGGATGATTGAAGTGGAAAAGGTCAAACAAGCCAGGTTATCGTTTTTAGACAGATTTTTGACCCTTTGGATATTTATTGCCATGGCAGTCGGGGTTTTGGGGGGGTATTTCTTTCCTGACTTAGCAACGTCACTGAGTGAATTCAGCACCGGAACAATATCCTGGCCGATAGCCATCGGTCTGATTATCATGATGTATCCACCCCTGGCCAAGGTGAAGTATGAAGAGATCGGAAAAGTTACAGAAAATAAAAAGATATTTTCCTTCTCACTGATCCAAAACTGGATTATCGGACCTATTTTGATGTTTGTCCTGGCTGTATTGCTCCTGGGAGATAAACCCGGATTTGCCATTGGTCTTATTATCATAGGACTTGCCCGGTGTATTGCTATGGTTATCGTTTGGAATTCCCTGGCCAAAGGGGATAATGAATATTGTGCGGCTTTGGTTGCGTTGAATTCTATTTTCCAAATTCTTTTATACACGGTCTATATTTATATCTTTGTCACTCTGATACCTAAGTGGCTGGGACTTTCCTGGGGAGGTCAGGTTGTTGATGTTTCTATGTGGGAAGTAGCCAAGAGCGTTCTGATTTATTTGGGGATTCCTTTTGCAGCAGGCTTTTTGACCCGCTTCAGCCTGATAAGAATTAAAACAAAAGAGTGGTACGAGAAGGTATTCATTCCCAAGATTTCTCCCCTAGCTTTGCTAGCACTCCTTTATACCATTGTCATTATGTTTATAACCAAAGGAGAACAGATTATTAATAATCCCGGAGATGTGGTTAGAATTGCCATACCCATGTTAATTTACTTCGCCATTATGTTCTTTGTCAGCTTTTATATGTCCTTAAAAGGCGGTTTCAGATATGACCAAACGGTAACCCTGGCTTTTACAGCCGCAAGCAATAATTTTGAACTTGCCATAGCCGTTGCCGTAGCTGTCTTCGGGATCGCTTCAGATGTAGCTTTCACGGCAGTCATCGGTCCTTTAGTAGAAGTGCCGGTCATGATTGCTTTAGTGAATTCAGCTCTCTTCTTCAAACGCAAGTATTTTGATGAAAATGGCCTGCCAAAATACAGCCAATAGAAAGGAGTAACTATGACTCAGAAAATAAAGGTTGCCTATATTTGCGTTCATAACTCCTGTCGGTCACAAATGGCAGAGGGGATATAAAGTTGAGATGCTATGGCACCTCATGTAATTTGGGGAGAGAGAAAGAATTGGAGGGGTAATCATGAATATTGGAATTTTCCCTTGTAAGGCCGTTGTATTGTAAGCTGAGATTATTATCTAGGGAGTTGATCGTTTGTTTATTTTTGAATGGTTAAATAACCAATTGCTTAAAATGGAGTGGCTTAGTAACTTAGTTAAGCTCCTGGTAGAAAACGTCTTTGGGTTAAGCATCCAGGAACGCTTAGGTGGAAGCATCCATTTCTATATTTATGATGTCATAAAAATCTTCATTTTACTTTCAGTCTTAATCTTTACAATTTCCTATATCCAAAGTTTTTTCCCACCGGAGAGAACCAGGAAGATATTAGGCAGATACAAGGGGATTTCAGCCAATATTTTAGGCGCTTTACTTGGAACGGTCACCCCCTTTTGTTCCTGCTCATCCATTCCCTTGTTCATAGGCTTTACCAGTGCAGGTCTGCCGATTGGGGTGACTTTTTCATTTTTAATATCTTCTCCTCTTGTCGATTTAGCCTCGGTTATTTTACTGGCCAGTATTTTTAACTGGAAAATTGCCATAGCCTATGTGGTTGTTGGGATTGTCCTGGCAGTGATTGGGGGTACAATCATTAGTAAGGCGAAGCTTGAGAAGTATGTAGAATCCTTTGTCTTTGGCAATAAGATACTTGAGGTGGATCAAGAAGAGCTGACGACTCGCGAAAGAATGGAATATGCCAGGGATCAGGTCTTAGACATTATTAAAAAAGTATGGCTCTATATTCTCATCGGGGTGGGAATAGGGGCTGCCATCCACAACTGGATTCCTGAAAACATAATTTCAGCAGTCCTGGGCCAGGATAAATGGTATTCGGTCTTGTTAGCCACCCTTGTGGGTATACCAATGTACGCGGATATCTTCGGAACCTTGCCCATCGCTGAAGCATTAGTATTAAAAGGGGTAGGCATTGGAACTGCCTTATCCTTCATGATGGCTGTAACAGCACTTTCACTGCCCTCCATGATCTTGTTAAAGAAAGTTGTCAAGTTGAGACTTTTAGCGATCTTTGCGGGTATTGTTACTCTGGGAATTCTTATCATTGGCTACTCTTTCAATGCCTTTGGTTATTTATTAATGTAGTCTAAGTTTAACATTTCCGAAAAATTATTGACGGCTGTCATGGATGGGGTGTAGTTAAAGTTCTTAGAGTTTATAATGGCGTATTTATTGGGGTTTGGGGTTAATTAGCTTTTCAATCTTATGTTGATATTCTAATAACAAAGTTAGGGAGTGGATTAGCGTGATTATAAAGATTTTGGGTTCTGGATGTAAAAACTGTGAGACTCTAAAAGAAAATACGGAGAAAACATTAAAAGAGACCGGCATAACGGCGGAAATTATTAAAGTCAACGACCTTAAGGAGGTTATGGCCTATGGGGTAATGTCGACCCCGGCCTTAGTGATTGATGAAAAGGTTGTTTCTGTTGGTAAGGTTTTAAAGCCGAAGGAAATAGCTAAAATTCTCGAAAATCATAAGTGAAATTGGTTTAGCCTCAGGCTTTTTTTCTGACTTACGGTGATGTCATATTTATACAGAAATAGAGTGGCTCGACAATGTGCGTGCCACTCTATTTCTATTGCCCGTTTTTGGATTTCCTTGACGATTGTATTTAAGTCATAAAATACATTATAATATTATCAAACAATTGCTTCATGGGCAGAGCAAAACAAAAAATGGATTTGAGGGATTATTGTGGAAGAGCAGATTGTATCCATGAAGAGTGATTTTTTTAAGGCTTTAGCGCACCCTACCCGAGTACGTATCCTCGAACGACTTGCGAAAAACGACGAAGAAGTGTGTGTTTGCGAACTAATTGAGGATTTGGGAGTTGAACAGTCTAATTTATCCCAACACTTAAGTATTTTGCGCAAACAACAAATTATAACATCGACTAAGGTGGGCTTAAAAGTTATGTACCGCATCAAATATCCTGAAGCACTAGCTATTCTGGAGAAGGTCCATAAGATTCTCGCCCAACAATTTCAAGAAGGGGAAGCTTTGATGAGGCACCTTACCGACCGCTAGAAGCGTAGAAATATGCATGAAGCGTAAAATTAAGTTATTAGTGTTTTAGAAAGCAAATTATAGGCCCTGTTATAAGAGTTCAGGCTACACTACACCTGGGCTCTTTTTTTATGCCTTGGTTCTGCTTGGTTTACCAAAATGCAGGTTCTCTTCTTCTATACATAATCCATAGTTTATTTATAACCAAATGAATTGGAAGGGCGCTGCCATGTCATTAGCCGCTTTTTGTTACATGGGTGCAGCTGCGGGGTCTGCCCATGGAAAAATAATCTATTAATAAGAGCGGGGTTGTCCTGGTTCAAAGATTTAGTAAGGGATCAGTCCACACTCCTCTAAAATTTGCTGACCTTGCTTGCTTAAAATCAAGTCCAGGAAATCTTTTGCCGGTTCCGGATTTTCCGCATTTTTCGGGATAGCAATGGCAAATTCAATGGGTGCACCGGGAATAGTGATCATCTCGCCGGAATTCTTTCCCTGCAAACTCACGGTAGACTGGCTGTAATAGTTCACATAGGCCGGGTTCGAGAGGTTTATCTTTTCCGGAAGAGTCAGATATCTCAGGCCAAACTGATTCACCACACAGAGGTATTCAAAGCCATAGTCTAGTTTACCTACCAACACATCAGAGGCCAAATCATAGGATTTGGGATAAATCAAGTCCCCCCTGCACATCTGGTCCAGCTGATTAAAGAGACCCGGCCGGCCGTAATATTGCTCCGACAGCTGCCAGACCATCAGTGTTCGATAACCGCAGGGGTCTAAATGTTGGTTAGACCGTCCATAGGTGACTTCTTCCCTAAGCAGGATATCAAACCAGTTCAGGGCATTGATTTCCCCACTGCCCCTGGAAAACTCGTTGAAAGCCAAGACAATTTGGTCGTTGGCAAAGATATAGTATTTGTCTATATACTCAGGCCCAAGCAGCTCAGCAAAGAGCAGGGGGTCTGCCAAAGCCAAGATATCCACCACCTTGCCCTCACGCACTTGTCTGGCACAGGCACGGGAACCATAGGACTCCAGCTCAACCTTTAGCTCCGGACGAGCATCTTGCAGCAACTTGGCACATTCCGCCACCGGTTTGCGCAATGCCCCGGCGTGTAATATTTTTAAGTTTTGCTGATGACTCATTTTTCCTTCACCTCCTGCTGGTACTGCTCTAAAAAAGCTTGCATTTTGATCACTTTTTCAGTAATTAACTGTACACAATAGTCCAACGCCTGGTGACCTTCGGGGCTTAACTGGTAGGATCGTCGGGCGGGGCCGGTGTGGGCAGTTTCCCACTGAGAAAGGACTAGACCATCATCTTCCATCCTGCGAAGGTTGCGGTAAATGGTGGCTGGATCCGCCTCGATTTCGGAGAAGCCTGATTCATTAATCTTTTGAATTAACTCGTAACCATGAGCCGGCTTATGAGCCAAAAAATTAAGCAGAGCCGGTACCAGCATCTTATCTATGCGCCCGGCAATATAAGCAAAGGCGGGGTTTTGCGCTTCTTCTTTCACAGACTCACCTCGAAATTCCTTCTGCATCTAACATTCTTCTTCCGTTACATAAAACCTGCTAATGTGGTAATTAGCCTGCAGGGCAGTTTCCAAAATCTGATCATAGGATATCCTTTGGGAGTCATAGAAAACAATAACATCCCTGTGCTTTAACTGATACTGGAGAATTCCTTCTAACTGTTCCAGGATTTGCTGCAGACTTGTTTTGTTCTCTTCATCAATATCCAGAGTTATTTCCCCGGTGACCATACTCTACCACACCCTGTTAATTATTTATACCTAAAATAAGAGAATACTCTCCTTAGATTACCCAGCGGTTGGGATGGCGTATAAATCAAATAAATTTAGAAGAAATATTGTCCAATGTAGCTGAAAGCCAGGAACAGAATTAAACCGGTTAAGATAATCTTAATAATTCTATCGGGCAAAAACTTCTGAATACGAGCACCCACATAAGTCCCCAGCAGACCACCGATACCAAAGAGTATGCCCAGCATCCAGTCTGGAGTCACTGCCGCACCGGCCGCAACGCTACTCGCAGCCAGAATGTGATAGTAGGCAACCCCGGCAATGGAGGTGATAAAGGTACCTGCCAAAGCTGCACCCGCTACAGTATAAACCGGCAGACCCAGCACAGCCACACAGAAGGGAGAAATAATGGCACCGCCGCCAATGCCATAAATACCGCCGATTAAACCCACTACCAAAGAGAGGCTCAAAATGGATATTCCACTAAAGGAATAGGTTTCTCCCCAGAATTCATACTCAATCTTCTTCCAGGAAACAGTCTTAGTCTTAACCACTGCCCCAGCAGGCAGACCAGAAGCCATTCGGCCGGAATTTTCTTCCTTCAGCTTAGCCACTTGTTCGGCAAACTTGTTCTGCATGATTTTATTTTGCTCTTTAACCTTCTTATTCCAGCCCATCACTTCCGATAAAAGTCGGTAGCCCAGGTACAACAACACTAGGCCCACAAAAAGTTTAAAGACTTTGGGGTCAGGCAAGTAGAGGATACGCACCCAGGCTCCAACGAAAACGCCCGGCAGAGTGCCAATGACCACAGCCCAAGTTAGGGGCCAGGCCATGCGCCCCTCTTTGATGTAGCGATAGAGACCGCCGGGTATAGCTACAATATTGTAAATCAGGTTGGTAGGACTTACTGCCGGACTGGTAAAATTCAGAACACTCACCTGGAAGGGGAGCAAAAGAAAAGCACCGGACACCCCGGCAGAAGCTGTTAATGACGATACCAGAAAGGCTACCAAGGGTGGAATAAAGGGTAATACATCGACTCCGGATACTGCAAAATGCATAGTATTTCCTCCTTTCAATTATCATGGAAAACTAATTCATTAGAGGATGATTAAGCAATTGGATTAACCTATTTCTTTTGATCTATATGCACCACAACTATTGTCACTGTGCATATAGTCTCAATGAATATCTATTCTACAGCACTCAATAATATCCTTCTTTTCGAGAATGAATTTTTTCAAGTTAGTTCCAGGCACGTCTCATAAAGCGGACACTAGGACTTTGGGCCATAAGTTTTCAAATCACAAACTATTGACACAGAAAATGTTGAGAGTATCATATTAGCATATTATATATTACGTAAAAAATATTCTTCTTGGAGTCCGTTATAAGATGGCGGCCACCCGACCGCCGTTGAGAGGTGACTCCGCCTAAACCTGGGGCGGATCGTAAAGGTCGTTCGTCGAGGTATCAATCACTCGAATATCCCGTTTTTCAGCCAATTCGCCTCCTGTCGTAATGAAGATGTTTTTGGTTATAATCGTATCCATTACGGCTTCGGCTTCAGCCTTCGACAGGCCTGCCCGCGGATTAGGGAGCGTGATAGAAAAGTTCTTGCCGCCGACAGTGGTAAACGTCAACCTAATCACTTTATTGCTTGTTACTGCCATACTATCACCTCTTTTCTTTCAAATATTGGAGAATAGTTACTCTTTATTCAGTTCAAAGTTTTTCCTGATGAGCACCTGCAGCACCGGATAATCCACCAAACTGAACAATGCTTCGGCCACATCATAGAGATCCTCTTCTGTAGCATCGTGTTTCACGCCATTCAGACCTTTCTGTCTGACCACCGGGGCACCGGCGGGTGTCAATTCGTACTGGTATTTCACAACCAGCGCCGAATCTAACGGCAAAGCTTCCACGGCCATACTTTCCCCTCCTTTCTACACACTCACAGGCTAAGGCAACTTGTCCTGTCCGTATAGCTTATGAGATTGCTTGACCGATGTTACAAGAGAAAGGGAATATGAGAAACTATAGGGCATGTCCAACAATTCGACAGCGCTGTCGAATTGTTGGACATGCCTGTTGTGAGCTTGGCACACTCTTAAGTTCTGATACATATTCTATAAATAAAGTAAGAGTACGGAGGAAGTTATGATGTCCAATTTAATCACTGCCCGCACGCCCTTCCTCATCGCAGCTGAAATAAATACGATCAAACAGTATGTGGGGATAATCTTTCTGCAGAGTACCATCGAGATTGGGAGCCGCCTGAAGGAGGCCAGGGAGTTGCTTCAATATGGGGAATGGAGCAAGTGGTTAGAGGATTCGGTCAGCTATTCTCAGAAAACGGCGGAAAGAATGATACGCATTTTCGAGGAGTACGGGCCAAAACAGCTCGAATCCTCCGACGCTCAATCTCGTGCCACCGATACCCAGGCACAAGATTTGCCGAATTTGAATTTTACCCAGGCTCTTATTCTCCTTGGAGTCCCTGAAGAGGTCCGAGGTGAGTTCATTGCCGAGTTGGATATTGATAACATAACCACTCGCGAGCTGCAGAAGAAGGTCAATGATTGGAAACTGGCCCGGGAAGAACGGGATCAAGCCCGGCAGGAAAACATAGGCCTCCGGAAAGTTGTGAATGAACAGGCAAACCAAATAACCCACCTGACTGAGGCTTACGACAACCTGATGACCAAGTCGGAAGAGTTAAGTGAGTCCAACCGAGCTCTGGAGCAGGAAACCGGAAAGAGGCAGGCAGAGTTGGAAAAAGTTAAAGATAGGGCCTCTTACAAGACCGTCGAAAAGATGAGCAAACGGCTTACTGATGTATATAACAAGGCAGTGGCTAATAAAGTGGCTTTTTTATACGGAAACCTGGAAAAAACATTCCAGGAGCTAATGTGGGAAATGAAAGAGCTCGCCGCCAAAGAACCGGAGGCCCATCGCATGTTCAAAAAGAATGTGACAGATTTCTTAATTAAGTCGTTGAAGGAGAATGTGGATACGGAGAATAAGCAGGCCTAAGATTTCTGCTAGGGCGACACTGAAATTGCCTAACGAGGGGGGAAAATTTTTTGTGAACGCAGGTCAAAAAGATAAGAATATTGATCCGCAATGTTTACTCCATAACGAGTAGACATTTTTTTATTTTACAAGAACTTTGGAAAATACATATTGACAGGAATAAAAAGCAAGTGGTAATATTTACTTGCTAATGATACTGATAATCATAATCAAATACTTCAAATAATTGTTTTCTCTAAGGCCACTAGCCGTTTGCGAAAGAATCGACATGGACAGTATTCAACACAGACAGCATTTCTATAGTTGACAATTTTTGATGTATTGGAATGCAGATAAGGAGTCGTGACATGAATTTAAGTAAAAAAATCTTTATCCCCGTTGTTCTCGTAATGGCCGCCGCAGTTTTTCTTTTGGGATACAGCATTCATGGGAGTATCAAGGAAAACCTTTCCGAGTTTTATCAGGAGAATTTAAACAAAAAAGCAGATGTACTACAGTCGGAAACAGACAATATGAAAGCAAAGGCCTTGAATGCAGCAGGTTGGTTGGAAAGTTCCGCCCAGCTGTCCCAAGCCTATCAGGCGGACGACCGCCAGACGGCTATTGAACTCGGAAAATTGGCAATGGAGTCTTTTGAACTGGACTATTTTCTGATTACGAATTTAGAAGGCAAGGTTTTTGTCAGGACTCATGAACCGGAGAAATTAGGGGACAGTATTGCCGGGCAAATGAATATTCTGAAGGCCCTTCGGGGTGAAAAAAGTGTTGGCATCGAAGAAGGAAAAGAAGTTGGGCTTTCTATCCGGGCGGGTTGTCCTCTGAGAAATGCCAACGGTGATATTATCGGAGCTATTTCCACAGGCTATGTACTGGGCAGCGAAGCCTTTGTCGACAGGTTCAAGAAAGTGTTTGATTCGGAAATCACGGTTTTCAGTGGCGATGAGAGGATAATGACTACATTTCTGGATGAAAAAGGGGAGCGGATTATCGGAACTAAACTGGAAAACCAGCAAATAAGCGAGGAGGTGTTAACGAAAGGACAAATATATTATGGCCAATCCGAGATTAGGGGCAGCGAATACAGCTCTGTTTACTCACCCATTATTGATGTAGACAATAAAATTGTCGGGATGATGTTCATCGGAGATGATAACGGACTGATCAAGAGCTTGATTGGGGAAACAACCAAACGAATAGGGCTGACTTCTGTAGTCTTAGCTGTTTTCCTTGTTCTTGCCATGGCTTTGATTGTCCGAAGGTTGGTCATCAAGCCCCTGAGTGGGTTACTGGCTATTCTGAAAGGGGCAGCCGAAGGAAAAGGAGATCTTACCATAAGAGTTGAGGAGCAATCCCAAGATGAACTTAGTGAATTGGGGAAATACTTTAACCTGTTTGTAGAACAAATACAGGTCTTGGTTAAGAGTATTGGCGGCTCGACAGGGCAAGTAAGCGTTTTTTCAGAGCACATGGCAGCCAATGCTGAACAAACCAGTAAGGCTGCTGAAGAGATTGCCCTAACCATCTCTCGTTTGGCCGAAGGTGCCAATAGCCAGGCTTTGTCCGTAAAACAAGGAACAGCTATGATTGAAGCAATCAATAAGGCAATCATAGCGATCAAAAATAGTACGGGCCAACTGGTTAAGGTTAGCGGGGAAACCCATAAAACAATGGAAACAGGATTCCAGGCCATTGCTACCCAATTTGACGCCATGGAAAAAAACAAAAAAGCCTCCACGGTGGTAGTCAATAAAATTAATGCTTTAGCCAATAAATCGGATGAGATCGGACAGATCGTCAATGTTATCAATGCCATTGCCGCTCAAACCAATCTATTGGCCTTGAATGCGGCTATTGAAGCTGCCAGGGCAGGGGAGCACGGAAAAGGGTTCTCAGTCGTTGCCGAAGAAGTACGTAAACTGGCGGAAAAGTCTACGGCTGCTACCCGGGAAATTGCCGGTCTGATCCAGGAAATCTTGAAAGAGATCTTTGAAACCGAGGAGGAGGTACTGCTGGCAAGCGAAGCCGTGAGCGCTCAGGAATCAGCAGTCAATGAAACACAAGATTCCCTGCGCGCTATCCAAGGTGCCGTCGAGAAAGTTATGACGGAAACCGGCAGCATCTCCTTCGCTGCGCTGGGGCTTGGCCGGGAAGTCAAAAACATGGTACAGACCATGAACAGCATTGCTGAAGTAGCGGAAGAGAGCGCTGCTTCCACTCAAGAGGCTTCTGCTGCTACCCAAGAGCAAACCTCCTCGATGGAAGAAATGGCCCTTAGTGCCCGACAGATGAATGAGGCGGCGAAAGATCTTCAAAATATGGTGAAGAAATTTGTCGTTTAGCTATGAGAATGTAAATCAAATGAGTAACTCCTATGCCACTGTTAAAACAAGGGATTACAAAGCTGTAATAATCTTGGCAAAAAAATAGTGTAAGTATTAAATAAACAAAAGGCCGGTTTCCTCAAAGGAAAACCGGCCTTTTATTTCTAGAAGATGTCGTAACTAATTATGGTTCTGGTAACTGAAGCGCCAGCAGTGACTATTAGGGGGATGACCGTCACTGTTTCCAACGGGTTCTGGTTTTTATATTCCCTTTTGACAGGTTCGCCTGTCATTTTTATTTGCTCCAAGTGGCAAGCATAAAATCATATAAGGAAGGGCCGGTTGGTCATGATGATTTCAAGAGTCAATCTTGACACCACTTCTACCATGCACTACAATATAGTCTATCTACTATGTAACGCAATGTAGACCGAACTTAGAAAGCAGGAGGAGTTATGTTTGATAAATCGCAGCTGATGCGCGGAACCTTAGAAGGCTGTATCTTAAAGATTATTAGTTTAGAGGTAACCTACGGTTATGAAATCATGTTAAAACTAACAGGCTATGGTTTTACTGACATACGTGAAGGTACAATTTATCCATTGCTTGTAAGGCTGGAAAAAAAAGATCTTATCTACGGGGAGTTTAAGCCATCTCCCTTAGGACCAAGCAGAAAATATTATTTCATAACCAAAAGCGGCAAAGAAGCATTGAATTCTTTCGAAGCCTACTGGCAGAGTATTTCTGTAGCGGTAACTAAGATTTTAAGTTTGGAGGTAAAGTAATGGCTAATCAATTAGAGAAACTGCGCTGTGTTGATAAAAAAGTTGGGAGACCGACATGCCAACAATTTGTAAAAATTTAATCGCTAACTCTGGTGCTAAATTATTACTTCATTCATCGTATCGACTTCACTTTTATATAAAGGCGGCTTATATGATTTGATAGTGTCATATTACATTAGTATATTGAAATAGGGTGATTAAATGCAAATCAACCGATTGTTTGAAATTCTCTATATCCTGCTTGATAAAAAAGCCGCTACGGCTAAGGCGCTGGCAGAGAGATTTGAAGTTTCAACAAGAACTATTTATCGGGATATTGAAACGCTGTCTTCTGCAGGAATTCCTGTTTATATGAGCAAAGGTAAGGGCGGTGGTATTTCACTGCTGCCTGATTTTGTGCTGAATAAAGCTGTTATAACTGATGAAGAAAGAGAAGATATTTTATCTTCGTTAAAAGCTGTAAATGCTGTTAATCTCAGCAAAACAGATACCGCACTTAAAAAGCTCAGCAGCTTGTTTGGTGATTCAAACCCAGATTGGATTGAAGTGGATTTTTCATCTTGGGCTAATCCACAGAACGAAACTGTAACATTCAATACAATTAAATCTGCAATACTAGGCAAGAGAATCGTTTCTTTTGCCTATGCCAGTGCCAAAGGACAGCAGACAGCACGTGAAGTAGAGCCATTGAAACTTTGCTTTAAAAGTGGGGCATGGTATTTATATGGATATTGTAAGTCCCGATGTGATTTCCGTTTTTTTAAGTTAAGGCGAATCAGGGAGCTTTGTCTATCAGAGCAAAATTTTCAGAGGAAATCCCCCAGTCAAATTCTTTCTAACGAGAATGTGTTTAAAGAAGCGTATATTAAACTAAAACTAAAGTTATCTGCGGAGGTTGCTTATAGGGTATATGATGAATTCGAAAGTTATGATCAACAAGAGGACGGAAGCTTTATTGCAGAAATTAACTATCCAAAAGGTAAATGGATAGTTTACTACATCACAACTTTTGGTAGGCATTGTGAAGTTCTGGAACCGCAGGACGTAAGAAATGATGTCCAAGCAGAACTGCAGAACACCTTGAAACATTATCTTTGATATGACATACAGCTGTCGTATTTGACAAAGTATAATAGCCTTATCAAAGAGAGAGAGGTTATTATCATGAATTATGAAATCGTTAATTTAGAGCAAAAGACAATTGTTGGTGTTAGCGCAATTACCGGCAATACTGATCCTAAAATGGGTGCAGTTATCGGTGGACTTTGGGAAAAGTTATATCAAGGTGGTGTAAATGCTGCAATCAAAAATAAGCTTAACGAGTATGCCATCGGGCTTTATTCGGATTATTCAGATGACCAATACTGCGTTACTGCCGGTAATGAGGTTTCCAAAGCAGAGAATGATGAACTGACTGTGAAAATAATTCCTGCAGGAAGGTATGCGAAGTTCTCGGTACACGGGCATATGGAAAAAGCAGTTGCCGAGGCTTGGGGTCAAATCTGGAAAATGGACTTAAACAGAAGCTTTACCGGAGATTTTGAGGAATATCTTAACAGTGATTGGGAGAATGCAGACATTGATATTTACATTGCTTTAAAATAATTAAACAGACGATCTTGAGAAATTAATAGAAAATTTAAGGTTAAGTTTATGGGGATTTTGTTTGAAAGACAAGCAGGCGTGTATTGGGCAGAAATTAGGGAACAGGAGGAAAACAGCTCTGAAGGAAAATTCAGAGCTGTTTTTTTACATCCACTTGACTATACCGGCTGGCCGGTGTATCATCATGGAACATACAAACTGGAGGCGTCTATGGAGAATATAACTAAAACAACTAAAAATGACACTAGGCAGAAAATACTAAGGGCTGCCGCTCAGATTATTAATACCAAAGGTGTACTTGCTTTAACATTAGAAGCAGTTGCCAAAGAGGCGAAGATAAGTAAAGGTGGATTATTCTATCACTTCGCCACTAAGGACGACTTAATGAAAGGCATGAATGACTTTATAATGCACAATTTTTTTGATGACTTGGAGCGTATTACTAAGGACGATCCTCGTCATAACGGGAAGTGGACCAGGGCTTACACAAATCTTACATTTAACTTATTAGATAGTGAATTTGAAATGAATCTCGCTTTCTTATCGGCGATTGCAACAAGCCCAGATCTTGTTAAGTCCATGGCCAGGGATTTAAAAGTACTTCAAAATCATATTGAAAATGACCAGATTAACCCTATCGTTTCAACAGTCATCAGACTTGCCGTTGACGGGATGTACTTCAATCAGTTATACGGATTAAACCTAAATGAAGATGTACGTGATCAAGTTTTAAACTACTTACTTTCGTTAACTGAGGAGGAAAAATAATGAACGGTTACGTTCTTTTAGTCATAGCGATTGTCTTTGAATTAGTGTCAACATCAATGATGAAAGCGTCAGAAGGTTTCTCAAAACTCATACCAAGTCTTCTATTTATAGGTGGCTATGGTATATCATTTTATTCAATGGGACTAGCTCTACTGACCATTCCTTTGAGCATAGCTTACGCAATCTGGGCAGGAGTAGGAACGGCGCTAACGGCGGTGATAGGGATTTTATATTGGAAAGAACAACTTAATCTATATAACGGCCTGGGTATAGTATTAATCATTATCGGCGTTGCATTACTTAATTTAAAGGGTACGGCACATTAATTGTGACGGGGACAGCTGCTACAACTGGAGGCCTAAACAATCAGATAATTAGGTTAAATAAGAGCGTTTAAAGCGCTCTTATTTCTTTATGCTACAAAATCTGCATTTTTTCGATATTTGTAACTTTTTCGTAATATAATTTAAGCTTTTTGTAAAGCACTTGAACTTTAAACTTGGTATTGTGAAAAGGAGAAATGGCTATGATGGGAAAAATCTAAAGCCTGGCATAATTTGGAGAGTGAAGATAAGAACATGAATTGCAGCAAGAAGACAAATCAAGTGAATTTACATCCAAGGGGGTTACAGAAGAAGTCCATCGGCTACATGCCGGGTTTAGACGGACTAAGGGCTTTGGCGGTGTTTGCCGTCATTGCTTACCATCTCAATTTGACTTGGATACCGGGAGGGCTCTTAGGGGTAAATCTGTTCTTTGTGTTATCCGGATATTTGATCACTGGTATTCTTTTGAAGCAATGGGAGCTATCCGGAGGGATTGACTTGAAAGATTTCTGGCTGCGCCGGGCCCGTAGGCTGCTGCCGGCTCTTTTTGTGATGCTGGCAGGCGTGATGTCCTGGGTTCTGCTTTGGGCTCCCGAGCGCCTGGCAGCCTTGAAGCAGGAAGCGTTGGCAGCGCTGTTTTATACCAGCAACTGGTATCTGATCTTCCATCAGGTATCCTATTTTGAAAGCTTTGGTCCGCCGTCTCCCTTGGGACACCTCTGGTCTTTGGCGGTAGAAGAACAGTTTTATCTTTTCTGGCCCCTTCTTTTAGCAATAGGGTTACGTTGTTGCCTGCAGCGAAAATGGATTATCGGGGGAACAATGGCTGTCGCCTTGACTTCCGCTGCGGCGATGGCGCTGATTTACATACCGGGCCATGACCCCAGCAGAGTATACTATGGAACAGATACCCGTGCTTTTGCTTTGCTTATCGGGGCAGCACTTGCCATGGTATGGCCCAGCTGGAAAATGAACGCAGGTCTGACCGGCAAAAAGAGACTGGCCCTGGATTTGGCGGGAAGCTTGGGGTTATTGGTCGTACTATTGATGATCGGAACAACAGACCAATACCAGCCCTCTCTCTATCAGGGTGGACTCTTGCTTTACTCCGTCGCAACGGCAGGTTTGGTGGCAACTCTGGCTCACCCGGCCAGCTATTTGGGCAGAATATTCGGCTGGGGACCTTTGCGCTGGTTAGGAGAATGTTCTTATGGAATTTACTTATGGCATTACCCGGTCATCATTCTGACGAATCCGGGTGTGAATACAGAAGGCTTGAATCTTTCCCGCACACTCTGGCAAATTGGGGTGAGCATTATCCTGGCTGCTCTGTCTCGCTACTTAATCGAGGAACCGATCCGGTACGGACGAAGGAAATACCAGCGGAGTCGGAGGTCGAACCTTAAATGGTGGCAAAGGCCATTGGCCCCCATTACCAAAATTTCATTGAGTATATTGCTGATGTTTTTATTACTGTTTGTAACCCTCAATGGAGGCATGCATATTTCAGAAAAAGCTTTGGCGAAGAGCCAGGTGTCGCAAAATCCAGCTCAAACAGCTGACCAGGAAGAGATTGCTGCCACCCAGGGGTCTAAGGCAACGGATAAAAAAACAGATATCCAGGGGGATGAAATTACGATCATTGGAGATTCCTTAATGATCAATGTAGAGCCTGTTTTGCAAAAACGTTTACCCGGTATTGTAATCGACGCCCAACTGGGCAGGCAGATGTATCAGGCTCCGGATCTCATTTCCAGGCTTGAAGAAGAGGATAAGCTCGGAAAAATTGTAATGCTTGAACTAGGAACAAACGGTTCCTTTACGGATAAACAGTTAAGGAAAACCTTGGACTCCCTGGAAAGAGCCGAGGAAATCTTGCTGGTGAATACCCGGGTTCCGAAGCCCTGGGAAAGAGAAGTAAATGAGACCCTGACAAAGGTAGCGGAGTCCTACCCAAATATCAAACTGATTGATTGGCATTTGCTCAGTAGTGGCCATGAAGAATATTTTTATCCGGATGGTGTTCACCTGACCCAGTCGGGTGTGCAAGCCTACGGGGAGATAGTACTCGAAGCATTAATTTCTGATCAAATGGATGGAGAATAGTTAAGACTATTTCGCTACATTTTCTTCTCGTAGAAGAAATTGTTTTCAAACCAGGAAATATCCTCAGACTAAATTTCGGGAATGCGATGGTGCAGATATATCAACTCTTGACATGGAGTTAGCTCTAAGTGTTATAGTATTAAATTAAAAGCCGAAAAATTTGGGCTTCTAAACCATAATGAATTAGTCAGCATGAAGGAGAATACCATGGACAAAAAATTAGGTTTTGGATGTATGAGGTTACCGCTTCTGGATAAAGATGACCAGACATCCTTTGATAAGGAAACGTTAAATAAACTGGTAGATACCTTTATAGAGAGAGGATTTACTTATTTTGATACTGCTTATGTCTATCATGGCTATCTGAGTGAAAAAGTAATGAGAGAAGCTCTCGTAAAAAGACATCACAGGGATAGTTTTGCACTTGCGACAAAGCTTCCTATGAGAGATGTCAAAACTGTGGCAGATCAAGAAACAGTCTTTAATGAACAGCTTGAAAATTGCGGAGTGGAGTATTTCGATTATTATCTGCTCCACAATATTGGTGTTATATCATACAAGAAGGCTTGTGAACTTGACAGTTTTAGTTTTGGAATTAATAAAAAGAAAGAAGGTAAAATCAAGAGCTTTGGTATGTCATTCCACGATTCACCGGAATTACTGGATGAGATTTTAACAGCTCATCCGGAATTGGATTTCGTTCAGTTACAGATAAATTATATTGACTGGGAAAATCCAAGCATTCAGTCCAGAAGGTGCTATGAGATAGCCAGAAAACATAACCAACCAATTATTGTCATGGAACCCTGTAAAGGAGGCTCTCTGGCATTAGTTCCGGAAAAAGCAGAAATAATAATGAAAGAATATGATCCGAAAGCATCCATTCCATCCTGGGCAATACGATTTGCCGCCAGTCAAGAAGGAGTAAGCATGGTTCTGAGTGGCATGAATACCTTAGAACAGGTGCTTGACAATACGTCCTCTATGGCAGACTTCAAACCTCTGAATGCAGAGGAGTACAAGATTATCAATCAGGTCAGCGAAATTATCAATGAGAATACGGCAATTCCCTGTACAATCTGCAGATATTGCGAAAAGGGCTGCCCGAAAAAGATACCTATACCAGACTACTTTGCCTTATATAACAGTACAAAACGTGCTATGACTGATGGCTTTTCCAGTCAGTTTGTCTATTATTTGAACCTGGCGGCAAATCATGGTAAGGCAAGTGACTGTATAGACTGTAAACAATGTGAACAAGCCTGCCCTCAGCATTTAAAGATAACAGAGCATTTAAAAGATGTTTCAGCAACCTTTGATGTGACTCCTCAGTTTCCTGCCAGAAAAGAAAAATAAAACAGGGGGGAAGAATACAGCAAGTGACACTAATGTGGGGAGATTTGTTCTGAGGCAATGATGGCAACACTATAGACATCACATCAGAAGCGAGGGATACTCATTAAAGCTAAAAAGTTATTGATTATGGGTTTGTTTTTGCTGGCTGTCTTATCACTAAGTCTAAAAATTGAATTTAACTCAGTTACTACTCCTGAGGAGAGGCTTCAGTCTGCTAATACATCTGCCGATCCAAAAGAAGCAATCCCCTTACTGGGACTTGCTTTATCATCAGCTTCCGAAACAACCGAGGCACTGAAATCCAGTCAAAATAATGTAAGCTTTGCGGTTATTAGTGATATTCATATTCTCTCCAGCGAAACCGCTCCAATGAAGTTCAGAACAGCCTTGGAAGATCTTTTTGTAAATCAACAACCGCCTCTGGATTTAGTAGTATTAAATGGTGATCTTGGCGACGGTACACCTGAAGACTATCTGACTCTTAGCCAAATACTTCGGTCTGTCCGGACGAATACAGGTAAGACAACTCCGATAGTGCCGACCATTGGAAATCACGAATTCTACAAAGCCTATCATGATCCAAACAGTAATGCATGGAATTCCGATACTTTCCCAAATCAAGATACAGATCCACTGGCAATACAGCGCTTTTTAGACTTTGCCGGGAGAAGTCAGGTATATACTGATCACTATATTAATGGTTTTCATTTCATATTTCTTGGCTCCGAAAAGTCGAGAATGTCTGATCTAACTATAGGTGATGCTGCCTATCTTTCGGAAACCCAATTAACATGGTTGAAATCAAAAATCTCAGAAAACCTTACACCGGGAAAACCTGTGTTTGTCTTTTTACACCAACCCATATTTTCCTCTAATAGTAAAGCCCAAAGAAAGTACAATTTAGTGGTTCAACAGAAAGAACTAGCGGAAATCCTTCAATCGGTTCCCAATGTCGTCCTCTTCGTCGGTCATTTACACATTAAGTTAGGTTCACCTGATTCTGTTGTTTATGACACCTTTACAATGTTCAATGATGCTTCTGCGAGTAGAGTACGCCAAGCCCCAGAGGCCAGTCAGGGCTTAGTTGTTGCTGTTAAAGATGGTGTGGTTAATGTAAAGGGACGTGACTTTCTCAAACATGAATGGCTACCAGAGGCTCAGTATCAACTGGACTTTTCTAAGTAACCACAGCGGCCATAAATATGTCTCTTTCTCTCATCAGGCAAAAAGGCAGAAGAACGAATAGAAGTAGGTATTCGTTCTTCTGCCTTTTTGTTAAATGTGTTCACTTGCTCTGTTTATTCTAATGCTGGAGAGCTGCCCTATCAAAGGACTCCGGCGGCTGTTCCATCCAGCCTCGTTCAATCATGAGCTTCATGCCTTCCTCACCATATCGGGATATTTCCACCATCAAAGCTGCATAATGAAAAGCTAAATCTTTTCTAATAGAGAGAGACATGGCATAAGCGCATAAATAGATTCCTGCCGTAACGGATGTTGAAACCAGAAACATAATCAACTTATCTGAAAAAGGTGAGACGGTTGAATCAGTTACTTCCATACTTACCGGCATATTACCCAGATGTTCTTCATCTTTGAGAATTTTATTAAAGATATCAATCTGTTTTTCAGCCAGATCTTTTCCTTTCAGAAGATAATCTTTAATTTCTCGGTCTTGCATTACTTGAATAAAACCCATTAACATAAGCATACCAATATAATTTCTCTCAATGATGTAAAATATTTCGCCTAATTCCATAGCATTGAGAGGTCTATGCTCGCCAAACCAGGTTTCGATAAGAGAATCTCTTTTTTTAATAAATTCTACTTGGTGAGGATAAGGCATTTTAGGGGGTCTATCATAAATTCCTTTAGACAACATAAGGTTTAATGCTTTTTTAAATAAGGCACCACTCAAATTTAAGCATTCATAAAAAAATTCAACAACATCTGCCCTGGCTACTTTGGTTATTGTCACAGCATAATCACTAAAAACTATTTGGTTAAATCTGTAGACATAGCTAAGTCCATATAAGTCTGAATAGAGGGCAGGGGCAGATAAATTTATATCTTCATCAGAAAAACCTAGTGGTATAGGGAAATTTTCGTCTGAGAATATCTCTTTAACTTTAGCCGTGAATTTTTGCAAAAGGTTTATTTGTTCAATAACTAAAGGCTTGATTTCGGAGTCCTGAATATAGGGCTCAAAATGCTTAAAAACACATAAATTAGAAGTATTTTGCATGTATGTTTTCCATAAACCTGCAATCTCAGGAGTTGTTAAGTTTATGTGATGTTCTTTCATAGGTTTCCTCCAAATAGACAGATTTTTAAATAATATGTGCCATTGCTTCTGGAGCTATTCAGAGATTTGAGGTTTCAACAAGACTATTTATCGTGATATTGAAATACTACTGACAAGTCCGGCTGTGAAACAGAAAGCTTTAACATTTTAAGCACACTCTGGCAAATTGGGGTACGCAAATTTCAGAGAAAGCTTTTGCGAAGAGCCATGCTCAAGCGATTGATAAGGAATAAACTGCCAAACCGAAACCTAATGAGACGGATATGAAAGGTGATATAGGAAAAGTATAAAAACCAGCACGATTCTTATCTCGAAAGTATATATTGATATGACCTTATATGCCTTCTATCAACCAATCAACCTTGAAGGGTATGAGTTGTTTTGTGTTGCCCATTATATTCTAGCGAAAGCGTGTGATAATCCCTATGGATAATAAACTAGCAATCTTCATTCCCAACCTTATTAACTGGGACGGAGAGAAGCAAATCATCGGCGGTTTGGAAAGATACATGATTGCCTTGGCAGAAATCATGACAGAAATGGGTTATGACCTCTCATTCCACCAGTTTGCCCATCATGATTTCAGCAATAACAGTTTGGATTGGCCGGTTTACGGATATCAAGCTGACTCCCGTGAACTTCATAAAACAATAGGACGAATGGAAAAGGCAACCAAGGGGAGAGTCTTATATTCTTCCATTGTTCAACAAACCTCTTATAGGCCTCAGTCTATATGTATTTCCCATGGAGTTTGGTGGGAATTGCCCGGCTCTTCCCCCGTGCAAGCCCAAAAATATTATGAAAATCATGTAGCCAAGGCCTTGGAACAAGCTGGTTTAATCATCTCCTGTGATTATAATTTTCTTAATGTAACTCGAGCCATATATCCCCACTTGGCTGATCAAAAAATACGGGTGATTCCCAACTTTGCCGATTCCAAGTATTACTATCCGCGAAAGCCAAAGAATACTGACCATGTCCGCATTCTTTACCCGCGAAGGTTGTCTCCTGAACGGGGCTTCGGGATTTTGAAAGAAGTTATTCCACCGTTATTATGTAGGTTCCCTCAAGTGGAATTTGAGTTTGCCATCGACACTAATAAGCCTGAATACCTCGAAATTTTTCATCAGTGGAGAGAAAATCTGACGAGCAAGGAACGTATCCTCTATTGCCATCCCGATTATCAGTCCATGCCGGAGGTTTATGCCGAGGCAGATATTGTTGTTATTCCCAGTATTTATTCGGAAGGAACAAGCTTTTCCTGTCTGGAAGCCATGGCCATGGGCAAAGCGGTAATCGCCACTGATGTTGGTGGTCTCACCAATCTCATTATCAACGGTTATAACGGACTCCTTATACATCCGTCAAAAGAAAGTCTGTATCAGTCCCTTCTTTACCTGATAGAGAATCCGTCAGTTTGCACTCGTTTCGGAGAATACGCCTATACCACTTCCCAGGCTTTTAGCCGCCGGGTGTGGGAAGCTCGCTGGCGACAATGTATTAAGAGGATTTATCCTTTATCCTAAGTGAACTTGTTCAACTACTAGATTGGATCAAAAGCAGGTGAAAGATATATGCCTAAACTTACAGCTATGATAATTGTCCGTAATGAAGCGGATCGCTATTTAGGGCGCTGTTTGGAATCTTTGCTGACTTTCGTCGACAATATCATCATCACGGATGACGCCTCCGAGGACGATACTCCCGAGTTATGTCTTAGTTACCCTCGGGTTAAGCTCTATCGTCAACCACGCTCCATGTTTTTAACC
Source organism: Desulfosporosinus hippei DSM 8344 (assembly GCF_900100785.1). Classification (GTDB taxonomy): domain Bacteria; phylum Bacillota; class Desulfitobacteriia; order Desulfitobacteriales; family Desulfitobacteriaceae; genus Desulfosporosinus; species Desulfosporosinus hippei. The sequence goes on along the minus strand of NZ_FNCP01000028.1, from coordinate 6,495 downwards.
GATGAGGCTAAGCTGCGCCGGGAATTATGGCATTATACGCTGGAAAATAAACCCGAATGGATTTTGGCAATTGACGCTGACGAGTTTCTGGAAGAAAGCTCTTTGAAGGAAATTCCTTATTTATTAAGGCAAAGGAATTTTAAGGCCATTGGGTTTCGCCTTTTTGATTGTTGGGGGAGTGAGGACTTTTTCCGGGTCGACGGCCTATGGAATCCCTGGCTGCGCGGTTTTTCCACCTATTTAGTTAAGTATCAGCCTGAATTAGAATCTGCTTGGCCATCCTTAAAATTTCACTGCGGACGTCTCCCTCTAGCTTACAGACAATTGATTCATTATGAAAGCGCAATTCGAATCAAACACTTGGGTTGGGCAAATCCGGCAAATATAACAGCTAAGTACGAACGGGCTATCCGTCAGGACCCCGCCAATAAATATATGGGACATGAACACTACGAAAGCATTCTTTGGCCATCGGAAAAAATAGAAACTTCGAAATGGCGGGAACACTTGTCTATTTAGATTCATATCCTATTGTAGATCAATTAGAGAAAAGGAGTTTAAAAATGGCTTTTACAATAACCAGTACCAATAGCGGTAGCACTGCCGGAACAGCCGATGTAGCTTTAACTTTGAGTCCCGCAACTGCTTTGTTTTCCCCTGCAGCACTTGTTCCCGGGGAATCCTTGGGCTCGCCTCAGCTCTCAGTTACCAACTCCGGGGATGTAGATGCTTTCTATTTCATTTTTGCTGATTGGCAAGCTGATGGTACCACCAGTGCGGTTCAAGCCCAAATTTTAGCCGACCGTTTAAATATTGGCATTGCTCAAGGAGCTACTGAACTTTATAATGGACCAGTTTCCGGGCTCATTGAGCAACCGACTGGCGGCCGAATTTTAGCAACCACTGACGAGGAACTATTGACATTTGTTGTTAGTTTACCATCTACCAGTAGTAATATTGTCGAGGGTCTTGACCTCAGCGTAGACCTGGTATTTGTTTCTCAGGCTTCGCCAATAAGTTAATAATTTTTGGCAAATGGTATTATAGGTGGGAAAGTTAGGTTTTTTAGGTGTAAAACTGGCTGAGCTCAGCCGGTTTTAACACCCGGAAAACAGATTGCCGTTAAAATGTAATAGAGGTGAGTTCAAAAAAAATGGCGAAAAAAGTAGCTCTACTAACAACAAATTTCTTTCATCCCAAGAGTGAGCGAATTATTACAGGAGGAGCAGAACGCTACCAGGTGGACTTTTGCCGCCTACTACGGGATATGGGTTTCAATGTAGAAGTATGGCAAATGGGAGACAACTGGACAAAAGAATTTGATGGTATAAAAATACATGGGGTTCCTGCTAATAAGACTGAATATCATACATTTCCTGAACTGAATATGGCCTTTTATGAAAACGCTATGGCTTTTGATTACTCGGTATATTTTATTCTATCCTTGGCCTATCCATTAGTTCACGAAAAAAGTATTGGCATAAGTCATGGTGTGTATTGGGATTGGCCTGGATTTGACACAACCACCGGAAAACAGGAAATTAAGCAAGAATGGTTAAGGCGAATGGGAATTTCACTGGCCGGACCGCAAAAACTTGTGTCTGTAGACACCAACACCATCAATTATTTTAATGCTACCTTACCGAGTTTTTATAATAAGTGGGAGTATATTCCCAATTATGTGGATACCGATCTCTTCTGCCCTCATGAAGAGGATTTGACAAAGGATAAAATACGTATTCTCTTTCCCCGCCGGATGGTTCCTGTACGTGGAATCAATGAAACAATGCGGGCCGCCGAGATATTAACGGAGAAATATCCCGCAATCGAATTTCATTTTTGTGGAAGAGGTCATGATGACACCATAGAAATGCTGATGTCCCAATGGGCAAAGAAACAGGAACGCTGTTATTATTACTGGAAGCCTTTTGAGATGATGCCTGAAATTTATCAGATGGCAGATATTGTCCTTATTCCTTCCCGTTCTACCGAAGGAACAAGTCTCGCCGCCTTGGAATCCATGGCCTGCGGCAAGCCTGTAGTCGCCGGAATGGCCGGCGGATTGTCTGATCTTGTTCTTGATGGCTACAATGGTTATCTTATAAAACCCTCTGTCGAAAACCTGGTATCTAGTATTGAAGAGCTCATAAAAGATTCTAAGAAGAGAAGGCTCATGGGCGAAAGAGGAAGGGAGATCGCCATAAGTTTTAATAAAAAAAGATGGGACGAGAGATGGGCAAAGATTATCGCAGACGTGTTCAGGTGATATGTGAAAAAATACTAAATTCATAAAAGTAGGTTTTACTATGACTTTCACATCTCCATGTGCAATAAATTATAATAACAAATTTCATGTCGAGGTTGTAAAACCGTGGTTTGGCTTTACTACGGGTTTATTTGAAAATACACCGGTCGAGGGCGTTAGGCCAACAGCCAGTATAGCCATGAAAATTGACAACGATGATATTGTTGGAGCTACAGTCCAGGTTTTGGGGTATTATTTAAGCGGTACAACCAACGTGCTGTACGTTTTAGAGTTATTAGATTTGAGCCCCGGTGAAGTGATAACACGCAACTATTATGCTCAATTTGATGCTTTTAAGTTTCAGTTTGAACCTAGTTCGCAAGCTGTTGAAATCTCTGTTTGGGGTAAAGACTCGGCAGGAAATTTAGTTGCTGCACATCGTGTTTTACCTTCTGAACTTAAGTCACTAATTCCTCACTAATTATGACCTAGAAAGCACAAAGGAAGAAAGCCTATTCTTTGTGCTTCACGGGTATTTGATCAGTGGTGTACATAAGGATTGTTTTTGCATTCCTTTCACTTTAGCCTAGTTAGGAATGATGCTAAAATGGATTGTGATAAGCTGAAAGGTTGGAATTATATCTAAATATTCTGTAAATAAAGCAGCAGAGAGGACGCCGAGATGGATGTCTATAAATCTTAAAAAACAAACCAGATAACCCAAGGTCAATAATAAAGGATGAACTATATTGAAAATCATAATCTCTCCAGCGAAGAAAATGAATATGGACGGGGATTTCCTTCCGCCTCGCCAAGCCCCTGTCTATCTGGATAAAACTCAAAAGTTAAAAGAATATCTCCAAAGCCTTACCTATGACGAACTGAAAAAACTGCTTTGTTGCAACGATGAGATTGCCAGGCTGAACTATGAACGCTATCAAAGAATGGATTTGTGGGGGTACACAAACCCAGCCATTTTAGCCTACGATGGCATTCAGTATAAGTACATGGCACCGCAGGTATTTGAGGACGACTATTATGACTACATTGAAGATCGTCTGCGGATTATATCTGGATTTTATGGGATATTGAAACCTTTTGATGGAGTTGTACCCTACCGCTTGGAAATGCAGGCAAAGCTGAAAACGGCCATCTGTCATAATCTATATGACTTTTGGCAAGACGATATCTACCTGGACTTAACCCAGAATGATACAACGATTTTGAATCTTGCTTCGGCTGAATACAGTAAAACTGTTGCGAAATACCTAACTGCCGACGTCAATTATGTTACCTGTAAATTTGGCGAGCTGATCGGCAGTAAAGTTATCGAAAAAGGAGTTTATGTGAAAATGGCTCGCGGTGAAATGGTGCGTTTCATGGCAGAAAACACCGTTGATGATTTGTCTGAAATCAAAAAGTTTCATAGACTTGGTTTCGAGTATAAGGATGAGTTATCAGATAAGAATACATTTGTCTTTGTGAAGGTTACAAGTAAATTTTAATAATGCAACATGAGTCTTTGAAGATTTGAAATCAACCCTTATCGTTTTGACGGTGAGGGTTGATTTTTGTGCAGAATGACACCAAGCAAGTCTTAAAGGCGAAACTTTACGCAGCTTCAACTTAACAAAATTTGAACAAGTTTAATAGAATATATGAAACAAAACAATATGTGCGACTGAATATAAGGAGAATTTTCAATGGTCGAATTAAGTACCGGATTGATTGAAAATACCCCCGTTGGTGGTATACGACCAACTGTGACATTTACAGTAAAAGTTTCTAATGATGATAGTACATCAGCAGAAATTTTAATATTGGGGTATTACGTGACAGGGATAACAAAGACATTGTATGTACAGGAAGATTTCGTATTAGGAGCTGGGGAAGTAACCGATAGAAACTATTTTGCAAATTTAAATTCATTTGAGTTTCAATTTATAACAAGTTCAGACGCAGTAGAAATATCGGCATGGGGTAAAGATGTTGATGGAAACCTGGTGGCACCACATCGTGTGTTGCCATCAGAGTTAAATCAAATTGGCTCTGAAGATATATCAGGGGCGACGGGGGCGACTGGAGCAACGGGCGATGTTGGATCAACAGGTGCAACTGGGGCTACTGGTGAGGTTGGCGCAACCGGTTCAACTGGGGCCACCGGCGATGTTGGATCAACAGGAACAACTGGAGCTACTGGGGATGTCGGGTCGACAGGTGCAACTGGAGCTACTGGCGAGGTTGGCGCTACTGGAACAACGGGAGCCACAGGGGATGTTGGATCAACAGGTGCAACTGGAGCTACTGGGGATGTTGGATCAACGGGTGCAACGGGAGCCACTGGTGATGTTGGGGCAACAGGAACAACGGGAGCAACAGGCGATGTTGGATCAACAGGTGCAACCGGAGCCACAGGGGATGTTGGCGCAACGGGTGCAACTGGAGCTACTGGTGATGTTGGATCAACGGGTGCAACGGGAGCCACTGGTGATGTTGGGGCAACAGGAACAACGGGAGCAACAGGCGATGTTGGATCAACAGGTGCAACCGGAGCCACAGGGGATGTTGGCGCAACAGGAACAACGGGGGCTACTGGCGATGTTGGCGCAACAGGTGCAACCGGAGCCACAGGCGATGTTGGCGCAACCGGTGCTACTGGAGTTACAGGCGATGTTGGCGCAACCGGTGCTACTGGAGTTACAGGCGATGTTGGATCAACAGGTGCAACTGGAGCTACAGGCGATGTTGGATCAACAGGTGCAACTGGAGCTACTGGCGATGTGGGCGCAACCGGTGCAACGGGAGCTACTGGTGAGGTTGGCGCAACCGGTGCAACGGGAGTTACAGGCGATGTTGGGTCGACAGGTGCAACTGGGGCCACTGGCGATATTGGATCAACAGGTGCAACTGGAGCTACTGGTGATGTTGGGTCGACAGGTGCAACTGGAGCCACTGGCGATGTTGGATCAACCGGATCAACTGGAGCTACTGGCGATGTTGGATCAACCGGTGCAACTGGAGCTACTGGTGATGTTGGCGCAACTGGATCAACAGGGGCTACCGGCGATGTTGGGGCAACAGGAACAACGGGGGCTACTGGCGATGTGGGCGCAACAGGTGCAACCGGAGCCACAGGCGATGTTGGCGCAACCGGTGCTACTGGAGTTACAGGCGATGTTGGCGCAACCGGTGCTACTGGAGTTACAGGCGATGTTGGATCAACCGGATCAACTGGAGCTACTGGCGATGTGGGCGCAACCGGTGCAACTGGAGCTACTGGCGATGTGGGGGCGACTGGTACAACTGGAGCCACTGGTGATGTTGGCGCAACGGGTGCAACTGGAGCTACAGGTGATGTTGGATCAACAGGTGCAACTGGAGCCACTGGCGAGGTTGGATCAACAGGTACAACTGGAGCTACTGGCGATGTTGGATCAACCGGATCAACTGGAGCTACTGGCGATGTTGGATCAACCGGATCAACTGGAGCTACTGGCGATGTTGGATCAACCGGATCAACCGGAGCAACAGGTGATGTCGGGTCGACAGGTGCAACCGGAGTTACTGGTGAGGTTGGATCAACAGGTGCAACTGGGGCTACTGGTGAGGTTGGCGAAACCGGTGCAACCGGAGTTACTGGTGAGGTTGGCGCAACCGGTGCAACTGGAGCTACTGGTGAGGTTGGCGCAACCGGTGCAACTGGAGTCACAGGGGATGTTGGATCAACAGGTACAACTGGGGCCACTGGTGATGTTGGCGCAACGGGTGCTACCGGAGCCACGGGTGATGTCGGATCAACCGGATCAACTGGAGCAACAGGTGATGTCGGGTCGACAGGTGCAACTGGAGCTACTGGCGATGTTGGATCAACCGGATCAACTGGAGCTACTGGCGATGTTGGATCAACCGGATCAACTGGAGCTACTGGCGATGTTGGATCAACCGGTGCAACTGGAGCTACTGGTGATGTTGGCGCAACTGGATCAACAGGGGCTACCGGCGATGTTGGATCAACCGGATCAACTGGAGCTACTGGCGATGTTGGATCAACCGGTGCAACTGGAGCTACTGGTGATGTGGGGGCGACTGGTGCAACTGGGGCCACTGGCGAGGTTGGATCAACAGGTACAACTGGAGCTACTGGGGATGTTGGATCAACAGGTGCAACCGGAGCCACAGGCGATGTTGGCGCAACCGGTGCTACTGGAGTTACAGGCGATGTTGGCGCAACCGGTGCTACTGGAGTTACA
>NZ_FNCP01000024.1 GCF_900100785.1 Desulfosporosinus hippei DSM 8344 | reverse complement strand
CCTTATTAAGATTATCTCAGTTAATTCTTGCCATGAAAAGATGTCCGAAAATTTTCATGCCTCCCTGTGAACGGAAGGTTCATGAATGTTTATATTGTAAGTAGATAATTTTAGATTTCTTACTCACTTTATTAAAGGATAACTCTGCAATTACAGAATATGAAGTAGTGGCCCCGGCATCAGAAGTGTAGGCCTTAACGGTATAGGTTTTATCCGGAGAGGTTTCTTCCGCAATCAGAGTCCCTTTGGGAAGACGATCCATGTCATAAAACAACCAATATACACCATAACCCAATATACTTGTAAATAGAATCAGAAATAGAAATGAAATCAAAAGAATTTTGCGATTCATTTCAACTCCTCCTTAAGTGGTTGATCAGATTAACCGATCGCAATTATCTGGGTCATGGAAATAGCCTTAGTAGGGCAGGCCTCTTTACAAATCCCGCATCCCCAACAATTGTTCAGATCAAGCTCAACCTTTCTCCGACTTTTTCCCTTCACCACTGTTCCTGCCTCTCCTATATAGAAAGCCCTAAAATTGCAGCGCTTAGCACAAGCCCCACAATGCGAACACTTAGCCTCATCACGCTGAACCATGAATTGACTGATGGGAAAAACACCCTTCGTTCCTTTTTCCTGAGCCAAACGCAAGGGATAACAACAGCAGGAACAACAATTGCAGATATAAGTCGGCCCCTTGGTTCGCCAGTCACTGTTTACTTGATGCATTAACCCCTTTTTATGAGCTGCCCGCACCAACTCTCCGGCCTCTTCTTTGGAAAGGGAACGACCAAAGGTTCGGTCGGTTATGGAATCGTCAAAGCTCAAACAAGTTTCCGTAGGCTTAATACAGTGACTTGCTAACTTGCGGCAATTACAGGGAACTAAACGAATATCCTTTACAGATTCCAAAACTTTATCCAAGTCTTCAATCATCAGGAAGGTCTCTGGGGCCCTATCCACAGCTTCCCCCTCAAGAAGGGAACCCAGATAAGCATCCATCCGCTCACGATAAACTCGATAACACCATTTGTCTAAAGTTCGTCTCAGATCTTTATCGATTAAATGATAGTTTTCATCAAACTTACAGATATAATCCAAGAGTTCATAGAAATCCGCCCCACAATAAATGTAATCTCCATCCACCTCTTCCCTATGAACAAGGTGTTTATTATAACAGGCGTCTAATAAGTCCTGTACATCTTCAAAATTACTGTTCATCCTTAAAACAATTTTCGAGACAGAACACTTTTCACCATTCAGCCGAGCCACCAGAATCATCTCCCGTTCAGAGAGAAAAAGAGACAAATGGGGAACTACAAATTCCGGCACAGCAAAGAGTCTAACAAACTTATCAATCTCAGACATCTAAAAAATCCGCCCTTCACGTTGTCAAAATAGCTTTATAAAGCCACTTTACACCCCTGAAATACACTTGGGCATAAAGTGGCCATTTAATTAATCTCTACCCAGCCTCTCGGTGCAGCACCGAATTAAGGTACTCTCACTCGTACTCTTATTCACTTACCAACTTAAAACCAGAGGAAGTGACCTAGCATAGTGAGCACTTTAGTGGAATCGCGTCAATGAGCGCAGTCGATAAGGCGTGAAGAAACTCAATGGTTTACTTGCAGAAGGCCCAGAGGTTTTGAGTTTTAGCCTTAGCGGCAAGCGAATAGCGATGAATCACGTAAGTCTCCATTGGCGATAGTGTCCGGTGGACACTATCGCCGAAGGCGCAGATCCATAGACGAAAACTTTCGCGCCGTAGGATGTGCGAACGGGCTAAGACACTTTCTCTCCCCAGACTGAACTTACCTTAACTTCGCTTCAAACCACTTTACTTCAACAACCCTTTACTCTTTAAGAACGTGGAAGATACTTCTTCAATAGACTTCTTCTCAACATCGGCTTGCATGTTCAATTCAGTAATTGTCTTAGTGTCCAGCAAAGCGCTTAATTTCTTGAGATCGGCAGCCAAAGTTGGGTACTTATCAACAATGGCTTGACGTACAACAGGGGCAGCATTGTAAACAGGGAAGGCACTTTTATCATCTTCCAACATTACAAGCTTATCTGTAATAATTCTAGGCTCGGTGGTAAAGGCCAGAGCTAAATCACCTTTTTGAGCTTTAAGAGTATCATAGTTCAAGCCCATAGCAACGTTAACGAAATCCCCTTTAGGCATTTTGAAATCATAAACTTTCTCAAAAGAAGGCAGACCATCCGCTCTTCCTTCCCACTCCGGGAAACCAACAAATTTCAAGCTTTCGCCCTTTTTCACTTGGGTGACATAGTCAGAAACAGTTTTAAGCTTATATTTTTCGGCAATCTCCGGACGGACTACGATTCCATAAGTATCATTGAGGGGTGCATATTCCAGCCAAGCAATGCCGTTCTTAGCATCCCATTCCTTAATCAATTTATAGCTTTCAGCAGCATCAAACACAGGCTCATGTTCCATTAAATTCATAACACCGGTACCGGTGTATTCCCAGTAAAGGTCGATTTGGCCTGAGGTTAAAGCAGGTCTGATTACAGCCAATTCACCTAAGCCCATTTTGTTTTCAACCGGGTAGCCCAATCCTTCCAGATACTGAAGACTCATAGTCCCCAAAAGTGCTGCTTCAGTAAAAGTCTTAGACGAAATCTTAATGGTCGGCCCCTCTTTTTTTGTGTTTTCCGGAGTAGATCCTGTGGCAGGTGCCTTTGCACCACAGCCGAATACCCCTCCTAAAGCTAATGTAAGGGACAAAGCTGCAACGAGAAATAAAGATCGTTTCTTCATGTACATACCCCTTCCTTTAATAGATTGTTCTAATTATACATCTTTTCACAATATTACCATAGGTTTTTTTGTCGTACCCCCTCCTTTTTATGCCCTTTTAGGGAACCGTCCTTAATTCCCTCAAGCGCCATTGCATGAAGATGCTAAACAACCCCCAAAAGCTCCAACATCATATCCAACACCCGTCAAACTAGTCCAAAAAAATTTCTGGCTCGGAGACGGAGAGGAATTGCCTACTCAACCCTCATCCCGGGAGGTGTGATCCGATACTCCAAGTAATTAATCATCCTATCCAAAAAGATAGCCATCAAAGCCCCCAGCCCCGCTCCAACCAGTAAGTATTCCGGTCGGAAGAGAGAAAGGCCGCCCATAATAAGATTACCCAGACCTCCCGCACCAATCAGAGAAGCTAAGGTACCTATACTAACCACATAAACAGTCGCCGTCCGGATCCCACTTAAAATAATCGGGATAGCCAGTGGCAGCTCTACTTCCCACAGAATTCTTCGCTGAGACATTCCCATCCCGCTGGCGGCTTCCTTCACATCTGAGCTAACCCCTAATAAACCGGCAATGGTATTCCTGACGATGGGCAAAAGACTCTGAAATAAAAGGGCCACAATAGCAGGCTTCATGCCCAAACCCAGGATCGGCAGAGCCAAGGCAATAACCGCAATCCCGGGAACGGCTTGTAATAGGTTAAGTATATTAAGGGTAACAAGTCCAAACTTCTTATATTTCGGACGACTAAGAAAGACTCCGAGGGGTACGGAAATCAGGATTGCAATGGTTATAGTGATAACAACAATCATGGAATGCTCTAACAGAGCCTCGGGAGCCTTCTCAAAGAGAGCAAACCTGAAATTCTCCCAACGCATTTACTCACCCTCTTTCCTGTACACATGCTTCCTAATTCCTTGGAAAGAGAGCACTCCACAAAGTTCCTCACCCTTTAGAACTCCCAGATAATCAGCATCATATTCCAGCAGCAGGGAAAGTGCATCCGGGAAGGGAGTGGTGGTTTGAACAAAGGCGTTTGACCTGCGCCGGGCTCGTTTCCGCAATCCTTCAATATCCATCCCAAACTCTGCGACATCACCCGCCGAGATTTGACCACTAGCTTTGCCCGTCTCATTGACGAGGAAAGCCACCTCCGCCCCCGCATCCTTCATCTTCTGAGCAACATTCTGCAATTCATCTTCCCTAAGCAAACATTTTATGGGCTGCATTGCATCCTCAGCCAGATATAAATTCAACTTTTTGACAACCCGATCCCGCCCAATGAAGTCCTCAACAAACTCATTAATGGGATTAGTCAAGATCTCTTCCGGAGTTCCAAACTGTACTAATTGCCCCGCATTGAAAATAGCGATCCTATCCCCCATTTTGATGGCTTCATTAATGTCATGAGTCACAAAAACAATCGTCTTCTTAATCTCTTTCTGGAGTCGCAGCAACTCATCCTGCAAATGGGTTCGGGCAATGGGATCAACTGCTCCGAAAGGTTCGTCCATAAGCATAATGGGCGGATCGACAGCCATCGCCCTGGCAACCCCTACTCTCTGCATTTGCCCGCCACTAAGTTGAGACGGATACTTGCCCCTGGTCTTTTCCAAGTCAAGCCCCATCATTACAATCAGTTCATCAACCCGTTGCTTGATTTTCTCCTTCGGCCATTTATAGAGCCGCGGTACAATAGCGATATTTTCAGCGATTGTCCGGTGAGGCAAAAGCCCTATTTGTTGAATAACATAGCCAATACCCATCCGCAGTTGATCCGGATTCGTACTGGTAACATCCTGTCCATTGATTTTCACAACCCCGGAAGTCGGCTCAATCATCCGGTTAATCATGCGCAAAATCGTACTCTTGCCACAGCCGGAGGGGCCAACTAAAACACAAATTTCTCCTTTCGGAATTGACAAATATAGTTTATCCACTGCTGGCATTGCTTGACCTGGGTACTGCTTCGTAATCTGCTCTAATTCAATCATCAGAATCCTCCTCTGTAAAACTCTACCCCGTCCTGAATTAGACCTACCATCCTGATGAGGGTTAGCGACTCACTCGTAATCCTTTGGGAACAATCCTTTTCTCAATCATTCCAAGAATAGTATCTAAACCAATGGCAATTATTGAAATAATCAGGGCACCGGTGACCATCATCGGTGTATTTGAACGAACAAGGCCTTCCTGGATGAATCGCCCTAAATTCCGCTCCCCAATATAGGTGGCAATTGCAGCAATACCGGTAGTCATGACCACAGTTATCCGGAAACCGGCAAAGATAATCGGCATACCTAAAGGTACAAGAATTTCTACGAGAATTCGCTTGGTACTCATTCCCATTCCTCTAGCTGCTTCAATCACATTGCGATCAACATTTTTCACCCCATCATAGACACTGCGAATCAGCGGCATCATAGCATAGAGAACTAAGGCCAGTAACGCAGACTTTCGGCCCAGGCCAAACATTGGGATTGTGACCAAAATCGCAAACATCGATAAACTGGGAATACAAAATATCGTATTAGCTAACGCTAAAACTCGCGCTGCCCACTTATCACTTTTGGTTAACAAGAGACCGACAGGCACCCAAATCAGCAAAGAAATCCCCACAGCTAGCAACACCAAGGTAAAATGATTTTCGGAGTATTCCATAATTGTCTTAGAATTCTTCACCAGAAAATTCACAAAATCCGTTAAGGTCATTCACCATCACCTCACTTTCTTTCATTAAAATACAGGAGAAATTAAGACATTCACTAAGATCCTTTAGGAATCTCTAGACTAAAATAATCTTTAAGTATCGTCCTAAAAAACAGCTCCAAAAAGTTATGTACTAAGAAATTTGAATTCGGTATGTAATCTAACTAATCTCTAATGCAAGAATCGTTCCTGATTTCTGATAATTAAATGTATACTTTCCTTTTTTCACCTGGGAGACTTCAAAATTCTACTGCGTGCGGGCCTTCTTTATCCATTCTGAAGTTTCGATACTCAGCTTTAGTTTGAACCAGTTCACTCTGCTTTAAAGTAATAGTCTATGTAGTATCCGTGACGTAACCAAAGGCCACGTCACACTTGGAATCAATGCCTAGCGCATAAATTATTTGCGAAACATCCGTCCCATTACCACTGAGAGCCCTCTAAAGGCAAGTGCCAACATTCCTTGCCCGCCTAAATATTTTGCGCATTAAGTTTTCTAATCCGGTATTGAAGATTTTGACGGGCAATTCCTATAGACTCCGCAGCCCTGGTAATATTTCCGTCATGGCTTTTCAAGGCTTCTCGAATCACTTGCTTTTCTACTTCCCTCAGTACATGGGCCAAAGTATTAGATCCTTTTTTGTAATATTCAGGGAAGGTTCCATCCTGACTAACAAATTTTGCTCTCAGATAGTGGGGCAAGTGATCGACGGTAATAACCTTTCGGCCATCTAACATATTCATGGCGCTTTCAATAATATGTTCTAATTCCCGAACGTTCCCGGGCCACTGGTAACGAAGAAAAATATCCTTTAAGACGGCATCAATCTGAACTTCACCAAAGCCGTAGATCTTTTGATAACGATTGAGAAAGGAATGAATCAGGGCCTCTACGTCTTCTTTTCTATCTTTTAAGGGCGGGATAAAGAGGGTCATCACGGCTAAACGATAGAAAAGATCTTTACGCAAACTGCCATTGTTCACTGATTCCCAGGGATCCACATTCGTAGAACTAATCACCCGACAGCGGACCGGAATTTCCATAGTCCCACCGACTCGTCTGACCATTCTTTCCTGGACAACCCGAAGAATCTTAGCTTGTAAATTAATACTCATACAATTCAGTTCATCCAGAAACAAAGTGCCATTTCCAGCTTGCTGAAACAATCCTTTTGATTCTACTGCACCGGTAAAAGCCCCTTTGGTTGTGCCAAAAAGAATACTCTCTAAAAGGGTTTCCGGAATTGCCGCACAATTAATTGCTACAAAAGGCTCGTGCTTGCGAGGACTGTAATTGTGTATGGCTTGAACCAATAGCTCTTTGCCGGTTCCCGTCTCACCAAACACTAAAATAAATCCATCAGCCAAGGCAGCCTTTTTAGCCGAGGCAATTAGATCCTTCATCACAGAACTGGCGTAAACAATGGAATCAAAGGTATAGCGAGTTCCATTATTACCCCGGGGTTCTTGACCTTCAAATCCAATCTGGTCATGCAATTGCATAGTCTTAGTTAAGAGTTCTTTAAACTTACTGATATCCTTACACACGGAATAGACCGCTATAACCTGATCATCTTCCAGCACAGGAAAGGTACTGGCCACAATAGTGACCTCTTTCCCCTTATTCGTAAAATAGGTTTTATGCTTCTCAAGAACCGGCTCCTTAGTCAAAACCACACTTAGGTGTTCACTGCTTTCCACAGTAACAGCATCATAGACTTCATTCAAATACCTTCCGACAACTTGCTCGGACAACAACTCTTCTAACTTTGCCATTTCAGAATTGTAAAAGATTATCTGTCCATCAGGGTCGGTAACAATAACCCCTTCGTCAATTGAATTAAAAAGCTGCCTAAAAACTTCATCCATAACAACACCAGGCATTACTTACCTCCTAGTTATTATCACCCTTATTGTCGTTAATTCTCCAACCAACGACAATATCCTCTTTTCATTAAGCCATTATTCAGTATTCATGAGCTGTTGGGAGGCCTAAGAGGTGGGAGTCTTCTCGCCCCAGGATGATCAAGTGATCCAGGGATGTAGCAGCCGTTATCTCATCCTCACCGCTAAAGTTGTTCTGTGTAGTTTGCGGTTCGGCGAAAGCAACCTGCGCCGTTATGCTTTTCTTTGGTGCAGGCGGCTTGGGCGAAACCCTCACCCGGGTTTCGTCACTGGATGCTTTCGTACTTGTAGAAGATGGGAGTCTTACGACTGGTAGTCATCGGATAAATCCGCAAGAAGGTCGTAAACTAAGCCCCTAATGGCCTGGCGTTTATATTCCTGCGAAGCCCGGTCGGGAATGGCCTGATCCACTACACCTGTTAAGTAGTCAGCAATCTCTTCCGCATTCAGCCCATCCACCCTTCGGCCTTGCAACTCTTTCTCCAACTCTTCTAACCGAAAGGGGGTTGGCCCTAAAGCCCCCACACCCCATCGTGAATTGAGAATTCTTTGCTCCTCAACATCATATTCCAGCAGAGCGGCCATATTTAAACGGGCTACGGACACAGCAGTTCGACTGCCGATTTTCCCAAAGGCACTCTTAACTCTAGTCCGGCCTGGGGTTTGAACTATCGGAAAATCAATCTCCAGAATCAGCTCCTTCTCTTGAAGGCCCTGAACCCCTCCTGACTGCAACTGAGCAAAAGGAATTCTCCGCGAACCCTTGGGCCCGGCTATACTAATCCAAGCCTCCAAAGCCAGTAAGGCCGGCAAACTATCCGCCGCCGCTGCGGCATTAGCAATATTCCCCCCAATAGTAGCCCGATTGCGAATTTGAGCAGACCCCACCTGAGAGGCGGCCTGACTTAGACATCTCGCCCTACTCCTAATCAGATCACTCTCACTGATTTGAGCAAAGGTCGTTCCACTGCCAATCTTAATCCTGCCCCCAACTTCCTTAATGAAATTGAGCTCTGATATTAAAGAAAGATCCATAATATGAGCAGGTTTAAGCTGACCGGTCTGCAGCTTAATCACCAGATCAGTGCCGCCGTTTAAAAAAACAACGTTCTCATTAATTCCGGAAATCTTCTCAAGACTCTCGGCAACTGTTGTCGGACAAACAACCTCACATCTCGCCATCTAAAAACTCCTCTCCAGAAAAACGCCAAGAGACGGTTCTTTGCTTTATTTCGTCGGATATACCGCTGCATGTCTTAATTTTATTCGATGGATATACAATTATCCCCTCTTTTATAGCAAGAAAGTTTTAACGGACAGCATGGTGGCTACGCTTAAAAAACCTTCTAGGTAGACATGGGGTCTTCTTCTGTATGGCTCTGAGGCGGAGCCCTTTTAGCTGTCTTTGGCTCGGGTAATCGACATTACTAACCTTTAAATGAAAAACGCCAGCAAACTCCCCCTGATTAGAGGAGATGCTGGCGTGGTTTTTTTGCCTTGCCAAGTTATCCTTATTAAATTCATTAAATATCTTTTCCCAGAAAAAATCCATACATCCTAAGATCTAATGGGGAGCACACCAACCATTAGGCTATTTTGCTTTGATATCGACAATTTTTTTGTCAGCGTCTTGTGGACTGATCGTACCACTCATTAAATCTTCTTTAAGTTGTTTTAGTTGTATAAGCTTCTCAGAGTTAACTTTACTTCTATTTGAATCTCGTTTGGCCAAAACCTCCACACTTTCTCCAATCACAATTATCCCGAGCTCAACATCTTTGAGAATCTCTTCTTTACTTCGCACTGTAGAACCTTCTACAGCTTCAATTTCTTTCTTAAGCTTTTGCGCTGCTATACCTTTTTCCTTGAGTTTATCTCCTGCTGAAGCACTTTCCAAGATTTCTTTTTCCGTTAAGGGAAGGTCGCTTTTCAAAAGTTTCTCATGCTCAGCATCAAAATCCGCTTCTAATTGCTTTACTAACGCTTTTCTCTCTGCAACCGGATAATTTCCGGCATACACAAAAACACTGCTACTTAAGCATAAAACCGCAACAAGTGAACTAAGTAAAAAAACACCAGTTCTTTTCATTATCATCGCCGCCTCCAATTATACATATAATTTTTAAAACAATCATATTAGGTAGACGCCAGTTTCATCCTCTCGGTGTAAACAGTTACATTTGAACCATATCCATCTAAAACCCAATCTAAATACTGAGAAAGCTTTTGACCACTATAATATCTAGCTTCTTCAGTACCGTGCTGCGCTACATATAAATCAGTTGAATCATAGTCATGAACTACTTGGGAATGAGTAATTGCACCTGTATATTGAATTATATCACCTTCGTATAAATCTTTAAAAATAGCATGGTAAGTATCAGGATCCATCGCATCAGTTAGCGTATAGATTTTAAAACTATATGCTTTATTTTTACCGCTGCCATTGTAATTTGCCCAATACTGCATAAACTGTGTTACACCAGTCCAAGAATATGACCGTGAAGGGGGAACACTACCATAGTAATACCAGTAACCATATCCAGGGGTAGAGGTTCCATTCATACTCATTCCGCCGGCCCAAAGTACTTGTGAAACAAAGTTAGTACAATCGCCGCCACTTGACATAAAATCTGCATACTCATCGTCATTTGGTGATTCTGCATGTCTTTCAGCATAGACTTTGGCGTCCCATCTGTCATAATTTGAATTCGTAGTAGCGGGATTTGTAAATGGTCCAGCTAATGCCACCGTTGAAAAGAACATAGTGAAAATAAATGTTAGTGATAATATGACTTTCCTTTGTTTGATCATTACTCCTACCTCCTTAAATTATTGAACACTAACCAACAACCGGATTTCTAAGAATATTATTCCCATCCGTCACCCCTTTGCTAAATACTATCCGGTTACTATATAGAGCATTTGAAGGCAGTAAAAGGTTACATGATTTGTAAATTTTTAATAAAATTTTTTTGTAATACACTGCTCTTATCTAGCCACTCAGCAAAATATGCTTTTTCGAGCTAAGTCTCAGTAACATCCGGAACAGCGGTGCGGTTCTCTGGAAGAACGTAATATTCAATCATTAGCTAGTTATTAATAATGACCATGTCTTACTTTCAGCATATTGGATAAATTTAAAAAGGCTGCCCTTAAGGCAGCCCCCAATTTTAACCAATCCTATAAATACACCTTAATTCATACATTCCAAGCCATAAGAACGAGACGATTGCGAATACGATTACCCTTACCTAAAGCCTCAGCGTCAGCCAAGTCTGCCTTACTTAGGCAACTCAATCATCGGCTTATCCTTGGAAGGTCTATATAACAAGAAATTGCGCCCAATGACTTGCACCAATTCCGAGCCGGTCTGTTCGGCAAGTACTGCAGCAACAGATTTGGGCTCCTCCAGGCAATTTTGCAACACTCGTCCCTTGATTAACTCGCGAGACTCAATAGTCTCATTAGTTTGGGTAACAACCGCTTCCGTAATTCCGCTCTTTCCTACCTGAAGAATAGGCACCATTTCATTGCCCATAGCTCTTAAAAAACGTTTTTGCTTTCCTTTTAACATTTAAAAATCTTCCCCCTATTTGTTACTCATATCTTAAGGCCGCCATCGGCTCTAGTTTAGCTGCTTTGAAGGCCGGATAAAATCCAAAAAACAATCCTACTCCAATGGAGAAAGACACTGCAAAGATAATCGCCCAGCCGGACAGCAGCGGCGGCCAGTTTAAAAGGTAGGAAGCGATCAAGGCACTCCCAACCCCCAAGGCAATACCCATGATTCCCCCGATTAGAGATAAAACAATGGCTTCTAACAAAAATTGCAGTAAAATATCTTTTTCTTTGGCTCCTACGGCTTTGCGCAATCCGATTTCTCGGGTACGCTCAGTCACAGAAACCAACATAATGTTCATAATCCCAATTCCTCCGACCAAGAGGGATATACCGGCAACTAAACCGATAAAACTCGTTAAAATCCGCATAATTGTATTGGCTGACTGAACCAGCTGCTGCATATTAAAGGCCTCGTACTGATTGGTCGTTCCATGGCGTACATTTAAGATACGCTTAGCACTTTCAATGGTACTGGTCAAATCCGCTTCCCGGTAAGTAGAACCTTCCAGTTGGTCAACTCGCTGAGACTCGAAGACCTCCGACCAAGTCCCCCAAGGGATATAGGCATAGGCATTCTGCGGGCCGACATTAAACTGGGCAAAGGAAGAGGTATCCTTAGCCAGAACTCCAATCACTCGACAAGGAACATTATGAACAATAACCTGTTGCCCTAAAGGATTTCCTGCACCAAACAAATTCTCAGCTAAGGTCTGATCAATCACCGCAACCCGCCGGTCAGCAGAAAACTCTTCTGCGGAGAAAAAACGTCCTCGGGCAATGTCCCGGTTGCGCAAATCCGCAAACTCGGGAGTCGTCCCCACGACCATAGCGGAAGAACGCTTTTGATTCACTTCTAAAGCCGCATATTCAATACTTGCCGGCAGCAATACTTTAACTTGGGGCAGAGCCCGTCTCAAGCTTTCTCCATCCTGGAGAGTTAAGGTGCTCCCCGCATTCTGTCCGCTGTTACCCACGGATTTACCGTACAGCACAAAGAGGTTAACTCCGCTTTTCTCCATTTCCTGCATGATGGCGGCTTTGCCTCCCATACCTATGGTAACAACAGCAATCACAGCGGCAATCCCAATAATAATCCCCAGCATGGTAAGTCCCGATCTCAGCTTATTGGTTCGCAGACTAAACAGAGCTCCCCGCAGTCCTTCTAAAAGACTCATACCCCTCCACTTCCCACTTCAGGGCTAACCTGGATTCCTTCCGCCAAATCATTGGAGGGATTTAAGACCACCTGGTCTCCATCCTTTAAGCCGGAGGTAACCTCCTGGTGAGTGTCATTCCCTATCCCTATTTTAACTTCGGCTTTTTCCAGGCGTCCGGCTTGAATTCGGTAAACATAATTCTTGTTTCCTTCTTGAAAAAGGGCTTCTTGAGGAACGGCCAAAACCCCTTCCTTAGTTGCCACCACAATTTCAATACTAACAGTAAAGCCGGGCTTCAGTTCAACCGGCGCATTTTCCAAGCGAATTTTTACGCCCACAGTAGGAGATGAGTTGCCCTGAACACTTAAGGCAGAGACGGCGGTGGGGGCAATCTCCCCAATTGTTCCTTGAACAGAGGAATCCTTCAACATTTTACTGGAGATCTTCACTTTCCCGCCAACCTGAACCTTCCCAGCATCAACTTCGTTCAATTGAGCTTCGACATTCAGCTGTTTCAGATCAGCCACTACAACTAAGGGAAGCTGTACAGAAGAGATATTGCCCTCTTGAGCATTCACCTCGATAACCGTGCCGACCATACTTGCTTTAAAAATCAGCTGACCCTGCTGCACCCGAGCAACCTTCAACATTTCTTCAGCCTGCTTTAACGCCGCCTTACTCTGGGCTAAGGCTCCCTCCGCCTGCCTGATAATAGCAGGACTCACAATATTCTGCTGAGAGCTGCTGCTTTGTTGACCTCCGAATTGGGGCAGTAGAGAGCTTAAACCACCTGCCTGGCCAGAACCGTTCTCAGAATCACTGCCCGAGAGAGCAGCCGAACTCCCACTGGTTTGTGCCTTCTTTAACTCCTCTAAATTAGCCTGAGCAGAATTAACAACAGTTTGAGCCGCCTCTACATTCACCTGGGCCTGAGCTACCTGAGCATCCGCCAGGGTAGTGTCTAAGGCTACGAGAGTCTGACCAGCCTGAACAGTCTCCCCCACCTTCACCGCAACTTTGGCAACTCGCCCGGGAGCCAATACACGCACCTCTTGGCTTGACACCGGAACCACACTCCCCGTCGCAAAGACGTCTTCCTGCATGGAGATCGGAGTAACCACCCCGACTCTAACCTTCAGCGGGCCCTGAGACTTCCCCCAAAACCACCATCCACCTAAGGCTAACGCAAGAACTAAAAGCATTGTTCCTATTATCCACCAAAGACGTTTCGTCACCTTGTCCCCCCCAAACCCGCGAAAAGATTTAGCTCCGTATTACCTTAAAAAAAATACCTCAAATTATTCTTAAATAATAGACCCGAAAGACAGGGCGGCTTCGATCCACAGTAGTGAACCCATTGCATGGAGAGGCGGTAAAGCCCACAAAGCTTTCGTGGGAAGCGGAGCCACAGGTTCACATCAGGTATTACCCAAAGGTTTGGCGAAGCTCCCGCGAAAGCGAGTGGTCGAGCCTCGGAATGCTGGGTGATCGGATGTGGACGAAGCCGCCCTGCCCCGAGCGACCCTATCTATACCCAGTCAAAGGAGACCCCGGCGATCTCCACCTTATCTCCTTCATTAATCCCTGCCGCCACCAAGGCGGCATCAATCCCCATAGCCTTTAAGATATTTTGGAAGCGATAAACACTATCCTCTTGATCAAAGAAAGTCATCTTAACATGTTTTTCAATTTCGTCACCTTCAACAATAAAGAGGTTGTTTTCTTTGCGAATTTCGAATCGTTTATCAGATTTAACCTTCGTAACCCTGTGTTCATCCGGCAAACTGACAATTGTCGGTGCCGAGATATCCGGCAGAACCTTAGCAATATGATAAATTAAGTTCTGTAAACCTTCTCCGGTAGCGGCGGATACTGGGAAAATCTCGTAACTTTCCTTAAGTTCCCCCTTCAACCGTTCCAAATTCTCTTCAGCACCGGGAATATCTATTTTGTTAGCCACAACAATCACGGGCCTCTCAGCCAGTGCCGGACTATAAAGTTTCAGCTCATCCTGAATAATACGCAAATCCTCCAAGGGATCCCTTTCTTCCGAACCGGATATGTCTAAGACATGCAAGATCAACCGGGTCCGCTCAGTATGACGTAAAAACTCATGACCTAAGCCCGCCCCCGTGTGAGCACCCTCAATAAGTCCGGGAATATCAGCCATGACAAAGCTTTCCCCATCCTCAACATCCACAACCCCTAAGTTAGGCACCAAGGTGGTAAAATGATAATCCGCAATCTTAGGCTTGGCGGCAGACACTTTGGAAATAATCGTGGATTTGCCCACATTGGGGAAACCGACCAACCCCACGTCGGCCAATAATTTCAATTCTAAACGGAGCCAATGTTCTTCCCCGGGTTCGCCATTTTCCGAAAGAGTCGGTGCTTTGTTAGTATTGCTCATAAACCGAGCATTACCTCTGCCTCCTCGTCCGCCGGCTGCCACAACTACTCGTTGTCCATGCTCGGTGATATCGGCAATAACTTCCCCTGTTCCGTCGTCCAAGATCACAGTCCCCACAGGAATGCGCAAAACTGTACTCTCACCGCTCCGACCACTCATATTTTTAGCCATCCCGTTATCTCCGCGATCCGCCTTATAATGACGTTTATAACGGAAGTCAACCAGAGTTCTTAAGCCTTCATCCCCGACAAAGACCACATTCCCCCCGCGACCGCCGTCTCCGCCGCTGGGACCGCCTTCCGGGACATATTTTTCGCGGCGGAAAGCAACTATACCAGCACCGCCATCTCCGCCTTTAACATAAATTTTCGCACGATCGTAAAACATAGACTAATTCTCCTTAATTCGTATATCATTAAACCTTGGGCTTAGAATTAAACCCATAGTTTAGTTTCTTCTTATAGTTTCTTCTTATAGTTTAGTTTTATAGGTTAGTTTCTTTTTCAGTTTCATTTCCGCTTAGTCAGTAGATATTTCTACAGGATAGATTGCCTACTCCAAATAGTTGTATCCCAGATGTACTTTACTTTAACTTAAGGTAATCAACTTGTCACAGAGAATGGTCTCCTCATCAGATAGTATAAACTGACAAGTTAACCCTCTCGGTTCATCAAACAGATATATTTCAGCAGTCAAGCCTTTTACCTCGCTAGACTGAATGACCTCGGCCACGCATTCAGTAGTGTCCCCGTATAACCCTCCTGCATATTCTTCCCGCCAATGATCTTTCCAAAAGTCTTTTTCTTTCATCTCACTGGGAAAATCAATGGTAGTATCAACTTTAGCCTGTTCAAGACGAATTATAAAACCTAAAAGAATCGCTCCTAAGGAAGGTTCGGGAATTTGCGCTATTTTCTGCTCTTCCGGCGATATGGGAACAGACTGTTGCATGTAGGTAAGGGCTTCCGAGGGCCGATTAAGCTGTAGATTGCCCATAATCACTTGCCAGTGATTCAGGAAGTCATGCCTCTGGAGGCGATACCAATATAACATTTCTGACAAAAGAACTTGTTCTACCTCAGACATAGTCATCGTTTTCCTCTCTTATCTCACATTTAATGTTCTCTAACCCACAACCAAGAAAAATATGTAATAAAAAAAGCAGAGCTCGATCTAATCTAACCGTACATACAACGATACTATAATGTCACAATGTTCTCAATATACTGGATCGCCAAGGCTATTTATTCTAAACTATACACGAAAAACCCCTGGGGATTTCCCAGGGGTAACGTTTGAGACAGCTTATTGGGCGACAGCCACCGGCATTTTCGAGCGCTCGGCATAAACGCTTACTTGTTTGTGAGTACGATCTTTATGTTCGAATTTAACATAACCATCGATTAAAGCAAACAAGGTGTCATCTTTACCCAGACCACAGTTTTTAGCGGGATGAAACTTCGTTCCACGTTGACGTACGATAATCGTACCAGCTTTAACGAATTGTCCGTCACCACGTTTTAAACCCAGACGTTGAGCATTACTATCCCGACCATTTCGCGAACTACCTACCCCTTTTTTATGGGCAAATAATTGCAGGTTCATTTTTAGCATGGAGTCCACCTCCTTCGATCAATTAATATATACTTTTCACTATAATCAGCTTGTATTTGTTCAATACCTAACACCATCGTCTGCAAAATCAGCTGTGCCTTCTCTAAATCCTGCTCAGCCTCTCCTATAAGCTGACAAGAGATATATCCATCCCTCGTCTCGACTTTAGGAGCAACCGTCAAGAAACGTTCCAGCCCATTGACAGCCGCAATACTCAGTGCAGAAACCCCTGCACAAACAATATCTCGACCTTCTTCTGCATACCCGGCATGTCCGGACAACTCGAATTCTCGAATCTGCCCTTGGTCGTCTTCCCACACTACTAGGCGAACACCGTCTTGGCCCTTACGCTTGGAGTGCCTCGACGAGAACTTTCGTGTAGGGTTGACGATGCCCTTGTTTGCGTCGATAGTTTTTCTTGGATTTGTATTTGAAGACAATAATCTTCTCCCCTTTACCGTGCTCCACAACCTTCAGCACTGCTGTAGCACCTGCTACAACTGGGGTTCCAACACTCACCGAACCGTCTTTTTCTACGAGGAGAACCTGATCAATCGTTACGGCATCTCCAACATTAGCATCCAATTTTTCAACGTAAATAACGTCGCCTTCTTGAACACGGAACTGCTTACCACCTGTTTCAATAACTGCGTACATTTTTGTTACACCTCCCGTTACCCTAGACTCGCCGTTGCAGGTCGATTTCAGAAAAGAAACCCGTTAATACCTGATTAGAGCGGTTGCGGTGAGAAGTCACCACATTTAAATATTTTAGCATTTAAGCATGAGAGTTGTCAACTACTTAATAGTTTAGGATCTGATTACCTCCACCTCGGGCTTATCTATCCCATAATTATTAGAACATTGTTACATCAATGTAACAATAGAACGAACTAGGGTAACAGTAGTAATATAAATTCTGTATATATGCACTCTTCTGACGAAAATATAGGTATTTAAACGGTAAATTATCCCTTTAAAAGGGTCTCGGCCTCTATCTATTTAAAGGAATAAGATTATTTCTGCAGAATACTATAATACCATAAATTGTAAGGAGTGGTGTGGTATGCCTTGGAAACAATATAAATCTTCTTCGTTCCATTTGCCGACACGTCAAGAACTTATAATTATTGCAGCTTCTAGCGCAATCTGTATCATCATAATTGCCGTTTTTGTTCTAACAACCTAACCAAATAGGATTTCCCTTAGCTTACCCTATAAGGCAATATATTTTTAGCTTATTCAACTTTCTTTCTGCTAATAATATATTTTACAATCAATACATTATCTTACTACTATAAGCGCCTTTTCAGCTTCTTTAGCCCATACACCCCAACAACGATTACCAAATAAATCCCAAAGGCCACCAGAAAGCCCCATAAACCTTCTACGATATCTTGAAATTCCATATTACCACGCCCAGTCACCTTTTGCCCAATCTCGATGGCAAAAACAAGAACCACCAATACCGTAAAGGTATAGATGAAAGAAATCGCCGTTAGACTATACTTGACAAGATACTTGAAAAGCTTATGTACAACGAGAAACAGCAGAATTCCAATAATTCCTATCACCAGAAAATGCAGCTGCTTATCGTTAACTTTTAAACCTATAAACTTTGTCAGCGAGATTAACGTGTCGTGGAAATAGTTCATGATGCTGGTAATAAATTTCAAAGCACTACCCATTATTATTGATCCCCCAAGATTAAAATAACTATTAGAAATAGCTTACTTAAAACAATATATGCTGATAAATGGTTTCACAGCTCCTTAAAGGAGCTTATTTTTATGCCCTTAACCCTATCTCACGCATAAGCCTGCTGCTTGGCAGCTCGCATCACTATCTATTATACCATCTTTTGGATAATTCTAAGTCCCCTAGTTCTACTACTTCGCGGACACTGTCTTCGCACGAATTAGCTGGTCTTGCACGGATGTGGACGAAGCCACCTGCCCCGAGGGACCTATTTTCATCCTCAAATTGTGCTTCGGCAGCGGCATGAAAGGGCTACTCTCTAATCATTTTCGTAAGCAGCGAGCATAATACTTCAGATGTCTTTTTCCGCCTATCACTTATATGGTACAATAGCCTGGCCCAAAGCAAAATCTAATCAGCATAATTAAGGGGGAGAATCAGCTTGGAATCATTAATCGCTATTATTATTTACATGCTAGGAATGTTAGGGATTGGTTACTACTCCTACAGAAAAACCACAGATCTATCGGATTACATGCTGGGAGGACGAAATCTTGGCCCAGCGGTAACGGCTTTAAGCGCCGGGGCCTCGGATATGAGCGGTTGGCTGATGTTAGGCCTGCCCGGCGCAATGTTTGCCCAAGGAATCAGCGCCTCCTGGATCGTCATTGGTCTCACCCTGGGAGCCTATCTGAATTGGCTTTATGTTGCTCCTCGTCTGCGCACCTATACTGAACTAGCCAATAATTCTATCACAATCCCGGCTTTTATCGGTAATCGATTTGAAGACAATTCCAGAATCCTCAGACTGGTGTCAGGCTTTGTCATTATTGTCTTTTTTACCTTTTATGTATCTTCCGGCCTTGTATCCGGGGCAGTTCTATTTCAAAACTCTTTTAACGTTGATTACCATGCCGGACTATGGGTTGTCGGAGGAGTTGTTGTAGCTTATACCCTATTCGGCGGCTTCTTAGCTGTCAGTATCACTGACTTTGTCCAAGGCCTTATTATGGTCACCACCCTGGTCATGGTTCCGCTGATTACAATTCAAGCGTCCGGAGGATTCCAGACATCCATCAATACCATTCATAGCCTTAATCCAGCCTACCTGGACTTCTTCAAAGGTACAACAGTCCTGGGCATAATCTCCCTCTTCGGATGGGGGTTAGGCTATTTCGGCCAGCCCCATATCATTATCCGCTTCATGGCTATCTCTTCCATCAAGGAACTGGTCAAGGCGCGCCGTATTGGGATGATTTGGATGATCTTCTCAGTTGTTGGCGCCATGTTTACCGGACTAATAGGAATCGCTTATTTTGCTAACCAGGGCATTACTCTGGCAGATCCTGAAACTGTTTTTCTGGAACTAGGTAAGTTACTTTTCCATCCAATCATCACAGGATTCCTGCTCTCTGCCATCTTAGCAGCCATCATGAGCACAATCTCTTCTCAACTCCTGGTTACCTCAAGTTCCTTAACAGAAGATTTATATGGCCTGTTTAGACGTAATGCCTCGGATAAAGAATTGGTCTTAGTGGGTCGTCTTTGCGTCTTGATGGTTGCTGTTGTCGCCATTCTGATAGCCTATCAGCGTAATGAAACAATTCTAAATTTAGTCGGTTATGCCTGGGCAGGCTTCGGTGCATCCTTTGGGCCGGTCATCATCTTAAGCCTATATTGGAAACGAATGAACAAATGGGGCGCTTTAGCCGGCATGATCGCCGGTTCCGGCACAGTCATTCTTTGGACCCGCTTCCCCTTCCTAAAAAACGCCCTCTATGAATTAGTACCGGGATTTTTTGCTTGTCTAATTGCCATTGTTCTAGTCAGTTTGCTGACGGGAAAACCCTCTGCAAAGATGGAAGCCGAGTTCGAGCTTTGTAAGCAGAATACGGATTTATAATAAAGCAAAAGCGGCTGATTTCACTTTCGCCAGTGAAATCAGACCGCTTATTAATTGAAATATGCCCCCATACATAGAGTATAATTATTTACCCAATCCTAAATAGAGCTTTGCAGCATTATCCTGCTAAACTTTCTCAAATCATTAAGATGTTTTTCAATAACCTGTCGTACTATTAATAGATTTAGTGCTTGGTAGTTGTGGACTGCAATATTTCGGAATCCAACCATAGATTTCAAAGATCGAGTCAGGGATTCGTCTATATAATTCTCTCGTAGGAGAATATCAAATACTTCGCGGCTACTCTGCGGAATACCCCATTTATTCTCTGCGACAATATGCATCGCCAAGTCAATAGCCGCTTCGCACCCTCTTTGAATGTTTAGAATAATCGAATCCTGTTTGGTATAGCTTTCCAAACTGATAGGATTATCGTTATATTCCTCATGAATCCGTTGAATGCAACGTTCAATTATTGAGCACTTATTTAAAATTACATCATCACCCATAGATTGTTCCTCTCTCTTTTATTTGTTTTAAGATTATTGTTCGCTCTTCATTTAATAAAGCATATTCTTTATAAGTACGTACATAGTAATATTTCCTGCGAGTTTCATCTTCACAAAATAGGACTTTTCCATACCCAATAATTTGAACCTGAAAAACCGTACTAGCTGAATACAAATTGACACAATCCACCGGTTTTCCAATTAACTCAGACAATTCTTGAGCAATACAAAATGATTGGTAATCGTCCACCCCTTGATCCGTCAAAAATGCAAGATCAATATCACTTTCTTCACGAGCTCTGCCCTTGGCATAGGAACCGAAAAGAATAATTAGCCACGGATTAATTAACCTGTTTAAGGTATCAAGAATAACTTCTGACTGTCTGGAAGTAAGTACAATTGGGTCAATCATGATAACAAGTCCTTTCAGTAAAAGCTTCTCAAAATTTTAATCAAGTTATATTTTTTCTTTCCTATTTAAGCATTATACCATTTATTGGGTGACAAATCATAGTATTCACTGTAGATATTCAGATTGGGGGCTTGAGTGAACTCGTTCAACTAAGTTGAACATCGAGTCTTCTGTGGGGGACTCTACCCCCACAGAAGCAGAGCCGGGGGTACCACTCCCACTTGTAGAAGTGGGAGTCTCACCATTAGATCAAAGTCGCCCTTCTCCAATTGTCTGAAATAGTACAATTAAGAATACAAGATTCACACCCAAAACCTATTTCCCATTCACTCCAGAAGTGCTACTATAGAGTCAAATCAAAGATTGCTTTTAAAACGCATTGAGGTCAAAGACGCCCTCAGGGAAACCTGAGGGTATTTATGTTTTTAAGGCTATGTTTTATGGTTAAGGATAGGCAATGGCGCCATGGGTTGAAGTACTGCAACCTTGGCGCCTTTTTGTTTACCATAAAAATTTGGGGATTTGAAAGGAGCAAGAACAATGAAAACAAGATTTAGGAAAAATGGAATTCTTCTTGGGATATTTACAGCATTGCTGCTGGCAATCCCCGGTATCGCCTTAGGAGCTGAACCCAGCGTTGAAAGCAACGCCGTGGCCATTGATACCATCTGGACTTTAATTGCCGGATTTCTCGTCTTCTTTATGCAAGCAGGATTTGCTATGGTTGAAGCAGGTTTTACTCGGGCTAAAAACGCCGGAAATATCATTATGAAGAACCTCATGGACTTTTCCAGCGGCTCATTAATTTAGGACGGCTTTACTAATCACCCAAATCATCGGTGTAGCCTCAGTTTTCGCTTGGACCGCCGTTACTTCTCTCATTCTCTTCGGCATTATCAAAGCAACCCTGGGCTTACGGGTTTCTGAAGAAGAAGAAATCCGAGGCCTGGATATCGGGGAACATGGCATGGAGGCTTACTCAGGCTTTGAAATGAAAGCACCCTCTATAAATATCTAATAAAAGGTATTGTCTATGAAAAAAATTGAATGTATTGTTCGTCCCCAGAAACTTGAAGCCATCCAGACTTCCATCCGCAGGTTCGGAATTAGAGGGATAACCATCACCAACGTACTGGGGTGTGGTCTACAAAAAGGACGAACCGAGGTTTACCGTGGCTATACCATAACGAATAACTTTTTTCTGAGAACAAAGATCGAGATCGTGGTTACTGATGATCTGGTCAATCAGATCGTCGAAGTAATCAGCAAAGAGTCCTACACCGGGGAAATCGGTGATGGTAAAGTTTTTATTTCCAATGTTGAGAGTACCTTAAGAATCCTATCCGGAGATTCCGGAAAATACGCAATTTGATAAGGCACAAAAGAGAGGGCGTCTGCGGACGCCCTTTGTTATTTCTCTAAGACATCATGTATTCGCTCTAGGGCACCCTGTTCTTCAAGCTAAGTAGAATTGAGACACTGCCTTCTGTAAAGAGAACATCTTCACGATGAACCTCGCTCTCTCTTTACTCATAGATCTGCACACAGACAACTCGCTTTTTCCTCCCTTACGACAATGAATTAATCAAATGCTAAGATTAAAGGGAGGATTTAGTCATTATTTAGAGAATTACTTAAGAAAAGGAGGACTAGCATTTCATGATGAGAAAACTACGAAAGTTTCACTTTCTGAATCCTACAAAGAAAAACTTCATACTATCCCTTTTCCTTATTAGCCTATTTGTGTTCACCTGTCCGCTAATAGCCAGCGCATCCGCGTACACAGTACGAATTGCCGGCTATGATAAATATCAGACCGCCGCTGCCATCAGTCAACAAGGTTGGCCCAATGGGGCTGATGCTGCCATTTTGGCCTACGGAGAGGACTATCCGGATGCCTTAAGCGCCGGACCCTTAGCTCACAAGTATAACGCGCCCATACTATTGACAGATTCTTATACCCTAAACAGTGACACGGCGGCTGAGTTAAAACGTCTGAAAGTAAAGAAAATCTATATAATCGGAGGCCAAGCAGTTATCTCCAACGAAGTCCAAAAACAGCTTACTGCCATGAAAATTCCCACTGAACGTCTTGCCGGTCAGGATCGCTATGAAACTTCACTGCTCGTTGCTCAAGCAGTTGGCTTAAGCAAGGGAGCCTTCGTCACAACCGGTATGAATTATCCTGATGCTTTATCCATCGGACCCATTGCCGCCGCCAATGAAATGCCCATCCTCCTGGTACCGCCAACTGAGCTCACCCCCACTCAAAAAGATTTTTTATCGAAAAACAAAATCTCTACCGCTATAATTGTCGCAGGCTATTATGACCTTAGTGACAATGTGCTCAACCAGTTTCCTGAATACGAACTAATCTCCGGTTATGACGCCTATGATCGAAATATTAAACTGATCAAACGATTTTCCGGTGATCTGAATTTAGACACAGCCTATGTCTCAACAGGCGGAGGCTTTTCCGATGGCTTAGCCGCCTCTGCCTTAGCTCAAAAAGAAAAGAACCCTATCATTCTCCTGCAGGGCAATACAATTCCCTACACCACCCTTCCCTTTATCCAGTCCAGGCTAATCTCGAAATTTTTCATTTTAGGCGGCACAAGTGTTATCAGCAGTTCAACAGAATCTACCCTGGCGGAACTTCCTGCTGAAATTGAGTCAGTAGCAGACGTTACCGACAGTATTATCGAGCAGCAAAAATACGACCCACCGAAGACCGTTACAGCAACTAAGTCGGACGGATCCACCGAAGAAGTCCCGGTAACCTGGACCCTTTCCTCTGTGCAAACCTTAAAGTCAGGAACCTACCGATTCGAAGGCCGGGTAAAAAACTACAGTGACAGCGTCTTTTTGAAATTGACGATCTACCCAAAGGCTTCTAAAGCCGAAAACATTTCTGCAGAAATCATCCTGGGAGAATCCTATGATTTCCCGGAAACTGTCGAAGTAGCCATGAGCGACGGCAGCTCAGAAACCTATCCGGTGACTTGGAACACTAAGATTGTTCCCTTGAACAAAGCAGGCAGCTACTCCTTTCAGGGAACCATTGAGGGCCTAACTCAGAAAATAACTCTTACTCTTAAGGTCTCGGAAGATGCCAAAATTACTTTTACCGACCCGGAATTGCATTCAGCCGTAAGACGCAAGTTACACAAGAGCAGCTCTGAATCAATCTATAAAAGTGATGTTTTGGATATCACATCCTTAAACTTCCGCAATGATGACATTACGGATCTAACCGGGTTAGAGTATTTTGTTAACTTAAAAACCCTGGATGTCGGCAATAATCAACTGACTAAAATTGCTGCTCTTGGGAAGCTGAAAAACCTTAGAACTTTGAAGCTTAATGATAATGGCCTTAAGGATGTCAGTGCTCTAAAAACCTTAACCTCCCTGACCTATCTGGATATATCTGATAACTATATTACAAACTTCACATCCCTGAAAGGTCTGACCCAATTGACTACTCTTTACTTAGATGATAATGAACCCTTCGATGATGTAGATGGATATACCCCTGATTACAGCCCAATCCGAGCTTATTATGATAATCTGGATAAGAAGGATTTTAGTCTCTAGAGTATAGAGACTGAAACAACTGGCTAATAAGGCAACCCAACCTACGCCACAGAGCAAGTTTTGCAAGGGGTTCAAATTTGATCTAAATTAAAGTACTAAGAGAGAAGCTGCATTAACATGTAGGACTTCTCTCTTAGTTTTTTGATTTATCATTAATTACTTCTTATCTCCAGAGACTATCACAGCCCCATTATGTACATTCTTTGAATGCAACATAATGGGGCTATTTGCGTTAAATTTTACATAATTTTCTAGAGGCCTACATATGCTGAAACAGCTAGACAAAACCCTAAAGCCGAAAGGAGTGCATAGGTCTGTCTGCTTCAGAATATCCCGCCTCAAAATCCTTGCAAGGCTCTCAATCAAATCTAAAGCCTCTTGAAAGTCGAATCATTACATCAACGCTAGTTTTGCTGATTTTAAATATCATTGATGTAGAACTAACTCTATGGGGTATTAAGCTTCACCTAATCACCGAAGGGAATCCCTTTATGCAGCCGCTTATTGAGATGAACCCCAACTACCTTCGAAGCTTTAAACTGTTGTTGCCCATTATCTTAGGGGGAGCTTGTTGGTGGACAAAGGACAAGTCCCGCCGGTTGATTATCTATGGAATGGGCCTAAGCATAACAGTCTATTCCTTCATCATGCTGCTTCATGCTCATTGGATCTACAAATTAATCATTCAATAGTAACCGAACTCTTAACTTGCTTCTCCACATTATTCTGGGTTACATAATTGATTTCCAGCTCAAGCCTTTGCCCCTTCATAAACTTAAAAGTATCCCGACCACTTTCACTTTCCAGTTCAGAAAGGTACAAGTCAAAATCCGCTACCCCCTCAACGGTAAACCCATTGTCAGCTTGAGGTAAGATTACCTTACCACTGTTATCTAAAACTGCTAATAAATATCCATTGATCGGAAGATTCTTATTGTAAATCCAGCCCCATTTCAAAGACTTACCAAATTCTGAATACCTGATCCAGATAGATTTTACCCCGGCCTGTGTCCCAAAGGGAACCGTTATATGAAAGTGTCCATCAGGTTTCGTATCAACCTTTACCTCATTAGGACTTAAGACATCCTGATCGACTCCGATCCATTTAAAGGAGACAGCCGTCAATTGTAAGGGATCACTGATCGGAGTTTGGGAGGCTGGTACTTCAGACTCTGATGGTGGAGTTTCAGAATTAGCAGTTGTTGGAGTTTCAGATTTTGAACCACTACATCCTACCAGAGAAAAGGTCATCAGTATCACGAAAAGTATCTTTAAGATTTTCATTAGCTCACCTCAACTCATTAGGTAAATCTTCATATAAGGGTTCTGCTCTGAAAAACCCATCCTGACAGGGGACGGTTCTGTCGGGCTCTGGAGGGAGCGCTTTTTAGCTGTGTTAACCCGTGCGAAGACAGTGCTGCAAGAAGGTTTAATCCGTGCGAAGACAGTGTCTTCGTCGGTCTGCACGCGTCTGCGAGTTCCGCCGCTGGCTCGCTGGACGGTTCGCGAGCGCGTCCGAACCTCTGGGTTTTTCTGCATGTGAACCGTCGGCGCTCGCCTCAGCGCGGCTTCACTGACGCATCCGCTTAGCAGACAAGCGCTCCTTCAGCCAGTTTGTTGGGAGTGGAAGCAAAACTTTGGGATTCTGAGGTAAGGCTTCGCAGAATCTTTAGCGTGTTAGGAAGACAATACTAGTTTTTCATCCTCTGATGGTGCCGCCTTAGTAACTGCATGAGGGTCTACTCTACTCTGCCCCCTCAAAACACGCTTAAGAATAATAGACCCGAAAGACAGGGCGGCTTCGATCCACAGGAGTGAACCCATTGCATGGAGAGGCGGTAAAGCCCGCAAAGTTGACCTGGGGAAGCGCAGCCACGGTTCACCTCAGGTATTACCCTGAGGTTTGGCGAAGCTCCCAGGTCAACGCGTGGGCCAGCCTCGGAGTGCTGGGTGAACGGATGTGGACGAAGCCGCCTGACCCTAATGACGTATTTCATCCAACCCATAAGGCATCGGGATACCCGATGCCTTTATTCATCCCTATCTTAAATTGATCACCAGCTCCACAAGCTTTTCAATTTCCGGCTTAGTAATTTGAGCATCTGCACCAACACTCAAACCCTTATGGGCTAACCCTTCACTGGCAATTGAGGAGAATAAAATAACAGGAATATTCTTCAATTTGGGATTAGTTTTTATCTGCTTGGTTAGAGTCAAACCATCCATCACAGGCATTTCAATATCCGTAATTACACAGTATATTTCATCGACAGAACTCTGTTCCAGAAAATCAAGGGCATCCTGCCCATTGCCGAATTTCTCCACGGTTGCCCCGGCTTTTACCAAGGATTCATTAACCACCTTCAACAAGAATGTGGAATCCTCAGCCACTACAAGTTTTTTCCCTTCTAAACCTTTTACTGCCCTTGATTCCTTTAGGGCTAGGGAAGGGTCGATATCTGAAAGAATCTTTTCAAAATCCAACATTAAAATAATATCATCATTTACTTTGACAATTCCGGTTATTGGAGTTTCGTTCTGACTGAGGAGAATTGAGGAAGGGGTCTCTATGTCCTTCCAGGAAAGTCGTTTGATTCCACTGACGGAACTTACTTCCACGGCAAAATCACTGTTATTAATATTTATCAGGATTAAGAGTCTCTCCTTCGGTTGCTTGGGACAGTCTTGCTTAAGAGTTTTAATTAAGTCCAAGACAGGGATGACTCGCCCCCTGTAGTTAATGACACCGCTAATATTTCCATTGGAATTTGGCACCTCAGTCACCGGTTGGTATGTAAGAATACATTCAACCTTAGCCACATTTACCCCTAACGTACTGCTTCCAACTTTAAAAATCACGATCTCTAACTCATTAATACCGCTTTCTAAAAGAATATCCTGCTTCAAATAAACTCCCCCTTAATATCCGCAACGTCCGACAATCTTCGATTTATTATGTAACTATTCTACCATATTCAGAGTGGAAAGAAAGATCTTTTTTTCTGAACATTAATCCTAAAAACTTAATCCAAAACTCAATAATCCTAAAGGGCATCTCTAGAATTATTGTTATCGTATATCATTGGCAAACCTTATTTTGATTCTCTCAAGCAAATTTTCAAGTTCGATAAGATATTTGTGCTGTATATTGTCGCATATCTCAATTGCTATCTGTTCATTGTAAATATGGGCCGTTGAATTCCTGTCATTTAGCATTGCCAGCCACAATTCATCGTCTTTAATCAGTTCTGCAGTAAAAGCTTCTCGTAATACGCTTTTCGGAGAATTCAAGCCCCTTAACCCTTCATCTTCAAATATTGCTTTTAGCGTCTTCCAGGCCAGCTCAAAGGTAAACTCAAAGCGTCTGATTACTCCATCTCTTAATAGATCGTTGGAATTATCGTATTTTCCTATTCCCTCTTTCAACCTATTAAGTGCATTAGTAAAGTTATGGAGTTTTGTCGCCGGCTCGCTCATATAGAGTTACACCTTCTTTCAAAATATTATCCATTATTTTAGGTTCAACGCCTTGATTAATAATTAGGGTATCTATTTTTAACAGCGTGTTAAGCTCCTCAAGGTCACTGATCATATGCCCTCTGCTATTAAGCCCCGGCAACGGAAAAATAGCCAAATCTATATCGCTTGTAGGCTTATGATCACCTCTGGCTCTCGAACCAAAAAGAACAATTCTTTCAATAGGATAAAGTTGTCCGATTTCCCTAATACTCTGAACTATCCTTTCATCTAAATTATTAACCACTTGTGGGCCTCCTCTTTAAGGTGTAATGTCCTTAACTCTTTGACCAGCAATTTTCGGTTACCTTGGATCAGCTAATTGTTAACCTATTTTAGCATGTACTATAAAGTCTATCCAGATGAAGCCTTTTAAGATAATTACAGAATATTATATACCCTTGGCAAGACGCATCTTAATATGAAATTCAGTAACTCCTGACTTGCGTCCTAAATGAATCAGTATGAAGCAGAATGATCAGTGATCAGGGGACGGTCCTATTGACACATAATGTGTCAATAGGACCGTCCCCCTAACACGCCCTAACACGCTAGCGCTCGCTTCTTGACTCTTCCAGGTGTTTTCTCATTAGACTCCTGGCTTGATCCTCGTCATGCCTGGCAATGGCTTCATAAATAGAGATATGCTCTTGAATCGTATAGAGTCCCCCAATATCGTGACTAAAACGCAGGGGGCCGGCCTTTTTAATAAGTTCTAAGATGTGAACGACAAAAGTCTGCAATAAACGATTCATCATGGAGTTCTGAGAAGCTTGGGCAACCAGATAGTGAAAGCGCATATCTGCTTTAACATAGGCATCCAGATCTCTCCAGGAAGACTGCATTTCACGCAGAATATTAGCGATCCGCCCTAGGTCTGCTTCAGAGGCTCGGGCAGCGGCTAAGCCCGCACATTCGACCTCCAGGGTAATTCGGGTTTCCCAAAGTTCATCAATTTGGGTCTGCTCAGCGGAGAGGGCTAACGCCAAAGGACTAATAACCTCACTTAACTGAGGATTACGGATGAAGGTGCCTTCCCCCGGCTTAATCTCAACCCAGCCTAAGAACTCCATGGTTCTCAAGGCTTCTCGCAAGGTCGTCCGGCTAACCCCCAGCTCAACAGCCATTTCTCTCTCACCCATCAGTCGATCCCCGGGCTGCAGCTTACCATCGATAATCATATTATTGATTTGCTTTAAAACCTCTTGATAGGTGCGCTGAGGTTTGATAATCTTCTCAAACTGCATTGTAACCTCCCCTAGAGCCCGTTAAACCTTAATACCCGCAGGACAATTATTATTGCACAACGAGCAATCTCCACAATCCTCAGTTTTAGTTTTAGTGTTAGCTTTAGTTTCAGTACTGCCGCTTAGGCTTGAACTAGGATCCAAGGGTTTGGCTCCCTTCATAAACGCCGCCAGGACTTTTGCCCTTTTCCCGGTATAATAATAACCCTTCTCTAATCCATCGACTAGATATTGGGGACAATCCACGAGACATCCTCCGCAGTGCAGGCATTTGAGGGCATCCAACTGCTTACTTTTAGAGGCTTCCAGCCGCCCATTATCCAGCAGAATTACATAGACTTCTTTAGGCCCGTGCATCCCCTGCACCATTCTAAACTCGATATCCGCCGTTCTGCTGGGACCGCTGATAAAGGATATATACTTCAGAATATCTTTTCCCATCCCATAGACACTAATCCCCCGACAAACTGCTAAAGCATCTTCCAGAGAAGGGACAATCTTATCCATTCCCGCTACCACAATATGATTATAGGGGAGATTCGAAGTGAAGCGCACATTTCCTTCACTTTCTAAGAGGGCTATGGTTCCATTTTGTTCAACAATCGCTTCGGCACCGGTAATTCCAAACTGGAGATGGGCTGCCTTCTGTTTAATCTCTTCTTTAGTCCGTGCTACCCATTCTTTATCCGTAATCGGCGTATTGATACTGGCAATCCAAGGGTGAAGGTCGGTCTGAGTCCCGGCAGCTCTCTCCCCCAGGTCAGTCTCCAAAACCTCAACACTCTTCGATTTTAAATAATCTCTTAAACGGATTTCACTGAAAACAGGGTTTTTACTCATAGCCACATTCTGATTACCCGCCAGGATTTTCAGAATCTGCTCCTGAGCTTCTGCCGCGTTCTTAGCAATCATCACATGGCAACCCTTACCTTTGAGTGAAGAGATTGCCAAATTCACATGTTCCTTAAGGTTATTCGCTACCCCACTTTTGATGTCCTGCACCTGGCCAGCCAATTTTGGATATTCCAGGAGCAGGGTGTCTCGACGGGAACGAATTTTCGTTAAGATTGTTTGGGCTTTAGTACTCATTTGCTCTTCCTCCCATAGGCTCGGCTTAGAATTTGAACCACATGAGAAACTTTTTGCTTCATGTCGTGCTGAGCCACCCCATCTCGGAAATGAACCATACAGCCCGGACAACTGGTCGCCAGGGTAGTGGCCTGAGTGTCTGTGACATTTTTCAGTTTCCCTTCATTAATCCGCTGGGAGAGTTCATAGAAGCTTAAGCTAAAGGAACCGCCAAACCCACAACAGGCATCCGCATCCTGCATTTCTACGTATTTCAGCCCGGGAATTTTCTGGAGAATTTCCCTGGGTTCTTTTTTCACACCCATACTACGGGCCAAATGACAAGGATCATGATAGGTCACAGTTTCCGTGACTTTTTGTTTTGGCAGCTTCAATTTAATATCCTTACTTAGGAATTCATTAATATCTTTAGCCTTCTCAGCAAGTTTTTTAATCTTTTCCTGCAGTTCAGGGGAAGCATCGGCAAACAACTTAGGATACTCTTCTTTGAAGGCTACAGCACAACTGGGACAGACAAAGACTAGGGCGTCCATCTCCAAGCCACTATAGTTTTCAATATTTTTCAAGGCCATGGATTTGGCATGTTCTA
Organism: Desulfosporosinus hippei DSM 8344; assembly: GCF_900100785.1. Taxonomy (GTDB): domain Bacteria; phylum Bacillota; class Desulfitobacteriia; order Desulfitobacteriales; family Desulfitobacteriaceae; genus Desulfosporosinus; species Desulfosporosinus hippei. Next base: position 53,239 of record NZ_FNCP01000024.1, on the reverse strand, counting down.
AATCCCCGCTGACAATACTGGGAATTCCACAACACACATCCTCTTTAGCCAGCTTCACCTCAACCCGGTTTTCTCCCAAAACGTGGAGCAGGGCTTCACCTAGGTCAGTCTCCGTGTAGTTTACAACACACCCGGGGTAGAAACCGACTTTCTTCACCGGCTTAGCCACTGATTTAGGCTGAGCAATCTCCGCAAAGGATTTACCGGAGAACTTGGGAATCACCCGCTCTTGGGGCAGCCCGAAGGAATTGAAGGTCAACCGGGAGGTGGTCCCCTTCTCCGAATCTTTCAAAGCCAATTTTCCAAAGGTTGTCGCCAATTTACTGACCATGGGCAAAGTCTTCGGTTTAGTTAACATGGAGAAGACCAAATCCTTCTTCCAGCCTACCCCTTTCTTAGCCACAGCATTTTGGCGAAGTTTCCAGAGCATTTCCGGGGTTGCCATCTGTACAGGGCAAGCCGTATGACACTTCTGACAGCCGATACAGAGGGATAGTCCATTTTCTTCGGATTTGCCTAGGTCACCGTGAAAAGCGGCAAAGACCAGGCCCCGTCCGCCCAGATACTTATACCCGTACTTGCCGCCCACTTCCTGATAGACAGGACAAAAGTTAAGGCAGCTGCCGCAATTAATGCAATAAAGGGATTCTTTAAAGCCTACCTTAATTGCGTCCTGACGGCCATTTTTCAATAAAACAATATGCACTTCCTGGGGGCCCTGCCCCTGAGAAAACTCCTCCAGATCAGGATCCAAGGATTCACTGACTCCCGAGATCACGGAAACATAGGTGCCAATGTCCTGACCCACGCCATAAACTGCTGCAGCCCGGACAACTTGCAGAGCATCTTCCAGGGTCGGGACGATTTTCTCCACCCCGGCGATGACAATATGCACTTTAGGCATCATGGAAACCGCCCGAATATTCCCCTCATTCTCAGTGACGAAGACACTCCCCGTGTCTGCTGAAATAGCATTGGCCCCGGAGATCCCCACATCCGCTTTGACCAGAAAATCCCGCAGACCCTTGCGGGCGGAAACCACCAGGGCCTCAGGAGTACATTCCAACTCTTTGCCCTCTTCTTCAGAAAAGAGCTTGGTGATTTTCTCGATGGGGATATGAATAGCCGGAGCCAGAGAGTGACTGGCTTCACTTTTGGCCAGTTGGTTAATTCTGTCTCCCAGATCCGTCTCCACGACAGTTACCCCCAGGTCCTCCAGGTAATGGGAAATATTGATTTCCTTCCCGGCATTAGACTTGGACTTAACCACCAAACCCTCGTTAGGAATAAGACCGGCAATATACCTCTGGGCATCCTCGGAAGTTTCCGCCAGATAGACCTTACACCCTTTAGCTTCTAAGGAATGTTTGGCTTTAGCGATGACTTCATCTAGGTGATCAATACTGTATTCCTTAATCCGGCGCAAACGATTGGAAAGCTCCGGATAATTAGGAACCATTTTTAACATAGCCGGGCGAATGGCATCAAAAGCCCGAAATCTCCCTTTGCGGGACTCCATGTCCCGGAGTCCTTCGGTAACCTTGGTTTTGACAATTTTATGGGTTTGATCTCCCACTGGTATACATCTCCCTCTACGGTTTACTGGTCGGACCGATAAGCTTAGTTAATAACCCTCCCAGAGAATAATCCCCTCTCCTCCCAATAAAAGAGGGGCTTTTTAGTCTAAGTTTAAACTCCTGCCTTGGCACCGCCCAAATAAGCTTCCATAACCCGTGGATTCTTGGCAACCTCATCTGCTTTGCCATGGAGCACAATTTTTCCCGTTTCCAAAACATAGGCATAGTTAGCAATCTTCAAGGCTTGACGAACGTTCTGCTCAACGAGAAGGATAGTGGTTCCTTCCTGATTAATTTCCCGAATGACATTAAAGATATCTGCCACAACCAGCGGAGCCAGGCCCATCGAAGGTTCATCCAGCAAGAGAAGCTTAGGTCTGGCCATGAGAGCCCGGCCGATAGCCAGCATTTGCTGTTGCCCTCCGGAAAGAGTTCCTCCCAACTGTTGTTTCCGTTCCTCCAGAATGGGAAAACGCTTAAAGACCTTCTCAAAATCCTTCTGAACCTCTTTATCTTTCCTCTGATAGGCTCCCATTTCTAAATTTTCAAGAACCGTCATTCCCGCTAAAATATTGCGCCCCTCGGGAACTAAGGACATTCCTAAATTAACAATTTTATGTGGAGCAAGACCTCGAATCTCCTGACCCAAAAACTTAATCTCACCGGCCTGAGGCTTGAGAAGCCCAACCAGAGATTTCATCGTAGTTGTCTTCCCAGCCCCATTGGCTCCGATCAAGGAAACAATCGAACCTTCGGGAACATCAATATCTATCCCTTTGATGGCTTGAATACTACCATAACTTGTGGACAAACCGCTAATATTCAGCATCTCTTAGTCCTCCTCCCGGCCCAAATAGGCTTCAATGACCAATGGGTTTTGCTGAATCTCTGCCGGAGTGCCTTCAGCAATCTTTTGTCCAAAATTGATCACCATCAGGCGATCACAAACGTTCATCACCAGGTTCATATCATGTTCAATCAGGATCACCGTCTTGCCCATGGTTTGGATTTTCTTAATTAGATGACGCAAGTCTTCAGTTTCACTCTCATTCATCCCCGCCGCCGGCTCATCAAGAAGAATTAGCTCCGGTTCAGTGGCCAGTGCCCTGGCAATCTCCAACCGACGCTGCTGTCCATAGGGCAAGGAGCTGGCAGGAGAATCAATGTCCTCCTCAATTCCCACTAACTTCAGGAGTTCTTGGGCCCGTTCCCTGGTCTTCTTCTCTTCTTTGCGTTGAGCAGGCGTGTGCCATAACCCTCTCCAGACCCCGGACTTGGTTCGGCAATGAGCCCCGACCATGACATTTTCCAAAGGACTCAAATGACCAAAAAGACGGATATTCTGAAAGGTTCGAGCTAAGCCCAGTTCAGTAACCTTATAGGGGCGCAAGCCCAAGATGTTTTTCTCTTTATAAGTGATACTTCCCTCAGTCGGAGGGAAAATCCCGGTGATCAGGTTAAAGAGGGTGGTCTTACCTGCTCCATTGGGGCCGATAATTCCCACGATTTCCCCCTCATTGACTTTAAAGCTGACATTGCTTAAGGCCGCCAAGCCGCCAAAGCTTTTACTCACTTGGTCAAGGACTAATTTCATTGCTTACTCCCCCTTCCAAGCTTACCCTTCCAATAACGAACCGTCTCCTCACTGATCAGACCCTGAGGCCGAAAGGCCATCATCGTTACTAAAAGAGCTCCATAAATCATCAGCCGATAATTAGAGGCGGAACGCAATACTTCAGGGAGCAAGGTCAGGATTAAGGCTCCAACGATAGGGCCAATAACCAGGTCACTCCCGCCCAAGACGGCGTAAAGCAGAATTTCAACTGTACGGTGGTAAGCAAAGTCTTTAGGCCCGATGAAAAAGGTCAAATGAGCAGATAATCCACCGGCAATCCCGGCAATCAGGGCTCCTAAGGCAAAGGCCAGCAGCTTGTAGTAGGTGGTATTAATCCCCATGGCTTCCGCCGCCGACTCATCGGCTTTAATAGCAGCAAAGGCCCGACCGACTCTGGAGCGATTAAGTCTGATACAGAAGAAAATCAGAAAGGCCAGAACCAGGAGTAAAATAACCAGCACCAGCAAGGTACTTACTTGCTGAGCGGAAAATCCTCCGAACTTGGACATACCGAAAGAAGACAAGATTTTACCGATCTTGGTCCCCAGAGTGGGGATTCCGGAGATCCCTAAGGCTCCATTGGTTATTTTTAAATTCAAGACAATAACCCGGACAACCTCGCCAAAACCCAAAGTGGCAATGGCCAGATAAATCCCCGTCAGCCGCAAAGCCGGAAAACCAATAATTATCGAAATGAAACTGGCGGCAACGCCACCGAGTGGAATAGCCAAATAAACGGGCAGACCGGCTTTAACGGTCAAAATAGCACATGTATAAGCTCCAATACTCATAAAACCGGCATTACCCAAAGACAATTGACCGGTGGATAAAGTCAAATAAATGCTTACGCCTAAAATTGCATTGACCATGACAAAAACAGCAATTTGCAAATAATATTGATTTAGTAAAATAGCCATCTAAAAACGTCCCCCTTGTCGTTTGCCAAAAAGTCCTTGAGGACGAATAAACAGAATGAGAATAATCATGCCGAAGGCCACTGCATCTCGATAGGAAGATGCTCCGTAAGCCACGGTGAAAACTTCCGCGATGCCTAAAATCAGACCGCCGAGCATGGCACCGGTGATATTCCCCATACCACCCAGGATCAGAACAGCCAGACCCTTCAGACCCATGGATAAGCCCATGGTGGGTTCCACCGCATTAAAGGATAGTCCTACCAATACCCCCGCAACCCCTCCTAAGCCTGAAGCCAAGGCAACGGTTAAAAAGATAATTCGGTTAGTGTTGATACCCAGCAGATTGGCTGTCTCAATATTCTCAGCCGTGGTTCGAATAGCTTTGCCTACCCGAGTTTTGGCCAGCCAGAAACGGAGAATAAACATCAAACCAAAGGATATGCCCAGAATAATAATTTGCACCAGGGTAATCCGGATGGGACCCAGCTCAAATTGAACTGTGGCTAATTCCGTAGGAAAGGCTTGGGATTGAGGCCCGAAGAGATTCAAGGCCAGACTTTCCAGAAAGATTGATACCCCAATGGTACTAATCAAAGGTGCCAGGTGGGAAACAGCCCTGCGTCTCAAAGGACGCAAGGCCAGCATTTCCATTAAACAACCCAGCAACGCACTGGCCAACATAGCTCCCGCCATGGCCACGAAAATATTAACTTTTAGATAAGTCACCAGGTACAACCCGACAAAAGCTCCGATCATAAATATTTCTCCATGAGCCATATTGATGATGTTCAGAACTCCCATAATCAGGGTGTATCCTAAAGCGACCAGTGAGTAGGTACTACCCAGAGTCAAGCCATTGACCAATTGTTGCCAGAACAAAAACCTTCACTCCCAATAATTATTTGAGTTCCGTAAACTGTCCATCCTTAATAATCAAAACAGTAGCACTCATAACCGGTTCACGTTTTTCATCAAAGGCGAACTTTCCGGTTACACCTTGGAAACCTTTAATGGCTGCAATACTATCCCGCAGCTTTTGACGATCTGTGGTGGAGCCGGCTTGCTCCAAAGCACTGGCATAGATATATAAGGCATCATAGGCTTGGGCCGCAAACTGATCAGGCACCTTGTTGTTGTACTTAGCTTTGTAGTCAGCAATAAACTTTTGTACCTTCTCATCTTGCTTACCGGGGAACCAAGGGCTGGCCACGATGGCACCATCAGCAGCAGCTCCGGCAATTTTGATCAGCTCAGGAGAGTTAAAGCCATTCGTTCCCACAAAAGGAACAGTGATCCCGATTTCTCTGGCTTTCTTCAAGACCAGGGAGGCTTCCTGATAGAGGCTGGATACCATAACGGCATCCGGCTTTAAGGAGGCAATCTTCGTCAACTGGGCGGAGTAATCTGTATCTTTATCCGCAAAGGTTTCGGTGGCAACGATTTCGACACCATTCTTCTTAAGCGTGCTCTCAATAGTCTTATATCCGGACACTGCCCAGTCATTATTGTTAGAGTACATGACAGCGACTTTTTTCAAGTTATAAGTAGAGATTGCTTTCTCCACTGCCTGGGGAACTGCTAAGAACTCCGGCAAAGCATTCCGGAAGACGAAATTACCCAGAGCCGGGATCCCTTCTGCCGTGGTTGAGGTTCCCATGATCGGAACTCCTGCTTGATCAGCAATCGGGCCGGCGGCAAACATCTCTCCGCTGAGGGTAGGTCCAATGATACCGACAACATTATCTTTATTGATTAATTTATTAATAGCATTAATGGCTTCCGTCTTGTCTCCCCGGGAATCTTCATAAATCAGATCAACTTTAACTTTGCCTTGAGCGTTAATCTCTTCCTTAGCCAGATCCAAACCCTCTTTAATGGCTTGGCCATAGGCAGCCCCGCCACCGGTCAGATAAGAGATAACCCCAATTTTAGCGGCCTCTCCGCTTTGTGAGCCAGAATTTGCAGCGGGAGCAGCTCCCCCTCCGCAGCCTGCTGTGGTTAACAGCAGTGCACCAATGGTCATACCACTAAACCATTTTATGAGTCCTTTTTTCATTGTAATCATAACACCTTCCTTAAATAATAATGTGTTTTATAATAGATTTAGGTATTCGGCATATTTTATGGAATACCTGCTTAAAAATAAAAAAAATCCGTAAAAATTGTATACTCTGTACAATTATCACGGATGTTGCTTCACTGCTTTACTATATAACCTGTCGGTTACTATATATTCCTTAGATATCGGACAAACCTTTGCGAGGCTGCTTCACACCATTTGCGAGATTCAATGCTTTTTCCCATGTTTTTTCCGTTTCATACTTGAAAAACTTATACAAAGAATCCAGTTCCTCTATTTCATCATACTTCTGAAGGCACTGGTAATACAGACGCTTATCTTCATCATACACGATGAGAGGCGGATGATTATGAATCATGAGATAGTAATTCATCAGTGTTCTGCCAACTCGTCCATTTCCATCGGCGAAAGGATGAATGTACTCAAACCTAGCATGAAGATAAGCCGCAGCTTTTAAAACATCCTTTCCCCTATACTCATTTACTTCTGCAATAAGCTCCAGTAGATCACTTTCCACATTTTCCACAGAAGATCCGACTTCATGAACGCCGGTTACATAATCATGTTTTTTAAATTCTCCCGGACGCTCCTCATTTGTAATATACCTACCCAGGTCATATGTCCCACTAGTAAGAACCTTATGAATCTCCTTAACCAGCTCTAGGCTAGGAGGTTCAAGTTTCGCAATTCTCTCTTTTAAAAATTCATAAGACAACTTTTGGTTTTGTTGTTCAAATAACCCTCGAGGACTCCCCGTAAAGTTTGTAACACTTCCATTTTCAAAGATTTCTCGAGTATCATGATAAGTAATTTCTTCATTCTCTATTTTACCCGAATGGAATGCAAACAGGATGCGGAAGCTGTCCAAGTATTTATCTAAATCAGCGGCAGATACAATTCTGTAAGACTGCCATAGTCCAACCACTCTGCTGTAATTGTCCAAGTTGATCCCCTCTTCATATAATATCTCGCCTTTATTATACCACATTTTGGTAGTAACCATATGATAATCACCTGGAAAATCAGTTCGACAAATTCGGGGAAGTACCAGTCCGAGGGCCGAAAACCTTGTCTAAAGTAAAATGCAATTTTACTTTAGACTAATTTACTTATTCTGTCGATTACACTTCACTTAACCGAAACATTATTAGAGACCCATTAAGAACGAACAAGAATAAAATTTCCCACAATCATAAAAGGTAAGCCTTGGAAATCCAGGCTTACCTTTTATGATTTTTTTATTAATTTAAAATCATTAAATATACTTCGATTTGTCTTGATTACCCTATCTTTGCTTTGAAGCTCTTACAGCATGCCAAATGCTGGCTGCAAGCCCGCCCCAAATTACGATAATTCCGACGCACATCATTACAATAGCACTAGTACTCATATTTATCAGCTCCTTAGTATGGGGGATGGGGTTGCTTGGGTCGCTCGGGTCAGGGCGGCTTCGTCCACATCCTGCAAGAACAGCTAATTCGTGCGACGAAGACACTGTCTTCGCACGGGTTAAACCTTCTTGCAGCAGTGTCTTCGTCACCTCAGCATTCCGAGGCTCGCCCACTCGCTTGGGCGGGAGCTATCTTCAGCGGATAAGTATTCTTTGGAGATAGCCGCTTCAGCGAAAATGTCCACCGGACACTTTCGTGCCAAACCTCAGGGTAATACCTGATGTGAACGCTGGCCATGGATGGCCGAGTGTCCCCGTAGCCCGAAGACATTGTCTTCGCACGAATTAGCCTACTTGCAGGACGGCGAGAGGGGACCCGTGGCTACGCTTCCCCAGGTCAGCTTTGTGGGCTTTACCGCCTCTCCATGCAATGGGTCCACTCCTGTGGATCGAAGCCGCCCTGTCTTACGGGTCTATTATTCTCAAGCGTGTTTCTGGGGCTTTTTTCGGGGTAGCCTGACATCCACTATGCGGCACCAGCAGATGTGAAAACTAAAGACTGTCTTCCTAGCACACTAAAGACTGTGAAGCCTTACGAAAGTCCCCCAAAGTTTGCTTCCACTCCCAACAAACTGGCTGGAGGAGCGCTTTTCTGCAGAGCGGATGCGTCAGTGGAGCCGCGCTAAGGCGAGGGCCGACGGTTCGCGTCCACGTAGCGCGCCGTAGGTTCACATGCGACGGAACACGATGTTCCTAGTGCCGCCATGCGCCACGGACGGCATAGCATGCGGCCAGGAATGCCCGGAGGTTCGGACGCGCTCGCGAACCGTCCAGCGAGCCAGCGACGGAACTCGCAGACGCGTGCAGACCGACGAAGACACTGTCTTCGCACGGATTAAACCTTCTTGCAGCACCGTCTTCGCACGGGTTACACAGCTGACAAGCGCTCCCTCCAGAGCACGACAGAAGAACCGTCCCAGTCAGGATTAGTTTTCAGAGTCCTCTGGCATTTCCAGACCATTTTTCCATTTCAGAGAGGCCAAGATAAAGCCGAAAATAATCGCTGCCACGGCCACTCCCCAACCGGAATAAATTAGAAATGCTGTGGGGTAATCCTCATAGTTGCTTTTTAAGTTATCGATAAGATTTAGGACAAACATGTAGCCTAATACTCCCGGAGTGACTACACCTAGGCAGACTTTCCACCATAAACCGGTGCGTAAGTCTGACGTAAGATTAGCGTGCTCTTGAAACGGCTTTAAGTTCCTTACAACCCAAGAGACAGTAATAACCGAGACAAGACCTGCTAAGGCAATTCCAAAGGTGTTAATAAAGTAGTCCACAGCATCAAGAAAGAACAATCCTCCTTGGGTTGCAAACAAAATTGAAAACAAGGCAGACAAGCCACCACCAACTGTAACCGCCTTTGTCCGTGAAACCTTAAATTTGTCTTGGATCGCAGCAACAAAGGTCTCTACAATAGAAATTAACGATGATAACCCAGCAGAAACTAACGATCCAAAGAATAACACACCAAACAAATCGTTAAAACCCGGGAAGGAGTTTAAGATCTCGGGAAATACCACAAAGGCTAAACCGATACCGGCTGTTGCTACATCTTCAATGGGGAGATTGGCTTGTTTAGCCAAAAATCCTAAGGTAGCAAAAACACCAAAGCCGGCTAAAAGCTCAACGCCGGAATTACTAAAAGCAGCGATAAAGGCATTGTTGTTAATGTCCGCATGCTTCGGCAAATAACTGGAATAAGTTATCATAATTGCAAAGGCAATTGATAAGCTGAAGAAAATTTGCCCATAGGCGGCAACCCAAACTCCCGGAGAAGCGATCTTACTCCAATCCGGTTTAAAGAAGGCTTCGAGGCCAATAGAAGCACCTTCTAAGGTGAGGGCGCGAATAACAATGATTAAAAACATAATAACCAGAGTGGGTATAAAGATGCGATTGGCCTTTTCAATTCCTTGTTTAACACCCTTAAACAAAATTGCTAAGGTAATTACCCATACCAATATTAGCGGAATAAATACTCCGGGAACAACCGATCCCACGGAACCGACTGAGGCGCCATTAACAAGATCCACTCGCCTTAAGTACTCGCCCATTAAGAAGCCACCAGGGTCGTTCCCCCATTGTAACCCTACAGCAAAATATGTATAAGCCATTGCCCAGGCAATAATAACTGCGTAATAGGTAGAAATTATGAAAGCTATGCTTACTTGCCACCAACCGATCCACTCAGTTTTCTTATTCATTCGCGCGAAGGATAAGGGTGCAGAGCCCCGATATTTGTGACCCATGGTAAATTCCATAATCAGCAGCGGGATACCCGCAGTTAACAGCGCAAATAAGTAGGGAATAAAAAATGCGCCTCCACCATTGTCATAAGCTACATAAGGAAAACGCCAAATATTTCCCAGTCCGACAGCGGACCCCACAGCAGCCAAAATAAAACCAGCCCTAGTCCCCCATTGTTCACGGTCTTCCACTATTTTATCACCTTTTCTTTTTATTAGTATTTGTCATACCATTGGATTTTAACCACAAAAAATAAGGCCCCTTCTCCTCGAAACAAGCCTTAAAAGTTGTTCCTACTTATGATCCACTCATCTTAAAATCTTTATCTCTCCTTCCGACAATTCCTTCAATTAGGAGATGTTTCTTTTATTCAGTTCAAGAGTCAACAAGGTAACATTATACCAGTTTTGAGGGATCGCGTCACCTCCATATTCTCCACTGTTGTTAGTTATTCTTAAAAAACTGTGCAGCATCATGCCGATTATGACGAGTGTTATTCCTATAAAAGACCCCGTGTTCGGAAATGCACCCTGCAAAAACACTATTTAGAGCAAAAAAATAGCACCGGGATTAACCAGTGCCTTTCAGAGTGGTATCTATAAAGTTTTTATGCCCTACACAGCGCGTTTAGTGAACTCGTTCAGCTAAAGCTGAACATCGGGACTTCGGTAGGGGATTCTAACCCCACCGAAGTGGAAATCGGAACACCCACTTATAGAAGTGGGACTCTCGGAATTAATCAAAGATAAGAACCGATCCTACTTCTGCGGATGTGTCTAATAGCATCTTTTCCTAGACAGTAAATTTTGCAGCCAATCTAACCAAATGATCCGAACTCTCCTTTGTTACATTAGCCTGCTTTAAGACTTCATCAGAGTTCTCTAAGACAGTAATACTTTTCTGCGCAATATTCGTCGTACCTTCAGCGCCTTGATTGGCAGCGATAGCAATTTCCTCGATGACTTTGGCCATCTCCTGAATTGAAGCGCTAAGCTCTTCTGAGGTGGCACTAAAGTCATTGACAAGCTCATCCACAAACTCAGCATCCTTATAATATTGCTCTCCCGTATCCACCATGATCTGGTAATCCTTCACAACCTGCTTATTAATGAACTCTAGGACATTAGCTGAGCTTGCCGATAAATTTTCTACAGAGGAAACCACTTGCTTCGTGACTACTTGAATCTCATTAACAGCTGTCTTCGAGTTCTCGGCTAATTTTCTTATTTCTTCCGCAACAACCGAAAAACCTCTGCCCGCTTCCCCTGCTCTAGCAGCCTCGATGGCAGCATTCAAAGCAAGCAAGTTGGTCTGGGATGTAATTTGCAAAATCGAATCGGATAGAACATTAATCTGCTCGACTGCTTTTGATTCCGCGATTGCTTTGATCAATTTCTCCTGAGACGATCGGTAGATAGTTTCTGCACTACTCCGGGATAAGATTGCGTTCTGCTTAAGCTCACTGGCTCTTCGGTTGATTTCTCCAGCTGATACTGCTCCCTGTTGTGCTTTTATGGCAATTGAGCTAACGGCATTCTCAATCTCAGCGGCGGTAGCACTCATTTCTTCACTTGAAGCAGCAGTCTCTTGCATGCCGGCGGACAGTTCCTGAGTGGTGGAAGACACTTCTTCAATCTGGCGGGTTAACTCAGTGATAGCTTGTCGAGATGTAATTACTGCGCTTTCAACATTACGGGATTCATTAATTACTTCTTTAACAACTGATCGAACAGACTCCTGCATTGTCTCAATCGCTTTGGCAAGTACCCCTAGCTCATCCTTCCTTGTTATGAGTTCTTTAGGAGACTCATGGGTGAAATCCCCGGCAGCAATCACTCCTAAGTGTTCCGCGGCAACCATGATTGGATTAGAAATAATCCTAGCTACAAAGTAACCCACTCCCAATCCTAGGACTAAAATCAAGACCGATAATATAAGAAGGGAATTACGCATAGTTAGTATTCCAGCCATGACTTCTTCCTTAGGAGCAGCCACCGCCAAGGACCAGCCTAACCCTTCTACCGGCGCAAAACCGAGATCTTTAATCTCCCCATTATATTCATATTCACCAACCCCGGTTTTTCCTTCAGTCATCTGTTGTTCCAGGAGGGCCAAAGCCTCTAGCTTTGGATTCTGCTTCACATTCTCCAGATCATTATCCATATTAATAACAAGTTCCTGGTTACTATGGGCAATCTTCGTCCCTTTCTCATTGATCATAAAAGCTTTGCCTGTCTTGCCAAAGGTAACATCATTAGAAAGTTTGCTTAAATCATTACCATCCTTTAAGGCAGCCAAAACCCCAACGATTGCACCGTCCTTTTTGATAGGAACTGCATAGACAATAATTAAAGATCCGTCATCTTTACTTATAATTGGTTCGGAAATCGCCTTATTTCCGGTTATTGCCCTTTGGAAATAGTCCCTGTCCTTAATACTAAGCTCCTTTCCAGTCGTCATATTTGCAGATCCATTAAGATCAGCAATTAACATGGAGATATAGCCATTTCTTTTTGTCTCTTCGAGAAGAGTTTTACTTTTATCCTCCCAAGGGTTACTGACATCCTTAATCCGATCTTGATTAGCGAGAACTTCTAGACTCCCCAGCAAAGCATTCATCCTTTCGGAAACAACCTTCGCTCCTTGACCCGCAACCTGGGGAAGAGTTTCATTGACTTGAGTTGTCAAAGCCTTAGCTGCAGTAATGTATGAAGCAAGTCCCAAAGTTATAGAAACCGCCAATAAAAGAACCCCTATATAAACCATCATTTTTATCTTTATACTTTTCATAACTAGATTAGCTCCCCTCACTATGTTCATGTTCAAGATGCTCTTTTGCGGATAACTCCATGATCGCTACAAAACGTCGACAAGTTGGGGGTCCTCGTCTTTTTTAAAATGCTCTACGATAAGGTCTCTGTTGTTGCCTCCTAAACTTTGGAGCGCAAATACTTTTTCAACTATCCCTCGGGCTGCTTCATCATCTCCTTCCATACCTCCTTATTTAAGTATAATTTTTTAGAAGATAAAATTTCAATTTGAAACACCCCTACTTCTTATTATAATTCATCTAAAATAGCATTTCTACTAAATTATATTAAGCTGTCGATTATAAATCTATATTATCTAGGTATATCTCATTTTTCACTGTACACAGGTATTTGAGCTTCTACGGAAAATAAAAATTGTTTGAATCACTATCTTTTTCATCAATCGTGAGACTCCCACTTCTACAAGTGGGAGTGGTACCCCCGGCTCTGCTTCGGTGGGGGTAGAGTCCTCCACCGAAGACTCGATGTTCAACTTTAGTTGAACGAGTTCACTGACGGTGACTTATAAAACTGTGCAGCATCATGCCGATTATAACAAGTGTTATGCCTATAAAAGATACCGTGTTCGGGAAGACCCCCTGCAAAAACACTAATTCTCCGATCAAGGCAAAGATAACCTCTCCGGACTGAGTCGCTTCTACAGCAGCCAGTTTATGGGGATCCCCCTTAGTCATATCTGTAGCGGAAAAAAAGAGCACCGTGGCAATTACACCCGAGGAAAGAGCTACGATGATCGTTTGATATAACTGACTGGTAGTGGGAAGTCCATCAATTTCAAGTCCTAGAACCGCTAAGATAAGCCAAAAGGGCATACTAGCCAGAGTCATTCCCAGGACTCTTTGGTAGGTATCGAAGTTCTGACCGCAGGCTGCCATCATTTTTCGATTACCTAAAGGGTAAGCAAAGGCGGCTAAAATAACCGGTAAAATTCCCAACATCATTTCCTTGGCCGTCAACTCACCGGCCTGTTGGATTTCAATTAATCCGATTCCGACTAAAATCAGCAGAGAGATGAGCATACCTCGAACAGGAATTTTTGAACGAACTCTTTGGGTACTGCTGCCCACTTTCAGATCTAAGTAAAACAGCGGAGCAAGTAAGGAACCGGCCACAATGGTAATCTGCCACATACTGGCCACAAGCCAGGCAGGCCCAAAGGCTGCAGCAAAGCACAAGGGGGCATAAAACAGACCGAAGCCAACAGTACTCCAGATCAGCCAGACCCCAGGCCTTTTGCCCAAATCCATTAACAAGGGTTTTAAATTCCCTCGGATAATCACGATCAGCAGCAGCGGGGGCACCATGAAGAGAAATCTTAAAACCGCACTCCACACCCAACTCCCGCCGGAAAGATCCATTGCCCGGTTTAAAACAAAGGTAACCGCAAAAAACAATGATGCTAAAATACCCAGCAGAACAGATTTCAAAACTCTTCCTCCCTAACCTAAGTACAGTTGATCTATTTACGCAACAACGCCTATTATTCTTTTCTTCAGATGATCTAAATCCTCGCCTGACTTGATCAGTAAATTCTCTATCCTAACTCTGTATATACATCTCCTCAGTCTGACGCTGAATATTTTGGATTTCTTCAATGATATCCGTCATCTTATTGAAGAGAATACTATACAGCTCTTTATAATCTACCACAGTTTATCACCTCAAAATAGTCGTTCTTATACGCTTTTTGCAATAAAATTCAATATGCAATTATCGCATAATATAGAATAGTTATTGAGGTGAATACTATGTACCAACGATTACGGGATTTACGGGAGGACAGCGATTTAACACAACAAGAGCTTGCCATCCTCCTTAAGGTAAGTCAAGCAACCTATTCAAGATACGAAAGCGGGGCCCTGAATATTCCCAGCACTTCCCTTATTCAGTTGGCCAAATTCTACAAAACCAGTATTGATTATCTATTGGGGCTTACTAATAATAAGAGGCCTTATTAGCTAAATAAATATCTAATTAGATAATCGCACAAATTATTTACATTTTTTTCCACAAAAGTATTTGCATCAGATCTTTGATAGGATATAATAATTACCAAACGAAGGACGGACAAGAATAGCCTTAAACCTTTAAAAAGGAGGGATTCTTGTTGGAAGCTACGCAACATTTCAAACATAGTTCGGTCAATGAGGACTATCGAGTAGTATTGATACCGAAAGATATGGTAGACTTTATAAAAGAAAAGCTGGGAAAAGATGTACTTTGGGTTTATGATGAGGAATCCAAGGAACTTACTCTCATTAAACGACCAGATTCCTATACTGAAGCTCTGTCTGGCTTAGGCGAGGAGATGTGGAAAGAGGTTGGAGGTACAGAGTACATTAGACGGGATAGAGAACAATGGGACGATTAGAAGAGGAAATGAGTAGCCAAGGGAAGATAACATCTTCCCTTTTATGATTTTATTAGAAATAATTCTAATTACCAAGACTAATTAGATAATCGCACAGACTAATAATACAATCCTTAATTTCAGGTATTGCCATTGCCGTGAAAAAGACACCGCTAACGGCAATTATTGCCGTAACAACACTAAGACGCCTCTGATATTTGATCTGAATAGCATCCTCGGCAAACTCTAGTTTCTCTCTTGCCTTCTTTACAAATCCATTTATGCCGAGTTTATCAAGAATGATATCCGTTAGTTCAGACATGGCATCTATATTAATATTAGTAGCCTTATTAATGATTTCGATTAAATTCTTGCGGTTCTCAATAATATCCTTCATGCTATTGTCCACACTATAAAAGTCTTTTTTCAGGTAGTCTTGGATAATCACCGAAAGTATGCTGGCTCGTTCCATGGCCAGTAAGGCACCATGCTCAAGTCCGGCTATATCCGGATGTGAGCCAAACCTGTCTTCAGCCTCATAGTCCTTGAAACAATCGGCAATTTGCAGCTGGTACTTTTCATAGTTTTTATAGAGTTCGGTATTAAGTAAATTCACCAAAAGAACCCCTGTATTGGAGACATAAATCCTGAAATGCTCTCGCGAACCAAAATTATCTTTTAAATGGTTTAAGGCAAATCTTTGAGGAATAAACGGATACCCTTCATCACATACCAACAGACCATAAAGTTCCCTGGCATACTTGCTTTCAATTTTCTCAAATAATCCTAAAGACTCCTCCACATTGTCTATGCCTTGAACCTCCAGCAGCATCAGTTTCTTCTTACATAAATTTTCACTTTCAGCCGGATTTTCTGAGTCTCCTGCATAATTTTCAGGAATTGTTTCACTTACGAAGGTTTGGTAGATTGCATTATTTAATTGACTAAACGTCTTATATTTAGGGTGATTAGAAGCCTTGAAAAATCCCTGAAGATTAAAATCAATCTTCTTTTTATCATACTGAATAATTTTCCGCAGAAAAATTAATTCATCAACAGCTAGATCTCCGATGATTATATTCGTAAAAATATTGACAATATCTATTCCGGGATAAACGAAGGCAAAAATTTCAGCTGCATATTCATTATGAAAATAGCTATCTTCTATGCGAAAGGCATAACTTCCTAAGCGAAACATGATAACATTTAGCTGCTTTGGTTTATGGCTATATTTTAGGTCATCTTTGAATAAAAAGTCTTGAAATACTTTAAAATTCTTGACCCATTTCTTTTCCGCTTCTTCTTTTTGTTTTTCAGCAACTTCAACCTCAATATATTGTTTGTTTAGTTGAGCAATAAGATTCTGAAGAGGAATATCCTGAAGTTTAAGGATAGCACTTTCCAATAATATAGCTCTGGCATCTCTTAATTTCACCCCGAACTCTGCTGACATTGAGGTACCCCCTGCCCTTTAATCCAAAATCACAAGTAATTACAATACAATTCGCTTCATTTAACCGTTTTCCTACTTCTTATCCATAATTTTCTTTTCATTCAATCGTGAGACTCGATGTTCAACTTTAGTTGAAAGAGTTCACTAATACACAAAAGTAATCTCGAATATTCTGTCGTCCCTGAAAGGTAAAGCAGTCGCCGAATTTGCAGTGTTTGAGCAATTAATGGTAAACTGAACTTACAGAATATTTACAATATCGAAAGGCAGGTTGTGACATGCAAGCACATGCTAACAAAAAATCCTTCAGCTTGGTTCGACAAGGAAAACGTTCTCAAGCCGAAGTCAAAAGGGAACTTCGATTAGTCGATGGAAAGGTTTTTAAGTTATGTGTTGAGGATGGCAGAATCATCCTGGCACCTAAAAAACTTATTCCAGCCGACCAGCAATACTTCTGGACTGAGGAATGGCAAGTGAGAGAACTGGAAGCTCAAGCGGACATGCAAACCGAATACGTTGACCATTTTGACTCAATGGAAGATTACCTGACAGATTTGGAAAAGAAAGACAAGGCTCCTGTCTCCAAGCCTCACTAAACTAGTCAAAAACAAGAATCCTCAAGACATTTGTCCTGAGGATTCTTGCTTTTACCTAGAGAGAATTAACCACTACACCTTAGCCAACCATGATGGATACTGCTGAGGCGTAGAAAATGTAACGTCCCAGGAATTCACCGACTAATACGAGGGCAAAGGCTATATAGACTGTGTTTGCCGGAAGTGGCAAGGAGGTATTCCCTTTTTTGAATAGAGTGTAGACTAAGAGCCCAGCCCCTATTCCGGAAAGGATCCATCTTATCACCAACATAGGCGCATAGGAGCCCGCTAGGGCTTGGGCAGAGGCCAAGGCAGCATCTCCCCCGCCAGAGAGAGCGGTGTAATAAACGGGCAGATAAACCAGTTGAATTAGCAAAGCAGCTATTCCGATCAGGCTGATTTTTTTCAGCAGGTTGATTAATTCAGGGGATAGTTTATCGCCCTTTGAACCTTGGACAATGAAAACTACCGAACCTAACACCCCAAAGAGGAAGGTGGTTCCTAAAAAGGCCAGGAAGGTATTCCCACTATTCCAGGCCGGTCGAATAGAAGAAGAATAAATACTTGCCATGCTGAAAATCACCATAAGTCCAGTCAGGGCAGTTATCCAGCTTAGAATCTTATTAAACTGTCCTTTTCCGGCAACAAAGTAATTTCCTAGGATTAAGACAAAGAAGATTCCCACAAAAAGTATCTCTCGGCTCAGCCAAGAACTGCCAAGATTTAAAAGAGCCCGGTAGGCTCCGCTTGGCGTACCCAGGTGGAAGAGTGATAAGACCAGAGCAAGGGCCATGATCACTCCAATGGCTGGAAACCCTGAGTTGGTTAATTGGGATGCGGCTTTATGGTTCTCCTTCGATTCTAAGACCGTTCCTACGATAGTCAGAAGGATAAAAGTGCCGACTCCCAGCTGAGTTAAAAGGGTAAACATCATTAACGGCCATTCTTCAGCAAACATTGCTTAACCTCCTTTAATTCATTTTATAAAGAACAAGAATGCTTTAGCGTTTAGCTTCTCTTTTAGGCTTGATGATAAAGGAGGGATGGGTAAGGGAGGAATCCGGCAGACCTTTGATGTCCGAAGTTCCGCCATACTCTTTTTTGAGCTCCTCAATATCCCCATATTTCAAAACCCTCATCAGGCAAGCATCCACACAGGCCGGATTTTGCCCCTTGTCGATTAAGTCAGCACACAGGTCGCACTTTCTCACTTTACCCAGTTCCTCGATATATTGGGGGGCCCCATAGGGGCAAGACCAAGTACACATGCGGCAACCAATGCACTTATCCAGATCATACACGACAATCCCATCGGCACGTTTATGGAGAGCACCCGATGGACAGTTCGCTACACATTTTGGTTTTTCACAGTGGTTACAGGCAATGGATAAATTATAAATCCAAGGGCTGGGGAATTTTCCCCCTTCAAAACTCGTGACTCGACGGAAAAGCGCTCCCAGTTTCAAATCATTTTTGTCCTTGCAAGCAATTTGACAGGTTTTACATTTACTGCAGGCAGTCATATCAAAGTAAAATCCCAGCTGCGCCATTACTTAGCCCCCCCTTGTGCACTAACAATCCTTTGTGGCCAGGTATGATCCGGCTTTAGCTTAATAGGACCATTATATTTTTCAACTTGAACATTGCAAGTATTGTACCCTTGTGTCCCTTGCCCTCCACAAAGCCCGCCATTTAACACATTCACGGCTCCGGCTTTACAGATACCACTCTCCTCATCGATTTCTGCCCAAGCCCCTTGACCCAGAGTCAGAGTTCCCGGCATCATGCGTTCAGTGAGATAAAGAGGTCTGAGCACGCTTCCGTGCCGGCTGGTGACCTTGACAATATCATCCTTATGGATTTCTCTGGCTTCTGCATCGGAAGGATTCATATATAATTCGTTGCCGAAAGCCTCTCGCAACCCGGGGATGTTATCCAAGGTGGAATGGCTGCGACGGGCGTAGTGGATCGTCGTGAGCTGCAAGGGGTAATCACTCTTAACTTGTTTTTCGTAGTCCGTAAAGGTTTCTTCGTAGCCCTCGGTAACATATTGATATTTAGGAATTGGGGCCAAGGTACTCCAGCCAAAGGCTTTAATATTATCTGCCAATGCTTGACTGTGAATTTGAAACTTACCACTCTCTGTTCCCAAGGGGTTCTTCTCCGGGTCATCGATAAACGTTTTGTAATCGATATACCCGTAATTATCCCCCGGAGCGCGGGGAACCTGATAAATCCCTCGTTCTTTAAATTCCTTATACCCAATCCGCCCCTGCTGGGGGGTTCCATCGACACCTAATTCTGCAATATCTTCTGCCGTAATGGTCACTAAGGGCTCATACCCTTTACCATCTTCCTTAATGACTGTGGAACCGGCTAGTTGGTTGAAGACCTTCTGTTTTTCTGACAAGGGATCAAGTTTCTTGGGATCAAAGCCCAGTCTTTTTCCGATCTCGAGATCCATCCAATTGTCATCTTTGGTCTCATAGAGGGGCTCGGTGACTTGGCTATAATAAATAAGCATTTCCGGGTTACCCGTCAGAAAACCTCCGAACTTCTCCCATTCCGTGGTGGCAGGCAGTACGATATCGGAATATTTGGCGGTTGTCGTTAAGAAGTGAGCCGAACTCACCACAAATTCAACCTTGCGAAAGGCTTCAATTCCGCGGATAAGATTCGTGGCTTGGTTCAGTGGATTACCAACACCGATATTCACCAGCGCCCTAATGTCACAGGGCTGCTTACCCCTTACACCCGCGGTATATTCACCCTTGACAACGGCATCCCAAGCCTCATCCCAAACAATACCATGCCAGTTTGTTTTAAAGGGATCCGGGCCCGGGAAAGTAGGTTCTTTATAAAGGGGATTGGCTACAGATGAGCCCCCGGCCTTTCCTGGGTTAACCAATGCCGGGCCTCCATAGCTTTGAGTATTGTGCCGATTATTGGAACTGATTGACGCTCCGGGTTTACCCACATTCCCGGTCATCCAGCCAACGGTCAGAAAGGCCTGGCAGAATTGTTCACCCAGCATGGTTCTGGCAGCAGCCGAAGAACTACTGAAGGTCATGGGTTTAGTGACAGCGATTTGATGGGCAAAGGTTCGAATAAGTTCCGGGTCGGTTCCACAGTGTTCAGACGCCCATTCCGGAGTTTTTGGCTGGCCATCATAGGTTCCCAGCACATAATCCTTAAAGTTTTCTTGGGGATCGGCACCTTCAGGCATATGGTCTTTATCAAAACCGACACAATATTTATCCAAAAAGGCCTGATCATGAAGGTTGTTTGTGATCATATAGTGAGCCATGCCTAATAAAAGAGCTGTATCCGTTCCGGGGCGTACCGGGATCCATTCATCCGCTAAAATCTGGGCCGAATCCGTATAAAAGGGGTCGACCATGATAATCTTAGCTCCGGCATCTTTGGCCTGTTTATAGTTATAGGCGGGATTACCGGCGCTGCTCCAAGCGGGATTTGAACCCCAGAGCACAATAAGTTTAGCATTCTTTAAATCAAGACGGTCATTAGAACCTCTTGACCTGCCGCCATTCATGAACTGCTGGGGCTTAGGCCATGCTCCGTCAGAGGTGGTGCCCCAGTAAGTCATAGAGCCACCAAAAGCGTTGATGGACGGGATTGGGCTTTTGGTCAAAATAGACTTATTGCCGTAAGCTTCCTTAACTCGTTTCAGCTCTGCAGCGATGGAATCCAAGGCTTCATCCCAAGATATTCTGACCCATTCATCCCTGCCTCTGAGTTCCCTTTTCCCACCGGTTCCTGGTTCCCAGTTCTTGCGCTTCATGGGGTACTTTAAGCGGTCAGCACCATAAACTTGCTGACGTTGTGACCGTCCTCTCGCACACCCTCTTTGCTGGGGATAATCCGGGCTATCCGGATGCGTATCATCCGTCTTTTGACGCAGAACAACCCCGTCTACAACATAGGCCTTATTAAGACATCGACCTCCACAGTTATGCCAACAGGCCGCCGTAATCCATTCCCCTTCTTTGCCGGCAATCGCTGCCGCTTTGTCTGCATCGACTTTGGCTAATCCACAACCTGGCAAGGTTAAGGCTGCCGCAGTCCCTGCAGTGAGAGTCGCTGTCCAGCCGAGAAAGGATCGTCTGTTAATGCTGTATTTCTTTGCATTCTCGATAAAATTTGCCATCCTTTAGTCACCTCCGTAAATTCTGACACCTTCTGGGCATTTGTGAATCTTATAACACTATTAACCTTTCGCTATGGATGATCAGATCTCCTTTGTACAAAGCTACAAGATTTGACGCTAAAATTTGTCTATTGTGACAATTGACTGCACCAAAATTACGAGATTCTTAAATATTTAAATCCATTTATTGCGGTAGACGAATAGAAAAAAAGTTCTCATGAGTTTCGATACTCTTGAGAACTTTCTAAAGGCAGTTGCTTTTCCATGCCGTCTGGGATCACCCAATTTAAGCTTACTTGGAGGATTGTCTTCTTTTATCTTAGGCCAAAAACCTTGAAATATTATTTTTCTCAACTATACTTAATAGTATTGTTCTTGGAGGAGGATTAAGACTTCCCCGGAGCAGAGTTAAGGAGGAAGCAGATGCATCAGTCACGTCAGCGTTTTATTTTCTACGTTTCAGGTATTATTATCATGACCTTTGGGATAGCGTTAACAATTCGTTCGTTAATGGGAACCTCCCCATTTGACGCACTCCTGGTAGGATTATTTCAGACCTTTGGCTTAACCATTGGCAGTTGGGAAATAGTTGTAGGTCTGGCTCTGGTGTTATTTAACGCCGCTGCTCAGCGCCGAAAGCTTGAATATTTTGCCTTACTTACCTCTTTAATTACCGGTATGGGAATTGACCTTTGGCTTTTTGTGCTAGGGGATTCAATCAGTCCTCTGACCCTATTCAGTCAAGCTGCTTGTTTAATACTCGGGGTAGGGATTGTGGGTTTAGGAGTTGCAGTAAATCTGCAAGCTGACTTTGCCCCCAATCCCATGGATCGCTCTATGCTGGTCATCAATCAATTAACGGGACTTAATGTGGCAATTTCCCGGGCAATAGTAAGCCTAGTCCTGGTAATACTTGCTTTCCTATTTAGCGGCCCTATCGGTATCGGCACCTTATTTTCTGCCCTTATCACCGGGGTGTTTATAAAATTTTTCATGCCCTACACGGCGCGGTTAAACAAGGGTAAGGGGACCGATCCTACCTCCGTGGAAGGGAAGAAACACGCATGATTCATTAGAAAGAGCAAGTAGCTCCCTAGGGTAAGGGATGGGCTACTTGCTCTTTTGCTTTCCGTCGATTATTCATTTCACTCGATAACGCACTCGATTACCATATTTCTGAGAAAAGAGAAGCCCTTTGCTTTCAAGTTTGAGGACAAAGTTTCTAATTGTCGCATAGGCGGCATTTTTATAGTCACCTTCCAATTGCTTGGTGGAAAATTCATTAGTTCCGTATGCAGAAAGAACATAATGAAATAAATCCTTTTCTTTAGCCGTTATCTCACCTGTTTGGAGCAAATTATTAAATACCTCGAGAGCATTTGTCGGTTCCACCCTTTTCTGAAGCTTAGTTAGGACATTATCTACGAAATAGCTTACAAAGGGAGTTACGTCTAAACCTTCTGACACCTTAGAATTATACGAGACTAAAGTAAAGGCCTTATAATACAAGCCCTTGGTTTCATTAATAAAGGCCGAGAAGGGGATGAACAAAGAAGAGGTATAACCGATTTGGACGAGATACCAAAGTTGGATTAACCGTGCCATTCTTCCGTTACCATCAAAATAGGGATGCAGGTACGCCAAATAGTAATGGATTATGATGGATTTAACAACTTGATCCAAGCCTTCGTCTCGCCGGATATACTCGATCAGGTTTACCATGTATTGTGAAAGCAATTGAGAGCTGAGCCCCTGATGCTCAATGTTTTGCCCCACCACATAAACCTCGTCGTGACGATATTTATGCTCAGGCATCAGTCTGTCCCTTTCGTCTAAAAAATCGCCTACCGCAAGCATATAGAGCTGATATAAATTTTGCTCTGTAATTTTGTTGGCAGGCTCCGCGATGAAGTCTAAGCCTCGCTTAATGCCATAAGCTTTGTTCTCATTACTTGTCTCAGGCGCTCCGCCATTTAAGATTCTCCTAACGCTCTCCCTTGACGAGTCAATCTGTTCAATAGACAGAGTTGAAATAATTTCATCTTCCATGGCCTGGATACCATACTTTTCATTTGAATAGGTGGCTGAGAGCCTTTTAACAAGCTGCACCGTCATGTTGACTTTAGAAGGAAGTAATACTGCAGGCTTGCCTTTAAAGTCAAGTAAAGGGAGTTTGTGATAAAAACTTTCATTAAGTGTATCCAAATACCCCTTTAGATTTTCCTCTCCGAATTTATACTTAAGTTTCTTAAAATCTAAGGCATTTTTATCACTGAACATCTCTGTAAAGGTTTTTAGTTCCATAACTTCGCCCTACTCCCGATACTAACTAGTATCATTTACTATCAGTATAAGTGTATCACAAAAAGCTAAGAGTTAAACCCATTACTTTACTTTCTTAAGCTACATCTCAATCAGAGAATATCGCCACTCTCAGTAATGACAGGGGGGCTCCCCCTGGAAATAATCCGAAAACCGAAACTTGGTAAATTATAGTAACAATTCCTGGCCGACGTTAATATTGTATAGAGTAGGGACAGACACACGGGACAAACATTCTGTCCTGACTATTTTAATAAAGGAGTGACTACAATGGCTGTTATAGCCAGTAACCGAGATAGTGTTATAGTTGTTACCGTTCAAACTGGGCAAACCCCGGAGGGAGCACCCATTTTAAGACAGCGCAGCTTCTCTAATGTGAGAGCATCTGCCACGGACCAAGACGTTTACGATATCGCTGTCGCCCTCTTTGAACTTCAGGATCTCTCCTTAATCGGAGTGCGTAGAGACAATCGCATCGACCTTATTGAAGGCTAGAGCCGATGGGAGGCATGTTCATGTCTAAGCATGACAGGAGACTATTTGAGAAAGAAAGGAGTGCCGAGAATGGCAATTACTACTAAAAAGGTCTTAAGAATGACCTTTAGTAACGCCGCAGGCAAAGCGGTGACTATGAGTCTAAACGAACCAAAAGAAGGTATAACAGTTGCAGAAATCGAAACCGTCATGGATCAAATTATCGCCAAGGATATTTTCTTCACTTCAGGTGGAGGACTGATGTCCAAAAAGGATATCAAAATTGTAGGGACTACCACAGAAGATATGTACGATCAACCTCGATGATAAAGGTAAGCTTCCCTTAACTAGATGTCCTTGTGTCAGACCTGTCCGAGAAACGAATGCGCATTCGTTTCTCGGACAAGTCTACACAGTTTAGCACACTCAGGGATTCGGCCACATATTCTGTGAATAAATGCAGAAAGGGCCGACAGGTACCAGTATGAATGATTTGATCTCAGCTCGCACCCCCCTGGTGATCGCGACTGAAATAAACACGATTAAATACCAGACCAGAAAAGTTCTCCTGGCCGGCGCCATAGAGATTGGCCGGCGCTTGAAGGAGGCCAAGGACCTGCTTCCCTATGGGGAATGGAACAAGTGGCTGGAGGAGTCCTGCAGCTATTCTAAGAAAACCGCCGAAAAGCTGATGCGCCTCTTCGATGTATACGGAACCCAAGAACTTCCGAATTTGAATTATACCCAGGCTTATATCCTCTTAGGACTCCCGGAGGAAGAACGAGGGCAGTTCATAGCGGAGATTGATGCGGAGGGCTTATCTACCCGGGAACTGCAAAAGGCAGTTAAAGAGCGGAGCCAGGCCCTGCAGGAGCGAGACCAGGCTCTGCAGGAAAAAGCGAAACTCCGGCAAGCCCTGAGCGAGCAAGAAAGCCAAATAACCCAACTGACCACTGAGCGCAACAACCTGAAAACTAAGGCAGCGCAATTAAGCAAGTCTCAAGGAGAGCAAGAGACCAAGGCTGTAAATTTGCAGAAAAAGTTGGAATCTCTTAAGAAAAGCACATCTTATGAAGGCCTCCAAAAGATAAACAAGAACCTCATTGCCGCGCAGCACAAGACCAACGCCAATCAAATTGCCTTTTTATACGAGAGTCTGGACAAAACCTTCAAGCAACTGGTCTGGGAATTGAGCAGCTTCGCTGATAAGGATAAGGATACCTATGAAGTGTATAAAAGCAAGGTGCTTGATTTTTTAACGAAAGCTTTGAAAGAGACAATCTGACAGGTCAGGATATGCGTATTCTGAGCATCTAAAGATTGCCTATGCTAAATTAATCGATAGACAAACAAATTGGCCCCCTCGGGCCAACTTTACATGCATTTTATTTAGGAAGCAGAACCCGGTCAAGGTTTGACCAACGGTAAACCCTTGACCGAACAGTCATCCCCATTGTGCGGATCATTAATTAACTTGATAAATAATTGGTCGATATCGCGGTTCTGGGATTGGGATTCCTTCGGACATAGCAGTTTCAAGCCAAGCTTTTTTTGCTGCCTGTAACTCTCGCAATGCTTCCTCCGGTGTTAGACCGAATGCCGAGCACCCTTTTAGATCCGGGATATCAGCAATATATCCACTGTCTTCTTCGCTGTAAAATATATTTACTTGATAGTCCGCCATTTTCATCATTCTCCTATCGGCTACCATTAGTTCTGTCTAGTCGGAAACCGTAAGCCTCAGCTAGTTTTATTATATCATCAAATCTAACATTTTTAGAACCGGAGAGTATTCTTTCTAATATTCGTCGGGCATTCAAAAATGCACCAGCGGGGAACTGACAACTGACCATGCTTCACTACCTTGTGGGGCAAGAGGCTGAGTATCTGGGTAATAGGTTACTCACATAAGTTACGAGCTTCAAATCTCAGTTTCCCCATTGGAGCAGCTTCGCTCCTCTCACTCCATCTTCAAAATCCGAATGCTTTAATTCCTCGATTAGTCTGCCCTCTTCAATTCTTAGCACCCGTGAACATATGCTTAAAGCTGACATTCTATGGGTAATAACCAAACAAGTACAACGATAACCCAGATCTTTTATGGAACTTAAGATATTCAGCTCTGTTTCCGTATCCAGGGCAGAAGTAGCTTCATCTAATATCATCACCGGAGCTCTTTTCAGGAGTGCCCGGGCAATGGCAATTCTTTGAGCCTGTCCCTCCGATAGTCCGTGACCCCGCTCCCCAATGACCGTATCCAGACCCTGAGGCAGCTCTTGGATAAAGCCCCAAGCACAGGCTCTACGAGTTGCCCTTTCCATTTCGGCCTGAGTAGCATCAGCCTTCCCGCTGCGCAAATTATCCGCTATAGTCCCACTAAAAAGAGTATTTCCCTGGGGTACATAGGTAACCCATTGTCGTGTAGCGGCAGAGGCTTCATAACACCCACCCTCAGGATCCGTAAAGCACACCTCGCCTTCGCAGGGGCGAAGCAAGGCCAAGAGAAGTCGGATCAGAGTTGTTTTACCCTCACCGGAAGAACCAACTAGGGCAATCAATTGACCGGGCAATATATCGGTTGATATCCTGTTTAATACAAGCTTTCCTTCATTATAAGAAAAGGTTACGTCACGAAAGCTGATACCCACACTATTAAGTCTGGTTAAGTATCCTACTGTTTTTTCTATTGGCATTTTCTCCAGTTCCATTAATCTCTCAGCGGAAGCAATCATAGCAATAATCTGGGGGAATGTTCTGGCCAAGCCAATAAAGGGGGTCTGAACCTGTTGTACCAATTGAAGAAAGGCCGTTAAAGTACCAAAGGTGATAGCTTTTTGAGAGAGCCTTACCGCACCCCAACCAAAGGCCAAAAAATACCCTGCCCAATACCCTAAAGCCATGACACTATTGGCGGCAAGGGTAATACGATTTCTTTGCAATATCCATTTCATGCGCTGATCATGCAGTCTTACTAAGCTTTCTTGATTATATTTTTCTAAGCAAAAACTTTTAATGATGATAAAATTTTGAAGCGCCTCTTGCAAATAAGACCGATAAGACCCTTCCGATTCCTGCACTTTAGTCTGTAGGTTTTTTAGTTTGCGTCCCCAAATTCTGCTGAAAAGAATCGTAAACGGACCTAAAATAAAGGCCAAGATTGCCAGCTTGCTGTCATAATGCTGCAAGGTAAGAAAAGAAGCTACTAATTGAACTCCCAAATAAAAAAAGCCCGGGACAACATTCACTAGGCAATTGGTTATATTGTTCACATCACTGGTCATTCGTGTTAACAGATCCCCGCTATGATATTTTGCAAGAGACTGCCATTCTGTATTCAACAAACCCTTAAAAACACGTTGACGCATCTCATTCGAAAACGACTCTAAAATGCGTACAGAAAGCAGGGATTCCCCTATTCTTAATAACAGACCAAAAATGATCAGCCCCGCAAAAATCCCAGCCGCCAGACCCGCCCTATCAAGTTGCCCTGCAATTGCATAATCTACCATATGCTTGGAGGCAATAGCAGTGGTTACACTCATAAGAGCCCCTAAAATATTTATCAAGAGAAGAACTGCCAGACCCCCTAAGAATGAGTGAATATAGGATTTGATCCAACCAATGAATTTCCGAACAGCCAACATCTCATTTTTTATATCCATATTCTTAGCTCCTAAATATCGTACGCCTGACATGACGCTACCGTAGCAACAACAGTGGATGAAAAGGTCTTTGGGGCAGGCGGCTTCGTCCACATCCTGCAAGAAAGTTAATTCGTGCGAGAGTGTTATGGGGGTTTTCTCAGAGTAGAGATTTTCGCATTATCTTATAATTCCGCAAAATAAAATACCTAAAGGGTCGCAGATAAAGCCACATTGCCGAGAGTAATCGCAGCCAACTGCTTGAGCAGGAAATACGCTTGTTTTTACGCCAAATTGCCGTTACCTTGGCAACTAACTGATGAGGGTATAACGGACCCTCAATCCATTGCTGAGCATCGCCGACTATAAAGAAACAATCTTTCTTTTTGGTTATAATCCTGTGCATAACATAGTTGCCCTCCGGCCTTTGGATCATAACAATATCCCCCTTGGCCAGCTCTGGAAAATCTCCTTTTGTTAATTCAACACTGTCAATACTATCGCGCAGAAATGGGTACATGCTATTGCCGGAAACAGCCAGTTTAGTACTCTGTCCATAATTAAGAATCTCGGATATTAAAGGAAATAAGCTCGATGATTTTACCTTTCTCATTTCAGGCATTGGTACACCATCTCCACAGCTTCTTTGTCCGGCCTGCATTGCAACAAATATACCGGTACCGTCGAGATTATCCTTTCGAAAATACCCATTGCTTTAATCATCATAGTCTGATCAAAATACGGAAGAAACACCCGAGGCATTACACCCAAAATGGCCTCCTGGCCGGTTATTTTGCGAATTCGATTCTCTTCAGCCTGCTCTAAGATTACAATAGCTTCTAAAGGAGCAGAATCATTACAATGAATTAAAGATGAACCGCTCCAAGGGGTCCCAAAAACAAACGGCTTTCCGCCGATAATCTGAACTGCAGGAGTATCATCATTAAGAATTTTCACATTATCAACATGCCTCTGCCAAAGCTGAGCATGGGTTGACTTGCCTGTTCCCGAGGGCGCAGAAAAAATAATTGCTCTATCCTTAAGTTTAAGAGCAGAAGAGTGAATAACTATTCCATTGCGATATAAGATATTATAGCGATAGATTACCCCCATCATTACGTGAGCAAAGACCCAAGTTTGTTGACTAAAGCTCTCATCAGGACTTTTATTGGTAAAATCCCGGCAGGTAATTATCACCTTGCGCCATTCAGGATCAATATCCGCTAAGACCAGAATGCTGCCCGAAGCAGCTTCCCTGGAATAAATATAATAACCCTTGTCTCCTGACGGTTTTCTCAGCCACTTAAAATATTGATTTTCCTCAGAAATAACATCACCATCAGGTACTGCAATGAATTCTTCATATCGAAACCGAATATCTAAATCCCCAGGACGGTGCTGTTCAATTCTAAATTCCATCATCCGTTCCATTGGCTCCCACTTGTCACTTTCCACATCGAGAACCAAGTCAGCAATCTCAAATTGAGGCAAAAAAAACACTCCTCTTTATGAAATCTCTTATTGCTTATGATTGCAACACTATGAACAGCGTCTGCAAACTGATAGTAACGAAGCCGCTTAATAGGCGTAACGAAATCCATTGGCACACTGGCCATAATCTACACAAGTGCTTGCATTAGCAAACTTCTCTTCAGCAGTCAGCTTGACATACTCAAGGGCCGGCTTCACATATATTTTCATATTGAAACACTTCCTCCATTTTTGAAGTAATTAAAATCTAAAATCCCGCGCTGTAATTAACTTTAATACCGGTCAATCTTTCATATTCCTCAATACCACTATCCGGGCAACACCCGGTTACAGTGCAGGTACTGCCTGCAGCAAACCTTTCCTCTATGGTTAATATATAGCTTTCTAACATTGGCTTAACGTATGTTTTCATAAAGTCCCCCCCTTAATTCTATTGTAATATACTCCGAACCAATATATTCCATTTTGACACAGATTTCCGCCCAAAAGTTAAATCACATCCCAATTAACGGCCTCTTTTCTCTTGCGAGCTAACTCACATAAGTAAGGTGCATTTTTAGTGTATTGCCCAGTTTCCTTTAACAATCGCGCCGGGCAGTGTTCACAGTAGGCTTGGAATAAGCATCCCTGACACTCTTTACAGGGGCTGATTCCATCACACTCCTGTTTAAGTTCCTCCCAGGCAGCAGCTAATCCCTTACTTAAGGGAAAGGCTTTAACCCCATCCAGCAGCCCACAGGGCAATAACCGTCCATCCGCAGTAATCCAGGCCGCAGTCTTTCCCGCCAGACAATGAAAGGCCTCAGAAGTCTCTCTACTTACCCGAGTACCGGCAAGGCCAGACTCGAAGAATCTGGGCGATTCTTTACTACTACTAAAATCTTTCCTCTTTAACAGCCCTAACTCCATATTACGTTCATTGATATGCACTTCGTAATCTAACAATTCCTGGGGTGTGAGCCTATTCCCGATTGGATCGGTATTAGTCCCTTCTCTGCGTGGAGATACATAATTAACTACGCCTAGATCAAGTTTTCTTTGCTGGGCAAAATCCAACAGCTTATCATAGTCATGTTTATTTCCTTGCACAACGGTAGTCTTAATATCCGTCGGAATCTTATTCTCAAGTAAGGAATCGATAGCCCTGACAGTCCTAGCGTAGCCATCTGCAAACCCGGTAACTTCCTTATAGGTTTCCCCGGATGCGCCATACAAGGTAATGCTTACTTTATACGGCGGCATTGCTGCCAGCCAATTGACAATCTCCGGTGTTATCAAGGTTCCATTCGTGTAAATAGTCAATATGAATCCCATCATCATGAGCCTTTGATAAATCTCCCGAAAATCTTTGCGCATAAAGACCTCTCCTCCGGTCAGTGTCAAGAACAAAAGACCCAAGTCTTGAGCTTCTTGCGCTAAGCTTATCCACTGCTCGGTTGTTAGTTCTTTAGCCATACCCTCACGATCATTTGCATTTTGGCACACATAGCACATCTTGCATTGCAGATTGCATCTCGAAGTTAACTCAAAGGAAGCCGACAGCAATTCTCGTTTCACTTTAGCCGCTGAAACCAATTGTGAATATAGCCGATCCAAGGTTTGTGCCATTTTTCATTATCTCCTAAAATCAATTTATTCAATTAACAAGCCGTTATCTTTTAAGGAAGTTACAAATTCACGGATATCCGAGCGAGCAGATTCTTCATCAACAATATACTCATTAAGCACAATTTGAACTAACTCTTCCTCCTGCACTTCATTTTCCATAGTTCTTAACAACAGAGCACCACTTTCACTAAGTGTCATAATTCCATTGAACTCTACTACTCTCTCCCCCAAAGGAACGACTACCCACTGCCCTGCGACCTCACGACATAAAAATCCACTTTTAAGTTTCAATATAACCCCAGCCTTTCTTTTACTTTAGCAAGCCAATATTAAACTAGGCAAAGAATTCGGAGATAAAAATGCTAAAAAAACCATTTTTTAGGAGGACGGGTTGGGTGAGGCGGATGGATCGGGTGGTGAGGGTGACCGACAATAGGCGTGGAACCTGAACAAGACAGACTTTCTTCTACCCTAAGTTCAATGTAGCGCAGACTGGGTTTATTGTAGATTTTGATTTTCCTAATAGTTTTAGTATCATTTTTCATTGTTCTTCCAACCTCTTTCTATTTTTATCTATTAATCTCTCTTTCTACCCGTTGTCCAATCATTTCCGAAGGATCTTCAACCAAAAATCAGCCCAACTTTCGTCAGATAACATCATCTCAATTATTCGATTATTCTCTGGGATATAGGGAATTGAGCCAACACCCGCTAAGCTTTCTTCTACTCTCAGTTCAAAATACTTAATACTGGGCTTATTATAAGTTTTCATTGCTTCATTCCTCTTTCTATCAACCAAAGAATCTTCAATGATGCTGTTATTCGAGCTAACAATAAACTTAGTACTTAATATAAAGCCCAATACTGCGCTGATAGTAAGCTTTAACTCTGCAAAACCTCACGGTTCTGGTAATCCAGGGAATTCTTTTTACAATTGCTAAAATTCCACTCAGGAAGGATAACCTGCTTTCAGAGGGGTTATTTGAGAGAGTATTTAATGAAGAAAAAATAAGCTTAAGCATAACTTCTGATTTATTTTCATTGACCTTTGGGCTGTCAGCAGGGAGTCTCAACCCTAAATAATCGTGACAAGTCAGCAGAAGATTTTGATAAAACGAGCTAAGCTCAAACAAATTAATGATTTGTTCAATGTAAGTAAAATCTAAAACCTTTTCATATCTATTCAAAAATAAAACAATATCCCCTAGCTGGCGAAGTTGAGCATCAGATTCCATAACATGTCTGGCCAGATGAACAATTAAATTGATCAGCTCATCTTCCGGAGCTAAGGCCGAAAATTGCCAGCCCTCCATGGTTGCTTGACGCTTATGCTGCCAGATGTGATCCAGCCATAGTTGATCATCTTTAGTTTTCATAATTGTCGGATGCCAGAGGGTTCTATGAAGCTCTACAGAAAATGAGCCCATCTTTTTCATCCCTATATGCATATATCTAGGGTTGTTCAAATCCTTAGGGTTGGGGTGATAATCCAGGGCCTTTAACATATCAATTGCTCTAGAAATATCCTTCTCCCGGATAAGAAGATCTATATCCCCCATATTCCTAAGCTCAGGCTGAGGATAAAGTTGTTTGAGAGCAAGCCCTTTCACAGAAATTACCGGTATTTCATTAGATTCAAAGAGAGCCAAGATGGTTTTTATTTCGCTAAGCATACCTAATTGACGAATAGCCATATGCAAAGTGTAGTCTTTCCAACGACTCATGATCGGTTCACTAAGGTTTAACTCTTTTCGATATTGATTAAGGGTAGAATATAAGAAGGCATAGACATTCTGTTGAAGGGCCAGCATTAACAATTCTTCACCATCTAGAGAGGAGAAGATCTCATTGTCGGGAGCATCTCCATTAATGGATAGCTTCAGTAAACTTAGCAGTTGTGCTTGAGTTTTTGTCATAGTGTACCTCCAAAACAGTAAGTCAAAGCCCCTATAACTCTAAACAGGTGATAGGAATCTACGCCGGGGTCTAGGCAGTAAATGATTTCGATGGATTCCGGAATTTACTTCTTTTAAGTATCTTTCTCTTACAGACACTAAAACCCGCTTTAGATCGGGAAGAATATTTATCATAGAGGCTTTTGAGGTTGACTTTATTAATCACGACCCCTAAAATCTTAGCCTCTACCTTCTCAAGCTGCCTTTTAGCTTCCAGAGCATATTCCCTGCTCACTGCCCCAGCCCCGACAACAAAGATGACCCCGTCGACTGCTTGAGCAAGAATCGAAGCATCGGCTCTGGCCAGAGTCGGTGGCGAATCAATAATCACCACATCATAGGCCGCCTTAGCCTCTTTTAAAACATTTTTCATAGTTAATGAATCCAACAGCTCCACGGGATTTGGCAGAATGGGACCGGAGGTTAAAACATCTAAGCCCAGTATTTGCGTCTGGACAACATACTCTAATCCAGGTAACCCGGAACTAAGGATACTAGTAAGACCTACATCATTACTCAGCTGGAAATATTGATGCTGAATGGGGTTTCGGAGATTGGCATCAATAATCAGCACAAGTTTCCCCCCTCGAACTAAAGAAATCGCCAGATTCACAGCCATCATCGATTTCCCCTCACCAGAACCAGTGCTGGTAATCAGGACTTGCTGATGAATACTGTCCGGTTTATTAAACTGCAGATTAGTTCGCAGGGTGCGGAAAGCTTCGGCAGCAGGAGATTGGGAGTTTGCCAATCTCCAAAAGCCCTCACTTTTCGACTCAATATCCTCCTTTATATACTCAGAGTCATAGGGAATTTGGCCAATGACCTGCAACTGCAGGATATCTTCTACGTCCTGGCGGTTTCTCAGGGAATCATCCAAATACTCCAGTAAAAAGGCTATCCCTAAGCCCAGCAAAAAAGCAATTAGGCCGATGCTTAAAACGATTTGCTTTTTATTCACAATCATCGGCGAGTCTGGAATTACCGCTCGATCAAGAACGCTTACTGTATCAACCTTTTTGATCTCAATTACCACCTCGGAGAATTGCTCAGCCATTGAGTTGGCTATGATCGCTGCCAGGATGGGGTCGGTATCTGTCACACTGATAGCAATAAGATCAGAATCCTGTACAGAGTTTACAGTCACTTTGCTGTCTAACTGTGCTATATTCAGAGAAAGATTTAGCTGATCGAGAACCTTTTGTTCAACAGCTCGACTTTTGACCACAGGTTCAAAAATCTTGGCCATTTGCGGACCGGCCAGGATTGCGTCTAAATTAAAGCCATTGTTTTGCTGAGAAACTTCAGTAGGTGGATTTCCTATCGCTAAGGTTGCCGTGGCCATATAAATAGGCTGAGCTGAAAATAAGAAAGATAGTGTCCCACAGATCAGCGCCACACCTAAGGGCAAAAACAGGACAATTGTCCAGCGCTTACGCAGGACTTCCCTAAAACGTCTTAAATCAATTTCTCTCTCCATTGTTACCTCCGTTCTTAGAATTTTTAGCTCTTAGTTTATTTGAAACTTTCTACCTTCCGTAGAAAACGTTAAAGTAACCCACAATATACTTACTATGTATGATGTTATTATAGCTTTTAAAGGGTCAGCTCTCGTCAGTCATTGGGAGTATTCAAATACTCAATTTTATGTATTAGGACTTATACTTTTTATTAATTATCCCGGTGTACTAAAGTGTCATATCACTTAGCTGAATCGGCCCTGCTTAAAGGTTCACCCCTGATGTGAAGAGTACTGAGCACAAGGGCCAAAATAAACCAAGTAGGTTTTCGATATTCCCAGCTAAGCATAAAGATCCCTAACAAAATCATGATCAACAGGAAAAATACCATTCTATGCTTATCTAAACCCCAGCAAATCCTATAGAAAAGGCTGCCAATAATAAAAGACATCAGTATAATTCCGACAATACCTGTTTCTACCAGGATTGATATGTATGAATTGTGGGCTACGGCAGAGTACCCCAGCCTCTCAAACATTGCCGTTCGAAATGCACCTGCCCCTACTCCCAGGAGCGGATGCTCTACAAAATAGCTTAAACCGCTCATCCACAAAATCGTCCGGTCATTTAAAGTCCCAGTAGTCATTTCAGAGGTTATAGTCGCTAGCCGGAAAAAGATATTTGAGGGAAGGAATCGAATGGCAAACAGCCCTCCAACCCCGAGCAAAGCTAACAAGACCATTCTGGTGGTTTTTTTCATTTTGATCCCCACCAGGACATAGATTAAAGCTACTGCCGCCACCACAGCCGCAGTTCTGGAGGCCGTCATCAAGATAGCAATGGATCCGATAGGAATGAATAAAACATTTAAGGCTTTGAAGATTTTAGGCCGGCCATGGGCTGTAAGATAAATTGCTAAGGGGATAGCTAAGGCGATCATCACCCCAAGATCATTGGGATCAAACCCTGAAGCAGCATACCTGTTGTAAACAACATTTTGACCCACAGCAAAATTTTTCAAAGTACTAATAACCGAAACATAAGCCCCTAAAACATAGGCCTGCATCAGGTTTTTTTGGAGCATATCACTATCAGCCAAGTCAAATATCATCCAAACCATACATAATAGCTGAATATCCGTTAGCAAACGATCGTAAGTGAGACCTATGTTAATACTCCAGAGAATGCTTAAACCGCTCCAAAAAACAAATAAGAACATCATGACAATCACCCCGTTGGGCCTGGTTAGGGTCTGACGTTTTTTCACCTCTACCAGGTATACCGCCATTAAAATAATACCTATTAACTTGCTGATCGTTCCGACTTTCGGGATGACACTTATGTTTTCCCAAGGGATTGTGAAAACGAAAAAGTTAAGTAAGGCATATAATAATCCTGACATCAAATTGATTCTCCTATCAACAATTTCAAATATTGATTGGCGGCGGTCTCATATTCATAAGTCATTAACGTCTCAGCAGGAATCTTCTCAATCCCAACCTTATTCGTTAGGATATCAGACAGTGCTTTCGTTAAGGATAGTTCATCCCCCACTCTAACTAATAAGCCGTATTTCCCATCTTCTAAAATTTCTCTCGGACCACTTGGACAATCCGTCGAAACAATGGGTAATCCACAGGCCAGAGCTTCAATCAAGACTGTCGGGAGTCCTTCCCATTGGGAAGATAAGACAAACACAGAGGAATGATCCATATATTCATAGGGATTTCTCACAAAACCCGGCAAGTCAATCTCATCCTGCAAGCCCAAGTCATTAATTAGCAGCTCTAACTTGGAACGTTCCTCTCCCTCCCCTAAGATGACTAATTTGACATCCAACTCCTCTCTAAGGGCTTTAAAGGCCTTAATCAAACAGCTGAAATCCTTGGCAGGATGTAACCTGCCGACACCTAAAATGACCGGCGGCGAGCCGGGCTTGAACCAGGGATGATCCGGAGTCTCCATCTTTTTAAAAATTACATTTTTGTTAAATACCGGATTGTAGATGACAAAAATTTTTGATGGTGGGATTCCTATGATTTTGGCAAGATCAGCAGCTACTCCCTTGGACACAGTAATAATCCCATCCGCCAACTTGTAAGTATGTTTCATTAACAAGGGCAGAAACTTAGTGCGGAAATTTGGGGGATGCAGCAAGGTCTGGCTTAAAGTACTATGCTCTGCCACATAAACCCTGGTTTTGGCCTTAGCCAGAAAATTAGCTAAAAGAGAGGAAATGATCACAATAACATTGGCATAATTCAGTGAGGATAAGATCGCCCTCGGCTTGTTTCTGGCTAAATAAATGACCAGGGGAATTA
The DNA here is from genome assembly GCF_900100785.1 of Desulfosporosinus hippei DSM 8344. Taxonomy (GTDB): domain Bacteria; phylum Bacillota; class Desulfitobacteriia; order Desulfitobacteriales; family Desulfitobacteriaceae; genus Desulfosporosinus; species Desulfosporosinus hippei. The sequence continues at coordinate 16,677 of NZ_FNCP01000024.1, read as the reverse complement.
AACTGAAGATGACTCTGGATGACCTTAAATCAATAATCCTAATTTTATCGGAAATATCCTTTAACAGAGGACCCTTAAGATCACTTACTACTAAGTCTACTTTTAGCCCTTGAGCCGCAAAACAGTTGGCCAAGTTGACGGTTATTTTTTCTGCTCCGCCTCCTGCCAAGGAGGGAATATATAGACTCAAGGGAGTCTTCTTAAGGGAGTCCTGCGGATTCCTATTCACCTTTTTTCTCCTATCCTAATCAAGTAGCAATAGCTTGATTGCACGATCTCTTAGACAATCTCCTCAATAAGCTGGATATATTGGCCGGAGGCATGGTCTAAGGAGTGCTTTTCCAAGGTCAGGCAGGCGGCTCCGGATAGCTCTGATCTGAGACCTTCACTTTCCAAAAGGGAAATAAGACAATTTCCCAGGCTATTTGAGTCACCTACTGTGACAACTAATCCGGATACCTGATTGCTTATAACATCATTTACCCCCTCAAAGCCCGTTGTGACAATTGGTATATTGAGAGCCATGGCTTCCAGCAATACCATGCCTTGGCCTTCTGATGTGGACGAAAAAGCAAATACAGTAGAGCGAGACACATATTTATAAGGGTTGGGGGCATAACCTGCAAACCAAATTTTAGACTCCAGCTTAAGTTCTTTAGCTAATTGAACTAAGTGATTTCTTTCAGATCCATCGCCCAGAATGACTAATCGAGCGTTTAATGCTCCCAGCACAAGCTTAAAGGCTTTAATTAATGTCTCAAAGTCTTTAGACTTGGTTAATCTGCCCACTGAAATGATGATGGGGATGGATTCGCTAAACCAAGGATGGCTGACCGGTTCCTTAGCTAATACCGATATACCTTGTAAATCGAGGGGATTAGCCAGAACCTTCACCTGCCCGCATTGATAAACTTCTTCCATCTGAACCCTCACAGAGTTGGAAATTGCTACACAGGCTTGAGCCTCACCTGTCATTCTCCTAAGCAAAGACCTTTTCAGCCAACGCCGAATACCCTTTTCTCCCAGATACAGACTGGGATCACCATGATCCGAGAGGATCCATTTCGGTTTCGGCTGGGATAATTTGAGGGCCAGCCCAGCAATGGCGTTGACTCTCGGATAGGCAGATATGATAATATCCGGACGGTACTTGCGAATAATAGAGCGGAACTTAAGAGCTCTTTGCAAAAAATACTTATGCTTTAGAACCTTAGGATTACTGCCTGTAGGTATAATGGTTAAATTTTTTCTTGTACCCTTAAAGTTCGGATTAATCTGTACCTCAGCATAGATGTACACATCATAGATATCCTTCAGCCTTTGGCCTAAAGTAATGACAACCTTTTCAATCCCCCCATTGCCCAATTCAGGAATGAAAAAAAGCACTTTTTTATTTAGCTCCACTCTCAAACCCCATTTTCAATCGATTAGTAATCAAGGACTTTATGGTCAGCCTTATCTCCCTATCAAGTCCCAAGACTATGATTAGAAAAAGACCTTCTAATAATATTGATCCCAGCAAAGGATTACCGATCTGAATTAAAGTGCCTATAGCTAGTACGATGCTTAGAGCAATCAGGTTTTTCAAAATCCCTTTAACCAACAGAGCCGGGCCAACGGGATTAAAGGTGGTAAATAAAATCATCAGTAGGGTTTCCACCAATAGGGCTGCGTAAGCAGCTCCCAGCGCTCCATAGTTAGCTCCCAAAATCCAATAGCAGCTCATCCCCAATAAAAGGGCAATTCCATAGCCATAAGTTCTTCGGCTTTGCAGATTTCTGGTGGTCAGAGCATCTCCTAAGGAATAGTTAACAGACTGGAGGGCAACCAGCCAGGCTAAAACTCTTAAAATCGTTGCAGCCTCCTGAGCCCACTCCCGCCCAAACAAGACTTCCATGAGTTCACTTGGATAGAGGGCAAAAGGAAAGGCTAAGGCAAATCCCAAGCAACTCATAATCTTAAGTTCATTAACACAAAGCCCTTTGTGTTCCGCTAAATTGACAGCGGCTATAGAAAACAAGGCCGGGTAAAAGGCTACTGCTACTGTACCGGGCAGTTGATACAGCAAGGCCGGTATGCGATAGGCAGCGGAAAAGAACCCAACTTGGCTCAAATTCGTAACCTTCTCCAGAATGAGGGGCCCCAGCTGAGGCAGGGCTAAACCGAAGATGCCGCTAAAGGTAAAAGCACCCAGTCCACTTAACAAGCCTTTATGCCAGCCTTTAAGCTGAATACTGTAGGACTTTAAAAGCAGCATACTGGCCAGGGCACCTCCCGCCGACGATAAACCATAAACCAAGGCCAGAGAGTTTAACCCCCACTGCAGTTTAATACCCAGCAGTATTGTCACGGCGGTAACCAGCCCTGAAGCTATACTAATCAAAGCTGTAAATTTCATTTCCTGCAAGCCTTGGAAAAATGCCATCCCTACTCCTTGAATTGATGCTCCCAGGATTGTAGGTATGGTAACTAACAAAACAATTCTTCGGACATAAGCGTCAGGGTAAACAAAATAGACACTTGAAAAAACCAATACCCCTGTCAGAAGGGCAAAGCTAAGGCGCAATTTAATGGCCGTTCCCAGCAACAATGAAGTGTTGGCCTCCGGCTTGGCTGCCTCTCTGATAAATGTATGAGTCAGACCTAAATCAGCAAAAAATCCGGCGATTGAATAATAAGCAAGGGCTACACTTAATATTCCGTAGCCTCTGGCCCCTAAGTAGCGAGCTAACATAATGGTTGCTACAGCCGTTAACCCTCTGACCGCTACATTACTGATGAACATATAGAGGAGATTTTTAAAAATCTTGATCATTATGGTTTGAGCCACTGTCTAAAGGATCTTAGTCCTTCACTGCTGATCCTCGGCTTCATTCCTTTACTCCCTTCTGCTCCCTTCCGGTACTCGGTGACAGCTTATTAGGGTGGTATTATCAATTATTTTTCGATAATGCTCTCCCACTGTTTCAGAACACTACCGCTAGCAAAGGCAATCGAAGACTGCTTAGCGTTTTCTCCCAGGGATGCTGCTAGTTCCGGATTTTCAATGACTTTCTTAAGGGCCTCAATTAGTTCGTTAGTATCTCCTACGGTAACAATCAACCCATTGATCCCAGCATGGATTATCTCGTTAGAGCCTGCACAGTTAGTAGAAATACAAGGCAATCCCATCATCATGGCTTCTAACAAGGCATTAGAAAGGCCCTCGTAATTGGATGGCAGTACGAATAGTTCGGCATCAGCCATTCTGGCATGGATATTGTTTACGTTTCCCGGCAATTGAACAGAATCTTTTAAGCCCAAATCCCTAATTCTTTGCTTCATAGAGTGTTTCAAGCAGCCGTCACCGTAAATATGCAACTCATAGTCCGGATATTTTTTCTTTATTTCAGCAAATGCCTCCAGCAGCATGCTATGATTTTTTTGGGGCTCTAATCTGCCCACGGCCACTATTTTTTTCTTTTTTGCTTTCGCAGCAAGACAGGATACCTGCACAGGGTTCAGAATAACCGCACTTTTATTGACGATATTCTCAGGAAAACAAGACTGCGCCCACTTTGTCTGAAAAATAATGCAATCCGCTAATCTATATGAAAGAAATGTCGCCCAGCGAACAAACCTGCTTCTGCCATCTGCCGCAGGGTCATTGCGTTCCGAAACAATAATCCTTGTTTTAAGATGAAGGCTGGCTATTAAGGTTAAAATATTGATCCTGGCCACAAAGGACACCAGCTTGTCCGGATTATGAGCAAGGAGGTATTTGCGAATCCCTCTTATCCAAAAGACAATATTTCGATAATAGGAATGATTGACTCGACAGATGGGAATCAGCTTTATCTTTGGATGGATGCTATAGTCACATTGGTCATTTAATAAGGTTAAGATGTCTACAGCCCAGCCTTTTTGACAATAGTATTCGGCTAAGATAGAGATTACTCTTTCCGCACCATCCCTTTGCAGATTACCAATGACAAAAGCAATTCGTTTATTTTTAGCTTCACCTTCCATAAACCAATCTCCTAAACTTAGATTGACACATCTACCAGCATGCTTTTCCCGTCAGTCTGGACTTTATAAGCCTCACCGGTCTGATTAGATCAAAGGAATCCTTGGAATAGTCGATAATCTCGACTTGATTAATTCTATTAAAGGTATGTACCCTGTGAATTTTACTTTCTCCTTCAACCCTAATGTCCTGTCCCTGTACCCCTGAGAGCTTATGCTCCTGAAAATGTCCATTTTTTAAGGAGACAATTTCTTTGAATACAATCCCATCACCATATTTCCTCTTTGATACTTGGATCGGTCTGATTAATCTCCCCTGAAAATTAATGATATTCCCCGCCGGCCTATCTATGGCTGTGATCTCCTCTAGCTTGGTTAGGGTTAAATTTGACAGGTCTAAATTAAATAAACAGATTTTCTGACTGTTTAATAGATATCCCAGAGCATATAAGTTATTGTCATAACTGAAGACTGTTGTATCAACACAGCGAATATCTTCCTGCAGGACTTTAATGAGTTCCCAACCATCAGGGAAGTCATTGGACCGATATAATTCTATGGTCCTATTATCCGATGTCTCAGGTATCATATAAAAAGCCGTCTTATCTTTAAAGACACAAGGATAGGACATATGATAGTCTTGCTCGATTATGACTCTTATCCCGCTAATTGAGCCATCTGTATATTCCCCGACGGCTATTACCCCTTTTTGCTTGCCCTTCAAATAGCACTCAAAAAACACATATAAATGATTATGATCACTGCAGATAAAGGGATCCGCGCACCAATAATCCCCCTTCAGCTTAAGTGGTTTATACACTAGTTCTTCATAATCAATGATCCTTAAATCCTCATTGTTCTTAAATTCCCTAACTGCCAATTTCCAATTTGGCCTTGAGAACATTCTTACTATAGAATCAAAAATCACTTGAGAAATAACTCCTTATCCTCTAAATCATTCCCCTTCAGAGATTCAAGGCCCACTATTTCATCAGCCGGAAAGGGCTTTATCGTAAAGTAATTCAAGCCTGGCGCTTATTTGATCCAGTGAATATCGTTTTATAGTTTCCAGATTCTTAGAGCCCATTGTTTTCTGGTGATCAGCATCCCCGGCTAATTCCTGCAAGGCTGCCACCGTTGACTTTACATCTCCAATCGGGACTAAGATGCCGTTTTCCCCATGGACGATTAAATCCCGATTCCCTCTGATTTCTGTTGCTACAATCGGCTTCCCACTGGCCATCCCTTCCATTAAGGCTTTCGGTAAGCCTTCACGTTTTGAGAGAAGCACTAACACATCGGATGCGGCCAAGATCTCAGGAACATCCTGTCTGAACCCCAAGAATCTAATAGTACCTTTTAATCCTTTGCGACAGACTAATTCCTTCAGAAACTCTTCATTATCACCGGTGCCTACGAATAAACATTGGACTTGATTGCTTCTTTTCACCAATTTCCCTACGGCGTCAATTAATTGTCGGTGATTTTTATTGGACGTCAGCTCTGCCACACAGACAATCACAAAGTCTTTAGCACCTATACCTAAGGTTTCTCTAAAGCCAGTCCGATTTTCAAATCTCTTATAAGGATTGAGTTTCTCAACGTCTACACCTACTCCCGGAATATTAACAACCTCTTTTCTGACCGGAAACTGTCTAGCTCTGGCGAAGTCTTCTCTATTGATAGTGATCAGAAAATCCGTAAAGCGGGCCATTAATCGCTCGATGGGGTAATATATGACCCAATTGATTAAAGGTGCCCCGGAGTAAAAATGGAAACCATGGGCAGTATAGATCACTCGACGAACACGAGCTCTTTGGGCAGCAATCCTTCCTAAGACCCCTGCTACCGGAGTATTTACATGAACTAAACTAAAATCTTCTTGCTTGAAGCTTTTCACCAATTCTCTTAAAACACGAAGGTAGGATAACTTAAAGGGATTCCGGTGAAAGGGCGTATCATGACAAAGGAATCCTTCTGCCGCGATATTCGCCTTACTATCATCAGGAGCGGCATAGGCGTGAACTGCATATCCCTTAGTCTGCAGCAATTTCATGAAGGGAAGATGAAAAGCCTCTAAGTGACGGTATTCTTTTGCTAAAAAGGCAACCTTTTTATTATTCTTAGCCATAACCACCTCTATAGTCCTTCGATATAGTTGGGTTAGGAAACCAATTTCTTCAGCCTTGAATTTGTTTGAATGGTTAACCCGGCGGCCCTATCTCTTTGAAACACTACTCCTATGGTTTGAAGCAGAATAGATAGATCCAGCCAAAAGGAGTAGTTGGTTATATACATCAAATCGCACCTGAGTTTATCCTCAGGAGTCGTCCTATAGTTTCCCTTAACCTGGGCCAGTCCGGTAATACCGGGCTTTACAGACATTCTATAACCATAATACGGCACTGACTCCCGGTACTGATTGACAAAAAATTCCCGTTCAGGCCGGGGACCGACAATACTCATGTCCCCTTTTAAGACATTAATAAATTGTGGCAGCTCATCTAATCTGGCCCCCCGCAAAAAGCCTCCAAATCTAGTTATTCTGGGATCTTTCTCAGTGGCCAGTACCGGTCCCGTTGTTTCTTCAGCGTTATTAACCATTGACCGGAATTTGATCACTTTAAATATCAGACCATTTTTTCCTAATCGTTCTTGCTTAAAGATCGCCGGACCCGGCGACAAAATAGGTATCAGCAGCAGCAGCAAAATCATAATCGGACTTAAAACTAGTAGGATGATTAAGGCACCGATTATGTCAAAGACTCTTTTAACACACTGCTGCCCCACACCTAAACCCGGCGGCTTGATCCTTAGTAATAATCTGTCCTCAACATACTGGGGTATGGCACTGTATAAGAGGATGTCAACTATATCCGGAACAATAACAACTTCCTTTCCTTCTTCCAGACACTGACTTATAGCTTTCTTCTTGTCATCGAGCTTTGAGCTGATTACCGCAACCTCTGCCTCAGCAAATCCTTGCAGCTCCCGCTCTATTGTCCCCTCTGCCATTCTCCCTCCCCCTTAATCCTCTCTCCCTCACTTAGCCAGCTCGACGACCTCACTCCGATCCGCTTTATAGTAATCAAAGGTTCTGGCCAGTCCATCAAAAAGAGTGTATTTAGGCTGCCAGTTCAACTTGCTTTGAGCCTTCTTATTATCTAAATAACTATGCCTGATATCCCCTAACCGTTCCGGTTGATAATCAGGCTGCCTAAAGCTACTGCTTATAACACACAAAGCTCTGAATAAATCGTTGACCGAAGTCTCCAGATTTGTACTGATATTAATTATTTCACATGACCCTCTTGGTATTGCTGCCAGGTTCGCCTCGGCAATATCCTTGACGTAAATAAAATCTCTTGTTTGAGAGCCATTACCGAAGATAGCAATCCCTTGACCCCGTAATATTCTATCAATAAAGATAGCAACAACCCCACCCTCGCCCTCGGCATCCTGCCGCGGACCATAGACATTGGCATAGCGCAGGATAGTATAGTCAAGACCGTAGAGTTCATTAAACATCCCAATATAATGTTCAGGGGTATGTTTGGAGATTCCATAGGGTGAGAGAGGATTCAAGGGATGCTCTTCATCAATGGGTAAGTACCTTGGATCACCGTAGACCGCCGCCGACGAAGCATAAATCAGCTTATTGATACCATGCTTAATGCAGTTTTGCAAAACATTAAGGGTACCTATGACATTCACGTCAGCATCCCGATTCGGAGAATTAAAGGAGTCCTGTACACTAATCTGCGCTGCATGATGAATTACAATTTCCGGTTTTTCCGTCTCGAAAATGCTATATAACTTTATGGAATTCGTAATATCACAGGGATAGATTCTGGCCTTAGGATTTACATTCTCCTGTTTTCCTGTAGAAAAATCATCAACTACAATTACCTCGAACTTTTCCCAGATTAATTTATCGACAACATGGGAACCTATAAATCCCGCCCCGCCTGTCACCAGTATCTTCAATGTATTTTATCCCCTCCTTTTATTAAGGAATCCTAAAAGTACCTATACCCCCCTTATGCTTCAATTTCTACGGCACACCTTATCTAAAAGGGCACACTCTTATTAGAGTGTGCCGGGTTCACGCTTGACTCCTTGCAATTATACGTGACCACTTCAAACTGCAATTCATTGTCTCACACTGGCCATTACGATTTATCCTGATAAAGGATGACTTCATAATAGGACATTTCTTTTATAGGTAATTCTCAATCACTAATTCGTAATATTTAAGCTAATTATATAATAGTATAGAATTTAATCAACCAAATATTTCCAGCACACTCTGCCTACATTCGATCCCCTATAGACCTTGTTTTTCATAAATAGCTGAATCTCGATAAATTGCAATAATATCCTCAGGAGATTTAAGTTAGACAGCGCAAGAAATTCCCTAAAACTGAAGCACTTATCCATTGAAATACAGCAGATACCCCCTTAGGCCTTCATCACAAATGCCTAAGGGGGTATCTGCTTGGAATTCTTGTCCAGTCTGGGTAATCTGGATGGTCAAGGATAAATTTTACAGCAACTATACTAACTAAGTTTGAGCAATAAATGGTATACTATACTAACAGAATATCTGAAATACTGAAAGGCGGTAAAGATATGCAAGTACAAGCTAAAAAAAGATCATTTGGCTTTGTGCGACTAGGAAAACGTTCTGTTATCACACTTGGTGCTGAGGTCAAAAGGGAACTTCGATTGGCAGATGGTGACGTTTTCGAGTTGTGTGTCGAGGATGGCAGAATCATCCTAGAACCTAAAAAGTTAATTCCAGCCGATCAGCAGTGGTTCTGGACTGAAGAATGGCAAGCGGGTGAACGTGAGGCTCAAGCTGAAATAGAATCGGGTAAAGTTAAGCATTTTAACTCAATGAAAGATTTCCTTACAGATCTGGGGAAAGATGATGAAGATTGATAGTATCCCTCGTTTCAAGCGAGCTTTCAAAAAATTGCCTAAAGATATTCAAAATCTTTTTATGGATAAGATGTATCAGTTTCAGGACGATTGGCAGCATCCTTCTTTTCGGATTAAGCGGATTCAAGGAACCGCTAGCATTTGGGAGGGCAGTTTGAATATGTCCATACGCTTTACATTTGAATGGACTACTGACAACCAAGGTACCAATGTTTGCTTAATGCGAAATATTAGTGAACATGATCATTGTTTGCGTCCTCCATATTAAAAAGCCTCTTCGATTACGCTTCTATCTGTAGTAATTACTCAATTGATTTGCTTATTGAACAATATCTGTAAGTCCCAGAATTATTCAATAAGCAAATCTCGAACTTTTGAAGAAAAAAGAGGTTCCATAACCCAGTGCGTACGAATTATTATACCGTATTATCATGGTTATAATATGAGTATTGAATAATGCAAAAGTGGGTGGTACAATCTGGATAAAGATATAGAAGCAGCAGATCAAACCGACCATGAAGGGAAGCGACTGAAAATGAGTGCATTACAAGTTAATCCCACACCCGTAATCAAGGGAAAATATGCACAAGAGATCTTAACGGAAATCAAAAAGAAGCCTTCACAAAAAGCGATTGAGCGCAACGAACGGGCTTACGCTCTTCTTAATAAACTTAGGAAAGGAAATTAAGGAGATTGTTTTATGGAACGATAAAGTATTTATGATTATCTGAGCATCATTCAGTTAGTGGATCTCACCCCAGGATTCCGGCTGGATGATTTTTATTGTGTATTAGAACCCTATACAGATTTCATACATAAAGAAGCTCTCGAACTCCAAGGCTATGAAGTATCAAAGATTCACTTGTTAATAAACAAGACAAATGCAGATGTTGTAGCATACATGTCACTTTCGGCAGATTCAATTCGGCTATCGGATAGTGAGAAAGAACAATATAACATGGAGTCAGTAGGATTTAAGGCTATCCCAGCGATCAAAATCGGGCACTTGGCAGTTGCAAAGGTGTATAGTGAGAAATATAGAGGGATAGGGACATTGTTGATCGAACTTGTACGCGGTATTGCATTTAGTATGCGTAAAAGCGGAGTAGCTTGTCGTTTCATCACGGTTGACGCCGATATTCTCAATAATCCTTCCGTATTAGATTTTTATTTTAAATCAGGGTTTACTCTAAATGAAGAGTACCAACGCAGAAAAAATCCTAGCCTAAGGTTAGATATTGAAAGCGACTGAGCCAGATTAAATCTGGCTCTCTTTTTATATAGTTGCGTCTAACCCATAATCTGCTGCTTCTAAAAATAAGAACCTAAACCTTTAAATCGGCTCCATTCCTATAAAGTCGTCTGAAAATACCGCCAAATCAATATCACTATCGCTAGAAAATTGTCCTTTGGCATGCGAACCAAAAAGTATAGCCTTATCAATTTTTATTTGATCTCCAACCCTTTGCAGATAGTCAGAAATTATCTTTTGAATTGGCTGAGGGATTGAAACTATGAACGTCTCAATTATTTCTTGTCATTCTTGCTATTATTGCTATTTTTTAAAAAATTGGTTAGAATAGTAATAGGAGGTGTTTATTAATGGAAGTACGTGCAAAAGATAAATCTGATGCCCTTCACGCATTGGTCCAATCCGTCCAGAAGGGTCAGGTCAAGCGGATTAGACAATCTCTCGAATCCCTTCTTACTGTTACTGCTTTAGAATTTGATCCAGAGCAAGTTGAGATACTAAAAAACTTTGCAAATAGTATTAAAATTGATGGTGAAATGTTATCGACAGGACAGGTAGCCAAAAAGTTAGGTGTATCTACACAAGCGGTAATTAATTGGATTGAGGCAAAAAAACTAGAAGCTATTAAGCTTCCAGGGGGCCACTATCGGATTCCGGCAGACCAATTTAGAACTACCGTCGAACAGGATGTTAAAAGAGAAGCTATATTCGAACAATTATGGGCAAAACGAGAAGGTTTGCCTCCAATTGATGAGGACGATTTAGGGGACTTGTGATATGGATCGAGTACTATTTGATACCACCATCCTATGTGGTGCGCTCCTTACCCGTGGAATAAATTATAAACTCCTGGAACTCGCTCAAGTTCCCACATTATTTCAGCCAGTAATTACTGAAGTTGTAGTATGTGAATTCATAGCAAATTGCAGAAGAGGCATGAGAGGAACCATTTACTCAGAGAAAGAAATTGATCAATTCTTCGAGGGTTTTTCCCCTCTCTTAAACTTTGAGAACATCGAACGTATTCAGGTAGGCCGACAACTATGGGTTGACGTTACAAAATCAAACCAACCAATAGGTCATTTCCTTTATCACCTATTCCAGTTACGAACCGGCCAAAGAAAAGACGCACTGCTAACCACCCTTGACAACGAAGGCAAGCAGTTGAAGGATATCGACCCCTTTGACATCCATGTTATGTTTGGCGCACTTGAACACGATTGTAATATATTGTTGACCTCCAATGTTGATGACTTTCCAAAGGTGTTCGGCAACGTTGAAGTGGTACGCCCCAGGGCTTATTACGAATACCTTACTAACCAAATTAAAATCGATTAACCATATGCAAATTGCGAATACTTTGCCATCACTCACGCTGCATCCTATTTGTGTCCGATCTCCATGTTCTTAGCTGAAAAAAGCATTAGATTTAAAGGCATAGTAACCGCATACAGGTCTATGTCTTTTTTATATGCATTATTACAGAGACCAGACCTTCAACAGTGGTAAAATCAGGGTGTGTGAGGTAAGAGACTAATAAATCGAGAATTTAACATCAGACTCAAAGAGGCTCGAATTAGCTAGTTGAACACTTGCTACCTACCAGCATTCCTGTGCATATTAAGGTGCTTGTGTTGTCACATACAGCATGACATCGTGACTCTCAGGATGTAGAAAAGTAAACCTGGCCCAACCTGCAATGCCTTTTTTTGTTCTCACCTTAACCCAGAATTCAGCAGCACCATTATCACCAGCTCCAAAGGCAAGTGCGCCAAGCCAAATCACAGTATCGCCATTGCTAACGCTATCTAAAACATTACGGCAACAAGTGGTAAAATGTCCTTTAGCATATGACCCGAAAAGTATAACCTTATTAATTTTTATCTGCTCGCCGATCTTTTGCAGATAATCTCATATTACTTCTTGAACTGATTGAGGGACTGAAGCCATACAAACACCTCCTCAGTCTTACTTAGTACTTCTTTTGCCCTTGTTTCAGTAATATTCGAGAAGACACTGTCTTCGTGCGCTAGCCAGGTTTCCTAATACACTTTGGTAATCTTGCACTTCGAAAAATGTTAATATTTGTGATATTAATCACACAATTCATAGTCCCTTCTGATATTATGAAATTATGTAAATTAGCGAGAATCTCTTTTATTTTAACAAAGAAGAACAATGAGTTAATCAAATGAAAGGAGGAAGATGGTAGATTACTATTAAAGATACAACGATTCTTTGAAAGGGAAGTGACTAATGCATTCTAAATTTTACAAAATTTTGCTTTTGGTAGGGCTTGGTTCAGTTGTAGGAGTAATTTTGCTACTTCAAATGTATCGGTTTGCTGTCGGGCCACAAGGGGTTGAAATATCATTTCCAACATTAAGCCAAGTGAGTCTGACATCGAGTCCGGAGAATGCTCAATGTATAGAATGCCATCAGAATGAAAGTCCCGGAATTCTTGATCAGTACCATGATGGCAAGCATTCTCAGAGAGGGGTTCAATGTCTAGATTGTCATAAACCTTTAGAAGGCCAGGAAAAAATGACAACTGTACATTATGAAGTCCAAATGGTTGCGGCACCGACACCAAATAACTATGCTCAGTGTCATGACGAAGCAGTTCATGAGTTTTCTATCAGTGCTCATGCCGCGAAATCTTGGTATCCGGTTGTTGGAGCGGAGGACTTTACTAAAGAGGAACTCGCGAAGTACCACCTTTTGGGCGAAGATGGGAAGCCCCTTAATAATGGAAAGCCCAACGTTATTCGTGATGTAATTGGAAAAGATGCCTCGGCACTCTCATGTGAAGCCTGTCATGGAATCGGCAAGAAAAATGATGATGGAAGCTTTGGAGATTGCCGCGCGTGTCATCTTGGCCATGATTTTAGCATTGAGCAAGCTCGTCAACCGGAAACCTGTGGTCAATGTCACCTCGGGCCGGATCATCCACAAATGGAAATTTATAATGAATCAGCCCACGGTACTTACTATGCCGCGAACAAAGAGAAGTTCAATTTGGGAGCTCCAACGGGAACGTTAACTACGAAAGATTTCCCATCTCCCACATGTACAACTTGTCATATGTCTGGGATAGGAGATATTGAACCGACTCATAATGTGTCCGAACGTTTAAAATGGAATTTGGCTCCCCCGATTGCTACCATTCGCGCCGATGGGAGGCAGAACCGACAAACCATGGAATCCATTTGTCTTAATTGTCACGCTCAAGGCACCATTGATGAACATATGACCCAAGCTGAGAAAATTATTGACCTGACCAATGAGAATGTGAGAAAGGGTCAATCGATCGTGAATGAACTACGTACTATAGGGCTTTTACCAGGATCAACGATGAGCACACCCATAGAGTACTTAGAGTTTGAGCTTTGGCATCATGAGGGACGTCGAGCTCGATTTGGAGCAATCATGAGTGGAGCTGACTATGTCAACTGGCATGGGATCTACGAACAAGAAAAGGCTTTGGTAGAAATCAAGGCTGAGGCAGAAGAGATGAAGAAGGATTAGGGGGGATTTAATAATGCAATGGCTATTAAGAAAAAACCCCATTTTGCTCGGGTATATGGCCATCAACTTCACGTTGATTGGAGTCGATGTAACGCTTGCCCATTCGCAGAATAACTTCTTTCGATTCGAGATGATCCCGCTCATCTATACGCCTTTTGCCATTGTGGGGGTCCTGCTGAAATTGTTTTGGCCGGATAACCGCTGGGCTCATCGCTATTTTCTTATCAGCATGGGGTTGGGGGTAGCGATTGGCCTCATAGGTACCTTTTTTCATCTTGCGGGCAATGCAACGTCCGACTTTCAGCCAATCCATAGGTTAATCATTGAGGGTTCACCAGTTGCTGCACCTATAGCCTTTGCTGGGATAGCCTTATATACATTGGTCGTAGCCAAACCAGAGAGCGCACGCCGGAATAATCAGCTTTTAATTCTTGTTGGATTAGGTTTTCTAGCTTCTGTTCTCGCAGCATTTCTTGACCATGCGCGATTGTCGTTTAGCCCAATTTATACTCTTTTCCCTCTCCTATCGGGTTTGATGGCTACGATTGCTTGTTTTTGGCTTGCTTACTCGCAGAAAACGAAGTCAGAAGTTATTTTTTTCTTAAGTATCATGGTACTCAATCTTTTCATTGGTTTACTCGGCTTTGTCTTTCATGTTTTTGGCGATCTTGCAGGAACTCAAACCATTGTTTGGGCGAGATTCCTCTATAGGAATCCCCTTCTAGGACCGTTACTATTCTGCGACGTGGCTGTGTTGGGGGGACTTAGTCTTTTACCTGAACAGATCGGTCAGTCAAAAAATCAAGCTATTCAAAAAGATGTCACAGTTACGATATAGTCTTTTAAGTAAAGCTCTATCCTAACACAGGGGGTAAGGGACAAAATGGCCTCAATCCTTACAGGATTTATTCTTCCCCACGGAGGAATTCCTCTTTTCCACTCAATACTTCAATCATAATCAATGCTCCTAGTCTAAATCCGCAGACAAACGATTCAGTAGCTTCCATTGAACTTGATTGAGAACGTAAATCCAATAGGGTTTCCAGCTGATTATACTCATCTTCAGAAAGCTTCTTTTTCCAGATTGCACCAATTTCTGATATTCTTCTATTTAATGGACGGTATTTGGGGTCTTTTGAAACAATCAGTTCACTGGGATATAAGTTGCCGTTATACAATTCTTCCAGAATAGATTTCATATTCCGCCTTCCCTCTTTCTATAATACTTCTGCAGTCACCTCAAGACAATTATAGTTTAGTAAATTGTCCACTATTGATTTTTAGCGATAATATCGCTAAAGATTCTCTCGAGTGGCGAGGTGAGGTGGATGTACCCACCGGAATCTTAATCAAACTGGCCAAATTCCATAATACAAGTACAGATTATCTCTTGAACAGAACAAACAGAAAAAAGCCCTATCCGAAGGTTGATTCATCTAACTATTGACGCTATATGAGCGATATTGGGTTAGATCATAATTTGTTATCTGGCGAGTAGTTATTCTTTCTGACTTTGGTGATCTGAATCTTCCCCTGACTTCAGCAGAACAAATTTCCTATCCTTGCTATCTATGTACATTTCCTCCGTCTGACGCTGCACCAGCTGAATTTCCTCAATGATATCTGACATTTTGTTGAATAAAATACTATACATCTCTTTAAAATCTACCAATGCATCACCCCGATATTTTTCAATTCACCATTCAAGATAATTTCAGGATATTCTCATTAAATTCAATAGCAAATAGGAGGCAGAAACCCAATCGAAGAGTATTCCCCCGGAATATTTATTATTCGGAGGTAAAAGGAAAAAGGACACCTGCTTACAAGCTCCGTTACTTGGAGATAATATACTTAGAACTAGCGACGATCTTTGAATCACCATCTTTTTATTTGTTATTGTCAGGTTATTTTTACTAATTTTTTATCTTAGTATCTAAGATGTCAACGATTAACTCTAAGTTTCTAAGACTTTATTCTTACATTCTTTCAACAGTGGTAAAATCAGGGTGTGTGAGGTGAGAGGCTAATGAATCGAGAATTAAACATCAGACTCAAAGAGACTCGAATTAGTAAAGGTTTAACCCAGTTACAAGTCATGAAATTAACTAACGTTAATCATAAAACCCTTTCCGGTTACGAAAATGGCGTAAGTGAGCCAGATCTAGAAACATTAAAGATACTTGCTATTTTATATAATGTCTCCACCGACTACCTCCTTGGTCGTACTGATGATTCAAATTATCCTTCAATCGAAAACAATACGGACGACGAAGAACAACCAACGCCTTCTGAGCGTATCCGTACTTTTCAGAAAAAAATGAGTGAGCTAAGCGAGGAAAGCCTCACTTTCTTAGAATTTCAATTAGAACGATTACGCGAACTAGACCGGGAAGCTGTTAAACGCAGACGGCCTGAACGCGCCCCTAAACGCGATAAAAAATAACATTTTGTATTCTTGGAAATTACTTTAGGACAACAAGAAGCCGTTCTGCCTTGGGGTGAGAATTGGCTTCTTGCTATTTTTTTACTATCATCTTGGTTAAAGAGCCATACCCCTAGTTAACTAGTACTTTGACCTTAGTGACATGTGGCTTCGACTTCATTGATATGCGTAGTCCTTCGTTACATACAAAAATAGCCCGGATTTTATCATCGCTCAAATCCAGGCTATCTCTAAATCGAACTAGCCATCGCCACAGGCGGCAGCCCCTTTAATGAATCTTACATTTCTTTTTGATATTTAACCGCAAAGAAAATTGATATTAGGTAATATAAAAGGAAAATTCCAACGGTAATTCCAAATAGCCATAATGGATAATCAAATAAAATCATAACATATGCTAATCCTATGATAAACCACTGGGTAATATCAGCCGCACTTGCCTTTGCTCTGTTCTGAATTATTTTATTGCGTTCATCATTAAATTCAATTTCAAGCTGCTTCT
>NZ_FNCP01000021.1 GCF_900100785.1 Desulfosporosinus hippei DSM 8344 | reverse complement strand
TCAACTAATTCATCTGAACAATTTGGAGTCAATTATCAAGGAACGTTCGGGTTCGTTTTGTAACCTGAACCCTATATTTATCTTACAAGGAGTGAACTCATTGCATGGAGAGGCGGTGAAGCCCACAAGTTGACCTGGGGAAGCGCAGCCACGGTTCACTTCAGGTACTACCCGGTGGTTTGGCACGAAAGTGTCCGGTGGACATTTTCGCTAAAGCGGCTATCTCCAAAGAATACTTATCCGCTGAAAATCGCTCCCAGGTCAACGCGTGGGCCAGCCTCGGAATGCTGAGTGACGAAGACACTGCTGCAAGAAGGTTTAACCCGTGCGAAGACAGTGTCTTCGTCGCACGAATTAGCTTTCTTGCACGGATGTGGACGAAGCCGCCCTGCCCCGAGCGACCCTATTTTCATCCTCTGCCGGTGCCCCATAGCCCAATTCAACTTGTTGACGACGACTAAGCAAAAAAAATATTGAGCCTAAGAGAACCTTCGATTATAATAAGTTAGTGTTAATTACTAAAGATAACATATTAGTGATGAGTTGAGCTTCTAACTAATTCTCGTAAGAGACACAGATAAATGAAGGGCAGGTTGAAATCGTGCGAAAAGTAAGTACTCCTGTAATAACAATAATAGTCATAGCCATTTGTTTATTCTTGGCCGGCTGTTCTCAGGCTCAGAATAAAAGTGATCCTGCTGTCGCCACCACTTCAACAGATCTTTTAAAGGCCGATTGGGATGAGGTGGCAAGCCAGGCTAAAGGACAAACAGTTAACATGTATATGTGGGGTGGAAGCGAATCAATCAACCGTTACATGGATGAATGGGTTGCCCCCCGGTTAAAAGAGGATTACGAAGTTACCTTGCAGCGTGTGCCGGTTAATGATATTAACGACACTGTCAATAAGCTGCTTGCCGAAAAGCAAGTCAACAAAAAAGAGGGCAGTGTGGATCTGATCTGGATTAACGGTGAAAATTTTAAGAATGCTAAGGAACAGGATTTGCTCTGGGGTTCTTTCGATAAGCAGCTGCCTAATTTTAATCAATATATTGATGCTAATGCCCCGGATATTAAAGATGATTTCGGTTTACCTACGGAAGGCTTTGAAGCACCCTGGGGTAAAGCTCAGTTTGTCTTTATTTACGATTCCAATAAAATTAAGAATCCTCCAACTTCCATGACTCAGCTCGCTGCTTGGGTTAAGCAAAACCCAGGCAAGTTTACTTATCCTGCTCCTCCCGATTTTACAGGAAGCGCTTTTGTACGGCAGGCCTTATATGAAACGACAGGTGGTTATCAGCATTATATGAAACCCCTGGACTCGGATAGCCTTACCCCAAAACTCTCCCCTCTCTGGGATTACCTGAACTCCATGGAGACTTCTTTATGGAGAGAAGGAAAAACTTATCCGGAAAGCTTAGCCAAACTAGATCAGCTTTATGCTAATGGCGAGGTCTGGATGACTATGGGGTACGACCCGGCCCGGGCATCTAATGAGATTAAGAAGGGAACCTTCCCGGCGTCCACCCGCACTTTTGTCCTTGAAGCAGGTACCCTGGCTAATACCCATTATCTATCCATCCCTTTTAACTCCACCCATCAAGCGGGGGCAATGGTGGCCATCAATTTTATGCTTTCTCCTGATGCCCAAATTGCCAAATTCGACCCGCTTAATTGGGGGGAAGATATGTCCTTGGATCTTCAGAAACTATCTCCGGAAGACCAAAAACGAGTTTCTGAGATCGACCGAGGGATTGCTACTTTGCCGGCAGGAGAATTGGCCAGTCATCGCCTCCCTGAATTACCCAGCGCCTATGTAGATGTTCTTGACAATGGTTGGCTGGAATATGTGGCGAAATAGTAAGCCCTATTGGTTGGTTCTTCCTACGGTGAGCGTGATTGTGATCTTGTTTTTTGGTGGTCTGCTTGAGGGGCTGGCCCACAGTTTGGGATACTTTCCGGCTGCGGGTCAATTGGATTTTTCTGCGCGGGCCTATCATAAATTATTAAGCTCAAAGGATTTTTGGCTGTCCCTTTGGCTCACCTTAAGGATTTCCTTATTAGCCACTCTTTTCTCGGGGATTCTTGGTATGGGAATCTCCCTTTTCTTTTTGAGAAATCAGCAGAGAAAATCGCGGATTAGCCTCTGGCTCCAGGGCTTGATGAATCTCCCTTTGGTCATTCCGCATTTTGTGGGAGCCTATATTATTGTGCTTTTGTTCATGCAAAGTGGTTATCTGGCGCGCATACTTTATGGATTCGGTTTAATTCAGCAGTTTGAAGCTTTTCCTGTGTTAACCAATGATCCAAGAGGGTGGGGGATTATCTTAGCCTATACCTGGAAGGAAGCCCCTTTTATTGCCTTGATGATCTATCCGGTATTAAAGAACATTTATTCTAACTGGCTGGAAGTAGCCAAAGTCTATGGTGCCAAACCTTGGCAGTTTTTTATAGAAGTAGTGGTTCCCCTCCTTTTGCCGGCCTGGACTTCAAGTTGTTTCATAGTGTTTGCTTTTACCTTTTCGGCCTTTGAAGTACCCTATTTGTTGGGGGTTACCTACCCCCAGATGCTGCCGGTATTATCCTATACCCTCTATACCAATGGTGGGTGGGAACGAATGCCTGAAGCTATGGCGATCAACGTAGTTTTGACCCTTATCACGGGGGTTTTAGGGATCATGGCTTACAAACTCAGTCGCCGATGGGGAATGCCGGGAGGGAGAAGTTGATGGAGAAGTTAACTATCAAAGGTCTTAGACATTACCTGGGTTTTCCGATGGGCCTGCTCCTGGCTTTAACCCTGGCGCTTCCGATTATCGCCTTACTGGTCAATAGTCTTTCCTTTGGCTGGCACTGGCCGGATCTATTTCCCCAAGCTATAACCAATAGGGCTTGGAGTTATGTTCTGTCAACAACTTCGGGAACTTATGCCTCCGTAGGACTTAGCCTAGAAATTGCTTTGATTGTAACACTCATAAACCTCGTTCTGGGAATGCCGGGTGCCTATGCCCTGGCTCGCTATAGCTTCAGAGGAAAGCTGCTGGTGGAGGGAATCGTCTATGCGCCGATTATCGTTCCCGCCTTTGTTTCGACCATGGGCATTCAGATGACCTTTCTCAGGCTGGGGTTAACCGAATCAGTTTTAGGTGTTATCCTAGCTCATTTAGCGCCGACCCTACCCTATATGGTCAGAGCCTTAATTATAAGCTTTCAGACCTTAGAGCCTTCCCTGGAAGATCAGGCCAGAACCTTAGGAGCCGGTTGGTGGCAGTGTTTTTGGCAGATCAGCTTACCCCATCTTGTTCCCGGCATAGTCGCTGGAGCAAGCTTAAGTATTCTTATCTCATTAAGCCAATATTTGATCACCTTCTTGATTGGAGGTGGCCAGGTGGTAACCTTGCCCTTACTCATGTTTCCTTTTATTAATGGGGGGGACTTGGCTATCGGAAGTGCTTACTCCATCCTTTTTTCAGGGATGGCTGGTCTGGCCCTTTATGCTATGAGTTGGGTGCTAAAACATTATTACGGAAAAAGACTGGATTTTCATATCTAAATAGGAATTTACAGAAAGAGTCCCAACAAAACTGAAAAAAGAACAACTACAACTGCTTGGCAAAGGTAGGGAACCCCATCCACTGAGCAGGCTCTATAGATAGCTTAAGGAGCAAGACATGAATCATCTTTATTTAAAGGGAATCGAAAAAGGTTATTACCACTCCGACTCAGATTCTTTTGAGTTGAATATACCCCAATTGACCATTCAAGAGGGAGAGCTTTTCGCCTTGCTGGGCCCTTCCGGCTGCGGGAAGACGACTCTGCTCAAGGTGGTTGCCGGCTTGCTGGAACCGGATAGGGGAGAGGTCTTGCTTGGTGATCAAACTATCAGTAAGATCCCGACAGAAAAAAGGGGTTTGGGGATGGTTTTTCAACAAGCATTGCTTTTCCCCCATATGACGGTTGAAGCTAACGTTGCTTTTGGCTTAAAAATGAAAGGAATCTCTAAAGGGGTTCGTCTGGAAAAGGCCAAGTCAATGCTTAAAGCAGTCGGACTTTCCGGTTTTGGAGATCGCTTTCCTGCCGAGCTAAGCGGAGGGCAGCAACAGCGTGTATCTTTGGCCAGAGCACTGGTGACCTGCCCCCAGGTGCTTTTACTGGATGAACCCTTTAGTTCCCTTGATCCGGAACTGCGGGAGGAGATGCGGGATTTGCTCAAAGGATTACAACAAGACTATAAGTTAACGACCTTGTTGGTAACCCATGATGTCAACGAAGCTTTCGTTCTGGCTGATAAGATCGGAATTATGAAGCAGGGGCGAATAATGCAAATTGATCAACCTCAGATACTCTATGAAAACCCCAATAGCCCAGAGATCGCTTTGTTTTTAGGGGCTAGAAATGTTATCTATGGGCAACTATCCCAAGGGGTATTCCGAACAGGTTCTTTTAAATTAGCAGTTCCGGGAAAAGAGGAATTCTACCAACAGTCGGGTTGGATCGTGCTTCGTTCCGAGAATTTGAAATTATGCCCTGTCCCGGCAAGCACTGAATTCAGTCAGATAAATAGGGATTTAATTCTGAGGGGCAGCGTCGTAAAATCTGTTTTTTCTCAAGGGTCTTATCATGTGACGGTTCAGATAGAATCACAATCAGTAAACCTTAGCTTTCCGGCAGATCAGAGCTCAAAGCCAGGTTTAGGAGAAGCTCTTGAGTTAACCTACGACCCACAGTCATTAGTTTTTATCCCGGAATACTGACCTAAAGGAGATCATTATGCTTGATACACATGCCAGAAGATATATACAACCGATTATTGATCTGACTGCAGATTTTCTTGATCGTTTAAAGATCACGGCCAATCAGGTGACTATAGCGGCTTTTGTGATGGGAGTTTTTTCAGGAGTTACAATTCTGTTTGAACAACCGGTTTTAGCAGTTACCTTGCTCTGGTTTTCCGGATTTTTAGATGCCGTCGATGGTTCAATTGCCCGGAAACATAACGCTGCCAGTCCTTGGGGAACCTTGATGGATATTACCTTCGATAGACTTGTCGAGCTTTCAGTTATCTTAGGACTGGCCTGGTGTTATCCCGGAGTTCGGTTTTTGCTGCTTCTGTTAACCGCGGGAATCATTTTTTCTATGACTGTTTTCTTAACCGTTGGTGCCTTGGTGGAAAAAAAGGGGATTAAATCATTTTACTATCAGGCTGGACTGGCGGAGCGAACTGAAGGGTTTATATTTCTTTCTCTGATGACCTTATTTCCCGGCTGGATCAACATCTTTACAAGCCTATTCATTCTTGCGGTAACTTTCACTGCCCTGCAAAGACTGTGGGAGGCAAAGAGAATATTATAACTATAACTGAATGGGATAACATCTTCTCATGATCATAATAAAAAAATTATTTGAATAGATCATAACTAAGTTATATAATAATCACTGTTGTGGTTATTGGGGGATTTAAGGAGGTGAAGAATTGTCAATAAATAAGAAAAAAATTACAGCTCTACTGATTGCGGTCTTATCCTTAATCTTCATAGGATTGTATTTATTAATCCCTTCCCTGTCAGAGCAACTGAATAAGTCAGTAAATCTTCTTTCCCGTGCCGACATTAATGGTATGAGAGACTATTTAAGGGGTTTTGGTATTTGGGCACCGATTGTTTCCATGGCTCTCATGGTGTTTCAAGCCCTAGCGGCTCCCTTGCCGGCATTTGTAATCACTTTCGCTAATGCCTGGATTTTCGGTTGGGTTATGGGTGCCCTTTACTCTTGGACGGGAGCGATGATCGGGGCCTCACTTTGTTACGTCATTGCCAAAGCATTTGGTCGTCCTGTCATTGAGAGAATGGTTGGCAAAAAGAGTTTGGAGACAACGGATAGGTTTTTTGAAAAGTATGGTAAACATTCCGTGATGATTGCCCGCTTATTACCGATTGTTCCCTTTGATATTATCTCTTATGCTGCAGGCTTGACGACCATGGGTTTTTGGGAGTTTTTCTGGGCTACAGGCTTGGGTCAATTGCCGGCGACCATCGTTTATTCTTGGCTGGGAGAGAATATGTCTCCCACGGCCAAATACTCACTCTGGGCTCTTTGTGGTTTTATGATACTCTTAATTGTCAGTCTAGCCATTAAGAAACGGTTTGATCAAAAGCTCACAGGAGATAAACATGCTTAATAAAAACTTGAAGCTGTTGCTCAAAGTGCTGTTCTCCTTGGCTCTCATCGGTTGGTTTATTAAAGCCTTTGATTGGGCTCAGATTGTCGGAATGCTTGCCGGGGTGAAACTTAGCTGGCTGGCAGTCGCTGTAGGGTGGATCCTTTTGGCTATGGTTGTCAGTACGGTTAAGTGGCATGTCATTACTGCAGCCCTAGGGCTTAAACTCAGTTATCGAGAGTTGTGGCGGGCCTATTGGGTGGGAATATTTTTTAACAACTTTTTGCCTTCCAGTATTGGCGGCGACGGGCTGCGGATACTTTGGGCAGCAAAACTAAGCGGAGATTCTCCCGGTGCCACATCTTCTGTTGTCATCGAACGGATTTTAGCCACGACAGGGCTGGCTCTTTTAGGATTACTGGGGTGTATGTTTGTTGACAATCCCAATCAGAAATTGATTTGCCTATTTTCTTTGCTAATTGTCCTGACGGCTGGGTTATTAGCTTTGGTAATTGGCGGGAGGGCTCCGAGATTTATAGTAGCCAGCCAAAATAAGTTTGCTGTATTTCTTGTCGGAATGACCAAGCATGGTGTGAGAGCCAAAGAAAATCCTCTCTCCCTGGTCAATGCCTTAGTCTGGTCTTTTGTTTTTCAAGTCTGCATTGTTGGTACAAATTACGCCTTGTTTCAGAGCCTTTCCCTGAGCATGGTGGATGTCTTACAGTCAGTTTATGTCATACCGGCAACCTCAGTAGCATCTATGCTGCCTTTAGGTATTAATGGCTATGGTCTGAGAGAGGGTGCCTATGTTATGCTGTTAACTCCTTTTGGAGTGCCTAAGGCGGGAGCTTTTAGCGCTTCGGTTTTGTTTGCTTTCTTAGTCAGCGCTTGCAGCCTTTGGGGCGGTTGGCTCTGGTTTACCGCCAGAGAAAAGAAGCAAATCTTTAATTCAGAATCAACAACAATTTAAACTAATCTAATTAACGAGGAGAGATTTGCAAGATGAAATTCATGTCAAACAAAACACTAAAAATGAGTAAGGTTTTATTATCAGTGGTTCTTTCAGTAGGTATTATCGCCTCCCTTAGTGGCTGTGGTTCAAATGAATCAGCCAAAAATTCTGCTACGCCCCCGGCGGATTCCGCTGGTTCCAACTTAATAGTGAGCCAAACGAATCCGATTGTTATTGATAAAGAGGCTAAAACAGTCAAGGTCTACACAGAAGTGAATGGCAAGTACTTTGTTGAACCAACCCGTCACGGTGTCGTATTTAAAGATGGTTCAAACGGCTCAAAATCTGTGCTAAAAGCTTGGGGAAATCAAAACGACTTCTATAACGGCTTAGTCGATATCGGTGCCAAACCGGGGAACAACTTAAAGCTTGATTCCGTTGGAGTGGCCGTCGAAGGTGATCCCCTGGATGTCTCCATCACCTGGGCAGGAGCAGGAAAAGAAATTCCTTTTGGAGATGGGATTCTTGATTCAACGAAAAAAGGCTTTGATTTCCGTTTTGGTGGCAACCAAGAAAATGCTAAAGCTAAAAACACGGGCTGTATTCTCTGCTTAGATAGTTGTCCCGTGGGTATTACCAGTAATGCTGCTCATCCAACGAAAGATTTTGACAACAAAATAGCTGAATTTAAAGGAAACCAAGAGGTTCTGCCAGCGGATGGAACGCCTGTAGTTGTGACCTTTAAGCTTAAATAGGTGAGATATACACTATGAATACTAAACAAAGGAAATGGTTAAATGTCCTGGGCTCAGGACTGGTAGGATTTAATTTTGGCTTTGTGGCTGCCCTTCTCCTCGCCCAATGGACTTGGCTGGAGCTTAGGTTTAACACTGGCCTGGCAATTCTGGTGGGAGTAGGGATCGGCATAGGCATTGGCTTGCTTAGAACGATTAAACGCCCTTTAGCTGTGGCGAGTATCTCCCTGCTGGCTATGCTTATCTCGCTGTTAGGTATTGGCGATGCCCAAATTTCGTCGCTCAAAATCCTAACGGGGTACACCATCAGGGAAGGGCTCTTAATGCCTGATATATCTTTGCAAGTTGCTAATCTTATCTTTAGCCTCTTAACATTAGGGAGTATTTTAGTTGCTATAGTCCTTAAACGTAAAATTTCGGGATAGAACCTCCCGCTACTAAGCAATTATTCTACAAATGTTTGGGGATTTTTTCCGGAGAGAGAGAACTGAGTGATGGGGGAGGGGACATGAAAGAAATAAACGTTCCGACAATTAGGGTACAAGGATTAAGCGGGCCGGATATAGCTAGAGAAGCCATGCAGCGTGGTCTAAACTGTTGTGAATCCGTATTAACCGCCGCTAATGAAGTATGGAATCTTAAGCTAAGCTCAGACATGTTTTTTGCAGCTAAACTATTTAAAGAAGGAATGGGCAATGGCTGTACCTGTGGGGCACTTGTGGGAATAGTTCTGGCCTCCGGAGTTATTCGAGAAAGATATGGCTTACCCGAGGATGAAGACCTGGCTAAGCGGTTACACTCAAGTTTTAAACAAGAGTACAAGTCTTCATGTTGTGCAGTATTGCGAAAAAAGCAATCGTTTTTTGATCGAATCAGCAAAAAGGGTTGTATTCGAGTGACCGAGGGTGCAACTGCCATACTCGTTAAAGAGTGGGAGAACTTGCAGCCGTTAAACGAAAAAATAACTTAATTTTTATACTAGAAACAAATACCTCCCGAGGCCTTAGCCACGGGAGGTATTTCTTATTTACTTGGCAACGTCATATTTAGCTTCTTGCCAGGTTGTGATGCCACCTGGTAGTCTATATACCTCGCTAAAGCCCTGTTGTTTAGCGAGAACTGCTCCCACGTCACTTCTGGCACAAGCAACGTATCCACAGTAGACAACAATGGTTTTACTCTTATCTTCTCCCAGCAGCTTGATAAAAGCTGCTTTTTGCTCATTGGTAGCATCAGCAAGTGTGGTCTTAGGAAGCTCCGCATTGACGGCACCGGGGATATGTCCTTTCGCAAAGCTGTCTGCAGGCATCGTATCAATAATTATCAGGGCTTTCTTTTCATTAACCCATTTGTTCAAGTCCTCAGTAGAAATAAGTTTATAGCCGCCGGCTTGAGTATCTTTCATGAACTTCATAGTAGCTTTTTCAATAGCGATTTCACTTCCATCAGGTGCCGTGCCTACCTTGCTGGCAGTTGGGGAGCATCCCGTAAAAGCAAAGATTGAGAGAATAAGTACAATCATTAATCCAAGGGATTTCCGTTTCATCAAATAACCTCCTCTTTTTTGACAAGTCTCTTTCCTAGTACATTATATATAAGGTGTTAACAAATTCCAATATGTTATTCAATATTTATTATGAGTTATTATAACCAATATAGAATGTATTTGGTGATTTCCTTCAGAATAACTGAGCACTGAAGGCTTCACTTCTGTTTTACGACCTGATTGTAGCAGTATAAGCGTCATCGTGTTGTATTGCTCTGATTCATGATTCCCCTAAACTTACAGCAAATCTATTAGTACTTTTTCATGCGGCTGGCATCCAGCCATTGTTTTGACGGCATATTTGGCAATTCTTTCCGATTGGACACTGTTATTAATTAAAAGTTAATAGTACGCTGCTCCTTTCGACATGCTTCACTTCTTAAGCATGAGATAATTATCAAGATCAGAATAGAAGGAGTGTAGAATAGAATGAGCAAAAAGATAGTTGCCTTAATCCTTATTTTATGTAGCTGTATTATGTTTGGTAGACCGGGATATGCAGTTGCAATTGAGCAGGATTCAGGCGCTGAAGAATCAGAAAGAGCCGAAGTGGACAGGCTGTCTGGGCTAACAAAATTTGAGACTGCTAAGATAATCTCTGAATATTATTGCGTGGGTAAAGCTAAGAACGTAATACTCTCAACGGGCAATGATTTTGCTGATGCATTATCTGCAAGTGTCTTAGCTCACGAGAAGGAGGCCCCTATACTCTTAGTTGATTCTGCAGTGGAAAAATCAAAAGATGCCTTTGAGTTCTGCACAGAACATCTTGATAAAAGTGGCACGGTTTATCTAATTGGCGGTACCGGAATTATCGGCGAAGAATTCGAGGTTAAACTTAATGATCTTGGATTTACGAACGTGATCAGAATTGCTGGACTGGACAGATATGATACATCTT
Source organism: Desulfosporosinus hippei DSM 8344 (assembly GCF_900100785.1). Classification (GTDB taxonomy): domain Bacteria; phylum Bacillota; class Desulfitobacteriia; order Desulfitobacteriales; family Desulfitobacteriaceae; genus Desulfosporosinus; species Desulfosporosinus hippei. Next base: position 78,288 of record NZ_FNCP01000021.1, on the reverse strand, counting down.
ATCAGATTGCCTGTTCCCTTGATAAGCTAATGTCCACAGTGGTTATAACCTCCGGCGAACAATATGCCGATGCCTTAAGTATATCTAGCTTTGCGGCAAATAAAGGATGGCCGATTCTTTTATCCCCCCATGGTGAACTGCCTCAAGGGATAAAGACATTCCTGCAAGAAAACAAACCTTTGCAAGTATACATAGCTGGGGGAGCAGGGGTGATCTCTGATAATGTCAAATCGGAAATAGCAAGTATCCTGCCACAAGCGAGTATCCAACGATTGATGGGAGAAACCAGGTTTGATACAAATGTGGCTATTGCAGAAACCTTCGCACCAAATCCTTCAACCATCTACCTAGCAACTGGGTACGGGTTTGCCGATGCTCTAGCTGGGAGTATCGTGGCAGCCAAGTCAGGAAATCCAATTATATTTATCGACCCTTCGGTCCCCACATTGCCTAAACCTACTGCGAGTTACTTTGCGAAACGTTATGCAAATATCCAAAACCCAAGGCTGGTCGCTTTTGGCGGCAGCGGAGTTGTGAAGGATGAGATAATAAAAAGTTCAAAAGACTTGATTTGGGGTGCTGCCAGAGAGACGAGTATCCATTCTATAAATGATATCTCTGCTGCCGTTACTCAAAAAGAAGAGTACTCTTTGCCAACTACCCTTCAAGCCAGGCTATACAACAGTGAAGTTATTGAGGTGCCTGTTCAGTGGAATCCTAAGTTCGTGGATACTGGCAAAATAGGATTGCTAATCTATGCGGGAATTGTCGATGGCTATAGTAAAAACATTAAACTTAATCTTACGGTCAAAGAACCGGTGTCAATCCCAATTGCCCAATACACGACTTATTTTAATGCTAGTCATCTAAATCGAACAGAGAACCTTCGCCTCGCTGCCAAGGCTCTCGATGGGAAACTATTAGCACCGGGAGAAGGTTTTTCGTTTAACAAAAGTGTTGGTGAGCGGACAGTCCAAGCCGGTTATAAAGAGGCTATGGTTATCGTGGGAGATGCTTTCGTCCCGGGGCTTGGCGGCGGAGTATGTCAAGTATCCTCGACACTTTATAATGCCGTTACTCTAGCCAATTTGCAAATTGTTGAAAGGCACCCTCATTCTCTCCCCGTAGATTATGTTCCTTCCGGTCAGGATGCAACGGTTAGTTATCCAATCCTCGATTTTAAATTTAGAAACAGTAGAAAGGTTCCTATTCTGATTCGTAGTATCGTTGCTGAAAACTCCCTAACCTTTCAACTTTATGAAAAGAGCGAAAAATAATACAAATCGGCCGTTTAATGCGGCCGATTTGCTGTTTAAGATTATCCGGTTTGTGCCTCGCCCATAATGATTCTATAGTATTTATTTAGTTCTTCATCGAGATTCTGACTTAACTTAATAACGGAGGGATCGGAAATGCTTTTACCTTGCCTCACAGTGTAGCAGAGTTCTTTGCGCAGATCCTCAATAGTCGCCAGTAAAATCTTCAAATCTTTTGATATTTTCATCCCCTCCTCTTTTAAGGAGATAATAGCAGAAATTGGATGGGGAAAGTGTGATTCAAATCTCAATTTAGCTGTGTTAATTTCATCAGAGTTGATTCTCTTAAGCTGGCATATATTAACTAATTCCTTTCAAATAGTTTTTAGTTATTTAGCAAAAGCTAAGCGGAAAGCATTGAAAGGAGCTAGTAACATGAAAGCACTCGATAATTTCAATAGGGTTGCAAAGTATATGAATGTCAGCAGAAATATGAAAGATTCTATCCCGATTGGTTTCTTAAGTGGTCTGGTGGGAACTATTGCTATGGATCTAAGCAACATAATCTTTAAGAAATCCGGGGTCAGCGAAAAGACATATGCTCAATATGCGGGATCTGTTCTGATGAGACCGTTTAGACTAATATTTAAAGAAAATCTAATTTTCGGAGAGATACTACACCTGATTACAGGCTCAATTATGGGTATTCCGCTATTTGCAGTTCTGAAGAAAACCGGGAAGGATAATTATCTTTTTAAGGGAGCAGTTTATGGTACATTTACTTGGGAACTTCTCTATTCATTTGGGTTAAGATATGGAGTTTTCAGAACAAAGGCCTATTCTGCGAGAACCCACATGACTACACTAATTGACAACCTTGTATATGGCGTTTCTTCTGCGGCAACTATGGTTTTTCTCACGGATAAGGCAGTTTTTCCAAATGCCAGTAAAAAGCAAATCAGGGCTAAACAAGAAACCGAAATGTCTCAGAGTAGCATTGATCCCAGTGATGAACTTTTAGATGATTATGAAAATGAAGTGAGGTTTCATTAAATGGTTGTAGCTGCTGAAGCTACCCGAAAAATTTCCTTGCTAAATGAAATCAGATACCTCAAGTGAGGTATCTGATTTCATTTAGCCGATATCTTTTGCCAATCTCTAACCCCAGTGTCCTCAATGATTCCCAAGGTAACATCTGTAACATCCTCGGACGCTAACAATAAATCTCGTATTTTCAGCTTAATATCATCTGCTTGGGCCAGAGTTAAGCCGGGAACTAGTTCAATGTAGCTTTCGACGTGATAAAAACGTCCCTCCTGAAGGATGCGCATTTTATTAATATCTGTTACTTCCGGTACTGAAAAGATAATTTGAGATACTTTGTCTTCTACCTCTTTTGGAGCGGACACACCAATGAGTCCAACCATGTTGTCGTAGCCGACTCGGAAGGCTACGCCCCCCATCATCAGCCCAATGATAATGGCGGCAATACCATCCATGACTTTAATTGGAGTAAAGTGGGAGACAAGAATTGCCACTAAAGCCAGTATGGCCCCGGATGTGGCGACCAGGTCTTCATAAAAAACCAGACGAGTTGCAGGAGAGGCACGATTTACATTTTTAAGAGCATTGGCGATTATGCCGAATCCGTTTCCTTCAGTTCGAGTTTCTTTAAGAATCTCATGCATTGCTTTAAATAAGACATATCCGTCAATGGCGATTGAAACTCCCAGACTAAGAACAATAAGCCATAGGCCCCCAATCGACACGGGATTACGAATCAAACGAACTCCTTCAAGAATGGTTTCATAGGCCAGGATAGTAATGATAATTACCGCACCCATACAAAATACATTAATGACCCGGCCGAAACCGGATGGAAAGCGGGTAGTCGGCTTTCGCTCGGCTAGAATGCTGCCGATAAAAACAAATAATTGGTTAACTGCGTCTGCTCCCGTATGCATCGCTTCGGCAAACATCGCCCCACTGCCGCTTAAGAAGGCAGCTATTCCTTTGAAAACTACCAAGAAGAGGTTGCCTAATACAGCGTATAAGGAGGAGGCGTTGCCCTTTTTAATGAGTTCCAATAGTTTCATTATAAAATCCTCACCATTCAATGCTTTTCGCATTATCTTCCCATAAAGTTGAAAGGTTTATTCTTAAAGTCGTGACAGAGAAGAATAAGCGAACATACCTTATAATAATTCGATTCAAAGTATTGAAAGCGGTGATCTTATTGAAGTTATATCTGGCCTTGGGGGATTCAATAACTGCAGGGTATGGAGTTGAAAGTCCCTTTTCCTTTCCTATGGTATACGCAAGTTTCCTGCGCAGGCATAACCCGGACTTAAAACTCCTTAATCTTGGCCTAAACGGTTTGACAACAAGTGGTTTGCTTAATCAATTGCGTACTAATCCCACCCTGAGAACATCGATTAGGCATGCCTTCTTAATTACCCTAACTATCGGTTCTAACGATCTGCTCCGGCTTATTGGCAATCCCAATCAACCTATAAAGACATCTCAGTTGCCCATTATTCAGAGAACTATGAGCAGAACTCTTATGCAAATCGGACAAGAAATTCGGAGTCTCAATCCATATGCAATTATAAAAGTAGCGACCCTCTATAATCCCTTGCCGGCAGGACCCTATGCCAATTATTACTCCCTCGTTCAAGGCATTATCGACACTGCTAATGCTATGATTGTGATGTGGGCAAAAAGTTATGGATTTATTGTTGTGAATTTAGATCGTGAGATTAAGGGCAAAGAACTAATATTTATCGGCAGGGATCATGCACATCCCAGCGCGGCAGGTTATCAGATGATTGCTAAGGCCTTTGCACGATACTAATTATTCACTGAGATAGATTATCGAAACGTTTTGACGAAAAATAGAAATAGAGGCTTGCTAATCCAAAAATTAGCGCGCCAATCAATATCGCGAATAAGAAACGACTAGGGTGCTTAGATATCTGCCAAAAGTCATGCCCTATCCAAGATTCCCAAACAATCATCGGGATTTTTCCGAGAAGCGAGGCAAGTAAAAACTTTGGAAAAGTCATTAAGGATAACCCTGCAGCATAGTTGACTGCAGCTGAGGGTAGAATGGGAATTAGTCGGGAAATTAGGATAATGGAAAAGCTATTTCCTTCAATTAAGTTAGCCCATTTTCCCAGCCTCGCAATCTTTGGCTGGGCCCATTCTTGTCCCAGATTACGGGATAAATAAAAACCCAATGAGGCCCCCAGCAAACTTCCTACCAAGGAGAGGAGAAAACCGTTAATCCAACCAAAAATGAGGGTGTTCCCCCCGGCAATTAAGGCAAAGGGTACTATAGGAAAGAGCGCCAGAAGCATTAATATGAATAGATCCACAAAGATACTAATCCATCCCCATTGGGTAATAAGCTCCTGAAAAGCAGAGGGATTTTGGAGTTTAGGATACAGTAAAACCACAAATGTTAAGGAGACTACCAGAGTAAAGAATGAAAAAACTTTCTTGGTCAAGAGTTCACCTTCCTTAAATAAACGGCATGCTATCAAAGGCATGCCGCTGTCTACTCAATATGGTGTTAATTTCGCGAAGTGTCCGTGGCACTATCGAAGGTACTATTGTTGTGCACATGTTACTGGGGCCTGGCAGGTGATGTTTTCAGGCGGACGAGCTTACCATGTTTGATAAGGTGAAGAGAGGTGTATCTCTCAGAGGGAGGAAGCTGTTTCTTGAATTTACAGCGAAATTCTTGAATCGAGGCCATCTTATCGGCAAACATAACGAGAAAAGCTTCTTTACTGCGCGGTAGGCGGAGAGTAAGAGGCCACATATGACTTAAAATGATGTCCTTTTCTTTTTCGCTGAGTTCAAAACACCGTTCTGCATTCTGACAGGCAATTCTTGGATGACGAAAACCATGCCATCGCGATCCATCCGGTCTGAGTTTATGCCAATCGTACAAGAAAAAGTCGTGAAGGAGGGCTCCCCGAGTGACAGCACATGTATCAAGATTTACTTTATCTTCAAGTCGGATGGACCAATTATAAGCTATTTGGGCAACCCGGAGAGAGTGCTCAAGAGTTGTAAAGGGCCTATGGTGGGTAAACTGCCCTAACTGCTGATATTCCTCGTGGTTTAAAATGTCCTCCACATGCTTAGATAGACTCAATGATTTCACCCTCCTAATCAAGTGAGTGAGTATCCCTTTCCTCATCGGGATTGTAGAATTTATTACGCTGAAGTTTTAGAAAGTGTTCCAAAGCTTCTTGCTTAGCATAGAGTAAGGTCATCGTCTCATGTAAAGTGTGGCGCATTTTTGGATAGGTATGCAAGAGTCGATAAAAGGGAGAACAGGCTATATGAAAGGTCGGCAGCTCCAATCGATCATAATGTTCATGGAAGGCAGTAACAAAGTGTTCTAAACGACGAAGCAACAAAGAGGAGTCAATTAAATCCCAAATAACATAGGCAGACATGATAAGCGCAAAAACAGTACGCACTGGAGCGGGAGTGAGTTGGAGTTGCAGTTGAACTGTTGGATTAATAATATTGTAAAACACAAGTCCTAATCCACCCCAGAGTAAGCTGAAGGGAAGCGCTATTCGTCCGTGCAGATTTAAAGGAGTAGAGTGATAATCCCAAAGCTGTAAGTGATAGAAACGTTCAAAGAACCAACCCGCCACATATTCCAGCAGAGTCGATAAAAAGACAAACCAGACATATTGCCAGGGCCAGGAGACGTTGCCTAATAGCGCTGAAGTCCAAATGACCAAAGTTGCAAATAATCCATAAATCGGGAGGAATGGTCCTCTAAGAAACCCAGGATTCACAAGCCTGCCTTGGATGGAGGAACGATAGATGGTTTCCGTGACCCAGCCGGCAAAAGCATAAATGGAAAAAGTAAGTATATAATTTGTCAGCATAGTCACCCTTTCAGAGTTACTAAACAACCTTATGAGGAATTAAGGTTATACTATAGTTTACTGCATATAGGTTTCTTTGTAAATTTAGATAAATTTATATATGTAATAATATGGATTTATTAAGTTGTAAATGTGTACTGAGTAAGTATCAATCTTTAAGACAAGAGCCCTAATGATAGTTTAAGTGGAGAACATTTTCAACAATATAATCAAGTCCTTTAGCAGGGCTGGGGAGTTGAAAACCTAAAGTTTGCAATACAACTATGATAAAAGAGATTGATAGAAGAGCTGAAAACACCACCAATTCTCGCCAATATTTGTTTCTGATCAAACTAGGGACTTCAAAAAGGATAACCCCGCTGAAAGCGCAAACTATTAGAAATAGCATCGTTAATTAGTTCCTTCCTTTGTTTCTAGGTAACTTGCGCAGTTTCGCTACAATTAAGGACATGAAGGGCAGGACAATATAAAAATACAGGCTGACAATGGGAGTGATATACATGATCGAATGGCTAACTTGCATTCTGGATTCATAGGATAAAAGAGATAATATAATACTTAGGATACCAATCGGGACAACGAGTGGTACATAAGTGCGTAGTTTGGATATATGGGCTAGTCCTAACACCGTTGCGTAATAAAAAACACAAGAAATGATAAACAGCAAGAGTATTTCAGCCATTGCTACAAGTATTTCTAACCGTGTTAATATTTTTCCAATATTGATCAAGCGAACTGCCTCAAGTGAAGGAGAGGTAACTATCCCGCTAAGGGGGCCCAGGGCGGCGATATTGCGGATTGAACTTACTAAAATTACCATTCCCCCACTTAGCATCCCTAATAAGATTGGAGTTTTAGAAGGGCCTTGCTTGTTGACATAGGGAATAACCATTAAAAAGACCAGTACTTGAGAAAATGAAATATGCATAATAATATGGGTGCTCTGAAATAAGTCCCCCGGGGGAGATTCAAAAAGGGGCAACAAGTTTGTAAACTCCATATCTTTGAGCAGCAGGGCAAAAGTGATGAAGACAATTGATGCTGGGATAACAGAAAAAACTACACTCATTCTGGTGATTACTTCAATACCTTGACGAACTGCCCAGGCACATATGAAGGAAAACATGATCATAATGGAGCTGATCGGAGTTTCCGGCATAATAAATGTCAGTACAAAGTCACTAATAAACCAAAGATAGCCGGACAGAGTCATTAGAAAGAAAAGGATATATTGTAAAGAGATGAACTTGCCCAGATAGGGGCCATAAATAAGATCGTTAATTTGAACTAAGTTCTGGCCGGGAAATAAACCGGCTAGTGAAATATAGACCAAAGCTATTACTGAGCCAATAATCATAGCCGCTATCACAGCCAGCCAAGTATCATGCTTAGAAATTGGGTAGGCAAAGTTTAAAGGCAAGAGTGCTCCCTGGATAAAACAATTGACCAAGAAAAATAATTGAGCACTGGAAATTTGTCCTTTTTCAAGTATCATTAAAAGTTTTTACTCCTTTGCTGGTGTTGCCGGTCGCCCGATCATTCCGGATCTGCGTATTTTGGCTTCGACGATAATTTCTACTTCAAGATTGGAGAAGATTTCATCCCAATCATCTTTCATCTTCGTCCATTCCTTTAGGTGCCTCTGGTGAAATACCTCTCCAAATCCGAAGATATCAGCCTTTAGTTTTTGGGATTTTTTCAAAGCTGATTCTACTTCCTCTAAGATAGCTTTTTCTACTTGCTTCTTTAACTTTTCAATTGCATCAGGGGCCACTAAGTTAGCATCGCAAGATTGATCGCCAATATTTCCTTCTTCTTCGATTTCAATGGTGATTGAGGGCTTACCGTCTTCTATTTGAGAGGTGATTTTGCCTTTGGAGCGGGTGATTTCTAAACTCACTGTTCCTGAGCAGTCTGGACACTTGACATCAATGATTCCACTCTTTACCTTATCAATTGTCCATAACAGTCCTCGTGTCTCCTCTTTGGTAAGTTGACCAATCAATTTGTCCTTTTTAAAGACAGCAGTACCTTCTACAGACAACTCGCTGTTAGCCCCTTTCCCTTCTATTTTTATAATCGGTGCGACAGGAGCTGTTGTGGGGCTCATTAAACGGGTGACAAACTCGTTTAGTTGAGTGACACATGTTTGAGAGTTTGCGGACTGGGATTCCATTAATTCGGAGATGCCGACGGAAGGGATTTTCTCCAGCTTTAGTTGGAAATCCAAGATATCACTGGCGTTGTCATCGGCGACGAGCATATACACCTCCAGACGAGTTTCCTGATCTCGAACAAAGAAATCCAGGTATTCTAGGACTCCCTCTTCAGCTAGAGAATGACCAAAGATTATAACCTGATTATGAGGCCAATATAATTTACGGCTTGATTTATGGGTAAAACCTCGAACTGTTGCAAACATACTTTCCCCGGTGTTTTGGAGATTCCAATAAGCACTAGAACCTCCGCCACCGCCTGAACTATCTGCCTCAGAACTACCTGAGTTAAGCTCGGAAGTTTTGATCAATTGGGCAGTGACCTCCAATTTGCCGGAATCCACATTCTTATCCATACCAACCCCCATGACAATTCCTAAACTTGGCAATTCACGACGATTCCAACAACCGCTAGTACCTAAAGAAAGAATTAAGATTGTTGTCAGTAGGGCTGCTGCTTTCTTTACACTTTTCATCAATACTCCTAAATTATTATTATTCAGATTGACTTTCTTTTTCGGAGGGAGGACTGGGTTTTAGACGAAAATCCTTGCGCTTGGGATCCTGACTGCCGATAAAGCTGGGACGAGTTATCATTGTCCATAAGGGTGCCCTGATAAAGGCATCTTTTAAATCGGCAACACTAAGGGGAGCTATCGGGGAAAGATAGGGAGTTCCAAAGGATCTCAAGGAAGTCAGATGAATGAAGAGTCCGATGAGACCGATCATAATACCAAAACCTCCGGCAAACCCCGCCAGGCTGACAAAGACTATCCGCAATACTCCCCCGGAGTCTGTTTGAGCCGGCACAACAAAACTAGCTACTGCAGTTAAGGCTACGACAATAACCATGGGTGCTCCAATTAAGCCTGCTGTCACTGCAGACTGGCCAATGACCAGAGCTCCGACAATACTTACTGCTTGCCCCACAGGCCGAGGCAATCTAACCCCTGCTTCTCTAAGAATTTCAAATATAATGCCCATACCTACGGCCTCAGCTATTGCCGGAAAAGGAACGCCTTCCTGAGCCGAGGCCATACTAAATAGCAGTGGGGTTGGAATTAACTCTTGGTGAAAGGTTGTTAAAGCAACATAAGTAGCCGGAGCTAAAATACTAATCAGATAAGCCATATACCTGATTAAGCGGATAAAGCTGACGAAATACGGCCTGGAATAATAATCTTCAGAGGTTTGAAAGTTTTCCACTAAAAGCAATGGAACAGTAAGCACAAAGGGAGTACCATCTACAAAAATTGCAGCTCGCCCTTCCAGGATTTTGGCCGCTACAGAGTCGGGTTTTTCAGTGTTACCCACGGTAGCAAATATTGAGAAAGGAGCGTCTTCAATGAATTGCTCAATATAACCCGACTCTAGGATCGAATCGGTTTGAATATTGTTAAGTCTGCGCTTGATTTCGTCGATGAGTGAGGGGTTTACGATGCCTTTTATATAAGCAATACAAACATTTGTCCTTGTTCTTTGACCTATCTTCATTGATTCTAAGACTAGATCAGGGTTTTTTATTTTGCGCCTTAATAAGGTAGTGTTCGTCAAGAGATTTTCAACAAAACCCTCCCGGGATCCACGAACGACAGATTCAGTTTTTGGCTCGTCAACACTGCGCGACTTCCAGTCGGCTGTCATGATTAATAGGGCCTCAGGACAACCATCAACTAATAAAATACTGTTACCTGCCATGCAACTATCAACGATATCGTTGATTGTGTTTCTTTTATTCACTTCTCCCACTGAAAGCATGGTGGTTCTGATGATTTCGATAATATCAAGTTTTGAGGCAAGAGTGTTCTTCTCCAGCTGTGATTCAAACATTAAGGGCTTTAGAATGCTCTCGTTAACTATTTTTGGATCTGTCATTCCTGCAAAATATATAAGTACTGCATCGACTTGCTTTTGCATATTAATCGTAAACTCTCTAATCACAACATCATAATTATTGCCTATAGTTTCTTTGAAAAGATCCAGGTTGTTTTTAAGACTTACAGAAAGGTGACTGGTTGTGTTTTTTTCGTCTTTAGAAGCTGTAGAATTACTTTGGCTCAATTTATAGTTTTGGCCAAGCAGCTTCAAAAATTTCAGCTTGCTAAGTATATAACTAAGCATTACCCCCATCCCTTTCTATATTAGTCAGAAAGTAGTTCTTACTTTCTTAGTTGCCTAAGCCCTTTAGTTAATATTAACCATTATATTCAAACTTATTTATGGCTTTGGGATAGGGAGCTAATTATGAAAATAAAAAAAGCGTAAGATTAGGGGACAAAGTCCCTAAACCTTAACGCTTCTATATCCGGTTTCTGTAGGCCTTCTAATTGCTTTAGTAACTGTAAAGGGATTTATTAGATCCTTGTCCTTAAAGAATCACCTAAGGAAAGGGAAAGCCACTAACAAGCAGATAACCTCAGAGAGTTCAATAAAGGCTCCATAGAGATCCCCGGTTAATCCCCCTAAGAGAGCAGAAATTCTCGAAGACATTAGAGTGATTATTATGGCCGATACCCCAAAGGCAACCGGGCCGGCTAAACCAAGAAGGTAAAAGGATATAACCAATATGACTGCCCCGCCAAGCAGGAAAGTAACCCACTGGGAAGCTTCGTGAAATCCTTTGCCTAGTCCCTGAGAGCGAGCATAAGGAAAGGCAATAACTCCTATCTGAAAAACCCAGCGCGCCAGCATGGGCATAACAATCAAAATACTTAACATTGAGGGAGTCAGGCTGGCCAGTAAGCTGAACTTTAAGAGCAGCAAGCCCACCAAAGCCATAGAGGCATGAGCGCCAACTCGGCTATCCTTCATGATTTCTAAAATCCTCTCGGGGCTTCGAGCGGATAATAAGCCATCCATGCTGTCCATGAAACCATCCAAGTGGATTCCTCCGGTGAGCATTAACTCAGCACCTAACAAGATAGCCCCTATAACCAAGGGTGGAAAATATGGAATAAGGGCTTTGGCCAACAGCCAGAGGAGCAGACCAATGATCAACCCCACCAGGGGATAGAAGCGATAGCTGCGTGTAAATTCCTCTGTTGTGATGTCTTGGGGAACAGGTAAAGGGATGCGAGTGAAAAAAGTCAGAGCAATTAGAAGCCCGCGCATTTATAATCGCCCCTTGTGCAGAGAAGCAAGCAGCTTCTCGCCGGAGGTTTTCAAATCCATAGGTAAACCGGCAATAACCATATACACATGGTCAGCACTTCTGGCCAATAGCTGATTGCTTCGTCCGGCTAAATCCCTGTAGGCCCGAGCTAAGGGATTTTCGGGGACTATTCCTTGTCCTACTTCGTTGCTGACAAAGATGACCTTCGGTTTAATCTCTTGAGCCAGACCGGCAACTTCTTTAACCGCAGCCAAAACTTTCGGCTCTACATGGTTATAAAGATGGGATTGGTCTGGGGAATCGGGAGTTGAGGCTGATCCATTTGCTTCCTGACTTGAGTGTTCAGCTTGTCCGGCTAGGAGCATATTTGTAAGCCAAAGAGTGACACAATCAAGGAGGATGACTCCCTCCTCATCTTTAAGTTGAGTTAAGGTTTGCCCTATTTCCAAGGGTTCTTCGATGAGCCGCCAAGAGGAGGGACGCTGCTGTTGGTGTTTTTTAACTCGAATAGCCATTTCCCCGTCCCAGATTTGGGCTGTAGCAATGTATATAACCGGACGATTGTCCTGAGCTGCAAGAAGTTCTGCAAAAGAACTCTTGCCGCTCCGAGCACCACCTGTGATGAGTGTAAACTGAGACATAGGTTTATCGACTCCCCGTAGTTAATATTAGCTGGATTTTTCGCTAACTCCCGCATCGGCGAAGGTAGCCATTTCCTCAATGATACGAAGAGCTGCTTCTACGAAATAAAAGGTCAAGGCCGCACCTGTTCCTTCGCCAAGCCTCATATTAAGGTTAAGCACAGGATCGAGGCCCAGACCGGCCAAAGCTTTACGGTGGCCTATTTCCATTGAACCGTGAGAAGGGATCATATAAGCAATGGATTTTGGAGCAAGTTTGGCCGCAATGAGTGCCCCGGCAGTGGAGATAAAGCCATCAATGACAATGGGAACATGGCTGGCAGCAGCTTGCAGGATGGAACCGACAATTGCGGCGATTTCTAAGCCTCCGACTTTGCTAAGAACATCTAGGGCATCTGAGGTGTCCGGCTGATTGACTTCAATGGCCTTTTCAATAGCCAGGCGTTTTCTTATGATTCCAGCATCGTCAATGCCTGTCCCACGTCCGACAACTTCTTCGATCGGAGAATTAGTTAATAATGCGACAATGGCAGAACTGGGGGTAGTATTGCCAATTCCCAGTTCACCGGTGGCAAAGAGGTTGTAGCCTACACGGATCTTTTCCTCTGCCACTGAGGCACCGGCCAGGAGAGCCTGCAAAGCTTCATGACGGGACATTGCCGGACCTTTAGTCATGTTTTTTGTACCATTGGCTACGCGTTTATGAATAAGTTGTCCCTCTATAGGGAAGGCAATACCCACATCTGTTAAAAAGACCTCGGCATTTGCTTGCCGTGCTAGGACATTGATGGCCGCGCCGCCATTCATGATGTTATAGGCCATCTGAGGAGTTACTTCTTGGGGAAAGGCACTTACTCCTTCTTCAACGACACCGTGATCTCCTGCCATTGTGAGCACGGCTTTCTTGTGAATTTTCGGCTTGGAGGTCCGTTGAATCCCACCAAGTTGCTTGGCAATATGTTCTAACTGGCCCAGACTTCCTTGGGGCTTTGTAAGAGAATCTAAACGCCCTTGAATTTGATCCATTGCTTCTTGGTCAAGACCTTCGATGTCCGAAATAAGTTTTTGTAATTGAGTATAGAGTTGTTCTTCGGTGAAGCTTTCCATATAATTTCCTCCCCCTATTTTATAATGTTTTTTGAAATAGAAAAGTCCCGACCACAAATAAACTGTAGTCGGGACTTTACCGTCATCACCGCTGCTTCCCATAAAATAATGGAAAGACATAAACATCTTTAGGCAGGTCTCCTGGCTATCGATTCATTGCTTTGCTCGTCAACCTTCCCGGAAAAACCAGTGGCTAACGAAGCTCATCGAATACAGTGGTGGGTCCGCGTCGGATTTGTTATAGTAATAACTTACCGAACTTCCCTATTCTCCCTTAGGGGCACCTAAAATGTAGGATATTAATTTATTTTAGAATAGCACAACTTTTTTTGAATCTCAAGGAAAATATTAGAGAATTCCTTGACACAGATTTTTACAAGAGTGTTTCCTTCGTATATAATGGTAGGTATTAGTAAGCACGTACTTTTTTAATTTTTATAGACTGTTTTAGAGAAAATAGACTGTTATTGGCGAATAGGAGGAACCGGTGTGTTTGAAAGCGATATCTTAGTAGCTGGAGCGGATCCTGGATTTGGGGCGATTAAACTAGATACAGGTGAAACAAAGGTATTATTTCCCGCTGTCATTTGTAAAGGCAATGAACGAATTTTTTCAACACTAGGTAATACCTTAATAGGTAAGGGGTCTGATTTACAAACTCAAATAGCATCCTTGGACGTGATTGTTAAGAATAACTCCACGGGTGTAGAGAAGCATTATTTTATGGGGAGTTTAGCGGAAAGCTTAAATCCTAACGAAGCCCATTATTGTTGGGACGAGGACAAATCCTCCGATGAAGAAGCTACTGCCTTATTGGTGGTCGCTTTAGCCCTTGCTCAAAAGAGTCCCAAAGCGAATGTCTACCTGGGAACGGGTGTTCCAGTTAAATATTATGCATCCCTCAAGGACAAATACGAAGCAGAGTTAAAAGGATCTTTTTCAGTCAAGTTCCGTTCCGGGCCCTTGGAAGGAATGACCCGTCAGCTGAACATTTTGCGCTCTCGTGTACTTCCCCAAAGCTATGGTGTTTTCATTAAGGAGACTCTGAATGATTATGGGATACCGACTAGTCCTAAGTTGTTTAGCGGGTATGTGGTGGTCATTGACCCAGGATTTAGGACCACTGATATTGCTACTTTCTATGATGGAGTCATGCTCGATCCTCCCAACTCCTTTAGTATTGAAAAAGGGTTAAAGTGGGCTTATATTGGTGTCGCTGAAAAGCTTAAAGAAATGACCAGCAGTCATGCTAATCCCCTTGAAACGGATGATAAAGAGCTGGATAAAATTTTCAGGGTTAATGGTGGTCTGTATCCCTGGAATAATGGAACCATCAATCTTAATCCAATTATGAAGAGTATGCTGACCCAGTTGGGGACGGATATTACTCGCGAAGTGAAAAAGGCTCTGAAACCGATGCTCGGTAAATTGCATACTGTAATTGTTGCCGGAAAAGTAGGGGAAATGGTTTATGAATATATTCAAATGGAAAATAAAAATCTAATTGAAGATCCTCAATTTGGCAATGCTACAGGCTTTCGGATTATGGCTGCCACTTTGGTCAATAATATTACCAAGAAGTCGGACGTAACCGAATGATGTCGTTTCAACCCTTATTTATCCCTCTGTATTTTGATAAATCTGCAGAGGAGGATCTTTGGCTGGCCATTCAACAAATTGATCCGGAGAAGAGGAGCTCATTTATTAAGGAAATTTTAAAACAAGTTTTAGTTCAAAAGGAGTGGAAAGAGCCTTTTAATAATTCTCATCATACCTTATCATTAGATGTGCCTGAATTTGAGAATGTGGATTCCTTGCAGGAGCAACCCCAAATAGATGAGCAAGAGGCTGAAGCTGAACCAGAACCAGAGATAATGTTTTCTTTAGAAGAGTTATTTTTTACAACTGAGGGTTCAACTTCTGAGGATAAACCGGCTGGTTCAATTAACAGCCAAGTAAGTACTTCGATCTCAGGATACGAGTATATGATGAAGCATATCATCGGTATTGAAGAGGATGAAACCGTTCTGAGTTTCTTAAGAGAAAAAGAAACCGGGGGAAAATCAGTAAAATGAACCATAGGTAATGTATTCCCCTTATTTAGCATAAGTACAAATAACGGTAATAGATAAATATATAGATAAATAAATAGATATAATTAGGTTTTTAGATATTAAAGGAGGAGAAAAATCATAGACGGTCTGCTCTGGAGTGGCATAAAGGTCTTAATTGCTTTTTTGTTAGTCGGATTAAACGGTGTCTTCGTAGCTGCCGAATTTGCCATGGTCAAAGTTCGCAAGACCCGTTTGGCAGAACTTGCAGATAACGGCTCACGTCGAGCAAAAAGCGCACTTGATGTCACTGCACAACTGGATGCTTATCTTTCAGCCTGTCAATTGGGAATTACCCTGGCATCGTTAGGTCTTGGTTGGCTGGGTGAACCCGCAATTGCAACTCTTATTGAGCCTTTGTTTATCAATGTGGCCAGCTGGAATGTAATTTACACTCATTCCATAGCCATAGCAATATCCTTTATAATTATCTCTTTTTTACACATTGTGCTTGGAGAATTAGTGCCTAAGTCATTGGCGATTCAAAATGCAGAAAGTATTGCCCTGGCAAGTGCAGGCTTTTTGAAATTCTTTTATTGGTTATTCTATCCAATAATTTGGACCCTTAATAGCATCGCCAATATCGTGTTGCGCATTTGGGGAATTGAACCTGCCAATGAGGCTGATTTGTCCCATAGTGAAGAAGAACTTCGAATGTTAGTCGATGCTAGTCAGAAGCATGGATATTTAGATAAATTAGAAGGTAAGCTGCTGGACAATGTCTTTGAATTTTCGGATCGGATTGCCAGTGAGGTTATGATTCCTCGCCAGGATATGGTTTGCATCTTTATTCAAGATACTTTTGAAGAAATTCTTCAAATAGTTAAGGAACACGGGCATACCAGGTACCCTTTATGTGATGACGACAAAGATCATGTCCTGGGGTTAGTGCATATGCGAGATATTATTTGTTTGCGGGAAAAGACCGGTGTAAAAGATATTGCTGAGATTAAGCGGGATATCCTGGCAGTTCCGGAGGGTATGCCGATTTCTCATCTTGTCCAGAGGATGCGCAGTCAACGAACGCATATGGCTGTAGTAGTGGATGAATTTGGCGGATCAGCGGGACTGGTTACCTTGGAAGACATGTTGGAAGAGTTAGTTGGCGAAATCTATGATGAATTTGAATTAGAACAACCGCCAATCGAAAAAATCGACGAAAACGAATACGTACTCAATGGACGGGTTCTCATGGAAGAGGTCTCGGAAATGTTGGACATTCAGTTAGAGGAAGAAACTGTTTCAACCATTGGAGGATATGTATTTTCTAGAATTGGCAGGAAGCCCGTTAAGGGGGATGTCATATATTTTGACGGTTTCCTTTTCGAAGTTATGGAGGTTTTAGGCTTTAGAATCACAAAAGTCCTAGTGAAGAGAAAGCTTCCTGAGACTAAAGCGAGTGAGTTGCCGGATGTTCACGAGGCGGTTTAACCGCAAATTCAGGGTAGCTTCACAATTATCCCTAAATAAATGGGTATAATAGCTGCAATATCTTAGAAAAATAAGTATAGATAAATTTTTTGTTTTGAAATTAAAAGGAGGAAATCAATCATCGACGGTCTGCTTTGGAGTATCATAATGATTTTAATCGCATTTTTGTTAGTGGGTTTAAATGGGCTGTTTGTAGCGGCAGAATTTTCTTTAGTCAAAGTAAGAAAGACACGTTTGGCTGAACTTGCTGAGAATGGTTCCCCAAGAGCTCAAACTGCCCTGGATGTTACTTCTCAACTTGATGCTTATCTTTCAGCTTGTCAGTTGGGCATTACCCTTTCTTCTTTAGGTTTAGGCTGGATTGGCGAACCGGCAATCGCAAGGTTAATTGAACCATTGTTTGCTAAGATAGCCGGTTGGAATATGCTCTATACTCATACCATCTCAATAGCGATTGCTTTTTCAATCATTTCTTTATTGCACATTGTTTTAGGAGAACTTGTTCCTAAATCATTGGCCATCCAAAAGGCTGAAGCTACAGCACTTGCTACCGCTGGGTTTCTCAAGGCCTTTTATTGGATCTGCTATCCTGTTATTCGCTCCCTGAATGGCTTAGCTAATCTTGTGTTGCGCATCTGGAAAATCGAACCAGCCAATGAGGCTGACTTATCTCATAGTGAAGAGGAATTAAGAATGCTGGTTGATGCCAGTCAAAAACACGGCTATTTAGATAAACTCGAAGGAAAACTGCTGGATAATGTCTTTGAATTCTCAGATCGTAATGCTAGTGAAGTAATGGTTCCCCGCCAGGATATGGTATGCGTCTTCCTCCAGGACACATTCGAGGAAATTATTCAAACCATTAAAGACTATGGACACACTCGATATTTGCTGTGTGATGATGATAAAGATAATGTGGTTGGTTTAGTCCATATGAGAGATATCCTCCGACTGCAAGAGTCGGGCGAGAAAGATATTTTGCTGATTAAGCGAGATGTTCTGGCAGTACCTGAGGGTATGCCAATTTCACATCTTGTCCAGAGAATGAGGAGCCAGCACACTCATATGGCTGTGGTTGTTGATGAATTCGGAGGAAGTGCAGGGCTGGTCACGATTGAAGATATGTTGGAAGAATTAGTGGGAGAAATATATGATGAGTTTGAGTCGGAACAACCCTCTATTCAAAAACTAGCTGAAAACGAGTATCTTATTAATGGACGAGTATTAATGGAAGAAGTATCTGAAATGCTCGATATTGAGTTAGAGGAAGAAACTGTTACTACCATTGGGGGATACATCTTCTCCAGGTTAGGGCGTAAGCCCGTCAAGGGAGATAAAATTAGTTTTGAGGGTGTTGTGTTTGAAGTAATGGAGGTTATCGGATTTCGAATAACTAAAGTTAAGGCTTTCAGAAAGCCTCTTGAGACAAAAGGCTAAAATCAAATGGTGCATCGATGCACCATTTGGCCTCTGTATTACACAAATTTGATATATTAGGTCTGCCAAATGGGAGGAAGGGATGCCTCTCACCCTTGCTGGATTGCCCAAAGTCCCAGTTAGATATTAAGGCGGAAAAATCGAAAGATTCTGGTTGCCTAAGGGAAAAAAGAAGTTGGTTAGAAAGTTCTATTTAGGAAGGGCCTGTAAGTTATTGCAGGCCCTTCTATTTTATTAACATACTGCTCTTAGCTGAACTGGATTTTGTTCTCTTTTAACCAGAAATTGGTCTGGATTAGATAGGCAAAAAGCTGGGGAATATCCATTAATTGACCAAACCAAGGGCGACCGGAGGGAATTGTATCCGAGAGCTTCATTAAACTTCTTAGTTCTGAGAGATTGAGAAATGGAAGAATGGGGGAGGCGCTGTCTTCAATAATTTCTTGGAGCCAAGTGCGAACAGAGGATAGATAGTTGGGATGATGGGTTTTCGGATAAGGACTTTTACGGCGCCAGAGTACATCTTCGGGTAAGATGCCCGTCAGCGCATGTCTAAGGAGTCCTTTTTCTCTGCCTTCTATCGCTTTCATCTCCCAAGGAATATTCCAGGCGTATTCAACTAACCTATGGTCGCAGAAGGGGACACGCACCTCCAGGCCCGTAGCCATGGTCATGCGGTCTTTGCGATCGAGGAGAGTTGGCATGAAACGAGTTATGGTCAAATAGCTGATTTCTCGTATTCGGGCTTCCCGTTGTAGTTCTCCGGATAGAGTTCGACTGTCTTGATGAATCGTGCCAGAGCCCGGCAAATTTGGAATCTCTGACAGTGCCTCTTCATAACGTTTCTTTAAGTAGCTATGAGGTTGGAGACGATCAATCAGCTCAGGGGATAGTACCTGCAATCTGTTTTCTACGTGAAGAGCCCAAGGAAAGGTTTGGGCTTCCAGGGATTCTTGCCGATGAAACCAGGGATAGCCTCCGAAGATTTCGTCGGCACATTCTCCGGATAAGCCCACGGTAATTCTCTTCTTGATTTCTCGGGAAAAGAGCAGTAGGGAGGCATCAACATCGGCCATTCCGGGCAGATCTCGGGCCAGGGTAGAGTCTTTAAGGGACTCAACCAGTTCCGGTATATTAAATTTACAATTTGTGTGCTGAGTGTTAAAGGCTTGGGACATTCTTTCTATCCAAGGTCCATCGGCACCGGGCTGAAAGGCATTAGGCAGAAAATATTTGTCATTATCAGCATAGTCAACCGAGAAGGTGGGCAGTGATCCTTTTTGATTTTCTGCTTGAGCCACCGCGGCTATGGCTGTGATGGCGCTGGAATCTAAGCCTCCAGAAAGTAGGGTTCCAATAGGGACATCTGAAACTAATTGACGTTTTACTGTATCGAGAAAAAGCTCGCGAATTTTTTGAGTCGTAGTATTTAAATCGTCTTCATGGATATTATTAGGTAAGGCCCAATACCTATGAATACTTAGACCATTTGCAGAATACTTAAGTGCATGCCCGGGTTTCAATTCGGAAATGCCCTCGAAAACACCTACCCCGGGACTGCGGGCCGGACCAACGAGAAAGATCTCGGATAAGCCTTCTTGCCCTAAGGTGGGGGAAATGTCCGGGTGTTTCAATAAAGCTTTTAGTTCGGAAGCGAAAATAAGAGAGCCGGCCTTTTCAGAGTAAAAGAGGGGTTTAACCCCTAAGCGATCTCGCGTCACAAATAAGTTTTGCTCTCTGCTGTCCCAAATTCCAAAGGCGAAGATTCCATTGAGACGCTCCACGCAAGAAGGCCCCCACTCCATATAGGACAATAATACTGCCTCTGTATCGGAATGGCCTTCAAAGGAGTAACCAAGACTTGAAAGTTCCTGACGAATCTCAGGTGTGTTATAGAGCTCACCGTTATAGATAAGTGTATACGTATGTTCTCCCCGTTGACGAATCATGGGTTGAAGACCTCCTTGGGGATCCACCACGATTAGTCGTCTATGTCCAAACGCTACACGTGGAGAAAGCCAATACCCTTCTGCATCAGGACCACGAGGAATTAGGGTATTAGTCATACTGACTAGGACCTCTTTTTGTTGAGTTAGATCCTGCCTCCAATTTACCATACCAACGATACCACACATGTTATATGTCCTCCTTTTGTCTGATAACCATTATCAACTACAACCAATCTATGTCTTTGAGGGATAAAGGGTTCCAGCCTTCTATAATCATATTAAGTTTTTTAGGTTTTGTGATGAATTTGAGTTATAAAACAATAATAGCTACTATAGTATTAACAGAATCTTAAACTTCAAAAGCAAGGTCTTTTTTACTGGAAGGACATCAGTGAACTGGTTCAGCTAAAGCTGAACATCGGGGCTTCGGTAGGGGATGCTAACATCGAAGTGGAAATCCGAACAACCTCATAGAAGAAGTGGGTTTCTCGCAATTGATAAAAACACTTAGGTAAGTAGGAAAAATATACCTTGAATTGTTAACTATAAAGTGGTAGCATGAGTGCAAGTACATACTTGCACTCATGCTACCACTTTAAATGGGAGGTCTAGCTCATGGAAAATCCTGAACTAAAGAATCCTCAAGACAATACTCTTAGTCTGAACATCATTGAAGCAGCCAGACAGTTGTTTATGGAGAATGGATTCAAAGGGACTACTACAAAAATGATTGCTAAAACAGCAGGTGTCAATGAGGCCACCCTATTTAGGCATTTTAAAAGTAAAGAAGGCATCTTTCTGGAAATATCCAAGGAAATTACCTATCATAGTCACTCAAGACTTAAGAGTATTGTTCAAAGTGAACTATGTCCTGAAGAAATGTTCTTTCAATTTGGCATGGAACTATATTCACGCATTGTCGAGAGTAAAGGGGTATTAATCGTTGCGATTATAGAATCGAAAAAGAGATCCGAATTAAGCAGAAATGTAACCAATACCCTTAAAACGGTAATCGAGATACTCGAGGAAAAACTTAGAGAGTTATATAACCAAGGAATACTTAAAGAAAATGACTTTTTTATTGCCGCACTTATGTACGTTGAATCCCTTATCGGTCTTTTTGTGGTTCAAAGCAGACTCGAAGGAGAGCTGATTCCGGTGGAGATTGAGAGGTTGTGCAGAAGTGCTGCCAAGATCTTTTTAGAGGGATTAATAGACACTAAAGCTACATAAGTCTATTCAGCGATCCTTCTAAATTCTTTGCAGGAACAGTATTTGTTTAATGCCTATCTCTATTGTAGAAGAGCCTTACTATGATTAAAGAGGTGGATTTTGTGAAAAAAATGATTTATTCCTGCGTTTTAATTTTTTCTTTACTTAACTTTACCGTGGGATGTTCTAATCTTAACAACAAAGAATTTGAAACAGGAGCAAGTGTAAAAAACGTTGAAACTGAACTAACCAAATTGGTAGCGGTTGAGGATAAGCTTGAGCTTTCTGGAATGTTGCAGCCGATTGAGGAGGCAATTTTATCCTTTGAAGTACCGGGCAGAATTGTTGCCTTAGAAAAACAGGAGAGTGACAACTTAGAAGACGGCGACGTTATTGCCGGTTTAGACCCCAGTCAATATCAAATTAATACAGAAATTGCCGGTGCCTCCCTTGAACAGGCCAGAGCGAATCTTAACCAAGCCTTAAATGGGGCGAGAGATCAAGAAAAGGAAACTGCTAAAGCGGCCTTTGACAAAGCAAATGCAGTCTATCAAAAAGCATTTAATGACTTGAAGAGAGTGGAAGCCTTGTTCCAGGCAGGGGCAGTTTCCCAAAGTGATTATGAAAAGGCCCAGATGAGCCTTAGTGTATCAGAAAGCGATCTTAGAACTGCTAAAGCTGCCTATGGCATGGCCCTTGAAGGTGCCCGGGCTGAACTTAAGGAAGCAGCCCTAGCCGGGTACAAGCTGGCGGAAGAAAACACTAACCAAGCAAAGTTGGCTTTGGAAAGGACTGTCCTCAAGGCTCCCTTTAAAGGGACGGTGTTAAATAAATTGGCCTCCAATGGTCAGCTCGTAGCAGCAGGCACCCCGGTTCTTCGTTTGGGAAATATTGATTTACTCAAGTTGACACTTCCGGTCCCGGACAGCAGCATTGGAGACTGGAAAAAGGGGGATACGGTAACAGTTAGTCTATATGGACAAAAGAAGCAAGGCACTGTAACCAACATCTTCTCAGCAACTAATGTTCAGACAGGAACAATAGGGGTTGAAGTGACCGTGGACAACAAAGAGCATGATTGGGTTCCGGGTCAGGTAGCCGTTTGCAACCATGTTACCCAAACTCGTAAATCTATATTTTTGCCCGTGGAATCCCTTCGCAGCATAAACGGTAAAAATCCCTATGTCTTTATTATTAGTGATGGGAAAAGTATCAAGCAAGAAGTGTCTATTGGAGAAATGAAAGATAATAAAATTCAGATTCTCTCCCCCCTCAACGAAGGAACAGAGGTGATCATTAGTGGAGTAGACGACCTTTTTGATGGGGCTCAGGTCAAGGTAACCGGGGGTGGGGATCTGTGATTGAGTATTTGATCAAGAAACGAAAGATCACTCTGCTTTTCTTTATCATGCTGGTAGTCTATGGATTTACAACTTTTTTTCAATTGGCACAGCAAGAACAACCGGATATTGTGGTTGACACGGCAATGGTTCTTACAGTGTACCCAGGCGCTTCACCTGAGAAAGTCGAACAGACGGTTACCAAAAAGATTGAAGAGAAAATTAATGAGATACAAGGACTAAAGTCCATAACTTCACAGTCTAATCCACAATACTCGAAAATCGTTGTTCAACTTCAAGAAGGGGTGGACCCCAAAGAAAAATGGAATGAGCTGCGTAACAAAGTCAAAGATGTCGAAAGCAGTCTTCCTTCAGACTGTAAACAACCGGAAATTAACGATGATCTAAGCAAAACTTTTATTGAGACCTTTGCGGTGACTGCAGATTCTTATCAAGAAGTCTATGCGCTGAGAGATACTTTAAAAGTCTGGAAAGACCAACTTCGAACCCTCCCTAATGTGGCAGATGTAAGCATAATGGGCCTTCCGGACCAAGAAATCAGAATTGATGTAGATACTCACAAAATTAATCAATTGGAAATTCCCTGGACTCAAGTTGCCGGTGCTATAAAAAAGGAGAATGAGCGGACTCCCTTAGGAGACCTGGAGCAGGGAGACCGGCTTTATCAGCTGAAAATCAAAGATACCCATGACCCGGAAGCACTCTATAATACAGTCATCTCTATGAATAACCAAGGTATTCCCGTATACCTGAGGGATGTTGCGACCATTACTGTTGCTTGTGAAAAAGAGGAATCCTTAGTCAGTTTTAATGGTAAGCCGGCAATTTCTATCAGCGTCCAAGGGGAAATCGGTAGTGACGTACCCGGTATGCAGAAAAATGTTGATGAAATGATGAAAGAATTAGAGAAAGAACTGCCCTCAGGAACTCAGCTTAATCATGTCTATTCTCAAAATGAACGAATAGAAGATCTTTTCTCAGATCTTACTCTAGAGGTATTGCTGGCTGTTGCTGCTGTGCTCTTAGTGTGCTCTTTAGGCTTGAACTTTGTAACCTCCTGTATCATAGCAATGGCAATTCCCATCTCCCTTTCCATGGGCTTAATGCTGACTCCAAACCTGAATATTACCATGAACTTAGTATCTGTTGCTGCTTTAATCATCGTCTTGGGTATCCTAGTGGATGATGCCGTGGTGGTTAACGATAATATTGAAAGAAGACTTATCGAGCTGGGGGAACCTCCGTTACAGGCAGTTGTGAAGGGAACTAATGAGGTGTTCATCTCGATTCTTACAGCGACTGCCGCAACCATATTTGCCTTCGGCCCCATTGCCTTTCTGCAGGGCAATGTAGGCCAATTTATTAGACCCCTGCCAATTATTATTAGCCTCTCCATGATCTCTTCAATGGCCATGTCTCTGACAATTGTCCCCATATTTAGGCATTGGAGAGCTGAAAAGTTGTCCGTTTTTCCAGCCCGGTATTCAAAAAGCAACGGTTTTTTAGGAAAGCAGCTGGACAGACTGGCCTTGTGGTATTCGGAGAAACTTATGCCCCGAATCTTAAGAAAGCCCTTAAAAGTCGGTTTAATGGCAGTGCTGATCAGTACCCTGGCCTATGGCTTATTTCCCTTGCTTCCGGTACAGCTTTTTCCTAATTCCGTGCGAGGAGAAATGTTGATTGATGTAAGAATGCCAAAAGGGGAAAGTTTGGATGGTACCAATCAAAAGGTTCAGGACATTGCCTCCTGGGTTCAAAAACAGGAGGGAATCACTCTGGTAAACACTTATGCCGGAGATAGTGCACCGTCCATGTTTCGGGGAGATCTTTCAATAGGTAAAGGAAATAACCTAGGGCAAATTGTCGTCAAAATCAATACTGAACAAAAACGTACTGAAGAACTAGTTCCGGAGTGGAATGCCAAGTTTAGTGAAATGTATCCGGGAATTCGTGTCTTGGCTAAAGAAATAAAGTTCGGACCGCCAATCGGTGCTCCCATAGATATTCGCATCTACGGGGAAGATCTGTATGTTCTGCAAACACTGGAAAACGAAGTAAAAGAGAGTTTGCTAAAATATCCCGGAGCAGTCAACATCAATGGTTCCATTGGTCAAGATAAAACAGGGATAGAATTAACCATCAATAAAGCTCAGATGGATCAGAACCTGGTTAAATATGATGACCTGACAAAAACTCTAAGATTAGCCACAGAAGGAATTGAGGTCAGTGAATTTGACAACGGTAAGGACTTGATCAACATTGTAATGTACTCAGATAAGTCAAGCCCAGACCCTATGCTGGTATTTGACAGGTTATATGTTCCTAATGCCAATGGAAAACTGATTCCCTTGAAGGAAATAGCTCAAATGGAACCCTCCTTTAGCATTAATACTGTGCCCAGGAGGAATTTGAGCAGACTGGCAGAGGTAACCTCTGATTTAGATGGGGTTACGGCAACAGAGGCTATGGAGAAAATCAGACCGCTGATGGCAGGGATCAAACTTCCTGCCGGGTATACCCTGGAGTTTGGCGGGGAAACCTCGGAGCAGACAGACATATTTACAGATATGGGCAGGCTGATGATTGTAGCGATTTTCTTAATTTTAATTGTCATCGCCATGCAGTTTTACTCTCTGAGTCTGCCAATTCTAGTAATGAGTACTGTTTATCTGGCCTTCGCCGGAAGTATGATAGGACTTCTGATTACCAGGACACCTTTCGGCTTCGGTTCCGTTATGGGTTTAATATGTCTGGTAGGGATTGTGGTCAGGAATGGAATAGTGTTAATCGAATTCATCGAGAATGAACGACATGCCGGGGTTGCTCTAGAACAGGCTGTTATTAATGCAGGAAAAGCGCGTTTAAAGCCCGTTTTATTAACGGCAGGAACAGCTATAGCCGGCTTATTATCTCTGGCAACGGGTAAAGAGCTTATGTTCAGAGCTTTAGCAATCACGATTATTGCGGGACTTTTCTATTCCACAGTTATGACCTTAGTGGTTGTCCCGTCATTCTATACGGTGCTGACTAAATGGAAGGAAAAACGCAGGCTGAGTCGGCAGACTAATAACTTTAATGTTTAATAGTTACTGGTTACTGGTCTGGTTCGGCTTCGTGTAAAGAACTTTCAAGGGGCCGACATATTAATGTTCTATCAAAGACTTACAAAGAGTCAGAGGGTATTTCTCATATAAAGGAGTGAAGCAGCTATGTATATCATTGATCGGTTTGAAGGAGAGTGGGCCGTTATCGAAACGGAAAACCGCGTAATGTTCAATTTCCCTCGCAGTGGCTTGCCCCTTGATCTAAAAGAAGGTGATGTAATTAACATCCAGATTCACATAAATCCAGAGGCTACACTACGACGTCACCAGAAAGCCGAAAGCCTTCTAAATAACTTCTTCGATGAATAAGAAAGGGAGTCTGCATCCAGTGTTAAACCGCATAAAAGGATTTTATTTGCCAATTATCTTGTTCTTAAGCATACTTCTTTCAGGCTGCGGCGCAGTGGCAAATACTCCTGTAGATACTGCTGCCAGCGCTGGCGCTGGAAGGCTGCAGGTTCACTTCCTTGACGTCGGTCAGGCGGATAGTGCCCTAATAATTTCCCCCAGCGGGCAGTCAATTCTCATTGATGGCGGAAACAATGAAGATGGAGAAAAAATAGTCAACTATTTAAAATCTAAGGGCATCAATGAGTTATCCGCTATTGTTGCTACTCATCCCCATGAAGACCATATCGGCGGATTAGATGTGGTGATGCAAAGCATACCGACTAAAAAGGTTTACCTGCCCAATGCTGCCTCAAATTCCAGAACCTTTGAGGACTTCATTGCTGCTGTTAAAAGCAGTGGAGCTAAAAAGATCGAAGCCAAAGCGGGAGTCAACCTCGAAGTTCCTGATTTGAAAGGGATATTTCTGGCGCCTAATAGCAGCAGTTATGAAGAACTGAATAATTACAGTGCAGTCCTCAAACTTACTTATGGCCAAGTATCATTTCTTTTCGAAGGAGACGCGGAAGATATTTCTGAAGCGGAAATGATAAAAAGTGGGCAAGACTTAAAAGCAACTGTCCTTAAAATAGGTCATCACGGCAGTAAAAGTTCGACAACCGATGAATTCTTAAAGGCTGTGTCCCCAGAAAAAGCTATTGTTTCTGTTGGTTCAGATAATGAGTATGGTCACCCGGCATCTAGCGTCATCAATAAATTGGTCAAGGCGGGAGTGGCAGTCTATAGGACGGATGAATCAGGGACGATTGTAGTTACGACTGATGGGACGTCAATAGAAATTGATAAGAATGCCTCGGTTCCATCTAACGGATCAGCTTCTACTAAATCCTCTGCTGCCGATCTCACAGCGAAAAGTACTGTAGAACTATCAAACATTGATTTAAGCGGTGAGGTAGTGAGCATACTAAATACTAGTAGTTCGCCGGTTAATCTAACGGGTTGGAAATTAGTGAGTGAGGTTGGCAATCAAACCTATACATTTCAGGCAGGTACAACCTTGGCTGGGGGTGGAACCCTAAAAGTTGTCAGCGGAGAAAAAGCCCGATCTGGATCAGGTATCCTTGTCTGGACCCAATCAAATATCTGGAACAATGATGGTGATCCGGGAGCCTTATTTAATGCCGAGGGGCAGCTTGTATCTAAAAGATAAAGCTTGAGTTTTGAGCTTTGATACAATAGTTTAGAACTTCAGACAAATACCTTCGATTATGGTACAATATAGTAATAATTTCGGAACGAATTCATAATTCTGGAAAACTAAAGCTAAAAGGAGTGATTTCATGAAGGTCAAGGATGTTATGCAAACCAATGTCATAACCATTCGAACGGATATGGAAATCAAGGAAGTAGCTAAGATCTTGTATGATCATCAAATTTCCGGTGCACCGGTGGTGGATTCTGAGGGGAAGCTTGTAGGAATTGTTAGTGAAGGAGACTTGTTACATAAAGAAACAAATCCTCAGATTCCGGGAGTCGTGGGAATTTTAGGTGCACTTATATATTACCGTGGTGTAAGGCAATACCAGTCAGATTTAAAGAAACTAATTGCCTTGCAAGCCTCGGAAATCATGACGTCTCAGGTGGTAAAGATTAATAAAGAAGCATCGATTGAAGAGGCAGCATCGTTAATGGTGAGCAAAAAAATTAAACGATTACCTGTTATCGAGGATGGCAAAATAGTGGGAATTGTAACCCGGATGGATATTATTAAGACACTTATTGATGATTAGAAGAAGACTTATCTTTCGCAGAGTTTATTTTCAAAAAAGCCTATAAAGTTAGTTCGAAAAGTAGGATTCCAATCAATGGAATCCTACTTTTCGACATTATCTCCAACATACACCAATGATATCTGATATAATGATAATATTATTCTACATATAAGCAAATGCTTTTCTCTAATTAATGTCTACGGAAAGGAGGATTGTAATGGATATTCATGGGGTGCAAAAACTACAATCCGGATTACTAAGGATAATTGCTGAAGGGGCTGGAGTAGCGGATATAGCTGAAGCCTTAACAAAGGTGATAGATGCACCGGTAATTGTGACTAATGAATTTCACAAAATTATTGCTTCTACTCATGAAGCTTATCCAAGACACTCCTTCATCAGAAGCAATCAGATTGAAAGGGCAAATAATCCGGGATTGTGTCAGATAAATTTGGGAAGCAATATCAATGAAGCCTATTCGTTTCCGAGTTATATTAAAAATGAAACCTTGGGCTTCTTATATATAATTGATGAGAAAGCTGATTCAGATTCAGCGGCCATTCAAAGGGTTGGCGAAGCTGCTGCACTTGTTTTAGCAGTTCAGTTGGCTAAAGAAAAGGAGTTCTCCTTATCTGAGAAACGCTATATTGACGCATTTCTCTTTGACCTGCTCTATGGAAATATGGAATCTGGGAAGGATATTATCTCTCGAGGAGAACTTTGGGGATGGGACTTAAGTCAACCGCAATGTGTTTTAGTCTTTGAATTTGATGATTATGACTATTTTTCCGGTGATAAGGAATTAATTGAGGTGCTTTTTGACAGTGTACAATCTGTAATGAACGAGTTGGGCGAAAAACCTGTTTTAACTAAGAAAAAGGGTGAGGTTATAGCCATTCTTTTTAAGTCGAAAGACAGCTTGCAGGAACAAAGTGACTACACCAAGTTATTAACGGACAAGGTGAAAAATCTTGTTCAAACAAGAATCCCTTCCCGAACTTTGCGCTTAGGGATTGGAAGAATTTACAAAAATCCTAAAGAGATTTTTCGAAGTTACCAAGAAGCAAAGGTAGCCCTGGAACTTGGCAAGTTAATGGATTCTCGCTTGAGAACCCCCTTTTTTGTTAAGTTAGGAGTGGCCAGGATCCTCTATAACCATGACCGCCAAGAATTAGCAGAACTATACAAAGAGACATTAGGAGATTTAGAACGCTATGATCTTATGCAGAAAACAGATCTTCTGAAAACCCTGGAAACCTTCCTGGCAAACCGCTGTGATTTAAAGGAGACTGCTAAAGTTAGTTATGTACATCCGAATACCTTGCGCTATCGCTTGAAGAAAATTGAGGAGATATTGGCTATAAATTTGGATGATTTCGATACTAAGCTGGATCTTATGGTGGCTTTTAAGATAAAGTACTTGAAAGCATCGGAAATAGAAAAGTAACCCGATCTCTTAAGCAGGGGGATAGGAGAAGGTATTATGATGGATGATCTTAAGATACATAGGAATGTATGCCCTCGAAACTGTTACAATACTTGTGCTATGCTTTCCCATGTCCTAAACGGCAAATTGATTAAACTAGAGGGAGACCCTGCCCACGGTTATTGTCAGGGACGCTTATGCGCTAAAGGATATGCCTATACACGTTACGTTTATAGTCCTGAGCGGCTAAAATATCCTTTGAGACAATATCCCAGAGGCTCGGGAAATTGGGTGCGGATTACTTGGGATGAGGCCTTAAGTCAAATATCCGAGAAAATAATTGAGTTAAATCATCGTTATGCCTCAAATCTTTCTCTCTCCTATAATAAATTCTCGGGTAATGTTGGCTTCCTGCATTATGCTACTGAAGGAATGTTCAATAGCCTTGGTTCCCATACTAAGCTAAAAGGCAACCCATGCCTGTCTGCCGGCCTGGATGCAATCGCCTATAGTTCGGGAGAGGGGAGAAACCCCGACCCTGAAGCCATGTCAGATTCCAAGTTAATCGTCATTTGGGGGGCTAATCCTGCCTGGACTGCCATCCATCAATTAAACTTTATTAATCAAGCCAGAGATAAGGGGGCAGTGCTGGTTGTTATTGACCCGGTGTATACTGCTACAGCGGGTCTGGCCGATCATTATATCCAAGTGCGACCCGGATCAGACGGTTTACTGGCCTTAGGGATCTCTAAGATCTTGGTTGAAAAGGGTAAGTATGATGCCTCCTTTGTTGAGAATCATGTTGAGGGCTGGGATAGTTTTCGCAGATATCTTCAAGAGATAGTACGCATTGAAGAAGTGTGCAGTCTAACCGGAGTTGAGGAAAGCACCCTGCAATTCTTCGCGGATCTGCTTTGGCAATATGATCCTGTGGCTACTTGGTGCGGTTTTGGCTTACAGCGGTATCAAAATGGGGGGCAAAATGTAAGAGCAATCTATGCCTTAAGTGCGATAACCGGGAATGTGGGAAAAGTCGGAGGTGGTTTTTACTACTTCCATCCCGGCATCGAGCTATTTCCCTTAAATTTATTAAATCATTCCGGGCCGGATGATGGCCAAATATCGAGAAGCGTTGATATTAATTATTTTCCGTCTCAAGTATTATCTTTGACTGATCCACCGGTTAAGTTATTATGGATTGCAGGAAGAAATCCCTTGAGTCAGGATCAAGAGGTTCAAAAGTGGACGAGATTAATAAGCGAACTGGAAATGGTCGTAACCGTTGATTTATTTATGACTAAAACCGGAGAAATGTCTGACATAGTCTTGCCTGCGGCAAGTCATTTTGAGGACTTCGACTTGAATATTAGTTATTGGCATCAGTGGTTGGCTCTTAATGAACCAGCCATCCCACCCTATTTTGAGGCAAAAAGCGACTTGGAAATCGCCCGCCAACTAACTCGCAGGTTAAATGAGTTGAGGCCCGGTTTTTCTAATTTTCCCTCTGAACGGACAGCAGAGGAGTGGATTGAGAGAGAGTTTACACCTGAAGTCTTGAGACATTACGGCTTATTAAGCTGGAGAGATTTATCTGCAGGGCCGGCAAAATTACTTGAGCAGAACAATCCTTGGTTGGATTTAAACTTTAAAACTAAATCAGGAAAGTTTGAGGTCTTCTCTAAAGGTGCTAAAGAGGATCAACTACCTGCGCTGCCTAGATATAGAAATGAAAAGCATGATTCCTCCTTTCCGCTGCGATTATTAACTCCGCAAAACATTACAGGAATACATTCTCAGAACTGGGCCCTGGAGTGGATAGGCAGAGATGAGAGAGAAGATGTCGTGTCTATCAATCCTCTTGATGCAGCCGAGAGAGGGATTAAGGATGAGGATGGCGTTAGAATCTATAATGCACAGGGTAAGGTCACCCGGAAGGCAAGGATCAATTCTGAACTGGTGCCCGGGATAGTTCTTCTTTACCAAGGCGGCAAGGAGCCCGTCAATAACCTTCTTTCCGGATTATCTGCGGATATGGGAAAAAGGAATAGCGGCAGTGACGGTGCTGCACTTTATAATGCTTTTGTCGAAGTGAAAAAGATAGAGAGGGATTGAGGATGACAGAGCAAATAGGTTTTTTGTTTAACGCCGATCGCTGTGTAGGGTGCAAGTCCTGCGAAATGGCTTGTAAAAATGAGAACTCAACACCGCTCAATGTCAACTGGCGCAGAGTGTCCTCCCTTAAATCAGGGAAAAATATATCCATATCCTGTAATCATTGTGAAAGCCCGGAGTGCTTTAGGGTTTGCACCCGGAGAGCCTATGTTAAACGCCGGGACGGCATTGTGATGATCGATGTTAACCGTTGCGACGGATGTATGAACTGCGTCTCTGCCTGTCCGTATAATGCGCCTCAATTTGACATCGAAAAAAACAAAGCCAGTAAATGTACATTTTGCTTGCCCCGCAGAGAAGCCGGATTAATGCCGGCTTGTGTCAGCGCCTGCCATACAGGTGCGCTCAGCACTATTAATATGGAACAGTACCCTAATGACACAGTTGCCACCATCGAAGGATTCCCGAATATCCGACTAACCAAACCTTCAATTCGTTTCTATCCCGTTAAAGAAAAAGCAAGGTATTGGATAAAGAATTGAATATTACTTTTATTGGAAGAATGTCCAAGAGATCCCCTCGTAAGTAAGCTGCTGGTGAATATCAGCTCACTTAGGAGGGGATTCTGCTTATATTTATAGTTTTCAGCCCACAATCTTTTGTTAAGTTAAAGTTTTAGTTTAGCGATAGTTCCCTTTTCGTAATTTTGTAATCTTGTACAAAAAAACAGGTGAATACTTGTAATCCTGTACAAATCGAAATATGTAATAATACCATATGTGGAGGTGATTTGTATGTTAGACAGCATAACAACTCAAACGACAACAAACCAACCGGTTAGTGAAGGTGTATTAGCCCTAATTGAGCTAAGGGCCTACGCTTACGACGTCTTGAGGAGGACATTTGCATCAGAACCGTCACAAGAGTATCTAGAGTTGATGAAGGATACCATCGTACAATTCCCTTTTGCCTTGGAAAGTGAAGATATTCTCAAAGGAATTAAGGCCGTCGATTCATCACTCAGCCGAAGTTCTGGGCTAAGCAGAGAAGAAGTGGATGGACTGCAGTGGGATTATACCCGCCTGTTTATCGGTCCCGACCAATTAGCGGCACCGCCTTGGGAGTCAGCTTATGCTAATGAAGATAAACTTCTTTTCCAAAAGGAGACCCTGGAGGTAAGAGGAGCTTACCTAAAGCATCTTTTTCTCCCCGCTCAATTTCAGCAGGAAGCAGATGACCACATCGGCTTGGAACTGGATTTTATGTATCAGCTATGTCTTGAGCTTTATGAAAAAGCGAAATCTGGTGAGAGTTTTCAGGAGGTTCTGGAAGATCAACAAAGCTTTCTCCAGCAACACCTGCTAAAGTGGGTACCTCGCTTTGGCCGGGATATTATCAATAATTCCACCACTGATTTCTACAAAGGAATGGCAAGTATCCTTATGGGGTATTTGTCTTTAGATCTAGGGGCTGTTGAGGAACTTTTAACAGTTAACTCTGCAAACAAAAGGTTTTAATTTCTATGGAGGTGAAATCCACTATGGCGAATCTGGTCGAGAAAGCAATTAACCACAAGTTAAACAGAAGGTCGTTTCTTGGTTTGTCTGCAGGTGCAGTTGCCGCCGTCACTCTGCCTGGGTGCGGGTTGCAAAAGGTTGATGCGGATAAGGCGGCCGAGTTATCTCAAATGGAAGGCGAATGGATTACAGCAGCTTGCTGGCATAACTGCGGAGGCCGCTGTCTTAACAAAGCCTATGTTGTCGAAGGGGTTGTTATTCGGCAGAAAACCGATGATACTCATCCTGATAGCCCAGACTTTCCCCAGCAAAGGGGCTGTGCTCGGGGACGCTCCCACCGAAAGATGGTGCTGGGAGCGGATCGCCTGAAATACCCAATGAAACGGAAGAACTGGGAACCTGGCGGCGGAAAGAAAGAGTTGCGGGGTAAGGACGAGTGGGTCCGGATCAGTTGGGATGAAGCTTTGGATATTATGGCAAGTGAAATAATGCGGATCAAAGATAAGTACGGAAATGCCAGTTTCTTTGCCCCTGCCGGTGGTTCCGGCGGTGGAATGGAACCTCAACGTCTCTTAAATGCTTATGGAGGCTGTACTGAGCGCTGGGGGAATGTTTCCTGGGGATCATGGCCTGACGTTTATAGTACTGTGACAGGGCTGCCCAACAATGGTGCATCTTCAGGAAATGACCGGTTTAGATTGCGTGATTCCAAACTCATCATCCTCTGGGGAGCTAACCCTGCTCAATCCAGTCAAGGTCTTCCTACCTATAACTATTTGCAAGCTAAAAAGGCAGGGGCAAAGTTTATTGTTATTGATCCACTTTATACTGAGTCTGCCCGAACCTTGGGAGATCAATGGATTCCCGTTCGTCCGGCAACAGATACTACCTTGCTCTTAGGTATGGCCCATTATATCATTACCAACAATTTACTCGACCAGAATTTCTTGAATAATTGCACCATTGGTTTTGACGCTGATCATATGCCCGCAGGTGCAGACCCTAAAGAAAACTTTAAGGATTATGTGCTGGGAACCTTTGACGGAACACCAAAGACTCCGGAATGGGCTTCGGAAATTTGTGGTGTCAGCGTGGACATTATTAAGAAGTTTGCTCATGAATATGCAACAACTAAGCCGGCAGCTATCATTTCCGGAGGAGCACCAGCCCGAATTAATAATGGTGAACACTTGCCTCATGCCATGATGACTTTGGCTTATATGACAGGAAATATAGGGATTCCGGGTGCCGGAGTAAGTCCTAATATGCATAATTCGGCAACGAATGCCGGCCCGGCTTTAGTTCAGCCAGGAGGCAATGGTATACCTAAAGTAAATAACCCCATCGCGAAAAGTCGAATCAATAGCGGGGAAATGTGGGATGCAGTTCTCGATGGTCAATTTACAGAAAGTAAAGGTAAGAAAGTTGACGTTAATATCCAGATGATCTGGAACTGGTTTAGTCATACCTTGAATCAGAGAGCAGGCGCGACCAGAGGGATTGAAGCTCATAAAAAGGTGGAGTTTGCCGTTGCTCAGAATCTGTTCTTGACCACTGACGCTAGGTACTCTGACTTGGTATTGCCGGTTACCTCCCAGTGGGAGAGACTTGGCGGGTTACTGACCGGAAACCGGGAAATCCTCATTTACCATACCCAAGTAATCAAGCCGTTATTTGAAGCCAAAAGTGATATGTGGATTGTGACAGAAATCGCTAAGCGCTTAGGGGTAGATACCAAAATAGTTAACCCAATTACAGAGGAACAAGAATTATATAATCAGATCGCCGGAGCTACAGTTATGAAAGCCGATGGATCGGGCTATGAAAAACTGGTTACCTTTACCGCTGAAGACATTCAAGCTCTCGGAGCGAAGGGAACACCCCAGACTGGGCGCATTTCCTATCAGGAATTCAAAGAAAAGGGAATTTACCAAGTTCCCAGATCTCGCGGAGATAAATTGGAATTTACGAGTTTTGAGGATTTTCTGGCTGACCCCGTTGGCAAAAAACTAGCTACTCCCAGCGGTAAATTTGAAATCTATTGTGACACACTCTCTAAGAAGATTGATAAAATCGGCTTTTCAACGAAATCTCCCATTCCGAAATACGATCCGCCTCTTGAAGGATATGAAGATGGGGTCAAAGACGGCTATCCCTTCCAGATTGTAACAATCCATTATTACAGACGATCCCATTCTACCTTGGATAATGTTCCCTGGCTTAGGGAAGCTTTCCCCCAAGAATTCTGGATGAATGCCGGCGATGCAGCGAAATTAGGGATTAAGACTAATGATATTGTCAAGGTAAGCAGCCGTCACGGAGTTGCAATCCGTCCTGCCTATGTCACAGAACGTATTATGCCGGGGGTTGTAGCCTTGGGAGAAGGGGCTTGGGTTGAGATGGACGAGCTGGCCGGGGTGGACAAAGCGGGAAGTACCGGGATCATTAATGGACACATTGCCACCGGTCAAGGCCATTCAGGATATAATTCATGTAATGTCAAGGTTGAAAAGTACGATAAGCCCCTTGAGCCAGATTACAAATGGCCTCAACGAATTATTTTCTAAGAGAGGTGAACAAGAATGGCACAACTAGGATTTTATTATGATATGACGATTTGCACCAGTTGCAAAGTATGTCAAATTGCCTGTAGTGATAAGAATGATTTGGAAGTAGGGACACTTTTCCGCAAGGTTTATAATTTCGAAGGGGGAGAGTTTCCCAACCCCTGGGCTTACAATCTCTCGATTGCCTGCAATCATTGTGCAGAACCTAAGTGTACAAAGAATTGTCCTACCGGGGCCCTGTACAAAAGGGAAAAAGACGGGATTGTCATGTTCGACGAAGGGAAATGCATAGGCTGCAAGATGTGCACTTGGTCTTGCCCTTACGGTCAACCTAAATATATCGAATCCAAAGGCAAATCCGGAAAGTGTAATTTCTGTGTGGATCTGATTGACGCCGGGGAAGAGCCTGCTTGCGTAGCAGCTTGTCAAATGAGAGCTCTTGAATTTGGGGATATCGAAGAACTGCGTAAAAAATATGGCAGTACAGCAGACATCAAAGGATTACCCGACTCAGGAATTACCAAGCCGCATTTGACTATTCATCCCAATAAAGAAGCTATGAAGTAGTTCAAGCAAGTGATAAAGGAGGCCTGATCAATGTTTGCTGAAGAATGGCCCTTAATGATGTTTACTCTAATCAGTCAACTAGCAATTGGAAGTTTTATTCTGCTAGTGCTCGTGCGTTCCCTGTTAGCCCCAAAAGATGCCTTAGCAGCTCGAAATCTTACGAATTTCGGCATTGGAGCAGTCGGTCCACTCATGGCCCTGGCTCTAATCTTCTCCCTCTTTCACCTGGGTACCCCATTTGGTGCCTATCGATCTCTCTTGAACTTAGGATCGTCATGGTTAAGTCGTGAAATACTCACAGCCGGAGGATTTTTAGTTCTATGGTTTTTCACTTACAAGGCTTATCAGAAAGAAAGTTCAGGCAACAGTCTGGGGTGGCTTACTTCTTTTGTCGGACTATTAACCATCCTTAGCATGGCAAGTATCTATAGCAATTCCATCCGTCCTGCCTGGTCCAATGCCCATACCTATATTGCCTTCTTTGGCGCTACCTTCGTGTTGGGATGCGCCGGGGCCATAGCTCTGATTGGGCATATAGCCAAAGGACAGACTTTATCCTCTGAGGTGATGGCGGTCCTTAAAAAGGTCTGTTATGTAGGTGCAGTGGCCTTGATTATACCCCTGATCTACCTGCCGGTTTTCTTTGGTAATCTAAATAGTGGCGACCCGGCTGCCCAAGCTTCAAGCATGCTCTTAACCGGCAGCTACCTGATTCCTCTAATCATAAGGTGGGCATTCTCACTCGTCGGAGTTATTATGCTTACAAACCTTATATCAAAGCAAAGCAAGGGAGTGAAAACTCTTCCTGCAAACAGTATTCTCTTAGCTGTGGCCTTAATTCTTGTCGGAGAATTTATTGGCAGATATGTATTCTATGCTTCTGCAGTGTCTATTATGGTCGGCTAATTGAAGAATATTAACTAATAATCAAGGACTGCAACAAACTGGAATTTAGTTTGTTGCAGTCCTTTTTTGCTGAAGTAGATTAGTATCCTGGTGTGTACCGTCTACAGCCTTTAGCTCCCTTTCGAACAGGAATATGTTGCAAGTATGATAAGTATGATGTATCATACTTATAGAGGTGGTAAGAATGATGCATCATGGTAAGTTCTATGGCTCGACAGTTATGGGAGAACGCGGACAAGTTGTTATTCCTGCCGAGGCCAGAGAAGAGATCGGTATCGTACCCGGTGAAAAGCTAATCGTGCTTGGCAATAAGAGAAGAGGGATTGTAATCTTATTTAAATCAGATGTCATGACCAGATTTGCCGATATGATGTTCAGAAAAAGTAGGTTCTTTGAAGAGCTGTTTAATTCTTGCGAAAAGGATTCGGATCCGAATAAAACCAAAGAATAGGGCTTAATCAGCATTACCGGAGGAAGAGGAATGTTTAAAGTCTGACTCAACTTAAGTAAACATAAAGTGCAAGGTTGTAACTAGGAGGAATTAGATGCCGATCATTATTAGATTTATTAAGGATAAACGCTTTCGAAGGATTATCTCAATGTTCCTCCAATTTGTATTTCAGCTCTGGTGGATAAATAAAAAAAAGAGATTTCTAAGTGACGAAAACTATCAGAAGCAAATCAAAGGGGTATATGGGAAACAAGCTGCTGTATTTACAGAGACGGCGACGGAACTGGGTGGGCTTCTTATCAAACTAGGGCAGTTTTTTAGTGCCAGGGTGGATGTTCTGCCAGAGGAATACACAAATGAACTTTCCAAGCTGCAGGACGCTGTTAAGCCGGTAGGTACCGAGGAAATTATTAAGCGGATTGAAGAGGAATATGGCAAACCGATTTCTGAAGTTTTTTTGAATTTTTCCAGAGAAGCGATTGCTTCTGCTTCCTTGGGGCAAGTTCATGTCGCTGAGATTCAGGGACAGAATAAAGTAGCGGTTAAGGTCTTGCGACCCGGGATTGAGAAAATCATTCAGACAGACTTCAACGCCCTTCGCTTTATGGTGACCTTTGCCAAGCGCTACCCCAAGATACGTGCTGCGGTGGATTTGGAGCAGATCTATAACGAGTTCGTGGAAACTACTCAGGATGAACTGGATTACCTCAAAGAAGGTCAACACGCGGATATCTTCCGGGCAAATTTCTCAGGGGACTCGCGAATTAACGTACCTGAAGTCCATTGGGAGTACACGACTCAGCATGTCTTAGTGATGGAATACGTCACAGGCTGTAAGGTGAACGATTACGAGAACCTGGCCAGGGCAGGAATTGACAGGGCAGAACTGGCAGATACTTTGATTTCGGCCTATGTTCAGCAATTACTCTCTGATGCATTTTTTCATGCTGATCCCCATCCCGGAAATTTATTAGTTAAAGAGGATGGTACTCTTATATTTATAGATTTTGGAATGGTAGGGCGGATTGAAAAAGGCATGCGGGAAGAATTGATGGCCTTTATTCTAGCCGTGTTTAAGAAAGATACGGATCAGATGGTAACTGTCTTTGAAAACTTGGGATTTCTTCGATCCCATGCTGACAAACAGACTTTGGCGAAGGGGTTAAAATTGATCTTAGCTAATGTCTTTGAGGATCCCAATCTGAGAAACGTCAATTCCGAAGAATTGCTCTTGGAGTTGAGAGAGTTTATGTATTCTCAGCCTTTTCAAATTCCGGCTCGAACCCTGTTTTTAGGAAAGTCCCTGTTAACTATCATGGGGATTTGTGGAGGACTGAATCCTCAGCTTGATCTTATTAAGACCCTTCGGCCCTATGCGGAAGAGTTGTTGGCCGGGGAAGCAGCGGGAAACAACCCTACAGGCTTTATTATCGATCAGGCCAAAAAAACCCTGACAGAGGTTGTTACTCTGCCCGAAAAATTAAATCGGTTTATTTCAGGTCTCGAAGGTGGCGAGATCAGACTTCATCCTTCCAGGAGTTTTGAGTCGAATCTTTTACAGAGCCAGAAGGACCAGACAAGCCGGATTGTGAGGGCGATTATTAGCAGTGGGTTCTTGATTTCAGGAACTATTTTGCTCGAGGGTTCCTATTTTAAGGTGGGATTAATGCTAATTATTCTTGCCGGGCTTACCTTCGCTTCCTTTCTGAAATCCAATTCAGGTTCTTCGGGAAGAAAGAGAATGGGGCATAGTGGCAGGAGCAGGGGTGGATCTTCAGGATTTCAAAAGCCTCGTTTTCATCCCTAAGCAACAATGTCAGCGCAGAATAGGACTGGTTCCAGGAGTTATTAGAATGAGGTTCATATCCATTAAAATATAACATTTGAAAAGGAGTGCTTATTAATGAGTTTAGAGAACTTTGAGTTCAGCTTTACAGAAAACGATGAAGGCTTCACAGTGACCCTCAAGGGCAACAAAGAGAAACTAAGAGGGAAATTAGAAGCCTTTGAAGCCTTCTTGAATTTCAGAGAGAAAGCTAAACAAGCCGGGTTCGAACATCCCGGCGGCGAATCCCCGATTCATCAGTTTTTTAAAGCAATGCATAAACATCATGCTCATCATGGCGGAGGGCATGGGCATTGCCAGCATGGACACCATGGACACCATGGACACCACGGAAATCCCCCCAAGAGTGAAACTACAGTAAGTCAGAGCGAGGAAAAGAAAACAGCAGAATAATCAGATGTCATAAAAAAGGTGAATGCCGACACAAAAGGCCTCTTCCCATTAATGTGGGAAAAGGCCTTTTTATATTCGCTCAATGTAGGTTAGTTTTTTGATTTCTTAATAAGAAACTCTTGCATGGCATGAATTGAATCATTGCTGATGACATGCTCAATTGCACAAGCGTCCTGATCTGCAATGGCTATGTCAACTTTTAGTATCTGGGTAAAAAACTGTTCGATGACTTGGTGTTTTTTTGATGTGAACTCTGCAAACTCACGTCCGGTAGGAGTTAGAAATATTTCCTTGTATTTTTCATTGATGATCAATCCTTTTTCTGAAAGGGTAGACATAGCACTGTTGGCGCTGGCCTTTGTGACCCCTAATCGTTCGGCAATATCTGAAATTCTTGCTCCTGTTCCGTCGGTTGAAAGTTCATATATCGCTTCTAAATAGTTTTCCATAGCAAATGTTAACTTTCCCATTAAACATTCTCCTTTAAGAGTATGAGCTACTATTATAGTTTTTCATATTTCTTTATAAAAATCAACCGTAAGCTATAGGATAACTTTTTGCTAAAAGTGAGTTTTTTTCGCTCTTGAAAAATCCGAATACCGTGTATGCTTATAATGTATCTTGACAAATAATTAAGCAGACCATAAAATGTTAGACAGATCTAACAATTTGCACCTTAATAACGATAAAGTAAGCCTACTCTAACAAATTTATGAGTATATTACTAATCCTTGAATGCAAGATTTAGTAGCTTTGTTCGACTAAAAGTAACCCTATTTTACCAGTGCTAAAGCAAAAAGATTGGAAAATGAATAATGACTATAGTTATCCAGAAAGGAGTTGCCATGTGAATAATGTTCATGAGTTTCGCTCAAGAGTAATTTATGAGTTTTACCTTGCCCTTCAGGTGATGAGTATTTTTGGTATCATTCTTCTTTATAAATATTTCTTTCAAAACGAGTTTACATATAGCCTGATTTTTGTAATTGTATATACATCATTTGTTATTGTCAAAGTAGGGATATTCGTGCACAAGGTTTATTTTAAGGGGGCAGAGGACTACTTTCCAGTTGCTTGGAGTATCTTTCTTGATGGTATTTTCCTTTGCTTTTTCTTATATTTAGCCCGGGATTTTTTTTATATTCTTTCGCATTTGTTCTATATATATCTCGTGTTAATTACTATGATTTCTAATCGCAAACTCACCAAGGTTTGTAGTTATTTCACAGCCATGTGTTATGTAGTTCTGGTGATTATTCAGGAGGATCTGACAGCATTAGCTTCCTTAGATGTGGTTGTGCATATCTTGTTGTTTTATTTATTGGGACATATCATGTCTACTATGGTTGACGAGATTAATAAATTGGAAAACAAAATGTGCTACATGTATGATGATCTGGAACATAAAAACCATATGCTCAACGAAATGGTCAGTAAAGATTTTTTAACCAATCTAAATAATCACAAGACTTTTTACATTTATTACAAGGATATTATTCTTCGTTCCTGTAAGTCTAAAAGTGCTTTCAGTCTTGCTATCTTGGATATTGATGATTTCAAGAAAATTAATGATACTTATGGGCATTTAGCGGGAGATAAGATCTTACAAGAAATTTCCTGCTTAATTCAAGCTAACATTAGAAAAACTGACGTTGCTGCCAGATATGGCGGAGAAGAATTTGCTATCATATTTCCAGATACTTTGTCAAAAGACAGTGCCGAGATTTGTGAAAGGATTAGAAATACTATTGCTGCCCATGTTTTTAGTATCGATAATCAAGCGATTACTGTAACCATTAGTGGGGGAGTAGCTGGAGGGGTTTGCCTAGATCCGTATTATAAGCGCAATATACTCTTTAATTTTGTTGATCAACTATTATACCAGGCAAAATCAGAAGGGAAGAATCAGATTTTGTGCTCTCACGAATTGATTCTCATTACAGAATAATTGTCATACAAGACAGAGAACCAGGACACGGACGATCCTCGTTATAATCAATACACTTCATAAGCTCGTTTAAGCTGAATGTAGGAATTAATACCCTCAGGCTAGCTTACTCTTAAAATATTTAAAACCATCTCAGAAGCCAAGACAAAAATCTATAATTGGATATTGACTTTCATTATCAATGAGGATAAAATTAGACTACTAAAACAAACTCAAATAGTGTTAATAAGGCGGATCAGCAAGTCGTGTACTTAGTCTAATCTGACTTACGAAGGAGATGAGCATGATGTCTTTATCGAGAGGAAAGTTAAATACAGCTTATACAGTGAATAGCGTTAATACTAATCATGAAGATATTCGTGAATTCTTATTTACGCTAGGCTGTTATCCCGGCGAAAAAGTTACAATTATTTCAAAACTAGCATCTAATTATATAATAACCATCAAAGATGCCAGGTATAGCATAGATGAGGATTTGGCACAGGCTATTATGGTATAAATATGAATAAATATATTTAAATTATGTTTAGATATATTTATTCATTGTATCTTTACTATAAGCAAACTATTAATAAAAAGTTAGATT
Source organism: Desulfosporosinus hippei DSM 8344 (assembly GCF_900100785.1). GTDB lineage: Bacteria > Bacillota > Desulfitobacteriia > Desulfitobacteriales > Desulfitobacteriaceae > Desulfosporosinus > Desulfosporosinus hippei. The sequence goes on along the minus strand of NZ_FNCP01000021.1, from coordinate 35,993 downwards.
AGACTAACTATTAAAGGAGGAACTCATGAAAATTGCTTTAGCCGGAAACCCTAATAGTGGAAAAACTACCTTGTTTAATGCTATTACAGGTAAAATCGAGCATGTAGGAAACTGGGCCGGGGTCACCGTGGAGAAAAAAGAAGGGGACGTTAAACAGAATCTTAACCCCAGGAACGAAGACTTGGTTGTGGTGGACTTACCCGGTGCTTACTCAATGTCACCTTACACTAGTGAAGAGTCGATAACCAGAGACTTTGTGCAAAACGAAAAACCAGATGTTATCATTAACATAGTTGACTCGACCAATTTAAGCAGAAGCTTGTTCTTTACTACACAATTGCTGGAACTGGGTATTCCCGTCGTTGTTGCCTTAAATAAAGGTGATTTGACAGAGAAAAAAGGCAACACTATCGATATACCGGCGTTGAGTGATGCACTTAAGTGTCCCGTGATTCTAACCGTATCGACAAAATCAACCAATAACGGTTTGCTTGAGCTGATGAATGCTGTAGTAGCTGTTGGTAAGTCCAATAAAAAGCAAATCCCTCCTAATATCGGCGGTGCAAAAAAAGCTTCAACCAAAGAAGAGTTTGAAAAAGCTGATAAAAAACGGTTTGCTTTTGTAAATAACATTGTAAGTGAAGTCGAGAGAAGAAAGGTAAGCTCGGAAAAGCAAACCATGCAAGATCAGATTGATAGGATTGTCGCTCACAAATGGTTAGGGATTCCCATTTTTGCAGCAATTATCTGGCTGGTGTTTTCCATTTCCCAGTCTTGGGTTGGACCGTGGTTAGCAGATACTTTTGTCGGCTGGATTGACTTATTGAATGAAAGTGTAGCCTCACTCTTAGGGGAAGATGTAAACCCGGTTGTTGCTGCCTTACTTCTGGATGGAATCATTGGCGGTGTAGGTGCGGTGATTGGATTCCTGCCCCTGATTATGGTATTGTTTTTCTGCTTAGCACTATTGGAAGACTGCGGCTATATGGCCCGGGTTGCTGTGGTTATGGACAGATTCTTTAAGAAAGTCGGCTTATCCGGCAAATCTATTATACCGATGATTGTAGGTACCGGCTGTGGCATCCCGGGAATTATGGCCACCAGAACTATTAAAAACGAAAGACAAAGACGTACCACTGCTATGTTAGCCCCCTTTATGCCTTGTGGTGCAAAACTCCCCATCATTGCTCTTTTCGCGGGTGTTTTCTTCGGGGATAATGCCTGGGTGGGAACTTCCATGTATTTCTTAGGAATAATTGTAATCATTATGAGTGCCTTGATTATCAGACGTATTACCGGAGATTTTTCCAAATCCTATTTTATTATGGAACTTCCGGAATACAGAATGCCAAGCATTAAGAGAGCAACCATTTCCATGCTCATGAGAGCTAAGGCGTTTATCATAAAAGCGGGAACAATTATTCTGGTTTGCAACGCTGTAGTACAAATATTACAAACCTTCGATTGGCAATTACAAGTCGTTGCCGAGACTGCTCCGGAGACAAGTATCTTAGCCAGCATTGCCTCACCTTTGGCAGTACTGTTTATTCCCCTGGGCTTCGGCCTCTGGCAGTTTGCTGCTGCAGCGGTAACAGGATTTATTGCTAAAGAAAACGTCGTTGGAACATTAGCTGTTTGCTTTAGTATAACAAACTTTATTGATGTTGAAGAATTGGCCCTTGTCGGCGGGAGCGCAGAAGTGAGCTCAATATTTGGAATTAGCGCCGTAGCTGCACTTGCTTATCTGGTATTTAATCTCTTTACACCTCCATGCTTCGCGGCGATAGGTGCCATGAACTCCGAAATGGAATCTCGCAAGTGGTTATTTGGTGCAGTAGCTTTCCAACTAGGAATGGGTTATACACTGGCTTTCCTAATCTATCAAATTGGTACTTTAGCAACTACAGGAACCTTTGGCGCAGGATTCTTGGGAGGACTCGCAGCTGTGGCTCTTATAGTCGGTTATGTTGTTTATTTGATGAGAAAGGGCGGTAATAGCGCACAAATGGCTGGCAAAATACAGTCGGTGAAAGCATGAGCACAGTTGATTTTATTGTAATAGCTGTAATAGCTGCAATTGTAGCCCTAGCCCTGTACAAAATTGTCAAAGATAAAAAGAAGGGCGTCAGGTGTTCTGGATGCAGTGGATGCAGCGGATGCTCCGATGATAAGCAACTTCAGATAGAAGATAAGAACCTTCTCTAAGGAATTAGAAATCAATGCTTGAGAAGATAGCAATTGAGTTAAGAAAAGTTCTTTGATTTTAGTAGTCAATATAGGCTGTTTGCCCATTTTAATGGGCAAACAGCCTATATAAATAATCTAATGCTTGGCAGAAATATTACATTAACATTCTATATTTTGAGGGGGTTTATTTTTTTGCTTGTTGATATGTAAAAATACTTGAATAAGGAGGTGGGAAAAGAAAAAATTTTAACCTTTTATTGATAATTATTATCAATATTAAAGATATTTTTTGATATGATAATTTTCAGTATACGCGAGTGCCACTAGGGTAACCCTACCTTTGAAGACATATGCGAGTTATTTTTTTACATAAAATCAGTCTTTGCTATTAAAAATAAGCAAATAACTTCTGAACAATTCATAGAAAACCCGTTAATGAAGCTAGAGGAGGGGCTGTTTACTCAACATAAGAGAGCAGAAAAGCATACTGAATGCTCCTGCCGTTTTTTTGCGGCCTTTCTACTTCATGAAATTAAAATAGATGTTATTATTACAGGTCATATCAGCGAAAAAGCTTCTCAACTTTTTGCACGGAGGGGTATCACTGTCCTTCCGGGAGTTAAAGGTAAAATTTACGAATTATTGCAGGAGTATGTTGCAAGAGTGGGATAACGGGGAATAATAAGTCAGCAGTTGACAGAGACAAATAAGGGGGTGAGTTCATGCTGAAATTTCTGGATAACTCAATTTGGTTCCCAATTTTAGTTTCTAACCTGCTGTTTTTACTTTTCCTCATGATCTTAATTTATAGCCTTGCTAAACCTATCTTTCGTCACTACATTAATAAAATTGGGGATTATATTATTGAAAGAATGCTCTCAGAGAAATACTCGCAAAACAATGCCGAGATTATTTCGTCATTAAAGCGAATATCTATTTTAAACATGATAGAGCTAAACTTAAGGGCTCAAGACGGAAAAGCTCTTAAACGACCTCTAGGATCTCCTAAACGCTTTCCCGGATATGACTTGCTAATGTTTTCTTCTCCGCTAATGTCAAAATTCTCTCTCCCGGAAAGCACTGGGATAGATATGAGTGTGAGGATTGGACCAAAGGCTGGAAAGCCGCTGCATATCCAGATTCCCCTGATGATAAGTGGCATGGCCTATGGTTTGGCTCTCAGCGAACAGGAAAGATTCGCTTTGGCAAAAGCGGCTAAGAGTACGGAGACAGCTATTTGTTCAGGAGAAGGCCCCCTGCTTCCCGAGGAACGGCAAGAGGCAGGAAAATATATTGTCCAAATTTCTCGCTGGCCATGGGGAGGAAGAACTGACGATGAGATAGCTTCAGCCGATATGCTAGAAGTTCAAATGGGACAAGGAGCTGAAATGGGAACCTTTATGGCAGAAGAGATTAAAGGAAAAGCACAGCAACTCGCAGGGTTAATTCCCGGTCAACTGGCAGCATCTCTGCCGGCCCCTCCCGGAGTTAATAGCCCTGAAGACTGGCCGATTTTCATGTCAACATTACGTAAAAAGGCTCAAGGTATCCCTATTGGCTTGAAACTAATGCCCACAGGACATTTAGAGGAAGATCTGGCCATTGCTCTTGATTTAGGATTCGACGCTATTGTTCTTGACGGTGCTCAAGGCGGAACTTGCGGCTCCACTCCCATTAAGCAAGATGATTTTGGCATACCCACGCTAAATGCTCTGGTACGTGCCAATCGTTTCTTTGAAGAGCGAGGGGTTCGTCAGGAAATCAGTCTAATCACTGCCGGGGGCTATTTTACTCCTGGGGAATGTCTGAAGGCCCTGGCTTTGGGTGCGGATGCTGTTTATCTGGGATCTGTTGTCTTAATGGCCTCAACCAGTAATCAAGTTGACAAAGTAACTCCCTTTGAACCCCCAACAACTATGACTTTCTACGATTCATCCCCTGTGACCCAGGAGCTTTGCGTAGAACAGGCGGCCACCAGTGTCGCTAATTTGCTAAAGTCTTTTGGAGAAGAAATGAAAGAGGGCTTGCGCGCCCTAGGTAAGGCTTCCTTAGAAGAACTAAGTCCTGAAGATTTGGTGGCCCTAGACACTTATACTGCAGAGGTTACTGGGGTGAGGAGGATTTATTAAAGTTTGAAGGCCTTGCTGGAGTGTTTGCTTAGATATTTATCTGAGGAAGTTGGAGGAATTTGCCAAATCATAAGAAGGGGTTTTAAGTGGCAGAGAACCCTATGGTCTCTTATGCTGTCAGAAGGGCTATAGATCAAACTTTTGATCGAAGCTCTTCGGCGAGGTCAAATCAAGTTTCAATTCTCTGAGATAAGTTTCATGCTCGCGTTTTTCCATTACATTGTAAGAGATTCCTATTTCAATCTCCAACTTCTTGAGATCTTTGATCCTTTCCACATGAAACTCTAGAAATTGATAGTCTTCATTAAGAATATAATTTGTATTATGGAGCTTCCTAAAGACCTTGAGGACTTTAGAAATGTCCTCGCCGAACACCTTGGCAGACTTATAGAAGTAATCCTTATTAGAAAAAAACTGGGTCTTAGCCACTCGCTGATCAAGATTTTGCTGGTAGATTTGAGCCGTATGCTTGTTTTCTAAAGAACAATACTGGACGCCGAGACTTAGTTTCTCATCGAGGATGAATTCCAGAAGCTGAAGACACTCTATTTCACTGCGGGAGATGGGCAGCCCGCCGGCATACCAGTAGTCATAGAGAACCCGATAGGGAGGATTTTTAATTTTAAAGTCGTTTTTCTGAAAAATCTCCACATTGTTTAGGGGGAAACAGAATTCCAAGAGGTTAATTCCAAATATACCCAGGGAATCCAACTTTACAAGTAAGTCTTTCATGACCTCTAAGGTTCCGGGGATGACGGGCATTTCCACCATTACAGCGGGGATAAAGTTCTTGGCTAAGGACATCTTGGCCAAGATATCCTCCTTTAAGCTTTGCGGATCATCTACTTTAATACTAAAACGGATCTCGTCAAGATGAGTTTCTTGAAGGTCCTTTAGAAGAGTCTCATCAATTAAATCTCCGGATGTGTATAAACGAGTATAAACCCGGGGGAATTTTTCCTTGGCTCGCCGAAAGAATTCGACAGTTTCAGGCTTGTGGAGCAAGGGCTCACCGCCGGTTAGTCCCAAGTGGGCCAGTTTGCCGCCCTGCTGATGGAGGGAGTCCAGTTCTTCCAGGCAGCTTCGCTTATGTTGCGAAAACTCCTCGTAATTATCTTGGTTTTCGTTAAAGCAAAAATAACAATCACGGTGACACATCAAGGAAATAAATAAAGAGATGCTGCCTACCCCTTTTTGACAGGCAACGCAAGCAGGAGATATCTGGTTAACATAGATACTTTTATTATCATTTCTAAACAAGGCCCCTTTAGTGTGGAGACTTTTGAGGAGTGCTGCCGTTTCTCCGGAAAGGTCTTCATCCAGGATTAGTCCTGTCTGGTTAGCCCAGTCCTTAAATCGATCTGCGATTGTAAGATAGATTTGCCCATATTCTTTGAGAGCAGGGTTTTTTACTCTTGTCAGTTGTTCCGGAGATAAATTTATGAGCATTCTACAAGCCCCTCTCGTGTTTAGCTGGTTATTCTGAGATTCACTACACAGGCAATAATTGCTGCAAAATAATAGACAGCCTCTGAAGATTTACGAAATGTGAAGTATGCTTAATGCCCATGGAAGTGGTGAATATCCACAAAGGGCAAATCGCAGCGCGTGATTTTGGCTTCTCTTTGGTCTTTGGATTTCAGATTGCAAATAAGATTCAAGATGAAAATTCCGAGACCTGCACCCAAATAGAGCAAAGCCGCCATTAAGGATGGCGGTATTTCGGCAAGCAATAGTTTAGAAAAGGGTGCACTGATGCTGAAGAGAACTGCCGCCAAAACTCCCGGAAAAATCCCTTAGTTTGTTGCTTTCAAGTGACAATCTCCCCAGAATTATTCTGTGTTATAGTTCGTAACAGCTGTACAATAATTTCCCCCGGGAGGATATTTTATAGTATATCGTTAATATTTCTAAATTACAATTTTCAGTGGCGACTGATCCGAGAGGGAGGGCGCAGCTAATTTGCATGGTTTTGAAAAATAGGACATCCCTGGAAGGAAAGGCAGAAAGCTTGGCGAAATAAGAATGGAGGATTTCAAACAGAGTCCGTTTTCCGGTTGAGTAGGGAGGTGAACCGGGAAAATATGATGAGTTTTATTGATAGCTATTATGACTACATCATGAAGAAGTATGGCTGCCAAACATACGATCAGCTGTTAGGGAAAAGTTACCTTTTAGGAGATGGCTGCCGAGAGGGCAATATTGAACGAATGAACATAGAAAATGGACTGGAGATCTCGAATATTTTAATTAACGGAACAATAGATCTGGATTTCCAGAATCAAAGGTGCCCTGAGGTAATTATTGAGGTGGGTTATTGTTATTCAGGATCTGCTCGAATCCGAGCTTTACCCTCTGACCGGGAGTATGAAATAAAATGCGGTGAAATATTTGTCTATAATATGGTCAACGACGAGGAGCGCTTTATCTTTGAGTATAAAGATGCCAGCTTTATCTCAATTCATATAAATTTTGACCTGATCAACAATGCTGTCAATCCCATTTGGGAAGCGAGAATCATTGATGAATGGCAAACAATGATGAGAAATCTGTTTACAAATGAAATTTTAATCATTAGAAAAATTAGTTATAATCTTAAAATAATTGCCGAAGAAATTAAACAGATCCAGAGAAATAATATGTTGGGATATTTTAAGCTCAAATTAAAGGTGTTGGAGTTTATTGCGGTCTTTTTTGAAGATAAGTGGTATGAACAGAAACTTAGCAAGCAAGCACAGAATGACGAAATTATTAAAAAAGCTGAGGAAATAATCCATAGCAATTTAGAAAATCCTCCTCTGATCCGAGACTTGGCCGAGCAGCTCAATACAAGCGTCTATAAACTGCAAGTGGGCTTCAAACGATTAACCGGAGAGACGGTTCACGATTACATCAAAATCCTCAGATTAGAGAAGGCCAAATATTACCTGGTTCATACGGATAAGTCGATAATTGACATCTGTAATGAAATTGGCTATGAAAATGCCAGCAAGTTTGCCAAGCTTTTTAAACACCACAATGGGGTTGCCCCCTTGAGATACAGAAAAACCAAGAAAAGCAAACAGCAATAGTGACAGCGTACAGGGCTGCTCATTAAGGATCTTATTATAAGAAATGCTCCAAAGATTAGTAATTTAATTTTTGGAGCATTTTTATTGCCTTTTTGGAGCGGTAATGATAATCGTTATCATATAAACTGAGTATAGTTATTCAATCTGTTGAAAGAAGTTTCAGAAATACTGATGTGGAGGGGGGACTACTCTCTCGTGCTGTGAAGGCTAAGGAGTGAAGGAAAGGAGATGGTTGGCGAGAGCCAAGTTTTCTTCAGAGATAAAATATTTGAGAGTGAGGTTAGATAGATGGATAAGGGAAAAACCAAATCCGGAAAGCATAAGAGTGGAATTGCCAGGCTCCTGGAGCTGGCCGCGACAAAGAAGCCTTTAATAATTGGGGCAGGAATCTTTGCGGCCTTGGCCTCTGTTGCTTCCTTTGTACCCTTTATCGCAATTTTTTATATTGTCGGGGAGATTATCAGTGTTTATCCGGATTTTACAAGTCTTGATGCAGCAAAGACAACCGGCTTGGGGTGGATCGCTTTTGGCGGGGTGTTAGGCAATGTATTGCTTTATTTTATAGCCTTAATGTGTTCTCATTTGGCTGCTTTTGGCACTCTGTATGAGCTGAAGCTGAACTTTGCTTCCCATATTGCCAAATTACCCTTGGGCTTTCATCTGAACTATGGGAGCGGCAAACTGCGCAAGGTCATGGATGAAAACATCGAGAAGATCGAAGGCTTTATTGCTCATCAGTTTCCGGATCTGGTGGCCTCTATCATGGCACCGGTGGTTATGGTGGGAATTCTGCTTTTGTTCGATTGGCGCTTTGGTTTGGCAGCTTTGGTGGGGATTGTACTGGCCTTTATTGTGGAATTTAAGGCCTACGGTAATGACGGGGCCAAAACTATGATGAATAAATATCAGTCAACACTGGAAGAAATGAACAATGCCTCAGTGGAATACATTCGAGGGATTTCAGTGGTTAAGGCTTTCAAGCAAACGGTCTATTCTTTCCGCAGGCTGCATGAAACCATTAGAGCCTATACCTCTTTCGTCCTGCCCTATACCTTAAGCTGGGAGAACTACATGTCCGGGTTTTCCACTCTTGTCAATAATATTTATCTTTTCATCATTCCGGTAGGAATCTGGATTGGCTTAGGTACCGGGGATTATGCAGCTTATGCCCTGACCTTTATCTTCTACCTCTTATTTGTCCCGTCTATTTCCTCGGTGATGATGAAGATCATGTATGTTTCCAGCAGCGGGATGCAGATTTCCGGCGGGATAGAACGAATGGACGAAGTTTTGCTTCAGCGAGCATGTCTTAAGCCACATTATTCCCCAGCTTTTAGCCAACGCCATCTCCATAACCCTTATTTGTCTGATCCTGACCCTCTTTGATTGGAGATTGGCCTTGACGGTTTTCTGTACCGTCCCCATTGCCTTTTTGATTATTCTCTACAGCAGAAAGTTCCAGAAAAAAATCAGTGAAAAGCACGTCGAAGCCAAATTGACGGCCTCCGATCAAATACAGGAATACTTGGAGGGCATTAAAGTGATTAAATCCTGTGGACTCCATGGCCCCAAATTCACTGGCTTAGAGAAAGCCCTGAGCTTAATGAAGCAAATGGCCATAAAATTGGAGTTTGGAACGGGGGTGTTTGTAGCCGGTGCTCAAATTGTCGTCCAGGCGGGAGTAGGACTTACGGTTTTTGTAGGGACTTATCTGTTGACCGGTGGGAAAATTGAATTGATCCCCTTACTGATGTTCTTTTTGATTGTGGTGAGAATCTATGGGCCCATCCTCACCGAACTGACCCTTCTTCCTGAGCTTCTGTATATGCAGATATCCACAGGACGTATGCGAACGCTGTTTTCCACGCCCATTATGGAGGGGGATGCGACAAGAGAAATTCAGGACTACAATATCGACCTGGAAAATGTATCCTTTAGCTATACCGGTGAGCTTTCCTTAGAGGAAGGGGTTATTAACAATCTGACCCTCTCCATTCCGGCCAATGGGATCACGGCTTTGGTAGGGCCTTCCGGGAGCGGTAAGAGTACCCTGTCTAAGCTGATTGCTCGATTCTGGGATGTTGACCGAGGGGCGGTGAAAATAGGTGGTATTGATGTCAAGACTCTGGACCCGGAACATTTGATGAGTTATATGTCCTTTGTCTTTCAGGACGTAGTGTTGTTTAACGATACTATCTACAACAATATTCGCATTGGTAAGTTAGATGCTTCTGAAGAAGAGGTTAGAACAGCAGCTCAGGCAGCCTGCTGCGATGAATTCGTCAGCGGACTGCCGGAAGGATATCAGACAATCCTTGGAGAAAACGGCAGTACTCTTTCCGGAGGAGAGAGACAGAGAATTTCAATCGCCCGGGCATTGCTCAAAAATGCACCCATTGTTCTTTTGGATGAAGCAACGGCTTCTTTAGATCCTGAAAATGAGGTCTTGATCCAGCAGGCCATTTCCCGGCTCATCCAAGGCAAAACTGTTATCGTTATCGCTCATCGTTTAAGAACCATAGCCGGCGCAGATAAAATCATTGTCCTGGATCAGGGCAGGGCTGTGGAGGAAGGAACTCATGAAGAGCTGCTGGCCGGAAAGGGATTGTATGAGAAGCTTTACAGCATTCAGCAGCAAAGTTTGGGCTGGAGTGTCTAAGTACCAGAATGACTGGATTGTTTTGCTAACCTTTCGAGGATTAATATGCTATAATAAAGTTAGAGTAACCTAACTTTATTATAGCAAGCAAAGTAATTCAAAGGACAGGAGAAAAACATATGAGTATTAAGCAACATCAGTCGCCGAATTGTTCCAGTCATAGCTGCAGCTGCCACAGCCATTCTTCCGATTCAGAAAAAGACTGCTCTCATGCTCACGCCCCTCTGACCTTCACCAAAGAGGAAATAGCGGTTTTGCAGGGTCTTGTGCGGAACAGTTACTTGCCCGTCAGCCGCTTTGTCATGAGTAGTAGTAAAGAGAAAGAGGCCAGGTTTGCTTCTCTCGCACCGGTGTATATAAATGCTTTTGATGACAGCATGGAAAAGGTGAAAGAGATCGGAGGGGTTTTGTCAGGGCTTGAGAAAAAACGGCTTATCTCTCTCGACTATGATATTCCCCTCCAGGACTATGACTACACACAACATACAAACTCGGTTCTTTTTGCCTACTTCACTGAAACGGTTAATGAGGGAAAGAAAACGCCAAGCTTTCTTTGCGATACTGCAGAAATTGAGCTTGGCAGCATAGCCCTCACTGAGTTGGGGGAGAAAGTCTGGGCCCAGATTAGGCATGAATATGACTTTGCTGATAAAGCAAATTTGTAATGGTGTGATTGAATTTCATTAATCGAATATCGTGACCAGTGCTTGCTGAGCGGCAAGAGTAGATTGAGGTACTTATCCTAGAGGTTGGTTAGTTTGCTAATCAACCTCTAGGATTTTTTATGGATGAATGACTATTTTCGGTGAAGAAAATCAGATCCATAAGGCTTTAATTTGTAGAATTGGAAGGTATGTGCAGGCAAGATGTGGAATTACAAAGGTGATGTTTATGATTAAGAAGAAAGAAGGATGGTCAATGTTTTTATTTCCTGCATTCGTAACACCGCCCACGGTAACCATCTTACTATATTTGTTGACTCTCCCTACTATTGTAATAGTTTTGCTAATATGGTTTGTAAGAAAGATGAACAGAATTGATAATACTCTTTGTGAAATCTTAGAGGAGTTAAGATTAAGTAAAAAAGATAAAGAATAATATCTGGTGCTGTGAGGCACTCGCAGGTAATTGTGTGTAGTAGCGGGGGGAAATATGTGTCTAGTTCTAGTTATTTTTATGTGGCAATTTTATGTGCTGTAAACTTATACATAATGGTTCGTGAAATTTACAGTTTCAGTAAAGGGAAATATTACTCCTACTTCAACTGGAACAAAACAGACAGTTTTAGGAAAAAAGTGCTGGATATTTGTTTGCTTATTGTGATTTGGGTCTGTATTTATAATTTGCCGCCTGAAACTATGCCTAATTTTCTTCCGGCATTCATTCTTATAGCGCTTTGCTTGGTATTTAGTACTTTAAATTATTTATCCTATGTAAAAATTCGAGATTCTAAGATTTTTATTCATACTCTTATCTTGGATATCTTGGTTATAGCCCTTTTTCTAATAATTGAATTGATGTAAATTTACAGATCAGAGGTTCAGTGGTGAAAAATTTGGACAAACATGAGTCGAATGATTTAGAAGGTAAATTAGCCTAGGCAGTCTTTCATAAAGGAGGAGAGATTTTGGCAGAGGACGATGTAATCAAGCAGGAAGTGGCCGCAATACAAGTAAGACAAATGGGAAGAATGATGGCTTCTTTATTTTATCATATGACTAAAGAAGTTCTTAGTGAGCTGGGTGAGGAGCGAGGCACAGAACTAGTAAGCAGAGCCATAAAAGCCTTTGGCTCCGAACGTGGGAATCAACACAAAGAACACATTCTGGCAGAGGGAATCGAACATCTACCGGAAAACTATGTAGAACTGGCAGACCTACCCTGGCTAGGGTGGGATATCGAGAAGGCAGAACCTGAGGAAAACAAGACCCACATCAAAATTACCCACTGTCCCTTAGCTGAATATTGGAAGGAAAAGGGGGTTCAAAAGATAGGTCGTATTTATTGTTCCGTTGACCAGGCGAAGTATGAATCTTTCCACCCTAGCAGTGAGTATGTCCACCTCAAAAATGTGCTTGATGGCGACGAATATTGCGAAATGGTTTGTCGAAGAAAAAATACTGATAGTTTGCTTAACCTAAATCAAATTAAAGACGATTGCCGAAAAAACTTAATTCCCTACACCCTCAAAGCCTTTTCTATGATTCCGGCAATTGATCAGCCCCTAATTCTGGACATGGGATGCGGAACCGGTGTACCATCTTTAGCTTTGGCGGAAATTTACTTCGGAAGCATTTGGGCAGTTGATTCTGATTCCGAAAGTTTAGAATGGTTAAAGCAGAAAGTAGAGGTCTTAAACTTTAGTCATCGAGTAAAAATCAGCCAAGCGTCTTTATTCGATGTCCATCTGCCTGTCGGTTCCTTCGATATCGTTTTAGCAGAAGGCCTGCTTAATGTAGTAGGTTTTGAAAAGGGCTTGCCGGTTTTGGTCGATTTTCTCAAACCCGGGGGACATCTCATCATTCATGATGAATTGAAGGATGATCCGGAGAAACAAAGGATTTTTGCCAGACATGATTTAGAACTGCTCCAGGCATTTGAGTTGGATGAAAATGTGTGGTGGCAGGATTATTATGCTTACCTTGAGAAATCAATTCAGCTAGCCAAGAATGCTTCACTTTTTGAAAACGAAAGGAAAGAAATCGCTGAAATTAAAAAGTACCCTGAAAAGTTTCGCTCAATTTATTATGTTTTGCAAAAACATCCCCAAAGTGGAGAGTGATAATCCCTCTTGACAGGAATATGTGAGGTTAGATAAAAGGTCCTTTCCTTTATTATGAGGAAAGGACCTTTTATCGATTGACCCTGAGAAAAGCTTAACCGGGAATTACTGCGGGAACATATACTCTTTGGGCCAGTTCGTTGTCGATCATAAACAGTCCGGCACCATCCCCCTTGATAAGCTTGAGTTTATTTAAAACCCGACTCACATTTTCCTCTTCTTCCGCCTGTTCAGTAATAAACCACTGGACGAAAATTTCTGTAGTATGGTCTCTGACTTCTCGGGCTATGTCCATGAGAGAGTAGATTGATTGAGTCACGGTTTGCTCATGGGCTAAGGTTAATTCGAATACCTCTAGAGGATCGGAAAATTCGCTTTGTGGTTTTTGTATCTCAGCAAAGGTGAGCTTTCCGCCAATTTTATTGATGTAATTGAAAAAACCCAGAGCATGATCTCGTTCTTCTTGAACTTGGACACGGAAAAAATTTGCGAATCCATCCAGGTTAAGTGATGAGAAATAAGCTTGCATGGCGAGATAAAAATAAGCTGAAAAGAGTTCTTTGTTTACTTGGTCATTAAGAGCTTTAACCATCGTTTCGTTATTCAATATTTACCACCTGCCTTTTCCTATAGAATTAGCGATTTTTGTTGATATATACATTCTAGAATTATGATCAGTTGGAGAACGAGCCTTACCTTCGTAAGCCCGGCCACATATTGTGTAATTAAAGTTACATGCCCCGACAGTGACGGCAATCCAAATTCGACACTGGTGACGAATTTGACCTGAACTCAGGCGCTCATCTTCCTTGGGATCTCGCCTTTTTTTATTCATGTCCTTAGAACAGAGGAAGAAGAGAAAAAAGCGAGTTGAGTTCCAAACAAGTCATGGTCTCTGTGATAAACCATTGGGCAAATTTCTGAAGTGTAATCTCAGAATTATAGTCATCGCGGTACCCGAGAATTATTTGCATAGGTCCTTGCATCTAACGGATATAAAAATCAAGTAATGAAAAAAATAGTCTGGAGATAAGAAACTTGATCTTTTTATCAATCAGAAATTAAAGGAGGCCTAAAATGAATGTTATCGAGATTAATGGTCTAACCAAGTATTACGGAAAAGAACGCGGAATTATTGATATTAATTTTAATGTAGAGGAGAAAGAGATCTTTGGCTTTATTGGCCCTAACGGTGCGGGAAAGTCAACGACTCTTCGTACTTTATTGGCCCTTATTTACCCCACGAGTGGTGGTGCCAAAATATTTGGGAAGGACTGTATTAAACATGGCCCGGAAATAAAAAAAGAAATTGGCTACTTACCCTCCGAGGTATTCTATTATGACAAAATGAATGTCATTGATCTCTTAAACTATTCGGCAAGTTTCTATAAAAAGAATTGTAGTAAAAGAATAAAAGAGTTAGCTGAAATCATGGATCTCAATCTTAACAAAAGGATTGACGACTTATCCTTTGGCAATAAAAAGAAAGTTGGCATCGTGCAAGGGCTCCTCCATGAGCCGAAACTAATAATACTTGATGAGCCGACAAGTGGTCTGGATCCTCTTATGCAACAAAGGTTCTTCGAACTATTACAAGAGGAAAACAGAAAGGGTTCAACCATTTTGTTTTCTTCTCATATATTAGGTGAGGTTCAGAGAATGTGTAATCGGGTTGCCATTATCAAGGAAGGGAAAATCATCCAGCTGGAAAAGATTAGTGCTTTGCAAGAAAATAACTATAAAAAAATTAGAGTTCAATTAACGGCTGCTTTAGAGCAGAATTATTTTAATATCGAAGGAGTGAGTAATTTAGAGGCAAATGGGAATGTCATCAGTTTTTTATTCAGAGGGAATATAAATTTGATGATGAAAAAACTTTCGGAAATCGAGATAGCCAATGTCTGGGTCGAGGAACCTGATCTTGAAGAAATCTTTTTGCATTTCTATGAAAAAGGGGCCTAAGAGTATGAATATGCTTTTACATGAGTTAAGGGTCTATAAGAAGAATACAATAATCTGGTCGTTGACATTATCAGGATTAGTCCTTCTCTTCCTCTCCATGTTTCCCTCCATTTCCAGAGAAGCAGAAGAGTTCAAAAGGTTAATGGAGGGTTTTCCGGAGGCGATTAGAATGGCCCTAGGGCTTTCTGTGGAGAGTATTGGTTCAATTTTAGGCTTCTATTCCTATGTCTTCTTGTATATATCCCTTTTTGGAGCAATCCAAGCAATGCTCTTAGGCATGTCAATCCTATCTAAAGAAGTGCGGGAAAAAACTGCGGATTTCCTATTAACTAAGCCCGTTACCCGTAATCAAATCGTAACTTCCAAGCTATTAGCTGCCTTTCTCTCCTTAGTATTCACAAACATCCTTTACTTAGGAGCAGCAACTCTTATGGCCTCTTATGTCGAAACAAATGAGTTCAGTATTAAGATATTTCTGCTGTTGTCGTTAACTTTATTCTACCTGCAGCTTATTTTCCTGGCCTTGGGAATTTTTGTTTCCTTGTTAATCCCTAAGCTCAAATCAGTCCTATCTGTTTCCTTGGGTATGGTCTTTGCTTTTTTTATGATAGGAGCTTTTGCTTCAACAACCGGGGATGATGCCTTACGTTATCTTACGCCATTTAAATACTTTGATTTTACCTATATAATTCAAAATTCAAGTTATGAACCTTCATTTATCTTCGTAGCGATAGGTTTTATAGTGATTGCCATCCTAGCTAGCTATTATATTTATGCCAAGCGCGACATCCATGCAGTATAGCAAGGAAAAGATATCTGTGAAGTAAAAGGGAGGAGGCTTAACTATGAACGTTTTTGTTCGAGAAATGAGAGCTAACCGAAAAGCTCTGATTATTTGGTGCATTGGTGTCGCACTGTTAATCTCAAGTAGTATGGGCAAATATGCAGGACTTTCTGCCTCGGGTCAATCAATCAATGACCTGTTAACTCAGATGCCCCACTCCCTTAAAGTGGTTATGGGTATGGGAAGCTTTGACTTAACAACCGCTGTAGGATACTATGGAGTTCTTTTTATCTACTTAGCAGTAATGGCTACCATTCATGCAGCTATGTTAGGAGCAAACATAATCTCTAAGGAGGAACGTGACAAAACCGCAGAGTTTCTGTTCGTAAAACCAGTTTCCAGGAACACAATTATCACGTCAAAACTACTGGCCGCTCTCGTTAACATAGTAGTCTTTAATCTTGTGACCTATGCCAGCTCAATCCTCATGGTGCAACAATTCAGCCAAGGGGAAGGGGGCAGCGGGGAGATAACCAGACTTATGATTGGAATGTTTGTTTTACAATTGTTTTTTCTGGTTGTCGGTTCTGCGATTGCCGCTAAGAGTAAGCATCCTAAGACTGCTCCCGCCCTTGCCACAGGAATACTGTTATTTACGTTTATATTATCGATTGCCATTGATCTTAATAACAAGCTCGAGTTCTTGAGGTTTTTTACACCCTTTAAATATTATGACGCCAAAAATCTTATGTATGACAGAGGCTTTGAGACTGTTTATGTCCTCATATCAGTGGGGGTTATTGCTGTGTTGTTGATGGCTACTTATGCTTTCTATAAAAATAGGGATCTGAAAGTCTAATAGACTAGTGAATGTTGGAGAGCCTAAACTAGTTGTTTTCCTTCGTAGAGAATTTAGCAGCAAGCTTTGAACAGATTTTTTCCAGACGATTGTAAGTGGAAATACAGTAATTCTTATAAACTCTTGAAAAAAGTTTAAGCCGGAAACGTCATTATTGAACGTTCCGGCTTAAAAAAATTCAAGAATCGAATCCTATTCAGTTTAATCATCCGTATATCACTCAAGCTACAATCTTTTAAAAAGTGTTTGTAAAAAACAATATTTCTATCCTTATTAACGAACACACAGCCGAAAATTAGACCGTGACTTTATCCATCCAGCTGAATTCATCAGGGACGCTGCCATACTGAACGCCAGTGACGAAATCAAAGAGCTTTTTGGCAAATTCACCTGTTTGGTTATTATTAATGTTAATTTTTTGGCCCTTCCAGGAAAGCTCGCCCACCGGGGAAATGACTGCAGCAGTGCCTGTGCCAAAGACCTCTTGAAGTTCTCCTTTGGCATGAGCCTCATACACTTCTTCAATTGAAATTTGGCGCTCAGTTGTTTTTAATCCCCAGCTTTGGGCTAATTCCAGCACAGTTTGCCGGGTTATGCCACCTAAGATACTCCCACTTAGCTCAGGGGTAATTATCTCATCGTTGATCTTAAAGAAGATATTCATGGTGCCAACCTCTTCAACATACTTACGATGTACTGCATCCAACCATAATACCTGATCAAACCCTTGCTCATGAGCTTCGGCTTGAGCGTTAAGACTCATGGCATAATTGGCCGGAGTTTTGGCTTGACCCAAGCCACCTTTAGTAGCCCGGACATACTTATCCTCTACTTTGATGCTGACAGGATTAAAACCATTAGAGTAATAGGCACCTACAGGAGAGAGAATAATAAATAATTTATAAGTACTGGAAACCTTAACCCCTATGTAACCGTCAGTAGAAACGATAAAGGGTCTTATATAAAGGGAAGTACCAAGTTTACTGGGTACCCATGCTTTGTCCAATTCTAAGAGCTGGAATAAACCTGCTTTTACTTCTTCAACATTAATCTGAGGAATGCAGAGATGACTAGCTGATCTATTGAAGCGATTCAGATAATGATTTGCTCTAAATACAGCTATCTGATCGTTTGACGTTCGGAAGGCTTTCATCCCTTCGAAGATTGCTTGCCCATAATGAAAAACAATGGTTGCAGGAAGGAATGAAAACTCACCGTAAGGAACTATCCGTGGGGAATGCCATCCTTTACCCTCCTCGTAGTCCATTATGAACATATGATCAGTAAAGATCTTTCCAAAACCCAATTGATCATCGGTGGGTAATACTCCAGCCTGTTCTACTTTACTTACAGAAATCTCAGTCATAACTATGCCTCCAAAACTCATTTATGTACCTACTAAATCATAATCCTTGAAAGTTAGTTCTTCAATACCAGAGGAGCAAGAATTTTGCTGAAACACCATGTATATTGTGTACATGGTGATTGTTTAGTATCATATTCTCAAATTATCTTTGCACAATCCTGCTAGAGACTAGCTTTGGAAAATTTTAAGTATAAAAATAGTTTAGCAGATTTTATTGAAGTAAGCGAACGGTATTATTTATCGACGATTAGTACCCCGATAAGTTATATCACTGATCAACTGATTAACTAATTAACAACATGAATGTAATCTTTGCTTGACAGATCCTCTATAACAGGATAGAATTTCTTAAACATAAAACCTTTGAACAAGAGAAGTACGAGAAGTCGGGTGTATTTAGAGAGTTGCAGGCGGTGAGATTGCAGCAGCATAGATTTTTCCGAATGGGCTTGTGAGGGCAACTTGAAACTGCTGGGCAGGAGTAGACGTTGACGGGAACCCCGTCCGTTATCAGTGGGGTGCATATGATGGTATGCAAAATGAGTGGGCGATTTTTTGGGTCGTCAACTAGGGTGGTATCGCAGAAGTTTAAAAGCTTTTGTCCCTTTATGGGGACAGAAGCTTTTTTGTTTTTTTTACGAGCCAACACTCATACAGCTAACCGTCACCTATAGGAATGAGAAACGAATTTTAGGAGATGAAAGGAGTTTTCACATTGTTAGCAAGAGGTGATATTGGATGGTCTTTGTACTAAAGCAGAATGTTTCGCCAGAGCAGATAAACCTGTTCGTTGAAAAGATTGAAGCAGAGGGATATTCCACCTTTATAAGCACAGGAACGGAGCATACTGTCGTATGTCTGATTGGCAACACCGCCAAAATAGATCTGGATTTTATTGTTCAAACTAACGAAATTGTGGAATACGGCAAGCGAGTGACTGAGCCCTATAAGGCAGTAAATCGTACCGTCCATCCGGAAGATACCCTAGTTAAAGTAGGCAATATAACCTTCGGAGAGAGATTCTTTCAAGTTATATCCGGTCCCTGTTCAGTTGAGAGTGAGGAACAGATCGTCCAAATTGCCAAATCCGTCAAGGAAAGTGGGGCGACATTATTAAGGGGAGGTGCCTTTAAACCTCGAACCTCCCCTTATGCCTTCCAGGGACTACAAGAAACAGGTATTAAGTTTCTGCTGACTGCTAAGCAAGAAACCGGATTGCCTATTGTTACAGAGATCATGAATCAGACACAATTGCCCTTGTTTGAGGAAGTAGACGTCATTCAGATTGGTGCGCGCAATATGCAAAATTTTGATCTGCTCAAGGAAGTCGGACGGTCAAAAAAGCCGGTTTTGCTGAAAAGAGGCTTATGCAATACCATTGAGGAATTTTTAATGAGTGCAGAATATATTATGTCTGAAGGAAACTCACAGATCATATTATGTGAAAGAGGAGTACGCACCTTTGAAACTATGACAAGAAATACTTTGGATATTTCTGCAGTTCCACTTTTAAAACAGAAATCACATCTGCCGGTAATTATTGACCCCAGCCATGCGGCGGGAATTCGTAGTTTGGTTGCCCCCTTATCTAAGGCTGCCCTTGCCGTTGGGGCCGACGGTGTTATGATCGAGACCCATTATAACCCTGCCAAAGCCTTAAGTGATGGTGCCCAGACCCTAGATTTAGAACAGTTTGACTCTCTGATGAAGGATCTAAAGAAGAGAGCAGCCTTTGAAGGAAAGGCTGGTATCTAAACTCAAAAACTTAAATAAAGCTATAAACCATTGAAGCGGAGATAACGTTATTTCGTGCACTTACAGAGAGCAGGAGAAGCTGAGAACCTGCAGAACGCAGTATAGCAAATGGACCGCTGAGGGCGCAATGAAACGGATTTTTCCGGAGTACCCTGTGACGCAGCACAAGCGTTAAGATGTGAGGAATATGTTAGTATTCTTTGAAGATTGCCGACGAAATGTCGGCAAAGCAAGGTGGTACCGTGAGTCAGTAATTTGCTCGCCCTTGACAATTGATTGTCAAGGGCGAGTTTTTTTATTCAGTCAAACGCATTCAAGCAAAGATTAGAAGAGAAAGGAGTAAATCATATGTTAAGACCAAGCTTAGAGCAAGCAAAAATCATCGCTCCAGGGTATACAATAATCCCCGTTTCCCGAGAGATATATGCCGATATCAAAACTCCCATCGCCTTACTAAAAGCTATCAATTCTATCAGTCACCGCTATTATCTCTTGGAAAGTGTTGAGGGGGGTGAGGTCTGGGGCAGATACTCGTTTTTAGGGTTTGACCCGGTGACCCAGGTTACTTGCAAGGATAATAATATCGAAATTGACAATGGGACTATTATCAAGTTGAGGGGACAAGACCCAACAGCAGTAGTCAGGGAAATCTTGGCCCAGTATAAATCCCCCAGCTTTGACTTTCTACCACCCTTTACCGGGGGATTTGTGGGCTATTTTGCTTATGATTATATTAAATACTTCGAAAAGACCCTGCAACCTAAAAACAGGGATGAAGATCACTTTAATGACCTGGAATTAATGCTTTTTGATAAGGTCATCGCCTATGATCACTTGAAACAAAAGATCAATATCATCATTAATATTAGAACAGATGCTTTAGAAGAAGGTTATCGCAAAGCAAGCTTTGAAATCGATAACATTATTAAATTAATTAAGCAAAACGTTACTGAAGTCCTTAATAAGCCTCTCTTAAAGTCTGAAATTCAACCTGATATTACTCGAAGTGAATATCAAGAGATGGTCAGAAAAGCGAAAGAATATATCATTGATGGGGATATATTCCAAGTTGTATTGTCCAGGCGTTTTAAAGCTGAAATGACCGGCAGCCTAATGGACACCTACAGAGTATTGAGAACGACGAATCCTTCTCCCTATATGTTTTTTATTAAAACCAAAGATATTGAGATAGCCGGGACATCACCGGAAACTCTAGTCAAGCTTCAAAATGGAAAATTGGCTACTTTTCCCTTAGCCGGAACCAGGCCCAGAGGAGCTAATGAAGAAGAAGATAAACAGATTGAGCAGGAATTGATGGAGGATGAAAAGGAACTCAGTGAGCACAACATGTTAGTGGATTTGGGAAGAAACGATTTAGGGCGAATCAGCAAATTTGGCAGTGTCAAAGTGAACAATTATCTAAAAATCTTACGCTTCTCCCATGTTATGCACATTGCGTCTGAAGTGAACAGTGAGATAAGAGAGGGCAAAGACGCCATGGATGCGATCATGTCGGTTCTGCCTGCCGGGACTCTTTCCGGGGCACCGAAAATCCGGGCCTGTGAAATCATCGACGAACTAGAGAATACTCGCCGGGGAATCTATGGTGGCGCTATAGGCTATATCGACTTTTCCGGCAACATGGACACTTGTATCGCCATCAGAATGGCTGTAAAAAAGGAGGATAAAGTCTACGTGCAGGCTGGAGCAGGTATCGTGGCAGACAGTGTACCGGAAAATGAAAGTCTGGAGTGTGAAAATAAAGCAATGGCCGTGATAAACGCCTTGAAGCTCTCTCAGGAGGTGATGGATTAATGATCTTATTAATCGACAACTATGACAGTTTTTCCTATAATCTCTTTCAACTAATTGGAGAAATAAATGAAGATATAAAAGTAGTGCGCAATGATGAGCTTAGTGTTCAGGAAATAAAGGCCTTAAAAGCGACCCATATTGTTATTTCACCCGGCCCTGGTTTTCCTGCTGACGCAGGGATCTGTGAGGAAGTCATTAGTCAACTAAAAGAAACCACCCCAATCCTGGGAGTATGCTTGGGTCATCAGGCGATCTGTGAGGCCTTTGGAGCTAAAATAATTCACGCCCGGAAGGTTATGCACGGCAAAAAGAGCACAATCCATATCGCCAATGGCAACGAGATCTTCAGAGGGCTCCCTCCGATCATAGAGGCAGCCAGATATCATTCCTTAATTGCCGAAAAATCGGGTATCCCGGATGAGCTTTTAGTGATCGCTGAGGATAAGAACGGTGAAATTATGGGGGTCAAACATCGGGATTATGAGGTTTATGGCGTCCAGTTTCATCCGGAATCTATCCTGACACCCAAAGGGAAACTAATTATAGCCAACTTTCTTGGCCTAGGGGGCAGAGAATAATGATTACAAATGCGATTTATAAAATAGTTAACGGACAAGATTTGGATCTGGAAACCACAAAAGCTGTCATGGAGCAAATCATGAACGGAGAGGCAACCAATGCCCAAATAGGATCATTTCTGACAGCCATGAGAATGAAAGGGGAAAGTATCGAGGAAATAACAGCCAGTGCCATGGTCATGCGCGAAAAGTGCACAAAGCTCAAAACGGAAATGGATGTCCTGGATATTGTGGGAACCGGGGGAGACGAAGCTAATACTTTTAATATCTCCACAATCAGTGCTCTGATCGTATCTGCTGCCGGAGTACCTGTTGCTAAACACGGAGGACGATCTGTCTCCAGCAAATGCGGAAGTGCGGATTTATTGGAAGCTTTAGGTGTCAAGATTGACATCAGCGCAGAAAAGAGCGAAGAAATACTGCGCAAGATTGGCTTATGCTTCATGTTTGCTCCGACATACCATGCCTCCATGAAATACGCAGCACCGGTTCGGCGGGAATTAGCCATTAGAACTCTCTTCAATATCTTAGGCCCCTTAGCAAACCCTGCCGGTGCCAATACTCAACTGCTGGGGGTTTACGACGAGAATTTAGTGGAGCCTTTAGCCAGAGTGCTTTTAAATCTGGGGGTAAAGAGAGCAATGGTGGTGCATGGACATGACGGTCTGGATGAAGTTACCCTATGCAGCACAACCACTGTTTGTGAAGTCTTTGCAGGTAGGTTAAACAGCTTCTTTCTTGACCCGGAGCAATTAGGATTTACAAAGTGTTCACCCGCAGAGCTTGTGGGAGGAAATCCTGAAGAAAACGCGCAAATTGCCCTGGATATCTTAAATGGACAGAAGGGTCCTAAGCGTGACATTGTCTTACTGAACACTGCTCTCTGTTTGTATATGTTTCATAGTCATACGACTCTCCGCGATTGTGTCAGGCTGGCCGCAGAGATTATCGACAGTGGAAAAGCAAAAGCACAGCTGGAAAAATTTATTACCCTGTCCAATGAGGTAAAGCTATGATACTGGATGAAATTGTCCTCTATACCATTGAAAGAGTCAAAACATTAAGAGCAAGCAAGTCATTTGCGGAGATAAGGGAAGCAGCCCTGGCTATTAAGTCTGAAAAGCCATTTGCCTTTGAAAAAGGACTAGTCAATCCAGGCATTGCCTTCATTTGCGAGGTGAAAAAAGCCTCCCCGTCTAAGGGGATAATTAGTGCGTCCTTTGATTATGTAGGAATAGCTGAAGAATATGAAAAAGCCGGCGCTGATGCAATTTCTGTACTGACAGAACCAAAATTCTTCTTGGGCAGTGATAAATATTTAACGGAAATTAAAGATCGAGTGAAAATACCTCTACTCCGCAAAGATTTTGTAATTGATAGTTACCAAATTTATGAGGCGAAAATCATTGGTGCGTCGGCAGTTCTGTTAATCTGCTCCTTACTTAATACGAACAAGCTACGGGAATATATTCAGATTGCTGATAGTTTAGGCCTTTCTGCCCTGGTAGAAATCCATACTGAAGCGGAGATTAAGTCAGCTTTGCAAGCCGGTGCCCGAATTATCGGTATTAATAATCGGAACTTAAAGACATTTGAAGTTGATTTGCAAACAACAATCTCCCTTCGGCATCTGGTGCCTAAAGAGGTGATACTTGTCTCGGAAAGCGGGATTCAAACAACAGAAGATATAAAAATCCTGGGCCAAAGTAAGGTCAATGCTGTATTGATTGGCGAAGCATTTATGAGAAGTGATAATAAGGCTGAAGTTATGAAGGGTCTAAGGGGTTAAGGGGGGAGTGAGGGATGACCAAAATTAAAATTTGCGGACTGACCAGAGAGTGTGATATAGAGGCGGTTAATGAGGTGAAGCCAGACTACGTGGGCTTTGTGTTTGCTGAGAGTAAACGTAAGATTACACCGCAAAGCGCCTATAGTTTGAGGAATCTTCTCGATAAAGAAATCCAAACCGTGGGGGTTTTTGTGGATGAGAATATTGACTATATCCTAGATATCTGTTCCAAGGGTATCATTGATCTGATCCAACTTCATGGCAAGGAGAATCAGACCTATATCGAACAACTTAGGGCAAAAAGCTCAAAACCGGTTATCAAAGCAGTCCGAGTGCGTTCCCCAGCTGATCTTAAAGCTGTGGAGACAATGGACTGCAAATACCTCTTGTTTGATACCTATTCCGCTAAAAGCCCAGGAGGAACGGGAGAAACATTTGATTGGACTATTATCGACGGAGTCAAAGCTCCATTTTTTCTGGCCGGTGGCTTAAACTGCTCTAATGTTTTGCAGGCCATAAAGGCTGTCGAGCCCTTTGGTGTAGACATAAGCAGTGGGGTTGAAAACGCTGGGTTTAAGGATAAAGCCAAAATAAGAGAAATCGTGTCATTGATCAGGCAAAGAGCCTAAACATACCGGGAAAACTGCTGGGATGACCAGGCAAAGCATAATAAGAAAGCACGCCGATTTATTTCGGCGTGCTTTTGTGAAACTATCTATTATTTGAAATAGCGGTCAAGCAATCCTTTAAAGGCCTTACCGTGTCGTGCTTCATCTTTACACATTTCATGAACAGTATCATGAATTGCATCTAAATTGAGCTTTTTAGCTAAAGTAGCAAGATCTTTCTTCCCTTGAGTTGCACCATATTCTGCATCAACTCGTACCTGAAGATTTTTCTTGGTATCAGCATCCACAACTTCACCTAATAGTTCAGCAAATTTGGCGGCATGCTCGGCTTCTTCCCAGGCAATTCGTTTGTAAGCTTCAGCAACTTCAGGAAAACCTTCTCTATCCGCTTGACGGCTCATAGCTAGGTACATGCCAACTTCTGTACATTCGCCAACGAAATTAGCTCTTAACCCTTCGATGACTTCCGGGTCAACCCCTTGAGCTATTCCTACTTTATGCTCATCTGCCCATTGCAGAACTCCTTCGACTTTTTCAGCAAACTTATCTTTTTGAGCCTTACATTGTGGGCAATTGTCAGGAGCCTCATTTCCCTCATGGATGTAACCGCAGATACCGCATACAAATTTTTTCATTATTAACTTCCTCTCCTTTTTAAATGTTTTATCTTTATTGTTTGTTAATCGCTTGCGCTCTTTACATTTATTATTATATTATAATTATTATAAAAGTCAAGAGTCTTTCTGAAAATTTTTTTAATCTTTTTTGGTCGGGCTTGCTAATGCTTCAAGGGATGATTTGCTGGATAAGAAAAGATAAGAGATTTGGGTGTTTGAATTCTAAGTGGGTTATCGATAAGCGAATACTTTATAATAATATTTGACGCCATGAAATATTACCAGTTCCATAGGCAACATTATAAAGTGCCAAAAGCATGATATAAAATCTCCGTATTAATATCAAAAACCTTTGCTTATCTACCTAAAGATAATAACAAAGGTTTTTGTCTAACAAGGATTGTTTAAACAGAGCTATACGCTTTTAATCTCGCTGATTGCCGTGTCTGCACCACAACTGGGGCATATGTAGTGATAGCCGGGGATACTCATTTCGATTGACTCAATGTCATTGTCACTAAAATCGTTGATTTTATCTTGCCCTAACTCTTTTAAGGTGACTGAGTCCCACTCTATTCCGCTATGGACAGTATGGCAGTATGGACATTTGTAATTCATCCTTAACACTCACTTTCTTATGGCATTCTGTTGTCCGTCATCACCAATATGCTCGACTAATTCTCTCATCATACGACGAGCTGTTCGATAGTTTTCATAGACTTCATCTGAAGGTCTTTCATCTCCATAGATCCGCCAGCCCTGAGTTCTTTTGTAAGGAAGGGGTTGAAGTCCCATGAACCCTAAAACGTCTTTTAAGGGATAGCCCAAGAAAACCCCGATTTCATGAGGGAATTTACGGGATAAGATCCTATGCTTCAAGACTTGCAAATAGCTGTCTAATGAATATTGCGTTGGATAGCTCAAAGATCGCAGGAATTGTTGAATAGCTCTTTGACTTAATACGGAATCCAAGAGATCCTTTTGATAAAACATTACTTGCAGCTGTCCATTAAGTTTCCGAATTTCCCTAATCTGCAGTGCCTTAGGACGAGTAAATAGGATCTTGAATTTACTCCAGTCCACTTGATCATTATAGGACACATTCATAAGTACTGAAGGTTTTATTCTCAGGACAAGAGGGGCAAGATTTTCTATGAGAAAAAGGCGCTTTTTCTGAGAAGTGCTATCGTTGGCCCAGGCTATGAGGTCAGCCAGATGTGTGATATCTACTCCATGTTCTAACTGCTCCAGCATGTCGATCTCCTTTGAAAAGTATTTCCTAGTCCATACTATAGGGTTTGCCGACATGCCATATTTATTCCTTTTACTTTGAAAGCCCCTAAGACACTCTTAAGAATACTAGACCTGATAGACAGGGCGGCTTCGATCCACAGGAGTGAACCCATTGCATGGAGAGGCGGTAAAGCCCACAAGCTTACCTGGGGAAGCGGAGCCACGGGTTCACACCAGGTATTACCCGGAGGTTTTGGCACGAAAGTGTCCGGTGGACATTTTCGCTGAAGCGGCTATCTCCAAAGAATACTTATCCGCTGAAGATAGCTCCCAGGTCAGCGCGTGGGCCAGCCTCGGAGTGCTGATTGACACGAAGACACTGTCTTCGCACGAATTAGCTGGTCTTGCAGGATGTGGGCGAAGCCGCCCTGCCCGAGCGCCCCAATTTTGATCCATCTATTTCTTGAATTTGGATCAAATAGAGGATTAGGGGAGATAATCTCGAAATAATAATAAGTAATTTGCGATTATTGAACTAAAATATATACCATACTAACACTAGAATAACTCAAAGGGGCGCTATCAATGGAACAAGTCTTAATTAAAACGAATCAATTAACCAAACGGTATGGCCCTGTTTCTGTCGTTAAAGGCCTTAATCTGGAAGTTAAAAGCGGTGAGATATTCGGATTTCTGGGGCCGAATGGTGCCGGTAAAACAACAACCATCAAAATGCTGACGGGCCTCTTGGATCCCAGTGAAGGAGAGGCTTATATTGGCAATTATGAAATCAGCAAGCAACCTACCCAAGCCAAAGCGCTGATGGCTTATGTGCCAGATCAGCCTAAGTTATATGGTAAGCTTTCGGCACGAGAGTTCTTGTACCTTATTTCTGCACTTTATCGTGTACCTAAAAATGTAATGAAAGAAAGAGCAGACCAACTGCTGGAGTTGTTTGGACTCAAAGGCCGGGCTGATGAATTGTTAGAAGGATACTCTCATGGTATGCGCCAGAAAGTAGTGTTAGCTTCAGCGCTTATCCATCAGCCTAAAGTGATTCTTCTGGATGAGCCTACTGTAGGTCTTGACCCGGCAAGCGCCCGTCTGTTGAAGGATGTACTACAGGAGATGGCCAGGCAGGGGGCGGCAGTTTTTGTCTCTACTCATATTTTAGAAATTGCCGAGAGAATGTGTCATCGTGTCGCGATTCTTAAGGATGGTCAACTTATTGCTCAAGGGAGCCCCGAAGAACTTCGCCAGAAGGTTGGGCATGGAGGAGAAAGCTTGGAAGATATCTTCCTGGAGCTGACGGGTGGTCATGAAAACGCTGAACTCATTAAAAGCCTAGAGGAGGGATAAGCCATGAAAATAATTCTACCTTCACCTTTGGCAGATCCCCCATTGGGTCAATCCTTTAGACAAGATTTTATCTTGCTGCTTAAAAACCAAATGCTTGTTAGTTGGAATAAGATGAGGCATCGGCCAATTGGTGCCTTACTGGGTTTGGCTGTTCTGGTATTAGGACTACTGGCTTTGCTTAGCTCCTTAGGCTATTTTGCTTATGGTGCTTTGAAAACAATGCCTCCCCAGACGGTTAAGGGGTTTCTTTCTTTGTTATTTATGGGTGGATTAGCAAGTCAGGTTTTTTTCGGAATTACCGCTGCTTTTGCTGCCCTTTATATGTCCGAGGATTTAGAGCTGTTGTTTATGGCACCGGTCTCAATTAAAGCTGTTTTTGCCGTCAAATCGTTAGCTGTAGTTGGAAGTAATTTTCTGACGGCATTGTTATTTGCTTTCTTACCGGGGGTTTTTTATGGATTGCTCTTTCAAGCGGAAGCATCATTTTACATTCTGGTCGCCTTGGTGGGCCTTGGAATTTGGGCATTGGGTACGGCAATTGCAGAGCTGATTAATCTGTTGATCATGAGAATTGTTCCTCCCCATCGAAGCAAAGAAGCTGTAGGTTTTATCGGGGCTTTGGCAGGGATTTTGATAGCAATAGTTTTTCAAATCCCCAATTTATTAATTAACAGCGAGGAAGAATTGAGTCTGGGTGCCTGGATAGCCGGGCAGGAGCAAATGCTGGGGATTATGGACTACTTTCCTTGGGGGTGGGGTTCACTTGCCTTAGTTTCGGGGATATCCGGGGACTTTATTGCTGGATTGGGTTGGAGTTTACTAATAATGGTTGTCGGGGTACTTCTTTTTCTCCTAGCCTTTAATTTAGTCGAACGGGGTTTTCGCCGGGGATTTATTTCCCTTAGCCAAGGCGAAGGTGGCAGACGGCGTCGAAAAGGGATTTCTGCAGAGCAAGGAAAAGTCCATCCTCAACGAGAGCTTGCTTCATATTCTCTATTCGAAAAAGAAGTCAGCCATACTGCTCCTCCCTGGTTTGGAATGTGGGCGGTGGCTAAGAAAGATTTGCTTTCCATGAAGCGTGATACACGTGAATGGTTCGGTTATTTAGTGCCCTTAATTATCATGCTGTTTTTTGTTGGGCAATTTCTTTTTTCTCAGGTAAAATCCAGCCAAGCTTCTTTGATAACAGTATTAATCATGTACACAGTTATGTTCAGTGGGAATTTGGCTTTGCAATCTTTTGGCAGAGAAGGAGAATCAGACTGGCTGTTGAATAGTGTTCCCCTTGCCGGTTGGCCTGTAGTCTGGGGGAAATTATTGGCGGCTATTCTGCCAACATTAGTGTTAATGGAAACTTTGTTAGTTGGTACTGCCTTAGCTATAGGGGTTTCGACAAGTTTGATCTTTGCCCTGGCATTTGGAGCTGTGCTATTGTCCCTGGGATCAAGCGCCATTGGTCTCTTTTATTCCATCAACAATTGTCGCTATAATCCAGACACTCCACAACAGCGTATTTCTCCGGGTGCCTCCTTGTTTATGTATCTCATTAACCTGTTTTTTATCCTCTTGTTGGCCTTAGGTCTGATCTATGTGTTTCTACCTGAAGAGCTAATCGTAATGCTTAGAGACCTTCCGCCGGTAACCTTTGAAGGAGGTTTTTTATCCGGGGTAAGCTATGTTCTTTATCTTTTAAGCAGGCCGCTGCTCTGGACGACATCATTACGAATAATCTTGGGGATAGTCGTCACCAGTGGGGTGTGGTCGTTAATGTTTTTTGGGTTTATGGCTGCCACAGTTCGGCAAAGCAGGAAGGGTTTTCGGGTTGAACTTGTCACGGGCAGTAAGAAGAAAGGGCTTTGGAAAAAGCGTAAAACACAAATAAGCTAAAGTAGAATTTGTTCTTGAACCCACAGTGTAATGTCCTGTTTAGGTTGGTAGGAATTAAATCAGGGTTCCGCCTTTTGCTTCTAATCAGTTGGCCCCTGGAAGGATTAAAGCCACTGTTTTTGGTGGCTTTACAGTCTCAAATGGATAAACTTTAATCTTGTTTCTAGTTGAAAGACAGATAAAATAAGCTATAATTAGAGAAACATGTTCTCAAAACCAATCCAGAAAGCACCTGCCAATAACAAGGGATCTATGTGCTGGTTATAGTCTTTATACCAAAGATAGTGTTTTTATAAAAACGAGGTGCTTGTACTGAGCAATGAAGATTACTTAACTTTAAAACTGGAATGGACGAAACTGCGAATCGAGAAATTGGATGAAATCGAAGCAAAACTTCGCAAAATGAAAGAACTCGCTGAGTTTGCCAGAGATTATAAACTTAGCAAGAAGCAAATTGATTTGGTTAACGCGAAGATCCATAAATTTCAGCAGGAAATTCTAGATTTAGATGAACAAAGCCGAACTTTTTGGCTTGATGCTCATTAATTGTTATAAGGAGGGATCAAATTTGGACATAGCTGCCATGTCAATAATCCTTAATCAAAATAAAGTCCAAGAACAATCCAGTCTGGCGGTCATGAAAATGGCCATGGATGTTGCTGCTAATCAGAATGAATCAATCATTGCGATGGATGGTGGCATGACTAAGGCCATGGAGACATCTATTCAACCTTTCTTAGGAGCAAACTTAGATATTAAAGCTTAATAATAACACAAGGAAAGGTCTAAACAGCTTGCTAATGAATAATGGACAGGAGAAGCTTTGGGGAAAGAAGCCCAAAGCTTTTCCTGTCCATTTCTATGTAAATCTAGAATATTAATTAGCATACAGGCTATAATATCTCACATCAAGGAGGGATGTTATTTTGAAAGATAGAGTTTACCAAGGATTTATCGGAGGGGTGCTGGGGGCAATTGTCATGAATCTTATTGATTGGACAATGTATCTGATTGGATTCCATCAAGAGCGCTTGTTTGATTGGGCTTCTATAGTTGTATTCGGTAGGCTACAGTCAGGAACAGGGGAATTAATTTTTGCTCAGATTGCGCAAGTTTTTTTCTCGGGATTTATTGGCATTCTCTTTTATTACCTAATAGTTAATAACCATAAACTCTTGTTTAAGGGCTGGGTTTTTAGCGTTTTGGTCTGGTTTTTCTTATACGGTTTAGCAATTGGATTCGAATTACCACATCTAAAAGACCGGACTTTGCTGGCAGGTATATCGCATTTTATCTCTGCTTCTGCCTTTGGGTTAACACTTAGTTATTACCGAATTAGAGCGATGGTTTAAGCTTAGCTTAAAATATGAAAGAAAAGAAAAATGAAAAAAATATCGAATTGTAGATGAAGCTGTAATGTTGTGATAAACTGTGCGAGGCAAAAAAACATTCAAAGGGTTAATTGAAGGAGAGGGTATCTTATTAAAGAAGTAATGGAGATCAGAGAAAGTTCAATAGCTGACCCAGGGCCCCTGGGGTTAGCAGCCTTTGCACTCACAACCTTTATTCTTAGTATGTCGAATGCTCACTTTGTTCCTAGTGAGATGGGGGCTTTGTTTGTTCCCCTAGGTCTGTTTTATGGAGGAATGTGTCAAGTCTTAGCTGGAATGTGGGAATTCAAAAAGAACAATACTTTTGGTGCTACAGCATTTACAACCTATGGTGCATTTTGGATAGGATTAAGTACTACGGTACTTCTTGAGACCCTAGATGTTCTGAATTTCGGTTCATTTGGTCATGAAGCAATCGGGCTGTATTTAATAGCCTTTACAATCTTCAATACCTACATGTTAATAGGAACGTTTAGAATTAGTAATGCTTTAGTCGCAGTTTTTTCCTGTCTCGAAGTGACCTTTATTCTGTTGGATTTAGCAGAATTCGGAATTATATCTAGCGTTCCCGGAGGTATATCTAGCGTTCCCGGAGGTATATTTGGCTTAATTACCGCTGCCTGCGCATGGTATGCCTCCGCAGCCGGCGTTCTCAATCCTTTATACGGACGAGCACTTTTACCTACTGGACCGAGGGGATTTGCTGTCCAGAAAAAATAAGTAGTAGGATATTTAGGTTCATTTATTTGCCCATATAGAACCCCAGGCACGCCTTGGGGTTCTTTTCTTATCCCTCAGGGACAAGAAAACGTTAACAATTGTCGAATAATGTATCTCTCTGAGATAATAGATAGTAATTTCTTTATTAATTATAATATAGTAGAATTCATGTCGTAATTTTTTCATTAGAAAATAAATATAAAAATTGGGTAGTGAGGTGCCGGAGTTGTTTTTATTTCGCAAAAGGACGAATGAATCACGTAAGGGACAACATCAAGATTACGAAAAAGATTACGAGAAGTTTTATCAGAGTTTAAGGGAATATGATTTTAACAGTAAGCTGAATGTTGACATCCATTCGTCTAGTCCAATACACCCTATTGTAGAAATCATAAATCGAGTCATGGCTGACCGCCAAGGGGCTATTAAGCTATCCTTGGAAGAGCTCGATAAAACGGTTCAAGACCTTACCAGTATGACATCTATTCGTGAGATGCTAATGCAATTAAATGAACAGACTATTCAACTTGCAAATCTTTCCGAACAAGCTGAACAATTAGGTGCGGCAGCCAATGAGGTTGCGGAATCGTCAACGAACTCTTCAGAATTTGTTGAACATGCTACAAGGGCAGCTGCCTCTAGTGGGGAAAAAATTGAGCAAGCTATACAATTTGTAGAACAGTCCTTTGATGAGTTTGGGCTGGTAAGTCAGAAAGTTCAAGAAGTGTTAAGTTCAATGGAGGAGATAGAGCAAATTGTTGGGGTAATCTCAGGAGTTGCTGATCAAACCAACCTTTTAGCTCTTAATGCTGCTATTGAGGCAGCACGTGCCGCTGAACATGGACGAGGATTTGCAGTGGTTGCAGATGAAGTGCGCAAATTAGCAGAGTATACAAAAGGCTCCGTCTCAGATATAAGTCGCAAAATTTCTGCATTAAGTAATAATTCTATTGAAACTACCAATAAAATACAAGCCCTTTCTCAGACTATGCAGAACGGAAAGGCAGTTATGCAGGAGTCTGCAGAGTCAATGCAAAGTATTATTCAAAGCTTCAATGCGGTAACTCAAGATATACATAGTATTGCTGCCGGAAGTGAAGAGCAAAGTGCATCAATTGAAGAATCCTCCAGAAGTATAACAGGAACTTCTAAGGCATCAGAAGAGATTAATCAGATTGCCAAGAAAACGGGTCAAGGAATTTATAATATCAGCAAATCATTGCAAAAAATAAGGCTTCAGGAGATTAAAAGAATTCCTGAACTGGACACAAATCAGGCTTTGGAACTGTGCAAAACCGATCATCTACTTTGGACTTGGCGAATCTATAATATGATCTTAGGGTTTGAGAATATCAAGGCAAGTGAGGTTGGTGATCATCATGAATGTCGGTTAGGTAAATGGGTAGATAGTCTTGATACCCAGAAACTTAGCAACTTGTCCTCGCTTAAACGTCTGGAGTCTCCCCACGAAAAAGTTCATAGTCTTGCCCGCCAAGCTGCTCTAGAGTATGAAAAAGGGAATATGGAAAAGGTCGAACAGATTCTGGTTGAAATGACTCAAGCATCCGAAGAGGTTGTTGCTTTGTTAAATCAACTTCAGAACGAGTGCAAATAGGTTACCTTTATAGCAGTAGAATGAATGAGAATGGATTGACCTCCATTCTTATTTTTTTTCTCAAGTTAAAAGTTCTGACTATTTAAATATTCAATATTGTTTTTGAGAATTTGCTTATAGTTAAAAGGTATTGGGTATTAAATGTCGAATCATAGTGCTTAATGTAGATGCCGTTAAGAGGGGTAATAATATGACTAGGGCAATTGAGCATAATACTTTGAATCAATCTCACATAACGGATAAAACTCAGACTCAGAAAGAACTGAAAGATCGCAATGAGCGTTTAGAGCTGGTACTTGAGGCAACGGGAGCAGGTGTTTGGGATTACGACTTGGTCAATAATAGAAATTATATAGACAAACGGTGCAAGGCAATTTTGGGCTATGAAGAGAATGAGATAACTGACGAGCTAGAAGAATGGAGAAGTCGTTGGTACATCGAAGACAGTGAAAAAATAGCTGAAGCAATACGCTTATGTGAAGAAGGCAAGACTGATCAATTTGATCTAGAATATCGCCTGCAGCACAAAAATGGCTCATATCTTTGGGTAAGGTCAATTGGGAGATTTATTTATAATGAACAATGTGAACCGATTCGGGCGGTAGGTACAATTTCTGATATAACTAAATATAAAGAAGCCGAAGACCGGATTATTGAAAACGAGAACAAGTTTAAAGACTTTGCCCGAGCAATTCCTGATGTGAGCGCAATTGTTGATGAGGATGGGCGATATATTGAGGTCTTTGGTAATAAGAAGCATACTCTTATGCCTAACCTAGAAATGGTGGGTCGTACATTCCACGAACTATTTCCCGCTGAGCTAGCGGATTTAATGCTTGAAGATATCCGACTGGTAATTGAAACTGGGGAGAATCGAAGCATGATTCGCGAAATGGATATTGGGTCTGTGAAACGCTATTTCGAGGGGCGTACAGCTCCGATGCAATATCAAGTAAATGGGAAGAAGACAGCAGTTGTTGTTGTATCTGACATAACCGAGCGCTATGAAGTTGAGCGCATGTTGAAATTCACCTATGAACTGCAGCGTAAAAGTGACTTTATTAATGATATTCTTAGTGGAAACATAAGCTTAACTGAAAAAACCCTTGAAATGGCTGAAAAATTGAAGATTAATTTCCGGGGTTCTTTATGTTGTTTTTTGATCAATGTTCTTGGACATAGCGATAAAGATCAAAAGGATCAGAGAATAAATGACCATTCTAAGCAGATGGTGAATCGACTTATTTATCTTATTAGTAATAATACTAACTATTTGGTATGGAATAATTGCGACAAGATCGGAGTGTTGTGTGAAAGTAATTTGATTAACGATAGCAATACTCCTAAAGATTTGACTCAAAGTAGTATTATGACAGCATCCGAACTCAAAGCATTTTTAAGCAATGCTGAGCATGGTCTGACTATTTCAATTGGGATAAGTGATTTCCATTCAGGTATTGACTGTATAAAAAATAGTTATAAAGAGGCCTGGAACACGCTTATTTCAGCCCAATGTCAAATTCACAAGGATGGCGGAGTCTTTCATTATAAAGATGTTGGTTTATTCCAGATATTGTCGTTAATCTATGAACAAGATTATTCGTCAGAGTTTGTTCGAAAAATGATAGGTTGTATAATAGATTATGACAAAGAAAAAGGTTCCGATTTATTGATTACCTTAGAAGAGATTCTGCAAAGCAACAACTTGAAAGATGCTGCTAACAGATTATATATACACTATAAAACATTGGTTTTCCGCAAACGACGTATTGAAGAGATTCTTGGAGTATCACTGGAGAGTGTTGATACCAGGTTAGCGCTTGCGGCAGCTATCAAATTGCATAGATTGATTAACACATCAATCAGCCTACTTAAAAGAACTCCTAAAAGAGGAGGGTAATCGGTAATGACTACACTGACTATTAACAATTACTCTATTCCCTATGAAGAGCGCAGGAGTTCACGTTATCGAAGAATTACACTTAGTATTCTTGAAGATCGAGTTCGTATTTCTGCTCCTGTCAATGTATCTCTTAAGCAACTAAATGACTTGTTAGCCTCCAAGCAAGAATGGATCCTAAAACATTGGCTGGCCAAACAAGCCGCCCTGAAACCACCGGCTAAGTATATTGATGGGGAGCACTTCTCCTATCGTGGGAATAGAATCGAATTAAAACTTAAGAGGCATACTGGGAAAATGATAAGAGTCTCTTTAGAGGAACAGCAACTTTTCGTCGATTTACCTCAAGATTTACCCCAACAGGAAGTTGAGTTGAATATTAAGGCGGCTTTAATTTCATGGTATAAAGCTCAGGCCCGTAAGTTTCTAAAGGAGAGGCTGGATAGATATGCCAAACAAATGCAGGTGTCCTATAAGAATTTTCGGCTTAAGTATCAAAAAACAAGTTGGGGAAGCTGTTCAAGTAAAGGTAATATTAATCTGAATTGGCGAATTATCATGGCCCCAGATAAAGGAATTGATTACATTATAATTCATGAATTAGCCCACTTGACTTATCTCAATCATTCTAAACAGTTCTGGCAAAGGGTTGAGGATTATATGGAGGACTACACTGTGTGGAAATTGTGGTTTAAGACTAATGGACAAAAATTAAGGCTTTAATGTAAGGTAATTAATTGGTCTAATCAAAGTATGTTAAAGACACAAAGAAAAAGATAAAGAATTCAGGCGTAGACATGTTGTCTACGCCTCAGACCGTAGACAAAAAGGTGCCTTATGCCAAGTGCAAGGCACCTTTTTTGATTTTAGTAAAAAACAGGAAATCAAAAAAGAATCTATAACGAT
>NZ_FNCP01000034.1 GCF_900100785.1 Desulfosporosinus hippei DSM 8344 | reverse complement strand
AAACCTGAAATAATAGGACATTTTTAAAATAGCCGAATCGCTTGTGCTCCAAGCGATTCAGCTATTTTTCACCCCTCTAACTTCTAAAGTCAGGATTTATATGTAATGCATAAATAAAACATAAAAATTCTATAGATCATTTATCAATACTTTCTGTATGCTACTATGCGAATTTTTAGCTCTAACTAGTGATAAATTAGAAGGATAGAAGGTAGAAAAGGACTGTAAGAAACTTTAGTTTCCTTACTGTCCTTTTTCTACTGCATGTAGTGCATTTGACTATAGTACAAGATCCTTCTTCCTAGAAACTTTTTTGAAGTTGTACTATTGATGATCTCATGTTTATTTAGTAACAACTATGACCTTGGCATCCTTAAAAAACTTGATAACAGCAATTAATATGACATAAATCTCAAGTCTGTACTTGCAGTTGTTTTTTTTATTTTACTGGCTCCTTTTTCTCAGATTCCCAATAGTCTCGTTGTCAAACTCAAGGGCATCGTTTATGCTTTGTTCCGGTTCCGATTCGGTCTTGTCGCCAAAATCCGGGTTCACATTCGCAATATTGTAGTAAAACGAGGTAATTCTCTCTAAATTTCTGCTTGCCGGTTTATAGGTCGGGTCAAGAGCATAAGCAGCCCGGTAATGCTTGCCAGCCAAGCTCAAATCACCTGTAAATTCTGCCAGCGCACCATAGAGATTGTGAACCTCGGGAGCACTATTATTCTCATTTTCAAACATAGCATATTTGAGATACTCCTGTGCGGCTGCATAGTCCTTTGTTTTCAAGGCTTTTACAGTCTGTTGAATCTTCTGTTCAAAGACACTCAGTGCGCCTTCGCTGCTTTTCATCACGTTCACCTCGTATTTTCTTAATACATAACTATCTGCAATTCATATTTTGACAGATAACATATAAAGACAGTGTTAAGAACACCCTAACCCGTATAAATTCTGTGTTAAGATTTTTTAGGCATAAAAAAAAGCCTTATACAAGGCTTTTTAAAGAACCATTTTTACTCGACTATTCGTCCGCCAGTCGATATCCCACATCAACCTCAGTCAGTTAATAGGGTTCGCCTCGCCTGTTCTGACAATTTGATCCTGTTAATTGCCATAGCAGTTAACCCGGCAAAAGCCTCTAATAAGCGAATACGCTCTGAGTCGAATTGCGCTTCTGTTGTATTAAAACAAATACCCAGAACCCCTTGAACTCCCTGTTCTGTGCTCAGGGGCAAATACAAAGCCGTAGCAGCGCCTAAAGTTTCCGTTCCTTTCCCCGCTTTTCGCCCTTTATCAAAAACCCAACTAGCAACTGCCAACTCGCTATCATTTAAGAAGTTATTCAATCCCGAGTCTCTTTGCAATATTAATTTTCCCTTTTCATTGGGCAGTAGCAATACAACTTGCCCCTCCAATGTGCTCGAAACATTATTTACAATACTCTCCAGCACATCATCTAATTGACTCACTGCTGCAATATCCCGACTTAGAGCATACAGAGCCGAAACCCTATTCTCTCGCTGCCGTGAATAATTGATTTGCTTCTTCAAGCGATCAGAAAGAGTTCCCGTAATGATGCCCACCAGCATAAAGATCGCGAAACTTAGCACATAACGGATATCAGCAACAGTAAACGTAAAAATAGGCGGAACGAAAAAGAAATCCAAGGTTATCACTCCCATAGCTGCTGTGATAACTGCAGGAAGTCTTCCCCAGCGGGCAGCACTGAATAAGACAGGTAGGAGAAAGAGCATGGAAATATTTACGATTCCAAGAAAGGAACTTATGGGGGTAATAATTGAAATCATCAATATCATTAGCAAAGGCGCTAAAATATAAGGCACTGATGAAGAATGCACTAATTGAGGACTGATCCCCTTTTTCCTTACCCTTTCTGCAGGGTAATTTCTTTGCCCTGTTTCTTGTTGACTCCCTGGGATAACGTGAATACTAATACCTTGACTATATCGTATCACTTTGTCAACGACCGAACCGTGGACAAAAGTCCAAAAGCGAGTATGCTCCGGTTTACCAATAATTATCTGTGATACATTGCGCTTTGCAGCTAAATGCAAAATCTCTTCGGCTATGTCATCCCCTGTAAGACCAATGATTTCGGCACCTAATTGTTCTGCCAAACGAAGGTTTTTGGCCATAGAATCTCTATCAGCTTCATTTCCGGAAAGGCGGTGAAGGTGAGGTTCCACATGTACCGCAAACCATTCCGCATTTTGACTTGCCGCCATCCTTTTGGCTACACGAATTAACTTAGCGGAAAAAGGGCTGGCACTTATACATACTAAAACCTTTTCCCCAGTAGGCCAGGGACCGGCGATTCCATGGACCCGCATATAAGATTCCAACTGGCGATCTACTTTTTTGGCAGTATAACGAAGGGCTAACTCCCTTAGCGCATTAATGTTCCCTGGGCGAAAAAAGTTTTTCAAGGCCTCAGTCGCCTGTCCGGCGACATAGACCTTACCATCTTTAAGTCGTTGAATTAACTCTTCAGGAGGTATATCAATAAGTTGGATTTGGAACGCGGTTTCTAGGATCTGGTCAGGAACAGTTTCCCGCACCGTTACTCCTGTGATCTGAGCTACTATATCGTTTAGAGTCTCTAAGTGTTGGATGTTTAAAGTAGTATATACGTTGATTCCCGCTGCCAACAATTCTTGAACATCCATGAAACGTTTTTTATGCCGGGAGCCTGCTACATTGGTATGGGCAAGTTCGTCAACCAAGGCAATTTGGGGACGTCTTGCTAAAATGGCATCTAAGTCCATTTCATAAAAAGTCTTGCCTTTATAATCCTGAGGTTTTGTGGGAATTACGGGTAACCCTTCAAGCAGCGCCTTAGTTTCCGCTCTCCCGTGAGTTTCTGCCAAACCCACAACTACATCCATTCCTTCTGACAACTTTTCCTTAGCTGCTTCGAGCATAGCATAGGTTTTTCCGACCCCGGCGGCTGCTCCCAGGAAAATCGTAAGTTTCCCGAGACCCTCCTTCTCAAGGCTGGCCAGCAGCTCATCGGGGTCTATTCGTTTCTCCTTTTCCATTTAACATCACCAACTTATAAAGAATCTAAAGCGATGTTTATTTTTAACACGTTTACCCGTGGTTCACCTAAAAATCCGAACTGCCTACCCTCAGTATACTGGTCTACAAGTGCCTGAACCTGTTGAACACTTAAATTCCTAGCTTTGGCTACCCTAGCTATTTGAATTTGAGCAGCATCTGGACTAATATGCGGATCCAAGCCGCTAGCTGAAGCTGTAATCAAGTCTCCAGGAACGGAAGCATTCGCAGATAACTCGTTCTCTGTTCTCACCTTTTCTGCTCGTTGGGCTACAGAGTCTAAAAACGCTTTGTTCGTTGGTCCTAAATTAGAACCACTTGAACTGGCTGCATCGTATCCATCCTTGCCTGCCGCTGAGGGACGACTATAGAAATAGCGAGGATCGCTAAAGTTTTGCCCGATTAGGACAGAACCTATAGGTTGACCATCTTTATAAACCAGAGATCCCTCAGATTGTTTAGGAAAGACCACCTTCGCTAAGCCTGTTACCCCTAATGGATAGACAATCCCCGTCAACAAGGTCATTGCCAGCAACAACCTAAAGGCCCTGCCCATTGTTTTAAACATAAATATTCACACCCTTCCCTAATATCCAAGACTATCGATTATGGTATTCAAGCCCCAGTTAACTCATAGACTCCGGCTTCCGGCCTCTGACTTCTGATCTCCGTTCTAGCTTAAACCCAGCATAACCAGCAGCATGTCAATCAGTTTAATTCCAATAAAGGGAACAATTAGACCACCTAAACCGTAGATTAAGAGATTGCGCCTTAAGATTACATTAGCTCCCAAAGGACGGTAGGCAATCCCACGTAAGGCTAGAGGCACCAAGGCAACGATAATCAACGCGTTAAAAATCACCGCTGAGAGGATGGCGCTTTGAGGTGTCGCTAGTCCCATAATATTTAACACGCCTAATTCGGGATAGGTCACTACAAACAAAGCTGGGATAATCGCAAAGTACTTGGCTATGTCATTTGCGATACTAAATGTTGTCAGCGATCCCCTGGTCATTAACAACTGTTTTCCGATTTCCACAATCTCAATAAGTTTTGTTGGGTTACTGTCCAGATCCACCATGTTGCCGGCTTCTTTGGCTGCCTGGGTGCCACTGTTCATAGCCACTCCTACGTCAGACTGGGCCAAGGCAGGAGCGTCATTGGTTCCATCCCCGGTCATAGCCACTAATTGGCCTTTAGCTTGATACTCTCTAATTAGTTTTAGTTTTTGTTCCGGTGTTGCCTCCGCCAGAAAATCATCCACCCCGGCCTCTGCAGCAATAGCAGCTGCAGTTAATGGGTTATCCCCGGTAATCATCACTGTCGCAATACCCATGCGGCGAAGTTGAGAAAACCTTTCATTAATTCCACCCTTAACAACGTCTTTAAGGTAAATGACGCCTAACGCTTGATTTCCCTCTGCCACAACTAGCGGAGTGCCACCTTTTTTAGCGATCCCCTCAATGGCTGTTTTCACCTCAGGGGCCATTTCTCCCCCTTTTTCACGCAAGTATTTTTCAATTGTGTCCATAGCTCCTTTGCGGATTTCCCGACCCTGTAAATCAACCCCACTCATCCGGGTTTGGGCGCTGAAGGGAACAAAATTTGCTCCTAAATCAGTGATGTCTCGTTCTCTTAGGTTAAATTTTTCCTTGGCCAAAATTACAATACTTCGGCCTTCAGGGGTCTCGTCCGCGAGAGATGACAATTGGGCGGCATCGGCTAACTTTTCCGGTGATACACCTGGAGCGGGTACAAATTCCGTGGCCATCCTGTTCCCAAGGGTAATAGTTCCGGTCTTATCCAGAAGCAATACTCCCACATCACCAGCCGCTTCCACTGCCCGGCCGGACATTGCTAAGACATTTCGCTTTAACAGACGATCCATTCCGGCTATACCAATAGCACTGAGCAAGCCTCCGATGGTGGTAGGGATCAAACAAACCAGCAGAGCAGCAAGCACAGGGATGGATAACGTTGCTCCGGAGTAGATGGCATAAGCCTCTAAAGTAGCAACTGCCAGTAAGAAGACAATGGTCAAACCGAGCAACAATATGGTTAAGGCTATTTCATTCGGAGTTTTCCGACGCTTAGCCCCTTCGACCAGGCTGATCATGCGATCCAGAAACGTTTCACCCGGATTGGCTGTAATCTTCACCTTGATCCAGTCCGATAGAACCCTAGTGCCGCCGGTGACGGCATTGCGGTCACCGCCCGATTCCCGGATCACGGGAGCAGATTCGCCGGTGACCGCACTTTCATCGACGGAAGCAATGCCCTCAATAATTTCCCCATCGCCAGGGATCATCTCCCCTGTCTCAACAAGAACGATATCACCCTTAGCTAATTGCGAAGCAGAAATATTTTCTACTTTTTCTCTGACCAACTTTTTAGCGATGGTTTCACTCCTTGTTTTCCGAAGGGAATCAGCCTGTGCCTTCCCTCTTCCCTCAGCTAGAGCTTCTGCAAAATTGGCAAAAAGAACAGTAATCCATAACCAGGCTGCGATCTGCACGTCAAATCCAAATGTTTTAGACTGCAAAGCAATATCTCTAAGGGTAAAATAAGTGGTCAATACCGCCAAGATTTCTACCACTAACATGACGGGATTAGTCCATAAGACCCGAGGATTTAATTTTGTAAATGATTCTTTAATAGCCCTTGCTAAGATTGAACGGTTAAAACTTGAACTTGTACTCATAGTTTGCTCACTCCTCCTTAAAAGGCCTTGCCAGCCAACATTAATAGGTGCTCAACGATGGGCCCCAGAGCTAGAGCGGGAAAAAAGGTCAAGGCTCCCACAATCAAAACCACACCTGCCAAGAGACCGGAAAATAAGCCTCCCGTTGTCTGAAAAGTCCCAGCACCAGCTGGGGTTATTTTTTTGCCGGCCATACTACCCGCGATGGCCAAAACCAGCACAATTGGGCTAAAGCGGCCTATGAGCATACATACGCTAAGGATGATATTGTAAAAAACAGTGTTGACGTTTAGCCCGGCGAAGGCGCTCCCGTTATTGCCTGTTGCAGAAGAAAAAGCATAAAGCATTTCACTTAAACCATGAGGTCCGGGGTTGAGGATGGAAGAGGTACCTGCCGTAATTAGCACAGCCAAGGCGCTGCCTAATAAAATGCAGGCCGAAGGAATAAGCACAGCCAGGATGGCCATCTTCATCTCAAAAGACTCTATCTTTTTGCCTACGTATTCCGGCGTTCGGCCGACCATAAGACCAATTATAAATACCGTCAAAATCACAAACAGCAGCATAGCATATAAACCTGACCCGACACCGCCGAACACAACTTCACCCAACATCATCTGAAGCATAGGCGACAGTCCTCCAAGAGGAGTAAGGCTATCATGCATAGCATTGACCGCACCGCAGGATGTCGCAGTGGTTATAGTGGCCCACAAGGCCGAGTTGACAACTCCAAACCGGACTTCCTTTCCTTCCATTACAGAAGAACCAGTTATTCCAATCTTGCTAACCAAAGGGTTGCCCGCTATTTCGGCACTATAGGTCGTGCCCAGGGTTAAGACCAACAAAATCAACATCGCCCCAAAGATGACCTTCCCCTGCTTGGCATCCTTTAACATCTTGCCAAAGGAAAACGTTAAGCCTACCGGGATAAGCAGCAATAACAGCATCTCTACAAGATTGCTAAAGGGGGTAGGGTTTTCGAAAGGATGCGCCGAGTTAGCGTTCATGAATCCGCCACCATTGGTACCTAACATTTTGATCGCTTCCTGAGAGGCCACCGGCCCCATAGCTAAGGTCTGATTCGCTCCTTGAAGAGTTTTGACTGTGAGATAGGGAGATAAGTTTTGAATCACCCCTTGTGAAACCAATAACATTCCTCCCACCAAGGATATCGGTAATAGTATCCACAATATAGTACGAGTTAGATCTGCCCAGAAGTTACCTATTGTTTTAGCTTGGTGGCGGCTTAGACCCCGTATCAGAGCGACCACAACAGCTATTCCGGCGGCAGCCGAAACAAAGTTATGAACCGTTAAGCCAGCCATTTGACTCAGATAACTCATTGTGGATTCACCGCCATAGGCCTGCCAGTTGGTGTTAGTTGTGAAACTCACTGCTGTATTCCAGGCTAAATCCCATTTCAGCCCTCCAAACCCTTGTGGGTTAAGAGGCAAGTACCCTTGACCCAGTTGAAGGATAAATAGAGTGAACAGACCAACAAAACTAAAGGCCAAAAGGGATAAAGCATACTCCCACCAATTCATTTCCTTTTGGGCATCAATTCCACATATTCGGTAGATAAACGCTTCCAACGGTCCCATGATCGGATCCAAAAAGGTCTTCTCACCCTGGAATACCTTAGCCATATACAGACCAAGCGGAATGGCCAAAGCAAAGAGAACTACAAAAAACACGATCAGTTGAATAAAATCGTTACTCATCATTACAATTCCTCCGCTTTCATCAGTGTGTAACTTAGATATATTAAAAGACCTATAGCTACAATGCCGCCCAAGATCATATCCCCCATGGCTCTCCCTCCTTCTGAAGTTATAGCAAATATGCTTATTTGCTTTTTGTATGACCTTACTCGAGAACTTGTTATTCTAATTGCACCCTTATTATAGAACTATAGTTCGTAAAAATAGTGATAAATAAACATTGATAGCTATAAAAAAACCGTAAAGATTTTCTTCCCAAAATAAATAATATCTGCATTTCATATTTTGACAGATAACCTATAAAGACAGTGTTAAGAACACCATAACTCGTATAAATACGGTGTTAAGGTTTTTAAGCATAAAAAAAAAAGCCTTTATACAAGGCTTGTTATAGAACCATCTTTATTCGACTATTCGTCCGCCAGTCGATATCCCACCCCAACCTCAGTCAGTATATATCTCGGTTGAGCTGGATCCCTTTCAATTTTTCTGCGGATATTCGCCATAAAGACCCGAAGTGATTGCGTGTCATTCCCCGAAAATGTACCCCAAATTTCTTCCAGAATAAATTTATGAGTTAAAACCCGTCCTGGGTATTTGACCATGAGCGTTAATAGTTTATATTCCATAGGTGTTAAGTGTATTTCATCGTCAGCAAGAAAAACACGGCGTTTTTCGAGGTCAATCTTTAAGTCCTTCATTAAAAAAACAGAAGCAGATGGATCTTCAGGTTGACGACCTTGATTTGAATGTCTAAGTGCTACTCTGATCCGGGCCAAAAGCTCTATTACACTAAAAGGCTTTGTCAAATAGTCATCTGCGCCACAATCTAAGGCTTCAACTTTTTCCCGTTCATGTCCACGTGCCGATACGACAATGATTGCTGCTTTAGTAAGCGGCCTTACCATTCCAATTACCTCGATACCATCAATGTCCGGAAGTCCCAGATCAATAATGATAATTTCGGGATTATGCGCAGCTACAAGGGAAACAACTGTTTTACCGTGCTGTGTATCAATGCACTTATAGCCCTGAGCTTCAAGGGATACACACATAAAATTGCGAATAGGCTTTTCGTCCTCAACTACTAGAATTAGTGGTTTGTTTTTCATTAATATCCTTCTTTCAAAGGTAGTGTAAATCTAAACGTTGCGCCACCAGATGGATTATTACATGCAGATATTTCTCCACCATGGGCAGTTACAATTGATTTACAGATCGCCAGCCCCAGCCCTGTGCCACGCCTGCCCATATTTATCGTTGGAGCAGTATAGAACCTGTCAAAGATAAAAGGTATGTCTGCTTCCTGAATACCATTTCCGTTGTCAGAAACCTCGAAGATAGCCTTTTCTCCCTCAATCTGAGTTTTAATTCTTATGCATGCGCCATGTGGGGTATACTTTAGCGCATTGTC
This sequence comes from Desulfosporosinus hippei DSM 8344, assembly GCF_900100785.1. Taxonomy (GTDB): domain Bacteria; phylum Bacillota; class Desulfitobacteriia; order Desulfitobacteriales; family Desulfitobacteriaceae; genus Desulfosporosinus; species Desulfosporosinus hippei. Next base: position 33,891 of record NZ_FNCP01000034.1, on the reverse strand, counting down.
AACAAGGTTAATAAGCACTTGCTCAATAAGGATCCCATCCATCGGCAGAAGGATTAAATCAGCAGGGATATCTATCTCAATAATATGATTTGATGCGAATTTTTTAATCCTTGATATTGCTTCGGCGATAATTTCCTCTACCGCTTCCATATTCTTTTTCAGAGCAATTCCTTCATCAATCCGAGTGATATTCAACATATTTTCTACAGAATGAATAAGCCAACTCGCCTCTTCTTGAACGCTCTGCAGAAGCTCTCTTTTAACTTTTTTGTCAAGTACCTCGTCGTTATCAAGGATTGTAGCAGTAGAGCCCAATATTCCGGTCAAAGGGGTTCTTAGATCATGGGATATCGCCCTTAATAGATTGCTGCGCAATCGTTCCCGCTCTACGTCCAATTTAGCCTTCTGTTGTTTTTCTGACAAGCGTTCCCGTTCCATAGCCAGGGCAATTTGTGTCGTCACTGCCTCTAACAGTCTTACTTGCTCGTCTGTCAGGAGTTTCCCAGCAAAGCAAGAAACACCAACAACACCGAGGGTACCGCTTTGTCCTCTAATCGGTAGATAATAGGCGGAACTGTCAGCATATTTCTCGGTACCGATTCCCACCGGACTACCTGTTTCAAATGACTCTGCTGCCGCCCGTCTTTCCTGGAAGGATTTGAAAATAGCGGCACGGTCATGATTATCATAGGTGTAAATAAAAGGTTCATTCAGATTATTTAATGAATTAGCAGTTGCCATGATGACCGAACAGTTAAATATCTTAGCAAGTGCCATTCCTCCAACCTCAGATATCTGATTAATGCTTCTAACTTTTAACAGCCCTTTGGAAATTTCATAAAGGACTTGCGTTCTTTTTTCGCGTAGAGATGATAGCCTTGCCTCTTGTTTAGCCTTGGCGGTTAACGTACTTGTAATGCTTGCTACTATGAGCATAATCAAAAAGGTCACCGGATAATCCGGTCTGTAGGTTGCAAAAGTGTAATAAGGCTCTGTGAAAAAGAAATTAAAGGACGAAACCCCGATCACAGATGCTAAGATACCATAAATATAACCGTCTGTTTGTTTTGCTACGATTAACACACCCAAGATATAGGCCATGATAAAGTTGGATTCGTGAAAACCTATATACCTGAAGTAAACGGATAATAAGGTTGCCAATGTCATAATGCCTAAGGTTACGATCACATTGATGATTGCTGACCTCACTCTATCCTGCTTAGTAGGATTAGAATATTCCTCTTTCCCTAAAATGTCCATGGAATTATTGATTTGTCTCTTGTTCATGCAGTTCTCCCTCATAGACAATAGAAACCTCTCCATGGTTTCTTCTCTCACTGAAATTCCACTCTTCATACAACACACCTTAACCATTATACTACGTTTTAATGGTTAAGGTGTGACATGCTGAAAGCGGGTATCAATTTATGAAATTTAAAAGAACCCAAATGAATTTTTGCTTTAGGATAGTAGAAATCTCATTTTTCTGATAGACATTAAGCCACCTTAATTTTCTTGTTATATTAAAGGTTTTCGATTATAGTTACCTCGCACGATATTGCAAGGGCATTTAAGTCTCCGTGACAGATAGTTATAGTTTAAACATTGTGACACTACCTTGAAAGTCTGTTGCCATTTGAGCCAGAGAATTTGCCGCCCTACGGATTTCCTCCATAGAAGCACTCTGTTCTTCTGTCCCCGCCACCACATTTTCCAGACTCCCTGCAATTTCCTTAGGAATGTTTGCAACCTCCATGATTGAGGTAACAATTGTCTCAGTACTTGCCCCGACTTCCTGAACTACGTCAGCAACGGCCTGGGCTTGTTTTGAAAAGTCGTTGACTCCCTGCAAGATATCTTGGAAAGCTTCACCCGCGGAATTAATCATGTCAATCCCCTCTTGGGCCGCAACAGTTCCATTGTTCATGGTGTTAACTGCCTTCGTAGTTTCCTTTTGAATCTCGTTAACCAATCCACTAATTTTTCCGGCTGCATCACTGGACTGTTCGGCAAGTTTTCGAACTTCGTCAGCAACCACCGCAAACCCTCGTCCTTGCTCCCCTGCCCGTGCTGCTTCAATCGCCGCATTTAGAGCCAGCAGATTCGTTTGGGAAGCAATATTGGTGATAAGTGCTACTATCTGACCAATCTCTCCGGATTTTACTCCCAGATTATTGACAACATCAGCTGCTTCCTTGACGGTACTACTTATCGCTTGCATCTCGTCAACGGCTTTCCCAACGACACTATTACCTATGGTAGCCTTCTCGGAGGTCGCACGCGCTCCTTCTGTAACTTTTTGGATATCCAGAGTTATAGTGTGCATATGCGCAGAAACTTGTTGAGCTGAAAATACCGTAGCATCGACTCCCGTCAGCTTTTGTTGTACTCCGTCGGAAACTTCCTGAATGGATCGCACAATTTGTTCAGTCGTTTTGCCACCCTCGTCGGCACTGGCGTTTAACTCTTCTGCTGAAGCAGCTAACTGCTGTGAACTGTTGACAATTTCCAGGATAATTGTCTTGAAATTTCCCATCATAATGTTAAGGTTTTCTGTCATCTGGCCAAACTCATCTTTAGATCGAACCATAATGCTGTGGCTCAAATCGCCTTGTACGAGAGCCTCTGCAAACTGGTTCACCAATTTAATATTCTTAACGATATAGCGGCTATATAGAAAAAGAGCTGTACTGGCAATTAAGATTGTTAGTATAAATATGATGAGCATCTGATATAACAAAGCATTCAAAGGAGCTAATAAATCAGCCTCTGAAACATCAATAGCTAGTGTCCAGCCGAATCCTGGAACAGGTGCATAATAAACCTGTCTTGCCCCGTCTCGTGAGTATGTAAACGATCCTTCTTGACCACTTAACATGGTTTTGGCGGCATCGCTCAAGCTTTTGTTAGTGTCCTCCGTAATCTTCCCCGTCATTACTTTCGATGGGTCTGGATTGGCCAGATACTGCCCCTCTTTGTTCAAAAGGTACACGTCCGCCTTTATATTTAAACGGATCTCACCAATTAGTTTTTGCAAAGTAACAAAATCAAGATCTCCTGTAGCTACCCCTATAAAAGCTCCTTGCTTATCGTACAACGGTGCGACGGCAGTGAGCATTGTGACCTTTGTAACATCATCAAAGTATGGATCTGTCCATGCAATCTTTTCTTTTGAGTTCTTACCGGTTTTATACCAGTCTTGGCTAGGGTAGTCATATTTATCATCACTATATTCATCTGTATAGATCACTTTATCTTTTTCCTTATAAACATAGGGGCCATAATACTTAACGTCTTCCCTGTAGGCATAAGGCTCATAAAACACGCCCATCCCAAAGGTTACGTTACCGGATGCGATAGTTTTCTTGAATAAATCAGTATACTGCTCTTGGCTTAGACTACCACCGACAGAGTCTACGGTACTGACCATACCTTGAACTAAAGTACCATGTTCCGTTAATTGTTTCTCGATACCCTCTATTGTTCCCTGTAATTTAGCGCTCATCTTATTTTGGATCTCATTACTAAGCAGTGATTCAGAATACTTGTAACTAATCCCGGACATAGCTACGAAGGTTAATACGATTATCGGTAAAATTGTAAGCATCGTCTTGCCTCGAACACTATAAACATCGAAAATCCTTTTAAACACTAGATCAGCTCCTTCATAGCTGTTTTTTAGACATATTTTTTTAAAATAGTATTTTATATCCTTCATATTACCAGAACATTGTTAAGCCATTATTATTACAATGTAAATTGTACGTTACTTGCAAAATATTCGACATTTCTGGATTCTGAGTATATTTGATCTTGCTTTTAAGAGATCTTGGAAATATTACATCTTTTCATTGGTTTTTCCCTCCATGCACCAGCTCGAATCTCCGACAAAGGCATTTCACCTTATCTCCTCAAAAAGAAAAAGAGCCTTAGTGGCTCTAATAATCTTTATTTTTTCGGCCATTGCCCATCATTCAAAAACAAGTTACTTCTGTAATCTTTTGTAGCAGGCAGATACAGTTACCAAATAACTTGACATACTATTGTCAGGTTATCTGTTTTATAATGTGATTGGGGTGATCAAATGCAGATAAACAGACTATTTGAAATCATATATATTTTACTTAACAAAAAGTCGATAACTGCCAAAGAACTGGCTGAACGCTTTGAGGTATCCGTAAGAACAATTTACCGTGATATTGATACCCTGTCTTCAGCAGGGATCCCAATTTACGCAAGCCAGGGTAAAGGCGGCGGTATTTCATTGCTCGACGATTATGTGCTCAATAAATCAGTTCTTTCAGAACGGGAACAAAACGAGATATTATACGCATTGCAAAGTCTGTCAATCACGCTGACTCCTGAAACGGATAAAGTTCTGGCAAGACTGAGTAGTCTGTTCAACAGAAACACAACAAATTGGATTGAAGTAGATTTCAGTCCCTGGGGCAGCAACGAAAAAGGAACCTGCCAATTTACAATGATTAAAAACGCCATTCTAAGCCGCCAAATCATTGAATTTAATTATTTTGGCTCTTCCGGTGAAAAAAGCATCCGCAAAGTCGAACCGGTAAAACTTATCTTCAAAGTAAATGCCTGGTATCTGCAAGCCTTCTGCTTAACCAGAAACACATATAGAACCTTCAAAATTACACGAATGTCTGATCTCCAGATGACGCCGGAATCTTTCTCAGAGAGGGATTTTGAAGGAATCAAAGAAAATGAACAGGCGCAAACAACTCAAATCGATGTGTGCCTAAATATATCTGCCGAAGGTGCATATCGGGTATACGATGAGTTTGACGAGGAAGATATAACCAAAAATAACGATGGCTCCTATATGGTTAAGGCCTCTCTGCCGAGGGGTGATTGGATATATAATTATCTATTTTCTTATGGACCCCTTCTTGAAGTAATAGAACCTAAAGAACTACGGCGGGAGATGAAGAATCGGATTAAAGTCATGACCAATAAATATTAATACTTTAACCTGACGTACTGTCGTCAGGTTTTGTTCTATATAATTACCCTGGCCTCTCTGTGTTATGAGGTGAAATAGCAAAACATTTCACGCACTGATTAATTAATCAGTGCGTGCTTTTTTCGGAACAATATCATCCCGGTAACATCATATTCAGTATAGCTTTTATAACCTGACACACTGCTGTCAGGTTATAAAAGCTATACTGAAGTTGTAAATAAAACTCAAAACAGGAGGTTTCATTGATGGAGAATAGGGGAGGCAAGCGGAGCATACAATTGACGGCGGCATTGTCCGCATAATATAACAGAGAGTGCTGAACAGCCTGCTTAAGTTGATGGGGAATGAAAAGCAGATTATAGTAAATTATTCATTTCCTGCAGAATGCTGTTGATCTGGTTAAGTATGTCTAAGCGGTTGGTCTGGATGGAAGTTATTTCAGCAAAGGTCGTATCCATGGCAGCATAATCCTCTTCTTTGATCAAGCCTTTGTATTCCTCTCTAATATCTTTGATTTGGCCTTTTGTATCTTTTAACGAGTTCGCCAGTTCAGCGATTTGTGCCTTGTAAGCTTTTAACTGCGTGGCTGTTTCTTCCGGAACTACTGAGCCACTGTCTTTTAACGCTTCTAGCTTTTGAACCAGGGTTAAGCGGAGTTGATTGTTTAGCTCGACAACGCCGAGGTTGTTTTCACGATTTTCAAGTACCTCCTGCCTGTGCTCTGCTAAATCCAGTTTGAACCCTTCGAATCCCTCTTTCTTGGTTGCTAGCTTTGACTGTTTTTCCAGATTGCGGGCTTTGATTTCTTCAATCTTCTGCTGCTTTTCCTCCAATTTTAGAATGCGTTTGTCTAATTTGCTTCCGTCACCCGGAGTGGCGGCAAATACTGAAGTACTCGTAACAAGGGTAAGCATTAAAGCTAGTACGGTTACCGTTATTTTTTTCATTTTTAAAACCTCTTTTCTTTATTATGGGTTTGGGATATTAATTCCTCACTTGATACACCCGGTTTTCCGCAATTTGTTACCTCCCTGCTTTATCTTAACGTTTTTCGTTTGCGCAAAACAAAGGTTAAACTGTGGCAAAGCTGTGGCAATTCTTTTTATCTGGCAAAGAATAGTCTACAATAGGGGCAAGGAAGTGATACAATGAGAAAATTAATCTACTTGGCGGATGATGATGAAAATATCCGCGGCTTAATTAATATGTTTCTGTCTAATGAAGGATTTGAAGTGAGATCTTTTGCCAATGGGGATGACTTACTGGCGGCGTTTTTGCAAAAGCCTGCCGATTTAGTCATTCTTGACATCATGATGCCGGGGACTGACGGACTTTCTGTATGTACACAGATTCGAAATTGCAGTAATACCCTGATTATTATTGTGTCCGCAAGAGACAATGAAATCGACCGGATAACTGGGATTACACTTGGTTCGGATGATTACATGACAAAACCTTTTTCTCCTATGGAACTGATGGCCAGAGTCAAAGCATTGTTCCGTAGATTGGAATTAGATACAGGCGGCACTTCCAAGCACATTTTGACAGCCGGCAATTTGAATATCAATGCCGCCACCCGAGAAGCAAAGGTAGATGGAAGTCAGTTTGATCTGACTCCAACAGAGTTGGCTTTAATGGTATATCTAATGCAAAACAGCACACGTGCCGTATCCCGGGATGAGCTCTTGAAAAATGTTTGGAAGTTTGATTTTGAGGTTGACTCCCGGGCCACAGATGATGTGGTGAAACGTCTGCGCAAAAAGCTTGCCGCAGTCAGGTGCAGTGCAAAAATCGAATCTGTCTGGGGATTTGGATTCAAACTAAGCGAAGGGGGAGAATAATTTGTGAAGCCGATTAAAAACGCTATTGTTACTCCCTTTGTCATCATGATCACGGTCTTTCCACTCATAACACTGCTCTTATTCAATCTCTCAGTTAAATATTATTTAGATCGCAATGCCAGGACTGAACTGCGCGGTGTTGTGAAGACCATGGAAGGCGTGGTGAAAAAAGAACTGCCGGATATCCGAAACACTGCCTCGGCAAATTTGGCTGCTCCTTTTGCCAAACTCTACAGAGCTCTGCGTTCTTCTCAATTAGCAGCGAACACTGAGATGCTTTTCTACAGTCAAAATCAGGAGCTTTTCTCTCCGCTCAGGGATGGGTACATTTCCGGTAGTTTTATCAACAATCAGTTATTGAAACGACTCAGTGGGAAGTTACCTTCGATGGAGGATAACCAAGTATATACCATCCGCATCGGAGGAGATAAATACTTTGTCCTGTCATACCCGATCACAAATGCCGGGAGTCCGGCTGTTGTTTTTGTATCCCATGGGGATAAGGAGATCGCCTTAGTCCGTTTTATCAATCTTATATTAATAAGCATTATGCTGATCGGAGCCTTACTGGCTGTGTGGCTGGCTCATCGTTTATCACTCCGGATTACACGCCCCGTCAGCGAGCTGTGCAGACTAACCAGAGACATCGGTTCGGGGGACTTCTCCGCTCCGCTTCAGACCAGTAATCATGATATTCTTGAACTGCATATGCTTAAACAAAGTATTGGGGAGATGTCCGCTCAGCTTGTAACCTATGATAAATCGCAAAAAGCATTCCTGCAGAATGCTTCTCATGAACTGAAAACTCCTCTTATGTCTATCCAGGGATATGCAGAAGGTGTTATTAACGGGGTGCTTCCAGATGTAAAACACGCCTCTCAAATCATTCACAGCGAAAGCCAACGGCTGGGTAAATTAGTCGAAGAACTCCTGACACTGTCACGGATTGAAAGCCAGACGTACAGCAAAGAACTCAGCCAAGTTGACTTGGGGAATATCCTCAAGGAATATGTCCAGCGTCTCGGCGGCCTTGCTGCAAAACATCAATGTGAACTGGCACTTGTCCTGCCAAATAAGCCTGTATACGTACCGGCGGATGATACCCTTTTATCACAAGCAGTAATTAACATCGTATCGAATTGTCTGCGTTACGCCAAATCTACGGTGCGCATAACTTTACTGGAAGATGAAAATTCCGCAGTCATTCGTTTAGAGGATGATGGTGACGGCATACCGGAAGCGGATTTACCCCATATTTTCGAAAGGTTTTATAAGGGTAAAGGAGGAAATTTCGGTCTCGGGTTAGCCATTGCTAAATCTGCCGTAGAGTTTATGGGTGGAAGCATCCGGGCAGGTAACGGTCAAACAGGAGCCGTATTCGAAATAACACTAAGTAGCAGCCCCGGCTAACCAGTCAGCCCTGTTTAAACACTGGTTAAGAAAGAGCTTAAGCCCTTTCGATGCAGTTTACTTTGTATAGGAACAACAATAGCAGCTTTATAGAGGAATATGGCTACTATTAACAATGCAAGTATCCACACTTTTGAAGTCGGTAAATATACATCGAAATCAATGGTTTGACTATGGTTGATGCTAAAGTGCTAACGGCCGACCAGAATTGTCCCTTCAATTCGAATACCAATGAGAATAATTTCCACTCAACCGCGCATGCTATACAAAACATTTTGAAAGCAAAGTAGCCGGTTTAATATCGGTGCGGGAGAAATAGCCTATGCGCGTACTTGTTGTCGAAGACGACCGCGTTCTATCCAATACTATATGTGGGAGTCTGGGCAGTGTGTTTGACTATGACCAGGCTTTTGACGGCGAGGAAGGCCTGTATTTGGCAGAACAGGATATTTATGACGTTATCATTCTTGATGTCATGATGCCCAAAATGGATGGCTACCAGGTTCTGTCTGAGCTAAAGGAAAAAAGTGTTTCCACGCCGGTCCTCTTGCTGACGGCCAAAGACAGTATCGATGATAAGGTGAAGGGCTTTAAGCTGGGAGCGGATGATTACCTGGTCAAGCCCTTTTACCGCCAGGAACTGCTGGTGAGACTAGAGTCACTGATCCGGCGCTCCGGGGGCGCTTTAAAAGAAAATACCCTCAGCTTTCGCGACCTCACTTTAAATCTAAGCAACCGAAAGGCCTCAATCGGTCAAGAGGAATTATCGTTTGCCGGGAAGCAGTTTGATGTCCTGGAATACCTGGTCCGTAACAAAAACAGCATAGTGCTGAAGAAGCAGATTTTCGACAGGATTTGGGGGTTTGATTCGGATACCACGCTGACCGTTGTGGATGTCTATACCAGCAACATCCGCAAAAACCTGCAAAAATGCGGCTATGATAAATACATCAAAACGATCCGGGGACTGGGATATATGATGACAGACAACGGGGATGCCGATGAGTGAACCGAATATTATCCGCAAACAACAGTTAAAAAATATGCTCTATAACTTGGTGGCCTTTGCGCTTATCTTTACCGCGTTCGGTTTGATCGTTTTCAATCAGGTGCGGCTTTCCCTCTATTCCAAGCTGGATAGTGAGCTGACCGTGTCACAGAAGACGATGGAAAATCTATTGCAAAACCAGACCATTGACTCGGTGCAAAAGCCCACGCCGGAAAACAGGCCGAGCGGCGATAATTTAATTGACCCCAGGAGCCCGAGAGTAATCCCCATCTTGAGGGACCTGGAAGGCCGGATCATTAACTTCGGCAGTGTCAACGATGTTTATTATACACAGTACCTGCAATTCTTGTCTTTTAACCAAGAAGAACTGAATAAAATAGTTTCTTTAAAAATCCAAAACCAGTACGATTTCCGGAGTCTGCTAGTTTTCCTGCAAACTTCAAAGAACGAAAAGATGTATCTGCAGCTGCTGATTAACGCGGACAGCGAAAACGCTTTAGTGCAGCAAATGTCTTATATTATAGCGGTCTCCATCGTCTTATTCACCGCTTTATCCATCTTGGCCAGCTATATTTTATCTCAAAAGGCGATGAGGCCGGTTAAAAAAGCATGGCAAAAGCAGGTGGAATTCGTGGAAAACGTCTCGCATGAACTGCGAACCCCCCTGACCATCATCCAAAATTCCCTGGAAAACCTGTTGATTGCGCCTGAACAAAAAATCATTAGTCATTCCGAAACCTTGGCCATGGTTTTAAACGAGATTTCTCGGCTGTCCAGGCTGGTAACCGATATGCTGACCCTGGCCCGCTCGGACGGCACCATGACAGAGTTGTCCCCGCAACTTTTTTCGCTGGACATGCTGGTCAAACAGGTCAGCGAACCCTACCTTGAACTCGCTGAAAGCCAGCAGAAGGACTTTCAGCTGGATCTGAACTACCCGGGCAATATCCGGGCCGATAAGAGCCGGATCCACCAATTGCTGGTCATCCTTTTCGACAACGCCCTGAAGTATACCGGTCCGTCAGACCGGATTATGGTGCAAACCGAATTGAAAGAGAATAAGGCCTATCTTAACGTGGCCGACACGGGGATTGGCATCAGTGAGGCAGCCCGGGAGAAGATCTTCGACCGTTTTTACCGGGAAGACAGGGCCAGGGCCCACGACAGAAACGGAACGGGCTTGGGTTTATCTATCGCTGCTTGGATTGTAGACAAACATAACGGCGTTATTAAAGTAAAGCCAAACCAACCAAAAGGTTCAGTCTTTATTGTCAAACTTCCGAAGTGAACTCGTTCAACTAACGTTGAGCATCGAGTCTTCGGTAGATAAAAGATTTCCATTATTTAACTATCGTTTTTATGGTTATTTTAATACTCGCTTTATAATTGTTTAAGACTTCTTCCGTATAATTGCCCTTGTCAACATCGCAGCAAGCGAAAATGAAAGGGGCAATTTTTTATGAGTTTACAGAGTTCACCAAGAAAAAGTAAGAAAAAGACACTGGTTATCTTAAGCACCATTCTTCTCCTGGCCCTGGCGGGAGCCATAGCCGTTCCCCGTTATCTCAACGCTCAAAATACTAACAAAATAGACCCGAGCGCGGGCGAGACCCGAACGGTTACGGTGGGAACTCAGGATATCCGCAAAGTGATTTCCGGTTCGGGTCAAATCGTAACCGGCGACGAAGAGACGCTGACCCTCGACGAAGATAAGACGGTGGACGAAGTTCTGGTTGCAGTGGGAGAGGCCGTAAAAACAGGCCAAGCTTTAGTCACTTATACCAATGGGACGGAATTGGATTCCACGTGTAACGGTGTAGTGGGAACCATAGCCATCTCAGACAGCAGCGCAAGCAGTACAGGCAACGGGTCGAATTCCGGCAATGCTGCCGCCGACGACACCATCACCATTCAGAGTACTGATACCCTGGTTACCCAGCTCTCCGTAAATGAAACCGATCTCCAGAACCTAAAAATTGACCAGGCGGCGGAGATCACCATTAACGCCCTGACTGATACGACGTATACCGGAAAAGTGAGCAAAATCAGTGAAACTGGAACCTATGCCAACGGCAGCTCCACCTTTACCGTAACCATCACCCTGGATAAGACGGAGAATGTGAAAATTGGGATGTCAACTGATGTTGAAATTGTTACTGCCAGCGTGACAAGTGCTGTAGCTGTGCCCATTGAAGCGGTCAGCGGTTCCGGTGACAAAGCCGTCGTGACTGTCGTCAAGAGCGACGGTACCACAAGTGCTGTTTCCGTTAAACTTGGCCTGGCCAATGATGCCTATGTGCAGATTACCAGCGGCGTGGTTGCCGGCGATACTATCCAATATACGGTGAAGACCAGTGCTGCCTCAGGAAATGCAGGCGGATTCGGCGGCTTTGGCAGCGGCGGCACGGGTATGCAGGGTATGGGGGAAAATATGCCGGAGCGCAGCGGCAACAGTGGCAATCAACCCTCCAGAGCAAACCAAGCCCAGTAGTATGTCAACCAGAATCCCAGAATCCTAAAATCCCCTTAATCTACCGAGAGGAGTGACGAACGCATGATTGAAATGAAAAATGTATCCAAGACCTATATGATCGGAGATACCGAAGTCAAGGCTCTGGACCAGATCCATTTTCAGATCGGCAAAGGTGAATTTGTCGCCATCGTCGGTCCGTCCGGATCCGGTAAATCTACGCTGATGAACATGCTGGGCTGTCTGGATGTCCCTGACGAAGGGGAATATTTTCTGGACGGTATCGATATCAATAATTCTTCAGATAACGATCTTGCCCAAATCAGGAATACGAAAATCGGCTTTGTCTTTCAGAACTTTAATCTCCTGTCCAAGCTGAATGCCTTGGAAAATGTCGAAGTGCCTATGATGTACAAGGGGGTGTCGGCCGGAGAATCCAAACGCTTAGCGTCTGCCTATCTGGAAAGAGTCGGCTTACAAGACAGAGGGAAGCATACCCCCAAAGAGCTTTCGGGCGGGCAGCAGCAGCGCGTGGCCATTGCCCGGGCCTTATCCTGCGAACCCCAGATTATCCTAGCCGATGAACCCACCGGCGCCCTTGACCAGAAAACAGGACGGGAGATCATTTGCCTGCTTAAAGAACTCAACGCCCAAGGGCAAACGATTATTCTGATTACCCACGATAACAATATCGCCCAGCAGGCCAACCGGCAGATCTGTATTATCGACGGACAAATTTCTGAGGAACCGAGGTTATAAGAAATGAAAATAATGCGGACCATCAGACTGGCATTGAAAAACATCAGGAGTAACAAACTGCGCTCCGCGCTCACCATGCTTGGCCTCATCATCGGAATTTCCTCGGTCATTGTGTTGGTGGGCATCGGAACGGGAGCAACCACGAACATCACTTCCGAAGTGGCCTCTCTGGGAACGGATATTCTGACCGTCTCCGTTAACACCGATCAGGGTTTAACCTTGGACGAGGTGAGTGAACTGTCTGAACTGTCGGGTATCAAGCAAGCCGCTCCCTTTGCCAATGTCAGTGCCACCGTCTCTAAAGGTGCTTCGACAGGCAGTATGCTCTCCGTCCTCGGGGTTGATGGGAATTACCTGGACGTCAGGAATTATACCCTGTCCGCAGGCCGTGAGATATCCTTCATCGACCTGGATAATCAGAGCAAGGTCTGTATCATCGGCGCCGACGTCAGCCAGGACTTATTTAACAATGAAAACCCGGTTGACCAGACAATTAAAATCGGCGGGGACAATTATACGGTCATCGGAACCTTGACGGAACAGGGTTCCTCAATGGGGACCAACGCCGACAGTATGGTGCTGATGCCGGTTACCACCGCCCAATCTCTTGCGGGAAGCGGTGATATCAAATCACTGTATGTTCAAACCGAGAATGAAGATGCGGTCAATTTCACCCAGCTGGCGACCGAGAATTATCTGAAAACCACGCTGGACGCTTCCAGTGACGAGATCAGCGTCACCACCCAGCAGTCCATGCTGGACACCATGAGCAGCGTTCAAGACACCCTGATTCTTCTCTTAGCCGGAATCGCCAGTATTTCGCTGCTCGTCGGGGGCATCGGCGTCATGAATGTCATGCTGGTTTCGGTCACCGAGCGAACAAAAGAAATCGGCATCAGAAAATCCCTGGGCGCACGCAAAAGCAATATTCTGGTTCAATTTCTTATCGAGGCCCTGATCCTCTGTCTCCTGGGCGGAATCACCGGAATTTTGCTTGGGTTAGGGGTTGGCAGCGCAGCCGAACTTTTAGGCTATACCTTCACTTACTCTCTTAATATAGTGGGGATTGCTTTCGGATTTGCTGCAGTCATCGGGCTGGTATTCGGAATTTTCCCGGCCTACCGGGCATCCTGCCTGAACCCGATTGAAGCTTTACGGATGGATTAAGATGTGACTATCTCTAACAAAAAAATAAAATCTTCTTCTCTATCCTAAATGTAACAGTTATATTTGTAACCTTGAAGCTAACCGATTCCGATATATAAAGGGGCGTCTTCTCTAAGCGGAGACGCTCTTTCTTTTGTCCGTGCCAAGCGGCAGATACAGCCGGATTGCACAACCAACAGATACAAGAGGTCAATTGTGTTTCTTTTGAGGCAAGCTATTTTCTCAACGCCAGATATATTAAGAGGGGGTCTTTTCCCAATTTTCTTAAATACGCAAAATTCTCTTCCTTTACGCGAAATTGTATACTTTTGAGTAAAAGTAAGACCCCCTTAAATAAAAATTCCCGTGAAACTCTCCCCCACAGGAACATACAACACACTGCAATATTCTCTTGAAAACGCCGGACCCGCTTGATATCAGGCTATTCCCTCTCTATCAAAACGCAACACTCAACGTGACCTGTCTCTGTGACATAAAAATGTAGCTAAAAACTTACATCGAATTAACGCCAACGTGCCTTGTGACAATAAAAAGAATATTCCTTTTGTGTTGAAAAGAAATATTCTTTTTATTAACCTATTTCAGACATACCAATAAGCCCCCCGATGTTTCGGAGTTAACCTTCAGCAATAATTCCATAATTCTCGCTCCATGCAAATATTTCCTGCATAAATCGATATTTACCAATAGGGATATCACTCATTCCAAAATCTCCAGGTCCATTTTTCAAGTAGAAACCAAACAGATACCGCCTTACCTGTTAACCCCTAGACGTCTTTGTCATCAATTTGCCATTACCAATCGTATCTTGTTACATAAGTCCAACTGCTTCATATGAGCACCTATCGAGAATACTTGATTTTTTGTTAGCAGTGTCAACAAATAATTTAGCCATCTTAAGTGCAGATTCCAGCGTATCGAAAAGTAGTAAAGTGTACCGAAACAATACTTTATTGTTTACCTGTTGAATAACATGGGGAATTCCGCTTTCCATTGCTAGTGACCTTAGCACAGGCTTTCTGCCTACTCTCATTAAGATGCTCAGAGCCTCTAACGAAACACATTTACATGGCATGCCAGATGCTATGGCTATCTGCATGTTGCATTTACTGGGAATTGCCGCATTTATATCGTTCGTATAGTTTTTGTGCTCATCTTCCCATTCCTTAGACATTTCTCTGAACAGGTCGCTAACCCCCTCTACTCCAAGAGTGTATTTACCAATAAATAGCTCAGGCATGTTCTCGGATTCAAAAGTGGTTACACCAATCATTATATTTCTTTTAGCCACTCACTTTCACTCCTTTATATAATATTTTATACAAGAATGGAGAGCTTACTATTTTGTCAATTGAATCACCGCTATCTAATTGATGTTGGTGAATTCTATATATTCTGTATATTATGTATATTCTAACTATACACTAACTTGATATAACTCAGAAATACAAATGCTCAATCATGCTGTTAATAAATGATATACCTACTTCTAATATTTGGATTATATCTACTATCCGGTCTTTACGTGCATTTGTTTAAAAGATTAATTTTAATAGTAACCGCCAAGCCAAGTCTATGAAATAATCCGAGAAAGACAAAAAAGGCCAGACCGTCCAAAACGATCTTACCTTATTTATTCAATACTTATCCCAGGTCAACTTTAGGCATGCCCAAATAACTACAGTAAAAATTAGCTAATTACTGAATATGTTCCGGTAGTTGAGTATCACTACACAGTGTTGCCCTCATTACTAGTTACCGCGCGAAAAGTTTCAATAACTTCCTTCAATGCACAAGCAAACTCGATGCAAGCTCCTTCTAGATCTTCTTCTGGTATAGAATTAAACCCAAAGAGGAAGATGTTTTCCGGTGCTTTTTGCTGGTTCCGCCAATAGACTTTCGTCCCATAAATTCCAAAGCCTCTTAATCTCATCTTCGTGATCAAACCTTCTTGACTCGTGCATCCCGGAATTTGTATTAAGGTATGAGTACCTGCCGGCGCTGGGAAAATCTTAACGATACCTGCCAGATGTTCTTTTATCACCCGGTTAAATATTCCGTATTTTCTTCTGTTGGACAGCGACATCTTGCGTACATGTCTTTCGAGATGTCCATCTCTGATAAAATAGGCCAATGCCTTCTGATTATAAGTCGGAAGCGCCGAATAATAATACTTGTATCTATCTTCATATATTTCCATTAGTTTGTATGGCAGGACAAAATACGCACACCGAAGAGATGGGGAGAGAACCTTCGATAAGGTGCTCAAATAAATCACATTCTGCCCAGTGCTCAAAGACTGAATAGAGGGAAGGGGTTTTTCTCCATATAAAAATTCATTGTCATAATCATTTTCAATAATATAGGCCCGATTTTTTTGCGCCCATTCTAAAATCTGTAAACGTTTTGTCAAGGATGTAGTGACTCCGGTAGGAAATTGATGGGATGGCGTTAAGTAAAGTAGATCACACATGGAGTTTTCTAGGACATCAATATCGATTCCCAGATCGGTCATGGAAAGGGATTTGATGGAGTATCCTTTATTAGTAACTATTCTTTGCATTCCAATAAAGCTGGGATCTTCCACACCTATCGTATATACTTTCTCGTGCAATATATCGGTAATAATATCCATAGCATATTGTGTGCCGGCGGAAATGACGATTTGCTCCCAACTGCATTTTACCCCCCGGCTGTTATTGATGTAATCGCACAGACTTTTCCGTAATTCTACATTTCCTTTGTTGCATTCGTAGGTGATTTTCGCGGAACAGGATTCCTCCAACATTGCGTCCTGCATATACTTTCTCCACTTCGTCCAGGGAAAAAAACTTGACTCAATGCTCTCATAATTGAAATCATACTTCAGCGGAAGAATAGACTCTCGTACTACCTCTTTTTGTCCCTCTCTATATAACACGCTCGATCTCGGTAAAGTTAACAAGTTCTCCACATAATAGCCGCTTCCCTGAACCGACCGGATATATCCTTCCGCCAGTAGCTGCTGATATGCCCTGCTCACGGT
The DNA here is from genome assembly GCF_900100785.1 of Desulfosporosinus hippei DSM 8344. GTDB lineage: Bacteria > Bacillota > Desulfitobacteriia > Desulfitobacteriales > Desulfitobacteriaceae > Desulfosporosinus > Desulfosporosinus hippei. Next base: position 17,229 of record NZ_FNCP01000034.1, on the reverse strand, counting down.
ATTGATGCTGATGTGCAGTTCTTCCGACAATACCCGAATCGGCTTAAGAGCGTCGTTTGTTTTGAGATCACTTTGTATAATACTCTGCCGTAACGTCTCAAATAATTGTTCATACAAAAACGGTCCATTCTTATCCAGCAAGAGCATGGAAATCCCCCTCTTTCCCATTCCGGATATAAAAAAAATAACGCTCTTCTAGGAATAGGTTAAGCCTACCCAGGAAGAGCGCCGTTGCTCAGAGAAAATATCTTACGAATAAGTCATTCATAAAGCACGATGCATTTCTTCAATTAACTTACCATCACAATATATGAGGATTTTTCCCTTGTCAATAGTTTTGAACTATTGAATATTGTATTTTGCCAGCTTTCTTCCCGCCTTACAGTACATACAGGTTTTTCCTGAGGATAAGCAGTTCTCGCAATCATTTCCGACGAAGTTTTGTCGGCTGTTTGTGACCAGAAAGAACCCAGCATAACTCTTTGTGGGCGACATAAAACCACTGTCGAGCAATTTTAAACTGATTTTCTCGCCATCCAATATGGCAAAAAATTGTTCCAACTGTGATACATCCATACCGAAAAATCCCGGTCCAAAATTATCTGAAACATATCTGTCTGTATTGCAACTTAATCCCTGCAAATATTGTCTTAATATTTCTTGCCCGGCGTCCATATAAGCGTTTTGCCACATATCATAGTAAACTTGATTCAGAATACTGGCTTCGCTCAAACCTAGTTCTCCAACTGTTAACAGGTAGATGTATATTCCCTCAATTTCCTCGCTGGGAATCTGAGCAAGCGCATTGCAAATAAAAAGCTTTCCGTCCAGCAGCATATTTATTCCATCAACACAAGTTTTTTCGTATTCTGAGATCAGGGCCTTAATTTCCAGCTGATGGTACACATCATTCAAACTTCTTAATGATCTGTCAATTATTTTCTGGGGTACAGGTTTTCCCCTGTTATACCCGCACATGTCTTTAAAATTCTTTTCGGCGATTTCCTTTCCTTGATCCTTATCTAAAGAAATTATATGGTTTTTCATACCTACCTTCTCCGTCAATCGGTTTTTTTGAATTTCCGTAAATTCTATACTCATACCCTCACCTATCTTCTGGCATCCGTAAATACCGTCTGGGAATATTTCATGAGTTTCCATTCCGGAATCTTGCACTTTTTACAGGGATTTTTATACCAACGATTGCGCAGCCATCTTGCGCTCCGGCAATTTTTCGAATCCCACACGACAAAGGATTCTCCACAGTGTGTTGTTACCACCATGGTTTTACTTCTGTTTTCTATTGATTTTACGCCGTGAAGCATTCCGGACCGGGACGGCCATAGTTTGACCTTATTGATCAAGAGGAATAGCCTCTGATTTTTGAAGATATACCTTACGACTTTTTGTTTTTTAGCTTCCTTTATCTTTTGATCCATATCTTAATCCTCTAACTGTTTCATACAATCAAAATACATGGTTATGATGCCAATCTCCAAGGGATTATGGATTACCATGGCTTTTTCTCTGGCTGCAGCCGTCGCTCCGCAGGGCATACCTGGTGCCGCAATGATTGTTTTTTCGGTGACGTCTTCTTCCGTAATAAAATCCCCCGTAGTACCGGCATCGATGATATAGGTAAACTGCCGGATTGGAGCCGGCGAAGAAACCCAGGCGGATTGATCTAAAGTTGCGGCCAAGGAAGCCGCTTTGTTATCGTCCAAATCGCAGATCACCGGTATCCCCTGTTGTTCTGCGATGTAATGGGCCGCTGCTTCTCCCACCGGGCCGGCTCCGATTATCAGCACCCGTTCCTGCAGCGGATTTATCCCCTGTTTCCTCATAGCCTCGATGATTGCCGCTGCAAAGCCCCTTCCCGTAGACCAGCTATTGTCGGAGTGCACGGCACTCCCAATCCCCAAGGCCGCGCACACGTAATCGTCGGCCAGAAATGCGATTCCGCATTGTGACAGATAGGCTTGTTGGAGACCGGCAACGTCGGTTTTCTCCGCAATCAAGGTTTCCACTCGGAGATGACGAAGAATGGCTCCCACCGCTTGTGAGTATCCGGTGATCATGCCCAGTCCGCTCGTAACGGAAATGACTGCGGTCTTGACTCTCTTTGTATTTTCCCTTAAACCCACCGCTTTTTGAGCAATTTCCTCCATGGTACAGCCTGTTTGTCTGATAAACAGATCTTCATAATCCTGAAGTTGTGTTTCAATCAAATCAATATCAGATTCCAGCAGTCTCGACATACCTCCGAACTCCTTTCATCATTCAATATACTCCCAGTCCTCGATTCCCAACTCTTTCTTCAATTGTTGAATAAACTTAAGAAATGTTTCCTGGGCTTGCTGTTCGGTTTCCCCGGTAACGATAATAATTCCTTTCCAGTCCCTGCTGCCTTCTTCATAGTCGGTGATGGCTTCTGTGCAGCCAAAGAATTGTTTGCGAACCTTCAATTGGCGGCAAGAGCCAATGATATGTTCTCCTGTGACTTTAATTATTCCGTCACAAACCTGTATCTGCTGGTACAGACAAACCTGTTTTGCCGGAAGAATCCGGATGCTCTCGGGGTTTCCTAATGCCAGCGCGGTCATCATTTCCACCATATTCATCCCCGTTGAATGATATACGCTGATCGGGGTCTGGCTTGGCAGCCTGGCATCGATTTCTAGTATTTTCAGTTTTCCCGCCTGGCTGATCACTTCAATGTCGAAGATGCCCTTAATTTTCAGAATTTCCGCAAGCCTTTGACCGATCTCCAGCATCTCTTGCTTTTCCTGCCCTGCCAGATTGGCAGGAGCAACGATTCGTTTGCAGTCATAGTCCTCGTCTACTATAACTTCTGTAATCTGAGGAAAATAAAAACGTTTCCCGTCCCCGATCACTTCCAGAGAATAAGAGGCACCCTCCACATATTCCTGAATGACAGTATCAATGTTTTTATGGGTTTCCAGGTATTCTTCTACCTCGTGACGACAATAAGCCTTCTTTACATGCTTGCTGCCACTTTCCTCGTCCGGCTTCAAAATAACAGGGAATCCACAATCTGGGTATATTGCGGGTATCGGCAGTCGGTTTTTTTGAAAAAGTTCAAGGGAGAGATGTTTGGAACGGGAAATATTGTAGGCATTAACATCAAACATGATTCTAGTGCCCGTTTTCCGTCCGTACTCCTCCACTTTGGTAATGACTTCATGATCCTCGATTGCCGGCAGCACGACATCCGCTTTCAAAAACAGCGGGAGCAGCTCTTCTTCATCAAAGACCTCCGCTTTGATGAATTCGTCTGCCAGGTCTCTGCCGGGAGCATCCCCATTGTGATCCAAAGCCGTAACCTGATACCCGGCCTTTTTGGCCAGATATATCCCCTCAACTCCTTGCAATTTTGCACCGATGACCAGTATCTTTATCATGAAATCCCCACCTTAACCGCGAATATAATCCCCTGCACATTTTCTGGCGGCAGGCTTATCAATAGTTCTTCTGTCTGCAACCCAACGGCTATATTCCTGGGCCGTGGCATTCTCTAAATTACATTTCTTCAATGTATTCTGAATCCCCGCTACCGTACGGAAGCCCTCATCAATGTCATTTTTACAGTTTGCCACCCCCGCGAACCCCTGCCTCGGCGGAATGATAGAGGTCACGATGTTTGCCCCAGCCATCAGTCGCTTTTCAAGGCCGCCCAAGCCTTCTACATCCAAGGATGCCGGGATCAATACATCCGGAAATAGCAGCCTCATAACTGCGATATTCAGCAGTTCGTTTTGATATCCCTGATTCCCCACACCTGCAAAGGGTGCTCCTTCTTGCGGGACAAAGGTCATAGTCCTTATTTGCCTTGCTCCCAGTTTTTTCATTTCTCTGAAGGAATGAACCCTGTCCTCTAACGTGTCACCGATTCCGGTCAGCAAGCCTTCCTCAATGAGCATCCCCAGATCTCGGGCATATCCTTTGGCAATCATCCGTTTTTCGTAACTTTGCCCTTGCCGCAGCTGTTCAAACAAGGTTCGTTGATGTGTCTCCTGATACAACGCATACCAATCGGCCCCCGCCCCCTCAATCAGCTCTAAACCCTGCTCGTCCAACACTCCCGGTGATACCATGATAGGCAGACCGGTTGCGTCTTTTACGGCTTTCACAATTGAGGCCAGTCTCTCCGGATGCTCTGTATAAAACCTATCGTCTCCCGTCGTCAAATCAATCAAATGCACTCCGGACTTCTTTAATTCCAAAGCTATGTTAACCACTTCCGGCAATGTTTTGCGATACCGAGGAGAATTCAAGTTTTCTTTCCTGAAATAACAAAAGGTGCAGCTGTTCTGACAGTAGGTTGAAAAATAGACGAAACTATAGAGAAAGACTTTATTCCCGAATACGGCTTGCCGAACCTTTCTTGCTGCCGCAAAAATCCGTTCCATTTCACTTTCATCCCGACATCTCAATAGGTAGACAATTTCCTCGAAGGATATTTGATTTCCTTGATGGCATTTCCTGAGTATTGTTTCAAGCATTCCGTAAGCCTCCTGCTTAACTTTTTCTTTCCTGTATCTTTAATCTTGTGCCAAAAGGCAGAAAAACAAGCGAACATAACATATGCACCATCCCCAAACGTATGAATTTAGATATACATTTTTGAAATAAAAAAATATAGGAATCCGCAAGTGCTAAACATACTTCAACGAGACATACCCGAATGTTTAGACTTTCAGACACCTATATACCGAAATGCATTATGGCGAAGAGTCCCGGAGTCGCACCCGGCTGTACGGATTTAGAGTCCGTAAGATCACTACGATCCACCCTCCATATAGTCATCTGCCAACAGTCCGCCGATCGAACTTAAGGACCACTCTGTGTCAATAAGCGTAAAATCCACAGGCTGCCGACAGATTAATACAGTAATAGTAGTTATGCCTGATTGAAATTAATCATTCCAATATGTCAGGCCTAAATCAGTCATAATTTTAACAGCTTCATCGTAAACCTGGATATATTCCTCCGTCGGAACCAGTTTCTTTACATCATAGCATTCCTGGAAGGTTTTCCCCTCAGGTGCCGTTTTATAATCCTTTTCATATAAGGAAACAAGTTTATCCAACAGAATGTTTACTTCATGAAGATCCATTCCCGCAACTGCATGGGCTACCTCACCCATGAAACGTGCTTCCATGGCTGTAAAGAGATCGGTGACAACTCCTTTACCGGAAGCGACACCGGACAAGATCTCTCGTCCGCTGACTGTATCCGTAATAGCCTGAGCTGCCGTCTCCAGTAAGCACATGACTGTGCAGGGACCTGCTAATGTGTAATACTGATTTCCCAAGATCAGATGGGTATTCTCTTCAATGGCACGAGCTGCGTGGCCAGCAACGGCAAGAGCCTCTCTCGTCGTTGTTATGCCCCAGCGCACGTGCACCGGCCCATCCAGATGCCAGGTGGCCTGTAACATTACAAATGAGTTTAAAGTTGTAGCGACATCAACGATGGTGGTCTCTTCCAGGCCACCTGCGTATCCGCCGAAGATAGGCATCTGTTCTACCATTACGATTACACCAGCTGTAGCGTAATGTGCTCCAACAACCAACGCACCTACGTCGATTTTGAGCTCATTCAGCTGAGAAACCTCATGGGAATCAGATGGCCTCATGCCGCCTTCAAAGTCAGCAGATATGACCCCTGCGGCACTTAATGATGTCTCATTGCCCTACGTTCCCATGCCTTTGCGTCCGGCTCTGAGCTGTGCCTCGCGCACTTGTATAGCCTCTGATCGTACAGCCAGTATCTCCCAGGGAGAACCGGGGGACGGGTCCTTACCCATGACAGTCTGCAGCACACCGTCAACCATCGCATCTATGATTCGTTCTTGGGCATAGGACTGATGGATTGCCAGGAACAGTTCCTCAGAACAGGGAGAGCCTGTTGGGCCACCCTGAATAACGGGAGCTTTCGGCGAATTATAACTCCTTGGCACCACATTTATGGCCTCTTTGCCTTCACCGTAAGTGAAATGGTCCGGTGCGGCTTTAATGGCATGAAGCACCTCATCCTTTGTGTACTTGATTACCCGCCCGGTATCCATGCAGTAAACTCCACACTCAACCAGCATCTCCAAACCTGCATTAAACAGCTTGTCGATAAGTTCTTTGTCCTCCGGAATAATTGTTTTTTTGTCCATCTTTATTCCGTACTTATCTTTCAATTTTCGGGCGGTCTGCGGTATTAATTTGAAATCCCAATCTTTTTCTTCCATTTTGGGCCCGCTCTTGGCCCGATCATATACGTCAAACACCGTAACGTTTTTCCCTATGGCCTTCATTAATTAGGCACCTCTTTTCTTGGCAATCAAGTCTTTAGCCATGGCAGCTACCTCTGCGGCAGTATCGGTGTAACCGTCTGCTCCGATTTCACTACACCACTTTGCTGATACGGGAGCGCCTCCGAACATGACGATGTATTTATCACGAATTCCGTCTTCCTTGAGAGTATTGATAATTTCCTTCATCGACGCCATTGTTGTCGTCATAAGAGCGGAACCGCAGATAAGATCTACACCGTATTCTTCAGCCTTTTTGATTACTAAAGGAACCGGCACATCACGTCCAAGGTCAAATACTTCAAAGTTGTTTGCCGACAACATGACACTTACTATGTTCTTGCCAATATCGTGAATATCGCCCTGCACTGTGTGAATAATAACTTTTCCACTGGAAGATTTGTGTTTCTCCTCGACAGACAGTGCACTTGTCAAAATATTGATTGCGGTTTCGAAGGCCTCGGAAGCCATCATTAAATCAGGAACAAAAGCTTCGCCTACATCGAACAAATCACCCATAACCGCCATGCCTTTCGAGAGCCCCGAGCTGATACACTCCAACGGATCAAGGCCTGCTGCAATTGCCTCATTAGCTGCTTCTTCTGCTAAATCGGTATCCATTTCCACAATCGATTTTTTGAGTTTAGCATAAATCTCTTCGCTCAAGTGTGTTTCTCCTCCTTTGGTAGAACTTTCTTTTGCCTAGAATACTGACTCATTACAGACATGCTAACGATATGATTGATTTGGCACAAGATTGTTTAACAGCGATCAATTCTCCCAAAAGCGATAATTGACAACAAAAAAAGGAGTCATAAGTATTTGCGACCCCATTGTCTGCTTAGCACTACGTCTCGTCCGTCTCATGTGCCGAATCTATATGCAAATTATAAGATACCGTTCCTCAGCATCAAAGATACAATTTCAGAATTTTTTCGGGATACAATTCCCTTTGCTATATTTGGACGATTTCAACGCCGAAGAAATTGTATCCTGAAAATCCTTTCAAATTGTAGCTTCACAATTTTTAGACCATGATTTATACTTCTTTAAAATCAACAAGTAACTCATCACAGCAAAGACAAAGACGCTTTACCAGCTTAGCGGAAGCGTCTCTTTGTATACATTGCCCTTGCATTTGACCCGGGGTTTGGTGGATGAATCATTTCAAAACGTCAGGAGGATACAAAAATGGGTAAAGAATTGCTAATGAAGGTGTTGAATCACGAGGATACTAACGGACAGCTTCCCTGGATTCCTTTCGCGGGTGTCCATGCAGGAAAACTAAAAGGGTATTCAGGAAGAGAAGTCTTAACTGATTCCGCCAAATTGATCGAAAGTCTGCGGGAAGTATACAAGCTTTATCAACCGGACGGTATGCCAATTACCTTTGACTTGCAACTAGAAGCCGAAATTCTTGGTTGTGAGCTTATGTGGGCTGATTATAACCCTCCCTCTGTTGTGTCTCACCTGTTTGACAAGGAAAAAGGGATTCCCTGTAAATGCAAATTCCCGACACCGGAATCCGGACGGATACCCGTTGTCTTGGAAGCAATGCGCGTGATGAAAGAAGAAATTGGCAATGAAACCGCGCTTTACGGTTTGATCTGCGGACCATTGACACTGGCCTCCCATCTGCGCGGCAGCGACTTTTTTAAAGATATTAGAAAAGATCCTGATTACGTGGTACAGCTCACGTCCTTTTGTGCCGAGTATGCGCAGAAAATGGCCGACTTATATATCGAGGCCGGCATGGATGTGATCGCTGTAGTCGACCCGTTGGTCAGCCAGATTTCTCCGAAGGCATTTGCAAGTCTGATGCACGAGCCCTTCAAAGCTGTCTTTGATTATATCCGGCTAAAAGGCGTAAAGTCTTCCTTCTTTGTCTGCGGGAATGCTTCTTATCAAATAAAAGTGATGTGTGATACCTATCCGGATTCCATGGCGGTGGACGAAAACGTCGATATGGTTGCCGCCAAAGAGATTACGGATCAGTATAACATTGCGCTGAGTGGTAACATTCCCCTGACAACCACCATGCTTTTTGGTACCCAACAGGATAATATTAAGGGCGTTCTGGACTTGATGGACAGCATCGACAACAAACACAACCTTATAATCAGTCCCGGCTGTGATATGCCCTATGATGTGCCTCTGGAAAACACAGTTGCCTGTGCTTTGGCTGTCCATCATCCTGATGAGGCCCGTGCCATGGTTGTCGACTATTCCGCAAGCGACTTTGACCAGATTGAAATTGAGATTCCCAATTACTCAGGCATGGATAAAGTCTATATCGAACTGTTCACGCTGGATCCGGAACAATGTGCCGCTTGCACCTATATGGTGAAAAGTGTCACCGATATTTTTGATGAGATTAAAGATATGGCTGACTATATTGTATATAAGTATTTTATCAAAGAAGACATTGCCAGAACTGCTAAAATGGGACTGAAAAATCTTCCCACTATGTGCATTGACGGGGAAAGTGTGTACATTTCCATCATTCCCGATGGAGATGAATTGATCGCTGAGATAACCAAACGCTACAATGCTAAGCACAACAAATGAGAATGTGCCGATAAAATGTCAGAGAGAAAGAATGATGCTTTATGACACAACTGATCCTGCTTACAGGCTTTCTGGGTACGGGAAAAACCACGCTTATGGAGCGCTTGCTTCATTATTATAAGGACAGCCCTGTGGGGGTTATCGTCAACGAATTCGGCGAAATCAATATCGATGCCCGTTTGCTGGAAAAAGACGGGACTATTATGCGTGAGTTATCCAACGGCTCAATATTCTGCTCCTGCATCAAGGAGAACTTTATCAAGGCTCTTATCGATATGTCCTCCCCAAACTTCGAATATCTGTTTATCGAAGCATCCGGACTGGCGGATCCCGGTAACATGCAGCAGATTCTGGAGGTAATCGAGAAATACACTGTTCATCCGTACCACTATTCAGGTTCGATATGTGTTTTAGACGGCGAAGCTTTTCTCGAATTGAAGGATCTTCTTCCGGCAGTAGGGAACCAGTTGACCCAGGCGGGGGTTGTTCTTGTAAATAAAGAAGATCTGATTTCTCCCGTAATTAAGGACGAAATCCAGGCCGAAGTACGTAAGGCCAATATCCATGCCCCTATCTTTTTTACCAGTTACTGCAATATCAATATCAATACATTAGTGATGAATTTACAGCCCTCAAAATCGGCGAGCCAAGACTGCACCAATACCCCAGAAAACAGGCCACAGACATTTATCATCAAGGTACTACCTTCTGTTACGATCAACGAACTTCAGGGTTTTCTGAACTTCGTTGCGCCCTATACTTATCGTATAAAAGGTTTTGTAACTGTAGGAGATAGCAATTATTCTGTGAGCTGTGTGCGCTCTCATCTGATGATCATGCCATGGTCCAGGGATATTCCAGCTTCCGAAATAGTACTTATTTCCGCTGTTGGGATAGGCTTGACAGGGGCCATAGCTAAGGCAATAAAAATGAAGGCCCCCCAATCAATAAAGCTATGAAGAATATTACGCCTTACCTTTGCCGTGTGGCTTTGACTCGCTACAATTTGGTTAGCTAAACCTTGTTTTGGCGGGATTCCCACCCGCTAAAAAGATCGAGCAATGCTCGATCTTTTTATTTACACTAAAATTTTGATGCAATTATCTTAGACACCTTTAGTTCTAGCAACAGGAGCTGGAGCAGGAGCAGCTTTTTTTATCAGACCCATTGGTGCGCCCATAGGTAATATATCACGACCGTAGAAGTTCTTGAAAAATATTCCCCCGACAGAATAGAAACCAACTAAGGAGATCAAAAACTCTGTCCAGCCAGCGATTTGTGCATACAAAGCGATAGGACCCCATTTAAATGATACGCAAGCAAGGGTGATAAATAGAACGTCAATGAGAAGTAATATTATAATAAAAGGAACGTTGGTTTCGAAAGAAGCTACCGTAATAAACAGAGAGAAAATAAGATAACCAACAAATACGACACCCAACTGTTTAGGATCAGCTGCAGCTTTCATGCCTTCACCTAACATACCATTCAAAGTTGCCCAGGAAAAAGCCATTCCGACCCAGAAAAAGCCATAAGCACCTAAAACTGTGCCGCCAAATACGTTACCCTTTTTAAAGTCAATCAATGCAGCTATAATTTGAACAAGCCCTCCCAACAATGCAGCCCAAATAACCAGTAAACCTGTTGCTTTAGGATCAGTAAAGCTTAATTTAGAAGATGAAGCCACAAAACATATCAACGATAAACCCATAACTCCAAAGGCTGTAGGATCTGCACCTGTATAAGCTACTTTTACTTCTTGTACACTCATCAATTTTTCCTCCTTAATTTTAACTTGTAAGAGGTAATAGGTACTCGTACTAGGTAATAGGTAATAGGTAATAGGTAATAGGTAATAGGTAATATTAGAATAAATCCGCGTAAATCACTAAATTTATCAATTCCCCCCTCTCTAAAATGTTCTCTCCAGAGTACCTATATCATTATACCTCAAAATTACTGTTCTGAATATATAGAATTTTCTCTTTATTTTGCGCCAAACATTCACCTGTGCTATTAATGAAAGTGATTTTTGCATGGAGAGTTTTTCGGTGGTGCTAATATGTACCGACTCAATTATCCCATTTCTATAGGGCTTCCTTTGGCTACTTGGGGTCATTGGAATTTGTAAAAGATGATCATAATTAGATGACTTAAAATCTTTACAGGACGGCTTTGGCCGTCCTGCTTTTAATTTCTTTTTCAATATTAGAATGGACATTTAACGCTTGAGCTAGTTTACATGTAGGTTGAAAAATTATAGACAATCCCCATCCTTTAAGAGCGAAGTAAACCATTCTAAATTTACCAAATGGTGCGAAACCGAGTTCTCTAACATCTTTCTAAAATGTATTGGGAGTTGATGTTCACTTTCCAAGGCATCCTTTAATAATCGAATTTTTGCTTCAGTCTGCTCAATTTGTATTTTAATAAGCTTGATCATATTATCGCTTTTGTACTCCTTTGCAAATAAAAGCGCGGCATAAAAGGACAGGTTAACATACTCTGTTTTTGTACCGTACTGGTACATCAACTTTTCAAACTCGGCTTTCCCAATTTCCGTGATAACATAATGGTGACTTTCCCGACTTTGTTCCGATTGAATAACCTGCTGTATTAAATTTTTTTCTTCTAGCTGCTGAAGATTATAGTAAAATGAACCCTTCGTGAAATTTACGATATATTTGTAGTGTCTTTCATCCATTTGTGCCAGGAGCTCGTATCCGTTTGATCCTGGATTTTGTATTAATAGTCCTAAAATCAGCAATGGAATCATAACTATCCTCACTATTCGTTGATAAGTTCTTCATAAGAAATTTTTCCAAGTGCAAATTCCATTTGTTTCACAAACATCAATTCAGTTGGTGTTTGGATTCTAGCGATAAATCTATCCAAAAGCTCAACTTCATGGCTTAGTGGTGCCAAAACATGAGTTTTTTTATCAAAGGCTTCAAAGTAGCGCAGACCAAAATATCTTTGAGATAATGAATTCACATGAATACCATCTGGATTCGCTGTCAGCCCCTGCGCAGACACAAAATAACAATGTGCTTGCTCAAAAGCAAATTTTTGTAAGCAAGCGTTTATACGATCATACTCGACGCAGTACTGCCCGAATCCTGTTTTACCTAAATAGTCTCCTAAGCCGCCAATAATGAAGGGTATTTCTGGAACATTAAGGATATCTCTGAGGTTTTGTACGATTACCGATAACTTGTCATAATACACTTTGTATTTGCCATCTGAACTATCACTTTCTCCTTGATGCCACAAAATACCTGTCAAGGTGCTATGCTTCATAGCAAATTTGGCTTCGCTGACGGCATGCTGAAAAAGCTCGCCATCAACAGACCAGTCATCTAGGGAGCTTCCTCCTTCGGCACATGGTATTAGGCCAATCGTATCTTCCGGATACTTTGAACACCATGCATCTGCAAATGATGCCGCCAAACTTACACCGGAAACAGGACGATCATAGTTTACAGGTTCTATCATCATTTGCCATCTGCCATTGCGCAACATTTGGATACGTTCGTTTATAATTAGGGGCACATCATTCAAAAAGCCTCTACCGGCCATATTAGATTGACCTATCATCAAAAAAGATTTAATCATCATGCCCTCCATTCCAAGCAATTACTCTAAATCAGTAGCAATTACTTATCTTAAGACATATAGTCCAATTAGACTACCATATTGATTATAGTCTAATTAGACTATATGTCAACAAAATTACTACTTACATTTATTTGCAAATTAAACGATTTTATAAGTCCCTTTTTAATACAATTTTTTCACTTACTCATAGGGATACCTATTAAGTATCGCAGCGAAAGACCCATAAAACGCAAAATGCACCGCTTCAAGCGATGCTTCATTTGCCCTAAAAGCCTGCAATTGACAAGTTCTATGCATTTTTAATAGGCAAAAGGCCCTGGAAGGTGAAAGAATGCGCTCTTCTGGTGTGTGGTGGCGGGACGGACTTAAGCACGTATGACGGCTTTGTCAAATCCTATAAGACGATGGCAGATTTCCTGAAGTGGAAGGACAGCGGCGTAATTATCGTACCTGAACTTCACGATAAAGACGAGATTAACATCTTTCTATTGGCTGCTTTTCGCCATAGGCAATAAAAATGCTTATACTCGCGTTATCACAACCAAGTTTAGAACTTGCGCAACAATTTCCACCTACACAGTCAATAGAGACGTTCTTCAAACCTGCTTTTAGTAACCATTGTTTTACATCTTCACGCATAAAACCCATCCATCGGTCATGATGTTCCTTTCTCAAAAATTCGAAATTGTGTTGATCTAAATCAGTGAGAACCAACTTTCCTTCTGGCTTTAAGATACGTACCATTTCTTTAATTGCTATAAAGGGGTCTTCCACATGATGTAAATACATATTAGCCATGGCATAGTCTACTGTATCATTATCTATGGGCAACTTTTCGGCTTCTCCCTGGCGGTAATCAATAGTATTAATATCTGCAAATTTTTGTTTCATTTGATTTAGCATTGCTTCAGAACAGTCAACTGCAATAACCCTTAAACCATTATGAATCAAACCTTCTGCGAGATATCCAGTTCCAGTTCCTATATCTGCAGCTAATTTTCCTTCTTCAACTGCGGCAAGACTATAAGCTTTCTGTCTTGCTGCATCAGAAAAGAAACCTTGGCTCATTGTATCCCATTGATTGGCTACTTCTGCGAAATAAGCTTTACTCCCCATATAACAACCTACTTTCTAACAACAGAACTTATACTTCTTTTTAATACTCTGTTTGCATTCCATGTTACAAAAGTCATTCATTACTTTTTCTCTGTTATCTGTACCAAGAAGTTCCATGATAGCAATAGCTGTAATAAATAGAATTATGAACAATAAAACAGACAACATAAGAAAACCTTCCCTTCCATAACTCAATTTCTTAATTGTTCGTTTATCCCTACGGCTTCAAGTAATATCTGTAAGCTTTCAAGTACTTGCTGTTTTTTATCTTCAGGAATTGAATTATATACCTTCTTAAAATATTGATTCATTTCCTCTTCAATACCTTTAAATAGTTTATCCCCGTTTTCAGAAAGTGAAATTGTTACATACCTCCTGTCTTGCGGGTCAATCTCTCGTTTAACCAATTCATTCGTTACTAAATTATTAACCGTCCGACTCATAGTACTGTTTTCAAGGTTCAATTGTTCAGCCAGTTCGTTTAAAGAAATATCTTTTATACGACCGATTTCAACCAAAGCGTGGCACTGTGCCATTGATATTCCGCAACACGAATACTGATTGTCCTCCAAAACACCCAGCTTTCTTTCCAGTAGTCTAATCATTTCCCGCAACTGCATTGAAGGATCTGAAAAGTTCATAACATTCACCTCTTGCAACTATTGTATCATGTAATAGTTCGCAATTGCAACTATTTGTTAAGGTTTTTTGACCCTTCCTTCCCCGCGCTAAAATTACGAGGAAACACATAATTTTTTATCCATAACCGCAACGCAACATATAGTGGCCACTACCACTTTTTCCTTCCCCCGTGGATCAGTATAGGTACCGAACAGGGTCTGCTGGGTTTTGAATCCGAGGGATGCAAAGATATAGAGGCAAGATATTCACTGATACATCCGTTGGTGTAACTCATGGTTTTATTGCGGCTTGGGACAGGCGGGAATTTAAGCATATAGCTATTGCCCTCATAAAGAATATTGATTTTATTCCCATTTGCCCCACCGTAAGCTCTCAATTTATTTACTTTACACAATGTAAAATCAATTATTAATACCATCCTGCCCCCCCTGTGCCCAGATATTTTACACGCAGATAGCTTGCCTGTTCCTCAGTAATTAAGCCAGCCCAAAGGTCGGCATTAATGGCTCCATGTAGTAACAACATAAGCCAGGGGCCTTTCGTTGAAAAAATATTTACTCCCCTATATTTTATATAAAACCATTTGCACGTCTGTAACTCAAACTTAAGGTATCAACTTGCCATTAACCTCACTCTGGCATCGAAAGATAAGCATTCGGTTTCCAGCAAGCTTTTCCTCATTCTTTTATGTCACTTTATCTACTATAAATACCTTGTCGTCGAGCTTATAGTTCGATTGGAAGAGTAGTTGATTCGTAATCAGCTTGCGGGTTCGATTCCCATCACCAGCTCCATCTAATGCAACCAAAGTTGGTTGTTTTTTTATTATGCGGTTCTTCAAATGATATTGTTAATCACTCCTCTAAAATAGAAAAACAGGCCTAATGGCCTGCTTCATTTATTGCTCTATATTACCAATCACAACATATACATTTAGTGGGTCGTTTTACAGAGCCTCCTGCTAAGGATTGACACCTATTGAAAATGGACGCATTCCTACCGTTACGGTAGCAATCACCGTATTGGTTACTCCGTCAATTACGGAAACAGTATTATCGTCCTGATTTGTTACATAAATTCGATTAGTTAATGAATTGGCTCCTACTCCATTTGGATTATCTCCGACAGTAATAGTATCAATCACAGTGTTTGTTAATCCGCTAATCACGGAAACATTATCCGTATCTCGATTTGGTACGTAAATAGCATTCGTAAACGAATTAACTCCCACTTCTGCCGGAGTAGTTCCGACAGGAATGTTATCAATCACAGTATTGGTTACTCCATCAATCACGGAAACAGTATTACTAGTGAAATTTGATACATAAATTCGGTTAGTAGCTGGATTAACCCCTACTCTGAATGGATTTACTTGGACCGGAATATTAGTAATTACTGTATTGTTTTCTCCATCAATTACAGAAACGATATCACTATTAAAATTTGCTACATAAATTCGATTAGTTAATGGATTGACTCCTATTCCAGTTGGAAAGGGATTACCTCCGGCAGGAATAACGGTAGCAAACACGGTATTGTTCAACCCGTTAATCACGGTAACATCATTACTATTAAAATTTGCTGTATAAATGGCATTGGTAGCTATATTTACCCCTGCGTCCCCTGGTCCATCCACGACTGGAACGGTAGCAATCACCGTATTAGTTACTCCATCAATTACAGAAACACTATTACCATTTACATTCGCTACATAAATACGATTGGTTAATGGATTAACATCAACTCCTGCTGGATTAACTCCAACTGGAATGGTAGCGATCACCGTATTAGTTGCACCATCAATGACAGAAACATCGTTACTATTAAAATTTGATACATAAATTCGATTGATAGATATTTCTTCGGGGATTCCATTAGGCTTTATTGGATCAAGTTCTGCAGGTACTAAACGATGAGCTGCGACCAAATTCCCAGATGCATCTTTCCCCCATGCAGAGATCTCAACAGCCTCAGAGCTGGCGAGGAATTGAAATTCAAACTCATCAAACTGAGCAAAATAGATTCTTGCTGCTACCTCACCAGGAGCCAAAGTTAATAATTCTAAGACATACAACATTTTCGTGGTCCCTGTCACGAAAAACCCTTCAATTTGAACACTAGCAGCAATTGAGTCATCATTGGTGATTTTTACGGTAAACGTTGATGTTGGTCTTACACCTGTGACCGGGGTATTTTCGATCAGTCCAGTAGTTAATGATGCCATTCCCCTACTCCTCTACGTTATATTTGTATAAACTGTTTGTTAATACATATTAATCTTCTTAAATATTTGCTCGATATAATTACTGAGAGTATTGAAGTCGTTATAATGCCAGAATTTCGTTTATCAAATAAACTCGTTACTGACTAAGCTGTTGATTTCTGCCAAATATATATGCTTATATATTATATTGGCCATGCTATGTTTGGGTTACTCCATTGAAGTTCCCTATAAAAATTTTCGATACTCCTTCGGATTTTCTCATACTCTACGTCGCCGATCTTCAGGTCTTTGCGAGGATTGTATTTTGCCGCTTTCAATTGTTCGGCTGGTATTTTCTGAATATACATGTTTTCCTCCAACGAAATAAGGAGCCTCTTTCGAAGCTCCTAAAATAATTGTTATTTAACCTTTTACAGCCCAAACGTAGGAAAACTTACTATTGCTGACTTTTAATTTTTTAAATGTATCAAAAATTGAGTTATGATTTTTTATGGAGGTAGGGGGGTTCCTATACAATTACGCAAAATACAGCTTGCTGAGGTTCTTCGTTAGGAACTCGGTACGGTCGATGCGAACAAGCGGTAGTTTTGCTGCGCCCTCAATGACTGAGGTGAATAATAATTGTTGAGCCATAATATTCTCTCCTTGTAAGATAAATATAGGGTTCAGGTTACAAAACGAACCCGAACGTTCCTTGATAATTGACTCCAAATTGTTCAGATGAATTAGTTGACAC